>CAWEFK010000030.1:0-97111 GCA_963808315.1 uncultured Actinomycetes bacterium | reverse complement strand
GCGCTGCACGGTCATCGACAGCGAGTTCACCGCGGTCGTGGCGCCGGACCCGCTTGGTCAGCGCCACCGTGTGGATCGCGGGCGAGGCGGCCGGCTGGGGCGAGCGAGCTCCGGGCGAGGAACCCGCCGCCCCTGACGGCCCGACTTCGGCGCGGCCGGCCGAGGACCGCTCGATGGCGGTGCCCTGCAGCCCAGTCGGTCTGCGACATTCAGGACATCTTGCGCATCGAGGATTCCCGCGACCATGTGGAGCATCCCGTGGCTGTCCTCCCAGACCACGGCGGCGGCCGCATTCGAGGAGTCAGAGAGCAGCACGCCCGGCCAGCCGGAGACCTGTACCGAGCGGACCGAGGCGCCGGCTGGGACCGGGACCGGAAGCGTCGTCCCGCAGGTCGCCGAGCAGCCGAATCTCCTCGGCCAGCGCCGGAGGAATGCCAGGCTGGGGCCAGCAGGAATGCTTCGATCTGGCCCAGGCTCGTACCTGAGGAACTCGCCGTCGGACGGGGCATCGTCGCAATCGCCAGGGTCGGCACGTCGGTCGTGCTCGTCCCGCCGTACTGCGCGATGACGGCCGGACCGGCCTGAACCGTCACGGTGCTTCCGGCGAGGCTCGAGGCGGCGGAATCGAAGGTCACGGTGGCTCGCACGCGCGGCTGGACGGTGAACTGGCGCACCGCGCCGACTCCGGACGGCAGGTGCGCAGGAAGCGTCACCTGAAAGCCGGCGTCCGAGACGGCCTGGTCGAGCGAAGAGGCCGGGTGCGGGGCCTGCGAGGACCAGCTGACGGTCCCGAACCGCATCTTGCTCGACCCATTCGGAGTCGAGAACCCCCCGAGCGAGTTGCCGCCGTCCAGTCCCATGAAGGCGCTGACCGCTCGCATGTCGTTCCGGCTCACCGATACCGGGGCCACGTGCGTCGGCGCGAAGATCGTCGTGAGGGTCGCCGCCGCGGCCGTCCCCGCGACCACGATCCCGACCGCACCGATGGCCAGGCCGGCCCGCAGAGACAGCGCCGGGAACGACCAGCGTCGCCGGACCACCGGGGTCGGCTTCCAGCGCCGGCGTGCTTCCTCCTGGGGGCGGCCGTGCAGCTCGCGCTCCAGGCGAGCCCACGCGGCATCCACGTCGGGAGTGACCTCGGGGGTGGAGAACCACCGGGCGGCGCGCTGCGCGTCGTCGGCGATCTCGGCACGCCGAGCAGCGCAGTGCGCACACTCGGCCACGTGCTCGGCGACCCTGTCGGGGACCGACAGGGGCTCGTCCTCGAGCCGCCGAAGCACCCCGTCAGGAACGTGTCTCACGGTACATCTCCTTTCGAAGAGCGGACTCGGCTCGTCTGAGCAGGGTCCCGACGTTTCCAACCTTGACGCCGAGCGCGTCCGCGATCTCCACGTAGCGCATGCCGCCGTGGCGCATGACGAGCACCGCGGCCGTACGGCGTGGGAGCCGAGCCAGGACCTGGCGAACCTCGGCCCGCGCCTCGCGCTCGATCACCATGTCGTCGAGGCCGGGCACGCAGTCCCCGGCGGGCGACATCAGCTCGCGACGGTCCCGGCGCCGGTCGGCCCGCAGGACGTTGAGCGCCGAGTGCACGGCGGCCACCCTGACCCATCCGGCCGCCTGCTCCCAGTCGCCCGGGAAGCGCCGATAAGCGGCCAGGAAGACCTCCTGGGCCACGCCCCCGCGGCTTGCGAGTCGCCGAGCACGTTCTGGGCAAGGCGCACGACGGACCGGTGATGGACGCGGAAGAACGCCTCTAAGCTGGCCAGGCCGGAGGTGTCGGCCGGCCAATCCAAACCCTCATCCTGTCGTGCCGCGAATCCCATCTACACCCACTAAGCACCGCACAGGCGCTAAATGTGACACCTCGGCACCTGAACGGCTACCGCCCGGCGCCTCTCCTGGAGGTGAACTACACGATCGCGTAGTGGAGATCCACCACGCCGCCCTTGAAGCGGCGTTCATCGAGCAGCTCAAGCTGCGCGCGCACGCTGTCGGGCAGTGCCCGCTTGCCACCACCCACCACGATCGGACCGAGGAACAGGTGGCACTCGTCGACCAGTCCGGCGGCGATTGCCTTGCCGGCAGATCGGCGCCGCCCACGGTGATGTCCGGTCCGCGCGGCCTTGAGCGCCCTGATCGCGTCAGGGTCGAACTCGCGCTCGATCCGGGTCCTCGCGCTGGATGCCGTCTGAAGCGTCCGGGAGTAGACGATCTTTTCGGCCGCGCGCCAGATCTGCGCGAAGTCCCGGGTCACCGCGGCTGCGTCGCCACGGTGCGCGCGGTCTCCCAGAAGACCATCGTCTCGTACATCCGGCGTCCGTACAGGTAGGTGCCGATCGGCCGCTCGAGGTCGTTGACGAAGGCATGCACCTCCTCTCGGGCGCCGCCCGTCGAAGTTGCCCTGCTCGTCCTCGACGTACCCGTCCAGCGAGGCGATCGCCGAATAGATCAGCCTGGCCATTTCATCTCCGTTCGCCGCGCGGCCGTCTTTAGACCGCCCAGGGGTCGTTTCACCTGACCAGCTTCCCCGATCGTCCGCACCGGCTGCTCGCGGTGGCCAGCGTATAGCCGGCCGCGAGAAACCTCCTCCACCAACCGATAATCCGGCTGCATAGCAGCCGGATGCAGCGGCTGCGGGCCCGTCGGTCGGGCGGCTTCTAACGACAGGAAGACAAACCCCGCAGATCGCGTGGAGGAACGCCACGGCGTGAACTCTGGCCAAGTCCGCCCCGACACCGGACCTCCGCCCGACTCAGCAGTCGTCCGCCGACGGCCTCAGGGCGCGAGGTCGTACGGAACCGGTGAGCAGCTCCGCACCGGCGTCGGGCACGACGACGAGATCTTCGAGGCGAAAGCCGCCGAAACCTGGTCGAAGCAGCCGGCTCGAGCGCGACCACGTCGCCGGCGACGAGCTCAGCGGGGCGAGGCCGAGGGTCGGCTGCTCGTGCACCTCGAGCCCGACGCCGTGGCCGAGCGAGTGGTAGAAGCCCTCCGTCGAGGACCTGGCCCTGCGCCTTTGAGAGCTGGGTGGGGTGCCCGCCTGCTCGCAGGGCTCGCACGAGATGCGATGGATCTCCCGGCCCGCCGCGCCGGCGCGACGGCGCGCGAGAACGCGCTCAGCGCCTCGCGCGCGACTCGTGATACCTCCACCTCGGCCGGGGCGTCGCCGACGACGAACGTGCGGGTCATGTCCGCGAAGCACGCCGACTCGGGATCGCGCGGCCACAGGTCGATGACGATCGGCTCTCCGGCCGCGATCGGACCCGAGCCCAGTCGTGCCCGATGGCGGCCTGGGGGCCGTGCGACACGATGAAGTCGCCGGCTGGCACCGGCTCGCCGAACTCACCCGGATCGCCGCCTTGACCCGCTCGCAACTCGAACGGGTCACCGCCGCCGAGCAGGCCCGTGCCGTCCGCTCGGCCTGGCGCAGCAGCTCGACGTCCGCCCGCATGCCGGCCTCGGCGGCCGCCTGGCGCGCCTGATTCGGCCAGCTCGGCCGCGCTCTTCACGCGGCGGCGCGACTCGAACAGGGGCTGTCGACGGTCGAGCTCGATCCCGCCGCCGCGCAGTCTGTCGGCCAGCTCGATCGGGAACGGGCCGGCACGGGGCCGCTCCACCCCGAGCGAGGGCACGCCCGGGCCATGATCTCGAGCATCGCCGTCCTCGATGGCGCCGCCGAGCGACCAGCTCGTCGAAGCCGACTCCTCCAGGGCGTGGAGCACAGCGCCGGCCCAGAACCACGATGCGCGCGCCTCGATCGAGGCGACCACGCGTGGCGTTCGCCGCCGATCTCGGCGTACAGGAACGTGTCGGGAACATCAGCGGGACTCGTGGCGCATTTCGGCGAGGCGGACGGAGTCGCCGCAGATCACGACGTCGGGCATCGCCGGCCATGTTGTCAGCTTGGCCGATGCAGGACCAGCATGGCCACGGAGCGGGCCTCCCGGACAGTCCGGCGCGCCGCGGAACGAATACGATCGCGGCCCCTTCTATCGAGGAGCCGCCGCCGTGGACCTGTGCCTGATGATCGAAGGTCAAGAAGGCGTCACCTGGCCTCAGTGGCAGCGCCCTGGCCGAAGCCTGCGAGCAACACGGGATCCCCACCCTGTTTCGCTCGGACCACCTTCGAGAACCTCGACGGGCAGCATCCCGAGCGTGGATCGTTGGACGCCTGGGGAACGACGATCGCGCTGTCGGCGCTGACCACCAAGCTGCGGTTCGGAACCCTGGTGACCCCGACGAGCTTCCGTCATCCGTCGGTCCTGGCCAAGCTCGTGGTCACCGCGGACCACGTCTCGGATGGGCGGATCGATCTCGGCATCGGGGCCGGCTGGCACGAACGCGAGCACGAAGCCTACGGCTATCCCTTCCTGAGCGCGTCCGAGCGCATCGACGTGCTAGAGGAGCAGCTGCAGATCCTCATGGGCCACTGGGGCGAGGACGAGTTCTCGTTGAACGGCGCGCACTACACGCTGTCCGGCCTGAACGCTCAGCCCAAGCCGGTTCAGCGCCCGCGAACCGCCGCTCATCATGGGCGGCAACGCCGGGCCCCGCAGCGCGGCGCTCGCGGTCCCGGTTCGCCGACGAGTACAACACCGCGTTCCCGGCGCTCGAGCAGATCAAGGAGCGCAAGGCCAACATCGAGCAGGCCTGCGAGCGCGCCGGCCGCGAGCCGATCCCGTTCTCGGTCATGGCCGGCGCGGTGCTCGGCGCGGACGCCGCCGAGGTGCAGCAGCGGGCCCGGGTCGTGGCCGCCGCGACGGGTTGGGACGCGGACCGGCCTGGTGCCGCGAGCCGCCGCCGGGCTGGATCGTCGGCACGCTCGAGCAGGCCGCCGAACAGCTCGCCCCGATCCGGGAGGCCGGTGTCAGCCGGGTGATGTGCAACCAGTTCGTCGAGCCCGAGGTCGAGCAGGTCGCACGGCTCGGCGAATCGGCCTCGCTCCTCGGCTGACCCGAGGCTTAAAAAGACGCGCCCCGGATTCGGCGGGAACTTCTGGCCGAAATCTGCGGGACGCGCTCTGAGGGGAGATAGGGTGCGCCGCCATGATGGCGGCACAGCTTTCATATGTCAAAGACGAACATTCGCAGCCACCCAGACGCTTAGCTTATGGACATTCGGCAGCTCCGCTACCTGGTCGCGCTGGCCGATGAGCTCCATTTCACCCGGGCCGCGGCTCGGGAGCACGTGGCCCAGCCCGCGCTCTCGCAGCAGATCCGTCGCCTCGAGCATGAGCTCGGCCTCCCGCTGGTCGAGCGCACCACCCGCCAGGTGCGATGACCGAGGCGGGCCCGGCGCTGGTCGCACGCGCACGGCGCATCCTGTCCGAGATCGACGCCGCCAACGCCGAGGTCCAGGCTCTGCCCGGGCGTGGGGGCCGGTCGCGTGAAGGTCGGGACGATGCACACCATGGGCCCGGTCGATGTGTCGCTGGCGCTGGCTGATCTTCCATCAGCGCCATCCCGCGGTCGAGCTCACGGTGCGCGAGCAGTCCAGCCAGGAGCTCGCCGAGATGCTCCGCGACGACGAGCTCGACCTGGCCTTCCTGTCGGTGACCGAGCGGATGGAAAGCCATGGCCTCGGCCTGCACCAGCTCGTGTCCGAGGAGCTGGTGGTCGTGCTCCCACCCACCCACCGGCTGGCCGGGCGCGGCACGGTGCGCATGGCCGAGCTCGAGGGCGAGCACTTCATCAGCTACCGCGAGGGCGCCCGGCTGCGCGAGCTGCTCACCTTCGCGGCCCGCCATGCCGGCTTCGAGCCCCAGATCAAGCTCGAGTCCAACGAGAGCGAGCGGATCAAGCGGCTGGTGGCCCGGGACATGGGCGTAGCGATCCTCCCCCGCTCCGACGCCGATCGCCCGGAACCGAGACCGCGGTGGCCATCCTGATCGAGCCAGCGCTCCGGCGCGACATCACGCTGGCCTGCCGCGAGGGCCGCCGGCTCGCCCCGGCCGCCGCCGAGTTCCTGGAGCTCTCCAAGGAGCTGTTCACCGACGCCGGGGCCTGAACGCGAGCGCCCGGCCGAGCGCCCGGCGCGTCACAGGCGCGGCCGGTGGTGCGCCCAGGGCCGCGCCGCCTCGATCTGGCCGGCCAGCGAATACAGCAGGTCCTCCGCCCCGGGCCGGCCCACGAGCTGCACGCTGAGCGGCAGTCCGTCCACGCCGAACCCGGCGGGCAGCGTCACGGCGGGCTGGCCGGTCATGTTCCAGGCCGGTGTCCACGGGGTGAACCGGCTGGCCTTGTCGATGGCCACCGGCGCCGCGCGGCCGTAACCGCCCTCGGCGGCGATCGCGGTGCTGGTCAGAGCCGGGGTGAGCAGCACGTCGACCTCCTGCCAGAGCTCGAGGATCCGGGCGCTGATCTCGCGGAGCTGGGCGACCAGCTGGCCGCGGCGGCGATCGGGCACGAGGTAGCGCCCGGCGCTCGCCATCTGGCGGGTCGAGCGCTCGAGCCGAGATGGGTCGGGAACCTCGCGCGAGACCTCGTAGGTGCCGCGCAGCCAAGCCTGCATGAACGCCAAGCCGGCCAGGCCGTAGGCCGGGTCGCGCTCGATGACATCGTGGCCGAGCTCGCCCAGCAGCGTGGCGGTGCGCTCCCACGCGCCGCGCTGATCGCCGGACAGCCTGGCCAGCACGCCGGGCTGAGCTTGCGCGACACCGCCACCCGCAGACGGCCCGGAGGGGCACTCGCCGCGGCGAGGTAGCTTCCGGTGAACGGCGGGGCGATCTCGGCGTCTCCGGGCGCCGGGCCGTGGACCGCGTCGAGCAGCAGAGCGCTGTCGCTGACCGAGCGGGCCAGCGCCCCGTACACGGTCAGGCCGAGCCACCCCTCGCCGGCCGGGACCGGACACGCGACCCCGAGTCGGCTTCATCCCGACCAACCCGCAGCACGCCGCCGGGATGCGGATCGAGCCGCCGCCGTCAGCCGCGGTGGCGGCGGCCGCGAGCCCGGCGGCGACGGCCGCGGCCGATCCGCCGGACGATCCGCCCGGCGTGCGCTCGGTGCTCCACGGGTTGCGGGTGATCCCGTTCGCGTCGCTCGCCGTCCAGGGGAAGATCATCAGCTCGGGGACGTTGGTGATCCCGATCGGAATCGCCCCCGCGGCTCGGAGCCGGCGGACGATCTCGGCGTCCGCGAGAGCCGGCGGCCCGTACGAGCGCGATCCGAGCGTCGCCACCTGCCCAGCCAGCGGCATCTCGTCCTTGACCGCGATCGGCACCCCGGCGAGCGGACCACCCAGGCGGTCTGGATCTGCACCCATACCGCGTGCATGTCGTTGCAGGCCCAGTGTTCGGCGACGAGGCCGTCGGGGGCCATCCGGCCGATGTGCATCTCGTGCCAGACCACGCGCCGTCCGGTCGGTTCGACCCCGAAGATGGGGCCGAGATGGGTTCCTGATACCCGGCAATGCTGGGTGACGAGATCGCCCTCCTCGATTTCCCGCAGGACCTCATACTGCATGTCGGGGAAGCCGGCCCGCTCGTTCTTGATGACGAGCTTGACGCCCTCGATGCCGCGGTCGAGGCCGGGCGGCCCGGTGTGATTGACGAAATCGGGCGACAGCACCTCATCGAGCACCTCCACCCGGCCCTCGCTGAACGCCTCGAGCACGATCCGGCGCAGCTGGGACTTTGCATCTGACATGGTTCCTCCACGGTGTTGCGTCTATTTGGTTTGGTTCTTCGGCAGCGGACCGACGCCGGGCAGGTAACCAGCGCGTTCCCGCGCCTCGTCGATGGCCTTGGTCAGGTTCTGCCTGGTGCGTGGCTCGTCAAGCCAGCCCGCTACCGGCCCGGCGTCGAACGTCGCCAGGGCCTCGTCGATGCCGGCGCCCTCGCGGACCGCGGCTTCTCCGGCGGCGATCAGCCGCAGCAGGTAATCGCGCAGCTCGTCGAGGGTCTGGGCGGTGGTGACCGGGCCATGGCCCGGCACCACCACCTCCGGGTTCAGCGCGCGCAGGTCCGCGAGGGCCTCGGCCCAGCCGGTCAGCGACCCGTGGATGGCCAGCGGGGTCACGCCGTTAAAGCAGAGGTCGGCGGTGAGCAGCAGGCGCGGGCCGGGGAACCAGATCGCGATGTCGTGAAACGAATGGCTGGGCCCGAACTCAAGCACCTCGCCGCCGCCCGGGATCTGGAGGCGGTCGAGATCGGCCGGCTCGGGAATCCGGACCTCGAGATCGGTAAAGCGGCCCTTGTACTGCGGCATGAGCCAGTCCAGGACGGCGACGTTGTCCAGCATCTGCTTGATGTCGGCGACGGTCTGCTCGTGGGCGACCACCCGCGCGTCGCCGAATACCGAGTTGCCCCCGCAGTGGTCGATGTGGTGGTGGCTGTGCAGCACCGTCTCGATCCGCGTCCCCATCCGCGCCGCGGTATCGGCGATGGAGCGGGACATCTCGGGTAGCAGCATGGTGTCAAGGACAAGCCCGCTTCCGCCCTCGGTCAGCAGGACGGAGTTGGACAAGCCGAGCGTGCCAGGCGACTGGATGAACGCGACCACGCCGTCGGCGACCTGCTGGGTCACCGGGGGAGTGATGTTCATGAATGAGCCTCCCGGAGTTGCTGGGCGATCTCCATCCGGTCGAAGTAGGCGTGCCAGACCGTGATCTTCCCGTCGGCCGTCTGCACGACCTCGGCCGCGTGCCAGCCGATCGTCTTGCCGGTCGGCGGGAACACCTCGCCGGTCTGCGGATTCCTCAGCTCGCCGGTCTGAGTGCCGCTGAAGTGCACCTCCCGGCACGCCGAGGTGCCGCCTGGGCTTTCGATGACGGACAGGAGCTCATGTTTGACGTCCGGGTAGGACTTAAGGTGCCTGCCCATCACGCCCTTGATGAAGTCGATTCCCTTACCGGACATGGCGGCAATGGACATTTCCGCGTCGGGCGCGAATACCGTGCCCAGCTCCTCGATCCGGTCGGCCCTGATCAGCTCCCAGGCCCGCTCGGCCAGGGTGTTGGCCATTTCGTCTGTCTCGTGCTCTACTGACATGGTCATCATGACCTCGCGGTCTCGGTAGTCGTTTCCAGTGTCCAGCTGACGTCGTACAGGTGAATATCGACGGCCTTCGCGTAGCGATGGACCGACTGGATCAGTTCCTTGCCCTGCGGGCCCGCCATCATCTTGTTGAACTCGGTCAGGTTGGCCCACTGCGCGTAATTGATGACGCGGCGCCCGTCCGTGCTGGCGTGCAGGCTGGCCGACACGAACCCGTCGACCTTGCTTACCACCTGCGCCGTCTCGTCCCGCAGCGTGTCCAGCAGCGCGCTCTGGTCCGCGGGCTCGCAGGTGAAGATGTTGATGAACGTCTTCAGCTCGTTTCCCGGCCTGATCTCAGCCATTCGTTGTCCCATTCCAGCGTTCCTCGATCACCTGCTTGTGACGCCGCAGGTTCCCTTCCGACCCGGCGTTGATCCGGCTGGTCATCTGCGTGTCCGTGAATGGAGCTCGCGGGCGCATCTCGAAGTCCTGAACCCAGCGCACGCGGGTCCCTTCCGGGCATTCCTCGAATGAGTGGACGATGTGCATGTACAGGAATGGCCCGGTTTCCAGGCGCCGGGCGACCACGCGGTGATGCTCGCGGTCAAGCACGCGCTCGGACACCCAGCTATAGCTCTGGCCGTTCTCCTGCGGCTTGGTGGTGATCCGGAAGGTGACGCGGTCGGCCTCCGTGGCCAGGACGTCCACCCGCCCGTACTCCTCGGCGAACAGGACGGGCCACTGCTCGAGGCGATTCACCTCTTCCCATACCACCTCGACTGGCGCCTCGATGACGATCGAGTTGTCCGTGTGAGCAGACATGCCTAACTCCCTCCGGCCGCTTGGCGCAGCGCGTTCTTGTCAACTTTTCCGACTGCGGTGACCGGAAGCTCGGCGAGGATCTCGAGCCGGTCGGGCAGCTTGTAGGCGGCCACCCCGTGGTTGGCCAGGAACCGCCGCAGCTCGAACAGCTCCAGCGTGTGGTCGCTGCGCAAGGTGGCGAAGATGCAGATCGCCTCGCCGAACGCCTCGTTGGGGATCGCGACGGCGGCCGCGGACTCCATCGCCGGATGCGTGACGGCGAGCTCTTCCAACTCCGCGGCGGAGACCTTCTCGCCGCCCCGGTTGATGAAGTCCCGGCGCCGTCCCGCGACGACGAAGTTCCCCGAGCTGTGCAGCCGCACGATGTCACCGGTGCCGTACCAGCCCTCAGGTGAGAAAGCGGCCTCGTTGACCTCGGCCGAGGCGAGATAACCGGGCACCGTGTACGGGCCGCGCACCCACAGCTCGCCGGACCCGCCGTCCGGCACGTCACGGCCGTCGTCACCCACCAGCCGCCACTGGTCTCCCGCCGAGGCCGGCCGTCCTTGCGTCTCGGCTATGACGTCGGGCGGATCATCGTGACCGGTGAAGGCCAGCAGACCCTCGGACATGCCGTAGACCTGCTGGACGGTGCAGCCAAGCGCGGCGGTTACGTCGGCCACCTGCGGCGCGCCTATCCGCGCGGCGCCTACCTGGAGAACGGCCAGCTTGAGCCCGGCGGCTAGATCGGGCCGGACCCTGGCCCGGGCCGCCCACCGTTGCGCCAGGCTGGGGACAGCGGCGGAGATCGTGACGCTCTCCGCGGCCATCGTGGCCAGAACGCCGTCGATCGTGCGGCCCCGGGTGAGCACGGCCCGCCCGCCGAAGGCGAGCGTGCCGAGAACCCCAGGGCAGCCGAGCGCGAAATTGTGACAGACCGGCAGTGCCGCGAGGTAGACGCTGCCGCGGTCTAGCTCTGCCGCCTGCGCGCTCACCTTGAGGTTGTACACATAGTCCCGGTGCGTCCGCGGGATCAGCTTGGGCAGCCCGGTGGTTCCGCCGGACAGCAGGTAAACCGCCACGTCGCTGGGCCTGGCGGCAGGCAACGAGCCGGCCGGGCCAGCCGGGCCATCCGGGCCGGCCGTCGGCGCGGATTCGCAGAGGCTGTTGAACAGGTACTCACCCGGGGCCAGGCCGGTGCGGCCAGTAGGCCCCGTGATGACCAGGCTGTCCGCGCTAGGACAAGTGGCCAGCAGCTCCCGTCCCGCGGCCAGGTTGGCCCCGTGCTCGGCATGCGGGCTGACCACGATGATCCCCGCGCCCGCCGCCTCGGTGATGTGGCGCAGCTCGCGCATCCGCAGGCCCGGCGGAGCCAGGACGGCGGCCGCGCCGATGCGGGCCAGCGCGAGCACCACGACGACCACGTCGGGGTCGTTCGGCAGCTGGACGACCACACGGGCACCCGGGCCGGCGCCCAGTCGCAGGAATGCCTGGCTCGCCTGCCACACCCGCTTGGCCAGCTCGCCGCGGGTCAGCCGGACGCCAGGCGCCGAGATTGCCTCGGCGTGCGGGTCCTCGCGGGCGTGGCGGAGGACGAAGTCATGGAGCAGCTCATCGGTCCACCAGCCGCACGCGCGGTACCAGTCCTCGCGCACCACGACGTCGTCGAGTTCGCGGTGTGCCGCGCTGTACCGGCCGCTGGCGACGGCCAGCTCGGGGGCCACTGTCACCGGGTCACCTGCTGGTTCCTGCTGGCCTGCGCGGCGTGAGTCCCGATCAGCTCGGCGAGGACGGCCGGCTGCTCGATAGGCAGGTAATGGCCTGCGTGAGGCACGGTCACGAGGGTGACCAGGCCCGCGTCCGTGCCATGGCCAAGCGCCGCGGCCAGGGCACGGCCCTTCCTGGGGGAGGTGACGTTGTCACGCGCCGCGACCACCACCAGGGTCGGAACCCGGAGGCGGCTCGGGTCGCCGAGACCGGACTGACCCAGGGGCACGCCCCATAGCTCGCGCAGCACGCTGGGCAGCCGGACCTGCCGGAAGCCGTCGGCGATCAGGTCGAGCACGTCCGGATTGGTCGGCTGCGCCAGGCACCCGGCGAGGAAATCCGGATCGACCTCGCCGTGGTTGATCTGGTCGAGCAATTCGGAGTGCAGCGTGGCCGTCAGCCCGGTGGCGATCAGCGCCAGCCAGGCCACCCGCTGCGGTGCCATCATCGCCAGGCGGAGCGCGACGAGCGCGCCGAAGGAGTGCCCGACGACGCCGACGCCGCCGTGCTGACCGGGCAGGCCGGCCGCGAAGCGGGACAGCGCGGCGGTCAGCTCACTACCCGGCCAGTCCGCGGCCACCGCCGCACTGCGGCCGTGGCCGGGAAGGTCGACGGCGAAGCAGTCGAGCTGTCCACCGAGTTCGCGGCCCAGGGGCTCCCAGTGCCGGGCGTCCCCCCCGAACGCGTGCAGGAACAGGGCCGGCTGGGCGCCCGTCCCTGGTGTCGGCAGCTCGGCGGTCGGCACCATGCCGGACCGCGTCAGGCCATAGGTAGCCAGGCCCGGGTGGCCGGAGTCGCACGGGTCGGGGCGGCGCAGCAGTGCGGCGGAATGGATGCCGCCGAACCCGCTGGCCATCACCAGGGCCGTGCCGATGTGATGTTCGCGCGCCACGTTGGGGACGTAGTCGAGGTCGCAGTCGGGGTCGGGGTACTCGTAGTTGGCCGTGGGCGGGGCCATCCCGGACGCGATGGCGCCGAGCGTCGCGACCACGCCGGTCAGGCTCGCCGCGGACAGCGAGTGCCCGATCATGGACTTGGTCGAGCTGACCGGGATCCGGTACGCGTGCCGGTCCAGGACGGTCTTCAGCGCCTGGGTCTCGAACACGTCGTTCTGGCCGGTGGAGCTGCCGTGTGCGTTGACGTAATCCACCAGCTCGGCGGGGACCGCCGCGTCGTCGAGCAGCCGCCAAAGGACGGCCGCCATCGCGGCCCCGTCGGGGGCCAGGTCCGTCATGTGGTGCGCGTTGTTCAGGCTCGCGTAGCCCAGGACCTCGCCGTAGATGCGGGCGCCCCGGGAGATCGCCTGGTCCAGGTCTTCCAGCACGACCGCGGCGGCGCCCTCGCCGAGGACGAACCCGCCACGGCGGGCGTCGAACGGCCGTGACGCGCGCTCGGGCGGCCAGTCTCCGACGGCGAGGGAGCCGATGATGTCCAGGGTGGCGTAGGAGATACCTGACAGCGGCGCCTCGGCGGCCGCGGCGACGACCAGGCTCTGGTCACCGTGCCTGATCAGGTCGAAGGCCAGGCCCAGGGCATCGATGCCCGCCGTGCAGCCCGTGGTCAGCGACGTGCAGAGGCCTCGCAGGCCGAAGGTCTTCGCGGTCCAGGACGGCGCGTAATTGAGGAAGACCGAGTCGTAGAAGCGAGAATCCTCAGGGAACGGGTCCACCGGGCGGGTGGCATCGGCGCTGAGTTCCTGGTAGCCCTGCTGGAACTCCGGGGTGCCACCGATGGCCGAAGAGAACACGACCCCGGCCCGGTCGTAATCGACTCCGCCGACCTCGCCGCGACCACCATGGACGCGGGTGCCGTGGCCGTTCCCGCCGGCCGGGCCGTTCCCGCCGGCCGGGCCGTTCCCGCCGGCCGGGCGCAGCCCGGCGTCGCGCGCCGCCATCGCCCCGACCGTGACGCCGAACTGCGCGAACCGGCTGAGCGGGGCCAGCGAAGCCGTCACCTCGGGCTCGTGATGGTCGGCGACATCCCAGTCGGCGACTCGCGCCAGCACGTGGCTGCGCACGCCGATCCTTTCCATCTCCGGCTCGTGTGAGGTGAACACGGCTCCGGCGGTGTTGTTGCGCCAGAATTCCTCTTTGCCGACCCCGCTCGGCGCGATGATGCCGATCCCCGTCGCTACTACGCGCTTCATGACCTGGCTCTCTGGCTCCGGATGGCGGACGTCAGCCTGGTCAGTGACTTGCCCGGGCCGACCTGCTCGATCCTGTCGACGCCGCGGTTCAGGAGGTATCCGATGCCCTCCTGCCACCGGACGCAGCTGGTGAGCTGCGCGACCAGGTAGGCGCCGACCGCACCGGTGTAGGGCCTGCCGGTGACGTTGGAGATCACCGGGATCCGGGGCGGGCTCAGTCGCAGGTCGGTGAGGAAATCGGCGAACCGGTAGGTGGCCGCCGTCATGTACCTGGAATGGAAAGCGCCGCTGACGCGAAGCAGGACGAAGTCGAGGGCCCCGGCGCGCAAGAAAGGCTCCCGCGTCGCCGCGACCTGCTCGCTCGGGCCCGCGACCACGATCTGGGTCAGCGAATTCATGTTGGCCACCTGGACGTCCGGCCCGGTCTCGGCCAGGACGTCGCGGACCTTGCCCTCGGGCAGGCCCATGACCGCGGCCATGCCGCCCTCGCCGCAGTCGGCCATGATCTCGCCGCGGTAGGCGACCAGCGCCAGCCCGGTGGCGAAATCAAAGGCGCCGGCGGCGTGCAGCGCATTGAATTCGCCGAGGCTATGCCCGGCCAGGTAATCGGGTGGTGCGGAACCAGTTTTTAGTCTGTGCAGGCAACTGAGCGCGTTGACGACGAAAAGCGCGGGCTGGGTATACCGGGTCTGGTCCAGGCGGCCGTCATCGGAGCCGCAGACCTCGGCGACCGACCAGCCAAGCACCGCATCGGCCTCGGCGACCATCTCTGGGTACGTCGCGAAAAGCTCCGCTCCCATGCCGGTCCGCTGCGCTCCTTGGCCAGAGAAAACCCAGGCGGTCGCGATTTCTGGCAATCCGGGCCGCCTTTGCTCGTTTTCGGTTTATATCGCGCAATACGCAAGCCTAATTAGCTGCTTCCCGCGGTTCAATGGCCCGAGCTGATAAGGAAGCTTCTACCGCGCTTATGCCTACTGAAGATCCAGTTCGTAATGGGAGTAAACGACGGCCCCGCCGCCGAAGCCCGCCTTGAACCGGAAGAGATCGCTGTCCAGGCTGCGCCCCTCGGCCACCGTGCAGGCGCCGAAGTCGAAGTACCGGCACCCGAGCCGGCGAGCCAGCGCGATGGCGTGCTCCATGACCAGGTCAGTGGCGCAGACGGCGCGGCCTTCGTCGGTGGTGGCCGTGTACTGCATGTGCAGCACGGAGCCGGTCGCAAAAAGCACCGCGCCGCCGACCGGGACCGAACCCATCGTCGCGGCGATCAGCAGGATTTCCTCGGGGAAACGCGCATGGAGCAGGTTGATCTCGGCGAGCGAGTGCACCGGAGCCACGCCGTGCCGAAGGTCCAGGTTCAGCTCGAGGATCGGCCAGAAGGCGCCGATCTGCGCCCAGTCCTGCTCGGTGCGCACCCCTGCGGCCTCGGCCCGGCGCCGGGACCTGGCTCGACGCTGCTGCACCGGCCCGCGGCTGGCCAGGTCGATGGTGACGGACAGGTCGCATCGGTCGCAGCAGGCGCCGAGCCGGAACAGCGCGTAGCGGTCGTCCTCGGCGGGGATCGAATGGTAGATGGCCGGAACGGCCTTGTAACGCAACCGCTGGTAGCCGAGGTCGCGATAGTACGCGACGACACCGTCCAGCGCGCCGATCATCGACGCCCCCCGGACCGATCCGTCGTGCACCAGCCCGCCGTAGGTGAGGCCCGGGTGGCTGACCACCAGCGCCGGGTCGGCAGGATCTTCCGCCGCGGGGAAGACGCCCGTGAGGCGGCCGTGCCGGTCTTCGAGTACCAGCGAGCGGTCGCGAAAGCGGCCGCCGTGATGGGCGAGGAAACGGCGGGAATGCAGGAACGTCCCATTACAGGACCGGGAGACCAGGTCGTCCCAGGCGGCCGTAAGCCCGGGCTGGTAGGCCTGGGCCGTCGGCCCGGCGGCGATCGCTGTTACCACCCCGGAACGGATTTCCACCGGCAGGCGACGACGAATTTACGAATACGAGGAAAACACCTTGGCATTTCATCAAGGTATCGCCTCAGCTCTGCCCGCCGCACGAAATGTCATGGCCAACTGCAGTAGTGGGCGCCACTTTAGGCCAGAACGGAAATGGAATTCCGTGCACCTGGCGAGCTGCTCGAATAACTACGGTTTTATCAGCCCAGGAGAAAGCCCGGGGCCGCCTGGCGGTAATTTCCGTCAGGCCGCGCTCAGGTGCGGGAGGGCCCGGCGCCGCTGACGCACGGCGGCGGCGAGAACCTCGAGCACGCCGACTGTGGTGCTGATGTCCATGCACCCGTCGGTGACCGACTGGCCGTACGCCAGCGTCGCCAGGTCGCCGGGTTCCTGCCGGCCAGGCAGCAGGAAGCTTTCCAGCATCACCCCGGCCGGGCCGTCCCCGGCGGCGACCTGGACCGCCAGCGCCGCTGCGACCATCGGCTGGCGGCGGTGGTCCTTGCCGCTGTTGCCGTGGCTGGCATCGACCACCACCCGGCGCGGTAGGCCCGCGCCCTCGATCAGGTCCAGCGCCTTGGTCACCCAGGCGGCCTCGTAGTTCGGGCCGGACCGGCCGCCGCGCAGGACGACGTGGCAGTCCGGGTTGCCGGCGGTCGTGATCAGCGCATGACTCCCGGCCGGGGTGACGCCGAAGGAGGTGTGGCCGGCCCCGGCCGCTAGGCACGCATCGATCGCGACCTGAACGTCGCCGTCGGTGCTGTTCTTGAATCCGACCGGCATCGGCAGGCCCGACGCGAGCTGGCGGTGTACCTGGCTCTCGGTGGTCCGTGCCCCGATCGCTCCCCAGGTCACCGCGTCGGCGAGGTACTGCGCGGTCAGCGGGTGCAGCCACTCGCAGCCGGACAGCATGCCGGTCGCCGCGATGTCAAGCAGCAGGCGGCGCGCGATGCGCAGCCCCCGGAGCGCGTCATGGCGGCCGTCCATGCCCGGATCATTGATCAGGCCCGTCCACCCGGTCACGCTGCGCGGCTTCTCGACGTACACCCTCATCACGACCAGCAGGTCCCGGTCGAGTCCTGTCTCGGCGAGACGGGTCGCGTAGTCAAGCGCCGCGGCCGGATCATGCACCGAGCATGGCCCCGCCACCACGAGCAGCCGGTCGTCGGTGCTGTCGAGCACGGCGCGGACCTCGGCCCGGCCCCGCTCCACCATCGCCGCCGCCTGACCGGAAAGTGGCAGGTCCGCCAGCAGCTCGGCCGGGGGCAGCAGCGGAACGCAGCTGACGATCCGAGTATCTGTGATACGGGGCATGGGATACGTCTCCCTGGTCCTCGGTTACTCGTAATGCCAGCCACCAGGGTCGCATGCGGCATCATCAAGCCGGTATAAGTCACGATAGTTCCGCACCTGGTAGCGGAGTGGCTTGTGCTACCGGAGACTGTTCCCGGCCGGTACGGCGTCTGGCCCGCTCAGAGAGCCTCTGCGGGCGTTACTAAGAGGCGGAGACGGGAATCGAACCCGTGTACAGGGCTTTGCAGGCCCTTGCCTAAGCCACTCGGCCACTCCGCCGCAAGGGCAAACAGGACCCTCGAGAGCGGACGACGGGATTCGAACCCGCGACCCTCACCTTGGCAAGGTGATGCTCTACCAACTGAGCCACGTCCGCACGCACCTGGGTGCGAAGAGAACTGTAGCCGATCCGGCCGCTCCTGCAAACTCGGCGGCCGCTGCTCGAGGAGAAATCTTCCGGCCGAACGGACCGTGGCGCCAGCCCCGGGCCCAGCTTCGACGTCACCGGCCCGGGCGCACGCACGCCCTTTCGTTCGGCCGCGATCTGGCTAAGGCAGGGTTATGACCGTCACAGGTCCGCGAGCATGGGAGGCTTCGGTCATGCGAGAAGTGGTGGTGGACGGGAGCGCGCTGACGATTGACGACGTCGTGGCCGTCGCGCACGGACAGGCACAGGCCCGGCTGGGCGCGGACGTGCCCAGGCGAATGGAAACGAGCCGCTCGGTCGTGCTGAAGGCGCTCAGCGGCGACACGCCGGTCTACGGGGTGAACACCGGGTTCGGTGCGCTGGCCGATACACCGGTGGGGGAGGCCGACCTGGCCGCGCTGCAGGGCGCGATCGTGCGTTCGCACGCAGCGGGGATCGGCGCGCCCCTGGAGCCTGAGGTGGTGCGCGCGATCCTTCTGCTGCGGGCCAGGACGCTCGCGGCGGGGTATTCCGGGGTGCGGGCGGAGCTGCCCGCCAGGCTGCTCGAGTTGCTCGCGCGTGACCTGCTGCCGGTGGTCCCCGGCAAAGGCTCGGTGGGGGCCTCGGGCGACCTGGCGCAGCTCGCGCACCTGGCCCAGCCGCTGATCGGGGAGGGGCGGCTGCGCGGCCCTGGCGACCCCCCGTCCGGGCGGCCCGCCGCCGAGGTGCTGCGCGAGCATGGGCTCGAGCCGCTCACGCTGGCCCCCAAGGAGGGGTTGTCGCTGGTCAACGGGACCGAGCCGATGCAGGCGCTACTGGCCTTCTCGATACACGACGCCGCGATGCTGGTGCAGGCGGCGGACGTGGCCTGTGCGCTGTCGGTCGAGGCGCTGCTCGGCACCGACCGGCCCTACGACGAGCGAGTCCAGGTCATCAGGCCGCATCCGGGCCAGCTGGTCAGCGCGGCCAACCTGCGCCAGCTGCTCGCCGGGTCACCGCTACTCGCGAGCCACCGGGACAGTCGGCACGCGGTACAGGACGCGTACTGCCTGCGCTGTGCGCCGCAGGTGCACGGCGCGGTCAGGGACGTGCTCAGCTTCGCCACGCAGGTGATCACCATCGAGCTAGGCGCGGTGGTCGACAACCCGGTCATCGTGCCCGACGGCGAGGTGATGACGACGGGCAACTTCCACGGCGAGCCGCTCGCCTTCGCCGCCGACATGCTGGCGATGGCCATCTCCGAGCTGGCCTCGATCAGCGAGCGGCGGGTCGACCGGATGCTTGATCCGGCCTTTTCCCGCGGCCTGCCGCCGTTCCTGGCGCCCGCGGCCGGAACCAACTCCGGCTTCATGCTGGCGCAGTACACCGCCGCGTCGCTCGTCAGCGAGAACAAGGTGCTTGCTCACCCGGCCAGCGTGGACACCATCCCGACCTCGGGCAAGCAGGAAGACCACGTGTCGATGGGCTGGACCTCGGTGCGCAAGCTGCGGGAGGTGGTGGCCAACGTCCGTGCCTGCCTGGCGGTCGAGATCTGCTGCGCCGCGCAGGGTATCGACCTGCGTGCGCAGGTAGCCAGCCCCAGCGCCCCGCTGCAGGCCGTGCACGCGCTCGTCCGCGTGTCGGTGCCCCGGATGGATGTCGACCGCGAGGTGTCCGCCCAGCTCACCGCCGTGGACACGCTCATCCCGGAGATATGCCGGGTAGCCGCTGAAGCGTGCCCCTCGTTCCGGTAACCGAGACTTCTTGGTTAGGCGCTACGGAGCAGGTCGTTTAGCTCGGTCTCGATATCGATGAAGTCGCTTTCCAGGCCAGCAGGCACGATTTGGAAAGTGCGCTCAAGGAACGCCGATAGCGGCTCTGCTGGCGCTTCAAAGTGGGCCTGGCCAAATGGGGACGACAACGCGATATTCAAGACCGTGCCGCTGACCTCCGCCGATCCGATCACGTCGAGATCATCCGACTGCGCGCAGGACGCCGCCGACGGCCATACCTGCACGTCACCCTCGCCGTGCCGGGACTCGATCCCGGCGGCGAGCAGGTCCCTGGCGAAGATCCACTCGACCGGCTCGTCGGTCCCGACGTGGAACGCCATGCGCACGGCGTAGGGGTCGCTGCCGCTGTAGTGCAGGCTGGCCACAAGGGGGACAATCGTTTGCTGCGGGACCACGAGCCGCAGCCCGAGCTCGGCCGAGATCGTGGTGCCGTCGCTTCGGCTCATCGTCTAACCCACCCCTACCTAACCGGGTCCCGGAGCACCGGGTTCTGCCCATCTGACGCTGCCTGCTGTTGCCTGTGACGTGTACGGAGGGTGAAGTTTTCTAGATTCTCCCACATTCCGTTTTGCGCCTTTCGTACCGACCCGGGAGACGAACCGTGATCCTCGCCCTGACCTGGACAAATTCTGTTCAGCTCCGGGCTTGATGTTGAAGCAGTTTAGTGTTCCAGTGCCTCGATTGCATAGCCTATGACTTTGATCTCACCTACTTATCTACAGTTTGTTTATCCATCAATACTGAGGGTAATTTATGGCCTGCGGTTGCGTACGTTTGCAAGCTTTGGCCATTACTTAGTGTGACCCCCGGGAGGGGTGCGGCCGGGCTCCCCGGACCCCGCGGCCGCCGGGACAGGCGTGCCGCGGGCCGGGAATGCGCTACGCTATGGAAGCGCCGGGATGACGGTCGCGGTGGTCACTGACCTTCGCCGTCGGCCCAGGACCGGCAGCGGGCGATTGGCTCAGCGGGAGAGCGCCTCGTTCACACCGAGGAGGTCACTGGTTCGATCCCAGTATCGCCCACCGATGGAAGGCCAGCTCGTAGGCCCCACGAAGGGCTCTCATCCTAAGCAGAGGATGGGAGCTTTTGCCGTTTGGGAGGAATTTGGGACCACAAGCACGGGGACACGGTACGGAGGGCGATGCCGACTGGACGGGACCGGCGCCAGGACGGCGGCTACTTGCGCTGATTCCAGCGCTCGTCACGACCTCCAGCTCCCGGAGTGGTATCTCTGGTGATACCATCGAGTGCGTGGCTATGACATTGCGACTCGCGGACAACGAGACCGAAGCCCTGCGCCGACGTGCCGAACTGGAGCACCGTTCGATGCAGGAAGTAGCTCGGCACGCCATCCGCGAGTACGTCGAGAACCACAGCCGTGCCGAGCTGCTGGACCAGGTACTCGACGAAGAACTACCCCGCTACGCCGAGGCACTCGAGCGACTCGGCCAGTGATCTTCCTGACCTTGCCCGAACTGCTCCACGTCGCCGAGCGCACGCTCGGCCCCGACTATGCGGTCCGGGACTTCGGCTTGCTGGAAGCCGCCCTGGCCAGGCCCCAGGCCACCGCCTTCGGCAAGGACGCCTATCCCGACCTGGACGCCAAGGCCGCCGCGCTGCTTCACTCCCTGGCACGCAACCACGCCCTCATCGACGGCAACAAGCGGCTATCCCTGGCCGCAGTCATTGCCTTCTACGGCCTCAACGGCCGCCGCCTGGTACTCACTAACGACGCCGCCTACAACCTGGTGATCAATGTCGCCGCCGGGCAACTCGACGCAGTCGAGGACATCGCCGCGATCCTCCAACCGGCAACACAACCGAGATAACAGATCCTCCCTGCCGAATATTCACGCCCGCCACGACGGTCGGCCGACTGTGATGACAGCATTCAGTCGGGTAGCCGGGACGCGTTGCCTAATGCCCCCTCAGAACCGTGCGTGCCACTCGTCGCGGCACACGGCTCAAGCAAGCCGCGAGGGCGTCGCGGGTTGAAGCTGTTCCGGTTTCCTGCGCTGGCGGGCTTGCAGCCCGCGCGGGCAGGATGCGTGCACCAGGCGGGTCTGGTCATCGCGGCGGGGGCCGGGCCGCCCGTGGTGGGTGAGATAGCTGGCGGCTATCGCCTTGCGGGTGCCGTGCAGCCACCACTGGTCCCACTGACCGGGAGACTGGGGTGGCTGCCCGGCGTTAAGCAGGTGGTCCCCGCACAGCGGGCATATCCCGTCCTGCCTGGTGAGCAGGTGCAGGGTATAGCTGTCCAGCGGGGGTTTGACCTTCTTGCGCCGTTCGGCCCAGTATCCGGCCAGGGCGGGGTCATCGGGGGATGCCGCGCCCTTGACCGGCCCTTGCACACGTTGTAGATAGCGCCGAGGAGGTCACTGGTTCGATCCCAGTATCGCCCACCGATGTAAGTCCAGCTCGCAGGCCCCGCGAACAGAGGCACCCGAAGGTGACCTAGCGTCGGAACTGGGAGATGCTCGGCTGGCTTCCGGTGACGGCGGCGACGCAGCGATAGGTGCGCGCACCGCTGTCGTAGGCCGCTTCGGTAGGCGGCAGCACCTCGACCTGCCAGGAACTGGCGGGGATCCGCCGCGCGTCGGCGCGCCGCGAGGCCAGCAGGACCGGTAGCGAGCAGACCGCGCGTACGGTCGGGTTTTCCGCCAGCGTCGGCTCATCGAAGGTCTGTGCGCCCGCGGGCATGATAGCGATCGCAAATGTCTCCCAGTAGTGCGCCTGGTCGCACGGCAGGGCTTCGGCACTGACCACGCCGGAGATCTCGACCAGTCCCGCCCAGCACTCGGGGTTCGCCGGGCATCGCGCCTGCGCCGACCGGACTGCGGTGGCCGGGCATCCCGCCAGCACGGTCGCGATGCCGAACGCGCCGACCGGGGCGCCGGGGGCGACCGGGGCCACCTGGGCCGGGCCGGTGTTCTGGCTGGCGCTGTGGCTGGTGTTCTGGCTGTTCTGGCTGCCCGTGGAGGTGCCGCCTGGCGCGGCCGCCGACCCGGTGCTGCGTGGGAGGATGCGGACGGTGATGACCGCGGCCGCGGCGATGACGACCACTAGCGCGGCCAGGCCGGTGAACCATGCCGACGTGCGGCGGCGGGCGGGCGGTGCGTGGACCGCGAGGCGACGCGAGCCGCTGGCCGGGGCGGCTGCGTTACCTGCGGTGTTCCCCGCGGGCCGGCCCGGTGCGCGAAAGCCAGCGGAGGGGGCGGTGGGCGGGCCGGGCAGGGTCAGCAGGGCATCACGGAACGCGGCGGCGCTCTGGGGCCGGGTGGCCGGGTCCGGGGCCAGGCCGCGGCGCAGCAAGGCCATGAACTCCGGCGGGGCACCCGGCGCGTCATCTACCGGCTTGTCGTGCAGCGCCATGATCGTCATCAGGCTGGGGACCCGCCCGTCGGCCCCGAAGGTGGGCGGGCGGCCCGTCAGCAGCGCGTAGAGGGTGGCCGCCAGGGCGTAGATGTCGGCCAGCACGGTCGGCGTTTCGCCGCGGAAGCTCTCCGGCGCGGAGAAGGCGGGGGTGAGCGCGTCATGGGAAGCGGTCTGCTCTCCTGCGGCATCGATGATGGAGGCCAGGCCGAAGTCCGAAAGCCCGACGACGCCGTAGTGGTTGACCAGGATGTTCGCGGGTTTGATATCGCGGTGCAGGATGCCGGCCAGGTGCGCCGCGGCCAGGGCGTCGGCGATCTTGATGCCGATGTCGCGCACCTGAGCCGCGTCCATCGGCCCATGCTCGCGGAGCATGTCATTCAGCGAGCCGGACGGGCAGAGTTCCATGACCAGGAAAGGCCGGCCGTCATCGAGTGTTCCCGCGTCGTAGACGTCGATGACGTGCGGGTGCCCGGACAGCCGTCCGGCCGCGGTCACCTCGCGGAAAAAGCGGCGCTGGTCACGCTCGCTGAGCAGGACCCGGTTGTCGACCTTGACTGCCACTTCCCGCCCGACGGCGAGCTGCCAGCTCCGGTAGACGGTGGCAAAGCCTCCGGATCCGAGGACTGCCCCGACCTTATGCCCGGGAATGTCCGGTGCGGTGACCACGATCGGCCAGCCTAGCGCCCCGGCTCCGGGACAAGCTGGCGAACCAGGGCAGATCACCCAGGTCAGTTCGGTACCAGGGCGGCCTGAGCCGTGCCAAGCGGCTGCCTGGCGCGCCGTCTGCGACGCGGGCCGGTCGCTACGATTCCCGATATGGGGATGTTGCGGCGGATCGCGCAGAATCTGGGACTGGTGTACCGGGACGACGGCAGCTGGCGGTTTCTAGGCCAGCGGACGTCACCGGCCATGCCGGAGGCCCGGACTGATGAACCGGACGGTGAGACCGGCCCGCCGGACGCCGGCTAACGGGTCGCAGGCTGCAGAGGGACGGCGAAATCGCAGTCCGGCACGCTGTCGCTGGTGATCGGAGGGGCCGCGAGATAGGTGATGCGGACGCCGAGCTCGCTCGGCCGGACGTCTCGCTCGTGGCCCCAGGTGTGGAGGGACTCCGAGATGAGCTGCCACTGCGGAGCGTTTACCTGTTCGTGCGGACCGAGACTGACGTATGCCTCTTGGTGCGTCGGGTCCGTGCGAAGTGATAGTTCGGGGAAGGCCGCGGCGAGAGCCTCGGCCTGCTTACCTCGCCCCAGTAGATGCAGAACGCGGCGCCGGCCCGTCCCTCAACGCGCGGCACCGGGTGCTCCTTGAACAGCCCCACGAACTCCTTGCCGAGCGTCCAGGCGCCAGCTTGCCCGTCGACGTTGCGCTTCAGGCACAAAAGGCTGCGGCGCGGCATTTCCCTGGTCTCGACTTCGTACGTGGCGGAGTCCCTTCCGTTAAGGCGATTAATGAGGAGGCCCGCGAGATCCCGGCGGGCAGCGTGCTCGACCTCGGCGGTCGCCTCATAGTCGGCGATGCGCTGAGCGGCCGCGCCGGGGTCGAGACCGGTGATGGCCTTGATGTCGGCCAGCGGCACCCTGAGCTGGCGAAGCGTCGCCACGAAGTCAAGACGAGAGCTCGGCCACGACGCGTGCAGCAATCGCACCGGCCACCAGCAACCCAATGGCCGTGTCAGGTAACGTTCGCCCCGCTTGCAACAGCTTCGCCGGGGCAGAACCCGGCAGAACTCCGAACCTGACCCACATCGAAGGTCCATAGGTGTTGATTGGGCAACCACGATGGACCATCGGTGTCGCTGCAGAGGGGAGCGCCCGGCCCGCCCGGCCCGCCCGGCCCGCCTAGCCCTTGCTCCGGCCGCATAAGCTTCTGACTGAGTCAACGGCTGGTACCGGTCTGGTCTACCCAGCGTTAACTCTCGTCGCACGGAGGGAAGCCTCTTGATATCGCCGCAGGCAGTGTTGATACCCGCAATCATTACTGGCGTCATCGCCGCGATCATCGGCCATCGTAAGGGCCACCCCGTCTGGGGATTCTTCCTGGGCTTCGTGCTGTCGGTGATCGGAATAGTCATCGTTGCCTGCGTTAAGCCCGACCGCGAGGTGCTGGTGCGGCGCGAAGCCGCCAGGCTCAGCGTGCAGGAGGAAGCCCGGCGCAGGGTAGCAGCAGAACGGGTTCCCGCGCCCAGGTTAGACCGGCCGGTTTCACGGTTGCGTCGCGGCTTCGAGGTAAGCGGTCATCCGGTTGAGCAGGCCGGCCGCTCGCTGCAGATCGGCGGAAGCGGGCGCGGGCGGATCGGACGTCAGGCTGGCCAGAAGGTCAAGGCGGGGCGACCATGAGTCCGCCAGTTGCGCGCAGATGATGGCCGCGTTCCTGACGACCAGCGGATCGACGCTCCAGATGACCTCGAAGCGCCGGGCGGCCTCGGCGACTCCCTGCTGGCCGGGAAATTCCCAGCCGCTCAGGCAGGCCGGGAAGTCCCGTGCCTCGCAGACCAGGGTCCATTCGCGCCGCAGCGGCGCGTCGGCGGGCAGCGATACCTTCAGCGGGGACCGGCCGGCGGGGGCCGGCCCGCCGCCGGCGGGCTCGGGGAAGTCAGCGAATACCACGACGACCGAGGCGGTGCGTGCCAGCTCGTTCCACCGGGGCTCGGAGTTGCGGTAGTAACGCTGGTCCTGGAAGGTGGCGAATAGCGCGGCCTGCTCGGCCCGCGCGCAGCACTCGTCCTCGATGGCCCGGGTCAGGGCCAGCAGCGTGGTCTTGCGGAGGATCTGCGACACCAGGTCAGGATGCTGGCGGCGCAGGCCTGCGAATACCGAGCGCTCGGGTTCCCCGGTCCGTGCGGTGGCCTGGCTGATGGCCGCTTGCAGGCTCATGCCCGCTGCACGCAGCCGCAGAACGTCTTCGATCAGCGTGATGTCGCCGCTGTCGTAGCGGCGGTGACCGCCAGCCAGCCGTCGCGGGCGGGGAAACCCGTACCGGCCTTCCCAACTGCGCAAGGTGGGGGCAGGCACCCCGGCGCTCCGGGCCAGTTCGCCGATCGACAGGCCGTCTTGCCGTTCGTCCACCCGCTGACCTTCCCGTCGTCTATCTCTTCAAGCTGCGTAGCTAAAGCTATGAACCGCGTTTGAGTGTAGCCCTAGCGGGGAGCGAGCAAGTAGGCCCAGATCCAGCACCATGAGGAGAAAAACGCCATCGGCAAGCATGAGATGTGCCGCGTTTACGGCGATGGCGTTTACGGCGATGGCGCTTCGTGGCCGGCGCCGGACGGCCAGCGTCGCGAACGGCGTTACCGTCAGCACCTGCGCCGCCGAGTTTAATTCGCGGCAAATGGGTAGTTGATCACAGCACAAACGCGAGACCGCATATTAGCTGACAGGTGCATGCATGGTTACTGATCTTGACGATGACGGAAGAATTTTAAAGGGCTGCATACTGCATTGCTCAGCACCGAAAGTGTCGAGCAGTTTCTCCATGAAATCTCCATGCTTGCGGCTGGTCTTATCAGCGGTGGCATATCATGCGGGATGACGATGCAGCCCAATGGGCGGCCGGTTACCGTCGCGTGCAGTGACCCGGTAGCCGCGCGGGTAGACGGGCTGCAATACGAACTCGACGACGGTCCGTGCCTGCATGCGATGCGCGACGGTCATGTGGTGCGCATCGAAGACACCGCCGACAAGGCGCAATGGCCGGAGTTCGAGGCGCAGGCGGAGGCGGCCGGGATCCGCTCCTGCCTGGCGCTGCCGCTGAGTGCCGACGGCCAGCCGGTGGGAGCCATCAACTTGTACGCGCGCACGGCAGCGGCGTTCGGTATGGCCGAGGCTCGGCGCGCCGAGAATTTCGCCGAGAATGCTTCCGGAGCGCTGACCCTGGCCACCCGGCTGGCCTCTGACGCGGCCCTCATTGACCAGTTGCGCTCGTCGCTTGCGTCACGAACCGTCATTGATCAGGCGCTGGGCATCATTATGGCCAGGGAGCGCTGCACGCAGTCCCATGCGTTCGCCATCTTGCGGTCCGCGTCGCAGAACAGGAACGTCAAACTGCGCGACATCGCCACCGATATCGTGACCAGCTTGACCGGTCAGCCACCCGAGCCGCCGCCCCCGTTCGAGGACGCGTTATTACCGCCTGCGACCCCCGCGCCGCCCCCGTCGGTGTCGGCCCTGGCGGTAGCGCTTTCGGCCGACGGCTGGCTTCCGCCCGGGTCGGGCCCGGCCGCATTATCCTGCGCGCCGAAGGCCGGCCCCGCCAGCGAGGCGGCGACGCTGGGGAAGACATCTAGCAGCCGATCCACCCCGGTAATGGACAGCACCCGCTGCACGGCCGGCGTGCTCACGACCAGCCGCAGCGCGCTGGAACTGGCGGCCGCCCGCCTGAATGCGCGCACCAGCGCGCTCACCCCGGCGGAATCGCAAAAGGTCGTCTTGCTCATGTCCGCGATCAGCAAGACCGCGCCCTGATTGACCACGGAGAGCAGGTCCTCACGGACCCTGTCGGCATTCGTTATATCTATCTCCGTGGGTAGCGTCAGCACGGCTACCTGCCCGATCCACAGCACGGGATAGCGGTCTCCAGACACGTGTCACCACCCTATGACCCTCGTACCAGAAAAAGAGCGGGCCGCGTCTCTGGACCCCGTGGCGGCTATCCTCCCCTAGGTCGCCGCGCACGCGATATTATTCAGCTTGCCCAGGGCCGGCGCGAGTGGCCCCTGCACGGGTCGAGCAGGGCCGGGTCGCGGCCTTCCGCTACGCTACCCGGCGGGATCTCGCCCGAGCCTCGGGCGACGAGGCGGGTCGGGACGATGTGCGCCTGCGGCTCTGAAGTGTCTCCGTCGATCCGGCGGAACAAGATCTGCGCGGCCAGCGTGCCGATGGCCGCCACGTCCTGGGCCACCACCGTCACCGGCGGGTCGAGCATGTCCGCCAGCGGCACGTCGTCGAAGCCGACCATCGCCGTGCGGTGCTGGACACCGCTGGCCCGCAGCGCCCTGACCGTGCCCAGGGTGATCAGGTTCTGGGCGCTGAACAGCGCCGACGGAGGCTCGGGCGCGGCCAGCAGTTCGGCTGCGGCCGCTTCGGCCGCGGCGGCGGTATGCAGATCCCGCCGGACGATCCGCGAGATCCTCGGACAGGCCCGCTTCGCGCAGCCCCTCCTGGTAGCCCGAGTAGCGATCCTGGCAGGTCGAGATCGAGGTCAGGTCGCCGAGAAAAGCGATCCGGCGGTGGCCCATGGCCGATGAGGTGCCTGATCGCCGACCGAGGCGCCGTCCCGGTTGTCGACCATCACGCTGTCGGCGGGCAGCAGCGCGGGCGGCCGGTCCACGAAGACCACGGCGGTGCCGACTTCCTGCTCGTCCCGCAGGTACGAATGGTCGCGTCCGGCCGGAACGATGATCAGGCCGTCGACCCGCCGCGCCACCAGGGTGGAGGCCAGCTCGCGCTCCCGGACCGGATCCTCATCCAGGCTGCCCGCCAGCAGTCCCACCCCCCGCTCGCGCGCCACGTTCTCGACCGCGCGGTAAATGCTCGAGGAGTACGGGTTGCTGACATCCTCGAGCATCAGGCCGATCATGAAGGACTTGTGATCCCCGCGCCGCAGGTTGCTGGCGGTCATGTTGTGCCGGTAGTTGAGTTGCGCGGCGGCTCGGCGTACCCGGGCCGCCAGGTCGGCATCCACGGTCGTGGCGCCGTTGACTACCCGGGACACGGTCTTCAGGCTCACCCCGGCCAGCGCCGCCACGTCCCGCATCGTCGCCCGGCCCGGCGCGGACGAAGGCACGGGCAACGGCGCCAGCGGCGTGACCACCGGCCGGTGGCCGGGAACTGGCTCCATGGCAGACGACGATACTGACTGCGCTCCTGATGAATCCGCAGTTCTTGGTGGCATCGAGACCCCCTCCGTACGGCCCTAAGCCGACTCTTACCACAACAAAGGGTACGATCACGGCGCGATCTCGCCCGAGCCCCGAGAGATCAGTAGTGCGTAGGTAGATGCGCTGGGTCGGGCCGTCGTCGCCGCCGAGCCGGCGGAAAAGCAGCTCGGCCGCCACCCGCCCCATGCTGGCCGCGTCCTGGGCCACCACGGTGATCCCGGGCGGTCAGCATGTCGGCCAGCTCGAAGTCGTCGAACGCGACCAGGGCGGGCATGGCGTGCCGCGGTTGCGGATGGCGCGCAGGAACATCATGGTGATGCGGCTGTTCCCGGTGAAGAACGCGGTCGGCCGGCCGGCAGTGCCAGCATGCGCTCCAGAGCGGCGGCCACGCTGTCTCTCGGTGGGCGGCGACATTTCCACCAGGGCCGGATCGAACGCCAGGCCACCTCCGCGAGCGCCTCCGTGTAGCCGCGCAGCCGCTCGGCCGCGGTGAAGATCTCGGCGGTGTCGGCGATGAAGCCGATGCGCCGGTGCCCGGCCGCGATCAGGTGGGCCACGCCCTCGCGGGCGCCCTCGACGTTGTCGGCCAGGATCGTGTCGGCGTCGATGCCGCGGGCGGGGCGGTCCACGAAGACGGTCGCCACGCCCGCCCGGATATCCGGCAGCAGGTACTTGTGGCTGTGGGCCGCCGGAACGATGATCAACCCGTCTACCCGGCGCGCGCAGAACGCGCGGACTACCTGCCGCTCCCGCGCGGGGTCCTCACCGGAGGACGCGGTCATCAGGATCGAGCCGTTCGCGATGGTCACGGCCTCCACGGCGCGGGTCATCATCGACTGGAACGGCTCCGCGATGTCTTCGAGCACCAGGCCGACGCTCGCCGAAGAGCCCTGGCGCAGCATCGCGGCGCTGTCGTTGCGGCTGAATCCGAGTTCAGCGATGGCCGTCGACGATGACTCGCTCGGTCTCCGGCCGGACGTATTCGCCGTTGACGACCCGGGAAACGCTCTTGATGCCCACGCCCGCCCGGGCGGCGACGTCGCGCATGGTCGGCCGGGCCGCCCCGCGGCGGGCGGCGCGCGGCCGCGTCACCTGTCACCCTGCGCCGATCCGCTGCGCGGCTCGTCGGCTGCTTCACCCGTTGCCATGGCGCTTCGCACCTTACCTGTGCCGACATCGTTGTCCAAGAGGTCAATCGGAGCGACTCAGCGGCCTGGATCCTGGCCGAGCCCGGCGTCGGCGAGCGCAGCCTGGGCGGCCCGCACGCGGACCCGCGCCGGCGCCCGGAGGGCGGCAGGTCCGGTAGCCGGACGACGTCCGCGCTCACGGCCGGCACCGCAGCTCCGGGCTGCTGATCTCGCAGCGTAGACGAAGCATACGCGCCGCTCGCGACGACGTTTGTTAACGACTTCCGTAACGGTATCGGGCAACGAGTCTGGAGCGTCCGCGGTGCTCGCAGCGCCGCCATGCGAGAACGCGCGGCGATATCAGATCGTGTCCCTGAGACCGCCACGGAACTATTGACACCGAGTGACGGATCGGCGCACAGTTCGGACAACGATGTCCGCAAGGTGATGCGGGAGCGTCACCTCCGCTGCGGTCGCTGCGCAGGCGCACCGCAAATGTTCAATCTGACGGTCCGCTGGGACTATCTCAAGGAGGAGAACAGTGCTCGATCCGCCGAAGTAGACGGAGCAGGATGATCGCGCTGCCTGCTATCGCGACCACAGGGTTGCTCGCGCTAGCCGCGTGCTCGTCATCGGGTTCCTCGGGGAGCTCGACCTCCTCCGGCCCGGTGACGATCACGGTGGCGGTGACCGCGAACCCGCTGATGACCACGATCGAGAAGCTCACGCCCGGCCGGCTTCGAGGCCACCCACCCCAACATCAAGGTCAAGTTCGTCACCTACGACGAGAACACCGAGCGCGCGAACGTCGAGAAGGACGTCGCCGCGGGCGGCGGCCAGTACGACGTCGTCATGATCGGCCCGAACGACATCGCGTCCTGGGCGAAGAACAGCTGGATCGACCCGCTCGACCGCCGACGCGACCAGCGACGCCAGCTACGACGTCAACGACCTCCTCCCGCCGATCAAGGACGCGCTGTCGTCGAACGGCAAGCTGTACGCGGTGCCCGTTCTACGGCGAGTCGTCGTTCATGATGTACAACAAGGAGATGTTCGCCGCCGGCGCACGTGACCATGCCGGCCAACCCGACCTGGGCCCAGATCGCCGCGCTGGCGCCGAAGCTGAACGACCCGGCCAAGGGCGTCGCCGGGCATCTGCCTGCGCGGCCTGACCGGCTGGGGCGACAACCTCGCCTCGCTGGACACCGTCGTCAACACCTTCGGCGGCCAGTGGTTCGACACCAACTGGAACGCGCAAGCTGACCTCGCCGGCGTTCGAGCAGGCCGACGAACTTCTACGTCAACCTGGTCAAGAACTACGGCGAGAAGGGCGCGGGCAACGACAGCTTCAACCAGTGCCTGAACATCATGCGAGCAGCAGAAGGCGGCCATGTGGTACGACGCCACCGTCGCCGCCTCGACGCTCGACGCCGCCGGGCAGCCCGATCGCACGGCAAGATCGGCTTCGCGCCGGCGCCGGTCGACAAGACCAAGTCCTCGGGCTGGCTGTGGAGCTGGGCGCTGGCCCTCGAGGGCGCCTCGAAGAACAAGTCGCGCGGCCTGGACAGTTCATGGACTGGGCCACCTCCAAGCAGTACATCGCCTACGACGCCTCGAAGAACGGCTGGGCCGTCGGTCCCGCCCGGCACCCGCACCGTCGACCTACCAGAACCCGAGCTACCTGGCGGCGGCCGGAGACTTCGCCACGCTGACGCTGCAGGAGATCAACTCGGTCAACGTCAACCAGCCGGGTCTCTGGCCCGCAGCCGGTGCCGGGCATCCAGTACGTCGGTATCCCCGAGTTCGAGGACTTCGGCCAGCAGGTCTCGGCGCAGATCACCGCCGCGATCGACGGCCAGGAGTCGGTCGCCACGGCCCTGCAGAAGAGCCAGTCGATCGCCCAGCAAGCCGTTGTCGACGGCCGGCTACAAGTAGCGAGACTGCACGCATGCGCCGCGGCGGCGTCCCAGCCGCGGACGCCGCCGCGGGCGCACGGCATCGAGCGCCGCTGACTGCTGACCGCCGGATCCCGTCAGAGAGGACAACGGCGTTGGTTAATGTGATTGACTCCCCGCCCGCGGTCCCGCAGGTTGCAGCCGCCGCCGCGCGCCGGCCGCTCGCGCGGGCGTCGTGGATCCGCCGGGTGCCGCTGGTCCCGGCGCTGGTGTTCATGTTCATCGTGACCCAGATCCCGTTCCTGCTGACGCTGTGGTACAGCTTCCAGCGGTACAACCTGAACTACCCGACCGCGCCGCAGGCACTTTCCCGACCCTCTATAACTACAAGCACGTCTTCGGCGACCCGATCTTCCGGACGGCCGTGCTCAACACCGTGCTGCTCACCGCGGTGCCGGTCATCCTCTCGGTCCTGTTCGGCGTCGGCATCGCGCTGCTGCTGAACCGGCTACGTGTTCGGCCGCGGCTTCCTGCGCACGCTGATCATCAGCCCGTTCCTGGTCATGCCCACCGCGGCCGCGCTGGTCTGGAAGTTCACCATCCTCGACACGACGTTCGGGGTGCTGAACTACTTCCTCAAGCCCTTCGGCCTGCACAGCACGAACTGGATCGGGTCGCATTCGCAGGCCACCATCATCACGTTCCTGACCTGGCAGTGGACGCCGTTCATGGTGCTGCTGGCGCTGGCCGGCCTGCAGTCCCAGGACGAGGACATCCTCGAGGCCGCCCGGGTCGACGGGGCCGGCGCCTGGCGGATCTTCCGCTCGCTGACGCTGCCGCACCTGCGCCCGTACATCGAGCTCGGCGTCCTGCTCGGATCGATCTACATCGTGCAGGCCTTCGACGCGATCTACATCATCACCCAGGGCGGCCCGGCCACCGACACGACCAACCTGCCCTATTACATCTACCAGATCGGCTTCCAGGGGTTCGACATCGGCCGGGCTTCGGCCATGGCCGTGGTCGTCGTCGTCGCGACGATCCTCATCGCGACGTTCGCGCTGCGGACGATCTCCAGCCTGTTCAGCGACGAAGGGATGAGAGGGCGATGAGCCGCGGCAGAAGAGGACCGTAGCCGAACGTCAGACCAAGCCCCTGACCCGGCTGCTGCTCGGCGTGCTGACCTGGGTCGTCGTCCTCGTCTTCTTCTTCCCGGTGCTGTGGATGGCGCTGACCGGCCTCAAGACCGAGCCGACCGCCGACACGCCCACCCCGCACTTCATCTTCAAGCCGACGCTTCGCCGAGTACGCGTCGGTGTGGAAGGGCGCGGGCGGCCTGAACGGCTTGCCGTCTTACCTCGAGCACTCCGTGATCATCACGCGTGGTGTCGACGCTGCTCGTGCTCATCCTGGCGCTGCCCGCCGCGTACGCGCTCTCGATCCGCCCGGTGCCCAAGTGGCGCGACGTGCTGTTCTTCTTCATCTCGACCAAGATGCTCCCGATCGTCGGCGCCATCATCCCGCTCTACGTCATCGCCCGGGACCTGCACCTGCTCGACCACGTGCAGCTGCTGATCATCCTCTACACCGCGATGAACCTGCCGATCGCGGTCTGGATGCTGCGCTCGTTCCTGCTCGAGGTGCCGCCGGAGATCATCGAGGCCGCGCGGGTCGACGGCGCCGGGCTGCTGACGCAGCTGCGCCGGGTGATCCTGCCGATCATCAGTCCCGGCCTGGCCGCCACCGCGCTGATCTGCTTCATCTTCGCCTGGAACGAGTTCTTCCTCGCGGTCAACCTGACCACGATCAACGCGGCGACCGTGCCGATCTACCTGGTCGGCTTCGTCCAGCCCGAAGGCCCGTTCCTGGCGCACCTGTCGGCGGCCGCGACGATCGCGTGCCTGCCGGTGCTGATCGCCGGCTGGTCGGCGCAGGACAAGCTGGTCCGCGGCCTGTCCATGGGCGCGGTGAAGTAGGCCGGCCGCGACCTGGTCGATCGTCATGTCTGAACCTGGGGGCAGGATGGGAAGGTGACGGCGCGATGCGAGCCGCTGTTATCAGGGAAGCCCGCCAGGTTGACCTGCAGGTCGAGTTCATGCCGTCCCTTCCCATCGTTCCCGGTAATAACCTGTGCGAACGGTGGAACGCGATCGGGGGCAATGGGCTGATGATGCTGGAGCTGGCCAAACGTACCGGCGCGGCGTCGGCCGATGTCGCGGGCCTGATCGATAAGGACCGGACACGCGCATGATCACTGTCGCGGGCGAGGCCCTGATCGACCTGATCGTGGATCCGTCCGGCCACGTGGACGCCCGGTTCGGCGGCGGCCCGTTCAACGTCGCGCGGGCCATCGCCCGGCTCGGCCAGCCCGCCGTCTTCCTCGGCCGGTTCTCCGCGGACCGGTTCGGGCGGCTGATGCGGGCCGACCTTGACCGCCACGGGGTGGACGTGGCGATCGAGGCCGCCGCCGAGCCGCCCACCACGCTGGCGGTCGTCGACGTCGATCCGGCCGGCGTCCCCGGCTACCGCTTCTACCTGACCGGCACCTCGGCGGCCGCGATCGGGCCGGGCCAGGTCAGTCCTGCCGCCGGGTACGACGGCGCTGCACATCGGCAGCCTCGGCCTGGTCATGGAGCCGATCGGCACCAGCCTGGAGCAGCTGGTCGCCTCGCTCCCGGCCGGGATCACGGTCATGCTCGACCCGAACTGCCGTCCGGGCGCGATCGGGTCACGGCAGGCCTACCTGGACCGGCTGGACCGGATCGCGCGCCGGGTGGACATGATCAAGACGAGCACCGAAGACCTCGCCTACCTGTTTCCCGGGCAGGACGCCGAGACCGCCGCGGCCGAACTCCTCGCCCGGGGCCCGGCCTGCGTGGTGGTCACCGACGGCGCGGCGGCCGTGCGGGCCTTCGCCGCGGGGCAGGTGATCCGCGCCGAGGTCCCGCCGGCTCCGATCGTCGATACGGTCGGAGCCGGTGACGCGTTCGGCGGAGCCTTCCTGACCTGGTGGATGGGCAACGGGCTCGGCCCGGCCGACTTCGGCGACCCGGCGGCCGTGCGCAGCGCGACCAAGGCCGCGATCTTCGCGTCGGTGGTCACCTGCACCCGCCGCGGCGCGGAGCCGCCCTGGGCCTACGAGCTGTCCGGACACGACGGCTGGAGCTGGCTGCCTCCGGCCGGCGAGCCCCAAGACCCAGGCTGGCCACGTCCGACTCGGCCTCGGGACTGCTGCCCTAGCCCCGGCGGAGCAGGATGCCGCGGATGAAGGTGGCCTGGCCGGCGTGCTGCAGGCAGTCCGAGATCACGCTGACCAGCCGGACGCCCAGCGTCACGGGCGGATCCCAGGCTTCGTCCACCACCCGCCACAGGTCCGCGTCGGTGACTCCGGCCACCAGCCGGACGGCTCTGCTCGTGCACCGCGTCGGCGTACCCGGTGAGCAGGTCGGCCGACGACCACCGTGACCTGGGCTACCTGCCGTGAGCTGTGCCCGTAGCCGATGTCGGACGGCGCGAAACGGCAGCTCGAACCGCTTGCCGGCCTCGAGCCACACCTGCGGCTACGCCGAAGGCGCCCGCCACGATGATCGTCCTGGACCCGGGTCAGGTGCCAGCACAGCCAGGCGATCGAGTTGGCGTCGTCATCCAGCCGGGCCGCCAGCTGGCTAGCCGTCAGCCCCTCGACCGCCTCGTGGACGACTTCGCTGATCCGGCCGAAGGCGTCCGTCAGAAGGTCCGCACTGGTCATGTCCTGCCCCTTCTTTTGTTCAAAGGCAAAATTTACCCGAACGGTCCTGCGTGACACGCCGTGCCTACCTGGCCTCGTGCCCCGCGTATTCGCCGCTCCGGGCGGCACGCGATAGCGTTCGGACGTGCCCCCCGCTCGGACGTCGTCTCGCAACTCTAGCGAGCCCACGGCCAAATCCAGCTCCGCCAGTAAAACCCGGGCCAAGGTCGCTGCCGAGATTCTCGCCGACGCCCGGAGCTGCCCTGGCCGTCAGCAAGGCGGTGCCGGACGTCGCGGATCTGCTCGCGGCGGCGGTGGACGGCATCGGCGGCGCGGAACGGCCGGGTCAGGTCACGATGGCCGAGGCGGTGCAGCGGGCCATCGAGACCGGCGAGCACGTCGCCGTCCAGGCCGGAACCGGCACCGGAAAGTCGCTGGCGTACCTGGTCCCGGCCGTCCGGCACGCGATGACGACCGAGAACACGGTGGTGGTGGCGACGGCCACCATCGCGCTGCAGCGCCAGCTGATCGACCGCGACCTGCCGCGCCTGGCCGCCGCCCTGGCGCCGCTGCTTGGCCGGGAGCCGGAGTTCGCCATCCTGAAGGGCCGCCGCAACTACCTGTGCCTGCACCGCCAGCGTGGCGGCGCGGCCGATGACCCGGCCGACGCGCTGTTCGACCCGGTCGACAGTGGTCCGGCCTCGCCGCTGGGCCGGCAGGTGAAGCGGCTGCACGAGTGGGCGGAGGAGACGACCACCGGGGACCGGGACGAGCTGGTCCCCGGCGTGCCCGAAGCCGCCTGGCGCCAGGTCTCGGTCAGCGCGCAGGAGTGCATCGGCGCGCAGCGCTGCCCGTACGGCTCGCGGTGTTTCGCCGAGCGGGCCAGGGACGCCGCCGCCAAGGCGCACATCGTCGTGACCAACCACGCGCTGCTCGCGATCGACGCCACCTCCGACATCGACGTCCTGCCCGAGCACGACGTGGTGATCATCGACGAGGCACATGACCTGGTGGACCGGGTCACCTCGGCCACGGCGGGGGAGCTGTCCGGTCCCGGCATCGACGCCGCGGCTCGCCGCTGCGCGCGGCTGACCGATTCCGCGGCCGCCAGAGGGCCCGGCCGAGGCGGCCGCGGTCGCGGACCGCCTGCGCCAGGCGGCGGCCGCGCTCAGCATCGACCTCGGCGACGCGCCCGCGGGCCGGATGGACGTGCTGTCCGACGCGCTGGCCGCGACGCTGAGCCTCGGTGCGGGACGCGGCCGGCGCGTGCGCGGACGCGATCCGAGCCAGCGCGCCGGGCCAGGAAGAGGACCCGCAGCGGATGGCGATGGCCCGGATGACGCTGGCGGCGCTGGATGAGCTGCAGCGCACCGCCAGCCGGGTCCTGGACGCGTTCGGCGCCGACGATCACCGCGCGTGAGGAGGTGGTCTGGCTCGACCGGCCGTTCGTCGAGGACGCGCGGCGCGCGCCCACGCTGCGGGTGGCGCCGCTGGAGGTCGGCCACGTGCTGCGGACCCGGCTGTTCGGCGAGCGCACGGTGGCGCTCACCTCGGCCACGCTCGCCCTCGGCGGGTCCTTCACCCCGCTGGCCATCCAGTGGGGGCTGCCCGCGCCCGCCGCCCGTCCGGCCGGGCGGCCGGCGGCCGGCGAGGACTCCGAGCAGCTCACCTGGTCCGGCATCGACGTGGGCTCCCCGTTCGATCATCCGCGCAGCGGCATCTTGTACGTGGCCAGGCACCTGCCCCCGCCGGGCCGGGACCAGCTGCCCGAGGCGTACCTGACCGAGCTGCAGGAGCTGATCGAGGCGGCCGGCGGCCGGACGCTGGGGCTGTTCTCGTCCATGCGGGCGGCGAAGGAGGCGGCCGGGGCGCTCCGTGACCGGATCTCCCTATCCGCTGCTGTGCCAGGGCGACGACGTCACCGCCCAGCTGGTCAGGCAGTTCGCCGAGGATGAACCGACCTGCCTGTTCGGCACGCTGTCGCTGTGGCAGGGCGTCGATGTGCCGGGCAACTCCCTGCAGCTCGTGGTCATCGACCGGATCCCGTTCCCGCGGCCCGACGACCCGCTGGCCTCGGCCCGCCAGCGCGCGGTGGCCGCGCGCGGCGGCAACGGGTTCATGACGGTGGCCGCGTCGCAGGCCGCGCTGCTGCTGGCCCAGGGCGCCGGGCGGCTGCTCCGGACCATGACCGACCGCGGCGTGGTGGCCGTCCTCGACCCCCGCCTGATGACCGCGCGCTACGGCGATTTTCTCCGGGCCTCCCTGCCGCCGTTCTGGACCACCGCCGACCCCTCCCTAGTCCGAGCCGCCCTCCGCCGCCTAGCCGCCGCCTCCGCGTCCCCGGCTCCCGCCCCCGCTACGCAGGCCCCCGTCTAGGGCGGCCGCAGCCCCGCGTCCTCGCTTCCGTTTAGGCCCTCTTGCGCATACTCGACCTCTTACGAGTATGTAACGGCACCCTGGTACGGATGAAACCGGCGGCTGCTGGGTAACATTTTGGGAACTACGGGCTTTTGAGTATCCGTTGGGCAGGGGACTGGGTACCCAGTCACAGCGGGAGGTCGCGCATGCGGGAACCGCCGCGCACGGGCAAGCGGCATGTGCTCCGCTGGGTTGCCGTCGCCGCAGTCGTTATCGTCGCCGCCGGAACGCTGACCGCGTACCTGAAGTACCGCGCCGTTTACGACAGCATCACCCGCGTCACGGTGCCCGGCCAGGCTCTCGGCCACCGCCCGCCGGTGTACAGCACGAACTCCATGAACATCCTGGTGTACGGGGACGACAGCCGGGCCGGCCTGACCCCGCACGAGCAGTACGTCCTGCACACCGGCAGCGACCAGACCGACAACACCGACACGATCATGCTCATCCACATCTCGCCCGGGCGGCATCACGTCACGGTGGTGAGCATCCCGCGCGACACCATGGTGCCGCAGTACCAATGCGGCCGCGGACCCGGCTACACCGGCCAGCAGGCCAACCCGTATGGCTTCGTGCAGATCAACTCGCTGCTCCAGATCGGCGGCCCGACCTGCCTGTGGAAGACGGTCGAGCAGGTGACCGGCGTCCGCATCGACCACTTCATCGGGATCGGCATGCTCGGCTTCGTCAAGGTCGTCAACGACCTGGGTGGCGTCAACGTCTGCGTGCCGTTCAACGTAAACGATCCCCTGTCCGGGCTGGACCTCAACTCGGGCGAGCAGCACATCAACGGGGTCCAGGCGCTGGCCTTCTGGCGGACCCGCGAGGACCTCGGCACCGGATCGGACCTGGAGCGGATCCAGCGGGACCAGTTCATGTCCGCTCAGGTCGTCAAGGGCGTGCTCGGCGGCGGCCTGCTGACCAATCCGCTCAAGCTGCTGAACGTGGTCACCGACGCGGCCGCCTCCATGACCACCGACGCCGGCATGAGCGTCTCGGACCTGATCCAGATCGGCGAGAGCTTCCGCAGCCTGTCCAGCCAGAACGTGCAGTTCATCACGGCGCCGAACGAGCCCTGGACGCAGAACCCCAACCGGATCCAGTTCATGCAGCCGCAAGCCAGCAAGGTGTTCGCGGCCATCGCCCGGGATGCGACCCTGCCGCCGGTTTCCGCTACCCCGGCGTCTTCGGCGTCCGGCGGCGCGCAGGTGCTCACCACCAGCCCGGCCAACGTCAAGGTGAGGATCCTCAACGGCTCCGGCGTGCCCGACCTCGCGGTCCAGGCGGCATCCGGGCTGACCAAGCGCGGTTTCGACGTCACCGGCACCGGTGACGCCGCGAGCTTCGCCTATACCAACTCGGTGATCGAGTACCCCTCCGCCGCCGACCTGGCCCAGGTGAACACGCTCAAGAAGGAGCTCACGCACGTCACCGACCTGCTCGACAAGAGCCTCGCGCCCGGCTCCGTCGAACTCATCCTCGGCTCCGACTTCACCGGCCTGGTGTCCCCGGCCATCGCCGCGGCCTCGCCCAGCACCAGCCCGCCCTCGCCCAGTACGCAGGCACCCTCCGCCGCCAGCGCCAGCGCCAGCCCGACCGCGTCCGCCAGCGCCAGCCCGTCCGCCAGCCCGTCCGGCATCAGGGGCCTGGCCTCCGCCAACGGCGGCATCACCGCCGCCGCCGCCTGCACCACCGACAGCTCAGCCTTCGCCTGGCCCGCTGAGCCCCTGAGACCGGGATGGCGCTGACGTCATCCACCGCCTCCGGCAGCCTGCGCATGCTGGTGATACGCCGGTCCGCCAGCTTGGCGGGATGCCCGGTCAGGTCGCGGTCCACCCAGACCGAACGCAGTCCCATCCGGGCCGCGGGCAGCATATCGTGCACCCAGCTGTTGGCCACGTGAATCCAGTCCGTCTTCGCGACCCCGGTCTTCTCGGCGAACCTCCGGAAATGCGCGAGATCGGGCTTGTAGCTCTGCACCTCCTCCGCCGTCACCCACAGATCGAACGGGAACAGGCAACTGCGTCCTGGTACCGGCGAACAGGTCCTCGTCGCAGTTGGTCAGGAACGCCAGCCGCCAGCCCCGGTCCCGCAGCGCGGCCAGGGCCGCACCGGCGTCGGGGAAGACCTGCCATACCGCCCCAGGCCCGGACCAGCGCTTCCTCGCCGCCCTGGCGGCAGCGCGACCTGCTCGCGCTCGGCCGCCCGGGCCAGCCCGGCGGTGAGCACCTCCCGGTACGGGCGCCACTGCGAGGCGGCCTCGAGTTCAAGCTCCGTCTGGTGATAGGCGGTCAGCAGCCGGCCCGCGTCGGCCACCGAAACTTCCCGGATTGCCTCCAGAGCCCCGCCCATACATGAGTTCCAGTCCGCCACCGTTCCGTAGCAGTCGAACGTCAGCCACCTATCCGCCACCGCTAATTCCGTCCCTTTTCCCAGTCCATCTCAGCATCCCACTTCCGCCGCGCGCGGGCACGGCCTTGCCGGGGTCGGTGGTTGTATAAGGGTGTGAACCGGAGCGAGGAGGTAGCGATGACGGATGTAGCCGTCTCTGCACCGCGGCCAGCGAGAACGGGGCGGGCGAGAACGCGGCGGGCCAGTACGCCTACCAGGCTGGGTTCGGCAATGAGTTCGCCAGCGAGGCCGTGCCCGGGGCCCTGCCGGCGGGGCGCAACTCACCGCAGCGCGCGCCGCTCGGCTTGTTCGCCGAGCAGCTCAGCGGGACCGCGTTCACCCAGCCGCGGGCGGTCAACCGCCGGACCTGGGTGTACCGGATCATGCCGTCGGCCGCGCACCCGAAGTTCTCGCGCATCGGCAACGACAGGCTCCGCGGTACCCCTTTCGATGAGATCGAGCCCGACCCGAACCGGCTTCGCTGGGACCCTCTGCCCATGCCGGCCGCGGGCACCGACTTCATCGACGGCCTGTACACGGTGGCGGGAAACGGCGACATCAAGACGCGCAACGGCATGGCCGCGCACCTGTACGCCGCGAACCGCTCCATGACCGACAGGTATTTCGTCGACGCCGACGGTGAACTGCTGTTCGTGCCCGAGCAGGGCACGGTCCTGCTACGCACCGAGCTCGGCCCGCTGGAGGTGTCGCCCGGCGAGATCGCGGTGGTCCCGCGTGGCCTCAGGTTCGCGGTCGAGCTTGCGTCCGGGCCGGTCCGCGGCTACCTGTGCGAAAATTTCGGCGCCGCCTTCACGCTGCCAGAACGCGGTCCGATCGGCGCTAACGGGCTGGCCAACGAGCGCGATTTCCTGGCCCCGTCGGCGGCCTACCAGGACGGGCCGACGGCCGTGCAGGTGGTGCAGAAGTTCGGCGGGAACCTGTGGGCCGCCGACTACGACCATTCACCGCTTGACGTGGTCGGCTGGCACGGGAACTACGTGCCGTACAAGTACGACACCGCCCGCTTCATGACGATCGGCACGATCAGCTTCGACCACCCGGACCCGTCCATCTTTACCGTGCTCACCTCGCCGAGCGAGCTTGCCGGCCTGGCCAACGTGGACTTCGTCATCTTCCCGCCGCGCTGGCTGGTGGGCGAGGACACCTTCCGGCCGCCCTGGTACCACCGCAACGTCATGTCCGAGTTCATGGGCCTGGTCCACGGCGTCTACGACGCCAAGGCGGAGGGTTTCCTGCCCGGCGGGGCCAGCCTGCACAACACCTTCACCTCGCACGGGCCGGACGCGGAGACGTTCGCCAGGGCCAGCACCGCCGAGCTGGCGGCGCAGAAGATCGACGGCACGCTGGCGTTCATGTTCGAGAGCCGCTGGATGATCATCCCCACCAGGCAGGCGATGGAGGCGGGGCACCGCCAGGACGACTACGACGCCGTCTGGGGCAGCCTGACCCGGTGGCTTCCGGGCGTTAGCCTAGGACCGGAGGCACCATGTACATTCCCGCCCATTTCGCCGCCGACGACGCGACCACCCGTGAGCTGCTGGCCAAGCACGGCGCGGCCGACCTGGTCACGCTGACCGCGGACGGCCTGCTGGCCACCATGCTGCCGTTCGCGTACGAGCCCGCGGCAGGCGAGCAGGGCGCCCTGTACGGGCACGTGGCCCGTAACAACGACCAGTGGCGCAAGCCCGCGCTCGGCGAGTCGCTGGCCATCGTCCGCGGTCCGGACGCGTACGTTTCGCCGTCCTGGTACGCCACCAAGGCCGAGCATGGCCGGGTGGTCCCGACCTGGAACTACGTCACGGCGCACGTCTACGGTCAGCTCGTTGTCCACGACGACCCGCCGTGGGTGGAGGACGTCGTCCGGCGCCTGACCGCCAAGCACGAAGCGGCCCGGCTGGCCTCGCCGGGCCAGTCGCCCGCATGGTCGGTCGACGACGCGCCGCGCTCGTTCATCGAAGGGCAGCTGCGCGCCATCGTGGGCCTGGAGCTGCAGATCACCCGGATCGAGGCCAAGGCCAAGCTGAGCCAGAACCGCCCGGTGGGCGACGTTGCAGGCGTCGTCGCCGGCCTGACCGCGCGCGGCGATGACCGCAACGCGGCGGCCGTCCAGCACGCCAACGACGAGCGGGCCGCGAGCCGGAGGCCCGCTAACAGCGGAAGGACAGGGCAGCCAGAGACGGCGTGGCCGGGATCACCTCGGCGGCGATCACCTCGAGCGGGGTGACCTGCCAGACGCCCGCCACCCCGCCGATGGCGACGTCGAAGCCGAGCTCGGCCAGCTGGCCGAGCTGGTCGACGACCTCGGCTGCCTTCTCGCCCTTCGCGCCGACGTCGAAGAGGAAGTAGCAGGTCTTGGTGATCTCGTCGTAGTCGCGGTCTTCCGCATCGCAGTGCGCGCGCAGCACGTCCAGCTTGCGGGCCAGGTCCGGCCCGGGGAAAAGGTTGCACGCGTCGGCGTATTTGGCCACGAAGCGGAGGGTCTTCTTCTCCCCGCCGCCGCCGATCATGATCGGGGGATGCGGCCTGGTCAGGGACTGCGGCGAGTTCAGCAGCCGGTCGAGTGAATAATGCTTGCCGTGGTATGGGCTCTCGTCGCCGCGCCACATCTGCAGGCAGATCTGCAGGGTCTCCTCGAGCCGCTCGAACCGCTCGGCCACCGGCGGGAACGGGATGCCCAGGCCGCCTCTCATGGCATCCGGTGCCGCACGTACAGCGCCTTCAGCGATCGCAGGAATACCACGCGGTCGGCGGCGGGCAGCGTCGCGAGCACTTCGTCTTCCCGCTCACGAATCGCCGACTCCACCGATCGCCGCAGCCGGTCTCCCGCCGGGGTGAGCGAGAGCAGGTGGACGCGCCGGTCGGCGGTATCCAGCTGGCGCTGGATCAGCCCGCGCTGCTGCAGGTCGTCCAGGACACCGATGATCCGGCTCTTGTCCGCGTTGATCGCCTGGGCCAGCGCCGCCTGGGTCCGTACCGGCTGCTCGACCAAGGCGGTCAGCACGATATAGCCCCACATCGAGATACCGTGCTCGTGCAGCACCGGTTCCTCGCGCGCGATCAGCACCCTGGTCAGCGGCGCGAGCATTGCCGCCAGGTCGCGTCGGTCGTCGGGGAACGCGCTCATCGTGCCGGAAGAATAACAGCCCTGCCCATAACGAGCTTATGAAAAAATAATAAGCGTAGACATATTACTACCAGGTCGCCGCCCAGCGTCCCCCAGCCGCCCCAGCGCCGCCAACCCGCCCCGCGCCGACGGGTTACCGTAGGCGGATGAGCACCGAACGGTCAGATGTGGTCGTCATCGGGGCCGGGCTGGCCGGATCGGCGGCCGCGTGGGCGCTGGCCCGCCGGGGCCGTTCGGTGGTGGTCCTGGAGGCCTTCCCGCCAGGCCACCGACTGGGCAGCTCGCACGGCAGCGCCAGGATCTTCCGGCGCGCGTATCCCGACCCGCTCTACGTGCGGCTGACCGGCGAGGCCCGGCGGGGATGGCGGGAGCTCGCCGACGCAGCGGGCGAGGAGCTGATCCTGACCACCGGCGCCATCGACTTCGGCCCGGCCCGTGAGCAGGAGAAGATGTGCGACATCCTGACCGCGTTCGGAGTGCCCGCGGAGCTGATGCCCGGCGGCGGCCGCCGCCGAGCGCTGGCCGGGCATGTCGTTCGGGCCCGAGCCGGTCATGTTCCATCCCGACGCCGGGGTGCTCGACCCGGAGCGCGCGATAACGGCGATGCGGGCGGTCGCCGCCGCGGCGGGCGCGCAGTTCCATCATCGCACCCCGGTCCTGCGGGTGGAGGCACGCGAGGCGGGCGCAACCATTTATACCGCCGAACGGACGTGGCGGTCGCCGACCGTGATCGTAGCCGCCGGCGCCTGGCTGGAGCCGCTGCTCGGCGCGCAGGTCCGGCTACCGCCCCTAGTGGTGACCCAGCAGGACGCGTTCCACGTCGCGCCCGCGGCCAGCCGGGTCCGTGGCCGGCCTTTATCTACCACGATGAGATCATCAGGTACGGCCTGCCGGCCGGACGGGACGGCGAGGTGCCGGGCACGGTCAAGCTCGGGGAGCACGGGCACGGGACCGTCACCACCGCCGACGGCCGCGACGGGATCGTCAGCCCGGCCGCCAGGGACCGGATCCGCGCGTTCATCAGGCCACCGGCTGCCCGGCCTGAACCCCGCGCCGGTCAGCGAGGTGACCTGCCTGTACACCTCGACCGCCAGCGAGGATTTCATCCTGGACCGGCAGGGACCGTTCGTGATCTGCTCGCCCTGCTCTGGCCACGGCGCCAAGTTCGCGCCGCTGGTGGGCGAGATCGCCGCCGATCTGGCCTGTGGCGGGCAGCGCTCCGGACCCGCGCTTCACCCTCGCCGCCCACTGGCGCTAGCGGCGGCCGCAGGAGCGATCCGCCCGCGTGGATATCAGGGTGCATACGGCGAGCCTGCTTGCCGGCGTCCGGCGCAGGCCATAGAGTCCAAGCCAGGTTCCGTGGGCATCGTCGCGGCCTTAGCGCGGAGGTTCAGCACTGGTGACAGCATCCCGCACGACAGAGCACCAGGCAGGAGAGCTTGGTCCGACCGGGCGGCCGTTGTACGCCTTCCCGGATCCCGAGCCGCTCACGGCTCACGGCCCCGCGCGCATCGTGGCGGTCTGCAACCAAAAGGGCGGCGTGGGCAAGACCACGACCACGATCAACCTGGGCGCGGCCCTGGCCGAGCAGGGCCGGCGTGTCCTGCTCGTGGACTTCGACCCGCAGGGTGCCCTGTCGGTCGGCCTCGGCATCCAGCCGCACGACATCGACTACACGGTCTACAACCTGCTCATGGAGCGCGGCGTCACCACCCAGGACGTGATGCACAAGACCGGTGTCGACGGCATGGACCTGCTGCCGAGCAACATCGACCTGTCCGGGGCCGAGGTCCAGCTGGTGAGCGAGGTCGGTCGCGAGTACGTGCTCGGCGGGGTGCTCCAGCCGGTGCTGCCGGACTACGACATGATCATGATCGACTGCCAGCCCTCTCTCGGCCTGCTGACGGTCAACGCGCTGGCCTGCGCGGATAGCGTGCTCATCCCGATGGAGTGCGAGTACTTCGCGATGCGCGGCGTGGCCCTGCTGATGGAGACCATCGACAAGGTCTCGCGTCGTCTGAACACCAAGCTCACGATCGACGGCCTGCTGGCCACCATGTACGACTCCCGGACGCTGCATACCCGCGAGGTCCTGGCCAGCATGGTCAATGGCTTCGGCGACAAGGTTTTTCATACCGTAATCAATCGCACGGTGAGGTTCCCGGACGCTACGGTGGCCGGAGAGCCTATTACCAGCTTTGATTCCAGTTCAATGGGGGCGAATGCCTACCGGGAGCTGGCCAAGGAGGTACTGGAGCGGTGGCGGCAGGCAGGGGACGATCACGGAGGGTAAGTCTTCCTGGGGTTGCCGAGCTCTTGCGACCCGCCAGTGTCGGCCCAGACGGGGGCGACCGGCGCCTGGCTAGCGGCCGGGAGAAGCACACCCAGAAGATCACCGTCTACCTGTCCGCCGAGGAACTACTTGACCTGGAACGTGCCCGGCTCGCGTTGCTGCGCTATGGCGCCGCCGCCGACCGGGGCCGGATCGTCCGCGAAGCGATTGCCGTCCTGCTCGCCGACCTCGATGCGCAAGGCCAGGACAGCCTGCTGGCCCGCCGCATCGCCGCGGCGGACCGTGCAGCTTCCCGGCCACCTGGCCCGTCCCTAGCTGGCCAGCGATACCGTCATGATCGTGAGCGCGCATGACCCAGATCTGGCGGGCGACCCGGAAGGCGTGGCCTCCACTGGCGCCTTCGAGGTGCATCTGGACGTGTTCGAGGGCCCGTTCGACCTGCTGCTCGCGCTTATCTCCAAGCACAAGCTGGACATCACAGAAGTGGCTCTTTCCCAGGTCACCGACGAGTTCATCGCCTACATCTCGCACCGTGCCGACGGCTGGGACCTGGATCAGGTCAGCTATTTCCTGGTGGTCGCGGCCACGCTGCTCGACCTCAAGGCCGCCCGGCTGCTGCCCTCCGGTGAGGTAGAGGACGAGGAGGACCTCGCTCTGCTCGAAGCCAGGGACCTGCTCTTCGCCCGGCTGCTGCAGTACCGCGCGTACAAGGAGGTGGCGGCCGCCTTCGCGGCCCGGATGACCGCCTCGGCCCGCCGCTTCCCGCGGCGGGTTCCGCTCGAGCCGCGCTTCGCCCAGCTGCTGCCCGAGGTCCTGCTCGGCCTGGGCCCCGGCGGAGTTCGCCCGGCTGGCGGCGCTCGCGCTCGCGCCCAAGGTGCCGCCGACGGTATCGACCGAGCACATTCATTCGCCCGTGATCAGCATCAGGGACCAGGCCCACCTCATCGCGACCCTGCTGGCCGAGGTCGGCCGGGCCAGCTTCCGGCAGCTGACCGCCCGCGCGGCGGGCAGCTATGAGGTGGTGGCGTCGTTCCTCGCGCTGCTCGAGCTGTACCGGGAAGATGCCGTCTCCTTCGAGCAGGTGGCCCCGCTTGGCGAGCTGTACGTGACGTGGAACGGCCAGCCGCCCGGCGTTGATAACGTCAGTGAGCTGACCGGAAGCGACAAAAAACCATGAGCATCGAATCCCAGCCCGAGGACCCCGCCGGGCCCGGGTCTGAGAGCCAGCCTGGAAGCGATCCTGCTGGTAGCCGACGAACCGGTGCCGGCCGTCATGCTCGCCCAGGTCCTCGAGCGCCCGCGGAACGAGGTGTCGGCCGAGCTGCGCGACCTGGCCGCGGCCTACGCCGCCGAGGGCCGCGGCTTCGAACTGCGCGAGATCGCCGGCGGCTGGCGCTACTACACGCGCGAGGATTGCGCCCCGCTGGTCGAGCGTTTCGTCAGTGACGGGCAGGAGGTCCGGCTGACCCAGGCGGCGCTGGAGACCCTGGCCGTGGTCGCCTACCGCCAGCCGGTGAGCCGAGCCCGCGTGTCGGCCGTGCGCGGGGTCAACTGTGACGGAGTTATGCGTACGCTGGTACTGCGCGGCCTCACCGAGGAAGCGGGCACGGACGCGGAGACCGGTGCCATCTTGTACCGGACCACCAGGTACTTCCTGGAACGCTTGGGGCTGGCGAGCCTGGAGGACCTTCCGGATCTCGCGCCCTTCCTGCCGGAGAGCATTGAGGATATCGAGGATGAGAACGCCCGACCGTAACCCCAGGGTCCACGACTTCGACGACGAGGACGAGGGTGAGCGGGACTCGCTGACTGACATCCCCGGCGGGGTCCGGCTGCAGAAGGTCCTGGCCGCAGCCGGGATCGGCAGCCGCAGGTACTGCGAGGAGCTGATCGGCGCGGGCCGGATCGAGGTGGACGGTGAGACCGTCCGCCGGTTCGGTGCCCGGGTCGACCCCGAGCAGCAGGTGATCAGGGTGGACGGCAAGCGCATCCCGGCCAAGGCCGGTCAGGTCTACCTGGCCTTCAACAAACCGCCGCAGGTGCTGACCGCCATGTCGGACTCGCGCGGCCGGCGGACGGTGGCCGACTATCTCGGTGACCGTCCCGAGCGGCTCTTCCACATCGGCCGGCTGGACTACGACACCGAGGGCCTGATGCTGCTCACCAACGACGGCGAGATCGCGCACCGGCTCGCGCACCCCAGCTTCGAGGTGGCCAAGACCTACCTGGCCGAGGTGACCGGCACGCTGCCGCGGGACCTGGGCCGCCGGCTGACCGCCGGGATCGAGCTCGACGACGGCGTGGCCACGGCGGACAAGTTCCGGATAATCGACCGGTCGGGCCACCGGGCGCTCGTGGAGATCACCTTGCACGAGGGCCGCAAGCACGTGGTGCGGCGGATGCTAGCCGCGACGGGACATCCGGTCAGCCGGCTGGTCCGCACCGATGTCGGGCCGGTCAGGCTCGGCAACCTTAAGCCCGGGACCTCGCGCCATCTGAGCACGCCAGAAATCGGCGAGCTCTTCGCGGCGGTTGGCCTCTAGGTAATCTGTGGCGATGGGAGGAACGGGCCGATGGCAGTCAGGGCGATTCGCGGTGCGGTGCAGGTCGATTCCGCCGACCGGGAGGCAATACTCGAGGCGACGGCCGAGCTGGTCACCGAGGTGATGGCCCGTAACGACCTCACCACCGATGACGTGATCAGTGTCCTGTTCACCGCGACGCCCGACCTGACCGCAGAGTTTCCCGCGCTGGCCGCGCGCAAGATCGGCTTCCACGACGTCCCGCTGATCTGCGCCTCGGAGATCGCCGTGCCCGGTGCCATGCCGCGCGTGGTGCGGCTGATGGCTCACATCCAGACGGACCGCCCGCGTTCGGCCATCCAGCACGTGTACCTGCGGGGTGCCGCCGCGCTCCGGCTCGACATCGCCCAGTAGTGATGGCCCAGTGAGGGTTGCGGTCATCGGGACGGGCGTGATCGGGACCTCGATTGCGCTCGCGTTGCGCGAGGATGGGTGCGGCGTCTGGCTGGCCGACCGCGATCTAGAGGCCGCCCGGCTGGCGGTCAACCTGGGTGCGGGGGAGCCGCTGCCGGACCAGGGCTCGGCCGATGTCGCGGTGATCGCGGTACCGCCGGAGGCGGTGGCCGCGACGCTGTTCGCCGCGCAGGCTCGCGGGCTGGCAGGCTGCTACACCGATGTGGCGAGCGTGAAACAGCTTCCGGTGGCCCAGTCCCGGGCGGCCGGCTGCGACATGACCAGTTATGTGCCCGGGCATCCAGTGGCCGGCCGGGAAAAACACGGCCCGGCCGCGGCCCGCGCCGATCTGTTCCTCGGCCGGACGTGGGCGCTGTGTCCCGGCCCGGAGACCTCCGCCGCGGCCCTGGAGACGGTCACCGCGCTGATCCGGGCGTGCGGCGGGGTGCCGATGCGGACCGACGCGGCCGCGCATGACCGCTGGGTCGCGCTGACCTCGCACGCACCGCACGTGGTGGCGGCCGCCATGGCGGCCCGCCTGGAGGACGCCCAGCCAGAGGCGCTCGACCTGGCTGGGCAGGGACTGCGCGACGTGACCAGGATCGCGGCCGGGGACGCGGCGCTGTGGACCCAGATCCTGACCGCGAACGCCGCCCCGGTGGCCGGGGTGCTGGCCGAGGTGGCCGCCGACCTGGCCGAGGTGGCCCGGAACCTGGTCCTGGGCTCCGAGGGATCCAAGCCGGTCACCGAGCTGCTCGACCGCGGCCGGGCCGGCGTGGCCAGGATTCCTGGCAAGCACGGCGGCCAGGCCCGTGAGTTCACCTCCGTGCAGGTTGTCATCCGCGACCAGCCGGGCGAGCTGGCCCGGCTGTTCGATGCGGCCGGGCGCGGCCGGCGTCAACATCGAGGATGTCCGGATCGAGCACTCACCCGGGCTCCCGGTGGGCGTGGCGGAGCTGGCCGTCCGCCCGGCGCAGGCCGGACTCCTGCTGGACACGCTGGAGGCCGGGGGCTGGCCGGTGCGCAGGTAACATCCCGTCGGCATTTTACGCCGAACGGCCTGGCCTGCTAGTTCCGGCGGACCGTGCGTGCCGCGGCCGGTGCGGGTTCCACTGGAAGAACCGCATTGACACGAGCAGACCACCCCAGCACCCAGGCCGCGATCACGGCGAGGTCCCGACCGGACATGTCCGCCCCGTCCAGGGTTTCCTTGGCCTCTAGCGTCACAGCGCACGTTTCTCGTCTCTCGCGTGCGGGAGTGGGTTGGGGGCAATGCGGCACCGTACCGATTCTTTGCGGTAGAAAGCCGCATTGACTGAATACCGCGGCCCCGCCCGCCCCCGGACGGGGTGGAAGCAGGAGGGGGCCGTGGCGCGTCCGGGTCGGCTACACCGGATCGGCACAGAGTCGTCCCTTAGGTCCTGCCGCCGGTAGCATCGCACGGGTGAAAACATCCGCAAGCCGGCCGAACGACCCTGGACTCGTCGTCGCGGTGGACGGGCCCTCCGGTTCGGGCAAGTCGAGCGCTTCCCGCGGCGCGGCGGCCGTCCTCGGCCTGCGCTACCTGGACACCGGGGCGATGTACCGGGCCCTGACCTGGTGGCTGCTCGACCGGGGCGCGGATACCAGCGATGCCAGGGTGGTCGCCGAGCTGGCCAGCCAGCCGGTCATCGAGGTCTGCACCGACCCGCAGGCTCCGTGGACCAGGGTCGACGGGACGGACGTGTCCGCGGCCATCAGGACCCGCGAGGTCACCGGCGCGGTCAGCGCCGTCGCGGCCGTCCCGGCGGTACGCGCGCACCTGATCGCGATGCAGCGGGACATCATCGCCGCCGCGCCTGGCATCGTCGCCGAGGGGCGCGATATCGGCACGGTGGTCGCGCCCGAGGCGCCCGTGAAGGTCTTCCTGACCGCCGATGGCGCCGCCCGCGCTACCCGGCGGGCTGAACAGGCCAGCTGGTCGCGGGCCGCTACCCGCGCCGACCAGGACCGGCGTGACCGCCTCGACGCGGCCCAGAGTGAGAAGGCCACTGACGCGGTCGTGATAGATTCCACCGGGCTAAGCTTGGACGAGGTGGTCGACACCATCGTCGAGCTGGCCCGCCAGCACGCGGATATCCCTTTCCCGCGGCAGAAGAGCAGATCATGACGCCGAACGAGGCCGAAGCCAACTCCGAATCCAGCCCCAATCCTGTCCCCGTGGTGGCCGTAGTCGGCCGCCCGAACGTGGGCAAGTCCACGCTGGTGAACCGGATCCTGGGCAGCAGGCAAGCAGTAGTGGAGGACGTCCCCGGGGTGACCAGGGACCGGGTCACCTACGACGCCCTGTGGAGCGGCCGGGAGTTCACCCTGGTAGATACCGGCGGCTGGGAGCCCGCGATCGAGGGCACGCAAAGCCTGGCCGCCCGGGTCGCCGCCCAGGCCAGGGTCGCGGTCGACGCCGCCGACGCGGTGCTGTTCGTGGTGGACGCCAGGGTCGGGGTGACCGACGCGGACGCGGCCGTGGCCAGCGTGCTCCGCCGGTCGGGCAAGCCCGTGGTGGTCGCCGCCAACAAGGTCGACGACACCAAGGCCGAATCCGAGGTCGCCGCGCTGTGGTCGCTGGGTCTCGGCGAGCCCGCGCCGGTCAGCGCGCTGCACGGCCGTGGCAGCGGTGACCTGCTCGACCTGGTGCTCCAGGCGTTGCCCGACGCGCCGGCCAGCACCGATGACGCCGAAGGCGGACCGCGCCGGGTGGCCCTGATCGGCCGCCCGAACGTCGGCAAGTCCAGCCTGCTGAACAAGCTGGCCGGGGCCGAGCGCGTGCTGGTCGATCCGGTGGCGGGTACCACCAGGGACCCGGTTGACGAACTCATCGAGCTCGGCGGCATCACCTGGCGGTTCGTGGACACGGCGGGTATCAGGCGGCGGTTCAGGGAGAACCAGGGCGCGGATTACTACGCGGCGGTGCGTACCGCGGGCGCGCTCGACCGGGCCGAGGTCGCGGTGGTGCTCGTGGACGCGAGCGAGCCGCTGACCGAGCAGGACCTGCGGATCATCTCCATGGTCATCGAGGCGGGCCGGGCCCTGGTCGTCGCCTACAACAAGTGGGACATGGTCGACGAGGAGCGGCAGCATTTCCTGGAGCGCGAGATCGACCGCCAGCTGTACACGGCCCGCTGGGCGCCCCGGGTGAACATCTCCGCGACCACCGGGCGGCACACCGACCGGCTGGTGCCCGCGATCTCCCAGGCGCTGGAGGGCTGGGAGACCCGGGTACCGACCGGCCGGCTGAACGCGTGGCTGACCGCGCTGGTCGCGGCGACCCCGCCGCCGGTCCGCGGCGGAAAGCAGCCGAAGATCTTGTTTGCCACCCAGGCCGGAGTTCGCCCGCCGCACTTCGTGCTGTTCACCTCGGGGTTCCTTGAGGCGGCTTATCGCCGGTTCATCGAAAGAAAGCTACGTGAGGAGTTCGGCTTCGACGGCACCCCGGTCCAGGTATCCGTGCGGGTCAGGGCCAAGCGCGAATCCCGGGGCGGACGCCGGACGGCGAACCCGTCCGCGCGGGCGGAGCGCCGGCACTGACCCGCCCCGACGACCTGCTCGACGCCGACCGCAGGCACGTCTGGCAGGCATAAGAACGCGAACGCTCCCGGCGGCGGAGCGGGGGAGGGCGTGGCCGTCGAGTCGGTGACCGGTTTGGCCCCGCCCGTGAAGCGCACCAGGTCGTGGCCGTGCACCAGCCGCCCCGGCATCGGATCCGAGGCCGCCCGCCGGGTCAGCGCATCCACCGGAAGCTCGCGAGGACTCCCCGCCAGCACCAGGTTGCCGAACCTGCGGCCGCGCAGGACCGCCGGGTCCGCGATCAGGCAGGCGTGCGGGAAAACCGCCCGGACCGTCGCGACCTGAGCGCGGGCATGCCGCAGGGATGCGCCGTCGGCCACGTTGACGGCGAAGACCCCGGACTCCTCCAGCGCCCGGCGGGCCGCGCCTGCGAACTCCACCGAGGTCAGGTGGGCCGGCGTGCGGCCGCCGGCGAAGACGTCCGCGATGATCACGTCAAAGGCACCCGCGGGCAGCCGTTCCAGGACGGCCCGCGCGTCGCCGATGTGCATCCGGATCCGCCCACGCCGTAGCGGCAGCTTGAGCCGGATCAGCCGCCAGAGGGACTCGTCTACCTCGGCGGCCACCTGCGCGGACGCCGGACGGGTGGCCGCCACGTAGCGGGCCAGCGTGAGGGCCCCGGCGCCCAGGTGCAACACCCGCAGTGGCTGACCGGCGGGCGCGGCCAGGTCGATCAGGTGCCCCAGCCGCCTGACGTACTCAAAGTCGAGGTAGCCGGGATCGTCCAGGTCGACATGCGATTGCGGGACGCCGTCGATCAGCAGCACCCACGCCGCCCGCCGGTCGGCGTCGCGCAGCAGCTCGGCCTGGCCGGTCTCGTCCTGCGTCACCTGTCTCCTCCCTAGCTGTCATTATCGGCGTCTCCGGGCCGCGGATCGGGTGGCGGCTCGAAGAACCCGGCCCGGATGTGCGAGGCTGTGTTAGGTACGCCCCACGCCGCAGGAGGCCCGCATGGCTATCGACCAGACCAAGCCCGCCGGGGAGCAGGCCGGCAGCGAGCAAGGGCCCGCCCAGCCCGATCCCGGCGCCAAGCCCGATCTTGATGAGACCAAGCGAAAGTTCCGTGAGGCCCTCGACCGTAAGCGCGGGGTGCACGCCACAGGGAACGCCGAAGGGACCCAGGATACGGGTAAGGTACACGGCTCCCACGGACCGGCGGCCAGCCGCCGGTCGTTCCGCCGCAAGAGCGGCAGCTAGCCGGGGCCGGGGCTAATCCGGGACCGCGCGGAGCCACCGGCGGTCGTCGGTGAGGTACCGGTCCAGCCGTAGTCCCGCCTCGCCCAGCACGGTTACCAGCTCGTCATCCCCCAGCCGGTTCGCTACGAAGCTCTGCGTCCAGCGCTGGTCGCCGGCCACGTACTCCACCGTGGCCGACACCAGGTTGGGCGCTGGACGTGTCACGTCCCGCAGCCGGAAGATGATCCCGTCCCGCGTGGTCTCGGCCTCGGCGGCGGCCGAGAACCACTCCGGCGGGTGCTGCTCGATGATGACGCAGCCGTCGTCGGCGACGTGAAGGCGGCAGGCCGCCAGGAACGCGGTCCGGGTCGCCGGGTCCGCGTTGATCAGGTGCGACGCGAGCAGGACCACGTCGAAACGGCGCCCGAGAGCGAGCTCCTCGATCCGAGCGCATACCGTCTCCGCGCCGCGGACACGGGCCAGCATGTCCGGTGACTCGTCGACCGCGACGACCGGGTGGCCGAGCGCGACCAGCGGATGCGTCACTCGCCCCGCGCCGCAGCCGAGCTCGAGGATCCGGGCGCCCGGCCGGGTCGCTTCGTGCACGATGGCGGGCTCGCCCCTCGCGGTCATCCGCGCGTAGAACTCGACGGCGCAGCCGTCGGGCGTGATCACCCCGGGACCGTTCCCGTAAGACTGTGATGCGTTGGTCATCCCGCCATTGTGCCGAAGGTTAACCCGATCGCGGAAAGTAGCGGCACGCCCCAGAACTGAGCCGGGCCATCCCGCCCCCCGCCCTCCGGCACCGCCTGCCCGCTGTCCGCCTGCGAGCTCGCCTGCCCGCTGTCCGGTTCGGCTGTGCCCGCCAGATGGAACCAGACCGTGGTCCCGGCCGGGTTCCTGAGGTACCCCCACTGGACGGCGAGGTGCTGGACGAGGAACAGGCCGTGTCCGTCGGCCGCGTACAGATCGCCCTTCACCACCGGCGTGCCCGCCGAGCCCTCGTCGATGACCTCGACCAGGACACCATGCGGGATGCCGATCACCACAACCGTCACGGTCCCGCCGTCGACGCCGGATTTGGTGTGCGCGATGGCGTTGGTGACGATCTCTGATGTCAGTAAGGTCGCCGTATCGTTGTCGGTGCTGATCCTCCCGCTGAGCGTCCGCGAGACGAAGGCCCGGGCCAGCCGGACCTGCTCGGGGCGTCCGGGGATAGTCAGCGTGCCGAGGACCGTCGCATCCGCGCCGCCGGCGCCTGCCCATGGTCCTGGCCCGGGCGGCGCCCCGGACCATGATTGTCGGGATTTACCTTCGGGCGTTGCCATGTCCAGACCCTCCCAGTTGCCGAGACCGTGCTCTCACCTGTTCGCGACCGTGGCCAACCAAAACATCTGGCACATCAACTACTTAAATAACATTAAGCACTTGAATAGCGGCAGATCCATGGCTCACGCTAACACCTCGAAATACCATGCTAAATCGTAAAAATAACTAATAAGACGAGGTATCTACCTTTAGCCAGTATGTCCGGGTTTGTGCCTTCATGATTGACCGCGACTGGTATCCACAACGATGATGGGGGGCATGCCTCCCCTCACGCAAGTGCGTGGAGCAAATTTCCCAAATGAAATCCCGGATGGGATTTCATCAAGTGGGTTCCTGGTGTATCTTAACTGGTGTCAGGGACGGTACGGAGTGTTCCGGTTACCCACCGATGCTTGAGCGTGGGTCTCATCGCTAATGGGTTCCGGGTCCTGAAGTACCGTCCTCAGCACTATTTCTCTGCTGAACCAGGAGGCGAGATTATCGTGCCCCTTGGACCAACCGTTCGTAGGCGCAGGCTCGGTGTCGAACTCCGGCGTCTGCGGGAAGCGCATTCGCTCAAGCTTGAGGAAGTGGCCGAGCGACTCGGCTTGGCTCCTTCCACGCTCTCGCGCATCGAGACGGGAAAGGCGCCGACCAAGTCGGCGTACCTGACCGCCATGCTGGCGATGTACGAGGTCGAGGACCCGGGCGTGCGGAAGGTCCTAGTCGACATGGCCCGCGAGGGGCACCGCAAGGGCTGGTGGTCGATCTACGACGACGTGCTGCCCAGCGGATTCGACATCTACGTGGGCCTGGAGGCAGAGGCTTCCGGGCTGCGGAGTTACGAGTCTGACCTGGTACACGGGCTATTGCAGACCACCGACTACGCGCTGACGGTGCTGCGTGAACTGCGGCCGAGGGACAGCACGGAACAGGTCGAGCGGGTGGTGGACCTGCGCATGGAGCGGCAGCGGCTGCTCGACCAGGACCCGCCGCTTGACGCCTGGATCATTCTCGACGAGGGCGCGATCCGGCGGAAAATCGGCGGCTCCGCGATCATGCGGCGCCAGCTCGGGCACCTGGTCCAGGCGAGCAGGTGGCCCAATGTGACGTTGCAGGTCCTTTCATTCGAATCGGGCGCTCACGCAGGCCTGATCGGACCGTTTGCTATTCTGGAATTTCCCGAGCGAACGGATTCGGACGTAGCTTACACAGAATCTCTCGGCGGCATGATCTACCTGGAGAAAGACCGGGAGGTCCGGGCCTGCGCCGAGGCATTTGACCGTATGCGGGCCGCGGCGCTTTCCCCGGCCGCGTCGGTCGACCTGGTTCAGCAGGTGGCACGCGAGCTCACCTGATGAGCACTTTCACCAACAAATCGCATCACCAAGAAGGGGAGAGGGTAATGGACACCGACCTTACCGGTCTGCGCTGGTTCAAGAGCAGCGCGAGCAGCGCGGCGGGCTGCGTCGAAATAGCCCACCTGCGTGAAGGGGGCGTCGCGGTCAGGGATTCGAAGGACCGCGGCCAGCAGCCGCACATCTTCAACCGCCACGAATGGGAGTGCTTCCTCATCGGCGCGAAGAACGGGGAATTCGACCTTCCCGTCGCTTAAGTCTTCCCGTCGCCACGGCGTCGGCGAAGGATGACGGGCGGGGCTCACATCCGCTCCAGCCCCGCCCGTCTTCGGATGCCGAGCGACTGGTTGGGGGGGACGAGCCGGAGGGCGGTGGGCCTAGCGTCCACCGCCCTCCGCTGCCTGGCCGGTGGCCGCTCAGCGGTGCGGCTCGCGTTACTGATGCTCAGTTAGCTCCTTGTCGAGTTGGGTGATGATCGTGGTGAGAATATGGGGTGTCTCGCTGGGCTTGCTGCTCACCACGCTGAGCCGTTCCATGGCCAGCAGGTAGCGGTCAACGTCGGCTTTCTTGTCGAAGTAGAGCGCGCTGGTGAGCTGTTCCAGGTACGCCACGTCGGGGAGATCCGCCTCGTTGAACCGCAAGATGGTGAATCCGCTGGGGACGGCGTAACCGCCCACGCCGGCCGGGATGATCTGCAGCGTGAGGTTCTGCCTGCTGCTCAGGCTGAGCAGGTAGCGGAGCTGATCGCGCAGGATTTCCTTGCTGCCGATCGGCCGCCGCAGCGCGGTCTCCTCGAGGATCGCCCAGAGCTTGAGCCGTCCCTCGGTGAACCGGCGCTGCCGTTCCTTGCGCAAGATGATGTGCCGGTCGGCTTCGCCGACCGGGATATCGCAGAACGCCACCACGGCCGCGGTGTACTGCTGCGTCTGCAGCAGGCCGGGGATCAGCTGCGGCTCGTACAGGCGGATCGAGGTGGCGGCCTCCTCCATCCCGATGTAGGACTGGAACCAGTCGGGCAGGATGTCGTTATATCTATGCCACCAGCCGGGCCGGTTGGCCTGCTCGGCCAGGCTCAGCAGCTGCTCTCGCTCCACCGCGCCGACGCCGTAGAAGGTGAGCAGGTCGAGCACGTCGATCTCGCGGATCGCATTCCGGCCGAGCTCGATGCGGCTGATCTTGGATTCCGATCCCCGGATGGCGCGGGCCGCGGCCTGCGCGGTTATGCCCCGGCTGTCCCTGAGCCGCCGCAACTGGGTTCCCAGCAAGATGCGCAGCACGGTGGGACCCTCCGTCGGTTCAGGCATGAGCCCTCCAGGATGTCCGTTCCGCCACGCAATTGTCTCCCGCAATTGCGCGGGGAGTTGCTGTCAATTGCCTTCTTTCGTAATCATCATGATATCCCACCTGGGATTGCACGCCACCCCCAGATATTGGCCGCTTTGCCGTACCTTCATGGACACCTCTGTCTCAGACAGTTATGTCTGGCCGAGAACATTAATGACCGGTTACGCTGGTGCCGACTCGTGTTGGCTCTCGGGTCCGCCGGGCCCCGGGCTCGGACCGGCGTCCGGGGGCGCTGTGGTCTTCGGTCTCACTCCTGGGTCAGCCAAGGGGCCGGACCGGGTACCTGGCCTGCACGGATCCGCGATCGGCCGCGACCGCGCCCGGAACGAAAGGAACCTCAAGGTTGATGAGCGGTGAGGGCGCTAAGGACTTCAATGACTGGCGGACGACATTCAGGCCAGATATTGCCAGCCCGGCCCGCATTTACGACTACCTGCTCGGCGGAAAGGACAACTATCCCGCTGACAGGCAGGCCGGAGATGAAATCGCCACCCAGCTGCCGAACATTCGCCAGGCGGTTAGCTGGAATCGTATCTTTCTGCGCCGGGCGGTGCGCTTCCTGGTGCGTGAAGCAGGAATCCGCCAGCTGATCGACATCGGCACCGGCCTGCCTGCCGCGGCGAATATTCACGATGTAGCAACGCAGGCCGACCCGGCGACGAGAATTGTATACGTGGACAACGACCCGGTGGTCCTCGCGCACGGCCGGAACATGCTCCATGGCGTACCCAACGCGGTCATCCTCGAGCATGACCTGCGGGTGCCCGCCGGGATTCTGGCCGACCCCGAGCTGCGGCGGCTGATAGATTTCTCCGAGCCGGTCGGCATCTTGCTCGTCGCGGTCATGCATTTCGTCGCCGACGCCAACCACCCGGCGGCCATCATCGCCGAGCTGCTCGCGCCATTTCCTTCGGGCAGTTATCTGGCCCTTTCACACGTCACAGCCGACCAAACTCCCGCGGTTATCCAGGCGGCCGCGGTGTACGACGAAGCCACGGCTCAGGCCCACGTCCGCCGGCGTGATGAGGTGCTGGCCATGGTGCGCGGTCTGCACCTCGTCGAACCTGGCCTGGTGTGGACACCCCAATGGCGTCCAGAGGCAGACGCGGAAATGCCGCCGCGGCCCGAGGAGTTCTTTCTCTACGCGCTGGTCGCCCGCAAGCCCTAGCCACCCGGCCCGGCCCGGACCACCCGGACCCGGCCCGGGCTGTGGCCGGTCCGTAGGATGTCATCATGCGTTACAGGTCCCTCGGAGAATCCGGGCTACAGGTATCGGTGGTCGGGCTCGGCTGCAACAACTTCGGCAGCCGCCTCGACGTGGACGGCACGCGCTCGGTGGTGGACGCGGCCATCGACGCCGGCGTCACGCTGTTCGACACCTCGGACACCTACGGCGGGGGCGGCGGATCCGAGCGTGCCCTGGGCGAGGTGCTCGGCTCGCGCCGCGACCAGGTGGTGCTGGCCACCAAGTTCGGCGGCCGGGGCGTGGACCTGGGCTACGGCCCGGCGGCTGGCGCCAAGGGCAGTCGCGCTTACATCCGGCGTGCGGTCACCGAGTCGCTGCGGCGGCTGCGCACCGACTACATCGACCTGTACCAGCAGCATGTCCCGGACCCGACCACCCCGATCGCCGAAACGCTGGCCGCGTTGCACGAGCTGGTGGCCGAGGGCAAGGTCCGGTACATCGGCCATTCGAATTTCTCCGGCTGGCAGCTGGCCGACGCGGCGCACCTGGGGGCCGGGAATGGTCGCACCCCGTTCATCTCCGCCCAGAATCACTGGTCGCTGCTCGAGCGCGCGGCCGAGGCGGACGTCGTCCCGGCGGCCAGGCACTTCGGCGTGGGCGTGCTGCCCTTCTTCCCGCTCGCCAACGGCCTGCTGACCGGCAAGGTCAGGCAAGGCCAGGCGATACCGGCGGGGACCAGGCTGGCCGGCCGCGAGGGCTACGTCACGCCGGACAAGCTGGCCAAGGTCGAGGCGCTGATCGCCTGGGCCCAGGAGCACGGCGTTACCATCCTTGACGTGGCCATCGGAGCCCTCGCGGCCCAGCCGGGCTGCTCCTCGGTGATCGCCGGGGCGACGAGGGCCGAGCAGGTGAAGGGCAACGTGGCCGCAGGCGAATGGATCCCTTCCGCCGATGAGCTCGCCGAGATCGACCTCATCGTCCCGCCGCCCGCTCCGGCGACCCTGGCTGGATCACCTAATCCTGGGTCAGCTGCCGGCCACGGCCGCCTTGTACAGGGCCGCGACGTTTGCGCCGAGTACCGCCGAATACGAAACGGCAGGAGTATCGCCGCCCTGCTCGTACCCGCCGATGACCCCGACCACCGTGCCCTGTCCGGTCGCGGCGTCGACATCGGCGAGGAACGGCCCGCCGCTTGTCCCGTCGGTGTAGCTGCCGCAGTCGAATTCGAGCTGGTCGGCCATCGGCTCCTCGAGCCAGTTCTGGCAGGTGATCGGCTGGTTGGAGGAGTCCGGATAGCCGATCACCTGGACCAGCTGACGGGTGACCGGGGTAGCCGGGGTAGTCGGGGTACCGGTCGCGAGCGTGTCCGCTCCGGTCACGTCCTGGATCGGCACCGCCGAACCCGGCTGGCTGACCTGGAGGAAGGCCACGTCGTCATCGGGGTTGGCGGATGACTTCCACGCCTGGTCCAGGTAGACCTTGGTCACGGTCCACCCCCCGTACGGGGGGTTTTGCCGCCGTCGTAGCCAGGCACGAACTCCGACGGTGCCTGACGTGTCCGTCACGCAGTGCGCGGCCGTGATCAGCAGGTCACCTCGCGGGCTGTTGATCACACTGGCCGTGCAGAAATGCTGCTTCGGTTTGCCCCCGGTCGTGGTGAACAAGGCCCCGACGGCCGGGAGCCCGGCGAACGCCTGACCGTTCCTTGAGCTCGAGGTGAAGTGCCGGATGGCCCGGACAAAGCCAGTGGCGATGTCACCGGTGGCGCCGCTGGCCGGCGCTACCGTGGCGATCACCGCGCCCGCGAGCGCGAGGACAAAAGCCACCCAGGTGGTTTTGCGAGCGGGCAGGGACCAGTGCGCTCGGCGTCCTGCCCGAAACAGCACCCGCCGGTTCACCCCGACTCATTTGTCCCAATAACGAACGTTTAATGACAACTTCGAGACTCAATTGTGATACAGAACACGGAACTGTACCAGGGGTAAACACTCTAAAGATGCTCATAAGTCACCCGAGTGAGCTGTGGAATCCCTGTGAACGCCGGCGCGCGGGCTACCTGGGATCGGGCCGGTCGACATTCCAGTGCCTGCTTTGCGAGGTGAACCACCCCAGATCCTCCGGCTTGACGTCCTGGCCCTGGGAACTGCCAGCCAGCATGGTGAACCTCGTGATGCACCGCTGCCCGCCCTCGTGGTCGCCGTACAGGAGTTCCACCGTCCACGGCTGACGGGCCTCGATGACTTCGCGGGCCCGCCAGCCGTGAATGACCGCGATGCCGTTGCCTGCGTTGCGCAGGCCTATGGCGAGGTAGACAGGCCCCGTCGGCGGGTTTCCCGGGCTGGCCTCGCCCACGGCGTCGCCGCCCCGGATCCCCACCCAATTTCTCGTCCCCGAAGTTGACGTTCTGGGTCTGGTCGTCGCGGCGGGTAGCCGTCAGCAGCGGGCGGAGCCCGACGAGCAACGATTGCTGGGCGGCCCTGGCCGTCAGATTCGCCGACTTGACCGCCGAGAACGTGGCTACCGCGAGTATGAGCGTGCCGAGCGCCGTGCCCAGGTCGGCCACCGTGGCCCAGTTACTCCAGCTCACCAGCGATCGTGCACCTGCGCGCGGAAATACTTGTCGTACAGGCCCTCGATCGCGTCGAGTTCGGCCTGCGGCAGGGGCGGCAGGTTCGCCGCGGCCGAGTTCTGCCGGGCCTGATCGGTACTGCGCGCACCAGGAATCACGCTGGTCACCCCCGGCTGCTGGATCACCCAGCGCAGTGCCCACTGAGACGGGGCCCACTGAGACGGGGCCCCCTGAGACGGGGCCCCGGCGGCCCCCGGGTCCTCTTGGCTCCCGCCGGTGATGGCCGCGAATTCCCTGGCCGCCTCGACGCCGGCCTCGAAGTCGACGCCGGAGAACGTCTCGCCGACGTCGAATGCCTCACCGCGGGCGTTGTAGTGGCGATGGTCGTCGGCGGCGAACGTGGTGTCCTTGGTGTACCGGCCGGACAGCAGCCCCGACGCGAGCGGGACGCGGGCGATGATCCCGACTCCCGCCGCGGCCGCCGCGGGCAGCACCTGGTCAAGCGGCTTGCGCCGGAACGCGTTGAGGATGATCTGCACGCTGGCCACGCCCGGGCGCGCGATCGCCGCCAGCGCCTGGTCGCAGGTTTCCACGCTCACGCCGTATGCGGCGATCCGCTCCTCGGCGACCAGCGTGTCCAGCGCGTCGTACACGGCGTCGGAGGAAAAGACCGGAGTCGGCGGGCAGTGCAACTGCACCAGGTCGAGCCGGTCGGTGCCGAGGTTGACCCGCGATCGGTCGGTCCAGGCACGGAAGTTCTCCAGCGTGTAGTTCTCTTCCTTCTGGTCCACTCGGCGACCCATCTTGGTCGCGACCGTGATGCCCTGCCCGGCATTACCGGACAGGAACCGCCCGATGACCCGCTCACTGCGCCCGTCACCGTACACGTCGGCCGTGTCGAAGAACGTGACCCCCGACTCGACCGCCGTCCGCAGTACCTCCATGGCATCGGCCTCGGACACGTTGCCCCAGTCCGCGCCGAGTTGCCACGTGCCGAGCCCGACGACCGAGACCGGCCTGCCTGTCCTGCCGAGAATCCGCTGTTCCATGATCCGCGATCCTACTGGGGGTCCGGCGCTAGGCTGCAGCTATGAAGGCATGCTTGTACAGGAGCACGGGCACGGCAGCCGACGTACTGCGCGTGGAAGAGGTCAGCCGGCCCGAGCCGGGACCCGGCGAGGTGCTGGTCCGGGTGCACGCCTCGGGGGTCAACCCCACCGATTACAAGGCGCGCGCCGGGCTGACGCCCCGGCCCATCGACGAGTTCCAGATCCCGCATCAAGACGGCGCGGGCGTCATCGAGGCGGTCGGTCCCGGGGTGGATCCCGGGCGTGTCGGCGAGCGGGTCTGGCTGTGGCTCGCGGCGGCCGGATCACGCTGGGGTACCGCCGCGGAGTGGAGTGTCGTGCCGCAGCGGCAGGCGACGTCGCTGCCCGAGCGCGCCTCGTTTGAACTCGGGGCCTCGCTCGGCGTCCCGGCCATGACCGCGCACTACTGCTTGTTCTCGGACGGCCCGGTGGCCGGCCAGACGGTGCTGGTGGCCGGAGGTGCGGGTGCCGTCGGGCACTTCGCCATTGAATTGGCCAAACGGGCCGGGGCTCGTGTGGTCACCACCGTGAGCAGCCCGGAGAAGGCAGCGCTGGCCGAGAAGGCAGGCGCGGACCTCGTGGTCAACTACCGCTCAGCCGATGCCGCCGAGCAGATCCGGGCGTTCGTTCCCGCCGTCGACCGGGTGATCGAGTTGGCGCTAGGCACCAACCTCGCGCTCGACCTGGCGCTGGCGCGGCCGCTCACCACGATCGTGACCTACGCGGCTGAGTCCTCAGATCCCCCGCTTCCCGTGCGGGCCTGCATGTCGGCCAACGTCAACCTGAAGTTCGTCCTGCTTTACGGCGTGGCGCCGGCCGCGCTCGACCAGGCCGCCGCCGACATCACGGCCGCACTGGCCGCGGGAGACCTGACTGAGGTGCCCGTGCGCACGTTCGCGCTGGCTGATACCGCCGCCGCTCACGAGGCCGCCGAGGCCGGAGCGATCGGCAAGGTCATCGTCACCCCGTAGTGCCGCGCACGCGAACAGGCGGACCGACGGGACGGCGAAGAAGAAAGCTGAGGGCGGCGCCGGCGGGGTTGCGCCGCCTCCCGCTACTTCTTCGGGAAGACCCCGGTGTGGTTGGTTCCGCCCCAGAAGACCTTGGTGCCGACCCGGTCGCGCCTGCCCGAGCCGCCACACCGGCGGCAGCGCCGGAACGATCCCTTGTAGACGGCGCCGGAGTGCCGGCCTGTCATATGGCAGGTGGGGCACTTCCTGAGCGGGTGAACGCGCGTCGATACGAGGTATCCGACGCCGATTATGACAACAAGAACTAGCGCTGCCATGTTGGGGACTCCTTACTAACCCGCGCGGGAAGCGCCCGCATCCCTGTGCCGTCTGACACGCGGCCGGGCTACTGCGACCCCAGCGCGAGTTGACCACCGCCGTGGGCACTGAGGATGAGATATCACCCTCAGTGCCGACCTACTAGCACAGAGTAAACCACTCTGGCCTAATATACGAGATATTTTGCCATAGGAGGTCGCACCATGAGCGCCGATAGGTTATTTTGACCGCTGTATCTCTGGCGTCATCGGTACGCGCTAATGCCAAGCTTCACCGCGAGGCCGATGCCGCACAGGCTGACGAAGATCCGGAACGCCCCGGCGGGCACCTTCCGGGCAATCTTGGGCCCGATCCAGCCGCCAATGAGGAAACCCGCGGCCAGCGGGCCTACAAACGTCCACCTCACCTCGCCGAACAACGCGAAGCAGACGGCGGCCATGGCATTGGCCATGCCGGAGATGGCGTTCTTCACCGCGTTGACCTTAACGAGTGATTCCTCGATTATCGTGCTGAGCACCACGAGCAACATGACGCCGGCGGCCGCACCGAAATAACCGACGTACATCGCGACGGCGAACAGGGCGATCCGGTAGGCCAGCGGGTGTCCGGCCTCCGGTGCCGGAGCCAGCCTCCTGATCTTCGGCTGGACCAGGAGCACCACCGAGGCGGCGGCGATCAGTACCGGCACCACGACGGTGAAGGTACTGGCCGGAGTCACGAGCAGCACGGCTGCCCCGGCCGCGCCGCCGAGTGCGGTGATGACGCCGAGTCGGAGCACCCGCCGTCCCTGTCCCGCCAGTTCGGGCCGGGAGCTTGCCACTGATCCGGCGCCGGTGAGCACGAGCGAGACGGTGTTCGTCATGTTGGCGCTGAGCGGTGGTACCCCGAGCGCGAGCAGCACCGGGTAGCTAACCAGCGATGCGATGCTCACCACCGTGCTGAAGATGCCACCCAGCGTCCCAGCCGCCAGCAACACCAGCACCTCAGAGAATTTCATCCGAAGCCAGGATCGCGCACTCGCGGATGCGGCGCATCCTCAGGCCTCGCCCCGGCGGTGTGATTCCGGTCGCATCTGCCTGCCGGGACAGTGACACTGCGGGATCCTGGCGTCATGCGCATCCTCGGCCTCGTCTTCGCTGGCACGTCGACCGAGCATCGCTCGCAGATGGTTAGCTTCGTCGGCGGCACCCTGGCGTTGCCGCGTGCCCGCACGGACGACCCGACGGACGACCCGGACGGTATTGCGGCCGACGTGTTCGAATTGCCTGACGGATCAACCTTCGCCGTGGCCTCGCCTGGCGGGATGGGCGATACGCCGAGGTCGATCGGCTTCCTGGTGGACGATCTTGACGATGCCGCGGCTGACCTGCGGAAAGCAGGTGTCATGGTCGGTCCCATCAGCGAAAACGAACGCGACAGGTACCTTCACTTCGCGCCCCAGACCATGAGCTCTACGAACTCGTAGAACGCAAAAGCGACCCTGCGTGACCTGTCTTGTCCCGGCCCGGAAAATGCCCCCGCGAGATACCTGCCCGAAAACCCCACCCCACCTCGCCCATCGGGAAACTGCCGCGATCCGCGGCCAGGTCCGCCCGGAACATAGCCCGTCAGGCAGCGCTCGTTCCAACCCAGGCGGCACCGGATGACCACCCGGCCAAGACTTCAAGGCGGTGGTGTCATCCGGTGCTGCCACGTCCGGGCCTCGGGACTAGACGATGATGCCGCGGACCAGCAGGAGGGGTTCGGCGAGCGCCGGGTCACCTGATAGCTGCGCCTGGCGTGGGTCGTAGCGGGCGCCGGTCAGCAGGCGCCAGGCTGCCTCGCCGCTCATCCGCAGGCTGGCGGCTGGTGCGGCGGCTTGGCCTTCATCAAGGGTCCACCCGGTCGCTGTCTTGGTCAGGGTCCACGCGCCGATGCCGGGAATCTCCAGGGCGATCGCGGTGCCGGCCGGTGCCTGAGTCCTGTACTGGTGCGGGAAACCCCAGATGAACGTGCGCAGCACCAAGGGCAGGTACTCATCAGGCGGCTGGTCGTGTCCGGCTGTCCGGGTCGCGTCCTGGATCTGCCGGTAGTGCACCCACCGCTCGGTGAACTCGCGGGCCAGGTCGAACCACAGCGGGACCTGGCCGGCCAGTAGACCGAGCTTGAGCTGGCCAGGTCGACCGTGCGGAGGTAGGCGTCGAGCTGCTCACCGGACCAGCGGAGCAGGTCGGTGATCAGGCGCGGGCTCAGCACCCTGGTGCCGTCGACCCAGCGCTGATTACGCTCGGCGAGCCCGCAGACGAACTCCTCATGGCCCGGCGGCACGGGAATGATCCCGGCCTGGTCGTGATCCCGGCCGCGGGCGAGCCAGCTGAGGTCCACATCGAGCAGGTGCAGGGCGATGTCCTTGACCGGCCACTGCGGTGCTGCCGTCGGGGCGGCCCACTGCGCGTCACTCAGCGAGGTCAGCAGATCCACCAGCCGGCCGCGTTGTGCGGTGAGCGGCCCGCGTACGTCCACGACGGGAGCCTCCGATATCCGCATGCCGCCTCCCCGGTACCGTGTGCCCGCCCAGGCTAGCGCCGCTGGCAGGCCAGGTATGCCCTGCCGGTGAGAATGGATCCCGGCACACCGGCTAGCCGTCTCGCGCCCCCCACCCTCAGTCCCGCGAACCCCACCCGCCCCGTCCTGCACGCCCGTGCTGCCCCCTCCCGCTTTCCGAACCACACCGAAGGTCCATCGTTGTTGCCCCAGCAACCCTGATGGTCCATCGTGGTGGTCAGAGGAAGTGGTGGTCAGAGGAAAGGGTTCCGCAGACCCCTGATGCTAAAGCCGCCGATCGCGAGATTGCCGCCGATCAGCCGCCCGGTAGATGGCAGCGGAACCTGCACCCCGCCACCTGCGTTGCCGAACAGCACGATCCGGCCACCGGGCGCCGTGACCGCCAGGTCAGTCTCCAGCATGGCGGCGCCCAGCGGGTCCAGCACGAAGTCCGCCCCTGCGCCGTCGGTAGCGGCCCATACCGCCCCGGCCATATCCTCGCCGCGCGCCTCGCCGAATGCATCAGCACGGTCTCATCCGCCAACGTGAGGACGGCAACCGCCGATGGACCGCACTGCGCGACGAAGACCTCGACACGCGTTTCCCGGCCTCATGGACACGATCATCACCGCCCACGAAAGCGGGTTCACGCGGAGCGAAACTACTTTGAGATCAAATGATTTGACATTGAAATAGCCGGCACTGAAGACTGAGCGGCGTGAAAGACGTGCCAGCGGGACGGGGCCCCGCATCCAACGGCGAGGCGTCGCTGGACCTGGCGGCTGAGGATCAGGCGGCGGAGGGCCGGGCGCCACGGGAGGCTGACACGCCCAGGAAGTCGCGAAACGGGGACGCGGCCGCGGCGTGCGGGCCGGGACGCGCGGAGTGGGCGGACGCGACCGCTGCGATATCGCCGGACGCGCCGCTGGCCGCGTTGCTGCTGGCCGCGTCGAGGCTCATGGCCGCGTTCTACGCGGGCAGCGTGGCCCAGACGGGATTGCGGATCAGCCCTTCCGGGCTGGGGGTGCTCCGCGTCCTGCTGGACGGGGACGGCCTGAAGTCCAGCGATGTCGCGACCCGTGGCTGGTCGTCACCGGGCACGGTGACCACGGTGGTAGACACGCTGGTGCGTGACGGGTACGTCGAGCGGCGCAGCGACGCCGATGACCGGCGGGTGGTCCGGCTGTTCGTGACCGAGAAGGGACGTCGCATCGGCGCGGACTACGACTCGCTGGCCGGGCCGTACTGGCGGGACGCCTTCGACTTCGTGAGCCCGGCGGATGAACCGGTCATCCGCAGGTTCTTTATCGACATGATCAAGCAATTCGATGAGCTGATACGGAAGGAGCGCGGCAAGTGACGCAGGATGCCGGGTTGTCGCGGCGCGGCACGCCGAGATGTCAATTTAAGTTGACACACGCCGCCTGTCAACATAGGTTGACATCATGACTGACGCCGCCGGGCTTGCGATCCGCACCGAAGATCTGCGCAAGACCTACAAGACATCCCGTGGAGATGTGCCCGCGGTGCGCGGCATCGACCTGAGCGTGAGCTCCGGCGAGTTCTTCGGCCTGCTCGGGCCGAACGGCGCTGGCAAGTCCACCACGATCGGCATGCTCACCACGCTGGTCCTGCCGACCGGCGGACAGGCGTGGGTGGCGGGCATGAACGTGGTCGCCGATCCGGTCGGCGTGAAGCGCAGGATCGGCGTGGTGACCCAGAACAATACGCTCGACATGCAGCTGACCGTGGCGGAGAACCTGGAGTTCCGCAGCAGGTTCTTCGGCCTCGGGCTGCGCGAGGCGTCACGTCGCGCCACCCAGCTGCTCGAGGTATTCGGGCTCGCGGAGCGGCGCAAGGCGATGTCCACCGACCTGTCCGGCGGGCAGGCCAAGCGGTTGCTGATCGCGCGGGCCCTGGTCCACCGGCCAGACGTGCTTTTCCTCGACGAGCCGACCGCCGGGCTCGACCCGCAAACCCGGGCGAACTTGTGGGACATCCTGCGCGTGCTGCACGCCGAGGGTCAGACCATCTTGCTGACGACGCATTACATGGAAGAAGCCGAGGCGCTGTGTGAGCAGGTCGCCGTGGTCGACCACGGCGAGGTGCTGGCCTCGGGCACCGTGAACGAGCTGAAGCACAGCACGGGCGCGGAAACGGTCATCACAGTCAGGTACGAGGAAACCGTGCCTGACGGCATCACCGAGAAAGCCGGCCTGGCCGGCCGCCCCGGCGTCAGTAAGGTCGAAACCGACGAGGACTACATCAGGGTCTTCACCCGCGAACCCGAGGGCGTGCTCGGTGAGCTCGTGACCGCGGGTTCGGCCGCCGGATTGACCGTGCGTGACGCGACCCAGCTCAAGCCGAGCCTGGAGACAGTCTTCCTCACCCTGACCGGACGGGAGTACCGGGAGTGACCACCACGCAAGCCCCACCCGTAGCGGAGGACCACGCCGGAGTGCCCTCGGCGTCTGACATCGCCGCCCTGATCGCCGAGGCGCCCGAGCCGCGGCCGACGCTGATCAAGACGTTCAACGCCATGATGGCCCGCGAGTTCCGGGTGCTGCGGCGTAATTCCATCGCCACCTTCACCAGGGCGGTCATGCAGCCGCTGCTTTTCGTCTTCGTCTTCGCCTATGTGTTCCCCAAGATCGGCGGCGGCTTCAACCTGGCCGGTGGGGCGGCCGCCTCACGGGCGACGGGCAGCATCAACTTCGCCACCATCCTGGTGCCTGGCCTGATGGCCTCCATGCTGCTCATGCAGGGCATCATGGCCGTCACGTTCCCGCTGGTCATGGAGTTCTCGTGGCAGCGCACGATCGAGGACCGGGCGCTCGCGCCGGTGCCGATCCGGGTCCTGGCGATCCAGAAGATCGTGGCGGGTGCGGTCCAGTCGTTCATCGGTGCAGTGATCGTGTTCCCGATCGTGCTGCTCGTGCACGCGGCTGGTCAGGCTCCGCACGTGCACGTGACCAACTGGGCCCTGTTCGCGTTGATCCTGGTCTTCGCGTCGCTGCTGACGTCCTCGCTCGGGCTGTTGCTCGGCACGCTGATGGACCCGCGCAAGATGCAGATGCTGTTCGCCGTGATCCTGCTGCCTGCCACCATGCTCGGCTGTGTTTACTACCCGTGGTCGGCGCTGCACCATATCCGCTGGCTGCAGATCGCGGTCCTGGTCAATCCCATGGTGTACATGTCCGAGGGACTGCGTGCCGTGCTGACCCCGGCCCTCGGGCACATGCCGCTGTGGGGCGTCCTGCTCGCGCTGGTCGGCGGCACGGTGGTCTTCAGCTACCTGGGTACCCGCACCTTCACCAAGCGGGTCGTCAACTAGGGACGAACGGCGCGGGAATACCGCTCGGCGGCTCAATGCTGTTATTCTTGGTTGCCAATAGCCCGGCGGCTTGCTGCCGGGCGCGCAAAGCGGAGGACCACCTCCCACCCAGTCGGCCTGGTAGTTACCAAGGCAGGCGGGTCTGGCCAGTTGTCCCGGCTCGTGGTGCGCGTGAGAACGCGCACGGTGCCGGGTGCTCCTGGCACGGCGCAATCCCGTGGCATTCGCGGGGTGGTGCCGTTGTTGTGGTTGCCCCGCGGAGCGCATTGCTCGCGGGGCTTTCTCGTTGGCGGTCTCCCTCTGGGGCCGCTCGCAGGAAAACTCCCGGGTGCCATGGCACATATCGCCGCCGGAAGCTCCGGCGGCGGCGGTGAGGCTCAGGAGGTCACATCAGCACCGAAGCACGTATCAACGAGCGCATCCGTTCTCCCGAAGTCCGGCTGGTCGGCGCCAAGGGGGAACAGATCGGGATTGTCTCGGTCAATGACGCACTCAAGCTGGCCCAGGAGGCCGACCTCGATCTCGTCGAGGTCGCGCCCACGGCGCGGCCACCGGTCTGCAAGCTCATGGACTACGGAAAGTTCAAGTACGAGTCCGCAGTCAAGGCCCGGGAGTCGCGCAAGAATCAGACGCAGACTGTCGTCAAGGAGATCAAGCTCCGCCCGAAGATCGATCCGCACGACTACGGCACCAAGAAGGGCCACGTCGAGCGGTTCCTCAAGGCGGGGGACAAGGTCAAGGTGACGATCATGTTCAGGGGACGTGAGCAGTCGCGTCCTGAACTAGGCTTCCGTCTGCTGCAGCGTCTGGCTGGAGACGTCGAAGAGCTCGGCTTCGTGGAGTCGCAGCCTAAGCAGGACGGGCGGAACATGATCATGGTGATTGGCCCGCACCGGAAGAAGAGCGAAGCGACCAGGGCCCATCCGACCCCGGCTTCGCCCAACAACCGGTCCGTGCCGAGCCCGCGCGCCGCCGATGCAGCACCCCAGGAAGCTCCCGAGCCTGCAGGCAGCGAGCCTGCCGCAGACCAGGCCGCAGACCAGGCCGCAGTACCGGGTCCGGCCTAGCCGGCAGCGACAACAGGCGGTCACGAGCCCCGGCGGTAAGCGCCGGGGGTGGTGAGCGCTGTGTGCCGTAAGGGCCCGTGACGAAGATGGACGAGCTGCCGCCCGCAGAAGTGAGCATCGGGCGGCAGGTACACGAATGGAGATGACGGCCACCATGCCGAAGATGAAGACACACAGCGGTACCGCGAGGCGGTTCCGGCTGACCGGCACGGGCAAGATCGTGCGCCGCCGCGCCAACCGAGGCCACCTGTTCGAGCACAAGTCGTCCCGCCTGACGCGGCGGCTCGCCGGCGAAGTGACGGTCGCGCCCAGCGACGTCAAGCAGATCAAGAAGCTGCTGGGCAAGTAGCCCGGCCCGCGTTAGGGAGACACAACAATGGCACGCGTGAAGCGGGCGACAAACGCCCACAAGAAGCGCAAGGTTACCCTTGAGCGGGCTAGCGGATACCGGGGCCAGCGGTCACGGCTGTACCGCAAGGCCAAGGAGCAGGTCCTCCACTCGATGACCTACGCCTACCGCGACCGCAAGGACCGCAAGGGCAACTTCCGTCGGCTCTGGATTCAGCGGATCAACGCCGCGGCCCGGGCCAACGGCATGACGTACAACCGCTTCGTCCAGGGCCTGAAGGTGGCCGGCGTCGAGGTCGACCGGCGGATGCTGGCCGAGCTCGCGGTGGCGGACGAGTCCGCCTTCTCGGCTCTCGTCGAGGTGGCGAAGAAGGCTCTGCCCGACGCCTCCGGGTCGGCGGCTGCCTAGGAGCCAGGCGGGGTGACCGCCTCGGCCGAGATCGCATATGCGGGCGCCCACTCGCCGCGGCTCAAGGCCGCGCGGCGCCTGACCAAGCGTGCCTTCCGCCAGCGTGAGCGGGCCTTCCTCGCCGAAGGTCCGCAAGCGGTGGCGGAAGCTCTCGCCTGCGGGGCTCGTGTCACCGACCTGTTCGTGACCGGGCCGGCGCGAAGTCGGCATCCCGATCTCGTCACCGCGGTCGCCGGGGCCGGAGTCCCGGTCCACATCGTCAGCGGCGAGATCATGGACGAGCTGGCGCAGACGGTGACTCCGCAGGGACTGCTGGCGGTCTGCGGCTTCATCGATGTCCCGCTCACCGAGTGGTACCCGAAGACCCGCCCAGGGGCGCCCACGCTGGTCGCGCTGTTGGCGAACGTCCGCGATCCGGGCAACGCGGGCACCGTGCTGCGCACCGCGGATGCCGCGGGCGCCCAGGCCGTCGTCTTCGCCGACGCGTCCGTCGACCCGTATAACGGCAAGTGCGTGCGGGCGTCGGCGGGCAGCCTGTTTCATCTGCCGGTGGTAGCCGGCGCCCGGCTCGACCGATGCCGTCACGACCATGCGTGCGGCCGGCCTGCGGATCGTGGCCGCCGACGGCCGCGCGGGCCGCTCTCTGGACGATCCGGCCGTGCAGGCCCGGCTGGCCGAACCCACGGCGTGGATGTTCGGTAACGAGGCCTGGGGCCTGCCGCCTGAACTTGTCGCGTTGGCCGACGAGCCCGTCGCGGTGCCCATCTACGGCCGGGCGGAAAGCCTCAATCTGGCCGCCGCAGCGGCGGTATGCCTCTACGCGTCCGCGCGTGCGCAACGAGTACGCGCCGTAACGGGACAAGTCGGCGCATAGGTAATTCATCGTGGCATAGGGCACTTAGGCCACAACATAGAGAATTCGCGTCTCAGGACTGTCACAATGACCGCATACGCGCTAGAGTCTGATCACAATCTGTCACCCCAATCGTGACCACTTCCGGCCGCCGGGCGCATGCAGTGCGGCCTCGCCGGACGGAGGCTTCGCTGCAGTGGACAAGCTCATAAGAGCGGGCGTCATCGACGCGCCCTGGCCGGGCCAGCGAGGCGCTGTCCCGGGGGAGCCGCTACCCGAAGGGCCGGTCCCGATCGGGAGCCTGGTCTTTGCCGACGAGTTGCCGGATGGGGTCGTGGTGGCCGATGACATCGGCCGCATCGTGGTGTTCAACCGGGTCGCCGCCCGGCTGACCAGGCTGGACCCGGCCGAGGTGATCGGCAAGTTCGTCTTCGACGTGCTGCCGCTCCGCGACGCCGACGGCAACGACTGGTGGGTGTGCGCCGATCCGTACCACGGCCTGCCCACCCGCACCCGCCACCCCGAGCGATCCCTGTTCTTGTCCAGCGGCACCGAAGTCCTGGTCTCCGTGGGCTACGTCCGCAGCCCCCGCACCTCCAGTGGTGACAGGCCGCTCCAGAAACTCGTGATCAGCCTGCGCGGAGCGGAGCAGCGGGAGCGGCTCGAGCGCAGCCGGGCCGAGCTGGTGTCCACCGTCGCGCACGAGTTGAGATCGCCGCTCACCAGCGTCAAGGGTTTCACCGCCACGCTGCTCAATAAGTGGGGCAGGTTCACCGACGACCAGAAGCGCGTGATGCTGGAAACGGTGAACGCCGACGCTGACCGCGTGACCAGGCTCATTACCGAGCTGCTGGACGTGTCCCGGCTCGAGTCCGGCCGGATGGAAGTCCACCGGCAGCTGGTCGACCTGCCGGATCGCGCGAGGAAGATCATCGCGGGCCGGGTGGCGGCGGGTGACCCGGAGGACCGGTTCCGGCTGGAGGTTCGCCACGGGCTGCCGGAGACCTGGCTGGATGCCGACAAGATCGATCAGATCCTCGGCAACCTGGTGGAAAACGCGGTCAGGCACGGAGCTGGTATCGTGACGGTCGTGGTGGAACCAGCACATCTGCGCGACGAGGCGGCGGACATGCCGCTGGGCGATCCTGACGCGGCCGCTGTCCTGGTGCGCGATCAAGGCGAGGGCATCTCGCCCGAGGTGGCGCCCCGCGTGTTCCGCCAGTTCTGGCGGGGAAAGCGTCGCGGCGGCACCGGCCTCGGCCTCTACATCGTCAAGGGCCTCGTCGAGGCCCACGGCGGCACGATCGGCGTGTCCCGCGCGCCGGGTGGCGGCGCCGAGTTCCGATTTATCGTGCCCGCAGGGGCTGCTGCCGCCTAAGCGGGCACCGAAGACCGCGCCGTCCAGCTGACGGCCCGTCTCCCGGCGATGCCTATAGGCTCGGTACGGTAATGTCCCTTCGGGCTAATCCAGTACAGCGATTATCGGCCCGCAGGAAGCAGGACCCAATGTCCGCACCAAACAAAAGTTACGATCCACGGGCGGTAGCCGCGCTGGCGCCGGACGAGGTGGCGCGCGCGCTCGACGAGGCCCTCGCCGCCGTCGCCGCCGCCGGGACGCTCGACGAGCTGAAGGCGGCGCGGATCGCGCACGACGGCGACCGGGCGCCGCTGTCGCTGGCCAACGCCGAGATCGGCGCGCTGCCTCCGCAGGCCCGGGCCGAGGCGGGGCGCCGGGTGGGCGCGGCCCGGGGTCGGCTCCACGCGTCGCTGCAGGAGCGCCAGGCCCAGCTGGAAGCCGACCGCGACCAGCAGGTACTGGTCACCGAGGCGGTCGACGTCACGCTGCCCGGCGGCCGCGATCCGGCCGGGCGCGCGCCACCCGGTCACGATGCTGGCCGACCGGCTGTCCGACGTGTTCGTCGCGATGGGCTACGAAGTCGCGGAAGGACCAGAGGCCGAGGCCGAGTGGTACAACTTCGACGCGCTGAACATCCCGCCCGATCACCCGGCCAGGGAAATGCAGGACACGATCTTCATCGCCAGTCCGGCGGGACCCGATGTCAAGTCCGGCCTGGTGCTGCGGACGCACACCTCGCCGGTGCAGATCAGGTCCATGCTCACCCGGCCGCTGCCGCTCTACGTGGTCAGCCCCGGCCGTTGCTACCGGTACGAGCCGGCCGACGCCACGCATAGCCCGGTGTTCCACCAGATCGAAGGGCTCGCGGTCGATGAGGGCCTGACCATGGCCGACCTGCGCGGTACCGATCCAGTCGTTCGTGGACGCCATGTTCGGCGTGGGCCTGCGCACCCGATTGCGGCCCGACTACTTCCCCTTCACCGAGCCGTCAGGCGACGTGTCGATGGAATGCCACATCTGCCGCGGTGCCTCGGCCAAACCGGGCGGCGACCCGTGCCGGGTATGCAAGTCGCAGGGCTGGATCGAGATCGCGGGCTGCGGCATGGTGAACCCGCGGGTGCTGGTGGCGTGCGGCATCGACCCGGACAGGTACAGCGGATTCGCGTTCGGGCTCGGCATCGAGCGCAGCCTGATGATCGGGCACGGCCTGGCCGGGATCAGGGACACGGCCGAAGGCGACGTCAGGTTCAGCCGGGCGTTCGGGATGGAGATCTGAGATGCGAGTTCCGCTTTCCTGGCTGCGTGAGTACGCGCCGCTGCCTGAGTCGGCCGACACCACCGACGTGGCCAGGCGGCTGACCGCGGCCGGGCTCGAGGTCGAGTCGCTGGAGTCGGTGGGGCACGATATCCGCGGCGTGGTGATCGCCCAGGTGCTGTCGATTGAGGAACTGGCCGGCCCAAGCTGAAGAAGCCGATCAGGTACTGCCGGGTCGCGGTCTCCGAGGACCAGCTGGCCGGCGCCCCCGGCGAGGCGCCGGGGGTGATCTGCGGTGCGGTCAACTTCGCCGTCGGCGATCGGGTGGCGCTCGCGCTGCCCGGCGCGGTGCTGCCCGGCGGGTTCGAGATTGGCGCGCGGAAAACCTACGGCCACATCTCCGAGGGGATGATCTGCTCGGCCCAGGAGCTGGCCATCGGCGAGGATCACTCCGGCATCATCGTGCTGTCCCCGGACGCGCCGCTCGGCGCCGACTTCGTGGCGTACGCAGGACTGCGCGACGAGGTGTTCGAGATCGCGGTGACCCCTGACCGGGGCTACGCCGTCTCGGTGCGGGGGATCGCACGCGAGCTCGCCAGCGCGTTCGGCGTGCCTTTCACCGACCCCGCCTCCGCCGGGCTGCCCGGTCCCGATGTGCTCGGCGGGAACCTCGAGGACGTGGGCGCGGAGGTCTTCCCGGCCAGTATCGGCGACCCGGCCGGCTGCGACAGGTTCGTGCTGCGGGAGGTCCGCGGCTTCTCCCCGGCGGCTCCCACCCCGTTGTGGATGCAGGTGCGGCTGGCCAGGTGCGGGGTGCGGTCCATTTCGCTCGCGGTCGACGTGACCAACTACCTGATGCTGGAACTCGGACAGCCGCTGCACGCGTTCGACCGGTCCAAGCTGACCGGCGAGATCGTGGTCAGGCGGGCCCAGCCGGGGGAGAAGCTCGAGACGCTGGACCACGTGGTCCGCACCCTGGATCCGGACGACATCTTGATCACCGACGCGTCCGGGCCGATTTCCCTGGCCGGGACGATGGGAGGCCTGTCCACCGAGATCGACTCGGAAACCTCCGATCTGGTGATCGAGGCGGCGCACTTCGACGCCGACGCCACGGCCAAGATGAGCAGGCGGCACAAGCTGCACAGCGAGGCGTCCTACCGGTTCGAGCGCGGGGTCGACCGCGAGCTTCCGCTGCGCGCCAGCGCGAAGGCGGTGGCGCTGCTCTTCGGGCTGGGCGGAGGCCGCGTGGTGCCCGGCTGTACCCATGCGTGGGTCGACGTGGCCCCGGCGGTGATCTCCATGGCGGCGGGCTACCCGGACCGGGTGGCGGGCGTGGTCTATGGCCGCGACACCGTCCTGCGGCGGCTGCGCGAAGTGGGTTGCACCGTGCGGGAAACCCGGGCGGCGGCGACACCGACCATCGCTCCCTGGCGCGCGGACCGGCGAGCCGAGCCGGCCGGGCCGTCCGGCCCGGCCCTGGTGGACGTGCTCGAGGTGAGCCCGCCATCGTGGCGGCCCGACCTCACCGACCCGGCCGATCTCGCCGAAGAGGTGATCCGGCTTGAAGGGTACGAGAACGTGCCGGCCCGGCTGCCTCGCGCGCTGGCCGGGCGGGGCCTGACACCGCGGCAGCGGCTGCGCCGTTCGGTGGGGCGGACGCTGGCCGAGTCCGGCTACGTGGAGGTGCTGTCCTCGCCTTTCGCATCCCGGTCCGACGCTGACCTGCTCGGACTGCCGCCCGAGGACCTACGGCGGCCGGCGGTGGTGGTGGCGAATCCGCTCAGCGAGGACGAACCGCTGCTGCGCACGACGGTGCTGCCCGGATTGTTCCGGGTGCTGGCCAGGAACGTCGGCCGCGGTTTCGCCGACACGGCGCTGTTCGAGATCGGCCCGGTCTTCCGGCCACGGCCGGGAGCGGCGCCCTCGGCGCCCATCCTGCCGGTCGACCGGGGACCCTCGGTATCCGAGCTCGCCTCGCTCGAGGCCGCGCTGCCCGACCAGCCGCTGCGGGTCGGCGCCGTCCTGGCCGGCGCCCGTGAGCTCGACGGCTGGTGGGGTCCGGGCCGGCCCTCGTCGTGGGCGGACGCGATCGAGGCGGCCCGAGCGGTGGGCCGGATCTGCCGGGTGCCGCTCGACGTCCGGGCCGACCAGCACGCGCCGTGGCATCCAGGCCGCTGCGCGGCCATCTACGCCCGGATAGCAGCCGAGGCCGCCGACCAGGGCCCAGGGCAGGAGTGGCTGGCCGGGCACGCAGGCGAGCTGCATCCGCGGGTGACCAAGGCGTTCGGGCTTACCGGACCGGACCTGCGCGCTCGAGCTCGACCTGTCGGTCCTGTTCGCCGCGGCCGAGGGCCGCGGGGCCGTGCAGGCGCCGCAGCTGTCGGTGTACCCGCTGGCGACACAGGACGTATCGCTGGTCGTGGCGGCGGCCGTGCCTGCCGCCGAGGTGGAGGCGGCGCTGGTCGCCGGGTCTCCCCGGGAGCTGCTCGAGGATGTGCGGCTGTTCGACGTGTACACCGGAGCTCAGGTCGGCGAGCAGCGCAAGTCGCTGACCTACACGCTCAGGTTCCGCGCCCCCGACCGGACGCTCACCGTGGCGGAGACCACCGCCGCCCGCGACGCGGCCGTGGCCGAGGCACAGCGCCGGGTCGGCGCGGAGCTGCGCGGCGCCTGAGGTTCCCGGCGGCCCCGGTACCGCCAGCGCAGCACGTGGCGCCCGTTACACGAGCTGTGCTGGTCTCCGGAACCGCCTGCACCATGACTAGTCAAGCATCCCCGGCTTGACGGCGGCTGCTCTGGTGTAGGGGCGTCATTTGAGCGGGTTTGTCCAGCTAGGACCGCTGTGTCCGGCGGATGTAGCCGGCCAGCTTCCCGTACTACGGGAAGTCGGGCCGATCGAGCACGACCGGTCCCGCATCAGGTCCCATTCGTATCTTTTGTGGGAGGATGCTTGGGGGAACGGGAGTTACGGGGACGTTGGTGTGTGCTGGATGGTGATGGGCGGTGGCTAGGGGCCGCAACGGCCTGGCCGGAGCGCGACTGCGGGATATGCGCCGGGATGCGAGTCTTACCCAGCGGGAGCTCGCTGACTGTGCGCGGGTGAGCATCGGCTTTGTCCGTGATCTAGAGCAGGGCAGGTTCGGGCGTCCGAGTGCTGAGCTGATGGGGCAGGTGGCCGATGTACTGAAGCTGGACTCGGCGCAGCGGCAGGCGCTGCTCGCGGACCGTGGCCGGACGGCGACTGAGTCAGACGGCCGGGCCGCGGGAACGGATGGGCTCGGCGGACGCGCAGCCCGGCTGCGGGTCAGTATTCTCGGACCGCTGATGATCGTCCGTGACGGCGAAGTCGAGGGGGGCCTGAGCGGAGCGGCTGCCGCGCTTCTGGGTCTGCTGGCTCTGTCGGTGAACCGGACGGTGTCCCGGCATGCGATCGTGGACGCGCTGTGGGGTGAGGATCCTCCGCGCAGCGCCATCGGGATCGTCCACACCTATGTCAGCCGGCTGCGGTCGGTCCTGGCCGTGAGCGCAGGGCCCGACGGCGGCTCCCTCGTCCGGGACCGGCTCGGGTACCGGCTGGACCTAGCCGATGATCAGCTCGACGTCCTGGAGTTCCGTCACCTGGTGGAGAGCGCGCGCCGGGCGCGGGCCGACGGCGACGCGGCGCAGGCCTGCCGCGCTTATGAGCAGGCGCTGGCATTGTGGCGTGGCGAGCCGCTGGCGGATATCGATATCTTGCGCGGTCATCCCGCCGTGATCGCCTTGGCGGACGAAGTGGGCGCGACGGTGCTCGAGTATGCCGATTTCGCGGCCTCGGGCCGCGATGGATGGCCGGACCGGGTGCTGCCGCACCTGCGGGCCCTGACGGCACGGGACCGGCTGGATGAGACCTCGCACGCCCGGCTCATGATGGCCTTGGCCGCCGGGGGCAGGCAGGCGGAGGCGCTGCGGATCTACGAAGACCTGCGGCAGCGGCTGGATGAGCAGATGGGGGTGCTTCCCGGCGCCGAGGTCCGCGAAGTGCACGCCAGGATCTTGCGCCAGGAGATTCCCGGCTGGGGGGAGGGGGCGGCCCAGATCACCCGGCTGCTTTCTGGCCCGTTTTCCAGCTGCCCCCCGCCCCGGCGGACTTCACCGGCCGCTCGGCGGGTTGTGACGAGGTCATCCGCGCGATCAGCTCGAGTGCAGATCATCCGGGCCTCCCGCTGGTGGCGATTTCCGGCCCGCCGGGTGTCGGGAAGACCACGCTTGCGCTGTACGCCGCGCATAAGGTACGCGATCAGTTCCCGGACGGGCAGCTGTGGGTGGAACTGGCCGGATCATCGGCGCGTCCGCGGGAACCCGGCGATGTCCTGGGAGAGGTCTTGCGCGCGCTAGGTCTGTCCGGGCCGGCGATTCCCGGTGATTATGCCGAACGGGCCGTGGCTTATCGCTCCCGGCTCGCCGGAAAGCGGATCGTGGTGGTCGTCGATGACGCGGCCACCGCCGCCCAGGTCCGGCTGCTGACACCAGGCACAGGAGGCTGCGCCTTGGTTGTGACTAGCCGGGCGAGCATGGAAGGCCTCGACGGCGCCCACCTGGTCCCGCTGGACGTCATGACCGCCGATGACGCGGCGGGCTTGCTCACCCGGATTGTCGGCCCGGCCCGGGCTAGCGCCGAACCGGACGCCGTGGCCGCGCTCGTCCAGGCCTGTGATGCGCTGCCGCTCGCGCTGCGGATCGTCGGGGCTAAGCTCGCCGCCCGGCCATCCTGGCCGCTCGCGGCGATGGTGCGCAGAGTCACCGGTGCCCACGGCCGGCTGAGTGAGCTGCAGGCCGGAGACCTGTCGGTGCGGGCAAGCATCGCGTCCAGCTATGAGTCACTGCCAGAACGGCTCCGCCGCGCGTTCCGGCTGCTGGCCTTGCTAGGTCCGTCCGATTTCGCCGAGTGGGTGGCGAGCGCGCTGCTCGGCGAGCCTGACGTCGGCGACGTGACCGCGGAACTGATCGAGAGGTCACTGCTCACGCCGCTTGGCGTGGACGCGACCGGAGAACCCAGGTACCGGCTGCACGACCTGCTCCGTGATTTCGCCGCCGAACGCCTGGCCGAAGAACCGGCCGGGGAAAAGAACGAGGCGCTGAAACGACTGCTCGCGGGCTGGCTTCAGCTCGCGTGGCGGGCGAACAGCCAACTGCCGCCCGAGCCATATTTTCCGCCGCCCGCCGGAGAACCTTCTTCCCGCGTTGTCGGTCAGGAGCTAGCCGACCGTTTGACGGCCGACGCTACCGGCTGGTTCACCGCCGAGAGGATCAATCTACAGACGGCGGTCGAGCAGGCCTGCCAGCTCGATCGCGTGGACCTAGCCCGTCAGCTGGCTCATTTCCAAGGCGCCTTCCAGTATCTGCAGGACCGGCACGACGATGCTGAATTGCTCTGGCGCCGGATCGGTGACAGCGCCGCCCGGTCGGACGATCACGGGGCGGACGCCATCTACGCGTGCGTACGGGCGGCCGCGTCGGTGATTGAACGCGGCCGGGCCCATGATGCGCTAGGGGAGCTGACCCACTGTGTCGAGGCCGCCGAACAGGCAGGGGAAGCTGAAACACTGGCTCTTGCCCTGTACTGGCGGGGCTCATGCGCCTTTGATCTCAATGATATGGAGCAGGCGCGAGGCGACGGCGACCGTGGCGTCGCACTGGCCCGCCGAACAGGTTCGCGCGTGGCTGAACTCATCAACCTGCGACTTCTCAGCGCGGCCCTGTCCTGGCTGGGGAACGGAGATCAAGCGGTCGCGGCCAGTGAGGCGGCAGTTGCCGTCGCGGCCGATCTCGGCCTGCCTCCGTACGAGCTGGCCGCATTGCACAGCATCACCTATTCATGCATGCAAGCCGGGCAATATGACCGGGCCGTATTTCTATCGCTACAGCGCATCAAGCTGAGCAGGGAACTCGGAGATGTTCGTGGCGAAGGCCTCGCTCGGGGAGTCCTAGGCGACGCGTATCACCGGATGGGCAAGTACGAGCTGGCGGTCGAGTGCTTGCTGCAGGCGATCCCGCTGTTCCAGCACCACCATGGCCACCGCTATCATGCGCTCAGCCTGCTGAAGCTGGGCCAAGCCTATGAGGGCATGGGCCGTTATCCGGAGGCAGTCAGCTACCTAGAGCAGAGCCTGATTATGTTCCGTCAACTGCGCCTGCCGCACAAGGAGGAGGACGCCAAGCAAGCTCTGGACCGCTGCCGGGTCCGGGCGTGCTTAAGACACCTCTCCGCGCATGGGCGCGACGAGGGCTCCGTTGCCAAAGGGAGCAACTGTCGGTCAGGATGTGAGCACCAAAGACCCGCGCCAGGGCTAGGCCGGAGGGCGAGATAACTAGACATGCGGTGGCCCGGGGGGGTGCGCCTGAGCAGGCCGCGAAGACGACGTTCCGTGATGTGTTCGGGGTGGCCGAGTTCCGTGCGCTATGGCTGGCCCAGCTCTTGTCGGTAGCAGGTGACCAGCTCGCCCGCGTCGCACTGACCGTGCTCGTCTACGACAAGACCCGTTCGGCGTTGCTCGCGGCGATCACCTTCGTGGTCAGCCTCGTGCCGACCTTCATCGGCGGCGTGACGCTCGCGTGGCTGGCCGACAGGTACCCGCGCCGGAGCGTGATGATCGCCTGCGACCTCACCAGGTTCGCACTCGTTCTGGTCATGACCATCCCTGGCATTCCCCTGGCCGGCCTGGTGGCCCTGCTCTTCGTGGTGACGCTCGTCGGGGCGCCGTTCACGTCGGCGCGAGCCGCGATATACCCCGATGTGCTGACCGGGGACAGGTACCTTCTAGGCACCGCGGTCACGCTCACTACCTACCAGTTCGCGCAGGTCCTTGGCTTCGCCGCCGGGGGAACGATCGTGGGTTTCTTCGGCACCCGCACGACGCTGATCGTTGACGCAGGGACCTTCGTAGCATCAGCGCTCATCGTCCGGGCCTCGGTGCGCCCGCGGCCCGCGCCCGCGACGGCCAGCGGAGACCGCGCGCCGACCCGGCTGGCCGGCATCGTCGCCGGTGCCCATCTCGTCCTGGCTCGCCCGGCATTGCGTACGCCCTTGCTGTTCGGTCTGCTGGCGGCGTTCTACACCGCTCCGGAGGGTGTGGCCGCACCGCTCGCTCATGGCCTGGGCGGCGGCGCGCGCGCCGTCGGCGTGATCCTGGCCGCCGATGCCCTTGGGCAGACGGCCGGAGCGATCATGTTCAGCCGTTTCGTGGCTCCGCGAACGCGGCTGCGCCTCATGGGCCCGCTAGCCGTCGCCGCCTGCGCGGTACTCATCCTGTTTTTCTGGCGGCCGGGCCTTTCCGTCTCGCTGCTGATCCTGTGCGCGTCGGGCCTGTGTGCTTCCTATCAGCTTGCGGCCAACGCCGCCTTCGTGACCGCGACGCCCCCAGCACAACGTAGCCAAGCCTTTGGACTGGCCCAGGGCAGCCTGAGCTTGAGTCAGGGAACGGTCATGATCCTGGCCGGGGCCGCGGCGCAGCACCATTCCCCGGCACGGGTCATCGCGGTATGCGGCGCCGCCGGAGCCGTGGTAGCGCTGGCGGTCATGGTCAGCGCAGCTCACGATAGTGACCGGCCGACCAACGGACGGCATCAGAAATGAGGGTCAGCCCCAGTGGATGTCGCGCATGGTGTATTCCTTCCTGACCGGTGGGGGTGTGGGGGTGCGGGGGTCAGCCCCAGTGGATGTCGCGCATGGCGGGCTCCTTCCTGGCCGGTGGGTGTGTGGGGGTGCGGGGGTCAGCCCCAGTGGATGTCGCGCATGGCGGGCTCCTTCCTGGCCGGTGGGGGTGCGGGGGTGGCGGGTCAGCCCCAGTGGATGTCGCGCATGGCGGGCTCCTTTCTCTAAGTGTCTGACTGGATTCTCTGGGTAACTAAACGAAACGTCTAGGCGGCGGTGTTGGTTCAGCGTCGCCGCCTATATGGTGCACTCTTCCCGATATGTCCGCCCCCCGATCCGACATCGCGGCTATTGATTGTTCCCGCAATGGTGACGAGAGGTATTTTGCACCTAATGTCAGGAATTATGGCCAGCCTGACGTGACAGGACGCAACCTCGGTGCCGCCATGGGGTGTTGTGGGAGCAGTGGCAGTAGAGAGGTACTGTTCTACCAGTGAGTAGCCGGAGTTTCACGTTTTGCGCTCCTGGCCCCGACAATGTGGGACAATAGAGGTAAGAGCTTCACCATGAGTGCGAGGCGGCGGGCCGTATGAGGAGGCACTGATGCGCACGACTCGTCGTCTGCCCTGGCAAACGACAGCCGTCGCTGACTGGGCCATCTGGTCCGTGCCCCGCTGGCTCAGGGCCTACGTGCTCACGATCGTCGTCATGGCCCTGGCCGCCATCAGTGTAGCGGCGTCGCTCACCACGTTCACCAAACATGACCTGGCCTTGTTCGGCCTCCTGCTGGGCTGCACCGCTGGCGCCGTCGAGCTGGTCAAGAGGGCGGGGGAGCGGGGCAGCGGCGTGATCAGGGACGTCCAGGGCGTCTGGGAATTGCCTGTCGCCATCCTGCTGCCTCCGCTCTATGCGCTGCTCGTTCCGATGGCCCGGCTTGCGCTCTTGCAGTGGCGGGTCCGGCGTGCCCCTGTCTACCGCCGGGTCTTCAGCGCCGCGGCGCTCGGCCTGTCTTACGGCACCGCGTCGGTCACCTTCCACGGCATGTCCGGACTGGCGCCGCAGGGTGCCGGAGGGACGCTGATCCATGGCTCGGTGTGGATCTTGCTGGTCCTCATCAGCGCCATGGTGAACTGGTTGCTGAACAAGGTCATGGTCATGACGGCCGTGAAGGGGGGTGATCCGGCCGCCAGTATCCGTATGCAGGTCTTCAGCCACGAGGCGCTTTACAACGATGCCGTCGAGATCTGCATAGGTGTCCTGGTTACCTACGGTGTGGCCGGCAACCCACTGCTAGCCCTGGCCGCACTACCCGTCGTCACCCTGCTGCAGCGGTCGCTCAGTCACGTCCAGCTCGTCAACGACTCTCGGGCTGATTCCAAGACGGGCCTGCTGAACGCGGCGACCTGGGAGCGCGAGTCGACCGCGGAGGTCGCCCGGGCGGTGCGGACCAGGTCATCGCTGGCGGTGGCGCTGCTCGATATCGACAAGTTCAAGGTCATCAACGACACCTACGGTCACCTGGTCGGTGATCAGGTGATCAAGGAGATAGCCCGCACGCTCAGCAGCGAGCTCCGCGAGTACGACCTGGCCGGGCGGTTCGGCGGCGAGGAGTTCTCGCTGCTGCTGCCGCAGACCCGGGCGGTCGACGCCTTCCGGATCGCCGAGCGGATCCGCGCCACCATCGCCGCGCTGAGCATTATCGCACCCGGGGCGTCCGGCGGCGAAAGGGTGCACGTCACGGTGTCGATCGGGGTAGCCGCGCTGGACAGCGGCAGCGAGCGCAAGTACCCGGACCTGATGGCCGCGGCCGACGCGGCGCTGTACCGGGCCAAGGACGGCGGCCGTGACCAGGTCCAGATGATCAGCACGACCCGGGGCCTGTCCGCGGTCAGCAGCATCCCGCGCGGAATCAGCACGGCCGGCGGAGCGGCTCCCGACACGTTCAGCGTGTTCCGCCCCCTGGCGGGTCGCGCCGTCAATTCGTGACGGGCCGCTAACTAGCCGGGCATGCCCTCTGGGCGCCGCCGTCCCGCTCCACCTGCTCAGCCTATGCCGCACCGCAGCTTGAATATTAATGCGGTAAGATGAATAATCTTCCAAGATGGCGTAGGGGCGAGGGGCAGGTACATGGGTGCGAGGGTGGCGGTCGCGGGAGCCAGCGGGTACGCCGGGGGCGAACTACTGCGCCTGCTGGCCGGTCATCCGGACCTGGAGATCGGCCCGGTGTCCGCGGCCAGCAGCGCCGGGAAGCCGGTGACCGCGGTGCATCCGCAGCTGACCGGTTACCCCGGCCTCAGCGACACCGTGTTCACCAGCACCGACCCGGACCTGCTGGCCGAGGCCGACCTGCTTTTCACCGCTCTCCCGCACGGAGAGTCCGCGCAGCTGGCGGCCGGGTTCCCGGCTGACCTGAAGATCATCGACCTGAGTGCGGACTTCAGGCTGGGCGACCCGGAAGCCTGGACGCGGTACTACCCGACGCCGTACGCAGGCCGGTGGACCTACGGCCTGCCCGAGCTGCCCGGCGCTCGCGCCGCGATCAAGGCCTCGACCACGGTGGCGGCGCCCGGCTGCTACGCCACCGCCTCGATCCTCGCCCTGGCCCCGCTGCTGGCCGCAGGCCTGGCCGACCCGGCCGACATCGTGATCGTCGCCGCCTCGGGAACCTCGGGCGCGGGCCGCTCGCCCCGGATTGACCTGCTCGGCAGCGAGGTCATGGGGTCGATGTCCGCCTACCAGGCCGGCGGCACGCACCGGCACACCCCCGAGATAGAGCAAGCCCTTTCTGCCGAACGGACCGGCCTTCGTGATCCCAGCCCGGTGACTGTTTCGTTCACCCCGACGCTGGCCCCGATGTCACGCGGCATCCTGGCCACCTGCACCGCCCGGCTGGCCGGGGCGGACGCGGCTCTCGGGTCCGGCCAGGTGCGGGACGCGCTGGCCGCGGCGTACGCGGGGGAGCCGTTCGTCCACCTGCTGCCGGAAGGCCGGTGGCCGGCCACCGGTGCGACCTCCGGATCCAACGCGGCCCATCTGCAAGCCGCCGCCGACCCCCACGCCGGCCGCGTCATCGTCGTGTGCGCCCTGGACAACCTGGTCAAGGGCGCGGCCGGCCAGGCCATACAGATCGCCAACCTCATGCTCGGCCTGCCGGAAACCGCCGGCCTGACCGCACACGGAGTAGCCCCATGAGCGTGACCGCCCCGCAGGGTTTCCGCGCCGCCGGAGTGAAGGCCGGATTGAAATCCTCCGACGACCCGGACGTCGCTGTCGTCCTGAACGACGGGCCTTCGCGCGCCGCCGCCGCGGTGTTCACCTCCAACCGGGTCCAGGCCGCCCCGGTGCTCTGGACCCGCGAGGTGGTGCGGGGCGGCCGGGTCAGGGCCGTGGTGCTCAACTCCGGCGGGGCCAATGCCTGCACCGGCCCGCTCGGGTTCCAGGACACGCACGCCACCGCCGAGCACCTGGCCGCCGCCCTCGGCGGGGACGACGCGGGGGCGAGTGAGATCGCCGTCTGCTCGACCGGCCTGATCGGCGAGCGTCTCCCGATGGACAAGCTCCTCCCCGGCGTCGAGGCCGCGGTCGCGGAAGCCTCCCGGGCCGGCGGCCTGCCTGCCGCCGACGCGATCAGGACGACCGACACCGTGGTGAAGATCGCCTTCCGGCGCGGCGCGGGCGGCTACACCATCGGCGGGATGGCCAAGGGCGCCGGGATGCTCGCTCCGGCCCTGGCCACCATGTTGTGCGTGCTCACCACCGACGCCGACCTCGCGCCCGCCGAGCTTGACGCCGCGCTGCGGTCGGCCACCGCGGTGACCTTCGACCGGCTGGACACCGACGGCTGCATGTCGACCAATGACACGGTGCTGCTGCTGGCCAGCGGGGCGGCCGGGGTCACCCCCGATCGCGGCGAGTTCGCCGTCACGCTGACCGAGGTGTGTGCGGACCTGGCCCGCCAGCTCCAGCTGGATGCGGAGGGCGCCGAGAAGATGATCACCATCGAGGTGGTCGGGGCCGCGTCGGAATCCGACGCGGTGACCGCGGGGCGGGCCGTCGCGCGAAATGACCTGCTCAAGTGCGCCATCGGCGGGGAGGATCCCAACTGGGGCCGGGTGCTGAGCGCGGTGGGCACCACGGATGCGGTCTTCGAGCCCGACCGGCTGAACGTGGCGATCAACGGCATCTGGGTCTGCCGTCACGGCGCCGCCGGCGATGAGCGCTCGAAGGTGGACCTGAAGCCAAAGGACGTGACGATCACCGTGGACCTGTCCGCGGGGCCGCACTCGGCCGTCATCTTGACCACCGACCTGACCGCCGCCTACGTCCACGAGAACTCGGCCTACTCCACATGATCGTGACCAGCGGCAGGGTGAACGGCGACGGGCACCAGGCCGCCTCCGCCAAGGCCGAGACGCTGATCGAGGCGCTGCCCTGGCTGAAGCAATTCGGTGGCCGGACCGTGGTGGTCAAGTACGGCGGGCACGCCATGACCGACGAGCCGCTGCGCCAGGCCTTCGCCCAGGATCTGGTGTTCCTGCACTACGCCGGGCTGCGCCCGGTGGTGGTGCACGGCGGCGGCCCGCAGATTACCGAAGAGCTTGACCGGCAAGGCGTGGAATCGACGTTTACCGCGGGGCTCAGGGTCACCACGCCGGAGACGATGGATGTCGTCCGGATGGTCCTGTCCGGCAGGGTGAACAAGGACCTGGTCAGCCTGATCAACCGGCACGGCCCGTTCGCCGTCGGCATGTCAGGGGAAGACGGCGGCACCTTCACCGCGATCCGCAAGGCCGCCGTGGTCGACGGCCAGAGCATCGACATCGGCCTGGTCGGCGAGATCGTGCAGACCGACTGCGGCGCCATCGAGGCGCTGCTGGCCAATGGGCGGATCCCGGTCGTGTCGAGCGTGGCCGCGGGCCGGGACGGCGAGGTCTACAACGTGAACGCGGACACCGCCGCGGCCGCGCTCGCGGTGGCCCTCGGCGCGGCCAAGCTGGTGGTGCTCACCGATGTGGCGGGTCTTTACCGGGACTGGCCGTCCTCGGCCGAGGTGATCAGCGAGCTCACCATGCCCGAACTCGAGCGGCTACTGCCCGGGCTCTCGGCCGGGATGATTCCCAAGATGGAGGCGTGCCTGACCGCCGTGCGAGGCGGCGTCCCGCAGGCCCATGTCCTTGACGGCCGTCTGAGCCACGCCGTCCTGCTCGAGATCTTTACCGATTCCGGCATCGGCACCATGGTGGTGCGGGAAGGAGTCCCGGAGCGATGAGCGAGACCGAGTCGCTGCAGAAGCGGTTCGCGGCGGCGATCATGCCGAACTACGGCGTGCCCCCGGTGGCGATCAGCCGGGGCGCGGGCTGCCTGCTATGGGATGCGGACGGGCGTGAGTACCTGGACCTGATCGCCGGGATCGCGGTGAGCTCGCTCGGGCACGTTCATCCGGCCATCATCGAGGCGGTCAGCCGCCAGGTCGCCACCGTGGCCCACACGTCCAACCTCTTCCTGCACGAGCGCGAGATCGAGCTGGCCGAACAGATGCTGGCCCTGCTCCACACCGAAGGGCGGGTGTTCTTCGCTAACTCGGGGACCGAGGCCAACGAGGCGGCGCTCAAGCTCGTCCTGCGGATCCAGGGTCCGTCCCGGCCGGTCATCGTGGCGGCCGAGGGCGGCTTCCACGGCCGGACTCTGGGCGCGCTCGCGCTGACCGGCAAGGAGTCCATCCGGGCGCCGTTCGGACCGTACGGCCGGACCGTGAGGTTCGTTCCCTACGGTGACGCCGACGCGCTGCGCGAAGCGGTCGGATCTGACGTGGCGGCCGTGTTCCTCGAGCCCACCTTGGGCGAGAGCGGTGTCGTGCCGCCCCCGGCCGGCTACCTGGCCGCCGCGCGCCAGGTCTGTGACACCTCCGGCGCGCTGCTTGTGCTCGATGAGATCCAGAGCGCCATCGGCCGGACCGGGAGCTGGTTCGCGCACCAGGCCGAAGGCGTACGGCCCGACGTGCTGACCCTGGCCAAGGGGCTGGGTGGCGGCCTGCCGATCGGGGCCTGCGTCGGCCTGGGTCGATGCGGCTCTGGCTTCGCCAAGGGCGACCACGGGTCGACCTTCGGCGGCAATCCGGTCGCCTGCGCCGCGGCCCTGGCGGTGCTCGAGGTCATCGAGCGCGACGGGCTGCTGGCTCACGTCACCGACGTCGGCGCCCAGCTGGCGGCGGACCTGGCCGCGGTCAGCCACCCGCTGGTCGCCGGGGTGCGCGGCACCGGGCTCTGGCTCGCCGTCGTGCTCAGCGCCGAGGTGGCCGCGCCGGTGGAGAAGGCCGCCCGGCAGGCCGGGTTCCTGGTCAACGCGGTCCAGCCGGACGCGATCAGGCTTGCGCCGCCGCTCATCCTGACCACCGCCCAGGCCCGCCAGTTCACCGTCGCGCTGCCGGGGATACTCGACGCGGCCCAGGAGACGCTCTGATGCCGAGGCACTTCCTGCGGGACGACGATCTCACGCCCGATGAGCAGGCCGGGCTCCTCGACCTGGCCGAGGAGATGAAAAAGGACAGGTTCGGGTGGCAGCCGCTGGCCGGACCGCGCTCGGTGGCCGTGCTGTTCGACAAGCCATCGCTGCGCACCAGGGTGTCGTTCACCGTCGGCGTCGCCGAGCTGGGCGGCCACCCGCTCGTCATCGACACCCAGGTGACTCACCTGGGCCGGGGCGAGACCATCGAGGACATCGCCCGGGTCCTGAGCCGGCAGGTGGCCGCGATGGCCTGGCGTACCTTCGGCCAGGAGCGGATCGAGGCGCTGGCCTCGGTCGCGACCGTGCCGGTGGTCAACGCGCTCACCGATCAGTTCCATCCTTGCCAGATCCTCGCCGACCTGCAGACGATCCGGGCGCACTACGGCTCGCTGGCGGGCCGCACGCTGACCTTCCTCGGCGACGGCGCGAGCAACATGGCGCACTCCTACCTGCTCGGCGGGGCGACCGCCGGGATGCGGGTGCGCATCGGCTCTCCGGAGTCGTTCCGTCCTGGCCACGCGGTCATGGCCGCCGCCGGGCAGATCGCCCGCCGGACCGGTGGGGAGGTCGCGTGCTACACCGACCCCGGGGCGGCGTGCCAGGACGCCGACGTCATCGCCACCGACGTGTGGACCTCGATGGGGACCGAAGGCGAGCGGGCGGAACGACTGGCCGCCTTCGGCGGGGCCGGTGACTCCTACCAGCTGGATAGCTCGCAAGCTGGCCCGGGCCCGGCCCGGCTGCCTGGTGCTGCACTGCCTGCCGGCGCACCGCGGCGAGGAAATCAGTGCCGAGGTGCTCGACGGGCCCAACAGCGTGGTCTGGGAGCAGGCGGAGAACCGGCTGCATGCGCAGAAGGCCCTGCTGACCTGGCTGCTGGAGCGAGCATGAACCCGACGAACCCGGCTGCCCCGGTGACCAAGACGGCCAGGCACGCGCGGATCGCCGCCATCCTCGCCCGCGAGCAGGTCCGCTCGCAAGAGGAGCTGGCCGAACTGCTCGAGCGTCACGCCAGCGTGCACGTGACCCAGGCGACTTTGTCCAGGGACCTCGACGAGCTCGGCGTCATACGGCTCAGGGCCACCGGTGGTGCGCTGGTCTACGCCCTGCCGGAGGAGCCGGGCGGCCCCGGCTCGCGTCCCGGCGCTGTCGTTCCGCAGACCTCCCAAGAGCCGCTCACCTCGCAGGACGCTGCCCAGGAATCGGTGAGCTCCCAGGAACCGCAGGCTTTCCCAGGCCACCGGGGGCCCCAGAGGCAACGCGAGAACACAGCGGAGTCATCTCGTGATGCGCGGCTGGCCCGGTACCTGGGGGAGCTGATGGCCTCGGCCGAGGCGAGCGCGAACCTCGTGGTCCTGCGCACGCCGGCCGGGGCCGCGCAGTTCCTCGCCTCTGTCATCGACCATGCGGCCCTGCCGCCGATCCTTGGCACCGTCGCGGGCGACGACACGGTCCTGGTCATCACCCGTGCGCCGGCCGGCGGCGAGGCCCTGGCCGCGGACTTCCTGCGCCGCGCCGAACGCCGACGATGATGATGGCCAGGGGCCCCGAGGAAACTTCAGGCTTGGTGCGGTAGAAAGAAGAACTGTGGAAACACCGGGACAGGCGGCAGGGGATTCGGGCCAGGGCGGGGACGGGTCGACGCGGTTGTGGGGCGGCCGGTTCGGCGCCGGACCCGCCGACGCGCTGGCCCGGCTGTCGGTCAGCGTGCAGTTCGACTGGCGGCTGGCCAGGTACGATCTGCGCGCCTCCCGAGCGCACGCTCGCGTGCTGCACCGGGCCACCTGCTGACCGACGATGAGCTCAGCGCCATGCTCAAGGCCCTCGATGACCTGGACCAGGCCTGCGCGACCGGAGCGTTCCGGCCGACGATCGCCGACGAGGACGTGCATACCGCGCTGGAGCGAGGGCTGCTTGAGCGGCTCGGCGCGCTCGGCGGCAAGCTGCGGGCCGGCCGCAGCCGCAACGACCAGGTGGCCACCGATCTCCGGCTGTACCTGCGGGACAATGCCCGGCTGGTCGCGAGCAGGCTGGCGGAGCTCGAGACCGCGCTGATCGACCAGGCGGCGGGAGGCGGAAATGTGCCCGCCCCCGGCCTGACCCACCTGCAGCACGCCCAGCCGGTGCTGTTCGGCCACCAGCTGCTCGCGCACGTCCAGGCGTTCGCCCGCGACGTCAGCCGGCTGCGGGACTGGGACACCCGAGCCGCGGTCAGCCCGCTCGGGTCCGGTGCGCTGGCCGGGTCCTCGCTGCCGGTCGATCCGCAGGTGCTCGCGGCCGAGCTTGGTTTCGCCTCGGCGGCGCCGAACTCCATGGACGCGGTCAGCGACCGGGACTTCGCGGCCGAATTCTGCTTCGCCGCCGCGCTGATCGGCGTGCACCTGTCCCGGCTCGGCGAGGAGATCGTGCTCTGGTCCTCGGCGGAATTCGGCTGGGTCGAGATCGATGACGCCTACGCCACCGGCTCCTCGATCATGCCGCAGAAGAAGAACCCGGACGTGGCCGAGCTGGCCCGGGGCAAGGCGGGCCGCCTGATCGGCGGCCTGACCGGCTTGCTCGTCACGCTGAAGGGACTTCCGCTCACCTATAACCGGGACCTGCAGGAGGACAAGGAGCCCGTCTTCGACGCGGTGGACACGCTGCTGCTCGTGCTCCCGGCCATGGCCGGGCTGATCGCGACGCTGCGGATCAATCCCGACAAGCTGAGCCGGGGCGCGTCGGTCGGGTTCACGCTCGCCACCGACCTGGCCGAGTACCTGGTGCGCCGGGGTGTGCCGTTCCGTGAGGCGCACGAGGTGGTCGGGCATCTGGTGGTGTGGTGCCAGGTCCACGACTGCGACCTGGACGAGGTGAGCGACGCCGATCTGGCCAAGGTCTCCGGGCACCTGACGCCCGACGTCCGTCAGGTGCTGACGGTGCCGGGCGCCCTGGCGGCCCGCCAGGGCTTCGGCGGGACGGCGCCGGAACGGGTCGCCGAGCAGCTCGCCGCGTTGCGGGTGACCGTGCAGGGCCACGCCGCCTGGGCGCAGGACGTCGGGTAGGTGCCGCTGTCCGCGCGACTTCTTCGCCCGGCCCGCCCCCGAGGTCGCGCCGGAGCTGCTCGGCTGCGTCCTGGAGCACGAGACAGCGGACGGCCTGGTGGCGGTCGAGCTCACCGAGGTCGAGGCGTACGCCGGCCAGACCGACCCGGCGTCCCATGCCTACCGGGGGCAGACCCGGCGGAACGCGGTCATGTTCGGCCCGCCCGGTCACGCTTACGTCTATTTCACCTACGGCATGCATTTCTGCGTGAACCTGGTCTGCGGAGGGACCGAGAGCGTGTCCGCGGTCCTGCTGCGGGCCGGGGCGGTCATCGAGGGGGAGAACCTGGCCCGGGCGCGACGGTCCGGCCGTGCGCCCGGCGCCGCGGCACCTCCGGCCGGACCCCGCTCGCCGCACGTGACCTGGCCCGCGGGCCGGCCCGGCTCTGCCGGGCGCTCGACATCGACCGGTCGCTGGACGGCGCCGACGTCTGCGTGGCGTCGGCGCCGCTCCGCGTCCGCGGGCCGGAGCCGGGCGCACGCACCACGGTTCGTTCGGGAAAAATCGTCTGCGGACCCCGGGTCGGGGTATCCCAGGCGGCCGAGGTGCCGTGGCGGTTCTGGTTCGCCGATGAGCCGACCGTCTCGGTCTACCGTGCGCACGTGCCCCGGCGACCCAAACTGGTTACCCCCTAGCGGCCGGTTGATGGCACCATGCAGGCGTGGACGACATCATCGACGAACTCGAATGGCGGGGGCTGCTCGCCATCACGACCGACAAAGACGAGCTGCGCAAGGCGCTGAGTTCCGGCCGGGTCACGATGTACTGCGGGTTTGACCCCACCGCACCCGGCCTGCATATCGGGCATCTCCTGCAGCTGCTGACGCTGCGCCGGCTGCAGCTGGCCGGGCACCGCCCGATCGGGCTGGTCGGCGGGGCGACCGGGCTGATCGGCGACCCGAGCGGCAAATCGTCCGAGCGGGTGCTGAACTCCCGCGAGACCGTGGCGGGCTGGGTGGAGCGGATCCGCGGCGAGGTGTCGCGGTTCCTCGACTTCGACGCCGGCCAGGCCAGCGCGCTGATCGCCAGCAACCTGGACTGGACCGGGCCGATGTCGGTGCTTGAGTTCCTGCGGGACGTCGGCAAGCACTTCTCGGTCAACCGGATGCTCGACCGGGAGTCGGTCAAGGCCAGGCTCGAGGGCGGCGGGATCAGCTACACCGAGTTCAGCTACCAGCTGCTGCAGGCCAATGACTACCTGGAGCTGTACCGGCGATACGGGTGCACCTTGCAGGTCGGCGGCAGCGACCAGTGGGGCAACCTGGTCGCCGGGGTCGGGCTGATCAGGTCGGTGGAGGGCGCGTCCGTGCACGCGCTGGCTACGCCGCTGATCACCAAGCCGGACGGGACCAAGTACGGCAAGACCGAGGGCGGCGCGATCTGGCTGAGCGCCGACCTGATGTCCCCGTACGCGTTCTACCAGTTCTGGCTGAACGTCTCCGACGTCGAGGTGCCCGGCCTGCTGAAGGTGTTCAGCTTCGCCTCGCGCGCCCAGATCGAGGAGCTGGTGCTCCAGAGCGCCGAACGTCCTGCCGCCCGGGCGGGCCAGCGCGCGCTGGCCGAGGAGCTCACCGCGCTCGTGCACGGCGCGGAGGAGACCCGCCGCGCCATCGCGGCCAGCCAGGCCCTGTTCGGCCGCAGCGATCTGGCCGAGGTGGACGAGCGGACGCTCGCCGCGGCGGTGGCGGAGGTCCCGTCCGTCCAGGTGTTCGCCGGGACCGGCTGGCCGACCGTGGTCGACCTGATGGCCGAGCTCAAGATCGTGCCGAGCAAGTCGGCGGCCAGGAGAGCGATCTCCGAGGGCGGCGCCTACCTGAACAACCGCAAGGTGACCGCGGAGGACGCGGTCCCCGGCGCCGCCGACTTGCTGCATGGTCGTTACCTGATCCTGCGCGTGGGCAAGCGCACGATCGGTGCGGTCGAAGTGGTGTCCAGGTGAGTCGTTACTGCGCTGGTATGCACCGCGGCGTTAAGCAAATAATGCCTTCTCATCGGCGGTCACGGGTCTTCCCTCCCTACAGAATGTTACATCGCGGTTGACCTGCGTTAACGTGACGTAACCACCCTCGATTTGACGAACGTGCCAAGCACCTCTAGAGTTCTTCTTGCCCGGCCGGATGGACGCGAAAGTGGCCAAAGTCGCCGGGACACCCCTAGGAAGTCCTTCCGGTTCTGACGTGCGCGTGCGCACAGCTCGCCCGGTAGGGTAACGTAGAGGTGAGGCAAGGTTAAAGAGTCAGCAAAGTTCCTCGGAGCCCTGTTGACACCAGATGCCAAGCCTGGTAATGTAGAGTGGTTGCCCCGGACAGGAACGAAAGTTTCCAGAAGGTGCGCGCCCGTTTCTTGAGAACTCAACAGCGTGCTAAAAGCCAGTGCACTTTAAAGCACCAAAACCTCGTCAGTGAGGCGGCTCGTGACTATCACGAACTGATCTCGCTACGATGGCCATGATCGCTTCCGGAACCGATCTTTAGACCGGTCGAGGAAGCTCTCTATGTCAACAATCCGTCAGCAATAGCTGCGGTTGTTAATAGACATTCAACGGAGAGTTTGATCCTGGCTCAGGACGAACGCTGGCGGCGTGCTTAACACATGCAAGTCGAGCGGAAAGGCCCTTCGGGGTACTCGAGCGGCGAACGGGTGAGTAACACGTGAGTAATCTGCCCCTAGCTCTGGGATAGCTCCGGGAAACCGGGATTAATACCAGATACGACCACTTTAGACATCTGTTGTGGTGGAAAGAATTTCGGCTAGGGATGAGCTCGCGGCCTATCAGCTTGTTGGTGGGGTAACGGCCTACCAAGGCGACGACGGGTAGCCGGCCTGAGAGGGCGACCGGCCACACTGGGACTGAGACACGGCCCAGACTCCTACGGGAGGCAGCAGTGGGGAATATTGCGCAATGGGCGAAAGCCTGACGCAGCGACGCCGCGTGGGGGATGAAGGCCTTCGGGTTGTAAACCCCTTTCAGCAGGGACGAAGCGAAAGTGACGGTACCTGCAGAAGAAGCGCCGGCTAACTACGTGCCAGCAGCCGCGGTAACACGTAGGGCGCAAGCGTTGTCCGGAATTATTGGGCGTAAAGAGCTCGTAGGCGGTCTGTTGCGTCCGCTGTGAAAACTCGGGGCTTAACCCCGAGCCTGCAGTGGATACGGGCAGACTAGAGGTAGGTAGGGGAGAATGGAATTCCCGGTGTAGCGGTGAAATGCGCAGATATCGGGAGGAACACCGGTGGCGAAGGCGGTTCTCTGGGCCTTACCTGACGCTGAGGAGCGAAAGCGTGGGGAGCGAACAGGATTAGATACCCTGGTAGTCCACGCCGTAAACGTTGGGCGCTAGGTGTGGGATCCTTCCACGGATTCCGTGCCGCAGCTAACGCATTAAGCGCCCCGCCTGGGGAGTACGGCCGCAAGGCTAAAACTCAAAGGAATTGACGGGGGCCCGCACAAGCGGCGGAGCATGTTGCTTAATTCGACGCGACGCGAAGAACCTTACCAAGGTTTGACATGCAGGGAAAAGCCGTAGAGATACGGTGTCCGTAAGGGTCCTGCACAGGTGGTGCATGGCTGTCGTCAGCTCGTGTCGTGAGATGTTGGGTTAAGTCCCGCAACGAGCGCAACCCTCGTCCTATGTTGCCAGCGGATAATGCCGGGGACTCATAGGAGACTGCCGGGGTCAACTCGGAGGAAGGTGGGGATGACGTCAAGTCCTCATGCCCCTTATGTCTTGGGCTGCAAACATGCTACAATGGCCAGTACAAAGGGTTGCGAGACCGCAAGGTGGAGCGAATCCCAAAAAGCTGGTCTCAGTTCGGATTGGGGTCTGCAACTCGACCCCATGAAGTCGGAGTCGCTAGTAATCGCAGATCAGCAACGCTGCGGTGAATACGTTCCCGGGCCTTGTACACACCGCCCGTCACGTCACGAAAGTAGGTAACACCCGAAGCCGGTGGCCTAACCCGTAAGGGAGGGAGCCGTCGAAGGTGGGATCTGCGATTGGGACGAAGTCGTAACAAGGTAGCCGTACCGGAAGGTGCGGCTGGATCACCTCCTTTCTAAGGAGCAACTGGCGCGATCTCGCAAGAGCTCGCGTCCAGAGTCATGTCCCGGGCGAATGTCCCAGGATGACAGCTCATAGTGGAGCACTGGTTATTTGGTCAGCTCGTCGGCAAAGTCAGCTAGTACATCCTCAGGGATGGAAAAGTGGTCGGCGGTGACGGTCTGGTCTAGCACGCTGTTGGGTCCTGAGGGAACGGGCGAAAGCTATCCCTTATAGGACCGGAACGCCTTGGCCGCGGATGCGGCTTTGTGCGTTGCGGTACCGCCCGTATCTTGAGAACTGCATAGTGGACGCGAGCATCAATTGTAGTCGCCAAGTTAATAAGGGCACACGGTGGATGCCTTGGCACTAGGAGCCGAAGAAGGACGTTGGAGCCTGCGATAAGCCCCGGGAAGTCGGCAACCAGACATTGATCCGGGGATTTCCGAATAGGGAAACCTGTTGAGCGTAATTGCTCATCACCCCTGCCTGAACACATAGGGCAGGTGGAGGTAACGCGGGGAAGTGAAACATCTCAGTACCCGCAGGAAGAGAAAGCAACCGCGATTCCGTGAGTAGTGGTGAGCGAAAACGGAAGAGGCCAAACCAGTCACGTGTTAAAGCTAGTAGGCGTTGCGTGGCCGGGGTAGCGGGACCGCTCAGCTGGAGCTACTGATCCGGCAGAGAGTTATAAATCGTTTGGGTAGTGGAAGACGTTGGAAAGCGTCGGCACAGAGGGTGATACCCCCGTACGCGAAACTCAGACGACTCTCGAGCGGTATCCCAAGTAGCACGGGGCCCGAGAAATCCCGTGTGAATCTGGCAGGACCACCTGCTAAGCCTAAATACTCCCTAGTGACCGATAGTGAACCAGTACCGTGAGGGAAAGGTGAAAAGCACCCCGGTGAGGGGTCGTGAAATAGTACCTGAAACCGTGTGCCTACAAGCCGTGGGAGCGTTCCAGTTTCGACTGGAGTGAAGTGACCGCGTGCCTTTTGAAGAATGAGCCTGCGAGTTACGATATGTGGCAAGGTTAACCCGTGAGGGGCAGCCGTAGCGAAAGCGAGTCTGAATAGGGCGTCTGAGTCGCATGTTGTAGACCCGAAGCGGAGTGATCTACCCATGGGCAGGTTGAAGCGCGGGTAAGACCGCGTGGAGGACCGAACCCACCAGGGTTGAAAACCTGGGGGATGACCTGTGGGTAGGGGTGAAAGGCCAATCAAACTCCGTGATAGCTGGTTCTCCCCGAAATGCATTTAGGTGCAGCGTCGCGTGTTTCTTACCGGAGGTAGAGCTACTGGTTGGTCTAGGGGGCCGACAAGCTTACTGAAATCAGCCAAACTCCGAATGCCGGTAAGTTAGAGCGCGGCAGTGAGACTGCGGGCGATAAGGTTCGTAGTCGAGAGGGAAACAACCCAGATCACCAGCTAAGGCCCCTAAGCGTGTGCTAAGTGGGA
>CAWEFK010000029.1:0-183608 GCA_963808315.1 uncultured Actinomycetes bacterium | reverse complement strand
CGAGCGGCCGCGGTTCGAGGAAGTCAACCGGGCCGTGGTGGGCGACGGCGGCACCTCGGCCTCGGGCCGGGCGGTGCTGATGGGCATCACCAAGGCGTCGCTGGCCACCGAGTCCTGGCTGTCGGCGGCCTCCTTCCAGGAGACCACCCGGGTGCTGACCGACGCGGCGATCCACGCCAAGTCGGACTCGCTCCTGGGCCTGAAGGAGAACGTCATCATCGGTAAGCTCATCCCGGCCGGTACCGGCATGCCGATCTACCGGAACATCCGGGTCGAGCCCACCGACGACGCCAGGTCCTCGGCCTTCCCGCCGGGGTCCTACCCGGAGCCCGATGGCTACGAGTTCGGCCAGGGCTCGGGCGCGGCCGTGCCGCTCGAGGAGTATGACTTCGGCTCCTACAACAGGTAAGTTCTCTACGCTAGTCACAGGCTGGCGGCCGGCTCCGAAGCCGGCCGCCAGCCCGTTTTTATAACGGCCGAACGACCGCGGCTACCTCACCCAGGCCACGCCTCACCCACCGGCGGGGTGAAATGCCGCGTTCTACCGAAAAGAGCGGGTACGGTGTCACATCGACCCGGCACTGGGCCCGCGGGATTAAACGGCGCGGATGGTGCGTTACCATGAGTCGAGCAATGTTCTGCGAGCAACCACGCCGGGTTCCGCGAGGGAACCGGTCAGTGGGAGCTCGATTTTGCTTGAGGGTTGTGCCATGGTAGGTTCTTTAATCGTGTCCGTGTACGCATGGGCACGGGCATGCCAGCTGACGGCAGGGCCAGGGACTGAGGTCTACGGACCGGTTCCCGGGCGGCTGACCGGCTGGTAGCGTGGGTTTCCTTCCTCCCGGTAGTCGGCTTATGCCGTGCTGTTGATTCTCGGTCAGGGCGACACGCCCGACCTCGGGGGTCGGCGGAGGGTAGAAAACCCCAGGCTAGGCGGTACGTTAGGCCCCTTTTAGGGACCTTGACCCGGCTAGTTACCTCGCAGGCTCGCAGCAATGAACGTGACGGGGCTCGCGCGTGAGCGCGGGCCGGAACGACTGGAAAGACGGAGACGCGGTTGCCCACGATCCAGCAGCTGGTCCGCAAGGGCCGCCAGGACAAGGTAGCGAAGAACAAGACGCCGGCGCTCAAGGAGAGCCCCCAGCGCCGCGGCGTGTGCACGCGTGTCTACACGACCACGCCCAAGAAGCCGAACTCGGCCCTGCGCAAGGTGGCCAGGGTCCGGCTGACGAGCCAGATCGAGGTCACCGCGTACATCCCCGGGGTCGGGCACAACCTGCAGGAGCACTCGATCGTGCTGGTGCGAGGCGGCCGGGTGCGTGACCTGCCGGGTGTCCGTTACAAGATCATCCGCGGTTCCCTGGACACCCAGGGCGTCCGGAACCGCAAGCAGGCCCGCAGCCGCTACGGAGCGAAGAAGGAGAAGAGCTGAGATGCCTCGTAAGGGACCCGCGACGAAGCGGCAGCTCGTCACCGACCCGGTCTACGGCTCGCCGCTTGTCACCGCGCTCGCCAACAAGGTGCTCAAGGACGGCAAGCGGTCGCTCGCCGAGCACATCGTGTACGGGGCGCTCGAGGGCTGCCGGGACAAGTCGGGCAACGACCCGGTGATCACGCTGAAGCGCGCGCTGGACAACGTCAAGCCGACGCTGGAGGTGCGCAGCCGCCGGGTCGGCGGCGCCACCTACCAGGTGCCGGTGGAGGTCCGCGCGTCGCGCAGCACCACGCTCGCGCTGCGCTGGATCGTCTCCTACGCCCGGAACCGGCGGGAGAAGACCATGACCGAGCGGCTCATGAACGAGCTGCTGGACGCGAGCAACGGCCTCGGCGCCAGCGTGAAGCGGCGCGAGGACACGCACAAGATGGCGGAGTCGAACAAGGCGTTCGCCCACTATCGCTGGTAACCGCCCGGCTTAGCCAGGCACATCGAGACTTACGAGAACGAGGAAAAGTGGCCACCACGACCGCCGTAGACCTCGCCAAGGTCCGCAACATCGGGATCATGGCGCATATCGACGCGGGCAAAACCACGACCACCGAGCGAATCCTGTTTTACACCGGCATCAACTACAAGCTCGGTGAGGTTCATGAGGGCGCCGCCACCATGGACTGGATGGAACAGGAGCAGGAACGCGGCATCACGATTACCTCCGCCGCCACCACCACGAGCTGGCTCGGCCACACGATCAACATCATCGACACCCCCGGGCACGTCGACTTCACCGTTGAGGTCGAGCGTTCGCTGCGGGTGCTCGACGGTGCGGTCGCGGTGTTCGACGCCGTGGCCGGGGTGGAGCCGCAGTCGGAGACCGTGTGGCGGCAGGCGGACCGGTACGGCGTACCGCGGATCTGTTTCGTCAACAAGATGGACCGGGTCGGCGCGGAGTTCCACCGCTGCGTGGAGATGATCGTCGACCGGCTCGGCGCCACGCCGCTCGTCGTCCAGCTCCCCTGGGGCGTGGAGTCCGACTTCCGCGGCGTCATCGACCTCGTCCGGATGCGCGCGCTGCTCTGGCAGACCGAGGGCAAGGGCGACAAGTACGACGTGGTGGGGATTCCCGATGACCACGTCGACGCCGCGCGCGAGTGGCGCGACAAGCTGCTCGAGACCATCGCCGAGCACGACGACGAGATGATGGAGCTGTACCTGGAGGGCACCGAGCCGTCCGAGGACCAGCTCGTCGCCGCGATCCGGCGTGCCACCGTGGCCGGTGCCCTGACCCCGGTGCTGTGCGGTACCGCGTTCAAGAACAAGGGCGTCCAGCCGATGCTCGACGCGATCGTGGACTACCTGCCCAGCCCGGTCGACATCCCGCCGGTCAAGGGCCACGCGGTCGGCGACGAGAGCACGGTGGTGGAGCGGGCGCCGTCTCCCGAGGCGCCGTTCGCCGCGCTCGCGTTCAAGATCATGTCCGACCAGCACCTCGGCAAGCTCACCTATATCCGCATCTACTCGGGCACCCTGGAAACCGGCACGACCGTGATGAACTCCATCAAGGGCCGCCGGGAGCGGATCGGCAAGATCTACCAGATGCACGCGAACAAGCGCGAAGAGCGCCCGTTCGCGGTGGCCGGGCAGATCGTCGCGGTGATGGGCCTGAAGGACACCACCACGGGCGACACGCTGTGCGCGATGAACGACCAGGTCATCCTGGAGTCGATGACGTTCCCGGCGCCGGTGATCAACGTGGCCATCGAGCCGAAGACCAAGAGCGACCAGGAGAAGCTGGGCACGGCTATCCAGCGGCTGGCCGAGGAGGACCCGACCTTCCAGGTCAGGACCGACGAGGAAACCGGTCAGACGATCATCTCCGGCATGGGCGAGCTGCACCTTGAGGTGCTGGTCGACCGGATGCGCCGGGAGTTCAAGGTCGAGGCCAACATCGGCCGTCCGCAGGTCGCCTACCGGGAGACGGTCCGGCGCAAGGTGGAGAAGGTCGAGTACACGCACAAGAAGCAGACCGGTGGGTCCGGCCAGTACGGCCGGGTGCTCATCAACCTGGAGCCGACCGGCCCCGGTGGTGGCTACGAGTTCGAGAACAAGGTGACCGGAGGCCGGATCCCCAGGGAGTACATTCCCTCGGTGGACGCCGGCTGCCAGGAAGCCGCCGAGTTCGGGGTCATGGCGGGTTACCCGATGGTCGACATCAAGGTGACGCTGACCGACGGCGCCTACCACGAGGTCGACTCCTCCGAGCTCGCCTTCAAGATCGCCGGCTCGATGGCGTTCAAGAAGGCGGCCGGGCAGGCGGATCCCGTCCTGCTCGAGCCGGTCATGGCCGTCGAGGTGCGCACGCCCGATGACTACATGGGCGACGTGATCGGCGACCTGAACAGCCGCCGGGGCACGATCCAGGCCATGGAGGAACGACCCGGGGCGCGGGCCATCAAGGCCGTGGTCCCGCTATCAGAGATGTTCGGCTACGTGGGGGACCTGCGCAGCCGGACCCAGGGCCGGGCCGACTACAGCATGCAGTTCGATTCGTACGCCGAGGTCCCGCCTAGCATCGCCAAGGAGATCATCGCCAAGGCGCGAGGCGAGTAACCAAGCAGTCAGTTCGGTCCCCTCCCCGCTCACCACGGCGGGTGGATAGCAACTAACGAGGAGAAACCAGTGGCGAAGGCCAAGTTCCAGCGGACTAAGCCGCACGTCAACATCGGCACCATCGGTCACATCGACCACGGCAAGACCACGCTGACCGCGGCGATCACCAAGGTGCTGCACGACAAGTACCCCGATGTCAACCCCTTCACCCCCTTCGACCAGATCGACAACGCGAAGGAGGAGAAGGAGCGCGGCATCACCATCTCGATCTCCCACGTCGAGTACCAGACCGAGAAGCGGCACTACGCGCACGTGGACTGCCCGGGTCACGCGGACTACATCAAGAACATGATCACTGGTGCCGCGCAGATGGACGGGGCCATCCTGGTGGTGGCCGCGACCGACGGCCCGATGCCGCAGACCCGTGAGCACGTGCTGCTCGCCCGCCAGGTCGGCGTGCCCTCCATCGTGGTCGCGCTGAACAAGGCGGACATGGTGGACGACGAGGAGATCCTCGAGCTCGTCGAGCTCGAGGTCCGCGAGCTGCTCACCGAGTACGAGTTCCCCGGCGACGACGTACCGGTGATGCGGGTGTCGGCGCTGAAGGCGCTCGAGGGCGACGCCGAGTGGGGCGAGAAGGTCATGGAGCTCATGACCGCGTGCGACGACTCCATCCCGGAGCCGGTGCGCGAGGTCGACAAGCCGTTCCTGATGCCGGTCGAGGATGTCTTCTCGATCACCGGCCGCGGCACCGTCGTGACCGGCCGGATCGAGCGCGGCACCATCCACACCGGCGAGACCGTCGACATCATCGGCATCAAGGAGAAGGCGCAGACCACGACCGTCACCGGCGTGGAGATGTTCCGCAAGATCCTCGATGACGGCCAGGCCGGCGACAACGTCGGCCTGCTGCTGCGCGGCATCAAGCGCGAGGAGGTGGAGCGCGGCCAGGTCGTCATCAAGCCGGGCACCAACACCCCGCACACCGAGTTCGAGGGCCAGGTCTACATCCTGTCCAAGGACGAGGGCGGCCGGCACACGCCGTTCTTCAACAACTACCGTCCGCAGTTCTACTTCCGGACCACCGACGTGACCGGCGTGGTGTACCTGCCCGAGGGCACCGAGATGGTCATGCCGGGCGACCGGACCGACATGCGCGTCGAGCTGATCCAGCCGATCGCCATGGAGGAAGGCCTGCGGTTCGCGATCCGCGAGGGTGGCCGCACCGTCGGCTCCGGCCGGGTCACGAAGATCATCAAGTAGGGATCCGCGCGACGGCGGGTCCGGCCGAAGGTCGGACCCCGCCTCGCGCGACATCCGGCGTCACCGTGGGGCGGAGCCCCACCGACAAGCACAGCCGACACTGAAGCGAAGGACACCGAGGCCACACATGGCGGGACAGAAGATCCGCATCCGGCTCAAGGCATATGACCACGAGGTCATCGACAACTCGGCGCGGAAGATCGTCGACACCGTGACGCGTACCGGCGCGCGGGTGGCTGGCCCGGTGCCGCTGCCTACCGAGAAGAACGTGTACTGCGTCATCCGCTCTCCGCACAAGTACAAGGACTCGCGTGAGCACTTCGAGATGCGGACGCACAAGCGGCTGATCGACATCCTCGACCCGACGCCCAAGACGGTGGACTCGCTGATGCGCCTCGACCTGCCGGCGGGCGTCGACATCGAGATCAAGCTCTGAGGAACGCACCGACATGAGCAAGCAGATCAAAGGGATCCTGGGCACCAAGCTTGGCATGACCCAGGTCTTCAACGACTCCGGGCAGATCGTGCCGGTCACGGTCGTACAGGCCGGGCCGTGCGTGGTCACCGGCGTGCGCACCCCGGACAATGACGGGTACTCGGCGGTCCAGCTCGGCTTCGGCGAGATCGACCCGCGCAAGGTGACCAAGCCGGTCAGCGGCCTGTTCGAGAAGGCCGGCCTCACCCCGCGCAGGTACCTGGCCGAGCTGCGGACCGACGACGCGTCGGAGTACACGCTCGGGCAGGAACTCACCGCCGAGGTGTTCGCCAGCGGCCAGCATGTCGACGTGACCGGCAAGAGCAAGGGCAAGGGCTTCGCGGGCGTCATGAAGCGGCACGGCTTCAAGGGCCTGTCGTCCTCGCACGGCACCCAGCGCAAGCACCGCTCGCCCGGCTCGATCGGCGCGTGCGCCACCCCGGGCCGGGTGTTCAAGGGCGTGCGGATGGCGGGCCGGATGGGCGGCGAGCGGATCACCGTGCAGTCCCTGACCGTGCACGCCGTCGACGCCGAGCGCGGGCTGCTCCTGATCAAGGGCGCCGTGCCCGGCCCGCGCGGCCGGGTCGTGCTGGTCCGCAGCGCGGCCAGGACCCCGAAGGGGGAGAAGTCCGATGACCGCAGTCAGCGTCATCTCGCCGTCCGGAACGGCCGCAAGACGGTGGAGCTGCCCGAGGAGATCTTCGCGGCCAAGGTGAACGTGCCGCTGATCCACCAGGTCGTGGTGGCGCAGCAGGCCGCGGCCCGGCAGGGCACGCACGCCGCCAAGACCCGCGGCCAGGTCCGCGGCGGCGGCAAGAAGCCTTACCGGCAGAAGGGCACCGGGCCGGGCCCGCCAGGGTTCGCTGCGGGCGCCGCACTACGCGGGCGGCGGTGTCTCGCACGGCCCGGTGCCGCGTTCCTACGCCCAGCGGACGCCGAAGAAGATGAAGGCGGCGGCCCTGCGCGGCGCCCTGTCCGACCGGCTCAGCCACGGCCGGGTCCTGGTGGTCAGCGGCTTCGTCTCCGGTGACGCGCCGCGGACCAAGGACGCGGTCGCGGTGCTGGCCGGAGCGGTCGGCTCCCTGGGCCGGCCGATCCTCGTGGTCGCGCACCGCGATGACGACGTCACCTGGAAGTCGCTGCGGAACGTGTCCGGTGTGCACGTGCTCGCCGATGACCAGCTCAACACCTACGACGTGCTGGCCAGCGATCACGTGGTCTTCACCGAGCAGGCCCTGACGGCGTTCGTCAGCAGGTCGCCGAAGGAGAGGCGCGAAGTGAGCCGGGACAATAACCCGAGGGACATCCTGCTCCGGCCGGTGGTCTCGGAGAAGAGCTACGGGCTGCTCGACGAGGGCAAGTACACCTTCATCGTCGCCCCCGACGCTAACAAGACCCAGATCAGGATCGCGGTCGAGGGCGTCTTCGGGGTCAAGGTGACCGGGGTGAACACCCTGAACCGTCCGGGTAAGCGCAGGCGCACCCGGTACGGCTGGGGGCAGCGGGCGGACACCAAGCGGGCGATCGTGACCCTCGCCGAGGGCGACAGGATCGACATATTCGGCGGACCAGTCCGTTAAGGGAGATTCGACCAGACATGGCTATCCGTAAGTACAAGCCGACCACGCCGGGTCGGCGCGGCGCGAGCGGCTCGGATTTCTCCGAGGTCACCAGGAATGAGCCGGAGAAGTCGCTGGTGCGCCCGCTGCATTCGCAGGGCGGCAGGAACGTGCACGGCCGCGTCACCGCCCGGCATCAGGGCGGCGGCCACAAGCGGGCCTACCGGCTGATCGACTTCAAGCGTGCGGACAAGGACGGCGTGCCGGCCAAGGTCGCGCACATCGAGTACGACCCGAACCGCACCTCCCGGATCGCGCTGCTGCACTACGCGGACGGCGAGAAGCGGTACATCATCTGCCCGGCGGGCCTGGCGGTGGGTGACCGGGTGGAAAGCGGTCCGGGCTCGGACATCAAGCCGGGTAACGCGCTGCCGTTGCGCAGCATCCCGACCGGCACCGTGGTGCACGCGATCGAGCTCCGGCCCGGTGGCGGCGCCAAGATCGCCAGGTCGGCGGGCTCGGGCGTCCAGCTCCTGGCCAAGGAGGGCGGTTACGCCCAGCTGCGCATGCCGTCCGGCGAGATCCGGCGGGTCGACGCGACCTGCCGGGCCACGGTGGGCGAGGTGGGCAACGCCGAGCAGGGCAACATCAAGCTGGGCAAGGCCGGCCGCAACCGGTGGAAGGGCAAGCGGCCCTCGGTGCGTGGCGTGGCCATGAACCCCGTTGACCACCCGCTTGGCGGCGGCGAGGGCAAGAGCTCGGGCGGACGCCATCCGGTCAGCCCGTGGGGCAAGCCGGAAGGCCGGACCCGCCAGGCGCACAAGCCGAGTGACCGGCTGATCAGCCGTCGCCGCGGCCGGAACAAGCGGTAGGAGCAGCACGCGATGCCTCGTAGCCTTAAGAAGGGTCCCTTCGTGGACGACCACCTGATGAAAAAGGTGGACGTGCAGAACGAGAAGGGGTCGAAGACCGTCATCAGGACCTGGTCCCGGCGTTCCATGATCGTGCCGGCGATGCTCGGCCACACGATCGCCGTCCATGACGGCAGGAAGCACATCCCGGTCTTCATCACCGAATCGATGGTGGGCCACAAGCTCGGTGAGTTCGCGCAAACGCGGACCTTCCGATCTCACGTCAAGGACGACCGGCGCAGCCGTCGCTAGCCGGACCCAGGAGGAATGATGGAAGCCAGGGCAATGGCGCGGTTCGTCCGCGTCACGCCGCGGAAGGCCCGCCGGGTGGTGGACCTGATCCGTGGGCTGCCCGCCGACGAGGCGCAGGCCGTGCTGGCCTTCGCGCCGCAGTCGGCCAGTGACCCCGTCGGCAAGGTGCTCGCCAGCGCGATCGCCAACGCGGACGCTCGCGGCGGGCGCGGGGACCGGGACATGCTGTGGGTGCGCCGTGCCTGGGTCGACGAGGGCCCGACGCTCAAGCGCTTCCGGCCGCGCGCCCAGGGCCGCGGGTACCGGGTACTCAAGCGCACCAGCCATATCACGGTCATCGTGTCTGACGATTCCGAGGGAGGGACTCGCTAGTGGGGCAGAAGGTGAACCCGCACGGGTTCCGGCTCGGCATTACCACGGACTTCAAGAGCCGCTGGTACGCCGACAAGCTGTACAAGGAATACGTGGCCGAGGACGTGGCCATCCGCCGGATGCTGCAGAAGCGGCATGGAGCGGGCGGGCATCTCCAAGGTCGAGATCGAGCGGACCAGGGACCGGGTCCGGGTGGACATCCACACCGCCAGGCCCGGGATCGTCATCGGCCGGCGTGGCGCCGAGGCGGACCGTATCCGCGGCGACCTGGAGAAGATGACCAGCAAGCAGATCCAGCTGAACATCCTCGAGGTGAAGAACCCCGAGATCGATGCGCAGCTGGTCGCCCAGGGCGTCGCCGAGCAGCTGTCCAGCCGGGTGTCGTTCCGGCGGGCCATGCGCAAGGCGATCCAGAGCGCGATGAAGAGCCCGGGCTGCAAGGGCATCCGGGTGCAGTGCTCCGGCCGCCTCGGCGGCGCGGAGATGTCGCGCTCTGAGTTCTACCGCGAGGGCCGGGTGCCGCTGCACACGCTGCGCGCGGACATCGACTACGGCTTCTACGAGGCCCGCACCACCTTCGGCCGGATCGGCGTGAAGGTCTGGATCTACAAGGGCGAGGCGCCGACCAGCCGGGCTGGCCGAGAGGCGCAGCAGGCCGCGCTGCGGGCCGCGGCCCAGCAGCGCGGGCCGCAGCGTCCGCGTGAGCCGCAGCGCCGTCGCCGGGCCCCTGAGGGCTCGGCCGCGGGCGAGGAGGGCTGAGGACATGCTCATTCCGCGCAGGGTCAAGCACCGCAAGCAGCACCGTCCGCACCGGACGGGCAATGCTACCGGTGGTACCCACGTGGCGTTCGGTGAGTTCGGCATCCAGGCTCTGGAGCACTCCTACGTCACCAACCGGCAGATCGAGGCCGCTCGTATCGCCATGACCCGGCACATCCGCCGTGGCGGGAAGGTGTGGATCAACATCTACCCGGACCGTCCCCTGACCAAGAAGCCGGCCGAGACGCGGATGGGCTCGGGCAAGGGATCGCCGGAGTGGTGGATCGCCAACGTGAAGCCGGGCCGGGTCATGTTCGAGATCTCCGGGATCAGCGAGCCAGTGGCCAAGGAAGCGCTGCGCCGGGCGATCCACAAGTTGCCCATGAAGTGCCGAGTGGTCAAGCGTGAAGTGGGTGAGGGCTGATGGCTAGCGGCCTGACCGCGCAACTGCGTGTCTCCACCGAAGAAGAACTGCACCCAAGCTGGCGGAGGCCAAGGAAGAGCTGTTCAACCTGCGCTTCCAGGGTGCCACCGGACAGCTGGAAAGCCATGGCCGGCTGCGTGCGGTACGTAAGGAAATCGCCCGCATCTACACGGTGATGCGGGAGCGCGAGCTCGGGATCATCACCCTGATAGAGGAAGAGCCCGAGGGCGAGCCCGAGGTTGAGGCCTCCACCGCAGATGAAGCAGCCGAGGAGGCCGCCAAGTGAGCACGAACGCCAAGGGCCAAGCGGCCGGAGCGCAGCCGGACGACGCCGCTGTCTCCCGTGGCTACCGCAAGGGCCGTGAGGGCCTGGTGGTCAGCGACAAGATGGACAAGACCGTCGTCGTCTCAGGTCGAAGACCACGTGAAGCACCCCAAGTACGGCAAGGTATTGCGCCGTACCAAGAAGTACCAGGCGCACGACCCCGCCAACGCCTGCGGCGTCGGTGACCGGGTGCTGCTGATGGAGACCCGGCCGCTGTCGGCAACGAAGCGCTGGCGGGTCGCCGAAATCCTCGAGAAGGCCAAGTAATAGATCGCCTGGCACCCATGCCCGGCGTGAGATAGCAGGAGTTGACGTGATCCAGCAGGAGTCGCGGCTTAAGGTCGCCGACAACACAGGTGCGAAGGAGATCCTCTGCATCCGTGTGCTCGGCGGCAGCGGCCGGCGATACGCGGGCATCGGTGACGTCATCGTGGCAACGGTGAAGGATGCCCTTCCCGGCGCCGGCGTGAAGAAGGGTGACGTCGTGAAGGCGGTCGTGGTACGCACCCGTAAGGAGCGCCGCCGTGGCGACGGCTCCTATATCCGGTTCGACGAGAACGCGGCGGTGCTGATCCGGGACGGCGGCGACCCGCGCGGTACCCGTATCTTCGGCCCGGTCGGCCGTGAGCTGCGGGAGAAGCGCTTCATGCGGATCATCTCGCTCGCGCCGGAGGTGCTGTGATGAAGATCAAGAAGAACGACCACGTGGTCGTGACCGCGGGCCGCGACAAGGGCCGTTCCGGCCTGGTCATCGCGGCTTACCCGGACCGGGGCAAGGTGCTTGTCCAGGGCGTCAACGTGGTGAAGAAGAACAAGAAGGTCACCTATCAGGGGCAGCGCGGCGCCAAAGAGGGCGGCATCACGCACGAGGAGGCCCCGATCGACGTGAGCAACGTGTCGCTGGCCGACCCGGACGACAGCAAGAAGGCGGTACGCGTCGGCTACCGGGTCGACGAAGACGGCAACAAGGTCCGCGTGGCCAGGCCGAGCGGGAAGGACATCTGATGGCGACCGAAGCCCCGGCGATTCCGCGGCTCAAGGAGCGGTACCGGACCGAGATCGCGCCCGCGCTCAAGGATGAGTTCGGCTACGCCAACGTGATGCAGATTCCCGGCCTGACCAAGATCGTCGTGAACATGGGCGTCGGCGAGGCGGCCAGGGACGCGAAGCTCATCGAGGGCGCCGTCCGCGACCTGTCCACCATCACCGGGCAGCGGCCCGCGGTGGCCAAGGCGAAGAAGTCCGTGGCCCAGTTCAAGCTCCGTGAGGGCATGCCCATCGGCGCGCACACCACGCTGCGCGGTGATCGAATGTGGGAGTTCCTCGATCGCCTGCTGAGCATCGCACTGCCCCGTATCCGCGACTTCCGCGGCCTGTCCGACCGGCAGTTCGACGGTCGCGGGAACTACACGTTCGGTCTGGTGGAGCAGGTCATGTTCCACGAGATCGACCCCGACAAGGTGGACAGGCAGCGCGGGATGGACATCACCGTCGTAACGACCGCCACCAACGACGCCGAGGGCCGCTCCTTGCTGCGGCGGCTCGGCTTCCCCTTCAAGGAGGGCTGAGGAGTGGCCAAGAAGTCGCTGGTCGTCAAGGCGGCCCGGACGCCGAAGTTCAAGGTGCGCGGCTACACGCGGTGCACCCGTTGCGGGCGGCCTCGCGCTGTCTACAAGAGGTTCAGCCTGTGCCGGATCTGCTTCCGCACGATGGCGCACCGCGGCGAACTGCCCGGCATCACCAAGTCCAGTTGGTAATTCAGAAGAACGAGCACACCGTAGGTCCGGCCACCGGCCGGAAACCGCGGTGAGGAAGGCCTGTTGGCCATGACGATGACCGATCCGATCGCGGACATGCTGACGCGACTGCGGAACGCGAATTCGGCGTACCACGACACCGTGGGCATGCCGTACTCCAAGATCAAGTCCCACATCGCGGAGATCCTGCAGCAGGAGGGCTACATCGCCTCCTGGCGGGTGGAAGACGCCGAGGTCGGCAGGAACCTCGTCATCTCGCTGAAGTTCGGGAACCAGCGCGAGCGTTCCATCGCCGGCATCAAGCGGGTGTCCAAGCCCGGCCTGCGGGTGTACGCGAAGAAGGACAGCCTGCCCCGGGTGCTCGGCGGCCTGGGCGTGGCGATCATCTCCACGTCCGGCGGACTGCTGACCGATAAGCAAGCCAAGAAGCGGGGCGTAGGCGGGGAAGTCCTCGCCTACGTCTGGTAAGGAGAGCTGCTATGTCAAGGATCGGGCGGCTCCCCGTGACCATCCCCAGCGGGGTGCAGGTCGATATCGACGGGCGCCAGATCACCGTGCAGGGGCCGAAGGGAACGCTGCGGCATACCGTGGCCGACCCCATCGACGTCGTCCGCGAGGACGGCGTCATCAAGGTGACCAGGCCCAACGACGAGGGATCCGTGCGCGCGCTGCACGGGCTGTCCCGCACCCTGATCGCCAACATGGTCACGGGCGTCACGGATGGCTACCGCAAGACCCTGGAAATCGTCGGTGTCGGCTACCGGGTGCAGGCCAAGGGAAGTGACCTGGAGTTCGCGCTCGGGTTCAGCCACCCCGTGCCCGTCAGCCCGCCGGACGGCATCACCTTCCGGGTCGAGACCCCCACCAGGTTTGTCGTGGAGGGCATCGACAAGCAGGCGGTGGGCGAGATCGCCGCGCAAATCCGTAAACTCCGCAAGCCCGACCCCTATAAGGGCAAGGGCGTGCGGTACCAGGGTGAGGTAGTCCGCCGCAAGGTCGGGAAGGCTGGTAAGTAAGTCATGGCTGGCACCAAGATCAGGTCGCACGCACGCGCCACCGGACGAGTCCGTCCGGCCACGCACGCGACGGCAGCCGGACGGATACACCGCCACCTGCGGGTCCGCAAGCGGGTCAGCGGCAGCGCCAGCCGTCCCCGGCTGGTCGTCAACCGGTCCGCGAAGCACATGTTCGCGCAGATCGTCGACGACAGCCTCGGACGCACCCTGGCCGCCGCGTCCACCCTGGACGCGCAGATCCGCGGCGGCGAGGGCGACAAGACCGCCAGGGCACGACGAGTCGGCGAACTGCTCGCGCAGCGCGCCAAGGACGCCGGCATCTCCGCCGTGGTGTTCGACCGTGCCGGTTACCGCTACCACGGCCGCGTCGCGGCGCTGGCGGACGGCGCCCGCGAAGGCGGTCTTCAACTGTGAGAGAGCTAGGTAATACAGAGATGAGGCAGGGCTAATGCCAGGAGCTCCGCGGCGCGGAAGCGGCGGCGGCGAACGGCGCGAGCGCCGTGACGACCGGCGCGGTGGCGCGGCCGATAAGCAGGCCTCCTACCTTGAGCACGTCGTCACGATCAACCGCGTGGCGAAGGTGGTCAAGGGCGGACGTCGCTTCAGCTTCACCGCGCTGGTCGTGGTGGGCGACGGCAACGGTATGGTCGGCGTCGGTTACGGCAAGGCCAAGGAGGTGCCGGCCGCCATCGCCAAGGGCGTGGAGGAGGCCAAGAAGCACTTCTTCCGGGTGCCCAGGATCGCCAGCACGATCCCGCACACCGTTCAGGGCGAGGCGTCCGCGGGCGTGGTGCTGCTCAAGCCGGCCAGCCCGGGAACCGGCGTCATCGCCGGCGGCCCGGTGCGGGCCGTGCTCGAGTGCGCGGGCATCCACGACGTGCTGTCCCGCTCGCTGGGCTCGTCCAACCCGATCAACGTCGTGCACGCGACGGTGGCCGCGCTGAAGAGCCTGAGCCTGCCCGAGGAGATCGCGGCCAAGCGTGGCCTGCCGATCGAGGACGTGGCGCCCGCCGCCATGCTGCGGGCCCGCGCCGCCGCGGCGGCTGGGTCCTAGGGAGGCAGACTGATGGCACAGCTGCAGGTTACACAGATCAAGTCGAAGATCGGCGGGAACAGCGCGCAGCGGAACTCACTGCGGTCGCTCGGGCTGCGCCGGATCGGCCAGGTGGTCGTCAAGCCGGATCGTCCCGAGTTCCGCGGCATGATCAAGACCGTGCGCCACCTGGTGACGGTGGAGGAAGTGGCCGGAGATGAGCACTGACATGCCTGAGAAGGACAAGACGGAGACGGCCGAGCCGCAGGCCGGGCGCGGGCTCAAGCTGCATCACCTGCGGCCCGCGCCGGGAGCGCACAAGGCCAAGACGAGGGTCGGCCGCGGTGAGGCGTCCAAGGGCAAGACCGCGGGACGCGGCACCAAGGGCACCAAGGCGCGCAATACGGTCCGGGTCGGCTTCGAGGGCGGCCAGATGCCGATGTACCGCCGGGTGCCCAAGCTGAAGGGCTTCTCCAACGCGGGTTTCGGCACCACCTACCAGGTGGTGAACACCGGCCGGCTGGCGGAGCTTTTCGGAGAGGGCGGTGACGTGACCCCCGAGACCATGGTGGCCAGGGGCGCGGCGCGCAAGGGCGAGCTGATCAAGGTCCTCGGCGCGGGCGATCTCGCGGTGGCGCTGCGGGTGACCGCGCACGCCTTCTCGGCCACGGCCGCGGCCAAGATCGAAGCCGCGGGCGGCACGGCCACCGAACTCTCCTGACCGGTCCAGACCGACGCGCGGCTGCGGCCGCGGACCTGTACCGACCGCTCGCACGGGCCCACAAGGCCCGTGCTTGCGTATCGGCCCTGGTAACGCTCCAAGGAGACAACGCATGGTCTGCCGGGTAAGATACGTGCACTGCCCGATCAACCGAACCGAGGACTGCGCATGCTGACGGCCTTCGTGCGGGCGTTCCAGACGCCGGATCTTCGCAAGAAGATGCTGATCACGCTCGGCCTAGTCGCGCTGTTCCGGTTCGGAGCGTCGATCCCGACGCCAGGCATCGACGAGAAGAACGTCACGCTCTGCGCGAACGCGGCGACCGCCGCGGGCAGCAGCTCGGCTGGCGTCCTGCAGATCGTGAACCTGCTCAGCGGCCAGGCGCTGCTGCACCTGTCGGTGTTTGCCCTCGGCATCATGCCGTACATCACCGCCAGCATCATCCTGCAGCTGCTGACGGTGGTCATCCCGCGGCTCGAGACGCTGAAGCAGGAGGGCCAGGCCGGGCAGTCCAAGATCACCCAGTACACCAGGTACCTCACCGTGGGCCTGGCCGTGCTCCAGTCCACCGGGTACGTCGAGCTGGCGCGGTCCGGCACCCTGTTCAACGGGTGCGGGACGGCCGCTCAGGACCCGCTGATCCCGAACGGTTCCGTCTTCACCATCGCCACGATGGTGCTCACGATGGTGGCCGGCACCACGGTCATCATGTGGATGGGCGAGCTGATCACCGATCGCGGTGTCGGCAACGGCATGTCGGTGTTGATCTTCACCACGGTCATCTCGGTCATCCCCGGCGAGATCCTGGCCATCTACCGGGACAAGGGCGCGTTCTACGCCGCGGTTTCCATCGTGGTGGTGATCGCCATCGTGGCCTTCATCGTCTTCATGGAACAGGCGCAGCGCCGTATCCCCGTGCAGTACGCCAAGCGGATGGTGGGCCGGCGGATGTACGGCGGGACGTCGACCTATATCCCGATGAAGGTCAACCAGGCCGGCGTCATCCCGGTCATCTTTGCCTCCTCCTTGCTCTACATCCCGACGCTGGCCGCTCAGCTGTTCGGCAAGTCCACCAGCACGTCGGGCTGGGTGCCCTGGGTGGACCGCTACATCGAGCAGAGCAGCTCGCCGTTGTACATGCTCTTTTTCTTCGTGCTGATCATCGGGTTCACCTATTTCTACGTGTCGATCACCTTTAACCCGACTGAGGTGGCCGACAACATGAAGAAGTACGGTGGGTTTATTCCCGGTATCCGGCCCGGCCGGCCCACCGCCGAGTACCTCAGTTATGTGCTCAGCAGGCTTACCGCGCCCGGATCGCTCTACCTGGGCTTGGTCGCGCTGTTCCCGCTGCTGGCCCTGTCTGCTGTCGGGGTCGCCAACCAGTTCCCGTTCAGCGGGGTCAGTCTGCTGATCATGGTCGGCGTGGGACTCGATACCGTGAAGCAGATCGAGAGCCAGTTGCAGCAGCGTAACTATGAGGGTTTCTTGCGATAGTGCGCATCGTCCTCGTCGGGCCCCCCGGTGCGGGCAAGGGGACACAGGCCCAGTTCATAGCTTCGCACCTGGCGATCCCGAGGATCTCGACAGGTGACATCTTCCGGTACAACGTGACCAGCAACACCGAACTCGGCCGCAAGGCGAAGGAGTTCATGGAGCGCGGTGACCTGGTACCGGACGAGGTGACCGTGGCGATGGTCCGGGACCGGCTGGCCGAGGACGACGCCCAGGAGGGGTTCCTCCTCGACGGCTTCCCCAGGAACGTCCCGCAGGCCGAGACGCTGAAGAAGATGCTGCTTGAATGGGACGCGCGGCTGAGCGTGGTGCTCGAACTCGTCGTGGATGAGGATGAGGTGGTGCGGCGGCTGTCGGGACGCCGGACCTGCCGGCGCTGCGAACGGGTCTGGCACGTCCTGTACGATCCGCCCGCCCGGCACGGTAGCTGCGACGACTGCAGCGGGAAGCTGTTCCAGCGCGATGACGACTCCGAAGACACGATCAGGCACCGGATCGAGGTCTACGCCGAGCAGACCTCCCCGCTCGTCGCCTACTACGCCGACGAGAACATCCTGATCGGCATCGACGCGACCGGCCCGGTGGAGGAGATCACCAGCCGCGCGATGGCGGCGCTCCGTCCGTTCGTGCGCTGAAGGGATTCCCATGGCGCACATCAGCGAGATTCAGATCAAGACAGCCGAGCAAATCGAGATGATGCGGGCGGCCGGGCTGGTGGTCGCGCGCACGCTGCGCACGCTGGCCTCCTCGATCGCCCCGGGCGTCAGCACCGCCGAGCTCGACCGGATCGCCGAGCAGCAGATCCGGGCCGCCGGGGCCACCCCGTCGTTCCAGGGCTACCACGGTTATCCCGCCACCATCTGCGCGTCGGTGAACGAGGAGATCGTCCACGGCATCCCCAGCTCCGAACGCCGCCTGCGAGAAGGGGACATCGTCTCCATCGACTGCGGCGCGATCGTGGACGGGTGGCACGGGGACGCGGCGGTGACCGTGGGCGTCGGCGATATCGGCCAGGCAAACGCGGGCCTGCTCGAGGCGTGCCAGGCCGCGCTGTGGCAGGGACTGGCGCAGGCTCTCCCCGGCCGCCGGCTCGGTGACATCTCGCACGCGGTGGAGACCAGCGTGCACGGGCAGGCCGTTACGGTCTGGTCCGGGAGTACACCGGGCACGGTATCGGCAGCGCGATGCACATGGACCCGCCGGTGCCGAACTACGGGCGGCCCGGCCGCGGCCTGCGACTGCGGCCGGGCATGGCCCTGGCCATCGAACCCATGGTGATGCTGGGCGGGGAGGAGACGGTCCTGCTCGAGGACGGCTGGACCGTCATCACCGCCGACCGGAGCTGGGCCGCGCACTTCGAGCACACCGTCGCGATCATGCCCGACGGCCCGTGGGTGCTCACCGCCGAAGACGGCGGGCTAGCCGGCTTCGCCCGGTGCGGAGTGCGGGCCCATACTGCCGCCGCCCCGGACATAGGGGAAGCCGGCCTCGGCGATACTAGGAGTGCGAGCATTCCGCCGACCTAAGAAGGTGCCTGGTGCCCGGTAACCCGCGGATCCGCGCCTCAGACGCGGATCGCGACCGTGCCGCGGCTTTGTTGCGCGAGCACCACGCCGCGGGCCGGCTGACCGCCGAGGAGTTCGGTGACCGGCTGGACACCGCGCTCGAGGCCAAGACCCTCGGCGAGCTCGACGAGCTGATGGCGGATCTTCCGGCCATCGACCTGTACCAGCTGCCCGATGCATCCTTGCGGCGGATCCCGCCGCACCACGGGCAGTCGCTGCTGCCGGCCGAGGGCGGCGGCTCACCGCACCCGGTGAGGTTTACTCCGGGTACAGTAGCCATGGGGGCGTGGGCCGTGGTTTCCTCGGCTCTCGTCGCTATCTGGGCGGTCGCGGCCGTGGTCGGCAGCGGCACGTGGTTTCCCTGGTGGGCGCTGGTCGCGCTCCCGTGGATCTGGGTGCTGATCCGGCGTGCGCAGCATCCGCGGGAATAGGACTGGCCTGGCTTGTGTCATATAGCTGGGCGGTTCGCGTTGGGGCTGTGCGGCGGGTACACTCGTCACCGGCCCACCTGTTGGGTTTTCAAACCTGGTCGGCACGCGGGGCTCGCGCACGCGAGCACGGTACTGGCCCCTATCTCGTCCCGCTGGCGTAAGTCGGCTCGGCGTGAGCCCGGGCGGGACAAGCTTGCCGCCCGGGCGAGTACGGCCACCAAGCCGCGCGCAGGCGCGGGCCATCACCATACAGCGAAGTGCGGAGGACATGCCCAAGAAAGACGGCGCCATCGAGATTGAAGGCACGGTTGTCGAGTCGCTCCCGAATGCCTTCTTCCGGGTGGAGCTGGACAACGGGCACAAGGTTCTCGCCCATATCAGCGGGAAAATGCGGATGCACTATATCCGTATCCTGCCTGACGACCGGGTCGTCGTAGAGCTCAGCCCATACGACCTGAGTCGCGGGCGGATCGTGTACCGGTACAAGTAACAACGCTCATCAACAGGCAGTTAGGGATATCACCGTGAAGGTCAAGCCGAGCGTCAAGAAGATCTGCAGCAAGTGCCGGATCATCCGTCGGCACGGCCGCGTCATGGTCATCTGCTCCGACCCGAGGCACAAGCAGCGGCAAGGCTGACGCCCAAGCACAAGACAAGACGCGCGCCGCAGCAGCGAGAAACGCTGCGACCCCCGGACGGAGGCCGGGGCCATGTCCGGGCAGGACATGGGGGCGGCGCGAAGCACCTCCGCGAAACTAAGGAGAACTGCCCGCACATGGCGAGGCTTTCTGGAGTCGACCTACCCCGCGACAAGCGGCTTGAGGTCGCGCTCACCTATATCTATGGCATCGGCCGCACCCGGGCGCTGCAGACGCTGGAAGCAACCGGCGTCAGCGGCGACACCCGGGTCAGCAGCCTTTCCGACGAGGAGCTGATGAAGCTCCGCGACTGGATCGACTCCACCTACCAGGTCGAGGGTGACCTCCGCCGCGAGGTGCAGGCCGACATCAGGCGAAAGATCGAGATCGGCTGCTACCAGGGGATCCGCCACCGTCGCGGGCTTCCGGTGCACGGGCAGCGCACCCAGACCAACGCGCGTACCCGTAAGGGCAAGAAGAAGACGGTGGCCGGCAAGAAGAAGGCCGGAAAGAAGTAGTCCGGACCCCCACGGACCGATCACCTCATAGGAAGCGCAAAAGAGAGATATGCCGCCAGCAAAGAGCCGTAGCCAGGCCGCCAAGAAGGTGCGCCGCAAGGAGCGGAAGAACGTCGCTCACGGGCACGCCCACATCAGGAGCACGTTCAACAACACGATCGTCTCGATCACTGACCCCGCAGGCAACGTCATCTCATGGGCGTCCGCGGGTCAGGTCGGGTTCAAGGGATCACGCAAGTCGACACCGTATGCCGCCCAGATGGCGGCGGAGGCGGCCGCGCGCCGCGCGATGGAACACGGCATGCGCAAGGTCGACGTCTTCGTCAAGGGCCCAGGTTCGGGCCGGGAGACCGCCATCAGGTCGCTCCAGGCGACCGGGCTCGAGGTCGGCTCGATTCAGGACATGACCCCCGTTCCGCACAATGGCTGCCTGCCGCCGAAGCGGCGCCGGGTCTGAGTTAGGGATAGCAACAGATGGCTCGATACACAGGCCCGGACTGCAAGCTGTGCCGCCGGGAGAAGACCAAGCTCTTTCTCAAGGGCGCCAAGTGCGACTCGCCGAAGTGCCCGATCGAGATCCGGCCTTACCCGCCGGGCGAGCACGGCAGGAACCGCCCGAAGGAAGGCGACTACCTGCAGCAGATCCGGGAGAAGCAGAAGGCCCGCCGCATCTACGGCATCCTGGAGCGGCAGTTCCACGGCTACTACGTCGAAGCGTCCGCCAAGCACGGCCGTACCGGCGAGACCATGCTGCAGCTGCTCGAACGTCGCCTGGACAACGTGGTTTTCCGCGCGGGCTTCGCCAAGAGCCGTGACATGGCCCGTCAGCTGGTGCGCCACGGGCACCTCACGGTGAACGGCAAGAAGGTCGACATCCCGTCCTACCGGGTCAGCGAGAACGACATCGTCGAGGTGACCGCCAAGTCCCTCGAGATGACGCCGTTCATCGTCGCCCGCGCCGAGTCCGGCGAGCGCACCGTACCCGCCTGGCTCGAGGTCGTCCCCGACCGGATGCGGGTCCTGGTGCACTCCCTCCCGGTCCGGGCCCAGATCGACACCCAGGTCCAAGAGCAGCTAATCGTCGAGTACTACTCGAAGTAATCAGTACACCGAAGTAACCAGCAGTACCGAAGTACGAAGTAACCCCCGCCCCACCCCACCCCCGGGACCCAACGGGTCCCCCAGGGGGTGTCAGGGGGGCGGAGCCCCCCTGAATCGGGGGGTCACCGGGGGGCAGAGCCCCCGGGGGTAATACTGCGACGGTCATATAGCGGGTCGTCGCGGAAGGGGAAGAAAATGCTCATCGCTCAGCGCCCCTCGCTCGCCGAGGAGCAGGTCGACGAATTCCGGTCCAGGTTCGTGATCGAGCCGCTCGAGCCGGGTTTCGGTTACACCATCGGAAACTCGCTCCGGCGGACGCTGCTGTCCTCGATCCCGGGCGCGGCCGTCACCAGCATCAGGATCGAAGGCGTCCTGCACGAATTCTCCACGGTGCCCGGGGTCAAGGAGGATGTCACCGACATCATCTTGAACCTGAAGGAGCTCGTGGTGTCCTCCGAGCACGACGAGCCGGTCGTGATGTACCTGCGCAAGCAGGGCCCGGGCGACGTGACCGCGGCCGACATCGCGCCGCCGGCCGGCGTCGAGGTGCACAACCCCGAGCTGCACGTGGCCACGCTGAACGCCAAGGGCAAGCTCGAGATGGAGCTGACCGTCGAGCGCGGCCGTGGTTACGTCTCGGCGACGCAGAACAAGCAGCCGGGCCAGGAAATCGGGCGGGTGCCGATCGACTCCATCTACTCGCCCGTGCTGCGGGTGACGTACAAGGTGGAAGCCACCCGAGTCGAGCAGCGGACCGACTTCGACCGGCTCATCCTCGACGTCGAGACCAAGCCGTGCATGCGCCCGCGGGACGCGGTGGCCAGCGCCGGGAAGACGCTGGTCGAGCTGTTCGGCCTGGCCAGGGAACTGAACGTCGATGCTGAGGGCATCGACATCGGCCCGTCGCCGACCGACGCCGCACTGGCGGCGGACCTAGCGCTGCCGATCGAGGACCTCAACCTCACCGTCCGTTCCTACAACTGCCTGAAGCGCGAGGGCATTCACACGGTCGGCGAGCTGGTCGGCCGGAGCGAGCAGGATCTGCTCGACATAAGGAATTTCGGCGCCAAGTCGATCGAGGAAGTCAAGCAGAAGCTCGTCGACATGGGCCTCGCGCTGAAGGACTCGCCGCCCGGGTTCGACCCGAGCAGCGCGGTCGGCGCCTACGGTGACGACGACGACAGCTACGTGGAGACCGAGCAGTACTGACGTGGCAGTGTGTGCTTCATGCCACGCACACCGATGAGAGGTAGAGGTCCGTATGCCCACGCCCACCAAGGGCCACCGCTTGGGCGGCAGCCCGGCCCATGAGCGGCACATCCTGGCTAATCTGGCCACCGCGCTGTTTCAGCACGGCCGGATTACCACCACCGAGGCCAAGGCCCGTAGGTTGCGTCCGGTCGCCGAGCGGCTGATCACCTTCGCCAAGCGAGGTGACCTGCATGCCCGTCGCCACGTACTGGCCACGGTCACGGACAAGGGCGTGGTGCATCAGCTGTTCACCGAGATCGCGCCGGAATTCTCCGAACGAGACGGCGGATACACCCGCATCACCAAGATCGGCCCGCGCAAGGGTGACAACGCGGCGATGGCGGTGATCGAGTTGGTCCGTGGCGAGCCGGTCGCGGCCAAGCCCCGCCGCCGCGCCCGCCGCACCGAGCCGAGGACGACGGGGACGCCGGCCGCGGCCGAGACGGCGGGGACGTCGGCCACGGCCACCGCGGTGGCCGAAGCCGACGAGGCACCGGACGCGACGGACGAGTCCAGCGTCGATGAGGTCGCTGCCGACGGCGATGTCGCGGGTGATGTCAGCGACGACGCCAGCGATGACACCAGCGACGAAGACGATGCGGAGGACGACGGCCGGGACGGCTAGGCCCGGTCCTGCGCATCGTCGAGTCGGGTCCTCGGCCCTGACCCGGGTGAGGTTGGCGTGGAGGAAGAACCACGGACCGTTCGGCTTCGGGTTGATCTTTCCTACGACGGGTCAGGGTTTTCTGGCTGGGCCGCTCAGCCAGGCCGGCGCACGGTTGAGGAAACCGTGGCGGTGGCGTTGGGCCGGGTGCTGCGGCTGCCCGGGCCGCCGAAGCTGACGGTGGCCGGGCGGACGGATGCCGGAGTGCACGCACGCGGCCAGGTCGTCCACTGCGACGTCCCCGCAGCGGCGTGGGCGCAGGAGGTCATGGAGGCCACTGGGTCCAAAGGGACCACTGGGGTCAAGGAGACCAGCGGGGTCAAGGGCCCTAAGGGTACTAGCGGGGCCAAGGGGACCAGCGGGACCGGTCGGGTGTTGGCCAGGCTGGCCGGGATCCTCCCGGCCGACGTCCGGGTCCGCGCCGCGGACCTGGCGCCGGCCGGCTTCGACGCGCGGTTCTCGGCGCTGTGGCGTCGTTATTCCTACCGCGTCTGCGACGACTCGGCGACCGCGGATCCGCTGCGCCGGCACGAAACGCTGTGGTACTTCCGGCGGCTGGATATCGCCGCGATGAACGAGGCGGCTCGCTCCTGTCTGGGTGAGCATGATTTCGCCGCCTTCTGCCGCCGCCGGGAAGGCGCCACCACCATCCGGTCGCTGCGTACCCTGAGCTGGCACCGGGACTCCGACGGCGTCGCGGTCGCGGCCGTGGTGGCGGACGCGTTCTGTCACAACATGGTCCGCGCTCTGGTCGGCGCGCTCATCGCCGTCGGTGAAGGACGCCGGCCGGCCGGCTGGCCCGCCGAAGTCCTCGCCGCCGCCATCCGCGATCCCGCGGTCCGGGTCATGGCACCTCACGCGCTCTGCCTGGAGGAAGTCGGCTACCCCCCGGCGGATGCCCTGGCCGCCCGCGCCGCCGATGCCCGCCGACTACGCACTCCGTCAGCACCTCCGCGGTAGCAGAGCCCCGAACCTAACCACCACGAGGGACCATAGATGTTGCTTGGGCAACTACGTTGGACCATCGGTGTGGCTCGGATCCGCCCGGGAGCCCGGATCCACCACCGTCCTTGCCGGGCAGGCTGCACCACCCGGCACGGGCGTCGCATAGCCACCACGGGTGTCACCGGGATCCGTCCCGGGCCTCGCCTCGATGGTCAAGCGGCGGGCGGGTGTTTTCGCACGCTAGTAACACCCAAGGACCAGGAAGCAGGCAGCACCGGTGTGCCGGGCGGGGCGTGCGGCGGCCGTCCTGGCAAGATAGCGGCATGGAACGTGTGGTCGGAATCGGTGGATACTTCATGCGGGCCGCCGATCCGGTGGCCCTGGGTGCGTGGTATCGCGATTGCCTGGGCCTAGACGCCGATGAGAACGGCCTGTGGCGTCAGGAAAGCGGGCTAACGGTGTTCGCGACGTTCGAGTCCGAGACTGGCTACTTCGGGTCCCGCGCCCAGCAGTCCATGCTCAACTTCCGGGTTCGAGACCTGGATGCGATGCTTGCGCAGTTGCGCGCCAAGGGAGCGGACGTGGCTGAGGAGCCGCAGGACATGGAGGGTGTCGGCCGTTTCGGCTGGGTCACCGATCCCGAGGGTAACCGAGTCGAGCTGTGGCAGCCGACGTGACCGCGTCTAGCTCTGGCTGGCTTGCGCCTTGCCGGTGAGCATCCTGGTGCTGAGGTTGATGTTGGCGCTGCCAGTTACCAGGTTGGCGGCGAACTGCTCAAGCTCCTGCTTCGCCGCCGAGGTAGACGGTGACTTCAGGTCGGCGAACTCGGCCCACATCATGATCAGGTAGTGCCCCTTGACCTCCGCCTGGACGACCCCGGTCCCGTTGCCCAGTTTCTTCGTCGGGCCGGTCTTCGCGCTGAGCGGGGCGATGATCGCCTGCGGCCCGGTGACCTGGCCGGCCTTGCTCGCGGCGGCCGAACTGACCAGGTTCAGCACGCCCACCGTGCCCATCATCTGGCCATTGCCCGACAGGTAGGTCGCCCGCGCCACCTGGGTGCAGTGACCCGACTGGAGCGCCGCCTGCAACTGGGCCCCGTACACCGCCTGCGTGCAGCCCTTGCTCACGCTCGCGGCCGTCCTGACGTAGGAGCTGCCGTCGAGCACGAACTGCGGCGGGAAGAGCTCCTCGACCGTCAGCGGGTCGGGGTCCTGGGCGCTGGTTCCGATGTGCTGCCACATGCCCAGAGACTGGTTGAAGTCCGACGACCCGGGTGCGGTTGTGGGCAGCCGCAGCAACGATGACACTGGCGCGTTGACCCGCGGCTCGTAAAAGAACTTGTACCCGCCGAACCCCCCCGCGGCCACGACCACGACCACGGCGGCGGCCAACAGCGCCGGGCGGGAGGCCAGGCGGCGCTTCGGCTTGGTCTTCGTACCGCGCCGACGCCCACCCGGAACCGCCAAGGACGCGGCAGGCTGCGGATCCACCCGGGTGATCGGGTCCGGATGGCCTGAATCGTGCCCCGGCCCGTTCGGCTCGTATTCGCCGCCAGGGCCGTGCTCGCGATAGCCGTCAGGGCCCTGCTCGCGATAGCCGTCAGGGCCCTGCTCGCGATAGCCGCCGGTGGCGTACCCGCGGTCGTCGTCGGTGGCGTAGCCGCGGTCGTCGTCAGAGACCGTATCCCGCGGTGTGGACCAGGCACTGAACCCGCCCGGAGGGGTCGTGGCGGTAGACCCGCCCGGAGGGGTGGTGGCGCTGAATCCGCCCGGAGGGGTGGTGGCGGTAAACCCGCCCGGAGGGGTGGTGGCGCTGAATCCACCCGGAGGAGTCGTGGATGGCGCACGCCCGGGCGGGAAGCCGCGCGCAGGCGTCCGGTCCGCCGGCCAGGATCCGGCTCGCCGGTGCGCGGCGGTACCGCCAGGGCTGAGTTGCGGCAGGCCGTTCACTGCGGGCTGTGGATCAGTGCTGGCCGCGTCCCTGGAGCCGGCCGCATTCCTGGGGTCGGCCGGGCCCGTGCTGGTCGGCGGCCCAGACCAGGAGGCCGGACGGCGCCTGTCCGCGGCCGAACGGGTCCATCCCGAGCCCTGGTGGTCCATAATGTCGAGGGTAGCGTCCTGTGCGGTTCCGGTATGGTTGTCCAGGAACTTTCCGGTTCGGCTCGCCGCTTTGGCATCACTGCGCGAACCGGAGTATGCTGCATTGGCGTCATGCGCTACGGGCATGCACGTGGTGTGCCTCTCATACGCGCGCAGCTAGCGCGGCGCGGCGGTGCCAGCGGAGCGCCCAGGCGGCCCACACCAGCAGGTGCAGGCCGGAGAAGATCACGAGACATACGCGAAGGCTTAGGACTGTGCGCACTTTCAGCCCGAAGGACAGTGACATCACGCGGCAGTGGCATGTCGTCGACGCTTCAGACGTGGTACTTGGCCGCCTGGCCAGCCATGTGGCCGTGCTGCTCAGGGGCAAGCACAAGCCGATCTTTGCCCCCCATGTGGACACGGGCGATTTCGTGATCGTGGTCAATGCGGCCAAAGTCGCGCTTACCGGCAACAAGCTGGAGCAGAAGCAGGCCTACCGGCACTCGGGTTACCCGGGCGGCCTGCGGGCGGTCTCGTATTCCACCTTGATGGCGAGCAACCCCGAGCGGGCCGTGGAAAAGGCCGTCCGGGGGATGCTGCCGAAGAACTCGCTCGGCCGCAAGACGCTGAGCAAGCTCAAGGTGTACGCGGGTCCCGAGCACCCGCACCAGGCTCAGCGGCCTCAGCCGTACGAGATCACGCAGATCGAGCAGTAGACAAAGGAAGTACGAGGAAGTGACCGTGGCTGAGCCCACTGGCGTAATCACTCCAGGCGTCGAGGACGACGCGGAGTTCGCCGACGCTGACAACGAGTACGGCGCGGAGGTGCCGTCGGAGTACACGACGGAGACCGCGCAGGACGCCCCGGCGCGTGCCGCCGCACGGCGCCCGGTCGTGACCGGTCACGCGGGCGGCACGGGCCGCCGCAAGGAGGCGATCGCCCGGGTGCGCATCCTCCCTGGCTCCGGCCAGTGGACGATCAACGGCCGGACGCTCGACGTGTACTTCCCCAACAAGGTGCACCAGCAGTTGGTCAACGAGCCGTTCGTGACCCTCGGCGCGGAGAACCAGTTCGACGTGGTGGCCCTCATCTCCGGCGGCGGCGTCACCGGGCAGGCGGGCGCGCTGCGCCTCGGCGTGACCCGGGCGCTGATCCTGGTGGACCCGGAGAACCGCCCGGCGCTGAAGAAGGCCGGTTTCGTGACCAGGGACGCCCGGGTCAAGGAGCGCAAGAAGTACGGCCTGAAGAAGGCCCGTAAGGCGCCGCAGTACTCCAAGCGGTAAGCGCCTCGCGGCGATCCTGTCGAGCACACGCCAGTGCATACGAGCCCGGGCGCATCCGGGCAAGAGCTACGAGCGGGAGCGACATGGGGGAATCGGGGGATCGGCGCAACCGTCTCTTCGGTACGGACGGTGTTCGCGGTGTCGCTGGCCGTGATCTAACCGCACGGCTGGCCATGGACCTCAGCGTGGCCGCTGCCGCTGTTCTCGGCAGCGGCACGCCGAGCCACCCGGCATCTCGTCGGCTGGCCGTCGTCGGCCGGGATCCGCGGGCCTCGGGGGAGTTCCTGGAGGCCGCCGTGACCGCGGGGCTGGCGAGCGCGGGGATGGACGTCCTGCGCCTCGGGGTCATCCCCACGCCGGGCGTGGCGTACCTGACCGGCACGCTGAACGCGGCGTTCGGCGTCGTTATCTCGGCGAGTCACAACCCGGCCAAGGACAACGGGATCAAGTTCTTCGGGCCCGGTGGCGTCAAGCTGCCCGACGCGGTGGAAGACGAGATCGAGGCTCACCTGATGGCGCTCGACCTGGGGGCCCCCGTGCTGAGAGGGCCTGGCCCGCGCACACCGAAACCGCGCACGCCCGAGTCGCGCACGCCGGAGCCGCGCACGCCGGAGCCGTCGTCCGGTGCGGATTTCGGCCGGATCAGCGACGCCACCGGTGAGTCCGGCCGGTACCTGGATTACCTGCTGGCCACGCTGCCCGAGCCGCAGCCGCTCGCCGGGCTGCGGGTGGTGGCCGACTGCGCACACGGGGCCGCGTACCTGATCGCACCGGAGGCGCTGCGCCGGGCCGGCGCGGACGTCATCACCATCGGAGCCGAACCAGACGGGCTGAACATCAACGCCGGCTGCGGCTCCACCTCGCTTGGCGCCCTGATCGACGCGGTCGCCGAGTACGGCGCGGACGCGGGCATCGCTTACGACGGTGACGCCGACCGCTGCCTCGCGGTGGACGCCGACGGGCAGCCACTGGACGGGGACCAGATCCTGACCGTGCTCGCCATCGAGCTGCAGGAGGCGGGCCGGCTGGCCGGCGAGGCGGTGGTGGTCACGGTGATGTCGAACCAGGGTTTCCACGTGGCCATGCGTGAGGCAGGCATCAAGGTGATCGAGACGCCGGTGGGGGACAAGCACGTGTCCGAGGCCATGCGCGCGGGTGGCTACGTGCTCGGGGGTGAGCAGTCCGGGCATGTCATCATCGGCGACCACGCGTCGACCGGTGACGGCGTGCTGACCAGCCTGCACCTGCTGGCCGCGGTGAACCGGCGCGGCGTGACGCTGGCGGCGGCCGCGAAGATGATGCCGAAGTATCCCCAGGTGCTCGTGAACGTGCCGGGCGATGCTTCCCGGCTTGGGCCGCAGGTCGCCGCGGCGGTGGCCAGGGCCGAGGCCGAGCTGGGCGGGGACGGCAAGATCCTGGTCCGGCCCAGCGGGACCGAGCCCACGATCAGGCTGATGATCCAGGCCAAGGATGCGGTGGTCGCCGAACGCGTCATCCGCCGGCTCGCCGACGAGGTTCGGCTGGCCCTCAGGATAGGACGGCATGCGAGACGCTTACGAGGTGGCCGCGGTCCGAGCGGCCGAACGCGCCCTGATGGAACTCGTCCCCGACGGCGCGCTGATGGGGCGCGCCGCCGCGGGGCTGGCGGCGGTGTGCGCGGCCCTGCTCGGCCAGCAGCCTGGCCATCTGTACGGCGCCCGGGTGGTGGTGCTGGCGGGCAGCGGGGACAATGGCGGCGACGCCCTGTACGCGGGTGCGTTGCTGGCCCGCCGCGGCGTGGCCGTTACCGCGATCGCACCCGGATCCCGGACACACGCGGGCGGTGCCGAGGCACTGCGCCAGGCGGGCGGCCGCATCACCACCGGGGACAAGGCCATTGGGGACGAAGCCGCCGGGGCGATCGGCCGCGCCGACCTGATCCTGGACGGGCTGCTCGGCATCGGCGGCCGGGGCGGTCTGCGGGCGCCCTTCGCCGGCCTGGCCGAGCTGGCCGAGCAGGCCAGGCAAGACGGCGCCACCGTGGTGGCCGTCGACCTGCCCAGCGGCATCGACGCGGATACCGGAACCGTCGACGGCCCGGCCGTCCGGGCCGACGTGACGGTGACCTTTGGCGCGATCAAGCCCGGGCTGCTCGTCGACCCGGGGGCCAGCCACGCGGGCACGGTGGAGCTCGTCGATATCGGCCTGCGTCCCCACCTGACCGGCGGGCCCTACGCTCGGGCGCCGCAGCGGGATGACATCAGCGCGCTGCTGCCCCGCCCCGGGCCGGAATCGGACAAGTACCGGCGCGGTGTCCTCGGCCTGCTCGCGGGCAGCGACCGTTTCACCGGGGCCGCGCTGCTGTCCGCGGGCGGCGCGGTGCACGGCGGGGCCGGCATGGTCCGGGTGGTGACCGAGCCGGGCGCCGCCGCGCTGGTCCGGCAGGTCTGGCCCGAGACCGTGATCACGGTGCATCCCGAGGACGGCGGCTGGGACCTGATCGGGTCGGTCGGCCGGGTCCAGGCCTGGACGGCGGGCCCGGGCATGGGCACCGATCCTGGCGCCGTGGCGCGGCTGACCGCGATCTTGCGCACCGACCTGCCGGTGCTGGTGGACGCGGACGGGCTGACGATCCTGAGCCAGCACCCGGAGCTGCTCCCGCGCGCCGCGCCGACGCTGATCACCCCGCACGCCGGTGAGCTAGCCCGGCTCCTGGGCACCGAACCAGACCGGGTCGAGGCCCAGCGGCTCGAACATGCCCGCCGGGCGGCCCGCCAGCTCGGCGTCACCGTGCTGCTGAAGGGATCCACCACGGTCATCGTGTCGCCCGACGATGCCGAGCCGGTCCTGGTCAACCCCACCGGCACGCCGTGGCTGGCCACCGCGGGCAGCGGCGACGTACTGTCCGGGCTGGCCGGCTCGCTGCTGGCCCAGGGCCTCGAACCCGCCCAGGCCGCCCTGGCCGCCGCGTACCTGCACGGCCTGGCCGCCCGGATCGCAGCCGCCCCGGGAACCCCCGGACCCGCCCAGATCTCCGACGACGCGAGCACCGCGGGCGATGCCCCGATCAGCGCCTCGGATGTGGTCCGGGCGCTGCCGGATGCCTTCCGGAGTCTGTAGGCTGACCGCCATGCACCGCCAGGCCTGCGTCGACCTCGGCGCGATCACCGGCAACGTCGCGGCGCTGACCGAGCGAGTCCGCGGCAGCCAGCTGATGGCGGTGGTGAAGGCGGACGGGTACGGCCACGGCATGGTCCCAGCGGCCCGGGCGGCGCTGGCCGGCGGGGCCAGCTGGCTGGGGGTGGTCGACACCGACGAGGCGCTCGCGCTGCGCCGGGCCGGGATTACCGCTCCGGTGCTGTGCCTGATGGCCTTCGGCGCGTCCGCGGACGCGATCGCCGGCGGCATCGACCTGTCCGCGGGCTCGGTCGAATCCGTCGCCCAGGTGGCGGCCGCGGCCGGCCGGGCGGGCAGGCCGGCCCGGCTGCACCTGAAGGCCGACACCGGCCTGAGCCGGGGTGGCGCGACCCGGGCGGACTGGCCGCGAGTGGTCGACGCGGCCCTGGACGCGCAGGCCCGCGGCCTGCTCCAGGTGGTCGGCCTGTGGTCGCACTTCGCCTGCGCCGACCTGCCGGGCCATCCGTCGGTGCCGGCCCAGCTGGCCGAGTTCACCGATGCCGTCGCGACCGCGGAGAAGGCGGGGGTCACGCCCGAGGTCAGGCACATGGCCAACACCGCCGCCGCGCTGACCGTGCCCGAATCCCGGTTTGACCTGGTGCGGTTGGGCGGGGCCATCTACGGGCTCTCCACCCTGCCGGGCGGCGCGCCGTCGTGGCTGCGCCCGGCGATGACCCTGCGCGCCCGGCTGGCCCTGGTCAAGCGGGTGCCGGCCGGTTCCGGGGTGTCCTACGGCCACCGGTACGTCACGACCCGCGAGACGACGCTGGGCCTGGTGCCGCTCGGCTACGCCGACGGGGTGCCGCGCGGCGCGGCGGGCCTGCCGCTGGTCAGCGCCCGCGGCCGACGCTGGCTGATCGCGGGCACGGTCTGCATGGACCAGTTCGTGGTGGACTTTGGCGACGAGCCGGTGGCGGCGGGCGACGAGGTGGTGCTGTTCGGCCCGGGGGCGGACGGCGAGCCCACCGCGCAGGAGTGGGGCGAGGCGCTGGGCACCATCTCTTATGAGGTGGCCACCGGAATCGGCGCACGCGTCCAGAGGACCTGGTCCTGATGATTCTTCCGAACGGACCCGCCTGCGTGCCCACCGTCCTCCGGATCGCCACCGATGCCGACATGCGGGACCTCGGCCGGCGACTGGCCCGGCGGCTGCGCGCCGGGGACCTGGTGATCCTGGCCGGCCCGCTCGGGGCAGGCAAGACCACGCTGGTGCAGGGCATCGGCGCCGGACTCGGGGTGCGCGGGCCCGTCACCTCCCCGACCTTCGTGATCGCACGGGTGCATCCGGTCCTGTCCGGGCCTGGCCCGGCGCTGGTGCACGCGGACGCTTACCGTCTGGGCAGCATCGACGAGATCGACGACCTGGACCTGGACGCCGACGTGGCGTCCGCCGTCACGGTGGTCGAGTGGGGCGCGGGCCTGGCCGAGGTGCTCGCCGAGGACCGGCTTGAGATCACCATCGAACCGGACCTGGACACAGATATCCGAACCGTCCGGCTAAATGGTCATGGCGCTCGTTGGCATGAGGTCCGCACGGAAGCTGGAGATCGTTTATAGTTCCGCTGTACGTGGTTCCCGTTTCGCGTATCGCGCCGTCACGTACCGTACCCCGATCCCGGAGGCGCGCCCGTGCCTGAGCAGGAATTCCGGCCGCCTCGCCGCCCGGCTAGGCCCAGCCGCCCGGCTGCCGACTCCTTCGACCCCCTCGGCCGCGACGACGAGGACCTGCCGCCGTGGGCCGACCTCCCACCCATCCGCCCGCGCCGGCCAAGCGCCCCAGGCGCGCGCTCCGCACCCCCCGGCGCTCGTCCGACAGGCCCCAGCGGCCAGCCCCCGGGTCCGACGGGTCCGGGTGGTCAGCCCGCGGGTCCGGGTGTGTGGCCGGGTCCGGGTGGTCAGCCCCCGGGTCCGGGTCCGGGTCCGGGTGCGTGGCCGGGTCCGGGTGGTCAGCCCGCGGGTCCAGGTGTGGGTGCGTGGCCGACGGATCCAGGTGGTCAATCCGCGGGTCGCGGTCAGTATGCGGGTCCCGGCGCCCGCCCGGTGAGTCCCGGCGGCGAGTACGCGAGTCCCGGCGGCGAGTACGCGGGTCCCGGTGCCCAGTATCCGGATCCAGCGGCTCAGCCGGAAGGTACCGGTGCCTGGTCCGCGGGTCCTCGGCATGCGGGTCCTGGGTCCCGGTCCGAGGGTCCCGGCGCCCAGCCTGGCGCCGCCCTTCCCGCGGGACCCGAGCGCCCCTTCAGTCCAACCAGCCCGACCGACCCCGCGGATCCCGTGGGTTCCATCGACCCAGCGGACCTGCGGTCCGGCGACCCGGACGTGCGGCCCAGCGACCCGGCCGGCCTGCGCTACGACGAACCGGAACCTTCGTGGGCTCTACCGGAAACGCCCGACGACGATCCGCCGCGGGCCAGACCGCGTAAGCCGAGTGGCCGCGCGCTGGCGGCGGCGGCCCGCAAGCGGCGCCGCTGGCTGGTCAGGGCCGGCGGTCTGGTCGTGGTGGCCGGAGCCGTGATCGCGGCGGTGCTGCTGCTGAGCGGCGGTCCCGGGCCGGCCGCGGTGACCCCCGGCTCACTCATCACCACGTTCCAGCCCGGCGAACTCCGGCAGGTGCCGAACGCTTGCCAGGCCGTGCCTGCCGCCACGGTGAGCGAGTACCTGCCGGGGAAGGTCAAGCAGGCGTCCCCGCTGGCGGTGAACGGCGCGGCCGAGTCGGCCTGTAACTGGACGCTCGACCAGCCGCCCGTTTACCGGCTGATGGAACTCGACCTGCTCGCCTACGCACCGAACGGCCTGGCCAGCGGCGACGGCAGCGCGACTTACGCCGCCATGGACGCCTACGCGCAGTCGCTGGAGAACATGCGCAACCCGCCGAAAAACTCCCCGGACCCGCGGGCCCCGGTGAGCACGCTGTCCGGGCTGGGCAACCAGGCGTTCAGCGTCCTGCAGGTATTCCGCGAGGGTGGCGCGGTCACCGACGTGGCCACCGTCAAGGTGCGATATCACAACGTCGTGGTGACCGTGACCCTGGACGGGCTCGAGCACTCCAACAAGGGCTCTTACGGGCCGGTGTCCGGATCTCAGCTGTCCGCCGCCGCCCTGGCCTTCGCCCGTGCGGCTGAGGCAGCGCTGCATTAGACCGCGGTTGCCCGAGTCCGCGCTGCGGCTCAGCCGCACCGCGCGCCCGCTAGGCTGGTCGGCGTGCTTGTGCTGGGTTTTGATACGGCGACTCCCGCGGTAAGCGTCGCCGTGCATGATGGAGCTCGGGTCGTCGGCGAGGCATTCGCCGTCGATGCCCGGCGCCACGGCGAGCTGCTCGCACCGATGATCGCGAAGGTGATGGCCGACGCGGGCGCCCCCCGCGCGGAGCTGACCGGCGTGGCGGTCGGGGTGGGCCCCGGACCCTATACCGGCCTGCGGGTCGGCGTGGTGACCGCGCGCGTGCTCGGCGCCGTGCTCGGGATTCCCGTCTACGGCGTCTGTACCCTGGACGTCATCGCCGCCGCTGTCCCGGCCACCGCGGGACGAGAGTTCCTGGTCGCGACCGACGCGCGCCGCAAGGAGGTCTACTGGGCCAGGTACGACGACCACGGGCAGCGGCTGGAAGGTCCCTCGGTCGGTCCTGCCTCCTTGATCCCCGGGGCACCTGAGCTCACCGTGGCCGGCACCGGCGGTCGGCTGTACCCGGAGTCGTTCGGCGAAATGACTGAGCCTTCCTACCCGCAGGCCCGAACGCTCTGTGGGATCGTCGCCGCCCAGCTAGATGACCGAGATCGGGTCCGGGCTGCGGAGGGGGTTTTGCCCAGGGCTCGCGGCAGGACCCCGCTGCTCGCTCCGGTACCGCTGTACCTGCGGCGCCCCGACGCCCGGGAGCCGGGACCGCCTAAGCGGGTCACACCGTCATGAAGGCCCGTCGACGCGATACCCGCGGAGTCCGGCTGCGCGGGATGAGCAAGGGCGACCTGGCCGCGATCATGGCCTTGGAACAGGAGCTGTTTCCCGAGGACGCGTGGACGCGTCAGATGTTCGCGGCGGAGTTCGCGCAGCCGGCCTCACGTCGGCTCTACCTGGTGGCCGAGGAGGGGAAAGAGCTGGTCGGGTACGCCGGGATGATGTTTACCGGTGGATCACAGGCCGATGTGGTGACGCTGGCGGTGGACCCCGCCCGCTGGGGTCAGGGTACCGGCACAGCGCTGCTCACCGCGCTGGTGGACGAGGCGGGGAAACGCGGCTGCGCGGAGGTCCTGCTCGAGGTGCGTGAGGACAACCCCAGGGCCAGGCAGCTTTACCTGCGGCACGGCTTCACGGAGGTCGGGGTCAGGCGCGGCTACTACCAGCCGTCCGGGGTCGACGCCGTGGTTATGCGGAAGGAGCTGGCCTGATGATGTCCCCGCTGGTGCTGGGGATCGAGACGTCCTGCGACGAGACCGGCATCGGGCTCGTCCGCGGCCATGAGTTGCTCGCCGACGCGGTGGCCTCGAGCGTGGATGAGCACGCCCGGTTCGGCGGCGTGGTGCCCGAGGTGGCCAGCCGTGCGCACCTGGAGGCCATGGTCCCGACCTTCGAACGAGCCATCGCGACCGCGGGGGTGCGGCCGGACCAGATCGACGCGGTGGCCGTTACCGCGGGACCCGGGCTGGCCGGGGCACTCCTCGTGGGGGTGGCCGCGGCCAAGGCGTATGCGTTCGCGCTAGGCAAGCCGTTGTACGGCGTCAATCACCTGGCCGCGCACATCGCGGTAGACCAGTTGGAGCACGGCGCGCTGCCGTCTCCGGCGGTGGCGTTGCTCGTCTCCGGCGGGCATTCCTCGTTGCTGTTGGTCCCCGACGTGGCCCAGGAGGTCATCTCGCTCGGCGCCACCATCGACGATGCGGCTGGCGAGGCGTACGACAAGGTGGCCAGGGTGCTCGGCCTGCCCTTCCCTGGCGGCCCGCCGATCGACAAGGCGGCCCGAGAGGGCGATCCGGCCGCGGTCAGCTTCCCGCGCAGCAAGTATCACGACGGCTCTCTCGACTTCTCGTTCGCAGGCTTGAAGACCGCGGTCGCCCGCTGGGTGGAGGCACGGCAGGCCGCCGGGGAGCCGGTCCCGGCCGCCGACGTGGCCGCCTCCTTCCAGGAGGCCGTCGCCGACGTGCTCACCCGCAAGGCCGTGCAGGCTTGCCAGCGGCACAACGTCACGGACCTGATCGTCGGCGGTGGTGTCGCGGCCAATTCCCGGCTCCGCTCGCTCGCCGCGGAAAGGTGCGAGGCGGCCGGGATCACGCTGCGGGTGCCCCGCCCCGGGCTATGTACCGATAACGGCGCCATGGTCGCCGCCCTAGGCGCGGAGGTCGTGTCCCGCGGCATCCCGCCGTCCCCACTCGACCTGCCGGCGGACTCCTCCCTCCCCGTAACCACCGTGGTCACCCGCTAACTCAGCCGGTCCCGTGGGGTCTGCCGGTCCCGTGGGGTCTGCCGGTCCCGTGGGGTCTGCCGGTCCCGCTCGCGTCGGCGCGGTCCGAGCCATGGCCGGGGTAGTTTCGTCCGTCATTACATCACCGACCTCCCGTGAGGTCAGCCGTGTAATCAGCCGTGGCGGTTCTTCACACTCCTCTCGAAATTAGCCTATGTTAGTAGAATTTCGATCGTACATTCGATATAATAGTACGATACTTATCCCGACCGATTTCCTGGGCGGAGGCAGTCCATGATCGACAAACCGTCCCGCGGCTGCGGGTCCGAAGGCGAGGAGCCCGACAGCTCCGCGCCGCGGCCTGTCGGCGGGAACGGTCCGATGGACAGCCGTGAGGGGGGACCCGCCGAGCAGCCGGATCATGACCGCGAACCCGGCGATCGAGGCGACCACCTAGCCTCCCAGGAGGGCAGCGGTGATCCTCCGGAGGATGGTTTCGGGGAGGAATGGCCGCCGGAAGAGGGTTCTGAGCAGGGCCTGTTCTGGTGTGTGCCGGCCGGGGCGCCGGACCTGGCCGGGTTCGCCGGCGATGCCGGGGAACCCGTGATCGCGCCGGGTCCGCTGCTGGCCGGGCTGACCGCCGCGGTCGCCGGCGGCGACGGCGCGGGCCTGGCCGGAACGAGCGAGGATTTTCTGTTCGCGGTGATGTCCTCCGGCCGCCGGATGTCGTCGTGGGGCACCTGGCTGGAGCTGTCCGCGATGCGGGAACTGGCCCTGCGCCACCCTGCCGCCCCCGCCGCCCCCGGCCGTCCCGCCCGCCGCCCTGGTCCCGCCAGCCCCGGTCCCGCCCAGGCTGATGCCGGGCAGGCCAGCACCAATGCCGCCTCTCAGTCCGGTGCCGCCTCTCAGTCCGGGACGGACTCTCAGGGCGGGACCGCCTCTCGGTCCGGTGCCGCCTCTCAGTCCGGTGCCGCCTCTCAGTCCGGGACGGACTCTCAGGGCGGGACCGGCTCTCAGGGCGGTGCTGCCGGGGCTGAGCCGGCCGCGGACGGGCGGGCGCAGCTGAGCGAGTTCGCCGCTGATGAGGTCGCGGCGGGGTTGCGGCTGACCTGGACGGCGGCGGCGGACCGGGTGCTGTACGCGTGCGACCTGGCCGGGCGGCTGCCGGTCACGTTCGCGGCGCTGGGCGCGGGGCTGATCGACCCAGTCCACGCCAAGATCATCTTCGAGCAGACGCTGTACCTGTCCGCCGCCGACGCGGCCGGGGCCGACCCGGTGCTGGCCGCCGCAGCGCAGCACAAGACCTACGGGGAGCTCCGCGCCGCCGCGGCGAGGCTGGCCCTGAAGCTGGACCCGGAGTCCGCGCAGCGGCGTCAGCAGGCCCGCCGGAAAGAAGCGCACGTGCGGCCGTTCCGGGAGGAGTCCGGGAACGCCGGGATGAGTGCCCGGGAGATGCCCTCCGATGAGGTCCTGGCGTCGTGGCAGCACGTGGACCAGCGGGCCCGGGACCTGGGCGCGGCCGGGGTCCCCGGCAGCCTGCGCGAGCTGCGCTGCCGCGCCTACCTCGACCTGCTCCAGGAACGGGACAGCCGGGACACCCTGCCCGGCCCGGAGCCCGGCGGGCCGGGTGACGGCTCCGGCGGTCCGGGCGGGAACGGCGGTCCGGGCGGGAACCCGGCTCCAAGACACGGCCCGGCCGGGCCGTCAGGGGCCGGGAAACCCGGTGCCGGGCCGCCGGGGCCGAGCCTGGCGGCGCTGGTGAACCTGACCGTGCCGGCGGCCACCGCGGCCGGGGAGTCGGACAGCCCGGGAGAGGCCGCCGGGTTCGGGCTGCTAGACGCCCAAAGTGCCCGGGACCTGATCGCCGCGGCCGCCCGGGATCCGCGCACCCGCTGGTGTGTGACCACAGTGCACCCGGACGGGACCGCCGCCGCCCACGGCTGCGCCACCGGCCAGCACCCCGCACCAGGCCCCGCACCACCAGCCCCCGCACCACCATCCCCCGCACCACCACGTCCGGAACCACCACGCCCGGAACCGCCGGGTGGCGGCCCCCTCGGTAACGGACCTCCGGGCCCCGGCACCGGCGGCACCCCCGGCACCCGCGGCGGGCCGGGCCAGCGGCCCCCGCCCGGTACCCGGGTCCAGGATTACCTGCGCTCGCTGGGGGTCACGCTCACCCCGATCGCCCAGGGGACCTGCGATCACCGGCACGCCGAGACCGGGTACCAGCCCAGCCGCAAGCTCCAGCACCTGATCCGGGCCCGGAGCACCCGGTGCAGTGCACCCGGATGCGGGCGCCCGGCGGCCCGCTGCGACCTGGACCACACCACGGCGTGGCACCTCGGCGGAGCGACCTGCGAATGCAACATCGCCCCTCTGTGCCGGCACCATCACCGGTGTAAGCAGGCCGAAGGGTGGCAGCTGACTCAGCCGGAACCGGGCATCCTGCAATGGCGAACACCAAACGGACATACATACACCATCGCACCCACGGAATACTCGATTTAAGCCTGCATGGACCCCCAGGGCACTGGTGTTCCGCGGTTGTCTGCATCGGCCCTAATCGAGGCCGCGGAGGTGGAGAAGTTTCGGTGGGGGTGGTGTGATCGCGCCGACCTTCAGGGACGTGCAGGTAGCTAGCCCCTTTGATAGTTGCGATGACGGGAGCGCGCTGGCAGCGCGGCTGGTGGACAGGTTGGCGGCCCTGGTCCGGTCACTGCTAACGCGCGGGTAGCACAATAAGTGCTACCTGATGAGTTACTATCGGGGTTACACCGGCCACATATCCCGAGGAATGTCACGATGTCACGCTATCTATCTCCCCGTCGAGTAACTCCCGAGACCCTCGCGACCATCCCCGCGTCCCGGATGCGCCCCCGGGCGCTACTGCCGCCGCTACCGCCGTGGCTACTGCCGATACCCGGCTGCTGGAGCGAGGGACGGCTGGACAATGCGGGGGTCACGGTCGGCCCGATGACGCCGAACGTTTCGGATGCCGTGCTTTCCGACATCTGCAAGACCGTGGAAGCGGAACGCCTCCGCAGGGCCGCAGCATGACGACCACGATGGAGTACCGCCAGGCCATGGTGGACAATTGCTCCTGGGCCGTCAGCGATAAGGCGCACTGGAACTACGCCGAGGTCCGGCCGATTCCCCGGCTTCCGGCTCGCACCAGCAGTAGCATCACCACCGACTGCTCCGGCTTCGTCACCATAATGGCCGAGTGGAGCAAGATGCCCGACCCCAACGGCCTGAATTACGATGGCAGCGGCTATACGGGCACCCTGCTCTCGCACCTGCCACATATCCCGTTCAACGAGACTTGGCGCGGGGACCTCTGTGTATTCGGCGGGGGAACGGGCACCCACGTGGTGGTACTCGCCATCGGCGGCGTGAGGGAAGCTGACCCCATGGTCTATTCCCATGGCTTCCAGGGCGGGCCTATTTCACTGCGGCTCAGTCAGGAGAAGCGGTACCACTCCGGCGAGCCAACGACGTTCCTGCGAATCATCCCGAACGTTTGATCACCTAACGGCTCGGACCTCTTTGGCGCACAAATAAATCCCGCGCGGTTCGCTCCCGTGCGTGTGCGTGTGCGTGTGCGTCTGCGGCGGTATTAAACGCCGCCCTCCGGCTCGCCGGAACCATTATCCGGCGCTTCAGCTCCTCCTCGGTTTCCTCGTAGGCCTTGTCGTTGCCGACATCACGGCCCGCTCCGAAGATCTCGGCGGCTAGACCTTCAAGGGCATCCCTGAGCATCACCGGCACTACATCGGAAACCCGAGCCTTGGGTCCGCTCGCTCACGCTGGTGGCGGACGGGCTATCGGAGGGCGAAGCGATAGCGGGTCTGGGTATAAGGATTTTTGCCGAAGGCGAGAACCTTGGCCGGGGTAACGCCGAAGACCAGGCCTCTGCGGCCGGCGGGATCATCGAACCCGCCGTCGGTGACCTCGAAGTCCCAGTCAAGCTTGGATTTCCACATGGCCGTCAGTCGTTGGAGCCGCGCATTGCCGTCTACCCTGACGGCAGTTCCCTCGATCACCACGTCCAGGCCCGAACGGAACTGGTTGGCCCCGGCCGCGAGAACGCAGCGCGCGTCGGACTCCAGGTTCTTGGCCTTCTGCTCATGCGAGCCGACGCAAAAGTACATCCTCCCATCGGCCCAGATGGCCGGAAGCGGGGTGACGTGAGGCCGCCCGTCGCAACGCACGGTTGACAGCCAGACCATCTCGGAGGCCGACAGCATCCGGGTCACCTCGGCCCACGGCGGGGCGGCGGCGCCCGGTTCGCTGAAACCCTCGTTCAGCTGCACGACTGGTTCGATCTCAGGCATCAAAGCTCCCATCTGTGCGGCCACTTGCCGCCGGTGCCGGACTGGGCCAGGACTGGCCCCTGCTCGATCACCATGACGACGAACGAGGACCGCCGGTATGGACCGTGATAAGCGTGCCGCGGTGGCTACGATGAGCGGCAACGCGAGAAACCTAGGTTCCCGGAGTTCGTCCCGGTGCGCGCACGCTTGTTTCCGCGCGAGGCGATCGGCATAGGCGGACAACTTTTTCCCGCACCCACTCCACCAAGCCCGACAGGTGGCTCGGTGCGCGGGCGAAGGCGAACAACGTCGAGTTCGCTCATCCCAGCGAACTCCTCGTGGTTCAACCACCGCCACCTCAGCTGGCCAAATCACCCCGCCCACGGCACCCGCCTAGGTCCGGTCGTCGCCCACGCCAACACGGCCTGACCAGCCACCACCGAACGACCAGTCCTCAGCCCGCGGCCTTGGTTTTGATGAGCGGCGCGTCCCGCATCAGCTCCCGGAACCCGACGCTGTAGAACAGCCCGCGCCCCTGGGGATGCCCCGGCGCACCCAGGCAGGCGACCGTCATATGAGCGGCCCCGGCTGCTCGCGCCAGCTGCATCCCGTGCCGGAGCATCGCCCGTCCCAGCCCCAGACGCCGGTAGTCCGGATGCGTCCCGACCGGCTCGAACTCTGCGGTCTTGTTCGCTTCGTCGAGCCACATGATCGTCGAGGATGCCATCGTTCCGGACGGCGCCTCCACCAGGATGTGCAGGTCGCCGCGATACGCCGCCGTCTGCCTGACGCCCTGGTAGCCCTCGGCCGTGTACGTCGAGGGAGCCCAGGCGTCTAGATGGGCCTGGACCGCGGCCTCGGGCCCGGCCTCGTCGGCGGTGCGGAACCGGAATCCGGCTGGCAGTACCGGCTGTTCCACGTCGGTGAGGTCCCGCTCGTTGAGCTGAGTCCAGGTGCCGGTGTCACCAAGCGCGGCCAGGTCGGTCTGGTACCCGTGCGCTGCCCAGCGCTTCAGGGCGAACTCATCGGCGGCGCTCGGCATCACCGTCCGCTCGATACCCGCCGCCGTACCGTCGTACCAGTCGATGACCTCGTCAACCAGCCCGGCGTGGCCGGGATGGACCTGATACGTCAGATAGGCGCCGGCGACGTCCCGCACCGACCCGTCGCTCCGCTTCACCTGGTGCGGAAGATAGGCCCAGCTCCACGCGACCAGATCCGCGCCAGAGAACCACAGCTGGCGCGGCCAGCTTGCGCAGTCGCTGGCGTGCCCCTTGCCCCAGATCCAGGCCAGCTCGCCGAACGTGGCATCACTGTTCACCAGGTCCAGGCGGGTGGCGGTGACACGTTGCGCCAAACCCTGCATAAGCTGCACGTCCGCGGCGGTCACCAGCTCGAAGTTCGCCATAATGCGCCACTGTGCCAGGACTCCGAAAAACCGTCGAACCGTTTTCCGGAGCCGCCGCTCACGGCAAACACTGGCCGGACGGGCTCAGGATGCCCAGGGCCCCACGCCGGCAATGCGGTCCACGGCGATGTGCGTGATGTAGCCGGGCGGCGGGCTGTCCATCGGCGGAAACTTCACGTCGGGCCCCAGGTAGGTGCGGGCCAGCCGCTGCAGCACCTCGGCCGCGCCCCCTTCGGTGACCCGGGCCGTGCCGTAGATGACCAGGTACTCGGTCAGGCCCATCGGGTTACGCTGCTGCGTCTCCAGCGACAGTGCGACCCGCGCATCGTTGCGGATGTTGCGGATCTTGCGGTGCTCGGGCAGGTGCGCCGCGACGATCTCGTCGCCGTCCAGACCGACCCACACCACCGTGACCTGAGGACTTCCGTCCGGGTTCAGGGTCACCAGATGGGCCAGGGCCGCGGAGTCTAGGACGGTGCGGGCGCTCTCTGGAAGGGATGCCATAGCGGCGATGCTAGCAGCGCAACCCCTCGGCTTCTGGGTCCCAGCCCTGGAGGAAACCGTTGCCCAGATATGTTGGCAGTTTTGGCGGCAGGAGCAACCAGAACTGCCGACAAATCGCCGTACCCTGAGTTGATACCCGGCCTTCCTGGCCAGTTCCTTGTTCCTGCCCCGGCGCCAGCGTGCGCCGGACCAGAAAGGCGTCACCCCGATGCGCACCGAAGTCCCTGCGGCGTGAACGACCCGGTGACCGGAAGCCTGCATCACGTCGAACTGTGGGTACCGGACCTGACCCGAGCCCTCGGGCCGTGGGGATGGCTGCTCGCCAACCTCGGCTACGAGCGGTTCCAGGACTGGGAGCACGGCCAGAGCTGGCGGCTCAGCGGCACCTACCTCGTCATCGAGCAGTCGCCCGCCCTCACCGCGGCCGACCATGACCGGCTCCGGCCTGGGCTGAACCATCTCGCGTTCCACGCGGGTGACCGCGCCCGCGTCGATGCTCTCACGGCGGATTCACAGGCCCACGGCTGGACGCTGCTGTTTCCCCAGACCCACCCCTGGGCCGGCGGCCCGAACCACTACGCCGCCTATCTCGTCAACGCCGACGGCTTCGAAGCCGAACTCGTCGCCACTGAGCAGGAGCCCGTCCCGCGCTAGGCGCGCTCCGCTGTCCCGCGCTCCGCTGTCCCGCGCTCTGGCGTGGCTGATCTGCCGCGAAAGTGCTCTTTTTCTGGTTAAGGCGCCGGCAGCGCCGACGGTCAGCCTCTATCGTGGCGTCGAGACCATATCTGTCACTTGCTGTAACAATTGATTACTCTCTGAAGGAGTAGGAGCATGAGGATGCGCGGGGTTCCGGTTGTGCTCATCGCTGCCGTCATCGGCGGCGCTGGCCTGACCGCATGTGGGGGGACCGGGTCGACGCCGGCCGACGCCGGGTCGGCACCGGCTTCTGGCGGTTCGGTGACCGCTGTGGCCACCGCGGGCGGGTCCGTCCGCGCCTGCCTCGACGCCGGCCACTTCGGCGCCGGCCACTTCGGCGCCGGCCACTTCGGCAGCCCAGCCCACACTGGCCCCGAAGCCACCGGTCAAGTCCTCCGCGCCCGCGACGAGTGCCTCCGGTTCCGGGGGGTCGGGGAACTTCACGGTGCCCGACGTCGCAGGTGACAACATCGTCAGCGCCTACGGTTCGTACGCCAAGACGGGGGCGCGGGTAAAGGTGACCATCTGCGCCAAGCAGACCGGGAGTTCGTTCTCGGTGGGGGCAGTTGCGTACGCCTATGACAGCAGCGGCGCCAGCAAGAACATCGGCGCGGTCGACCTCGCTGGGAAGGGCGATCTCGAGTGCGTCTCGAACACCTTCATTCTTTACACCACGCACCTGAAGGTTCACGCGTTCATCGGTGGCACCAACGGTGTCATAGCCAAGACCGGACCGACCCTGACCGTCTACTAAATCCCTCAATAACCAGCGTTCGCCCGGTGCACGGGGCGGTAAGGTCGCGTCCGGTGAAGGGTCAGCACCCCGCGAACACCACCCGCCTCGCCTGGCACATCCGTACCGGGCGCTGCCGCTATCGAGCCACACCGATGGTCCATCGGTTGCCCCAGCAACACCTATGGTCCTTCGATGTGGGTCAGGCTCGGGGTTCTGCCCCGGCGAAGCCGCTACCAATGGGGCGGACGTTACCTAACGCGGCTCTAGTCAGGCCTGGGGCCCCAGAGTCCGGCACCAACGGTGTCCTAGCCAAGACCGGACCGACCCTGACCGGCCTGGGGCCCCAGAGCCGGGGCCCCAGAGCCGGGACCTAGACGAGCACCACGCCGGTGAACCTCACCGGGCCGAGCCCGCTAGCTGTCCTTGCCCCGCTGCAGGCGATGCCGGAAGCGCCGGCCGAGTAGCGCCACGATCGCCGCGGCGGCGGCGACCGGCAGGACGCGCTTGAGGATCGAGGGCCCGACCAGCCTGATCAGGTTGATGGAGTCCTCGCTGGCCGCCGGAGCCGCAGCCTGAGCAGGAACCGGGGCCTGAGCCGGAACCTGAGCGGTCGGCCTGACGACGGCCGCCGGCTGCGTCGAGCCCGGCCCGGTCTCCGTAGTCGCGGTGACCTTCCTGGTGCCGTTTCCGTCCGCGGCGCTCTGGGCCGCGGTGTCCGGCGCGCTCCCGACCCCCGCGCCGTTGGCACCCGCCCCGTCCGCCCCGTCAGCCACCGCCCCGTCAGCCACCGTCCCGTCGGCCACGTCCGCCACGGCCCCGTCAGCCACCGTCCCGTCGGCCCCGTCCGCCACGGCCCCGTCAGTGACCGTCCCGTCGGCCCCGTCCGCCCCGTCCGCCACGGCCCCGTCAGTGACCGTCCCGTCGGCCCCGTCAGTCACCGTCCCGTCAGTCCCGGCCCCGTCGGTCCCGGCGCTGCCTGGCGCGGCCTGGCCGCCGTCGGAGATCATCTGAGCCAGATTCTCCGCGAACTTCTCCACCAGCTTGCCGCCGACTTCCGCGATCACGCCCCGGCCGAACTGGGCCGGCCTGCCGGTCACGTTCATCGTCGTATGGATGAGGACCTGGGTCCCCTCCCCGGATGGCTCGAGCGAAGCCCGGACGGCCGCCGACGCGGTACCGGCGCCGCGGGTTTCCTTGCCGGACGCATCCACCACCACGACCCGGGCGTCGGGGTCGCGCTCGGTGAACTTCGCGGTGCCGCGGTAGGTCAGCGAGACCGGGCCGACCTTGACCTTGATCCGCCCGGTGACCACCTCCCCGTCGAACTCCTCGACGGTCGCACCGGGCATGCAGGGTGCGATCCTTTCCACGTCAAGCAGCACGTCCCAGGCCCGGTCCGGCGGGACGGGGACGGTAAAGGAGTGGTCGAGGTCCATGCTCATCGGTAGGTCACTCTCTCTTTCTGGTCCATATAAGCAAAAGCATCAATAGTCCGAACGGCCCTGCCGATCAGCCCAGCTCCCGCCTTTAAGCAGTATCAAGAACCTGGAAACCCTCGGCCAGCCAGCCGGCCGGCAAGCCCGCCAGAGCCGCCGTCCGGCCCAGCCGGTCGCGCAGCATCCCGGGCAGGTCATCCATCCGCGCCGTCTGGCTCTCGTGGGCGCGCAGGGCCGCGACCTTGCGCGGGAACACCTCGGTCACGTCCACGTAATGGTTCGGCGTCCCGCCCGGGATCCAGACCTCGCGAACGGTCCACGCGGCCAGGCCCTCGCCGTCCCGCAGCTCGGGGAACGCGAACGGGTTACGCGCGTCGGGGTAGACGGCGTCCAGCGCGGCCGATCCGACCGCGCGGTGATCCGGGTGGCCGATCCCGATCCGGTCGTAGTTCCGCTCCGGGCTCGGGCACACCACCCGGTCCGGGCGGACCTGCCTGATCACCCGGGCCAGATCCCGGCGCAGCTCCAGGGTGGCCTCGCACCTGGCCGTCCCGGTAGCCGAGGAAGCGAACGTCGTGCACGCCGACACACTTGGCCGCGGCCACCTGCTCGGCCCGGCGCAGGGCGGGCATCTCGTCCCGGGGGAAGCTCTCGTCGAAGCCGCCGGCGTCGCCGTCGGTCACCACGCAGTAGACGACCTCGATCCCGGCTTCGGTCCAGCGGGCCATCGTGCCCGCGGCCGCGAAGTCCACGTCGTCGGGGTGCGCGGTGATGGAAAGGACACGGGCGATCTCGGCGTCATCAAGCACGTCCGCCATCTTAGCGGCGAGCCGCAGGCTCAAGCCTCGTCGGGAACCAGCGTCGGGGTCGACCGGGTCAGGGTCTGCTTCCGGAAGAACGCGGGTGCGGTCACCCGCATGAAGACGAATCCGAGCAATCCGACGATGGCGGCGCACAGGGCGATGAGGAAGATTCCGCCGATCTCCCACCGCAGGCCGGGGACGGTCCAGGTGGTGTAGCTGTTGCTCGCGACCCAGTCGCTCTGTAGCGCGTAGATGCCGGCCGCGTACATGATCAGCCCGCCGAGCAGCGGCAGGATGCCCTTCATCCACAGGTTCCTGGCGCTGCTGGTCAGCACCCTGCGGTAGTACCAGACGCAGGCGAAGGCGGTCATCCCGTAGTAGAAGGCGATGTACAGCCCGATCGCCGTGACCGCGTCCCCGATCGCGTTGCCGCCGGCGAGATAGTTCATCGGGATGTACAGGATGATCGAGATCGCGCCCATCACGATGGTGGACACGGTGGGCGTCAGGTACCTGGGGTGGATCTTGGCGAAGGCCGCCGGGATGGCCTTGTAGGTCGCCATCGACAAGGTGGTGCGGGCCGTCGGCAGGATCGTGGTCTGGGTGGAGGCCGAGGCGGAGGTGAGCACCATCAGGATCAGCAGCCGGGACAGGAACGTGCCCAGGCCGCCGCCGCCGAAGATCGCGCCGCCCAGGATGGACAGCACGTCGAACTGGTTGTTCTGGTTGCCAAGACCGATCCCCTTCGTCCCGGTGCCGGCGAACGCCTGCACCGCGAAGATGACGATCGCGTAGGTCACCAGCAGCATGATGGTGGAGATGATCGCCGCCCGGCCCGGCGTCTTGGCCTTGTCCTTGGTCTCCTCGTTGATCGAGACCGCGGTGTCCCAGCCCCAGTAGATGAACAGCATCAAGATGAAGGCGCTGATGAAGGCCGAGAAGGTCAGGCCGCCGCCGAGGGGCCACAGCCAGCTCAGGCTCGGGTGTACCGACCCGGCGGGGTGGTGCCCGTTCTCCACCCGGACCAGCGCGACGATCGACAGCACCAGCAGCATCAGCACCTCGACGGTGAGCAGGATGCGCTGGAACCAGGCCGAGACCTCGATGCCGCGGTAGCAGATGTAGGACATGACCACGATCCAGGCGACGCCGACCAGCAGCACCCAGCCGCTGGTGGCGTTGTCGCCGATGCCGTTCGCGCCGAAGAGCAGGAACACGTACTGGCCGGCGACCTGGGCCAGGCTGGCCATGACCAGGACGTCGGCCGCCACGATGGCCCAGCCGCTGGCCCACCCGGTTTTCGGCCCGAACGCCCGGGTGGCCCAGGTGAACGTGGTCCCGCAGTCCGGGTCGGCCTTGTTCATCTCACTGTAGCCGATCGAGCACAGCAGCATCGGGACGAACGCCAGCACGGCGACCGCGGGCGACTTGAGGCCGACGGCGGCGACCACGAAGAACAGGGTGGCGGCCAGGCTGTACGCGGGCGCGGTCGAGGCGACGCCCATGACGACGCTGGAGACCAAGCCAAGCGCGCCGCTCTTCAGGCCCTTGTCTTCGGACTGTTCGGTGGGCTGCGCGGGCGCAGTAGTGGCCATGTCTCACCCTCCTGGTCGACCGGGGCGTGACAGCGACGTCACCACCGCTAAACACTACGGTTCTAGCACAAATGGTGCATCCCGGCAACGATATCCGTAGTAACAGCTAGATATCACGGCTGGTCTCGTCTGCTCGCTTAGGATCAGCCTATGCGGATACTCCTGGTGGGTGCGGGCGGGGTGGGCGCGGCCCTGGCCCGGATCGCCGCCCGCCGCCCGTTCGCCGAGCTGATCATCGCGGATTACGATCTGGCCCGGGCCCAGCGAGCCGCGTCGGTCCGGGACGGCTACGAGGCCGTCCAGCTGGACGCCCGCGACGAGCCGGCGGTCGTCGAGCTGCTGACGCAGCGCCACTGCGACGCGCTCATGAACGCGACCGACCCCCGTTTCGTGATGCCGCTGTTCCGCGCCGCGCTGCAGGCGAAAACCCACTACCTGGACATGGCCATGTCGCTGTCGCAGCCGGATCGCGAGGACCCGTACTCCAGGACCGGGGTGAAGCTGGGCGATGACCAGTTCGCGATGGCGCCGGCCTGGGAGTGGGCCGGCCGGCTCGCGCTGGTGGGGATGGGGGTGGAGCCGGGGCTTTCCGATGTCTTCGCCCGGTACGCCGCCGATGAGCTGTTCAGCCAGATCGACGAGCTGGGCGTGCGGGACGGCTCGAACATCGCGGTCGCCGGCTACGACTTCGCTCCCACCTTCTCCATCTGGACCACGATCGAGGAGTGCCTGAACCCGCCGGTGGTCTGGGAACGGGACCGCGGCTGGTTCACCACGGAACCGTTCAGTGAGCCCGAGGTTTTCACCTTCCCGGCCGGCATCGGCCCGGTGGAGTGCGTGAACGTCGAGCATGAGGAGGTGCTGCTGATGCCGCGGTGGATCGAGGCGCGGCGGGTCACCTTCAAGTACGGCCTCGGGGCCGAGTTCATCGGCGTGCTGCGCACCCTGCACAAGCTCGGCCTGGCCGCCACCAAGCCGGTGCGGGTCGGGGACGCGACCGTCTCGCCGCGCGACGTGGTGGCCGCGTGCCTGCCGGACCCGGCCACGCTGGGAGCGGCGATGACCGGCCTGACCTGTGCGGGCACCTGGATCACCGGGACCGGGACCGACGGGACGCCGCGCGAGGTCTACCTGCATCACGTGGTGGACAATGACTGGTCGATGGCCGAATACGGGTCTCAGGCGGTGGTCTGGCAGACCGCGGTCAACCCTGTGGTCGCGTTGGAGCTCATCGACTCGGGGGCATGGTCAGGCACCGGCATACTCGGTCCCGAGGCGCTGCCGCCCCGGCCGTTCCTCGACCTGCTCACCGACTACGGCTCGCCGTGGGCGTGCGAGGAACGCACGCCCACGCGCTAGGTCTCCGACAGGATCTGGCTGAGCAGCTTCGCGGTGTTCGCGGCGGCCTCGGCCTGCAGGCAGAGCTGCTCCATGACCTCGAGGTAGCTGTCCACCTCGATCGGCTTGTCCAGGTAGAGCGCGCTGGTCAGCTGCTCGATGTAGACCACGTCGGCCAGATCGGGCTCGGCAAAGCGCAAGATCGTGAACGGGCCGCCCATGGCGGCGTGCGCCCCGGCCTGGAACGGCAGGACCTGCAGGGTGATGGCCGGGTGATCGGTCACCTCGATGAGGTGCTTCAGTTGCCCGCGGACGACCTCGGTGCTGCCGACCGGGCGCCGCAGCGCACCCTCGTCGACCACGGCCCACAGCTGCGGCGCGTCCGGCCGGCGCAGGATCTCCTGGCGGCTGGCCCTCAGCTCGCCCCGCCGGGCGATCTCCTCCTCGGTGGCCGCGGAGCCCTGCCTGATCAGCGCGCGGGCGTAATCCTCGGTCTGCAGCAGTCCCGGCACCAGCTGGACCTCGTAGGTGCGCAGCACCGAGGCCGCGGCTTCCAGCCCGACGTACGCCTCGAGCCAGGTCGGCAGGATGTCTGAGTACGCATGCCACCAACCGGGCGTTATTCGCCTCGCGGGCCAGGTTGAGTAGTGCGGCTCGTTCCTCGCTATCGGTGACGCCGTACAGCGTCAGCAGGTCGCCCACATCGCGCTCCTTGAAGCCGACCCGCCCATGTTCCATTCGGCTGATTTTGGAGTGCGAACCACGAATGGCGTCGGCAGCCTGCTCGGCGGTGATGCCGCGTGAATCGCGGAGTCGGTGCAGGGTGCTGCCAAGCACGAGCCGCTGGACGGTGGGACCGCCCGCGCGCGTGCCGAAAATGCTGGGGGGAACGTCCCAAGCCGAGTCTTCAGATGAGACCATCGGCGCTCCTCGCAGTGTCGCCACCCAGGATCCTGGCGGGGTGGGGACCAGTCTCCCATGTCATCTCACGCCCGCGAAAGAGGGTTCCGTGACAATTCAACAGAAGTACTAATCTCTCCGTGTTGGTGCAGGTCATGAGGGTGCGGTTTATCCGTCTGTTACCGTCGCGTCGCCGCACGCCGGCCGAAACGTGTTGTTACCAAAGAGTAACCCCGCCACCAGATGGTCAAATTCACCATCTTTGGCGCCGGCCAGAAATGCGATGATCTCCGCCTGAGTGTAGAGCAGCACGGCGCCGGCCGGGAAACGCGAGTTCCGCATGGCGATCTCGCCGCTCGGCAGCGCGGCCACTTCCACGCACGCACCGTTCGGATTGCTGTGCTGGCTCTTCAGCCAGCGGACATCGCCGAGCTCGGTGGCGAGCATCCCGTTATAGGTAACGACCATGGTTATCCCCTTCCGGCAGGGTCACGCCCGCCAGGCCCGAAAGGTTCACTCAGTGTAATCCCCATCTGCCACTGGTGAGAAGAAGCCTGACGTGCCGTCCTGCCTGCTGGCCCCCTAGACGCCTCGATTCGTAGACCTGTGCACAAAGCTAATGAACGTGCATTTGGTCTTGCATTTGCACAATATATCAGGCAACATGGCTTCGAGCACGCAGTTAACACCGTGATGGGCCAGCGTTTCTGGGCCCAATGACATGCAGGAAGCTGTTGCGTTGGCGTATCTCAGTGTCGCGACCGGTAACGGGGATGATGACGAGGAAGTCGGCGGCCCCTGGCATCCGGTGGCTGACGGCATGCCCCGGCTGCTACCCGTTCCGTCCGCCTGGTGGGAAACCCCGGCGGTTACTTCCCGTGCCCTCAGCGCCCGGCCGGAAGAGGCCAGGACCGCCCGGCTCTTCGTCCGGGAGATGCTCACCTGCTGGGGTCTGGAGGCGCTGACCGACGACGCCGAGATGATCGTCGACGAGCTGGTCGTCAACGCCGTCCTGCACGGCACCCGGGCCCCCGGAATCCAGGCGCTGGCCTGGCGGTGCTGCGGCTCTGCCTGCTCAGGCGGGTCGGCGAGGTCATGCTCGCCGTCGTCGATCCAGGTAACGAGACCCCCATGCCCAGGCGGCCGGACTGGGGCGGGGAAAGCGGCCGCGGCCTGCAGATCGTCGGAGCGTTGAGTCACGTATGGGGATGGAGTCCCATCGCCGGGCACGGTAAGGCGGTCTGGGCCGTGCTGCGCGATCCCTGAACGGACGTGCTCGACCAGCGTCGACCAGGGTATCGATTGCCCGACTGCCTGCTGCGCGCGTCACAGGTGACGATCGGGAGACCGGGGTCGATGTCCAGAGCCGTCCTGACGTCCTCCAGGTCGTAGCGGCGGGCCCCGTCAAAGCAGTTCAGCGCGACGATGAACGGTATCTGCCTGCGTTCGAAGTAGTCGATGGCCGGGAAACTGTCGGCCAGCCGCCGGGTATCGGCGAGGACCACGGCCCCGAGGGCGCCGATCGGCAAGTTCGTCCCACATGAACCAGAACCGCTGCTGCCCGGGCGTGCCGAAGAGATAGAGCACCAGATCATCGCGCAGGCTGATCCGGCCGAAGTCCATCGCGACCGTGGTCGTCGTCTTACCCTCGACGCCGGCCGGGCCGTCGACAGCCACGCTGGCCGCGCTCAGAGCTTCCTCGGTGCGCAGCGGCCTGATCTCGCTCACCGCACCGACCAGCGTGGTCTTGCCCACCCCGAACCCTCCGGCCAGCAGGATCTTGAGGGCGCGGAACGGAGGCTCACAGACCCCGTAGTCCATTGAGGACCTCCCTGAGCGTGTGCTGGTCGACCCGCTCGGTCCCGGCGGGCGGCCTGCTGATGGCGACCAGGCCGAGCTCCCGCAGGTCGGCGAGGATGATGCGGACCACGCCGAGCGGAAGATCGACGTCTGAGGCGATATCGGCGACGGTGGTGGGCGCGCGGGCCAGCTGAAGCACGCGGACATGCTCCGGCGCCAGCGACGCGGGATCGGCGACCCGGGCGCGAGTGGCCTTGACCGTCGCGACCAGATCGAACGACGCACCGACGGGCCTCGTTCGGCCCTGGGTCAGGGCGTAGGGCCGGACCACAGGGCCGGCCTCGGCATCCAGCCACCGTTCGTCGTGGGACGGCATGGCGCCGCTCAGCCCGAGCCGTCGGTGGCGGCCGCCCGGGGGCTGACCCCGAGGTGCTCTTCTGACCGCCGGACCAAGACGGCCATCTCGTAGGCGACCAGGCCGAGGTCGGCGTCCTGCTCGGCCAGCACGGCCAGGCACGTTCCGCGGCCGGCCGCCGCCACCAGCAGGAACCCCGACTCCATCTCGATGATCGTCTGCCGGACCTGGCCGCCGCCGAAATATCGCCCGGCGCCGCGGGCCAGCGACTGGAACCCGGCCGACAGCGCGGCCAGGTGCTCGGCGTCGTCGCGTTCGAGCGTGCTCGATGCGCCGAGCGCCAGGCCGTCGGCGGACAAGATGACGGCCTTGCTGATCGGCTCGACCCGCCGGACAAGGTCATCGAGCAGCCAGCCGAAGGTGTCAGGTTCCATCGGTGTTCCCCTCGCGCCCCTCGTCGGCCCGGTCGGCCTGGTCGGCCTGGTCGGCCTCGTCGGCGAAGTCTGTCTCGCGCCCCTTCTGCCAGCCGCGTTGCAGGGCCGACATGGCCTGGCGGATTTCTGCGGGGGAGCGCTCGCGGGACGGACCGCCGGGGACCATCGGGCCGGACCCGGAGCTGGGGAGCCAGGCTGGCCTGCCTGACCCGGTGCGGGAGCCGGTCGGACCCGGCCGGATCTGGGCCGTCCGAGAGCACGGGAAGCGGTCCGGTCTGGCCGGAAAGCTCCCATGGCGGAGCCGATATCCGGCCCGGCGGCGGCGAGGCCACCTGCGTCATCGGGGTGGTGGGCGCGGCGCCGGGGAAGGCCGGCGGCGCAGGTAGATAGGACCCCCGCAGGTCCAGCGCCCCGGCGTCCAGCCCCCCGGCGTCCAGCGGCTCGCCGTGCTGCGGCCCGGCGTCCAGCGGCTCGCCGTGCCGCGCCCCGGCGTCAACGGGCTCCGGGTCGAGCGGCTCCGGGTCGAGCGGCTCCGGGTCGAGGGGCTCCGGGTCTGCCCGGCGAGGCTCAGATGCTGACCTCGCGGCCACGGCTTGAACACGTCGAAGCCCGCCGCGGCGGGCGCCTCGATCGCGCGGGGTGCCGGGGGGAGTGCGGCAGGCTCGCCCGGCCGTTCGGCCCGGAACGCCGTTTCGGTCACCACCAGGTCCTGCGGTATCAGCACGACGGCCGTGATGCCGCCGTACGGAGAGGTCTTCAGCGTCACCTGGATGCCGTGCCGCCGGGCCAGCTGGCCGACGACGAACAGGCCGAGCTGCTCGCTGTCGGCCGGGTTGAACTCCGGCGGGCGGGCCAGCCGCTCGTTGAACTCGGCCTGCCGTTCCGGGCTCATCCCGAGCCCGCGGTCCTCCACCTCGATCGCGAAGCCGTGGGCGGCCGCGTCTCCGGTCACCCGTACCGAGGTGTAAGGCGGCGAGAGCGTGGTCGCGTTCTCGATCAGCTCGGCCAGCAGGTGGATGACGTCGGCTACCGCCGGGCCGGACAGCGTGGCCTGGCTCTGGGTCGCCACCGCGACCCGGGCGTAGTCCTCGACCTCGGCGATCGCGCCGCGCATGACGTCGACCATCCGCACCGGGGTGTTCCAGCCCCGGCTCGGTGCCGCGCCGGCCAGGATGACCAGGCCCTCCGCGTGACGGCGCATCCGGGTGGTGAGGTGGTCCAGGCGGAACAGGTCGTCCAGCGCCTCGGGATCGCTGGCCCGCCGTTCCATCTGGTCGAGCAGGGTCAGCTGGCGGTGCAGCAGCGACTGGCTGCGCCGGGCCAGGCTGCGGAACACGTCGTTGAGCCCGCGGCGGAGCCTGGCCTCATCCACGGCGGACCTGATCGCGGTCTGCCTGACCAGGTCGAAGGACCGCCCCACCCGGCTGATCTCGTCAGTACCGAGCGGCCGGGCCGGCGTCGGACCCGGCCTGCAGCGGCGGCGCCTCCTGGGCCACGTCGACGTCCTCGCCCCGCCTGAGCCTGGCGATCACGTCGGGCAGCTGCTGCTCGGCCAGGGTCAGAGCGGAACGTTCCAGCCCTCTCAGCCGCCGGATGATGCCGCGCGCCACCAGGGTGGTCATCACGATGGTCAGCAGCAGGCCGAGCAGCGCGATGCCGCTCGTCACCGCGACCCGGGTCCACGCCGACCGGCTGAACTGATGGTCGCTCACCAGCTCCGCCCGCGCCAGCATCACGCCGCCGTTGTAGTCGTCCTGCAGCAGCGTGCCCGCCGTCTGCTGCCACTGGGCCTGGGTGATCCGCGAGATGGCTGACGTCGGTGCCGCCGGCCAGCGCCTGTTCCGCCGCGGCCAGGCTGCTGCTGCGCGGCGGCCGCGCCGTTCTGCCCGGCGTCGTAGATGGCCAGGTTGGCCGGGGTCAAGATGGACTGCGCGAAGCTCAGGTCGGCCTGCCGGGTCGCGGACGTCTCGGCGATGGTGATGCGGTCAGCCCGTGTCATCCGGTTTCCGGCCAGCATGCCGCCGAGCAGCGCCCACTCCTGCGAGAGCTCCTCCCTGGCCTGCACGGTCGCGATCAGCCCCAGCGCCTGGCCGACCGCGCCGGCGTCGGTCTCGCTGTTGGCTTCGGTCAGGAACAGCGCAGGCTCGGCCGCGATGCCCTGGCTGTAGTCGGTCAGCGCGACGATGGGCGTGATGGCCCGCGCCGTCACCGCCGCCCGGAGGCTCGTGAGCTGGCTCAGGTTGGCCAGCGCGGCCTTGATCGCGCTGGCCTCGGCGGGTGTCTCGCTGCCGACCGTGGCCGCCGACGTCATGGCCGCCTGGAACGCCGGGGCGTGCTGGCGGGTGGCCGCGACGGCGGCCTGGTACGCGGCCAGGCTGGCCGGCGTGGGCGCGAACAGGTAGCTCACCGCGGCCGCGCGCTCGGCCTGCAGGTAACCGGTGAACGCCGCGGTCGGCAGTGAGGTGGCGTTGATCAGGTTGGGGGCACGGTCCAGGTTGATGGCGTTGCGGACCGAGGTGCCGGCCACGTAGGCGAGCAGCCCGGCCATGGCGACGAGCGGGATGGCGACGAGGAAGTAAATGCGGAGCCGAACGGACCGGCCACGCGATCCCATGGCACCCCCAGCGGTTGACAAGGCGCTGCATCCCAGCGCACCAACTATCGGTCAAGAGGGCCAGAATAGCCCATAACAGGCAGCTCGCGGCGGAGGAAAGCGATACCAGGACAGGTATCTACCGTAATGTCCCTCATTATACGTTTCCGCAGGTAGTGACACGGTATGACTCCTGTTGCCGACGGGGCAGCGGAGGGTGCGCGCCGCCCGTTTGTCGGTGGCACCGCCTACCCTGTACGGGTGGCCGCCCTCGCGATAGACGCCCTCCTTGACGGACTGAATCCGGAGCAGCGCGCTGCCGTCGTGCACGAGGGCAGCCCGCTGCTCATCGTGGCCGGCGCGGGCTCGGGCAAGACCCGGGTGCTCACCCACCGGATCGCCTACCTGCTGGCCGCGCGGGACGTGGCGCCGCACGAGATCCTGGCCATCACCTTCACCAACAAGGCGGCCGGCGAGATGGCCGCCCGGGTCGCCGCCCTGGTCGGCCCGCGGTCCCGGTCGATGTGGGTGATGACGTTCCACTCGGCCTGCGTGCGCATCCTGCGCCGGGAGGCCAAGCGGTTCGGCTACCCCTCGTCGTTTTCCATCTACGACCAGGCGGACTCCCAGCGGCTGATGGCGCTGACCTGCCGCGAGCTCGACCTTGACGCCAAGCAGTTCCCGCCGAAGGCGATGGCCGCCCAGGTGTCCAACCTGAAGAACGAGCTGATCGACCCGGAGACGTTCGCCTCCCGCGCGACCACGGCGCGGGAAAGGGCGCTGGCCGAGGCGTACGGCGAGTACCAGCGCCGCCTGTACGCGGCCGGCGCGATGGACTTCGACGACCTGATCATGGTCACGGTCAACCTGTTCCAGGCGATACCCGAGGTGGCCGAGCAGTACCGCCGCCGGTTCAGGCATGTGCTGGTGGACGAGTACCAGGACACCAACCACGCGCAGTACATCCTGGTCAGAGAGCTTGTCGGGGGCGGTGCCCCGCCCCACTTTTTTCCCGCCGAACGGACGATCCTGACACCGTCGAGCCAGCTGCTCCGCCGTCCGAGCTCTGCGTGGTGGGTGACGCGGACCAGTCGATCTACGCCTTCCGCGGCGCGACGATCCGCAACATCGTCGAGTTCGAGCAGGACTACCCGGACGCCAAGCGTCATCCTGCTCGAGCAGAACTACCGGTCCACCCAGAACATCCTGGCCGCGGCCAACGCCGTGGTCTCGCAAAACCAGGGCCGCAAACCGAAGAACCTCTGGTCCGATCAGGGCGCGGGCGCGCCGATCATCGGTTACGTGGCCGACAACGAGCACGACGAGGCCGCGTTCGTGGCCGAGGAGGTCGACCGGCTGACCGACGCGGGCCAGGCCACGCCGGGCCAGGTCGCGGTGTTCTACCGGACCAACGCGCAGTCCCGGGTGTTCGAGGAGGTGTTCATCCGGGTCGGGCTGCCGTACCGGGTGGTGGGCGGGGTCCGGTTCTACGAGCGGCGCGAGGTCCGGGACCTGCTCGCTTACCTGCGGCTGATCGCCAACCCGGCCGATGAGGTGTCGCTGCGGCGGGTGCTGAACGTGCCCAAGCGCGGTATCGGTGACCGGGCCGAGGACTACGTGGCCGCGTTCGCGCAGCGGGAGCGGATCACGTTCGCCAGAGCGCTGGCCCGCCCGGCCGACGTGCCCGGCATGGCGGCCCGGTCGGCCAGCGCGATCGTGGGGTTCAATGCCCTCATCGACGGGCTCAGAGAACTCGCGACACCGTCCCGGTGGCGGATCTGGCCGAGGCGGTGCTGGACCGGACGGGTTACATCGAGGCGCTGGAGTCCTCCTCCGACCTGCAGGACGCCAGCCGGGTGGAGAACCTGGAGGAGCTGGTGTCGGTGGCCCGCGAGTTCGACGGCGCGCACGAGGAGGGAAGGGCGCGACCCTCTCGGAGTTCCTCGAGCAGGTCTCGCTGGTGGCGGACGCCGACCAGATCCCCGAGGGTGAAGAACACGGCGGCCTGGTGACGATGATGACGCTGCACACCGCCAAGGGACTTGAGTTCCCGGTGGTCTTCCTGACCGGGATGGAAGAGGAGGTGTTCCCGCACCAGCGCTCGCTGAACAACCCGAAGGAGCTGGAGGAAGAGCGCCGGCTGGCCTACGTCGGCATCACCCGGGCCGAGCAGCGCCTGTACCTGACCCGGGCCATGGCCAGGAACTGGTGGGGCCGTCCCTCGTTCCACAAGCAGTCCAGGTTCCTCGGCGAGATCCCGGCCGGCCTGATCGAGTGGCGCCGGGACGCGACGGCGGCGATGTCGGCGGTCATGCCCGCGCAGGAGCGGATGGCGCAGCGGCCCGGCGCCAGGTCGCCGGGGAACCGCCCGGTGCCCGCGCTGTCTCCCGGGGACATGGTGACGCACGACAAGTTCGGCCTCGGCACCGTGGTATCCACCGAAGGCTACGGCGACCAGGCCGAAGCCAAGATCGACTTCGGCGCCGACTACGGCGTCAAGCACCTGGTCCTGCGCTACGCGCCGCTGGAGAAGCTCTAGCCCCAGGCGAGCCAACCGGCCCTACGTGCCCCCGCTAGCGGAGCGGGAGCGGCGCGCCCGTGGTGTGCAGAGGACTGGACAGCGCCGCGCACATCGGCGAGCTGGCCCCTGCGTAGCCCCGTTTCGAGGACTGCCCCGCTGACCAGAAGGCGGCACCTCCAGGTAGTTCGCTGGGGAACCAATAAACGCGAGTGCGGACGCCCGTCGTCGGCGACAAGCGCCCGAGGACGACCGGACAGCGCGCACGCCGGACAGCGCGCACGACCGGACAGCCCGCCTCCAGCCGGCTGGGGGTGACGTTGTACCGACTCTTTCGGGTACGAGGCTGTCGCATAGCCGCCCGTCAGGGGGAAAACCCGCCCCAGCCCTGCGCGATCCGCTCGCTGTGCCTGCCTCGCGGGACACCACGCGCCACTCACCGCCCCGGCCGCTCCGGTCACTTCCGTTCCGGCCAGCAGGCAACTTCATGGAGGATTCTGGCTTGGTGGCGATTTTGGTGGGTGCATAGTACCCAAAAATCTTCACAAAGCCTGAATTTACCATGATCTTTGTTCGATTAAGCCGGACGTCGCCAGGCCCCGGGTTCTGCGCTGCCCCGCCCGCCTCATCGCTCACGCCAGGCACCACGGCGGCCGCCTGCCGCCTGCCGGGCCGGGGGCGACACGCCCGGTCGTCATCGCCGCCACCAGCGAAGTCATCCTCATGAGGGACCTTCGCGGTTCACAGCAACAACGCCGACCAGCACCAAACCGGACCGCCAACGTGACAAACCTGAGCACCCCAGGTCATGCGACACCCTCATGCGATGCCACATCCATACGCATAAACGAGCCCTCGCCCGGTGACTCCTGCGGCCATGGGGGCGTGGGTGTCGTGTGGTGCTCAGCCCTCCGGGTCGTGTCAGGTCTGGCCGTGGGGCAGCGGGCGGCGGGCTGGCCCGGGCAAAGCTGGCCCCGGCAAAGCTGGCCCGGCAAAGGCTGGCCCGGACAAAGCTGGCCCGGGCAAAGCTGGCCCGGGCGCTAGCTGCCCCGGCGCAGGCGCCAGGCGCCCCGTTCTCGTTCACCCGGGGCTCGGGCAACACCCGGCCGGACATCGTCAGGACGGCCACCCGCGGACACGCCAGGACGGCCACCTCGGCGGACACAGCCCAGGACGGCCAGCGGCGTCCCGCCTGGCGCAGAGCCAGCGTCCGCCATGGCGAACTCTGCCGGACGCACCTCGACCGGACCGCGGCTCACCAGACGAGGCGATCCGCGGCGTCGACTCGTAACCCCTCGGCGATAACCCAGAGTCGTCGTGGCGGCCGCGGCCCGGGCGGCGGTAACCCGGCAAGCCGGGGTCGGACGGCCCGGGGGAGGCCGGAGCGTTCCAACCCGGGGTGTTCCCGCCGTCCCTGCTGCTTCCGCCGTCCCTGCTGTCCTGGATGCTTCCGCTGTCCCAGGCGCCGCCGGGGTCCCGGCGGCTGGCCGGGTACCCGGAGTCGGCGCGGGCGTCCTGGCTCACCGGAGGCCGTGGGCGGCCTGCGGACCTGGCCGTCGGCGGGCACGGACCAGGCCGGGCTGGGGGTGACGTTGCGATGACGGCGCCCCAGGACCAGCGGATGACGATGATCACGATGGCCGCCATGGTGGCCACCGCCATCGGGAAGAACCCGTTGGCGATCCACTGCGCCGCGCCGATCGCCAGCGCGGTATTAGAGGAGCCGGCGCCCCGGTTGTAGATGACTCCGGAGACCAGCGCGGCTACCAGGTAAGAGAGCACAGGGACCGGGAGAATCATCCGGCCGGCGCTGGGCCGTACGGCCAGCGCGGCCGCGATGGCGCCGATAACGACGAAGAGTCCGAGCAGGCCGCCGGGCATCGTGCCGGCCACCATGGTGACGATCGCGCCGACCGCCGTGCTGGCGACGATGATGCAGACGCCGAGGCCTCCCTGCAGCGCGCCCCACCGGCCCATCCCGTCCTGGGACCCGGGCCCCGGGCCTTGCCGCGGTCAGCAGATCCGGTCTGCCTCCCCCGGTCCTACCCTTCCGTCTCCGGTTCGCCCTCCGGGTGCTCTCGGCGGCCGTGCGGAGGGCTGAGTCCAGGCTGGACCGGCAACCTGCGCGTGCGCGCCCGCCAGCGGATCGGCGACGCGTGCCGCTCCGGGCCCAGCGTCCCGTCTTCTCGCCGCTCCCCCACCCAGCGGGGGTCATGGATCCGGGGATCGGTCCCGCCTGGCGCCCGGGACGCCGTCCCGCTTGGCACCCGGGGTCGGTCCCCCGGAGATCCGGGGCCCGGTCCCGCCGGAAATCCTCGGATCGGTCCCGCGTGGACCCTGAACGCGCGGCCCCGTGCCGCCGGGTTTCCTCGGATCGGTCCCGCCGGGAACCCGGGGCCCGCTGCCGCCGGGATCCGGGGATCGGTCCCGCCGGGGATCCGGGTCCGCGGGTCGGTCTCCGTCCGGAACTCGCGGCCCGCTTCCGCTGGGTTTCCTCGGGTCGGTTCCCCCGGGAACCCGCGGCCCGCTTCCGCCGGGGATCCTCGGGTCGGACCCGCCGGGGGTCCGTGGCCCGGTCCGCCCGGAGGCCGGGGGTCGTGCCGCCCGGAACCCGCGGCCCGGGGCCGCCGGGGATCCGGGGATCCGGTCCGCCCGGGACCTTGGGCCCGGCTCCGCTTGCCGCCCGTAGCCCGGCCGGCCCCGCCGGGGACTCCGCCTGCCGGTTTCGGCTGGGATCCGTGCCCCGGTGCTCCAGCTCCCCGGCTCGCGCCCGGCTCGGGCGGCGGATCGCCGCCCCGATCGGCCGGTTCCCCGCCTCGGGCCGCAGGCGCCGCGGGCTCCGGCCTCCGCTGGCGGGCGTCCGGGCCCCGCAGGCCAGCATGCGGGGATCGCGGCTCGCCGGCGTGTCGCGGGACGCGGCGCCGTAAGGCCTGCTCGGGCGGGTATCGCGCCATAGTGGGTCGCTCATATGTGCTTCGGATGTTAGTCGTTGCACGCAGGTCACGAGGCCGTGACGGTAGGCTTCGACGGATGGTAACGATCCGGAGCTGGACTGCTGAGGAAAAAATGCCATGGTTAGGCCAGGCCCGTCGGCCTCGTTGTGGGGTGCGGCCGGGAAGGTCGGATACGCCCTGAGCTGCGCTGCTGCGGCTGTGGTCCTGGCGATAAGCGGCTTTTCTTACTTTGTCGTGCGAGACGTGAGCAGTATCGGCGGTTCGCACGCGATCGACAGCGGCCCGTCCATCGGCGCGCAGAACATCTTGCTGATGGGTCTGGAGAGCCGGACCGACTGGAACGGCAACATCTTGCCGACCGCCATCTTGAACGCGCTGCACGCCGGCAGCGCGGCGGGCGTGGCGGCGGGGGTCGGCGGCAACGCCACCAACACGCTGATCCTGATCCACATCCCGGCGGGCGGCAAGAAGGCGGTCGGCTTTTCCATCCCGCGGGACGACTGGGTCACCTTCCCGACCCCTTATGACGGTCAGTCTCAGGGCAAGGTCGATCAGGCCTACGGGCTGGCCCTGGCCGCCGCGGAGTCCCAGGCCCGCACGCAGCACCCGACGTGGACCCAGAACCAGGTCGCCTTCGCCGGCAACGAGGCCGGGCGCAAGGCCACGGTGGCCACCGTCGAGCAGCTCACCGGCGTGCACCATCGACCACTTCGCCGAGGTTAACCTGGACGGCTTCTACGAGCTGGCCAGCGTCCTGGGCGGCGTCGAGGTCTGCCTCAAGCATCCGGTCGCCTACGACTCCTACTCCGGCTTCTACGCCCACAAGGCCGGCTATCAGCACCTCAACGCCGTGATGGCGCTGGCGTTCGTCCGGCAGCGGCACGGCCTGACCAACGGCGACCTGGACCGCACCCACCGCCAGCAGGCGTTCCTGGACTCGGTGATGCAGCAGCTGCGCACCGACGGCGTGCTCAGCGACCTCACCAAGATCAACTCGCTGCTGTCGGTGGCCAAGCAGTACGTGATCACCGATTCCGGCTGGAACTTGCTCGACTTCGCCAGCCAGATGCGCAGCCTGACCGGCAGCAACCTGAGCTTCAACACGCTGCCGATCATGGCTTACGAGACCATCGACGGCCAGGACGCCAACGAGATCAACCCGGCCTACATCAAGCAGATCGTGCAGGAGACGTTCTACCCGCCCGCGGCGTCCTCGGCGCAGGCCTCGAGTTCGCCGAGCGCCACGCCGGAGAGCTCGGCCGACGCCGCCAAGACCACGGTGGACGTCTACAACGGCGGCAACACCGCCGGGCTGGCCGGGCAGGTCTCGGCCGCGCTGGTCAAGGACGGCTACCAGGCCGGGCAGATCGCGAACGGCACCGCGCTGACCACGACCGAGGTGACGTACGGGGCCGGCGCCTCGGCCAGCGCCGCCCACATCGCGTCCCTGTTCCACGTGACCGCAACGGCCAGCGCCACGGTGGCGGCCGGCCACGTCGAGGTCATGCTCGGCGCGGACGCCACGCTGGGCGAGGCCTCAGGGACCCCGTCCTCCCCGGCCTCGTCGGTCCCCATCCCCACCACCGGCGCACAGGGTGGCGCGGTCGCCGCCAAGAACGGGATCCCGTGCGTGGACTGAGCACCGACGGCCGTTCGGCGTAATGGTCCTGATCGATACCGGCGCGGGCCAGGCCGCGAGTTAGGCTGGCGGTTATGAGCAAGATCCGGGTGATCGTGGCGAAGGCCGGGCTTGACGGTCACGACCGAGGCGCCAAGGTGGTGGCCCGGGCGCTGCGCGACGCCGGGGTCGAGGTCATCTACACCGGGCTGCATCAGACACCCGAGCAGATCGTGGCGGCCGCCATCCAGGAGGACGTGGACGCGGTCGGGCTGTCCATCCTCTCCGGCGCGCACATGACCCTGTTCGGCCGGGTCATCGAGCTGCTGAAGGAGCGGGACGCCACCGACATCGTGGTGTTCGGCGGCGGCATCATCCCGGATGAGGACATCGAAGAGCTGTCCCGGCTGGGCGTGGCCAGGATCTTCACCCCGGGCGCGTCCACCACCGAGATCGTGGCCTGGGTCCGGGCCGAATTCGGCTCCGAAGTCGTGGAAAGCCCGGCCTAGGTCGCGGGCGCACCCGGCCGGCCGGGCGCGGCGCCGCCCGCCACCTGGGCCATGGTGACGGACGTATGCCTGGTCAGGTCCACCGCTGGCGCAGGCTCAAGGAGCCGGCGGAGTTCCTCGGTGAAGTGGCGCTGGGTGTCGCGCGGCCAGCTCAGGAAGGTCGCCCTGGTGCCTTCCAAGGCGATGACGTCGTCGGCGGGCAGGGTGGCCCGCTGCCTGTCCGTCAGGCAGGCGGGAGGCCCGAACAGGCCGGTGGCGGCGATAGCCTCGGGATCGGAGGGGCATCTCTCCCAGGCGCCGCCGGTGGCGCCATGCGTGGCCCACAGGACGTCCAGCGTCGCGCCGAGGGGGTCGTCGTAGCGCTCCTCGGTGCCAAGCAGGGCCAGCCAGCCGCCCGGACGCAGCAGCCGGGCGGGCTTGCTGAACGCGACCTCGGGATCGATCCAGTGGAACGCGGCGCTGGAGATGACCAGGTCGAAGGATGCGTCGACGGCGGTCAGGTCCTCGAACGACGTGACCTGGAACGAGACGTCCGCGCCGGCCAGCCGCTGCCGGGCGGCGGCGATCATGGACGCGCCCAGGTCGATCGCGGTCAGGCGGAACCCGGAGGATGCCAGCCGCTCGGTGAGCTGGCCGGTCCCGCAGCCGATTTCGAGGACCGCCGCCGCTGGGCCGAGCCCGGCGGTCGCGGTGACGAACTCCACCACCTGCGGCGGGTACCCGGGGCGGGACAGCTCGTATTGTTCGGCGATCCCGTCGAACAGGGTCCGCTGCGAGCGCCGCTGGTGCCGTTCCGGCTCGGTCTCGGTCTCGGTGGCCACCGTCCCGATACTAAGGGAGCGGCCGGGTTAGCCGCCGTGGGCCCGGAGACCGGGTGCTCCGCACGATCACGTGGCCAAGCCAGGCCGACATCGCCAGGTCGCCATGCCACCGGCTTTCCGCCGGGTGCCCGGGCCCGGATTACGGTGTACCATACGGAGTATGGTCTTTGTAGAAGTACGCCGCGCACAAGGGGTAGGGCAATGAGCGTCCGCCATGCACTGCTGGCGCTCCTGAGCGATGGTCCGAAGTACGGGTTCCAGCTCCGCCAGGAGTTCGAGAAGGGCACGGGAGACGTTTGGCCGCTCAACATCGGTCAGGTGTATTCGACCCTCCAGCGGCTGGAGCACTCAGGCCACATCGACGTCCGACGACCTAGCTGACGAAGGTCCGCAGAAGGTCTTCCGCCTCACCGAGGAGGGCAAGGCAGAGCTCGACCGCTGGCTCTCGACGCCGACGGACATGACCTCGCCGCCTCGTGACGAGCTCGTGATCAAGATCCTGTCGGCCCTTCGGGTACCCGGCGTCGACGTCAACGAGCTGATCCAGCTCCATCGCCGGCATCTCGTCGAGCTCATGCAGCAGTGGACGCACCTGAAGGACGAAGAGGCTGACGCCGATCTCGCCTTCGCTCTTGTGGCCGACGCCGAGTTGTCCCGGCTGGACTCGGTCATCCGCTGGCTCGACCAGGCCGAAGGGCGGCTGATGCGAGCCGAGCTTGAACCCGCAGTTCCCTCGACGGTGCCGCGCTTGCGGCGAAGGCTGGTGGCACGGCGATGAGCTTTCTCGAACTCCGGAACGTCTCGAAGTCCTATGGCGCGGGCTCGACGCTCGTGCACGCCCTCATCGGCGCCTCGCTCTCGGTCGAACGCGGCAGCCTCGTCGCGGTGATGGGACCGTCCGGGTCGGGGAAGTCCAGCCTCCTGACGATCGCCGGCAGCCTCGAAGAGCCGACCAGCGGTGAGGTGCTGATCGACGGCAAGTCGCTCGCGTCGATGTCCTACAACGATAAGGCGCGACTTCGCCGCCGCACGATCGGCTACGTCTTCCAGGACTTCAACCTGCTCGCCGGGCTCACCGCGCTCGAGAACGTCGCCCTTCCGCTCGAGCTCGATGACCTTTCGCCGAGAAAGGCACGGATCGCCGCGATGACTGCGCTGGAGAACGTCGGGATCGCCGAGCGGGCTGGGCACTTCCCCGACGAGCTCTCGGGAGGAGAACGCCAGCGGGTCGCCATCGCCCGCGCCGTCGTCGGTGAGCGCCACCTCCTGCTCGCCGACGAGCCTTCGGGCGCGCTCGACTCCGCCAACGGGGACGCGGTGATGAAGATGATCCGTGGCGCCTGCAAGCGGGGCATCGCCGCGGTCATCGTGACCCACGATGCCCACCTCGCATCATGGGCCGACCGCGTCGTCTTCCTCAAGGACGGTCGCATCATCGACCAGACCGTGCCCCCTCCGAGCGCGGAGTCACTTCTCGCTCCGGCGCCGACCCCATGACCGTCTCGGTCGCAGCGCCGCCCGGCGAGGCTCGCCGGGCCCCGGGCATCACGCCGTCACGGCGCGCGGTGATTCGCTGGGCCTGGCGCTTGTTCCGCCGAGAGTGGCGCCAGCAGCTTCTGGTCCTGGGCTTGATCGTCGTGGCCGTCGCCGCCACGATCGTCGGCTCAGCGGTGGCGACCAACACGCCCCCGCCGGCGAACTCGGGGTTCGGAACCGCTCAGGACGCGGCCACCTTTGCCGGGAACGACCATCGGCTTGCCGCCGAGATCGCGACCTTGGAGCACCGCTTCGGGAAGGTCGACATCATCGAGAACGAGACGCTGAAGGTCCCCGGCTCGGTCGATACCTACGAGCTCCGCGCCCAGAACCCCGACGGCCCCTACGGCCAACCGATGCTGTCCCTCGTCTCGGGCCACTACCCAACCGCGGCAGACCAGGTCGCCGTCACGGCGGGTGTCGCATCGGACTTCGACCTGAGGGTCGGCAGACGCTGGAACGTCGCAGGTGAGGCCCGGCGGGTGGTTGGCATCGTCGAGAACCCGCAGAGCCTCCTCGACGAGTTCGCCCTCGTCCCTGCCTGGCCAGGTGAGGTCCCCGAGCCAGGTCACGGTGCTGTTCGACGCACCGGGAGTGGCACCGAGTTCGATCGGCGAGCCGTGCGCCACGTGCGGCCCCTTCGGCGGCCGCGGTACCAACGTGAGCACCCCGGCCTCTGCGGCGCAGAGCAACGCCATCAAGCCCGGAGACCCTCTCCCTGGTCGTGCTCACGATCGGCATGCTCTTGATCGCGCTCGTGGCGGTGGGCGGCTTCACCGTGCTCGCCCAGCGCCGGCAGCGCTCGCTCGGCATGCTGGCATCGATCGGCGCCACCAGAAGGAACCTCTCCCTCGTCGTGCGGGCGAACGGGCTCATCGTGGGCGTCGTCGGGGCGGTCATCGGGACTGTCTTGGGTTTTGTCGCCTGGGTCGCCTATCGACCGAGCCTCGAGCAGCAGTGCCCATCACCTGATCGGCGTCCTCGCCCTGCCCTGGCTCGTCGTCGCCGCGGCGATCGTGCTCGCCATCGTCGCGACGTACCTGGCCGCCACGCGGCCCGCCCGCTCCATCACGCGAGCTCTCCGTCATGGCCGCCCTGTCCGGTCGTCCCGCCCCGCCGAAACAGGTCCACCGCTCGGCGCTGCCCGGGATCGTGTTTCTCGTCGTTGCGTTCGTCCTCCTCGGCTTCTCCGGCAGCACCGGGGCAGGGAGCGGCAGCAAAGGCACCCCCGAGCTCGTTCTCGGGATCGTCGCCCTCATTCCCGCGATCATCCTGCTGGCGCCGTTCTTCCTCGTCGGGCTCGGGCGCCTCGCCCGGCACGCCCCGGTGGCCGTCCGGATCGCGCTCCGTGACCTCGCCCGCTACCGGGCTCGCTCCGCCTCGGCCCTCGCCGCGATCGGCCTCGGCGTGATGATCGCGGTCCTCATCGCCATCTTGGCCCAGGCGCGCTACTCCGACATCTGGGACCCGGCCGGCCCGAACCTCGCCTCGAACCAGGCGAACATCGAGACAGGACCGGCAGAACCCCTCCGCGCCAACAGGTGAAGTCGTGGGCACGTGCCGCCCCCCGTGTCGGCGAGGCGCTCGGCGCGCCACAGGTCGCCGCGCTCTATCTGGTCGGCAACCTGCAGAACAGCACCGGATCGAAGTCCACCAACCAATCGCTCACCGTAGCCACGCCCCAGCTGCTGAGCGTCCTCGGCATCCGCCCGTCACAGATCGCACCAGATGCCGACGTCGTGACCTCGCTGCCGGGTTTCGCCGGCGCGTCAGGGCTGGAGTTCGCCTATTGCGCGAAGTCCGCCCCGAGCCACGGGCGAGCAACGGGGGTGCGATCAGAGCTTCGCACTGCACCAAGAACGGTGGGCTGACACACCCGGTGATCCAGTACCTGGCGGCGCTGCCGACAGGGATTCACGCCCCCGACATGTTGCTCACCGAACACGCGGTCCATGAGCTCAGAATCTCCTCGTCGGCCATCGGGCCGCCGATCGGGTGGTTCGCCAGCGCGGCCGGGCCCTTCACCACCGGTCAGATCCACGATGCGCAAGCAATCGCGGCGGCGGCGAGCCTGAGCATCGAGACCAGGAACGACGAACCGACGTCTTCGACCGTCGTCAACTGGGCCACCGTCTTCGGCATCGCGATGGCGCTGTGCATCTTGGCGATGAGCGTCGGGCTTATCCGCAGCGAGACCGCCAATGACCTGCGGACCCTCGCCGCCACCGGAGCGAGCAGCTACACCCGCCGGACGCTGACCGCCGCGACCGCCGGAGCGCTCGGCTTCCTCGGAGCGGTCCTCGGCACCTTCGCCGCCTACATCGGCGTCATCGGCTGGTTGCGAGGCAACTCCGCCAACGGCGGCATCGCCGCACTCGGAAACGTGCCCGTGGCGAATCTTCTGGTGATCCTCATCGGCCTGCCCCTGGTCGCGACGGCGGCCGGCTGGTTGCTCGCCGGCCGCCAGCCGTCGGGCATCGCCCGTCAACCGATTGAGTGACTCCAGGGTGCGGGCGGGTGAGCTGGCGTGCCGCTTGCCGCTGCTCAGGGCGGGTGAGGAGGTAGATGCCGGCCAGGGCGAGAGTACTGGCCATGGACAGGAGCAGGATCTGGTAGCCGGTCACGGTGATCAGGGCGGCGCCGAGCGCGATGGAGATCGTCTGCGGGGTGGTGACCAGGGTCTCGACGGCGGCATACACCCGGCCCTGCAGTTCGGGCGGGGTGACCCGTTGGGCCAGGCTGATGAGCCCGATGACCAACCACGGGATAGCGGCGCCGAAGACAACGTCGCCGGACAGGACCGAGGCCAGCAGCGGCGGAATCTCCAGGGCGGCGCCCGCTGCCGCGACGAGCATGGCGATGCCGATCAAGTGCCCTTCACCCAGCCGGCGGACCAGCGGGGCGGCGGTGAGGCCGCCGCCGACGGCGCCCGCGCCGGTGACAGCGGCCAGGACTCCGACGAAGGACGCGGGCCGGTGCAGTCCGTTGCCGGCGATGGCGTAGCTGATCGTCTCGGCGAAGCCGAACACCGTGGTGGTGACGGCCCCCGCCACGATGACGTGCCGTAGTTCGACGGTGCGCCAGATGTGCCGGGCCCCGGCGGACAACTGCTCGGCCCAGCGGCCGGAGACGGGGTGCGGGGCCGGTTCCCGCACGCGCAGGAGCAGGAGGGAAATGACCGGGAAGGCGAAGCTGGCGGCATCTATGACGGCGATGACGTGCGCGCCGACGGCAACGAACAGGCCGGCCCCGGCGAGGGGCCCGATCAGGCGCAGCGACTCCTGGGCGGTGCGGAGGGCGGCGTTGGCGTCGGGCAGCAGGTCGGCGGGGACCATGACGGTCAGCAGGGCTGACTGGGCCGGCCCGGCAATGCCGTATGACAGCCCGTAGCCGAACATCACGGCGTCGACCACCCACACCTGGCCCCGGCCGCCGACCGCCAGCAGAGCCAGCACGGCTACCGCGGTGAGAGCGTTCGTCCCGATGAGCAGGGGACGGCGCCGGATCCGGTCGGCCAGCAGCCCTGACGCCGGCGCCAGGAGCGAGGGGGCAGTGAAGAAGAAGAACACCAGTCCAGCCTGGGCGTTGCTTCCGGTGAGGGTCTTGACCCAGATGCCCATGGCGAGCCACAGGCTCGAGTCGCCGAACAGCGAGAACACCTGGCCGGCGAGGTAGATCCTGATGTCGCGATGAGCGAGCAGCCGACGCACCGGACCCTACTTCGCCGGGGGCCGGACGGGATAGGCGAACAGCAGCACCTCGATGGGCAGCGAGTCGGCCGGGCGCTTCGCCAGGTCGGCGCCGCGGCCCGCGTAGGGGGCAAGGATGGCCATGATCTGCTCGTCGATCGCCTTCAGTTCCTCCGGCGTGACGTGCAGCAGCGCCTGGCTGCCGCCCGTCACCTGCTGCCAGGCCAGCGGGTAGCCGGACCTGGACTCGTAGAACGCGGCGAGGCGCTCGAAATACCGCTCCCGCAGCATCCGGTCAAGCCCGCGGGCCGCCACCGCCGTGTCCGGGTCCTCATGCAGGTCCGTGAAGTGCATCCGGTGCGTCCTCAGCCGCCAGGGCCGTGACCGCCCCGGTGCCGGGCCGGCCTCCTCGACGAACCCGTACTTGGCGAGCTGCCGGAAGTGAAACGAGCACGTGTTGGGCGGCTCGCCGATCAGCTCGCCCGCTTGAGTGGCCGTGAGCGGCCCCTCGAGCTCAAGCGCCTGGAGCAGCGCCAGTCGCACGGGATGGGTCAGCGCCCGCATCGTCTGCGGGTCACTCAGCTCCCGCCGTCCGGCCTGCTCGTGATCTGGCACGACCACGTCAGCTCTCGCAACACTTCTATCGCTAGACATCTTGCGATAGTAATCTTGCGAATGGTCGTGGCGCAACACCAGGTCCGGGACGTCGGCTGCGCAGTTGGCTAGCTGGTTAAGCGCCTGTCAACCAGGAGCGTTAGGCTGGCCGGGATGATTCTCGTCCAGGCCATCCGCAAACGCGATGGCCGGCGTACCCATCGAAAAGATGCGGTGGGGCCCTGCGGTACCGGGACAACTGAGGTTGTATGTAGGCATCAGCTCCGGCCAGTTACGCGTACCGCGGCCGTCGCGCTCGGCCGGCGGCCCGCGGCCCGCGGGCAGCGGGCAGATCAGCGGGCAGCGGGCAGACCAGCGGAGGCCAAGGCTGAGACCGGTAGGCTACCAAGCGTCTTACTGACCAGAAAGCTGGGCTCATGAGCAGCGAAAATAGTAGGGATTGAGCGTGGACCTGTTTGAGTATCAGGCGAAGGAACTGTTCGCCGAGTACGGAGTCCCGGTACAACCCGGCAAAGTCGCCCACACGGCCGAAGAGGCGCGCGAGATCGCGGCCGGGTTCGCCGCCCAGGGGCACTCCCTGGTCGTGGTGAAGGCGCAGGTGAAGACCGGCGGCCGGGGCAAGGCCGGCGGCGTGAAGCTGGCCCAGGGCCCGGACGAGGCCTACGACAAGGCCAGCCAGATTCTCGGCATGGACATCAAGGGCCACACCGTGCACTCGGTGCTGATCGCCCAGGCGGTCGACATCGCGGCCGAGTACTACCTGTCGTTCCTGCTGGACCGGGCCAACCGTACCTTCCTGTCGATCTGCACGGTCCAGGGCGGCATGGAGATCGAAGAGGTCGCGCACAACACCCCCGAAGAGGTGGCCAGGATCCCGGTGTCGCCGCTGGCCGGCGTGGACAGCGCCAAGGCGGCGGAGATCATCGCGGCGGGCCGCATCCCGGCGCAGGCCGCGGCCGGAGCCGCCCTTTTGGCCGAACGGCTCTGGGCCATGTTCGCCGATGAGGACGCCACGCTGGTCGAGGTGAACCCGATGGCGCTCACCGAGGACGGCCAGGTTCTCGCGGTGGACGGCAAGGTGACGCTGGATGACAACGCCTCGTTCCGTCAGCAGCACGCGCGCTTCGACGACATCACCAACACCGACCCGATCGAGGCGCGGGCGATAGCGAAGCACCTCAACTACGTCAAGCTCGACGGCGAAGTCGGCATCATCGGCAACGGGGCCGGACTCGTCATGTCCACCCTGGACGTGGTGGCCTACGCGGGCCAGCCGCTCGGCGGGATCAGGCCCGCCAACTTCCTCGACATCGGCGGCGGCGCCTCCGCCGAGGTGATGGCCAACGGCCTGGAGATCGTGCTGTCCGACCCCAGCGTGCGCAGCGTGTTCGTGAACGTCTTCGGCGGCATCACCTCCTGCGACGCGGTGGCCAACGGGATCGTCTCGGCCATCGGCATGCTGGAATCGCGCGGGGACAAGGTGGACCGCCCGATCGTGGTCCGGCTGGACGGGAACAACGCCGCCGAGGGCCGGCGCATCCTGGATGAGGCGGCCATTGGCGTGGTGGAGCAGGTGGCGACGATGGACGGTGCGGCCCGCCGGTCCGCCGAACTTGCAGCGAAGGGAGCCTGAGATGGCCATCTTCCTGACCGGCCAGAGCCGGGTCATGATCCAGGGCATCACCGGCTCGGAGGGGCGCAGGCACGGCGCCCGCATGCTGTTGGCGGGGACACAGATCGTCGGCGGCACCAACCCGCGCAAGGCGGGCCAGACGATCGAGCTGAACGGCGCCGAGGTACCCGTGTTCGGCACGGTCGCCGACACCATGGCGGCCACCGGGGCGGACGTGTCGGTGGTGTTCGTGCCCGCCTCCGGGACCAAGGACGCGGTGATCGAGGCGATCGAGGCGCAGATACCGCTGTGCATCGTGATCACCGAGGGCGTCCCGGTGCGCGACACCGCGCAGGTCTGGGCCCGCGCCAGCGCGGCGGGCAACCTGACCAGGATCATCGGGCCGAACTGCCCGGGCGTGGCCTCGCCCGGCAAGTCCAACGCCGGCATCATCCCGGCCGACATCACCACCGCCGGCCGGATCGGCCTGGTCTCCAAGTCGGGCACGCTGACCTACCAGATGATGTACGAGCTGCGCGACATCGGTTTCTCCACCGCCGTCGGGATCGGCGGCGATCCGGTGATCGGGACCACCCACATCGACTGCCTGCGGGCGTTCCAGGACGATCCGGAGACCGACGCGATCGTGATGATCGGCGAGATCGGCGGCGACGCCGAAGAGCGGGCCGGTGCCTTCATCGAGCAGCACGTGACCAAGCCGGTGGTCGGCTACGTGGCCGGTTTCACCGCACCCGAGGGCAAAACGATGGGGCACGCCGGCGCGATCATCTCCGGCTCCTCCGGCACCGCGCAGGCCAAGAAGGAAGCCCTGGAGAAGGCCGGCGTCCGCGTCGGCAAGACCCCGAGTGAGACGGCCGGCCTGGTCCGGGACATCATGCGGGCCAGGTAAACCCGGGTTTTCCCTGACCCGCGGGCGGCGCGCCTGCTTGGGACCGGGGAGGATCGTTGCCAGGATCAGTTCGTGAGTGTTTCCGCCGAAGCGCCGCCGGTTCCCGATCCTGGGTCGCCGGACGGATCTGGGCCCGCGCCCAAGACTCAGCCCGCCCGGCCGCTGGTCGTCACCGGGGGCATTGCCGCGTGCGCGGCCGCGGGCACCGGCCTGGCCGTGCTCACGACGCTGACCGCGATCGGCTGGATCACCGCACCGCACGTCGGCATCGGCACCGGGCTGGGCGGGGTGCTGCGCACCGCGGCCCTGCTGTGGCTGGTGGCGCACCACGTCGGTGTCACGGTCCGCGGCGCCGGACGGATCGGTATGCTCCCGCTCGGCCTGGTCCTGCTGCCGGGCGCGCTGCTGGCCCTGGCCGGGCGGTGGGTCGTGCGGGTCGGCGCGGTGACCCGGTTGCGTCATGTCGGCTACGTGGCGCTCGCGCTCGCGCTGCCGTACGCCCTGCTGTCCGGGGCGCTGGCGGTGGCCAGCCGGACGGCGGCGGCCGCTCCCTCGCTGTTGCAGGCGGTGGCCGCGGCGTTCTTGCTGGCCCTGGTGGCGGGTGGCCTGGGCGCCGCCCGCGGGCTGGCTCCGTGGTCCCGGCTGGCGCTGCTGCTGCCCGCCCGGCCCCGGTCCATCGTCATGGGCATGCTCGGCGCGGTGGCCATCTTGGCCGCGGCGGGCGCCGTCTTGGCCGCCGCCTCGCTCGCGGTGCACCTGCCCGAGGTCAGGGCGGCCAGCGACGCGCTGGCGCCCGGCGCCGGCGGGGCCGCGCTGCTGCTGCTGGCCCAGCTCGCTTACATCCCGAACGCCATCGTCTGGGCCGTCGCCTACACCCTGGGCCCCGGCTTCGCGTTCGGCGCGGGGACGGCGGTCACCCCCACCGGTTCTGCGCTCGGCGCGGTGCCCGCCTTCCCGATGCTCGCGGCGCTGCCCACGACCGTTGGCCCGGCGTGGGTGCCGGTGCTCGTCCTGGCGATGCCGTATCTGGCCGGCCTGTTCGCCGGGGTGGTGACGGTGCGGATCGCCCCCACGCCGGTGCTCGAGGCGGCGCCGCTGTGGGGCTTCGCCGCGGGCGCGGCGGCCGGCGCGCTGGCCGGCCTGGCCGCGGCGTTTTCCGGCGGCCCGCTCGGCGACGGCCGCCTGGCCGAGGTCGGCCCGTCCGGATTCCAGGTCGGCCTGGTCGCGATCCTGGAGGTCGGCGTGACCGCCGCCCTGTCCGCCGCCGCCACCAACTGGCTGATCCTGCGGCGCCCCCGGTCCGCGCGAGCTCCCACCCCCACCCCCAACCTCAGTAACAACGACGACCGCGACGACGGCCACCGCATCTACCTGAACCCCTGGGCCGGCTACGAAGAGAACCCCGACAGCCGAGCCCGAGCCCGAGCACGCCGACGCCGAGCCGGACGACTGGCCCCCGGGCGGCTAATACCCCACCAGGTAACGTTCGCCCCGCCTATCACAGCTTCGCCGGGAGGAGCCCGAATCTGACCCACATCGAAGGACCATCGGTGTTGCTTGGGCAACGGCGATGGACCATCGGTGTCGCTGCAGAGCGGAACCGCCCGGTACGGGTGTGCCAGGCGAGGCGGGTGGTGTTCGCGGGAGGCTGACCCTGCACCGGACGCGACCGCACCGAACCGGGTAACCGGGCGAACGCCGGCTGCTGAGGCACTAATGAACTACCGGCCCCCGCCGCCCTGCAGGACGCTGAACTCGCCGCCGACCGAGTTGGTGAACTGCGTGTGGCAGGCCTGCTGGGCGGCCACCGTGTTAGCGCCGCCGATGCAGTTGTAGTAGGTGTTCAGCTGCGGCCAGAAAACCGCGAGCACCATGAGCCACATCGCGCTGAACGCCAGGCCGAGAGCGCCGAGCACGATGCCGCTGGTCGCGCCCCGCGGACGCGCCGTGCCGCCGCCGGGCCCGCCGGTTCGCGGTCACGCCGAGCCAGATCGCGGTCGCCGCGAACAGCAGCGAGAGCACGGCCACGTAGATGCCGCGGTGCAGGTTACCGAGTCCGAGCGCGAGGCCGATCATGGCCAGCGCGGCCAGCGCCAGCCCCGCCATCCCGCGCTGCCGGGTGGCGGGATCGGGGGGCGGCAACTGCCGGGCCGGCGGCATCCCTCTCGGTTGCGGGCCGCGCCCGCCAGGCGGCTGGTATCTGGCCATCGGACTCTATTCTGCCCCCTTCGGCGACCACCCGGCGACGTGCCTTAGGGTCGTGCACGTGAACGGAATCAGGGGCGCGCGGTTGGTGGTGCTCGTCTCCGGCGAGGGAACCAACCTGCAGGCCCTGATCGACGCGTGCCGTGACGACGACTTCGGGGCGCGGGTGGTGGCGGTCGGCGCCGACCGCGATGCGATCAACGGCCTGGCCCGCGCCGAGCGGGCCGGCCTGCCCCGCTTCACCGTCCGGCGGGCGGACCACCCCGGGCGGCCGGAGTGGGACGCGGCGCTCACCCGCGCCTGCGCCGGATACGAGCCCGACCTGATCGTGCTGGCCGGTTTCATGAAACTGGTCGGCGCGTCGTTCCTTGACCTGTTCGGCGGCCGGTGCGTGAACACCCACCCGGCGCTGCTACCGTCGTTTCCCGGAATACACGGCGTGCGTGACGCGCTGGCTCACGGCGTGAAGATCACCGGCTGCACCGTGCTGCTCGTTGACGACGGGGTGGATGCGGGACCGATCGTGGCGCAGGCCTGCGTCCCGGTCGCCGATGACGACGACGAGGTCACGCTGCATGAGCGGATCAAAGTAGCCGAACGGGCCCTGCTCGTCGGCACAGTGGGCCGGATGGTCCGCGACGGCTGGTCCGTCCAGGGCCGGAAGGTGAGGATCGGCAGTTGAGCAGGATTCCGATCAGCAGGGCGCTCATCAGCGTCTATGACAAGACCGGCCTGGAAGAGCTGGCCGCGGCGCTGCACGCGGCCGGGGTCGAGATCACCTCCACCGGGAGCACCGCGGCCAGGATCAGCGCGGCCGGGGTGCCGGTCACCGGGGTCGAGCAGCTCACCGGGTTCCCCGAGTGTCTCGACGGGCGGGTGAAGACCCTGCACCCGCGGGTGCACGCGGGGCTGCTCGCGGACATGACCAACCCCCGGCACGAGGCTCAGCTCGCGGAACTCGGCATCGAGCCGTTCCAGCTGGTCGTCTGCAACCTGTACCCGTTCGCGGAAACGGTCGCCTCGGGGGCCTCGCCTGAGCAGTGCGTCGAGCAGATCGACATCGGCGGCCCGTCGATGGTCCGGGCTGCGGCCAAGAACCACGGCTCGGTGGCCGTGATCATCGACTCGTCCCGGTACGCCGATGTGATCGCCGCCACCGCCGCGGGCGGATTCACGCTGGACCAGCGCCGCCGGCTGGCGGCCGAGGCGTTCGCGCACACCGCCGCCTACGACGTCGCGGTCGCGTCCTGGTTCGCCTCCGTGTACGCCCCCGACGAGACGGCGGCCGGCTGGCCCGAGGTGACGGGCGCGCTATGGCGGCGCGCCGAGGTGCTCAGGTACGGCGAGAACCCGCACCAGCGCGCCGCCCTCTACATTTCCGCCGAACGGCCCGCCGGTGACAGCGCCGGGAACGGCATCGCGTCCGCCGAGCTGTTGCACGGCAAGCCCATGTCCTACAACAACTACGTGGACGCGGACGCGGCCCGGCGCGCGGCCTACGACTTCGGTGAGCCGTGCGTGGCCATCATCAAGCACTCCAACCCGTGCGGGATCGCCATCGGCGCCGACCTGGCCGACGCGCACGCCAAGGCGAACGCCTGCGACCCGGTGTCGGCGTTCGGCGGGGTGATCGCGGCCAACGGCCCGGTGACGGCGGCGCTGGCCCGTCAGATCGCCGAGGTGTTCACCGAGGTGGTCGTCGCGCCCGGGTTCGACGCCGAAGCGCTGGACATCCTGTCCGCCAGCAAGAACGTCCGCCTATTGCGCTGTGAGCCCCCCGTCGCCGCCGCGGCGCTGGAATGGCGCCCGGTCAGCGGGGGGATCTTGCTGCAGTCGGCGGACCGGGTGAGTGAGCCGGGGGACGACCCGGTGAACTGGGAGCTCAAGGCGGGGCCGGCCGCCAGCCCGGCGATGCTGGCGGATCTGAGGTTCGCGTGGAAGGCATGCCGTTCGGTTAAATCGAATGCCATCTTGCTGGCGTCGGGGGGAGCCTCGGTCGGGGTCGGCATGGGCCAGGTCAACCGGGTGGACTCCTCCCGGCTCGCGGTGGCGCGCGCGGGGGAGCGGGCGGCCGGGTCGGTCGCGGCCAGCGACGCCTACTTCCCGTTCGCCGACGGGTTCGAGATCCTGGCGCAGGCCGGGGTGGCCGCGGTGGTGGAGCCGGGCGGCTCGATGCGCGACCAGCTGACCATCACCGCCGCCGAGGCCGCGGGCATCCCGCTCTACTTCACCGGCGTCCGGCACTTCTACCACTAAGGGGGGTCCGATGACCGCACAGGTGCTTGACGGTAAGGCCCTCGCCGCGCAGCTACGGGCCGGGCTGACCGACCGGGTGGCCGCGCTCGCCGCCCGCGGCATCGTCCCCGGGCTCGGCACCGTGCTGGTCGGCGATGACCCGGGCAGCCGCGCCTATGTGAACGGCAAGCACCGCGACTGCGCCCAGGTCGGGATCGCGTCCATCCGGTGGGACCTGCCCGCGGACGCGACCCAGGCCCAGGTGGAGGCGGTTGTCGACGAGCTGAACGCCGACCCGGCCTGCACCGGGTACATCGTCCAGCTGCCGCTGCCCGGCGGCCTCGACGCCCACGCGGTACTGAACCGGATGGATCCGGCCAAGGACGCGGACGGGCTGCACCCGGCCAACCTGGGCAAGCTGGTCCTCGGCGAGCCGGGCCCGCTGCCGTGCACGCCCCGCGGCATCGTCGAGTTGCTCCGCCACTACGGCGTGGCCCTCGCGGGCGCCGACGTCACCGTCATCGGCCGCGGGATCACGGTCGGCCGGGCGCTGGGCCTGCTGCTGACCAGGCGCACCGAGAACGCCACCGTGACGCTGTGCCACACCGGGACCAAGGACCTGGCCGCGCACACCAGAACCGCGGACATCGTGGTGGTGGCCGCGGGGCGCCCCGGCCTGCTGACCGCCGGCATGATCAAGCCCGGCGCGGCGGTCGTCGACGTCGGCATCACCCGGACCGAGGCCGGCCTGGTCGGCGACGCCGCCCCGGACGTGGCCGGGGTAGCCGGCTGGCTGGCCCCGATGCCCGGCGGCGTCGGCCCGATGACCCGCGCCATGCTCCTGGTCAACGTGGTCGAGGCCGCCGAGGCGGCCCTGCGTCACATGTGACCGGCGGCGACCACGTACCTCAGCCACGCGGAGTACCAGTTGGTTTCCAGCGCCGTCTGGGCCTGGGCCAGGGTCAGCTGACGGCGGCATACCAGTTGCCGCAAGATGTCGTCGGTCTGAATTTTCTGGTAGAAGCCGGTACCCGCGGTGGCCGCGGGCCAGACGTTGGCCTTCACCCCGGCGCCGCCGAGGTCGTACGGCACCAGCCAGTCCAGGGTGTGCTTGTGCAACGCGGCCGGGCTGGTGTCGCCGTATGCGGCGTAGATGGCGGTCTGCGTGGTGGTAGCAAGCGGCGGGACGGTCGAGTGCGGCTGGACCTCGCAGACGTCGTTGGCGTCGGTGGTGGTGACGGCGCCGGGGGTGAGGGTGCGCTCGGGAAGCGAGATGCCGCCGTGAATGATCGGCATCACGAAATCAGGCAGCGTGACGCCGGACAGATCCGGCCCGGCGGTGACCTCGCCGGGGACCGCGGGTGGCTGGGTGGTGGCGGCACCGGAGCGGGCACCGCCGCAACCGCTGATCACGATCAGGGCGGCCAGCATCGCGCCTAGACGGGACCAGGTCATGGCCGTCCGAGCATGTGCACCGTCCAGTCCGCCTCTTCCCACAGTCCGGCGTCCAGGCAGCACCGGCCGTCGATGATGACCCGCTGGCTGACGACGCGGCCGAGCGCGGCGGGATCGATGGCCCGGTAGTCGGCCCACTCGGTCAGGTGCAGGACCAGGTCGGCGCCTTCGGCCGCCTCGAAGACGGATCCCGCGCAGTGCAGGCTCGGCTGCTTCTTGGCCGCGTTCGGCATGGCCACCGGGTCATGTACCGATACGATCGCTCCCTCAGCGGCCAGCCGGGCGCAGATGTCCAGGCTGGGGGAGTCCCTGATGTCGTCGCTGTTCGGCTTGAACGCGACGCCGAGCACGGCCACCCGCTTGCCCGTCAGGGCACCCCCGACGGCCTCGCGGGCCAGCGCGGTCACCCGTTCCCGGCGGCCCAGGTTGATGTCGTCCACGGCGCCGAGCAGGTTGACCAGGGAACTGACGCCTAGCGTCGAGGCGGTCGCGCGAAACGCGTGGATGTCCTTGGGCAGGCAGCCGCCGCCGAAACCGAGACCGGGAGACAGGAACCGCCGCCCGATCCTGACGTCGTGTCCGAGCGCCTCAGCCAGCGGTAGGACATCCGCGCCCGCCGCCTCGCACACCTCGGCCATCACGTTGATGAACGAGATCTTGGTGGCGAGGAACGCATTGGCGGCCACCTTGACCAGTTCGGCGGTCTCCAGGTCCATCACGAGCGAGGGGATGCCGGCCGCCAGGGGCGTGGCGTAGACCTGGCGCAGTATCTCGGCCGCCCGCTCCGACGTCACGCCGAACACCATCCGGTCCGGGGTCAGGCTGTCCTGTACCGCGAACCCCTCCCGCAGGAACTCCGGGTTCCAGGCCAGGTCCACCAGGTCCCCGGCGGGGGCCGCCGCGCGGACGCGGTTCATCACCCGGCGGGCCGTGCCGACCGGGACGGTCGACTTGCCGACGATCAGGGACGGCGAGTGCAGGTGCGGGGCCAGCGCGTCGACCGCCGCATGGACGTAGCTGAGATCCGCGTGGCTGGATTCTCCCTCGGGCGTGCCCACGCACAGGAAGTGGACATCGCCGAACTCCCCGATCTCAGCGAACGAGGTGGTGAACCTGAGCTTGCCGGAATCCAGGTTCTTGCGCAGCAAGGGCTCCAGCCCGGGTTCGAAAAACGGCGCCTCGCCTGCCGCGGCTTTCGCGATCTTTTCTTCGTCGATATCAATCGCCAGGACGTGATGCCCGAGATCGGCCATACAGACCGCATGAGTAAGGCCAAGGTATCCGGTTCCGATAACCGTTACCCGAGGCGAATAACCGCTCGCGTCCATGAGCGTCTCCTTCCAACTTATACAGACGTGCAGGCAATGGTGGAGAAGCCAGCCGAGGCTCTATTCACCGTGTTGTTGCACGCGACAATTGTTTGCAGCCTTTTGTTTTGCACGTAAAAGCCGTGACCAGGGCCGTTTACCTGGGCATCGTTGCCGCGGAAGACGTTGCCGATGCCCCAGCCGGGGTACACCTGATGCACCTGGAAGCCATCCTTGATGCTACTGACTCCGGTGTTGCCGGTGACGGTCCAGTCGTTACCCTTGACGTTCACCCAGGCGGTGGCCGCGGCCGCGACCATTCCGGTGCCGTCGAGGTGGTTGCCGGTGATCTGGCCGCCGGTGGTGCCCTCCTTGATGTCGATGTTCTCGGCGGTGGTGCCCGAGATGCTGTTGTCCTTGATCACGTCGTCGTCGCTCGCGTCGGGTTGGCAGTGGGTGTACCGGCACCAGTTCTTGTGCGCCGAGCCCACGTAGATGCCCTCGCCGAAGAACTGCTCAAGCACGCCGGTGGCGGCGACCACGCAGTGGCTGATCGTGTCGTGGCTGCTGAATTCGCGCAGGTGGATGGCTTCGTCGCCGACGGAGTGCACGAACAGGCCGTAGATGAGGTCGTTGTCAGAGCCGTCAGCCAGCACTCCCTTCTGGCCGCCCTCGACCGTGAACCCCTCGAGCCGCCACCAGGACGCGTGGTCCAGGTAGAAGGTGTAGCCGCGCGACGTACTCCCGCCGTCAAGGACCGCACCGCGGGGGCCGCACAGCGTGACCGGCGCGGTCGGCGTGCCCGAACCAGAGGCGGTAAAGGTCCCGTCGTACGTTCCAGGCGCCAGCACGATCTCCTCCCCGGGCCGCGCGCCGGCCAGTGCCTTCGTCAGCTCGCGGGCCGATGACACCGAGACCGCTCCGGACGCGGCGCACGAACTGGTCTCGGCCGCCATGCTGGAAGACCGCCCGGCTGACGGCGTCTCGGTCGATGCCGTCCCCGACGATCCCGGCGCGCTGGACCCCGCCGTTCCGTTGCCGCCGTGGGAGCAGCCGACCAGCGTCAACGTCAGCAGCGCCAGGATGGTGCCGGGCACCGCGCCGCGACGGAAGAGGCTCACTGCCTGTCGACCTCCTTCGGTAGCGGAGAAAAGGCATCGAATTGGCTGCCCTGGTCGGGCCGGGCTGCCCTGGTCGGGCCGGGTGCCCTGGTCGGGCCGGTGCTGAGCGCTGTCGGCGGGCTGCGCCGGACCCGTGTCCGGCCGGCCGTGACGGCGGCGTGGCTGATACCCACCCGGCTCCTGCCTGTAGCCATGGCCCCCTGCCTCGCGACCGTGGTCACGGTCCCGCGCGGGCTTATCGTCCCCGTCGCCTCGATCCGTCCCATAGCCCCGATCCGTCCCGTAGCCGCCACCAGACGTCGTCTGACCGTTGTGCCGCTTGCCGCGGCCGCCGACCATGGCGCTGTCGGGCCGTCGTGCCCAGGCTAGCGCGGGAATCGGCACCGTCGGGGCCACTCGCCAACTGCGTTCCCTGGCGCTTCCCGCGGCTGGCGCCCCGGCGAGTACGGGGACAGGCTCCCGGGCGGCCGGCCCGGCGGCGGCCCGCGCGGGAGCCGGGGCGGGGGCCGGCGTGGCGGCCGGCGTGGCCGCAGGCTCCGCCGACCCGGCGGATGGCACGTCCGCGCTCCAGCGGGTGCTGGCCGGGTAGGGGTGCGCCGGCAGCCGCCGCCGGTGCGACCACACCCAGGCGAGCAGGACCAGGATCGTGATGCTCAGCCACAGGGCCGCGAGCGGATGGAAACGCAGGTATGACCAGAATGAGACCTTGCCGTGGTAGACCCAGCCCGAGGCGTTAGTGCCGGAAAGCGCCGGGGTGGTGGCGTCGGCGCGGGCGTCGACCGCCCTGAACCCGGTCCCGGAAATGACATTGCCCACGCCTGTCACCTTCGAGGACAGCCCGCGCGCGCTGACCCCGAAGACGGTGGCCCCGGTCACGCGGTTGTTGTCGAGCTCGACCGAGCCGGAATTCGAGACGAGGAACGCGGTGCGCGGGTCGAGGACCGTATTCCCGGAAACCGTCAGTCCCGGGGTGGACGGGCCGATGGAAAAGCCGGACCTGGGATCGCAGCGGATGTCGTTCCCGGTGAGGACCGCATCGGTCACGTCGTACCTGACCGCCACGGCGGTGACGCTCGCGCACACCTGATCACCCTCGATCACCGTGCCGGTGCCGCCCTCGACCAGGATGCCGATCTCCTCGTTGTTCAGCGCCGCGCTGTCCTTGATCACCGTTCCCGATCCCGGCGCGACTGACCCCCCGGACGCAGACGCGCCGGTAGCCAGCGGTTTGCCGTTGATGAAGTAACCGTCCTTGGCGTTGTGTTCGGATACATCGTCTGCCAGTGAGGTGTTCACGGTGGAGGGGCTGACGATGAATCCGCTACCGCCGTTGCGGGCCGCCGAGCTTGACCTGACCGAGGAGTTGACCGAGTAACGGTGGATGTGCAGTCCGTCGAGCTCGTTGAACTCGAACAGGTCGTCGCTGAAGGTGACGCCTGAGCCGCGGGAGACGAACGCGCCGTAGGTGTTGTCGGTGAACGTCGAACGGGTCGCGCCGCCCTTGCTCGGGCTTCCGGTCAGGCCGGTCCACGCCACCCCGCCGGTCCTGCCGCTCCAGAAGCCAAGCGACGACACCCGCACGTTGGACAGCGTCATCTTCCCGCCCACCTCACGGATGTAAGACCGGCCGTCGGCTGCGTCTGCGGCAGGCGCGTTGACGGTCCTGTCCCAGCCCATGATCGTCATCGGCGCGCTGGCTGACCCTTGGAACGACAGGTTCCCGCCCCAGGCGACGATGGTCGCGAAGCCGCCGCTTCCGTTGTCGAGGTACAGGGTGCGCAACCGGGAACTGCCGAGGGAAAGCCGGGCATTGGTCGAGACGAACACGTTGTCAAGCAGCAGCGCGGCGTTGTGCGGCAGCATCACCAGCGCGCCGTACTGGATCAGGTCAGTCGCGGTGTACGTGTGCTGGCCCGCCGTGAGGACCAAAGTGGGCAGGGCACCCCGGGTCGGGATCACCTCCGGCTGGAAGACATGACCCGCGTCATGCAGCATGGTCCGGATGCGGCTGTCTTCGGTGCTGACGGCGGCGGCCTCCTTGGTCCCGTTGACGGCGGGCAGCGAGGCCGGCTGCTCATCCGGGCTGATCGGCTGGGCGACCGATGCCAGCGAAACCGGGCGCGGAGCAGTCGGAGCAGGCAGCAGGGTGACCCCGTGGCTGGTTTTCGCGGCCGGAGCCTGAAGTTGCAGGTGCAGCGCGGGCAGAACGACGGGCATCGCGGCGAGCAGGCAGAATACGCCGGCCGCGGCCACCACGAACAGCCAGCCCCGGCCAGTGCGGGCCTGCTGGATATTGCTTGTGTGCTTGCTGGGCATCGGGCCTCCTAGGTCAGCGACGAGGCGCTCTGCGCCTCGCCGCCCACGTGGTCGGTGCTCCGGGTGAGCCAGCCTTGGACGTTCATGGTGGTGAAGGCGTAGAGCTTGACCGGTAGCGCGATCGCGATGGTGATGACGGCGACCAGGGGGAGCAGCCAGATGTCGGAGGGGCGTTGCCGCAGGTGCGAGACGCCGCGCAGGGCCCGCCCGGCGAGCAGCCAGGCGACCGCGGCCACGGCGACCAGGGTTTGCGGGTGCAGGACCCAGACGATCAGGTAGGTGACCGCGAAGCCCATGGTCACCGGGGTCAGCATGACCTGCAGGACGCTGATCTGGCAGACGAACGGCTGGCGCCAGAGCCATCCCTTCCAGATCGCGGTCAGGTAGGTGCGGTAGGAGTTGCGGCTCCAGCGCAGCCGCTGCTTGAAGAAGGCGCGGCCGCGGTCCGGGAACATGGAGGTGGCGCGGGCGGTGGACTGGTACACGGTCTGGTAGCCCGAGGCGAGCACCAGCCAGGTCAGCCGGCCGTCGTCGCCGGAGACGCACCGGCGGCCGAGGAAGAACTCGTTTTCCAGGTTCTCCAGCACGGGGACCACGGCGCTGCGGCGGTAGGCTGCGGTCCGGCCGGACAGGCAGGCGACGGCGCCGGCCCGGGACTGGGCGCGTACGTAGTCCAGGTACCGGACGTCGATCATCCAGTCGGCGAGCCGCCGCCATACGCTGGTGGTGGGCAGGTAGGCGTTCTGCCGGGTGCCGACGCCGCCGATCTTGGGGTCGGCGAAGGGGGCCAGCACGTTGCGGAGCAGTCCCGGTTCCCAGCTGGTGTCGGAGTCGCACAGGAGCAGGATTTCCTGGGTCGCGTGCCTGATGGCGGCGCCGAGGGCCGAGCGCTTGCCGTGGTGGGCGAACGGGAGCACCGTCAGCCGCGGCTCGGTGGCGGCCCGCCGCCGCAGTCGGTCGATGACCTCGGTGTCGGCCAGGTCCGGGACGATGATGATCTCGGTCGGGTTCTCGCGGAGCCAGGACGTCAGGCACCGGTCCAGGATGTCGGGGTCCTCGCGGTAGGCCGGGACCACCACCGATGTCGTGGCCGTGTAGCCGGGCGGGACCGGGCGGTACACGCGGGAGAGCGTGAAGCGGACCAGCCACACCGTCCACGAGATCGCCCCGACCAGGCCAACCGGAACGTAATGATGTACCTGGCGCCACCACCCGAGGCTCGTGAGCTGTGACAGCGTGACGGCAGCGTGAGCTGTCACGTGCATTGCGGTTTCCTCCCACCCCAGCGCACCCCGCGGTAAGTCACCCGGCACGTTCATGCCAGCCGACAAGACGGGCATTTCAGCGCTCCCGGGCTGCGTCGGGGTGTGCCCAGATGCTGAAATATCCGTCTATAAGGGTTAATAGGTGCGATATGAGGACGGTCAGGGCCCGCCGTTGGGTTACCGTCCTGATGCGAACACTCAGTGAACTAATTGTTTCCCGATTGTTTCGTCAGTCCGGTTTGTCCCCAAGCTACCGAAATTCACTCTAGGCCCACGGTTCCATCCCCGCCTAGGAGATCCTTTTTACCCCACCAGTCCGCTTCTTGCCCCTTGAACGCTTACGTCCGTCCGGAACTGAGACTTTTCCCACTTAAGCCTCATCGCTTCCCAAGCCTCGAGGACCGCCCGGACCGAAGCCGGCCTGGTCGCTGACCCGCCCGGACGTGGTCGACGCCGGGCTAGGTCACATGTGACCGGTGGCGACGACGTATCTCAGCCACGCGGAGTACCAGCTGGTTTCCAGGGCTTTCTGCGCCTGGGCGAGGGTGAGGTCGCGGCGGCATACCAGCTGTCGCAGGATGTCGTCGGTCTCGATTTTCTGGTAGAAGCCGGTGCCGGCGATGGTGACGGGCCAGATGTTCGCCTGCACGTCGGCGCCGCCGAGGTTGTAGGGCACCAGCCAGTCGAGGGTGTGCTTGTGCAGCGCGCTCGGGCTGGTGACGCCGTACTCGTCGTAGACGGCCTTCTGGACCGCCGCGGAAATCGCCGGCTTGGCCGCGCGCGGCTGGGCCGCGCAGACGTCATTGGCGTCGGTGGTGATGACGGCGCCCAGGGTGAGCTTGGGATTCGGGAGCGAGATACCGCCGTGGATCAGCGGCATCACGAAATCGGGCAGCTGGACACCGGACAGATTCGGACCCCGCGTGACCTCGCCGGGGATCGCCGGGGCCCGGGTCGTGGCGGCGCCCGGCTGGGCGCTGCCACACCCGCTGATCAGCACGGCGCTGATCGCGATGGCGAGGATCAGGGCCACCGGGCCCGATCGGGTCACGGTCGTCCCAGCACGTGAACCGTCCAGCCGGCCTCGCTCCACGCCCCCTCGTCCAGGCTGGACCTGGCGTCGATGAGCACCCGCTGGCTGACCACCCTGGCCAGCGCGGCGGGGTCGATGGCCCGGTAGTCGGCCCACTCGGTCAGGTGCAGGACGATGTCGGCGCCTTCGGCGGCCTGGACGACGGATTCCGCGTAGTGCAGGCTCGGCTGCTTCCTCGCCGCGTTGGGCATGGCCACCGGGTCGTGCACGGACACGATCGCTCCCTCGGCGGCGAGACGAGCGCAGACGGCGAGGCTGGGGGAGTCCCTGACGTCGTCGCTGTTGGGCTTGAACGCGGCGCCGAGCACGGCCACCCGCTGGCCCGCGAGGGTGCCCCCGGCGGTCTCGCGGGCCAGCGCGAGGACCCGGTCCCGGCGGCCCAGGTTGATGGTGTCCACGGTGGTCAGCAGCCTGACCACCGAGTCCACCCCCAGGTCAGAGGCGGTAGCGCGGAACGCGCGGATGTCCTTGGGCAGGCAGCCGCCGCCGAAACCGAGCCCGGGAGACAGGAACCGGCGGCCGATCCTGGCGTCGTATCCGAGCGCCTCGGCGAGCGGTATGACGTCGGCGCCCGCCGCCTCGCACACCTCGGCCATGGCGTTGATGAACGAGATCTTGGTCGCCAGAAACGCGTTCGCCGCCACCTTGACCAGCTCGGCCGTCTCGAGGTCCATCACGAGCAACGGGATGCCCGTCGCCAGGGGCCTGGCGTAGACCGGGCGCAGCCATTCCTCAGCCCGGTCTGACGTCACACCAAGCACGATCCGGTCCGGGGCGAGGCTGTCCTGCACCGCGAATCCCTCGCGCAGGAACTCCGGATTCCAGGCCAGTTCGACCAGTTCCCCAGCCGGGGCCCGGCTCCGGATCCGGTTTATCACCTGCCGGGCCGTGCCGACCGGGACGGTCGACTTGCCGACGATCAGGCACTCCGAGGTCAGGTACGGGGCGAGCGCGTCCGCCGCCGCGTAGACGAAGCTCAGATCTGCGTGGCCGGACTCGCGCTGCGGCGTCCCCACGCAGAGGAAGTGGACGTCGCCGAACGCTCCGATCTCGGCAAACGACGTAGTGAACCGAAGCCTGCCGGCTTCCAGGTTCTTCCGCAGCAGCGGTTCCAGGCCCGGCTCGAAGAACGGGGCCTGGCCGGCCGCGGCCTGGGCGAGTTTTTCCGTGTCGACATCGATCGCCAGGACCTGGTGCCCGAGGTCAGCCATGCAGACGGCGTGGGTGAGACCGAGGTAGCCGGTCCCGATGACGGTGATCCGCTTACTGATCGTATTCATGCTGGTTCCTTGTGTTTCCGGCCCGTTATGCGGGCGTGCAGGCGATGGTCGAAAGGCCGAGTACGGCGCCGCTTACCTCGTTGTCGCAAGCCACAACGGTCTGCAAGCTGTCGTTTTGTACGTAGAAGCCGTGGCCAGGCCCGTTCACTCGAGCCTTGTTGGCACGGAAAACGTTGCCGATACCCCAGCCGGGGTAGGCCTGGTGCACCTGGAAGCCGTCCTTGGTGCTGCTGACTCCGGTGTTGCCGGTGATGGTCCAGCCGTTTCCCTTGACGTTCACCCAGGCCGTGGCCGCCGACGCGACCATTCCGGTGCCGTCGAACTGGTTCCCGGTGATCTGGCCGCCGGTGGTGCCCTCCTTGATGTCGATGTTCTCCGCCGTGGTGCCGGCGATGTTGTTGTCCTCGATCAGGTCGTCGTTGCTCGCGTCCGGCTGGCAGCCGGTGTACCGGCACCAGTTCTTGTTGGCCGAGCCCACGTAGATGCCCTCGCCGAAGAAGTGCTCAAGCAGGCCGGTGTCCCTGACCTCGTTGTGGCTGACGGTGTCGTGGCTGCTGAACTCCCGCAGGTGGATCGCCTCGTCACCGGGGCCGTGTACGAACAGGCCGTCGATGAGGTCGTCGTCAGAACCGTCAGCCAGCACTCCCTTCTGGCCGCCCTCGACCGTGAACCCCTCGAGCCGCCACCAGGACGCGTGATCCAGGTAGAAGGTGTAGCCGCGGGAGATGCCGTCGCCGTCCAGGACCGCGCTGCGGGGTCCGCACAGCGTGACCGGCGCGCCTGACGTGCCGGACCGAACGGCGGTGAAGTTGCCGCCGTAGGTGCCCGGCGCGAGCCGGATCTCCTGGCCCGGCCGGGCGGCGGCTAGTGCCTTCTTCAGCTCGCTGGCCGAGGAGACCGAGACGGCGCCCGATGCGGCGCACGAACTGCCGCTGGCCGCCGCGCCCGGCGCCGGCCATCGGACCCGGCGATGCGGCACCCGGCGATGCGGGTGCGCTGGAGGCCGCGGACGATGCGCCGACGCTGCCCTGGGAGCAGCCGGCCACGGCCAACGTCAGCAGGGCCGCGATGGCGGCGGGAACCGCGCCGCCGCGGAAGGCTCTCACGGCCTATCGGCCTCCTTGTATAGCGGAACGTCGATGTGGTGGGCGCGGCCGCCGGCCCCCTGGGCCGCGGCGCCGACCAAGACGGGAATGACCTCCCGGACCGGCATGGGGGCCGGGTCAGCATCACCGTGCCAGCGCGTGCTGGCCGGGTAGGGGTGCGGAGGCAGCCGCCGCCGGTGCGAGTACGCCCAGGCGGTCAGCACCAGGATCAGCATGCTGAGCCAGAGCGCGGCGAGCGGATGGAAGCGCAGGTAGCCCAAGAACGAGACCTTTCCGTGGTAGACCCAGCCCGAAGCGTTAGTGCCGGAAAGCGCCGGGACGGTGGCGTCGGCGCGGGCGTCGACCGCCCTGAACCCGGTCCCGGAAATGACGTTGCCTACGCCCGTTACCTTCGAGGACAGCCCGCGGGCGCTCACGCCGAAGACGGTGGCCGCCACGACGTGGTTGTTTTCGAGCTCGATCGGGCCGGAGTTGGAGACGATAAACGCGGTTCGCGCGCCGACCACGGTGTTGCCGGAAGCCATCAGCCCCGGGGTGGACGGGCCGACCGAGATGCCTGACCGGGGGTTGCAGCGGACGTCGTTCCCGGTCAGGACCGCGTCGGTAACGCCGTACCTGACCGCGATGGCGGTGATGCTCGCGCACACCTGGTCCCCGGAGATCACGGTGCCGGTGCCGCCCTCGACCAGGATGCCGATCTGGCCGTTGTTCAGCGCCGCGCTGTCCTTGATCACCGTGCCCGAGCCTGGTGCGACCGTCCCCCCCTCGGCCGACGCGCCGGTGGCGAGCGGTTTGCCGTTGACGAAGTATCCGTCCTCGGCGTTGTGCTCGGACACGTCGCTGGCCAGCAGGGTGCTGACCGTGGCGGGGCTGACGACGAAACCGTTGCCGCCGTTGCGGGCCGCCGCGCTGGAGGTGACCGACGTGTCGACCGAGTAGCGGTGTATGTGCAGCCCGTCGAGCTCGTTGTACTCGAACAGGTCGTCGCGGAAGGTGACGCCCGAGCCGCGGGAGACGAACGCGCCGTAGGTGCTGGCGGTGAAGGTTGAACGGGTCGCGCCGCCCTTGCTCGCACGGTCGGTCAGGCCGGTCCACGCCACCCCGCCGGTCCGGCCGCTCCAGAACCCGAGCGAGGACACGCGGACGTCGGACAGGGTCATCGTGCCGCCTACCTCGCGGATATAGGACCGGCCGTTCCCCGCGTCGGCGGCGGGCACGCTGTCGGTCCTGTCCCAGCCCACGATGGTCATCGGCGCGCTGGCGGAGCCCTGGAACGACAGGTTCCCGTCCCAGGCGACGATGGTCGCGAAGCCGCCGCTGCTGTTGTCCAGGTAGAGCGTGCGCAGCGCGGTGCCGCCGAGAGACAGTGTCGCGTTGGTCGAGACGAACACGTTGTCAAGCAGCAGCGCGGCGTGGTCAGGCAGCATCACAAGCGCGCCGTACTGGACGAGGTCAGCCGCGGTGTAGCTGCCTCGTCCCGCCGTCAGCACCAGGGTCGGCAGGCTGCCCCTGGTCGCGATCACCTCCGGCTGGTAGATATGCCCGGCGTCATGCAGCATGATCCGGATCCGGTTGTCCTCGGCGCTGACGGCGGTGGTTTCCCTCGTCGCGTTGACGGCAGGCAGCGAGGACGGCTGCGCGTCGGGATCGACCGGCTGCGCGACCGAGGGCAGCGAGACCGCCTGCGGGGCCGCCGGGGCCGGCCGCAGCGTGACCCCATGACTGGTTGTGGCCGCGGTGACTCCAAGTTGCAGGTGAAGCGCGGGGAGCAGCAGGGGCATGGCCGCGAGCAGGCAGAACACGACGGCCGCGGCGGCCACGAAGGGCCACGCCCGGTTCGTCCTGGCTCGCGGGGCATCGGCCCTATGCTTGCTGGCCATCTGAGCCTCCTAGACCAGCGACGAGGCGCTCTGCGCCTCGCCGCCCACGTGGTCGGTGCTCCGGGTGAGCCAGCCTTGGACGTTCATGGTGGTGAAGGCGTAGAGCTTGACCGGTAGCGCGATCGCGATGGTGATGACGGCGACCAGGGGGAGCAGCCAGATGTCGGAGGGGCGTTGCCGCAGGTGCGAGACGCCGCGCAGGGCCCGCCCGGCGAGCAGCCAGGCGACCGCGGCCACGGCGACCAGGGTCTGCGGGTGCAGGACCCAGACGATCAGGTAGGTGACCGCGAAGCCCATGGTCACCGGGGTCAGCATGACCTGCAGGACGCTGATCTGGCAGACGAACGGCTGGCGCCAGAGCCATCCCTTCCAGATCGCGGTCAGGTAGGTGCGGTAGGAGTTGCGGCTCCAGCGCAGCCGCTGCTTGAAGAAGGCGCGGCCGCGGTCCGGGAACATGGAGGTGGCGCGGGCGGTGGACTGGTACACGGTCTGGTAGCCCGAGGCGAGCACCAGCCAGGTCAGCCGGCCGTCGTCGCCGGAGACGCACCGGCGGCCGAGGAAGAACTCGTTTTCCAGGTTCTCCAGCACGGGGACCACGGCGCTGCGGCGGTAGGCTGCGGTCCGGCCGGACAGGCAGGCGACGGCGCCGGCCCGGGACTGGGCGCGTACGTAGTCCAGGTACCGGACGTCGATCATCCAGTCGGCGAGCCGCCGCCATACGCTGGTGGTGGGCAGGTAGGCGTTCTGCCGGGTGCCGACGCCGCCGATCTTGGGGTCGGCGAAGGGGGCCAGCACGTTGCGGAGCAGTCCCGGTTCCCAGCTGGTGTCGGAGTCGCACAGGAGCAGGATTTCCTGGGTCGCGTGCCTGATGGCGGCGCCGAGGGCCGAGCGCTTGCCGTGGTGGGCGAACGGGAGCACCGTCAGCCGCGGCTCGGTGGCGGCCCGCCGCCGCAGTCGGTCGATGACCTCGGTGTCGGCCAGGTCCGGGACGATGATGATCTCGGTCGGGTTCTCGCGGAGCCAGGACGTCAGGCACCGGTCCAGGATGTCGGGGTCCTCGCGGTAGGCCGGGACCACCACCGATGTCGTGGCCGTGTAGCCGGGCGGGACCGGGCGGTACACGCGGGAGAGCGTGAAGCGGACCAGCCACACCGTCCACGAGATCGCCCCGACCAGGCCAACCGGAACGTAATGATGTACCTGGCGCCACCACCCGAGGCTCGTGAGCCCCGGCAGCGTGACGGCAGCGTGTGCTGCCAGCGACATAACATTCCTCTCCCCACGCGTCCGCCGGTCGCCCGCCGGATCGCGCCTGCATGCTGATAAGCCGACTTTTCACCCCTGAGCTCGGCATTGACCCCACCAGCACCTGGAACATCAATGGTCGCTAGAACCCCAGAAATACCTAAGAATGGTATTTGTCCGGTTATGGAGACAGTTCTTTGCTGGCCACGGCGTTCCTTTTGTTCCTTTGGTTCCGTTTGGTCGATTCGGTGCTGTGGCTAAAGTCTCGCTAATTAGGTTGCCGGAAATGGTTGTTCACAGTTGCCATTAGGTAGCAGTGGTCCTTCTGATGCCTAAGGTGCGCCAATCCCCAATCCCCAATTCCCAATCCCCGCTCCCGTGTCCCAATCCCCGCTCCCGTGTCCCCGTTCTCCGCGCCCGCGTCCCTGTTCTCCGCGCCCGCGTCCCGGCGGCGGACGCCGGGCGATCTACTGACGGGTAACATGAAGCGCGTAGACCCGGTGCCGGGTGGCGCTGGGCGGTTTGGCAGGCTGTATGCCAGCAACGGAGGAGAGGTTGGTGTAGTCGATGAACATCGTCGTGTGCGTCAAGCAGGTGCCCGACACCTGGGCCGAACGCAAGCTCAAGCCCACGGACGGCACGCTGGACCGCGCGTCGGTGGACGGTCTCATCAACGAACTTGACGAGTACGCCATCGAGGAAGGCCTGCAGATCGCCGAGGCCCAGCGCGCGGCGGGCCACGAGGCCGAGGTCACCATCTTGACCATGGGCCCGGCGAGGGCCGCCGAGTCGATCCGTAAGGCGCTCTCCATGGGCGCGGACAAAGCTGTGCATCTGCTGGACGACGGCCTGGCCGGATCCGATGGGCTGTCGACGTCGTACGCGCTGGCCAAGGTGCTCGCCGATACCGGCTTCGATCTGGTGATCTGCGGATCCGAGTCCACCGACGCCCGGATGGGCGTGATGGCGGCGATGCTGGCCGAACGGCTCGGCGTGCCGCAGGTCTCACTGGCCAGCAAGGTAGAGGTCGACGGCTCGGCGATCCGCATCCGCCGGGTCTCCGAAGACGGGTATTTCGAGGTCGAATCCACCTTGCCCGCCGTGATCAGCGTGGTCGAGAAGATCAACGAGCCGCGCTACCCGTCGTTCAAGGGCATCATGGCCGCGAAGAAGAAGCCGGTGCAGACCATGACGCTGGCTGACGCGGGTATCGATCCGGGCGCGGTGGGACTGTCCGGATCGGCCACCGAGGTGGTCGATCACACCCAGCGGCCGCCGCGCGAGGCGGGCACGATCGTCAAGGACGAAGGCGACGGCGGCATCAAGGTCGCCGAGTTCCTCGCCGCGCGCAAGTTCATCTGAAGGCCCGGAGGGAACGGCATGACTGAGATTCTGGTGCTCGCGGAGCACACCGGCGATGACGTCAAGAAGGTCACGCTTGAGCTGGTCACGCTGGCCCGCCGGTTCGGCGAGCCTTCGGTGGTCTGGACCGGGCCGGGCGCGGAGCAGGGCCAGGCGCGTTGCGCCGAATACGGCGCGGCCAAGATGTACGTGGCCGCGGACGCGGTCTTCGACGATTACGTCGTCGCGCCCGCCGCGGAACTGCTGGCTCAGCTGGTCAGGGAAAAGTCGCCCGTGCTGGTGCTGCTGGCCGGCACCGCTCAGGGCAAGGAGGTCGCGGGGAGGCTGGCGGTCAAGATCGACTCCGGCGTGCTTACCGACGCGGTGGACCTGCAGCCCGGCGACGACGGGCCGGTCGCCGAGCAGTCGATCTTCGGCGGGGCGACGATCGTGCACGCCCGGGTCCGCCGCGGCACGCCGATCGTGGCCATGCGGCCCAATGCGGTGGCACCCGAGCCGCAGACCGGTGCGGCGGAGATTTCCCAGGTGTCGCTCACCGGTGAGGCCACCGGAGCCAAGGTCACCAACCGGATCGTCGCCGAGCGCGGCGAGCGCCCCGACCTGACCGAGGCGTCGATCGTGGTCTCCGGCGGGCGCGGCACCGGAGGGGCCGAGGGTTTCCAGATCATCGAGACGCTAGCGGACTCGCTCAATGCGGCCGTGGGCGCGTCCCGCGCGGTCACCGACGCCGGGTGGTACCCGCACCAGTTCCAGGTCGGTCAGACCGGCAAGACCGTCTCGCCGCAGCTTTACATGGCGGTCGGCATTTCCGGTGCGATCCAGCACCGGGCCGGCATGCAGACCTCGAAGACGATCATCGCCGTTAACAAGGACCCGGAGGCCCCGATCTTCGAGCTGGCCGACTTCGGGGTGGTCGGCGACCTGTTCAAGGTGGTCCCGCAGCTCCTCGAGGAGATCGGCAAGCGTAAGTAAGTAGCCCCAGCCTGGCCCCGTTACAGCTGTATCCTCCTGGCGCTAGGCTGTACCCAGCCATGAGTTCAAACCGGACAAGTCCCGTATACCTGGATCACGCGGCGACGACGCCGATGCGGCCCCAGGCGATCGTCGCGATGACCGAGGAACTAGCCCGGCTCGGCAACCCGTCGTCCCTGCACGCCGCGGGCCGGCGGGCCCGCCGGGTGGTGGAGGAGTCCAGGGAGCAGCTCGCCGAGGTGTTCGGTGCGCGGCCGAGCGAGATCGTCTTCACCAGCGGTGGCACCGAGGCGGACAATCTGGCCGTCAAGGGCCTGTACTGGGCCCGGCACACCGGTGCCCGCCGCCAGGTGCTGACCACCTCGGTGGAACATCACGCGGTCCTCGATTCGGTTCGCTGGCTCGCGGAGACCCAGGGGGCGCAGGCCGTCTGGCTCGGCGTCGACCCCGACGGCGCGGTGCGCCCCGAGGCGCTCCGGGCCGCCCTCGACCAGGCCGGCGAGCAGGTGGCCACGGTCAGCGTGATGTGGGCGAACAACGAGGTCGGCACGGTGAACCCGATCAGCGAGCTGGCGGCCGTGGCGCACGAGTACGGGGTGCCCTTCCACACCGACGCGGTCCAGGCGGCCGCCCAGCTGCCGGTCGACTTCGCGGCCAGCGGAGCGGACGCGCTCACCATCACCGGTCACAAGCTCGGCGGCCCGGTCGGTGTCGGCGCCCTCATCCTGCGGCGCGGTGTAGACCCGGTACCCGTGCTGCACGGCGGCGGCCAGGAACGCGATATCCGTTCGGGCACGCTCGACACCCCGGCCATCCGCGCCTTCGCCGTGGCGGCCGCGGAGTGCGCCCGCGCCCGGGCGGAGGAGTCCGCGCGGCTGGCCGGGCTGCGAGCCGACCTGGTCCGCCAGGTGCTGGCGGCAGTGCCCGACGCCGTGCTCAACGGGCCGCCCCCCGGACCCGGCCGGCTGCCGGGGAACGCGCACTTCTCCTTCCCCGGCTGCGAGGGTGACGCCCTGCTCATGCTGCTCGATGCGAACGGAATCGCCTGCTCCACCGGGTCAGCCTGCACCGCCGGGGTGGCCGAGCCCAGTCACGTGCTGCTGGCCATGGGCGCCAGCGACGCCCGCGCCCGCGGCTCGCTCCGCTTCTCCCTCGGCCACACCTCCACCTCCCATGACGTCGACGCTCTAGGCCTGGTCCTCGGCGAGGCCGCCGCCCGCGCCCGCCGCGCCACCGCCCGGTAACGGCGGTTCGTTCCCCTGGGTAGCCTGGAGTCATGACTCTGCGGGTGCTGGCGGCGATGTCGGGCGGGGTGGACTCCGCGACGGCCGCGGCTCGGGCGGTGGACGCGGGTCACGAGGTGACCGGCGTCCATCTGGCGCTGTCCTCGAACCCGTCGTCGTACCGGACCGGAGCCCGCGGCTGCTGCACGCTGGAAGACGCGCGGGATGCCCGGCGGGCCGCGGACGTCATCGGCATCCCGTTCTACGTGTGGGACATGGCCGAGCGCTTCCACCGTGATGTGGTGGAGGATTTCGTCGCCGAGTACGCCGCGGGCCGCACTCCGAACCCATGCCTGCGCTGCAACGAGAAGATTAAATTCGCCGCGGTGCTCGACCGCGCGCTGGCCCTCGGCTTCGACGCGGTCTGCACCGGCCACTACGCGCGGGTCCGTGACGGCATCCTGCACCGGGCCGCCGATCCCGGCAAGGACCAGTCCTACGTGCTGGCCGTGCTCACCTCCGACCAGCTCAGCCACGCCATGTTCCCGCTCGGCGACACCCCCAAGGCCGGCGTCCGCGCCGAGGCCGCGCGCCGGGGCCTGGCCGTCGCGGACAAGCCCGACAGCCACGACGTCTGCTTCATCGCCGACGGCGACACCCAGGGTTTCCTGGCCAAGCGCCTAGGCCAGGCGCCTGGCGAAATCGTCGACACCTCCGGCGCCGTGCTGGGCCAGCACGAAGGCGCCTACGGCTTCACCGTGGGCCAGCGCAAGGGCCTGCGGGTCGGCACGCCCGCCGCCGACGGCAAGCCCCGTTACGTGCTCGACATCGAGCCGGTCACCCGGACCGTGACCGTGGGGCCCGCCGAGGGCCTCGACATCACCGAGATCACCGCGGAGCGCCCGGTGTGGACCGGCTGCGTCCCGCCGGCCGAGCCGCGCGAAGGCCTGGTCCAGCTCCGGGCCCACGGCGACGCGCACCCCTGCACCGCCTGGCTAGCCGGCGACGCCCTGCACATCCGCCTGCACCATCCCGCGCGCGGTGTCGCCAAGGGCCAGGCTGCCGTTCTTTACGACGGCGCCACCGTCCTCGGCAGCGCCACCATCAGTGGCACGTCGGTGGGGCTCGCGCCCCTAGCCGCGGGGGTGCCCTAGTCGCAGGAACCCTCGAGCCGAGGGGCGCCTTGCGTCGAGGATGTCCGTCCGCCGCGGCTAGATCTAGCGCCAATCCCGCACAGAACGTTCAAGCCCGCGGGAGGCGTGCGCCATGCCGCTGATGGCGTGGGGTCCGAGGGGGAAGGGGTTTCGGTGAACCGGGGGAGGCTGGGCGGGCGAATGGCCAGCACCGGCTTCTGGAACAGGGCGCCAGAGGGATAGTACGGATCAGCGCAACTGCCGCAGGAAAGAAACCCCCTGGTCAGGTAGTAGTCATGAAGAGCCAGGTTGGAACTCCAGACGTCGACCCTGACCCACTGTGCATCGTAGAGGTACTGGCCGTGCAGGCCGGCCCAGTCGATGAGCTCGGATCCGAGTTCCGAGCCGGCGTACCTTCTGGCCGTGATCAGCCGGTGTACGTAGACTGCCTGCTCCGATAGGTCGCACTCGGGGCTGAGGTTCGACCAGACGTCGGGATTGGCCTTGATCGCAGTGGTAATCGTCGCCACCGGGTCAGCGCCATCCCACACGATCCAGGTCTCGCCGTTTTCCAGCGCGTTCAAGACCCTGCGGTCACGCGCCCGGCGACTCGGCCACGGTCTTTCCCACTGGTCGGTGTCCTTGTCTCGCAGCCAGGCCGCGGCCTCGTCGATGAGTTCGTAGATCTTATCCTGATCCCCCGGCGCAGCCAGACGTAGTTTAAATGGATATCTGCCCACCGGTACATAGTCGCCCGTATCCAGCGCGTGCGATACCACTTAAACAGTATAAAAACCTAACCCGATCGCGATCCCGTGGCGCGCCATCAGGCTTCAGCCCGTTCAGCCTGGTTAAACGTCAGACGGGCAAGCGTCATCTCGATGCAGCTTTAGCGTTTTCAGGCCCGTGCGGGGTGAGGTTTTTCTAAAGACGGTGTCGAAGTCTGCCTACTCAAGCCTCCCTTATTCCTTCTATATCAGAAAAAGCTTTGGGCGATCCTGCCTCACGGCCATCTCTCGTCGCTCCTGGATCGCGTGCATCACACTTGTCGGACCATCCGCCGGGCGTGGCCGGTGTCTGTGGTCTGGATTACTGAACGCGAGCGAGTGGCTGGCCGCGGAGAACGCGTTACCACGCGCCGGGCAGAATTTTCTTAGCCAACCGCACATATGACATCCCAAATTTACCGTCGGCGCTGCGTATCGTAGCCAGCGCCGACGGCTCTACAAGCAGCCCGTCCGGTCCAAAGATCCACGACCTGCCAGATGTTGCGAAAATCGGCACTAAATTCAACGGACCGCGAAGATCTCGGTGCGTGGGTCGTAGTGCTCGTAGCGGTACTGGTTGGAGGGACGTGCGTGGAGCTTTGCCATGGCACTTTCCCCTTTCTTGTCATTTAACGCTGACTAGTTGTCACTGCTCTACTGCAAAAGAGTCCGGAGGATCCTCCCCGGGCCCGAAACCGTTGCCCGCTTGTCTGAGGTATCACAAGGCAACGGGGTCTATGAGGTCGCAATCATGAATCAGCGCGGCTAGCCGTGTGGCAGCGAGGCTGTAATCAGCAGCGACTACGTAAACAATATGAATTGTAGCATAGAGTAATCGGTCCGATGGAGGTATGCCACGTGTCGTGGTCATCGTAACTTGCTGAGACTACTGGGGTTCTTGAGCGGCGGCACCTTGCCGACATCTACGACGAATTGATTCCGGTCAGCCCGGAAAACGGTCACGGTGAGGCGCATCGGCTGCCCGTTACCGTCGAAAGCCGTCCGGAATATTTCGACCACGACGACCCGGCCATCTAGCGGGAGTTTAAAAAAATCAATCTCGATAGGGTCGGGTGCACGGACGACGATCCAGTCACGCAAACCTACTTGCTGGACGCCGATCGTGTCCCGAAGGTACTGAACGGTCCCCATCTCGATGTCACGGGCTCGTCGGAGCCGGTCCGCCCCGCGGTCGGCGAACTCACCCGGGTAAAACGAGGTTTCCAGCGACCATGGTGTGCCATCGATGTAGCGCTTCAGGTGCCGGCTGATTACTTCCGTGCCCACCGGCACCCACAGACCGCCGGCGACATCATCAGAAGCCTCTTGGATCTCGACCTGCACCGAGCTGACTGATGGTTTCCGATCTTGTTGCTCGACCTCCGAAGCGTAACTGGTGCCCTCACCCCCGCCGCGTCCCTCGCCCGGATCGCCGGTCAAGGTGGTAACGAAAGGGTCGATCTTAGGAACGACGAAAGTGCCCTGACCGGGTCGGGTTTCGACGAGGCCCAGCGTGGTGAGCTGCTTGATCGCGTCCCTGATGGTGTTCCGGGACGCGTTGTACCGCTTCTGCAGGTCTTGCTCGGTCGGCAACTGCTTGCCGGACCGGAACTCCCCGGAATCGATTTGCTGGCGAAGCTGGTCGGCGATCTCTCGGTACATCGGGGTCGTCATCCGGCCTCCTCAACGCTCGAGCACCTCGATGATCAGGTGATTCTGTCCATCCAGATCATTCCTGCCATTCGGCTGGCTGGAATGATCTGGCCGTAACTGGTTTATGCCCAGCCCCCGGGTGGTACTAACCCGCTAGGTACCAAAGGTTGGGATAACCTGGATGACTCGGAACATGGGATCTATCCTAGCAGTACGACTGCTTGGATGCGCCAGTATCTGCCAGATGAATCCTGCGAGTCAAATAGCCCGTCTCAACTGGCCGTACGGGATAATACCGCAAGATCGTGGACATACCGGGACACCGCGCCCACGAGCACCAGGCCGACGGGGACTCCTCGGCGGTCACGGTCACAAGAAGTGGGATCTGCGGAGGGAAAATCCGCGGGACGGGAACGCTGGAGGCCAGCATGGCCGGAGTCGTAGTCGCAGTAACGATCGCCCTGTTCCTGGCCGGGGTCGTCGTCGGAGTTATCGCCGTGGTTGCTATCGCGGTACGCCGGGAGGATCGGGCGTGCTCCCTGGTCAATGACGCGCCCAACTGGACGTCGAGGGGCGCCCGCAGGCTTAACGGGCTGGGCTGCAGAGATCTGGACACGGATTTCTTCCGCACGGCCCGCGAGCTCGTGCACTAGGAATCCCGACCTGGCGTCAGCCGGTCCGGCCATGGGGTCGGTCATGCCAGCCATCCCAACTGCTGGGCTTGCTCTACATAGTAGAACTGTCCTGGCGGCCAGAATATTAGGGATGAAGTTGTTTTGCCTTAGCTACCGGCGGGTACTCACCTAGCACTACCGAAGGTTGGAATGGCTAGGATGATACGAAGCATTCTAGCTATCCATCTGCTCGGTCATAGAAGAACATGCCTGATAGCTCCTACCAGACCACTCGGTTGACCTAGACGGCATGACCAGCTCGTGGGAATTACAACGGCGTAAGCCTGCGGCACCAGCGCCTGGGGAACTCGCTGAGTCTCAGGCGGCGGGGACCGGCGGTGCCAGCACTGCCGGGCGGAAGTGCGGGAGGTCCTGATGGACCGCATCGTGGTGGCAGTGGCAATCGGGATGGGTTTGGTATTCGGTACGGGGATCATGGCCGGGATCGTCGTCATGTTCGCGACGGCGGTTCGCCGTGAGGACAGACGCTACACGTTGACTGGCCGGGCGCCGGACGCCGCGGCCCGCGGGGTCCGGCGACTAGCTGGCGTCGGGCTCCGCGACATCATTCCGCCGGACGACGAGCGGGCGCGGCGATGAGCGCCACCGCGGACGTGATGGCCATCGTGCTGTTCGTCTTCTTCGCGGTGGGAGTCGCCGTTGGGATTGTCATCGTGATCGCCTTGTCCGCCCGCCGGGCGGACAAGGCCGGTCGCTGGAGCCGTCCCCCGGCCACGGCCGGGGGCAAGTCTGGCTACTTCGGCCACGACGATCAGGACGACGATGACGAGCCCCCGTGGTGGCAGACGCGCGACGGCGCCTGACCACCCGGGCCGGCCCGCCGTGCCGACTCGCCGTGCTGACCCGCCGCGATGGCGCGCCGGGTCGGCACGGGGTCCGGGGTCTCGCGATAGCGACGTCAACCTGCAGCGGATCGACCCCTGGTGATAGTGCGGGATCTGGAGCCAGCCTCGTCGTGAGCTGCCTCAGATGAGGCAGGCGCGCTGCGTCATGTGCCGCATCCTCGTCGGGTCGTGCGGCGTAGCGTGCTTGAGTAACTCTCGAGCCGGCTCGAGGCTGCGCGGCATTCAACTAGTTCCGGGTAGGGCGGAAGTACGGGGAGGCCATGATGGACCGCATCGTGGTGGCAGGGCCAATCGGGATGGGTCTGGTAGTCGGCACGGGGATCATCTCAGCCGACCACGGGCGGGCACGGCGATGAGCGCCGCCGACGTGACGGCTCCGGTGTTTGGTGTCTTCTTCGCCGTGGGAGTCGCCGTCGGGACCGTCACGGTGATCGCCTTGTCCGCCCGGCGGGCGGACAAAGCGGACCGCTGGCGCCGCCACGCGGCCGCTCCCGCCGCCGAAGCTGCCTATTTCGATGACGACGAGCCCGGTGAGCAGCCACCGTGGTGGCAGCGCCGCGACGGCGCCTGACCGCTCGTGCCGACCGCCCGTGCTGACCCGCCGCGAGGGCGCGGGTCAGCACGGGCGGGAATTGTCACCAGGCGGTTCTAAGCTCAGCATGTGAGCGATGACCAGAACGGCTTTCCGTGGGCGCAGGGCAGCGCGACCGGTATCGGGTCGATGCCGGGCACCGACCCGGCGGAGGCGATGCGGGTGGTCGCGGCTGAGCTGCCCGACTTCCCGTACCTGGCCGAGCTGCCGGATCGGGGCCCGGGGGCGGACCTGGTCGGCCGGACCGCCGGGCTGCTGATCGACATCCCGGTCGAGGTGACGCCGCGCGGCTGGCGGCTGGCCGAGCGGCCCGGCCGTGACCTGGCTCGCGCCAGGTCGATGCTCTCCTCGGACCTTGACGTCCTGGCCGAGGTGCTCGACGGCTACACCGGGCTGGTCAAGATCCAGCTCTGCGGGCCGTGGACGCTGGCCGCCGCGCTTGAGCGGCCGCGCACGCTGAACGTGGCGCTGTCCGACCCGGGCGCGGTCGCCGACCTGACCGCCTCACTGGCCGAAGGCGCGGCCGCGTACGTGGCCGAGGTGCTCAAGCGCGTGCCCGGGGCGCAGCTCGTGGTCCAGTTCGACGAGCCCTCGCTTGCCCGCGGTGACGGACGGTGAGATACCGACCGCGAGCGGGCTGTCGCGCTTCGCCGCGGTCGAGGCGGACACGTTGCGGGACCGGATGACCCAGGTCTTCGCGGCCGTCCGCGGCTACACGGTGGTGCACTGCTGTGCGGCCACGGTCCCGTTCGGCATCATCAGGGCGGCGGGGGCGGATGCGGTCTCCTTCGACCTCAGCCAGCTACGGCGGGGTGAGGAGGACGCGGTCGCCGAGGTCGCGGAGGCCGGGATGGGGCTGCTGGCGGGTGCGGTGCCGGCGCTGCCCGAGGCGGGTGACCGGCAGGCGCGGGGCGGCCGGCGCGACGGCCCTGCCCGGGGTGACGGGGCTGGCCGGGGTGACCGCGGGGGCCGGGACGATGCTGGCCGGGGTGATGGGACGGGGCGGGGTGGCGAGGCGCGGGATACGGCCGAGCGGGTGATCCGGTTCTGGCGGCGGCTGGGGCTGCCGCTGGCGTCGTGCGCCCCGCAGGCAGTGATCACGCCGTCCTGCGGGCTGGCCGGCGCGTCGCAGGCTGCAGGCGCGCGCCGCGTTGACCCGGTGCCGTCAGGCGGCGAGCATGTTGCCCGAGCTGATCGAAGACACCCGGGGAGAGCCCAGATGACCGAGCCGGAAGCGAGCGAGGCTAGCACAGTGAGCAGCGAGGACGAGCCGGAGGCCGCGCCCGAGGAGGCGCCCCCGGAGGCTCGGCGGCGGCACGCCGACCTGAGCCTGGATATCACCGAGGCCGATCACCGGTATTACGTGCTGGACTCGCCGACCATCTCCGACATCGACTACGACACCAAGATGCGCGAGCTGCGGGCGCTGGAGGAGCAGTACCCCGACCTGCGCACGCCGGACTCGCCGACGCAGACCGTGCACGGCTCGATCTCGACGCTCTTCACCCCGGTCGAGCACCTGGAGCGGCTGCTCAGCCTGGATAACGTCTTCACCGACGAGGACCTGGGCAGCTGGGCCGACCGCGCGACGAAGCTGGGCGGGGCTGGCCCGTATCTGTGCGAGCTGAAGATCGACGGGCTCGCGATCGACCTGGTCTACCGCGGCGGCGCGCTGGTCAAGGCGGCGACCCGGGGCGACGGGCGCACCGGCGAGGACGTCACGCCGAACATCCGGACGATCGGCTCCATCCCCGCGCGGCTGAAGGGCTCGGGCTGGCCCGACGTCCTCGAGGTCAGGGGCGAGGTGTTCCTGCCGGTCGAGGCGTTCGAGAGGCTGAACGAGTCCCTGCTCGAGGCGGGCAAGCCCGCCTTCGTCAACCCGCGGAACTCGGCCGCCGGATCGCTGCGGCAAAAGGATCCGCGGGTCACCGCGACCCGGGCGCTTGACGCGATCATCCACGGCATCGGCCGGGTCGAGGGCTCCGCCGGCGAGGCCGGGTATCAGCGGCGAGGCCGCCGGGCCGGGCGAGGAGGGGCACCTCGAAGGCGCGCCGGACAGCCAGTCGGGCTGGTACCAGCGGCTGCGCGAGTGGGGCCTGCCGGTCAGCGGCCTGTACCAGGTCGTGCCGGACATGGCCGGGGTCAGGGAGTACATCGCCTACTACGCCGAGCACCGGCATGACCCCCGAGGTCCGCCGTACGAGATCGACGGCGTGGTGGTCAAGATCGACCAGCTCGCGCTGCAGCGCCAGCTCGGCTCGACCAGCCGGGCGCCCCGGTGGGCCATCGCCTACAAGTACCCGCCGGAGGAGGTCACCACCCGGCTGCTCGATATCCGGGTGAACGTGGGGCGCACGGGCCGGGTCACCCCGTTCGCCGTGATGGAACCGGTCAAGGTGAGCGGGTCCACGGTGGACCGGGCCACCTTGCACAACGCCGACGAGGCCAAGCGCAAGGGCGTGCTGATCGGCGACATGGTGATCTTGCGCAAGGCCGGCGACGTGATCCCCGAGGTGCTCGGCCCGGTGGTCGGACCTGCGCACCGGTGACGGAGCGCGAGTTCGAGTACCCCACCCACTGCCCGTCCTGCGGCACCAAGCTGGCCCGCGAGGAAGACGAGGTCGACTGGCGCTGCCCGAACACCCGGTCTTGCCCCGCCCAGCTCCGCGAGCGGCTGTTCCACCTGGCCGGCCGGGGGGCCTTCGACATCGAGGTGCTCGGCTACGAGGCGGTCAGCGCGCTGCTCGACTGCGGCCTGGTCGCCGACGAGGGCGACCTGTTCGCGCTCACCGCCGCCAAGCTGGAGACCTGCGCGTTCTTCATGGTCAAGCAGGGCACGCTGAGCGCCAACGCCACCCGGCTGCTGGCCAACCTGGAGCAGGCGCGGACCCGGCCGCTGTGGCGGATCCTGGTGGCGCTGTCCATCCGGCACGTCGGGCCGACCGCGGCGCGGGCGCTGGCCGCCGAGTTCGGCTCGCTGGCGGCGATCGAGGCGGCCAGCGTCGACGCGCTGGCCGCGGTGGACGGGGTGGGGCCGACCATCGCCGCGTCGGTGCGCGACTGGTTCACCGTCGACTGGCACCGCGCGATCGTGGCGAAATGGCGGGACGCCGGAGTGCAGCTCGAAGACGCGGGCTTCGACCCGAACCGCGCCGCGGCCCGACTGCTCGCGGGCGTATCGGTGGTGATCACCGGCACGTTGCCCGCGCTCAGCCGCGAGGAGGCCGCCGAGGCGGTCCGGCAGGCGGGCGGCAAGGTGACGTCTTCGGTGTCCAAGAAGACCGACTTCGTGGTCGCGGGCGAGAACGCCGGCTCCAAGTACGACAAGGCCGTCGAGCTGGACATCACCATCCTGGACGAGCCGGCTTTCCGCACCGCTCCTCGCCGACGGCCCCGACGCCCTCCGTCCGCTCCTGAATTTGACCCGAGCGGACAGCGGACCGTGGCTCAAGCGTCCGGGCTGGTTTCGGCCAGCCTGCGGCGCAGGAAGCGTCGCTCGGCGTCGGTGCTGGCCAGCTCGAGCGCCTCGGTGTAGGCTTCGGCCGCCTCCGAGTTGCGGTCCCAGACGGCGCAGGAAGTCGGCCCTGGTCGCCGGGAGCAGGTGATAACCGGCCAGCTTTCCCGCGGCCGCCAGCTCCTCCACCAGCGCCAGGCCCGCGGCCGGCCCGGGGCCATCCCGACCGCGACCGCGTAGTTCAGCTCGACGACCGGGGTGGCCAGGAAGTCCGCGAGCAGCTGCCGTAGAGCGCGGCGATCTGCGCCCAGTCGGTGCGGTCCGCGGTCGTCGCGGTCGCGTGACAGGCGGCGATGGCCGCCTGAACCTGATAGGGGCCGGCCGCCCGTGCCGGAGCGCGTCGTCGAGCAAGGCGATGCCCTCGCTGATCTCGGCGGCGTCCCACTGGCCGCGGGCCTGGTCCTCCAGCGTGACCAGGTCGCCGCGGCGCATCCAGCCGCGCGGTCCGGCGCGCGTCGTGCAGCAACATGAGCGCCAGCAGCCCGGCCGCCTCGGGTTCGTCCGGCATCAGCCGGGTCAGCACCCGGGCCAGCCTGATCGCCTCGGCGGACAGGTTCTGCCGGACCAGGTCAGCGCCCGCCGTCGCCGCGTAGCCCTCGTTGAACAGCAGGTAGAGCACCGCGAGCACGCCCGGCGTGCGTTCGGGCAGCAGGTGCGCCGGGGGGACCCGGTAGGGAATCCTCGCGTGGGCGATCTTCTGCTTGGCCCGGACCAGCCGCTTGGCCATCGTCGGCTCGCTGGCCAGGAACGCCCTGGCTATTTCCGCGGTGGTCAGGCCGGCCAGCGTGCGCAGCGTCAGCGCCACCCGGGCCTCGAGCGCGAGCGCGGGGTGGCAGCAGGTGAACATCAGCCGCAGCCGGTCGTCGGGGACGCCGCTGTCGCCGGTCGCCGGCCGCCGCGTCGTCGGCGCCGGGCTCGCCGGACATGGCGGCCACCTCCCGGAGTTTCGCGGCGCCGACCGCTTTCCTGCGCAGCACGTCGATGGCCCGGTGGCGGGCGGCCGTGGTCAGCCAGGCGCCTGGCCGGGCCGGGATGCCGTCTTCGGGGCCAGCGCTGCAAGGCCATCGCGAAGGCGTCCTGGGCACATTCCTCGGCCAGGTCCCAGTCGCCCGTCGTCCGGATCAGCGTGGCCACGACCCGGCCCCACTCGTCCCGGAACGCGGCGTCCACCGCGGCCTTGACGTCAGCGCTCACCCGCACCTCCACCGCAACGACGAACAAAACCCGGCGCACGACCACGGTAGCGGGCCTTATTGCTTACGGCCGCCGCTGCACTCCCCCTAGGATGGCGTGCATGCCGATTACCCGTGACGAGGTCGCGTACCTGGCGCGACTATCCAGGATCGCGCTCAGCGACGCGGAACTAGACCATCTGGCGCCCCAGCTGGACCAGATCATCACGGCGGTCGCGCAGGTCCAGGAGGTCGCCGCCGAGGGCATCCCGCCGACCTCGCACGCGACCGGCCTGACCAACGTGTTCCGCGACGACGAGCCGCGCCCCTGCCTGACCCCCGGACAGAGGCGCTCGTCCCAGGCGCCCGCGGTGGAACAGCAGCGGTTCAAGGTGCCGCGGATCCTGGGGGAGGACTGAGCCGATGGCCGACCGAACTCACCCGGATGACCGCCGCCGAGCTGTCCGCCGCGCTGGACGCCGGCCAGGTCTCCGCGACCGAGGTCACCCGGGCGCACCTGGACCGGATCGCCGCCACCGACGACCGCCGTGCACGCGTTCCTGCACGTCGCGGCCGACAGCGCGCTCGCCCAGGCGGCCGACGTCGACGACAGGCGCGCGGCCGGCGACCACGCTCGCCCCGCTGGCCGGCGTCCCGGTCGCGGTCAAGGACGTCTTCGCCACCGAGGGCCTGCCGACCACCTGCGGCTCGCGCATCCTGGCGGGCTGGCACCCGCCGTACGACGCGACGATCACGCAGCGGCTCAAGGCGGCCGGCGCGATCATCCTCGGCAAGACCAACATGGACGAGTTCGCCATGGGCTCCTCGACCGAGAACTCCGCGTTCGGTCCCAGCCACAACCCGTGGGACCTGACCAAGATCCCGGGCGGCTCGTCCGGCGGTTCCGCCGCCGCGGTGGCCGCCTACCAGGCGCCGCTGGCGATCGGCACCGACACCGGCGGCTCGATCCGCCAGCCCGCGGCGGTCTGCGGCATCGTCGGCACCAAGCCGACCTACGGCGGCTCGTCCCGGTACGGCGTGGTCGCGTTCGCCAGCAGCCTGGACACGCCGGGGCCGTTCGGCCGGACCGTGCTGGACGCGGCGCATGCTGCACGAGGCGATCTCCGGGCACGACCCGATGGATTCCACCTCGATCGACGCGCCGGTGCCGCCGGTGGTGGCCGCGGCCCGCGAGGCGGACGTGAGCGGCATGCGGATCGGCGTGGTCAGCGAGCTGTCCGGCGAGGGCTACCAGCCGGGGGTGCTGTCCAGGTTCGCCGAGGCGGTGGAGCTGCTCGAGTCGCTGGGGGCCAAGGTCACCGAGGTGTCCTGCCCGCACTTCTCCTACGCGCTGCCCGCCTACTACCTGATCGCGCCCAGCGAGGCCTCGTCCAACCTGGCCCGCTTCGACGCCATGCGGTACGGCCTGCGGACCGGTGACGACGGCACCCGGGACGCCGAGGAGGTGATGGCGCTGACCCGCGAGGCGGGCTTCGGCGCCGAGGTGAAGCGGCGCATCATCCTGGGCACGTACGCGCTGTCCAGCGGCTACTACGACGCCTACTACGGCAAGGCCCAGCAGGTCCGCACGCTGATCATCCGGGACTTCGACGCGGCCTTCGGCCAGGTCGACGTGCTGATCTCGCCGTCCACGCCGACCACCGCGTTCGGTATCGGCGAGCGGGCCGACGACCCGATGGCGATGTACCTGGCCGACCTGTGCACGATCCCGTCGGACCTGGCCGGCAACGCGGCCATCTCGGTCCCGTGCGGGCTGGCGCCGACGACGGCCTGCCGGTCGGGCTGCAGGTGATGGCGCCCGCGCTGGCCGACGACCGGATGTACCGGGTGGCCGCCGCCGCCGAGGCGGCCCTGACCGGCCGCTGGGGCCAGCCGCTGCTCGCGAGCGCGAAAGGACTCGACTCATGACCCAGAACACGGACACGCTGGTCCCGTTATCCCGAGGCGATGCAGCGCTACGAGCCGGTGATCGGGCTGGAGACGCACATCGAGCTGGGCACCAGGACCAAGATGTTCTGCGGCTGCACGACCACCTTCGGGGCCGAGCCGAACAGCCAGGTGTGCCCGGTCTGCCTGGGCCTGCCGGGTTCGCTGCCGGTGGTGAACCGGATGGCGATCGAGTACGCGATCAGGATCGGGCTGGCGCTGAACTGCTCGATCGCGTCGTGGTGCCGGTTCGCCAGGAAGAACTACTTCTACCCGGACATGCCGAAGGACTTCCAGATCTCCCAGTACGACGAGCCGCTGTGCACCGACGGCTGGCTGGACATCGTGACGTCGAGCGGGCCAGCACCGTACCGTCCGGGTCGGCATCGAGCGGGTCCACCTGGAGGAGGACACCGGCAAGTCGCTGCACGTGGGCGGGGCCACCGGCCGGATCCACGGCGCCGACTACTCGCTGGTCGACTACAACCGGGCGGGCATCCCGCTGGTGGAGATCGTGACCAAGCCGGTCACCGGGACCGGGGCGTCCGCCCCGGTGGTGGCGCGGACCTACGTCACCGAGCTGCGCGACGTGATCCGCTCGCTGGGCGTCTCCGACGTGCGGATGGAGGAGGGTTCGCTGCGCTGCGACGTGAACACCTCGCTGTCGCCGCGCGGTTCCGGCGTCTGGGGGACGCGGACCGAGACCAAGAACGTCAACTCGCTGCGTTCGGTGGAGCGGGCGGTGTCCTTCGAGATCGAGCGGCAGGCCGCCGTGCTCGACGACGGCGGCCGGGTCAAGCAGGAGACCAGGCACTTCCAGGAGGACTCCGGGACCACCACGCCCGGCCGGTCCAAGGAGGAGGCCCAGGACTACCGGTACTTCCCCGAGCCCGACCTGGTGCCGGTGGCCCCGTCGCGCGAGTGGGTGGAGCAGATCAGGGCCGCGCTGCCCGAGGTCGCCGTCGGTGCTCCGGGCCCGGCTGCGGGCGAGTGGAACGTGTCCGAGCTTGAGCTGGACGCCATCGTCAACGCGCACGCGCTCGAGCTTGTCGTGCAGACGGTCGAGGCGGGCGCGTCCCCGGCCGACGCGCGCAAGTGGTGGCTCGGCGAGCTCGCCCGCCGGGCCAACGACGCGGGCGTCGAGCCGGCCGACCTCGCCATTACCCCGGTTCAGGTCGCCCGGCTGGCCGAGCTTGTCTCCTCCGGCGCGCTGAACGACCGGCTGGCCCGGGACGTGATCGACGGCGTGCTGGCCGGCCAGGGCGGCCCGGACGAGGTGGTGGCCGCCCGCGGGCTGGCCGTGGTCAGCGACGAGGGCGCGCTCACCGAGGCGATCGACGCCGCCATCGCGGCCAGCCCCGAGGTGGCCGCCAAGATCCGCGACGGCAAGGTGGCCGCGGCCGGCGTCCTGGTCGGCGCGGTCATGAAGGCCACCCGCGGCCAGGCCGACGCCGCCCGCGTCCGCGAGCTGATCCTGACCCGCCTCACCTAACCGGCACCAGCTGCTGGCCTGCCAGCCGTCTTGCGGATCCTCGCGGAGAAGCGAGGGGAAGCTAACGGTAGATCTGCACCTGCGACCCTGATCCGCAGAACTCCGTGCATTCCCGTGAGCATCTTCGCGCCCGCGGGTCTCGGATCGTCGCGCAGCGATTCCGTCGCGGCCTTGATGCGTTCGACTACGGGCCGGTCGAGCTTTCGCAGCGCCCGCAAGGCTTTCGGGGCGAACTCCAGCGCGTCCCGGCGGTACGTCACGTCCCGAGGCCGAGTTCCGCCCAGACCTCCTCGGCCGGTACCGGCTCCGCGCCCGCCTCAATCTCGGCCAGCGACTCGCGCGCCGCCTGCGCGTCCGCGAAGTCTTCCAGCAGCTCGCGGAGTTCATGCGGAGTCAGGTTCTCCAGTTCGGCCGGGACGATCGCAGCGAGCCGCTCGCCGTGCTCGGTGAGATAGACGACCTGACCGCGCGCAGCATCGTGCGCCGCATCGGTAACCTGACCCGGTGCCTCTTCGAGCGGGATCCCGCTCATGTCACCATCGTACGCCGGCGGTCCTCACCCGACGGCGAACTCCAGGCCCTTTGGGGCGAATGCCACTTTTTTGCCGAACGAACACCGGCTATACACGCACGCCAGGGCGCTAGCCGGGGGGCCGGAGCCTCGTGGGGGCGGCGCGCGGGGAGTTTGTTCGGTATCCTGGGTGGCCAGGGCGAGAGGCGCTGCAACGGGCTGCGGCCCGCCACGCTCGGCCTGGTTCACGTATCAAGGGCGCCTCCTAGTGACTAGGAGGCGACCGGTGGCAGCGACTTCCCCGGGGACGACGTCAGCGACGGGCGCGCGGGAGCGGCTCCGGGCGGCTGCTGGACGAGCGCATCGTGGTGCTTGACGGACCGTGGGGCACGATGCTGCAGGGCGCCGGGCTGGCCGCGGCCGACTACCGCGGTGACATCCTGCGTGACCATCCGCAGGACGTCAGCGGCGACCCGGATCTGCTGAACCTGACCCGGCCGGATGTCGTGCTCGACATCCACCGGCAGTACCTGGCGGCGGGCGCGGACATCACTCACCACGAACACGTTCACCGCGACCAGCATCGGCCAGGCCGACTACGGGCTGCAGTCGCTGGTGGCCGAGATGAACCTGCGCGGGGCCCAGCTGGCCCGGCAGGCGGTGGCCGAGGCCGACGCGGCCGACGCCGCGCCCGGGGCCGGCGCCACGCCCGGGGCCGACGACGGAAGCGCGCACGGCCGGCCACACGCCGGGCCGCCGGTTCGTGGCCGGGTCGGTCGGCCCGCTGAACGTCACGCTGTCGCTGTCCCCGCGGGTGGAGGATCCCGCCTACCGGGCGGTGTCGTTCGACCAGGTCTACGCGGCGTACGCGGAGCAGGTGCGGGCGCTGGCCGACGGCGGCGTGGACCTGCTGATGATCGAGACGATCTTCGACACGCTGAACGCCAAGGCCGCGATCGCGGCCGCCCGGGACGTCGCGCCCGACCTGCCCCTGTGGATCTCGGCGACGATCGTCGACCTGAGCGGCCGCACGCTGTCCGGGCAGACCCTGGAGGCGTTCTGGGCCTCGATCGAGCAGGCCGGCCCGCTGGTGGCCGGGCTGAACTGCGCGCTGGGCGCGGAGGAGATGCGCCCCTACGTGGCCGAACTGTCCCGGCTGGCCACCACGTACACGGCCTGCCACCCCAACGCCGGCCTGCCGGACGCGTTCGGCGGCTACGACCAGAAGCCGGCCGAGACCGCGCGGCTGCTCGGCGAGTTCGCCCGGGCCGGGCTGGTCAACGTGGTCGGCGGCTGCTGCGGGACCACCGCCGGCGCACATCGCCGAGATCGCCGCCGCCGTGGCCGGGCTGCCGCCCCGCCCGGTGCCCGCGCACGTCGCCGCGGACCCGGTTCAGCGGCCTGGAGCCGTTCGGCATCGACGCGGGCACCGGGTTCGTGATGATCGGGGAACGGACCAACGTCACCGGCTCGAAACGGTTCAGGCGGCTGATCGAATCGGGTGACTACCAGGGCGCCGTCGCCGTCGCGCTCGAGCAGGTCCGCGGCGGCGCGAACCTGCTCGACGTGAACATGGACGCCGACCTGCTTGACAGCGAGCAGGCCATGACCACGTTCCTGAACCTGATCGCGACCGAGCCCGAGGTGGCCAGGATCCCGGTCATGATCGACAGTTCCCGGTGGAGCACCCTGAAAGCCGGGCTGAAGTGCATCCAGGGCAAGGGCGTGGTCAACTCGATCAGCCTCAAGGAGGGCGAGGACTCGTTCCTGGAGCAGGCCAGGCACATCCGCGCGCACGGCGCCGGGGTGGTGGTGATGGCCTTCGACGAAAAGGGACAGGCCGACACCGCGGCAGCGGAAGGTGGCGATCTGCGGTCGCGCCTATGACCTGCTCACCCAGCGGGCCGGATTCGCCGCCGCAGGACATCATCTTCGATCCGAACGTGCTCGCCGTCGCGACCGGCATCGCCGAGCACAACGGCTACGCCAAGGCGTTTATCGAGGCGCTGCCGCTGATCAAGGCAGCGCTGCCCCGGGGTCAGGACCAGCGGCGGCATCTCCAACCTGTCGTTCTCCTTCCGCGGCAACGACGTGGTCCGCGAGGCGATGCACTCGGCGTTCCTGTTCCACGCCATCACGGCCGGGCTGGACATGGGCATCGTCAACGCCGGCCAGCTCGCGGTCTACGCCGATATCCCGGCCGACCTGCTCGAGCTGGTCGAGGACGTGATCTTCGACCGGCGTGCCGACGCCACCGACCGGCTGGTGGCGTTCGCCGAGACGGTGAGCGGCCCAGGCACCGCCCGCGTGGTGGACCTGGCCTGGCGCGAGGCTCCGGTGGAGGAGCGCCTGGCGCACGCGCTGGTGCACGGCATCACCGACTTCGCCGAGGCCGACACCGAGGAGGCCAGGCAGCAGGCCGCCCGGCCGCTTGACGTGATCGAGGGGCCGTTGATGGACGGCATGAAGATCGTCGGCGACCTGTTCGGCGCGGGCAAGATGTTCCTCCCGCAGGTGGTCAAGAGCGCGCGGGTGATGAAACGCGCGGTGGCCTACCTGGAGCCCTACATGGAAGCCGAGAAGGAGCAGGCCCGCCAGGGCGGGCACGCCGGCGCCGATCGCGGCCAGGGCAAGATCGTGCTCGCCACGGTCAAGGGCGACGTCCACGACATCGGCAAGAACATCGTCGGGGTCGTCCTCGGCTGCAACAACTACCAGGTCATCGACCTCGGGCGTCATGGTCCCCGCCGCGACCATCCTGGACACCGCGGTGGCCGAGGGCGCCGACGCGGTGGGCCTGTCCGGCCTGATCACCCCGTCGCTGGACGAGATGGTCAACGTCGCCACCGAGATGCAGCGCCGCGGGCTGAAGCTGCCGCTGCTCATCGGCGGGGCCACCACCTCGCGCCAGCACACCGCCGTGCGCATCGCCCCGGCCTACGACGCCACCACCGTGCACGTGCTCGACGCGTCCCGGGTGGCCGGCGTGGTCGGCGACCTGCTCGACGACGACCGGGCCCAGGCGCTGGCCGTCAGCAACGCGGCGGACCAGCAGCAGCTGCGGGAAAAGCACGAGGCCACCCAGCGGCGTCCGCTGCTCACCCTCGAGCGGGCCCGGGCGAACCCGGACCGGCTCCCGTTCGACGACCTGCCCGTCCCGGCGTTCACCGGCCTGCGCGCCGTCGCACCCGACCTGGCCACGCTGCGCGGCCTGATCGACTGGCAGTTCTTCTTCCTGGCCTGGGAGCTCAAGGGCAAGTATCCCGGCGATCTTGCGCACCAGCCGGCCGCGCGCGAGCTCTTCGACGAGGCCAATGCCCTGCTCGACGAGATCGTGGCCGGCGAGCCTGTTCCGCGCCCAGGGCGTGTACGGCTTCTGGCCCGCGCACTCCGACGGCGACGACATTGCGATCGAGGCGGGCGGCGAGCGCCTCCGGCTGCCGATGCTGCGCCAGCAGACGGCCAAGCCCCCGGGCCGGCCGAACCGCTGCCTGGCCGATTACCTGGCCCCGGCGGCCGACCACCTCGGCGGGTTCGCGGTCGCCATCCACGGCGCCGACGAGCTGGCCGCCCGCCTCGAGAGCCAGCCGCGACGACTACCAGTCGATCATGGTCAAGGCCCTGGCCGACCGGTTCGCCGAGGCGTTCGCCGAGTACGCCCACCTGCAGGCCAGGCGCGACTGGTACGAGCCCACCCGGACCCAACCCGGATGCCGCCGAGCTGCTGGCGAGGGCTTCCGCGGTATCCGCCCGGCGTTCGGCTATCCGGCCTGCCCGGACCACAGCCCCAAGCGGACCCTGTTCGGCCTGCTCGAGGCCGGAATGCTCGGCATGACGCTGACCGAGTCCTGCGCGATGACCCCGGCCGCCAGCGTCAGCGGTCTGCTGTTCGCCCACCCGCAGGCGCGCTACTTCACCGTCGGCCGCATCGGCCGGGACCAGGCCGCGGACTACGCCCGCAGGCAAGGCGTCAGCCTCCGCGAAGCCGAACGCTGGCTGCGTCCCAACCTGGCCTACGACCCGCAGCAATCTCAGCCGACGGCCGCTTACGCCGGGCCCTAGCCGGGGAGGGCGGAGCGGCGCCAGGCGCCGGGGCCCGGGCCGGCGGCACGCGCAGCCTCGTGCCGCCGGTGCGGACCACGCTGACCGCGCCGGGCGGGTCGCCGCGCCGTCGCTGCCCGCGCCGGCGGGCGCTGGTCGCCATCAGCACGGCGACCAGGGCGGCGATCTCCTCGGGCGTGGCGTCGCCGCGGACCACCCGGAGCTGCGGCGCGGCGCGGCTGATCGTTGTCAGCGGCTGTGTCACCACGGTCCGTTCAGTATAAAAAGTCCTTAGCCCCGGGATCTTGCCGAGGCTGATGCCGAACTCCCGGTGGACCCGCTCCCAGAACGCGTCCCGCAGCCACTCGCGGGCCTCCTGGTAGGGGCGAAGCGAAAGACCGAGCTCCTTCTCCGCGTCGACCAGCAGTTCCTTGTCGATGACGGGCGGCAGGATCGGGCCGGGCAGCAGGTCCCTGATGTTGTCCCGGCCGCGGGTCAGGATCCACTTCTGCGCGACGTGCTCGCCCGCCTCTTCGACCCGCATCCGGTCGGGCCCGAGCCGGGGCATCGGGCCGGTGGACGTTGACGCTGGCCGGCCAGCCGCCGGACGGGAGCACCGGATGCGCGCCGGTCCGGCTGGTCGGCTGCGGGACCGGCCGCCCTGATGTGCCGCTCGCCGAACAGCTGGGCCGGGGAGGGCACGGTGGCCTGCGGTCCCAGCGCCGGGTCCGAGCGCACCTGCTCGACGGCGGCGGGGTTCTTGGTGAAGTAGGGCCGCAGGAACGCGGCGTCCAGGACGTCGACCGTGTCGGATTCCCAGACCAGCCGCTCGGCCTGGTTGGTGCCGTACGGCGGCTCGATGCCCCACAGGTGCACGCGCACCCCGTAGGCCTGCGCGGCCTCGACCGCGGGCACCATGTCCTCGTCGCCCGCGATGAGCACCGCGTCGGTGATGGCCCGGTGCCGGGCCAGCGCCTCCATGTCCGCCCTGATCTGCGCGTCCACGCCCTTTTGCTGACCGCGCGCGTTCAGGTTGCCGAGCCGGAGCTTGACCCAGGGCATCTGCGCGATGACCCGCTGGTCGATGGTCGGCACCCGGTCCCTGGCCGCGTCGTACCAGTACACCCGGAGCAGCTCGCCGCGGATCAGCTCGTCGGCGTGCTTGGTGACCACCTGGATCAGCGGGACGGCGTCGACCCGGAAATCACGGCGGGAACTCGATCCGAACAGCAGTTCACCCGCCGCGGCGTAGATGTACCCGACGTCCACCATGACCGCGTAGCGGGCCAGGATGGGAAGCGGGGCGGCGAATTCGGTCATCATCTTTGACTGTAGGCCAGCCTGCCGCGTGCGCGTGCCAGATGCGTCACTTTTGGCGGCGGATCGGATCTACCTAGTAACTCTTTGTAGTCATAACGTTCTAGAGCGGAATGTTGCCGTGCTTCTTCGGCGGCAGCGTCTGCCGCTTGGTCCGCAGGCTGCGCAGCGCGCGGGTGACCGCCAGCCTGGTCTCGGCCGGCCGGATGACCGCGTCGACGTAGCCGCGGTCGGCCGCGATGTACGGGTTCGCCAGGGTGTCCTCGTACTCGGTGATCCGCCGGGCGCGCAGCTCGTCCGGGTTCGTCGGCGGCCGCGAGCTCCCGCCGGTGCAAGATGTTCACCGCGCCCTGCGCGCCCATCACCGCGATCTGCGCGGTCGGCCAGGCCAGGTTGACGTCCGCGCCCAGGTGCTTGGAGCCCATCACGTCGTAGGCGCCGCCGTAGGCCTTCCTGGTGATCACCGTCACCTTGGGCACGGTGGCCTCGGCGTAGGCGTAGATGAGCTTGGCGCCGCGCCTGATGATCCCCTGCCATTCCTGGCTGATGCCGGGCAGGAACCCGGGGACGTCGACGAAGGTCAGGATCGGGATGCTGAACGCGTCGCAGGTCCGGACGAAGCGAGCCGCCTTCTCCGACGCGTCGATGTCGAGGCAGCCGGCGTAGTGCATCGGCTGGTTCGCCACCACCCCGACCGAGGCGCCCTCCACCCGGCCGAAGCCGACCACGATGTTCGGCGCGAAGCCGGCGTGGATTTCGAGGAACTCGCCGTCGTCCAGGACCCGGGTGAGCACGTCGTGCATGTCGTAGGGCTGGTTGGGTGAGTCGGGGATGAGCGTGTCGAGTTCGGCGTCGGTCTCGATGGCTTCGAGCTCGTCGTCGGCGACCAGCCGAGGTGGCTCCTCCAGGTTGTTCGAGGGCAGGTAGGACAGCAGGTCGCGGGCGAAGTCGATGCAGTCCTGCTCGTCGGTGGCCTGGTAGTGGGCCACGCCGGACTTGGTGCCGTGCGCGTGCGCGCCGCCGAGGTCCTCGAAGCTCACGTCCTCACCCGTCACCGTCTTGATCACGTCCGGGCCGGTGATGAACATGTGCGAGGTGCCCTCGACCATCAGGACGAAGTCGGTGATGGCGGGGGAGTAGACCGCGCCGCCCGCGCACGGGCCCATGATCAGCGAGATCTGCGGGATGACGCCCGAGGCCATCACGTTGCGGTAGAAGATCTCGGCGAACAGGCCGAGCGCCACCACGCCTTCCTGGATCCGGGCGCCGCCGCCGTCGTTGATCCCGATCACCGGGCAGCCCGTCTTCAGCGCGTGATCCATGATCTTGACGATCTTCTCGCCGTAGACCTCGCCGAGCGAACCGCCGAAAACGGTGAAATCCTGGCTGAACACGCAGACCGGCCGCCCGTCCACGGTGCCGTACCCGGTGACGACGCCGTCGCCGTAGGGCCGGTTGGCCGCGATGCCGAAGTCGCTGGCCCGATGCCGGGCCAGCTCGTCGAACTCGGTGAACGAGCCCTCGTCGCACAGGAGCTCGACCCGCTCCCGCGCGGTCAGCTTGCCCCGGTCGTGCTGCTTGGCCACCGCCTGCTCGGAGCCGGCGTGCACGGCTTCGTGCCGTCGCCGTTCCAGATCGGCGATCTTCCCCGCGGTCGTGTGCGGGTCGGGACCGGGCTCGGATCCGTGTCCGGTTTCGGCGATCTGTGTGGTCATGCGCACCAGGCTAGCGGGCAGGTCAGCCGGGGGCATTACGCTCTGACCGTGAACAGGGACAGAGATAGTGACCGGGCCGCGCTGCCCGAGCCGATGCGCCACGACGTCCGGCTGCTCGGCGACGTCCTCGGTGAGGTCGTCCGCGACTCCGCCGGACCTGAGCTGCTGGCCGACGTGGAGCAGCTCAGGCACGCGGTGATCGCCGCGCGCCGCGGCGGGGCGGGTGCCGCGCCGGCCAGCGACGACATCGCCGCGCTGGTCGCGTCCTGGAGCGTGGCCCGGGCCGAACTCGTCGCCCGGGCCTTCGCCGTCTACTTTCATCTGGCCAACCTGGCCGAGGAGCACCAGCGCATCAGGAACCTGCGCGAGCGCGACAACGGCGCCGAGCCGGTGCGGGAATCGCTCGCCGCCGCCGTCGCCGAGGTGCGGTCAGCGACAGCGGGCGCGAGCACCTCGACGAGCTGCTCGCGTCGCTGCGTGTCCACCTGGTGCTCACCGCGCACCCCACCGAGGCGCGCCGCCGGGCCGTGGTGGCCGCGCTGCGCCGGATCAGCGAGCTGCTGCACGCGCTGGATGACCCGCGCGCCGGGGCCGCGGACCTGGCCGAGGCGCGGCGGGTGCTGCGCGAGAACGTCGATCTGCTGTGGCGGACATCACAGCTGCGGGTCAACGCGATGAACCCGATCGACGAGGTCCGCGCGGTCATGACCGCGTTCGACGAGACCTTGTTCCGGGTCGTGCCCATCGTCTACCGCGAACTCGACCGGGCGCTGGCCGGGCCGGACAGCGGCCAGGTCCGGACGGAGGTGCCGGCCTACCTGCGGTTCGGCAGCTGGGTGGGCGCGGACCGGGACGGCAATCCGTTCGTCACCGCGCAGGTCACCCGCGAGGCGGCCACCATCGCAGCCGACCACGCGCTGCGCGCGCTGGAAGCCGGCCACGACCCGGCTCGGCCGGGCGCTGACCATGCACGAGGAGACGACGCCGCCCGCGCCGGTGCTGCGCCGCGCCCTGGCCGCGGCCTCGGCCGCGCACCCGGAGCTGCTGGCCGAGATCACCGAACGATCACCGCAGGAGCCCTACCGCACCTACCTGCTGTACGTGGCGCAACGGCTGGCCGCGACCCGCGGTCCGGCACGCCGACCTGGCCTACCCGGGCCCGCGGCGTACCTGGCCGACCTGCGGGTGGTGCAGGATTCGCTGGCCGAGGCGGGCGCGGCCAAGCAGGCGTTCGGCGAGCTGCAGCACCTCATCTGGTCAGGCCGAGACCTTCGGCTTCCACCTGGCCGGGCTGGAGGTACGCCAGCACAGCGAGGTGCACGCCCGGGCGCTGGCCGAGCTGCGGGCCGCCGGGCCGCCCGGCGTCGAGGACGGCTACGGGGCCGCCCGAGTCCGGTCCCGACGGCGGCTCGTGGTCGGCGCCAGGTCGACCCTCCTTGGTCCGCGAGACCCAGGAGGTGCTGGCCACGATCCGCGCGGTGGCCTGGGTCCAGGACCGGTTCGGCCACGGACGCCTGCCGCCGGTACGTAGTCAGCTTCACCCGCTCGGCGGACGACATCGCCGCGGTCTACGAGCTGGCCCGCTACGCGATGGCCGACGGCCGGGTCCCCGAGCTCGACGTGGTGCCGCTGTTCGAGAGCGCGGCGACCTGACCAACGCGCCGGACGTGCTGACCGGCATGCTCGCGCTCCCGGAGGTCGACGCAGCGGCTCGCCGCCAACGGCCGGGAGCTCGAGGCGATGCTCGGCTACTCCGACTCGGCCAAGGAACTCGGCCCGGCCAGCGCCACCCTGCGGCTGTTCGACGCCCAGGCCAGGCTGGCCGCATGGGCCGCCGACGCACCAGCATCCGGCTGACCCTGTTCCACGGCCGGGGCGGCGCGCTCGGCCGCGGCGGCGGCCCGGCCGGCCGCGCCGTGCTCGCCCAGGCGCCCGGCTCGGTGAACGGCTCGTTCAAGGTCACCGAGCAGGGCGAGGTCATCTTCGCCAGGTACGGCCAGCAGGTGATCGCCAAGCGGCACCTGGAGCAGGTCAGCTCCGCGGTGCTGCTCGCCTCCTCGGCGCGGATCGCGGACCGGAACGCGGCCGCGGCCGCCACCTACCGCGACGTCGCCGACCGGATCGACGCGGCCGCGCGGGCCGCGTTCCGCGGCCTGGTCGAGGCGGACGGGTTCGCCGACTGGTTCGCGCGGATCAGCCCGCTGGGCGAGATCGGCCAGCTGCGCATCGGCTCCCGCCCGGCCAAGCGCGGCCTGGCCCCGGCCCTCGCCGGCGCCGTGGCCACCATGGACCTGACCGACCTGCGCGCCATCCCCTGGGTGTTCGCCTGGTCGCAGACCCGGATGAACCTGCCCGGGCTGGTTCGGCCTGGGCAGCGGGCTGGCCGCCGCGCCATGACCCATCCGACGCCCGACCCGGCCGCCGAGGGTGCCCCGACGGCGCCGGGGCGCTACGCCGCGCCTACCGGGACTGGCCGCTGTTCGGCGTGCTGCTCGACAACGCGGAGATGAGCCTGGCCAAGACGGACCGGCTGATCGGGGCCCGGTACCTGGCCCTGGGCGGCCGGGAGGACCTGACCGAGCGGGTGCTGGCCGAGTACGACCTGACCCGCCGGCTGGTGCTCACCGTGACCGGCCACGACCGGCTGCTGGCCAACCGGCACGTGCTGTCCCGCGCGGTCGCGCTCCGCGACCCCTACGTGGACGCGCTGTCCTACCTGCAGCTGCGGGCCCTGGCCGCGCTGCGCGGCCAGATGGCGGGCGACATCCCGGACGCGACGCGAACGCCTGAACGCCTCCTGCTGCTCACCGTCAACGGCGTCGCGGCCGGCCTGCAGAACACCGGCTGACCCCGCAATGCAGCCGTCATGCAGGACGCACCGGCTCGAGCTCGATGACCAGACGCTGCGGGAGTGGGAAGGGACGGTGCTGGCGGCTGACGCCGACGGGATCGTGCTTGACCGGTCCGCCTTCTACCCGGGCGGCGGCGGCCAGCCGCCGGATCACGGCGTGCTGCTGTGGGGCGGCGTGCAGACCCGGATCGAAGGCGCGCGCAAGGGCGACGACCTGTACCTGATCCCGGCCGAAGGCGACCCGCTGCCGCCGGTCGGGCACCGCGGTCCGCGGCGCGGTGGAGGACGAGCGCCGGACCGCGCTGATGCGCACGCACTCCGGCCTGCACGTGCTGTGCGGCGTGGTGTTCCGCGACTTCGGCGCGCTGGTCACCGGCGGCAACATGGAGCCGCTGACCGCGCGGATGGACTTCAACCTGCCCGAGCTGCCGGACGGGTTCCGGGACGCGGTGGAGGCCGCCTGCAACGCCGAGATCGCAGGCCGACCGCCGTATCGACGTGCGGGTGCTGCCGCGGGACGAGGCGTTCGCCCTGCCCGACATCATCCGGACCGCGACCAACCTGGTTCCGGCCGACGTCAAGGACGTCCGCGTCGTCGACATCGTGGGCCTGGACCAGCAGGCGGACGGCGGCACGCACGTGGCCTCGACCCGTCAGGTCGGCCGGATCGAGGTCGCCAAGATCGAGAGCAAGGGCAAGGGCTTCCGCCGCCTGCGCATCCGCGTCGCCGACTAGCCCGCGTCGGCCTCCGGCTCGGGTGCCGGGCGCCGGCTTGCGGGCCAGCGCCAGGCCGAGCGCCAGGCAGGCGAACGGGACCGCCGACAGCGCGTACCTGTAGTCGAGTTCGTGGGCCGCGATCGGCACCACCAGGTTGATCACCGCGACGCGCCCAGGCCAGGCCCGCAGCCTGCCCCAGCCGCGCCGCCACCTTGCGATCAGCAGGACCAGCCGCGCCAGCCATGACGGCGAAGAAGACCCAGCCGGGGAACCAGACCGGCAGCTGGTACAGGAACATGAAGTACGCCCACGGCTGGTGCACGTGCGTGTTCGCCTTGGTGTGCGCGTACCTGTTCTCCCAGTACTTCATGTAGAACGCGAGCGTGGGGATGTGCGGGGCCACGGTGAAGTGATCCGACAGGTAGTCCTGCGGCCGGTCGGTGGCGGCGAAGGTCAGGAACACGCCCTCGCCGACCGTCTTGAGGTAGTCGGCCGGCTGGGCCTCGATGGCCCGTTCGGCGAACTGCATGGCGAGCTTGTTGTTGGTGCGCGTTGACGCCGGGGTCCTTGTCGACGTCGTACCACGCGCCGGGCGTCCCACAGGTAGTCGGCCGGGGTCCGCTCGTTCAGCAGGGCCGTCGACGGACCAGGCCGGCGCGGGCGTGGTCGGGTGGTCCGGCTGCGTTCTGCCGGGCACAGCGGGACGCAGGTCGGCCGGCGGCTTGATGATCGAGCAGTTGGCGAACGACATGGTGCGCGACCACAGGAACAGCCCGCTGCTGTTGGTGATGTTGAGCTGCCCGTACTCGGAGAAGAACACCAGCGCGTAGCGCGGCCACCGGGATCGCGAACGCGGCCAGGCACGCGGTGAACACCTTCCAGCCGACCCGCTGCAGCAGCAGGAAGACCAGGATGATCGACGATGACCGGGGCGCCGTTGCCGCGGATGACCGCCGCCCAGGCCACCAGCACGCCGACGATGACCGCCTGCCAGATCGTCGGCTTGCGCGCCACGACGAGGATCGCGACGGCGATCATCAGCACGAGCGTGAACAAGGTGTCGGGCAGGATGGAGGATTCCAGCCAGATCTGCCGCGAGTCGAACAGGGTCGGGACGGCCGCCAGCGTCGCCCCCCAGGCGGGCAGCCCGCGGTGTGCGCAGCACCGCGTAGATGATCACGGCGAGCACGATCCCCATCAGGTGCTGCAGCGTGGTCACCAGCAGCAGGCTGTGGAAGGGCCTCGAGCACCCGCAGCAGCATCGGGTACCCGGCCGGCCGGAGCTGGGACAGCGGCAACGGGCGGGCGGCCTGCTTCATGTAGGAGAAGGAGTCCTGGATGAGCAGCGCGGGCTTGAACCCCAGCGCGGCGACGAACCGCGGGATAATCGACACGCAGGCCGCGATGGTGAACAGCCGGTGGTTCCGCCACAGCGCGGCCGGGGCCAGGCTGAGCCGCGGCGCCCCTGGCCCTGGCGGCCAGCGCCCCGGCATCCCAGGAGATCTCCGGCGGCCACAGCCGCCAGCTTCGCGCCGCCGTTCCGGCACGCTGTCACCGTCGGTGCCGCGCCGCTGGCTGGTCCCGAGACCGGTCAACGATTCCCCTCCTCCTCCGAACCTGAACAATAGTGGGTTATGACCGATCCCGAGACCCAGACGCCAGGCCAGGGCCCATCGCATCCACCCGGCTTGGACGCTCGGCATCCGCCGGCCGGACGCTCGGCACGCCTGCCGGGACGCTGCGGCCCCCGGCTTGATGCCGCGCGCGCTGCGGCGCGCCGTGGTCCGGCCGGGCGGGCTGTGGCGGGCCGTCGAGGTCACCGCGGCGACCGGCTCGACCAACGCCGACCTGCTGGACCGGGCCGCCGCGGGCGCACCGGAGGGTGTCGTGCTCGCCGCCGAGGAGCAGCGCGCGGGACGAGGCCGGCTGGGCCGGGTCTGGGTGTCCCCGCCGCGGGCGGCGCTGACGTTCTCCCTGCTGGTCCGCCCGCACGCCATCGCGCCCGCCCGCCGTGGCTGGCTGCCGCTGCTGGCCGGCGTGGCGGTCGCCGCCGCGGTCCGCGCCGTGGCCGGCGTCGACGCCCGGCTGAAATGGCCGAACGATGTGCTGGCCGGCCCGGCCAAGCTCGGCGGCATCCTGGCCGAGGCCGCCGGTGACGCGGTCGTCGTCGGCATCGGCCTGAACGTGTCCACCGAACCCGTCCGAGCTGCCGCCGCCCGGCCCGGCCCCCGGCGGCCCGGGCTGCCCGCGACCTCCGGCTCCGCGCCCTGGCCATCGCCATCCCGTCCGCCGCGGTCGTACCCGCCGGATCCCCGCCCGCCGCGAACCTGGACCGGGCCGCGCTGCTCACCGCCATCCTGACCGCTTTCGAGCATCGCTACCTAGCCTGGATCCAGGCCGACGGTGACCCGGAACGCTCCGGGCTGCGCGCGGAGTACACCGGGCTGTGCGCCACCATCGGCCGCCAGGTCCGGGCCGAGCTGCCCGGCGGTCAGCTGCTTTCCGGGCTGGCCGTCGGCGTAGACCCGGACGGCAGGCTGCTCGTCCGGGTGTCACCGGACTCCGTCGTCCCGGTGGCGGCCGGCGACGTCGTGCACCTGCGCTGACCGCCCGGCGCGAACGCCAGCACCGCCGCCAGGCACGCGGCGGGCATGGCCGGCACCAGGTAGCGCAGGTCGAAGTCCGCGATCATGGGCGGCACGACCAGGATCGCCGCCGCGAACGCCCACGCCAACCCGGCGTGCCCGGCCCGGCCCCGGCGCGCCGCCGGAAAATCATCGCGCCCAGCCCGCCGAGCAGGATCACCCCGAGCAGCGTCCCGCGCAGGTAGCCGAACCGCTGGTAGCTCACCAGCCAGCGAGGCGAACGGCTGGATCGCCCGCGTCGGGGCCGGGCCGCCGTTGTAGGCGGCCTGGTCGCTGGCCACGGTTCCGCCGCCGATCGCGCCCATGCTGGCCGGCACCCAGGCCGTCGTGGCGTCGGCGAACTGGTACCGGTCCACGATGCCGGCGTCCGGGTGGACCGGCCGGTCCCAGTAGAAGCTCAGCGCGACGTCGTGCCCGACCGCGGTCAGGTACCCGCCCGGCTGCGCCGCGATGGCGCGCAGCGCGAAGTTCCGGGTGAGCGTGTTGGTCCGCGCCGAGAACCGCCCGCCGGGCAGCCGCAGCAGCGGCGAGTCGCCGTCCCAGATGTACAGCGAGGCGGCGATCCGCGGGCCAGCGGGCGGGCACAGCACCCGCTCGCCGGCCGGCGGCTTGATCACCGCGCAGTTCGCGAACGACATGGTCCGCGACCACAGGTACACGCCCTCGCTGCGGGTCAGGCTGAACTGGTGCTCGTGCAGGTCGAACCAGGCCGCGTAGCCCGCGACCGGGACCGCCCCGGCCAGCACCGCGGCGGCCAGCGCGAGCCAGCCCGCCCGCCGGATCGCCAGCGCGACCAGCAGCACCGCGAGCAGCGCCAGCCCGACCGGCCAGATGATCGCCGTGATCCCGAGCAGGAAGGCGGCGGCCCCGGCGCGGGCGGGCCGCCGTTCGCCTGGCGCGCGCAGCAGCAGGTACAGGGCGATAAAGACCAGCAGGCCGAACGGCACGTCCGGCACCGCGTCCGATTCGAGCTGAAGCTCGTACGCGTCGAAGAGCACCGGCACGGCGGCGAGCGTCGCGGCCCAGGCCGGCAGCCCGTACCGGCGGGCCAGCCGGTAGCTGAGCACCCCGATGGCCAGCCCCATGGCGTGCTGGACGGCGGCCACCGCGGCGAAGCTGTGCAGCGGCCGCAGCAGCCACAAGAAGAAGCCGTAGCCGCCGACCCGGCTCGGATCGGGGACCAGCCGCAGCCCGGTGGCCAGGTAGGACGCGGAGTCCCCGCCGAACCACATGATCGGCCGGAACGCCAGCATGACCAGCACCCGCACCACGATGGCCGCGGCCAGGGCCAGCCCGAACAGCCAGTGCCGCCGCGCCGCGTGCCCGCCGCACCCGAGCCCAGTCCATCGTCGAATTGTGTCACGCGACAAGTCCCGACAGGATGTGCGGTATGGCGTACGACTCCCCGCTGGCCGGCGACGAGCAGCCGGTGCTGCTCCTGCATCCGCATTGGAAGACGTTGATCCCGCCGCTGCTGCTCGCGATCGTCGTGGTGGCGATCGCGCTGGTGGCGGAGGTGGTGATCCCGGCGGGTTCGGCGGCGGCGGTCGAGCGGCTGGCGGTCGCGGCGGTCGCGATCCTGGCCCTGATGGTGTGGCTGATGGTGCCGGTGCTGCGCTGGCGGACGACGATCTATGAGCTGACGACCCGGCGGCTGAAGGTCCGCGGCGGCGTGGTGACCAGGCACGGCCGGGATATCCCGCTGGCCAGGATCAACGACGTGTCGTTCTCCAAGGGCCTGCTGGACCGGCTGCTGGGCAGCGGGCGGCTGGTGGTCGAGTCGGCCGGCGAGCACGGCCAGATCGTGCTGACCGACATCCCGCGGGTGGAGTTCACCCAGGCCACCCTGTTCCGCCTGGTCGAAGACGAGCAGCGCAGGCTAGAACGCAACGACCGGAACCAGCCCTAACCTCCCGAACCATGTCCGACCCCAAGGCCAGCCCCATCAGCCCCATCAGCCCCATCATGATCCCGTCCCTGAGCGCGTCCGGCCGGTGCGCGCGTCTAGCCTGGTGGCGTGAGCGCATCATGACAGACCTGGTCGACTCCGCCGGGGCGCGGATTACCGATCAGGTGGACATGTTCCCCGGCCGCCGCGGGGCGGGACGGATCTTCCGCACCCAGATCCAGGCCTCCGGGTCGATCCCCCAGGTCTGCGCGCTGTTCGGCCCGACTCAGGTGCCTAACCTGCTAGTCGACGGACGTCTGCCACCCTAGTTAACAAAAAGAGGCGCACCTGAATGCGCTTGCGAGGGCGGGTGAGTCGGCCTACGATGAGCACAAGACGACACCTACGAAAAGGGACCCAAAAAGAGACGGCCCCATGTCTGGGGCCGTCGAGCCAGGGCTGCTCACCCTAGCGTGGTGGTCCCATCAGTCTATGTGGTCGATGGCCTACAGGCAAGGGAGGTGCGCCGTGGTCCGTGTCGCCGCCTATGTCGACGGCTTCAATTTGTACTTCGGACTGAAGGACAAGTATGCGCGGCGATACCTCTGGCTGGACCTGCAGGCCCTCTCCGAGAGCCTGCTGCACCGAGGCCAAACATTGGCTCGCGTCACATATTTTACTGCTCGTGTCCGCGGTAATGCCGACAGCCAGCAGCGCCAATCCGATTATCTCGATGCCCTCGTCAGCCACAGCCCGCTTGTGTCCGTCATGGACGGACGATTCCAGGAAAAACGCCGCCAGTGCCGCCAGTGTGGAGCTTCTTGGAAGGTATTCGAAGAGAAGGAAACGGATGTCAATATAGCTGTCTCGCTCGTTGCGGACGGAGTCCAGGACCGCTATGATATGGCGCTGCTGATTTCGGCTGATAGTGATCTATGTCCCGCCATTCGCGCCATAAAACGTCTTCGTCCGGAGAAGAGAATAATTGCGGCATTCCCTCCGCGCCGTAATTCGGATGACTTGAAGCGGGCCGTGGACGGCTACTTGTCCATCGGACATGCCGCGATTCGCCAGTCGCAGCTTCCGCCGCAGGTTACTACGTCGGCCGGTATCGTGTTGTCTCGACCGAAACACTGGACCTGAGAGGTACGGTGAATAACCGGGCCGAGCAAATCACCGCTGCGGATATCGCACGCATCGCCCAAGTCAGTGCCGCTGCTGTCAGTAACTGGCGGCGACGGCACCGAGGCACGTTCCCGCTTCCTGAACGGCGCGAAAACAGGGAGTTGTTTACGGTGGCAGAGGTTGCGACGTGGCTCGACCGTCGGAAGATCCCGGCAAATGACTTGGAAGAAAGAGAATCGCCGGGAACGACATATGGTGCACGGTTTCGCAAGAACATAGGGATCGCCGAAGTTAATCCAGGTGCTATCTCAAGCATGTTGTGGCGGCAAGCGGAAGCATGCCGCGGCTTTATAGAACCTATGGTCTATGCGGACCTCGTTCTTGGTCTACTCTATTTGCGGCAGAAGTATCCGCTGCGCTGGCAGGAAGATATAGTTCATGTATCCGCCGATTTTCGCCGCGTAATAGAAGATGTCGCAAAGGCGGCCGAGCCATTGCTTACCTATCTAAAGCATGCAACATCTACTATATCTTCCGAGAACGATGGCCAAAGGCGGATCGCAGAACTCATCCTGCTCCTTGATTCCGTGTTGCCTCCCGTTGGCCAGGACAGCCTTGGTGCAGAGCCAGGCTGGGATGGGGAGGTCTTCGATCATCTGCTGGAACTGTTTGGAAACACCCAGGGTAAACGGGCTGTATTTTATACTCCGCGATCAGTGGTCCACGCCATGGTCGAGATGGTCATGCCGCGGCCGGGAGAGAGCGTTCTGGATCCATGCTGCGAGAGCGGCGGTTTCCTGATTGACGCTGCTCGATACGTAAGAGAACGCGGCGGTGACTGCTACTCTGTCGCATTGGCTGGGCAGGCCCTGCAGGAGCGGTCCTGGGCACTGGCCAGGATGAATCTGGCGCTCCACGGTCTTCAATCTGATCTGGGCCAACGGCCGGTGCTGGCACTGTCCGAAGACATGTGCCACCGGCAGTTCGACGTTATCCTGGCGAACCCACCCTTTAACCTTCGCGACTGGGGTCCCTCAGAAACTGACGATCAGCGCTGGCGTTATGGATCTCCGCCGAAGAGCAACGCTAACTTCGCGTGGCTTCAACACATTGCATCGTGCCTCGCTGAAGGCGGACGAGCCGCCGTGATCATGCCAACCGGCGCCTCGGTCACCCGTAATGACCGGGGTATAAGGGCTGCCATGGCCGACGATGGCGTGGTGGAGGCCGTGATCGCCCTGCCACCCCAACTCTTCGCCTCGACTACAGTTCCGGTCAATGTGTGGCTTCTCACCCATCGGAACCAGGGAACAGCTGATGAGATTCTGTTCATCGATGCGCGGACGCTTGGCCGCATGGTTAGCCGCACGCGGCGGGAGCTTTCCCAGGCAGACATTCAGCAGATTCTGGCCACGCTACAGGAGTGGCTCAGTCGGCACGACGGACGAGGATGGGAAGACCAACCTGGTTTCGCTGCGTCCGTGCCCACCAGCACGATCCGGGACAATGACTACATGCTTCTTCCCGGCAAATATGTTGGCACGGGGGCTCGTGCCTCCGCTGACCTTGCGGATGTAGACGAACTCCGGCTGAAGCTGGACCTGTTGCAAGCGCGGGCGGCTGAGGCCGACGTAGCCGTCGTCAGGCAACTAGACAGGCTGCGCTGATGCACTCGTTGATAGGTGCCATTCCGGATAGCTGGCGCTACGCCAAACTGGCCGACGTCTGCAGGATCGTGGCCGGGCCTTCTGGGACACGGCTGCGCTTTGAACAACGCACATCCGCCAACATTCCGGTGATCACCCCGCAAAACCTGCGGAACAGCCGGATCACCGATGACGGCGATAACGCCGTATCCGTCGAACAGGCGGTGTCCCTATCGCGCTATCAGGTCCGCTCCATGGATATCGTGGTGGCTCGAACTGGTGTACTTGGCCGACAGGGGCTAGTGAGTAAAGAACAGGACGGATGGCTAATCGGTACAGGATGCCTCAGGCTTCGGCCTGAACAGCCGCTAGACGCGCACTACCTCAACTATTACCTCAGCCATCCGTTGGTACATGACTGGATTATCAGCAATGGAGTGGGATCAGCTATCTCCACTCTAACGACGAAGACGCTCGGCGCCTTGCCGGTAGTTATCCCGCCTGCTGAAACACAGACGGAAATCGCCGCAACGCTCGGGACTCTCGATGAAAAGCTCGCCATCCACGAGCAGATCGTCCAGACTACTGCAGCCTTGCGTGATGCTGTTACTCCGCTGCTTTTCGCTAGCATGTCCGATGTAGAGTCCGCCTGAAGGTGGCCACCTGGTCAGCATGGCACTCGACGTGCCATGGCGAGATCCTGTGCGGGCTGCTGTCCCGGCCTCCGGCGTTACGCTGTCGGTCACGACTGTCAACCACCAGCCCAGCCCGGCTTGGGCCAAGCCAGGTCCCCGCAGTTTTACCGTGGCTTTACTATTAGGTATGACCCGCGTGCTGCTCGCCGAGGATGACACGTCGATCTCAGAGCCGCTGTCCCGGGCGCTGCGCCGCGAAGGGTACGAGGTCGACGTGACCACGGACGGCCCGACGACCCTGGACCGGGCCTGAACGACGGCGTCGACCTGATCCTGCTCGACATCGGCCTGCCCGAACTCGACGGGCTCGAGGTATGCCGCCGGGTCAGGGCGGGCGGGTACGCCGTGCCGGTGCTCATCCTCACCGCCCGGGCCGACGAGGTGGACACGGTGGTGGGCCTGGACGCGGGGGCCGACGACTACGTCACCAAGCCGTTCCGGCTGGCCGAGCTGCTCGCCCGGGTCCGGGCCCTGCTCCGCCGGGGCACGGCGGAGGGCTCGGCCGCGCTGGGCGTGCGGATCGACACCGACGCCCGCCGGGCCTGGCACGGGGACGCCGAGCTCGACCTCACCACCAAGGAGTTCGACCTGCTCTGGATCCTGCTGCGGGACGCGGGCAAGGTGGTCACCCGCGAGCAGATCATGCGCGAGGTCTGGGACGCGAAGTGGTGGACCTCCACCAAGACGCTCGACATGCACATCTCCTGGCTGCGCCGCAAGCTCGGCGACGACGCGCACAGCCCCAGGTACATCACCACCGTCCGCGGCGTGGGGTTCCGCTTTGAGCGCGGCGACTGACGGCCCAGCGGCACGACCGGCCGCAGGACCAGCGCGGGGTGAGGCGTGCGCAAGAAGCTCTGGTTCTCGCACCTGGCCGTGGCGTTCGGCGCCGTCCTGCTCGTCGGCGGGCCCGCGCTGGTGATCGCGGCCGGCCGGGGACCGGCCGCGCTGACGGTGCTCGTCGTCATCGCGGTCGCGGTGACCGTGCTGGCCGCCTGGCTGACCGCCCTGCTCGCGGCCCGGCTGGCCCGGCCGACCGAGGAGCTCGCCGAGGCGGCCAGCGCGGGTCGGCGCCGGCGACCCGCGCCCGCTCGGCCGCCGGTACGGGGTCGCCGACCTCGATCAGCTGGCCGACGGGCTCGACCGCTCGGCGCGCAGGCTCAGCAGCCTGCTCGCGGCGGACCGGGAGCTCGCGGTGGACGCCTCGCATCAGCTGCGCACCCCGCTGACCGCGCTGTCGATGCGGCTGGAGGAGATGATGGCCGCGGCCGACGATCCCGAGCGTGGTCCGGGAGGAGGGCAGCGCGGCCCTGACCCAGGCCGAACGGCTGGCGGATGTGGTGACCCAGCTGCTCAGCCCGGCCCGCCGCGCCGCCGCCGCCTCGGCCGCGCTGACCGGCATCGACGAGATCGTCCGGCAGCAGGTCATCGAGTGGGAACCCGCGTTCCGCCGGGTCGCGGCGCAAGCTCGTGGTGATCGGCGTGCGCGGCCTGCAGGCCCACGTCACGCCGGGCGGGCTGGCCCAGGTGCTGGCGACGCTGCTGGACAACGCGCTGATGCACGGCGGCGGGACGGTGACCCTGCAGACATCGCAAAGTGCCCGTTCGGTCGTGATCGAGGTCAGGGACGAGGGCAAGGGCGTCCCGCCCGACCTGGTGTCCCGGATCTTCGAGCGGAGCGTGAGCGGCCGCCCCGAGGGTACCGGGCTGGGGCTGGCCCTGGCCCGGACGATGGCCGCGGCCGACGGCGGGCGGGTGGTGCTGGCCAAGGCGAAGCCGGCCACGTTCGCGGTGTTCCTGCCCCGGCATCCGCTGAGCCCAGGCAGCCAGCCGGTCCGCGGCCCCGCCTGAAGCGAGCGCGCCCGCTAAACGGCGAACGGCCCTGTCGGGGTGCACCGGTGCTGCGGGCGTCTGGTCGAGCGACGGCTCGAGCCGCTCCCAGGCGGCCGGGCCGGCCCGCAGGGCACGCTGCGGGCCGGAGCGGCTCCGGCCAGCGCGGCGCCGGTCTCGCTTGTCTCGTCCGCGTCGACAAACCCGGACACCGCGGCTTCGGTGGCCGCCACGGCCGCCCCGGGCACGCCGGCCAGGAACACCCACTTCTTGTAGGCGAAGTACCGGAAGATCGTGCCGAGCCCGGTGCCCACCACGCTGGCCGCGTTGTACGCCAGCGCGCTCTTGGCGCCCAGCCCGTAGGTGGTGACCGCGATCACCACCTCGGCGATGGCCAGGCCGACCATGTTCAGCGCCACGAACAGCGTGCCCTCGCGCAGCAGCGCCTGGTTGACCCGGTGCCGGAAGGTCCAGAACCGGCTGCCCAGGTAGGTGACCACCATCGCGGCGAGGATGGCCAGCGCCTTGGCCACCAGCGGCCCGATGCCCAGCGACCCGTGCAGGTAGGCGGCGCCGCCGAGGTCGATGACCGCGCCGATCAGCCCCACCACGCCGAACTTGGCCAGCTCAGGGATCAGTTCGGTCACTCGCTGGCGAAGGCTCACCGACCTGGGCATACGCGACGGTCCTTTCGACGAGGGCGGACAGGTCCGCGGCTAAAATCCCCGTGACGGGCCCCGAACAAGACCGCGCATACTCTACCGGCCTGCGTTCGGTGCCGCCTCGTATCTTCCCTGAGGACATGGCTCTGAAACCCCGGGGAACGCTCAGGCGGCCAGCGTCCGTTCCCGGCCGGTCCTGGCGATGGCGTGCCAGCCCAGGTAGACCGCGGCGGTGATGACGAAGCCGGCCTCGAAGGTCAGGTCTCCGGCCGAGCCGATATGGGTGGGCACCACGCCGACGTATTCCGTCTGGTTGGAGAACAGCCAGATCGAGATGCCCATCCCGGCCAGCATGGCCACCGGCCCGGCCCAGTTGGTGCGCCGGGTGGCGAACAGCAGCGTCTCCTCCGGGTTGCGCCGCAGTAGCAGGTCGCAGAAGTAGACGGCCAGCCAGGGCGCGATCCAGTACGCGATGATGAGCAGGAAGTTCTGGTAGTCGGCGCCCGCGTTGGGCAGCGCGCTCCAGGCCAGGAAGAACCCGATCGCGCCGAACCCGAGCGCGACGATGGCGCGGCGCGCCGACAGCGGCAGCTTGATGCCGATGGCGGTGAACGACAGCGCGCCCGAGTAGATGTTGAGCACGTTGGCCGAGACGGCGCCGAGCGCGATCGCGATCAGCGTGAGGTCGGCCAGCGGGGTGGCCATCAGCCCGGTCATGCCGCCGGGACCGGCGAGCGCGGTGTCCGCGCTGACCGACGGTGGCGACGGCCGCGCCGACGATCTCGAGCAGCGCGCAGGACACGAACAGCCCGGTCCCGGACCACCAGGCGATCGCGACCTTGTTGCTGTCCGGCTTGAAGTACCGGGTGTAGTCCGACGCGTACGGGTTCCAGCCCACCGCGTACCCGAACGAGGCGCCGAGCTCGAGCAGGAACGCGCCGGGGATGGTGTGGTGGGCGGCGCCCGGGTGGGACTTGCTCAGCACCACCCCGGCCGCGATGAGGAAGATGATGGTCAGCATCGGGAAGGCGTACCGCTCGAAGAGGTGGACCAGGTTGTAGCCGAAAAACGCCACCACGACCTGCACCGCCACGATGATGAGCAGGCACAGCACCTGCGGCATGTGGGTCAGCACGTTCAGCGCCAGCGCGCCGCTGACGCTGTTCACCGCGAACCAGCCGATCCCGGCCGTGACCGAGTTCAGCCCGGCGGGCAAGCGCGTTGCCCCAGTAGCCGAACCCCAGCCGGCTCAGCACCATCTGCGGCACCCCGTACTTGGGCCCGCGCAGGGACAAGATGCCCTGGGTCATGCCGCCGATGGCGCTGCCCAGCACGAGGGCCAGCGCCGCCTCCCAGAAGCCGAGGCCGAACCCGGCCACCGCGAGCACGCCCACGAAGATCGTGGCGAACTCCATGTTGGGCGAGGTCCAGGTCCAGAACAGCTGCAGCGGGCGGCCGTGCCGCTCGTTCAGCGGGATGAACTCGGCGCCGCCCGGCTCGACGGAGATGACCTGCGTGCCGTAGCTTCCTTCGCGGACGAGGACACCGGTCGCGGCGCCCGTCTCGCTGGCCTGCGCGGCACCTTGGTCGCGTGTCGCCATCAGCGTGCTCCTTCGGGCGGACTGGCCCTGATCAGCCCGTTGTCTGGCGTGATCATAAATCGTCTGACCCGTCCGGATGTATCACCAAAGTTAACTTTGATGTCCACCATGTTCCTCTTTTATGAGCCGAACGGACTCTCGCAGCCTGCCCCGAGCCGCCTGCGTGCCCCGTCTGCCCGCCCGCCCGCGGCTCACGTAGGGTACGGTGCGTGACCGATTCCGCGGACATGCCCGCCCCGCGACGTTCCCTGACTCCGGGTGCTCCCCTGGTGGGCATGGTGGGCGCCGGCCAGCTGGCCCGGATGACCGCCCAGGCCGCCATCGGCCTGGGCGTCGGATTGTCCATCCTGGCCGATCGCCCGACGACAGCGCCGCGCAGGTCTGGGCCGGGACCCGGCTGGGGGATTACCGCTCGCTGGCCGACCTGCGCGCGTTCGCGGCCGGCTGCGACGTGCTCACCTTCGACCACGAGCACGTGCCCGGCGATCACCTGACCGCGCTCGAGCAGGCCGGGGTGAAGGTCAGGCCGGGCCCGGCCGCGCTGCGGCTGACCCAGGACAAGCTGGCGATGCGCGAGCGGCTGACCGGGATGGGCATCGGCTGCCCGCGGTTCGCGCCGGTCACGGACCTGGCCGAGGTCGAGGAGTTCGCCGGCGGCGGCTGGCCGGTGGTGCTGAAGGCGGTCAGCGGCGGCTACGACGGCAAGGGCGTGTGGGTGTGCGAGTCCGCGGCGCAGGCCGCCGACGGTCCTGGAGCGCGGCGCGGGCCTGGCCTTCCTGGCGGAGGAGTACGTCGCGTTCGCCCGGGAGCTGGCGGTGCTGGCGGCCTGCTCGCCGCACCGGCAGGGCGCGGTGTACCCGGTGGTGCAGACGGTCCAGCGGGACGGCATCTGCCGGGAGGTGATCGCGCCCGCGCCGGGGCTGGCGCCGGGCCGGGCGGCGCAGGCGCAGGAGCTGGCGCTGCGGATCGCGGCCGAGCTCGGCGTGACCGGCCTGCTGGCCGTCGAGCTGTTCGAGACCCCGGCCGGCCTGCTGGTCAACGAGCTGGCCATGCGCCCGCACAACTGCGGGCACTGGACCATCGAGGGGGCGCGGACCTCGCAGTTCGAGCAGCACCTGCGGGCCGTGCTCGACCTGCCGCTCGGTTCGCCCGGGCTGGCCGCGCCGGCCACCGTGATGGCCAACGTGCTCGGCGGCGACGACGGGGACATCTACGACCGCTACATTCACGTGATGGCCGCCGATCCCGTCGTCAAGGTGCACATGTACGGCAAGGCGGTCCGGCCCGGCCGCAAGATCGGCCACGTCACCGTCACCGGCGACCGCGAGCACGACGATCCCGCCGAGCTAGCCGACCGCGCCCGCCGCGCCGCCAGCTACCTGCGCTGGGGCACCGAGGACGGCGCATGAGCGACCCACGAGCCGAGGGGCGCGGCGCGCCTGGACTGAGGAGCCAGGCACGAGCGACGCGGGAAGGCGCCGCCTTAAGGCGCCCCGTAGACGAGCAGCCAGCTCGTGGGGGTGGTGATGGGCAGCGACTCGGACTGGCCGGTGATGCAGGCCGCGGCGCAGGCGCTGGCGGAGTTCGGCGTGCCGTACGAGGCCGACGTGGTGTCCGCGCACCGGATGCCGCACGACATGATCGAGTACGGCTCGTCGGCGGAAAGCCGCGGGCTGCGGGTGATCATCGCCGGCGCCGGCGGCGCCGCGCACCTGCCCGGCATGCTCGCCTCGGTCACGCCGCTGCCGGTGATCGGGGTGCCCGTGCCGCTGAAGAACCTCGGCGGCCTGGACTCGCTGCTCTCGATCGTGCAGATGCCGGCCGGCATCCCGGTGGCGACCGTCGCGGTCGGCGGCGCCCGCAACGCGGGCCTGCTCGCCGTGCGCATCCTCGGTGCCGCCGCCGGACCGCGAGGCCGAGGCGCTCCGCGCCCAGCTGACCTCGTTCGCCGAACGGCCTGGCCGACCAGGCCCGGGCCAAGGGAGCCGCGCTCCGGGAGGCTGACGCCTCCTGAGCCCATCCGCCCTCGGAGCTTCGGGGTACGGCCTCTGGACGAAGAGGTAGTTCCGCGCTCACGGTGGGTATTAACGGCTGCGAGATGTCCCCGAGGGCAAAGGCATCGGTGATGGACGGCAGAACGCGGCCGTGAGCATCGGCGAGGTACTGGCCGAGGCGACGGCACCGGCGGGGTTGGACCGTCGCCGAGGTAAGCCACTACACCCGCATCAGGGAGCCGGTCATCCGGGCGATCGAGCGCGATGACTACCTGCTATCGGGCGGCGACTTCGAGGCCCGGGACCAGATCAGCATCCTCGCCACCGCGCTGGGGCTCGATGCGCGCCCGCTGATCGCCGCGTTCGACGCGGGCATCCAGTCCCCACCCGAGCTCGACGGCGCCGAGGCCGTCCGGTCCACCCTCCCGTTCAGCATCCGGCGGCTGCGCCGCCGGCGGCGGCGGATCCGGTGGCTGCCGGTGCTCGCGGTGCTGGTCCTGGCCGCCATCGGCGGCGTCGCCTACTACCTGGTGGCCGGCCGCGCCGGCCGCCAGCCCATCCGGCCGCGGCCAGCGACGCCGGCACGCCCCTGGTCCCGGCGCAGGTGCTGGCGTTCGGCCCCGCTGGGACCGGGCGGCGGCGACAACCCGCAGCTCGCCCGCGCTCGCCGTCGACCGCAACCCGGCCACGGCCTGGACCACCGGCTGGTACGGCACGGCGACGCTTCCCGAGCGTCCAGCAGGGCACCGGCCTGCTACTCGACCTGGGCCGCGTGGTCACGCTCACCGGCGCCGAGGTCACCCTGGGGCCGACGCACGGCGCGAGCTTCCAGCTGCGGGCCGGCCGGGCGCCGTCGCTGGCGGACCATGCCCGAGGTGGCGGTCGCGACGGATGCCAGCGGGTCCGCTGGGCGTGCGGTTCAAGGCCGCGGTACAGGCCCGTTACGTGCTGATCTGGTTCACCGCGCTGCCATCCGCCGGGTCGGGCACCTACCAGGCCAGTGTCTACAACGTGACCATGCTCGGTGCGTCAAAGTCCCGTTAGCTGGGAAGCATTCCTCCCATGTCATCGAGCCGGCCTTCACCCCGAAGCGGGCCGATAGCGGGCTGCAGCGGGCCCACCGTTGGCTGACGAGCAGGACGCGGCGCCCGGGCCGCCGCGCGGCCCGGCGCCCAGCGCGGCGGCGGCCCTGCAGCCGCCGCTGCCCGGGCGCCAGCGCGAGCGCCGCCGGGTCAAGGGGACCGCCGCGCTAGCCGTGCTGGTCCTGGCGGTGCTCGGTTTCGCCGGCTACGAGTTCGCCGCGCAACGCTGGCCACCCCCGGCCGTGCCGCCGCGGCCACGCACCCGGGCGCCCGGTTCTCTACTCTCCCGGTGCGTGCCTCCAGCCCCGCCACGGTCCAGCACCGCCTCCGGCGTCCCCCTCCTCCGTCGCGTTCGGCCAGCCCGGCTCCGCGGTGCTGACCCCGGCCAGCGTGGCCGCGTTCGGCCCGGCCGGCCTCGCCGACGGCGAGAATCCGCACTACGCCACGCTGGCGCTAAGCCGGCCATCCCGCCACCCCCTGGTACAGCTACGTGTCGGCCAGCCCGGCCCCGGGCCCGCGCTCCGGGCACCGGCCTGCTGCTCGATATGGGCCGGACGGTGACCCTCACCTCGGTGCAGGTGTCCCTGGACAGCAACCAGGGCGCCGCCTTCCAGCTGCGGGCGGGCAGTAAGCCCGCCCTGTCCTGGCTGCCCCAGGTCGCTACCGTGTCCGGGGCCGGCGACACGGCGCGGCTGCAGCCCCGCACCTCCGGTTCCAGCCCGGTACGTCCTGATCTGGTTCACCCAGCTGCCCCCCGACCTGGCGGGCACCTACCAGGCCAGCGTCTACCAGGTCACCGTCCAGGGTCAGCCCTAGACTGTACCACATGCATGTGGTACAGTTCGACATGGTGAACGATGCCGAGTCATCGACCGGATCAACGAGCTGCTCGACAGCGCCGATCCGGAGACCGTCAACACGTCGATGCGGATCCCGAGCGCACTCCGGGATGCCGCCGCGCTGGCGGTCAGCGAACTCGACCTGGCCCCGTCGACCACGATCTTGACGGCCAATGCCTTGCGGGCGGTGCTGGAGGCCGCCGTCGTCCAGGCGGTCCTCGACCGCCACTACGAGGAGTATCCGGACGCCCGGCCGACCCTGGCCGAGCTGGCCATCGTGGCGGCCGAGCTGGATGGCCATCCGCTCGCCAGCCAGCCCGAGCTCATCGTGGCGGCGGCCGCCGAGGTCCGCGCCCGGCACCCCGCGGCCGGTCCGGAGGATGTGCTGCTCTGGGCCGAGGCTCGAGCGAGTGCCGCCGCATGACACAGGTCATCTTGCTGGACAACGAGGCGGTGCGCGCTCTCGCCGACCCCGCCCACCCCAAGCACCGCCGGGCCGTCGGCTACGCCCAGCTGGCGAACCAGCGCAAGGCGCGTGCCGTCGACATCAGCATCGCGGTGCCCTCCGCCGTCCGGGTCGAGGCCGGCTGGAATCATACCAGGCTCCGGACTGGGCGTTCATCAACCGGCTCCGGGTCGCCGACATCCCGCTCGACGCGGGCCACGCCGACGTCTGCGGCCGCCGTTCGGACCAGGACCGGCGTTTCCGTCGCCGATGCCCACCTGGGCGCCGCCGTCCGGGGCGCGGCCCAGGTCACCGTGCTCACCAGTGACCCCGGCGACATGCGCCTGGTGGCCGAGGGCAAGCCCGTCGGCGTCGTCGCCCTGTAGATCTTCGTGCCGGGGTACCCGAGAAGCTGGCCGCGCTTCGGCTTACCATCGAGGCATGAGCTCTGATTGTCCTGTCTTCGCCCTGTCCGAGGAACAAGACGCGCTGCGCGAGGCGGTGCGGGCCCTGGCCGATGACAAGATCGCGCCGCGGGCCGCCGAGGTCGACCGCACGTCGGAGTTCCCCTGGGACGTATACGAGGCCCTGGTCAAGGCGGACCTGCACGCCATCCACATCCCGGAGGCGTACGGCGGCGCGGGCGCCGACGCGATCTCGGTCGCCATCGTGATCGAGGAGGTCGCCCGGGCGTGCGCGTCATCCTCGCTGATCCCCGCGGTGAACAAGCTCGGCACGGTGCCGCTGCTGCTCGCGGCGTCCGAGGAGGTCAAGTCCAGGTACCTGGCGCCGCTCGCGCGCGGCGAGGCGATGTTCTCCTACGCCTTGTCCGAGCCGGAAGCGGGCTCGGACGCGGCGGCGATGCGGACCAAGGCGGTTCGCTCGGACGCCGGCTACGTGCTGAACGGGGTCAAGCGCTGGATCACCAACGCCGGGGTGTCGAAGTACTACACGGTGATGGCGGTCACCGATCCCGCCGCGGGCGCCAACGGAATCTCGGCGTTCGTGCTCGAGGACGGGGACGAGGGTTTCTCGTTCGGGGCGCCGGAACACAAGCTCGGCATCAAGGGCTCGCCGACCCGGGAGCTGTACTTCGACAACTGCGAGATCCCGGCTGACCGGCTGATCGGCACCGAGGGCGAAGGCTTCAAGATCGCGCTGCGCACGCTGGACCACACCCGGATCACGATCGCCGCGCAGGCCCTGGGCATCGCCCAGGGTGCGCTCGATTACGCGCTCGGCTACGTGCGCGAGCGCAAGCAGTTCGGCAAGCCGATCGCGGAGTTCCAGGGCCTGCAGTTCATGATCGCCGACATGGCGATGAAGCTAGAGGCGGCCCGCCAGCTCACCTACGCGGCGGCGGCCCGCTCGGACCGGGCCATGGCCGGCGAGCGGGTGGCCGACCTGACGTTCATGTCCTCGGCCTGCAAATGCCTGGCCTCCGACGTGGCCATGCAGGTCACCACCGACGCCGTCCAGCTGCTGGGCGGCTACGGCTACGTCAACGACTACCCGGTCGAGCGCATGATGCGCGACGCCAAGATCACCCAGATCTACGAGGGCACCAACCAGATCCAGCGCATGGTCATGGCGCGGCAGCTGCTCAAGTAGATTTATTTAGCCGATGGCCTGCGGTTTCTCGGATTGGTTCGCGTTAACCCGGGCCGCCAGGCCCGCGAGTCTGGCGACCCGTTCTCGTGTCTTATGTCCGGTTGCTGCCGGTTATTTCCCGTCGTTTCCGGACCCCGTGCTGAATTCGTGCTGACACCTAGCGGTCCTGGGTATGCCAAGAGCCTGGCCAGAGCGGCTGAGAGCAGACCCCGGCAGGCGCCGGTTGCAGGGCTTGTCGGCCTGGCTCATTCCCGCCTGCGCAGCCGCTGCAGGGTGATTCGGTCTTCGGCAATGTTCTTTCCGAGCCCTCAGCTGCTGAGGACATCGCCCTCCGCGCGGTAGAAGATCTTCGACGGCAGCGGCTTCGCCCCCAGCGCTGCGTAGAACGCCTTCGCCTGCTGGTTACTTTCGTCCGTCGTCCACTCGACCCGGCTGCACCCTCGTTCAGCAGCGATCGCGTACAGGCCCCGCATCAGCGTGCCCGCCACCCCGGTGCGGCGAGCAGTACCGGCGACATACAGCTCCTTGAGATACAGCGACGTCGACAGTCCGGCGGCCGGCCACAGAAACGAATACGCGGCGAACCCCACGAGCTTGTCCGCCTCATCTCGCGCTAGCAGCGCGAACGCGGCGGGCGGAACGCCGAACAGGACGGCGCTGATCTCCGCGCTTCGCTGCTGGGGCGGGTCTGGCCGCACGTCTCCGTAGAACACATCCATCTCGGTGGCCAGCGCGACGAAATCGTCGACATCTGCAGTTGTTGCCGGGGCGAGCGTGATCAACGGTGATCCTCTTCCTAGGCGTCGACAAGCTCTGCGAACTCGCGAGCCAACGGCGACGTTAGCTGAACCGGACTCAGCGCTCCGAGCAGCCTGCGGGCACGATCGGCGATGATGCCGCGCCGTTGCGGGCCGGTCAGCGCCGCGATCGTTTCCGCCGCATAGTCGAGCCCCGTGTCCGGGTCGGTCCAGGCATTGTTCTGTGATTCATCCGGCCTTCAAACCCTGCTACAGATACACAAGCGGGCCGCTGCAGAAGGCGGAGAGCTGCGCCTGGTCATCCCCGCCGACGGTGCCGTTCCCCGGGTAATAAACCTGACCTGCCTGAACCGCGTCATCCCCTGCTTTTCCAGCCTGGCAGAGGCTCTGGCCCGGGCCGTCATGGGCGCCTGATCGCCGGCATAGGCGCGGCGCTGGCGGGTAGCGGCGCCCAGAACAGGCGGCGGACCGACGTCGCTGGTGCGGTCAGGAAGCCGCCGCACGCATCCGATCGAATACCGCGAAATGAGGTTTGCTCATGCGAGTGAAGGCTGCCCGCCTGACCGGACACGGCCAGCCGCTGATCCTCGAGGAGGTGGACCTGGCCGAGCCCGGTCCACAGGACATCGTGCTGGATGTTGCCTACGCGGGGGTGAACCCGGTCGACATGTACGCTGCGCAAGGACAGGTCGCGGGGGACGCGCCGGTGCCGCGCACTCTGGGCACCGAAGCGGCCGGGACGGCCGACGGGCGCCCGGTCGTGGTCCGCGGCCACGGCGTCGGCACTGCGCGGGACGGGCTGTGGGCGGCCGCCGCGGTTGTGCCGCGCGCCGCGCTCATCGAGGTGCCCGACGGGGTGGAGTTGCAAGCGGCAGCGGCGATGGGCGTGGCCGGGGTCACCGCCTGGCGCACCGTCACCCAGCTCGCCCAGGTCAAGGCCGACGACACGGTGCTGGTCCTGGGGGCCAGCGGCGGCGTCGGCAGCATCATCGTGTCCGTGGCGCACGCCCTCGGTGCCACCGTAGTCGGCCAGACCGGCCGCCCGGACAACGCCGGGTGGATCAAGGAACGCGGAGCCGACCACGTGGTCGTGGCTGACGACGGCGGCCTGACCGGGGCGGTCGCAGGCCTGCGGCCCACCGTGGTGTTCGACGGGCTCGGCGACGGGTTCACCGGGGGCGCAGTCGAGGCGCTGCAGCCGCACGGCCGACTGGTGCTGTTCGGCGCTTCGGCCGGCCCCGATGGTCAGGTGCCGCTGCGGTCGCTCTACAGCAAGGGCATCACGGTGCTGGGTTATGCCGGCCTGCTGGAATCCGATGAGGCCATGAGCGCCGCCATCGGGGAGGCGCTGCAAGCGCTGGCTGATGGCCAGTTGACCGTACCGGTCGACTCGACCATGCCGCTGGACCAGGTGAACGAGGCGTTCGACCTGATCAGGCAGCGCCAGGTCCGCGGCAAGATCGTGCTGGACACCAGGGCCTGAGGGCGGCCATGCGCAGCCTGCTGATCCCGCTGCTATCCCGAAACGAGAACCGCGAGTTCCTGACCAGGGCCCAGCAGGGCGCCGGCGAGTGGCGGGAGCTCATGGCCGAACGCGGCACGAGCACCGATGTTCTGATGCATCCCTAGGTGCCCGCTTGGGCGCTGAACGGGGCGCTGGCCGACGACGCGATCGTGTACGGCGATTCCGACTGTCACCACCTGGGCGGCGCGGCGGCCGGGTGCCGCGAGCCCGGACGGGCTTCGGTGAGTTCTTCCAGGCTGATGCCCGGCAGGATAGACGAACGTGGTCGTGTTAGGACCGAACTCGGCGAAGAAATACGTGGCGCCGATCAGCGGCAGGAACGGCAGTTCGGTAGTGGTGGCGCCCGGGATGAGCCGCAGCTGCGGATCGGCCAGTACGCCGCGGAGTCCCGTCGGCGAGGTGGCGGGGAGGACCTGGCGGGCGGGTGGGTCCGCTTGGCCTGGGCGAGCCGGAACCGTGGTGTTTTTCTCAGCCACCGCGGCCAGAAGACCGCGAGCGCGGGGACCGCGCCGAGGACAGCAGTGACTTCTGGTAGCTAGGGAGGTGCCACTCGGCGGTGATGAGGGTGGCCGCCACGCCGATGATGAACAGGTCATAGGCATCAGTGAAGAAGCCATCCCGGCCGTGATCAGGATCTTCCAGTGTTCCGGGCAAGGCGCCGCCTCGCCCAGCTGGGCCAGGACCGCACGGCTCACCCGGTCATCCAGGTCGGGATACGGCCTGCGGACGGTAGCGGTCATCCGGCTAGCTCAATCCTTCCGGCCGGCGGTCACCTCGCCGAGTTCTCGTCGGCCAGGGCGACCGCCAGCGGTGCTCGGCCCGCTTATTTCTCGCCGAGCTTGCGGGCGAGTTCGTCCCGTCCCATCTTGGAACGCCCCGGCAGATCGCGTTGCTTGGCCAGCTCGTATAGTTCGGCCCGCGTCTTGGGGGCATTGCCGCCCGTACGCTTGCGCTGCGCTACCGCCGCCCCCTGCTGGCCCAGTGCGGTCCGGGTCTTTTTCGGCATGTGCGCAATCGTCTTCTTCGACGAGGCCGCCTCCTGTGCCTTGGTGACGTTCCGCCGCGCTGCCTTGGTCTGTTTCGCTGTCGCCATCGTTGCCTCTCCCTGTCCGGCGTTTACCCGACTGGATAACTGCCAGCAGAATCCACGCTCAAACGGCAGCAGCCGGCTGACCTGATCCTTCTTGATCTTGGCCCGTCCGCGCCCGCCGGTGCACCGCGCGGGACAGGCCGGGTGCCCGTGCCGCGCCCCGCGGGCACGGTGGTTATTGTCTCCGGACCACCGTGGCGCCGATGCGGCTGGCGCGCACCGCGGTCAGGCACTCGGCCATCAGCATGGCGAAACCGCCGTCGCCGACGCAGGCGATCACCTGCCGGCCCAGGACCGCGGGCTGGATCCCGGCCGCGTAGGGAAGGTCGTTGGGGAAGCTCAGATGGGCGACACCGCGCCAGGCCAGCGCGGTCCGGATCGCGATGTCGACCACGCCGGGGGAGCTGTACCGGCTGACGCAAACCGGATCGCGCCGATTTGCCTGGTCAGAGCGGACCCGGTTAAGTCCCGCCCGGATGGGCAGCAGGCCGATAACCCCCAGGCAACGGAAGAGCGCTCTCTCAGTGGATCGGCACACGATACGTCATGCCGCTTCAGGTAAGGAGCAGCTGTCATGACAGCAGAATGGGACGTCACCGATCGCCGCTTTCTGCGGCTGGCGGTCGACCTATCACGCGGCTATCTCGACGACCGGCGCAGGTGGCCCTTCGGAGCCATCGTGGTGGCTGACGGCGAGATTGTAGGGCAAGGCATGAACCAGGTGGTCGAGCTCAACGATCCCGCTGCGCACGCCGAAGTGATGGCCTTGCGTGCGGCAGGTGCCGCCCTGAACAGCCATCAGTTCGAAGGCGGGACGCTGTACTCAAGCAGCGAGCCCTGCCCTATGTGCCTGGCCGCCTGCTACTGGGCATCCCTGGGCCGGGTAGTGTTCGCGGCGACGAGCCACGACGTAGCCGACTGCGGGCTACGTGACCTAGCTATTTACGATGAACTTAGCCGCCCGGCCGAGCGCCGGTCCATGCCGGAAGACGAAGCAGGAGATGACCTGCGGCAGCAGGCCACGGCCGTCTTGCGGGACTGGGCTCGACGCAGCGGTAACTGACCGGCGGCGGGCGGACCCTCGGCGTGCGGGCGGAACGGCAGAACCTTGAGGACATCGCCCAGCCCCTTACCGCGGCCGACGCGGAAGATCAGCCCGCCCGTCAGGCTCACACCGCGACCTGACCCGAACCACCGGCCCGCCACGCGGTCCGGCCAGGAAACGAGAATCATGACCGCATCACCTGAGCAAACACCGCAGCAGGGCATCGTGGTCGTCGGCGTCGAAGCGGTCGCGGGCTCCCGCGCCGCTATCCGGCTGGCCGCTCAGGAAGCCCGCTATCGGGACGCCGTGCTCATCGCCGTCATGGCCTACAGCGCCAACCCGGCGCCTGAAGCTCCCGCCGGCCGCCCGCTGTCCACTCTGCACACCGCCGGCGACGAGCGGTCGTCCTAACTGACCGGGCATATTCCCTCCTGAATGAAACGATGTGGCTGGCACCGCCCGGCGAGGGCGCCGGTCGCCGCCGCTCCACCGGTACCGCGACCTGATCGAGCACACGGGACGGCGACCCGAATTGCGGCCGGGTCATTTTCGCAGCGTCTCGGTCGACGGCTCGTCGGGTTTTCCAGTGGCTTGACCGTGGGATGGGTTCGCCAGCACCGCCAGAGTTCCTCGGTGTAGGGCAGCACGCTGAACACGGCGATCGCCGCTAGCAAGGCAGCTCGTGCCGGTGCTGAGAGCGGGTCGCGGCGTTTCAGCCGCACGGTGAACCGCGGCCGGTTCTGCGCACGGCCGCGGGGCGGCGGGATCGGAGTGTCTGCGGCGGCTGGGATCCCGCGGCTCGGGCGGTGCCGTGGGCTGGCCGGGCTACCCGCCGGCAGGCGGCTAAACCATCAGCCGACGTAGCGCCGCGCGGACGAAGCGCGGCGCGGCTCCTCGAGCCGCTGGATCTGGGCTTCGACTTCCGGCGGCACCGGACGGCGTTCTCGTAGGACCCAGGGCAGGCCGCGCAGCGCTGCCCAGAACGCCGCCGCCGATACCGCGTCGCGGGGAACGGTGCCGACCAGCTCGGCGCTCCGCCGCAGGGCCGGCCGGACCGGGCGCCGCAGCCAGGTGAACCAGAGCGTGTTCCTGATACCGAGCAGGCGGCGCTGGGTCGCGTCGCGGGCCTGCGACGCCTGATGGTGAACGGTCGCCCCGGGCAGGTAGCACAGCCAATGGCCCGCGGTGACAAGATCGGTGCAGAGCAGCTCTTCCTCCCCTCCTAGCCACAGCCGGGGCGAGAAGCCGCCTGCCGCGCGGAAGGCATCGGCGCGCAGCACGGACGCGCCTGCCATGATGCTGAGCAGCGCAGGTCCTGGCAGCCCGGGGCGGGCGGCGACCGGTGAGTGCGTGAGTTCCGGGACGATGGGATCGTCTTCGCCTGATGGCTCGACCACGATCCTGGCGGTGACGGCCGCGATGTCCGGGTGCGCGTCTAGCGCGTCCGCGGCCAGGGCGAGTGAGCCCGGTTCCCACCAGGTGTCGTCGTCGCAGAACGCCGCGTACGGGGTCATGACCCGGCGCAGCCCCACGTTCCGCCCGACCGCGCCGAGGTTGCGCCGCGCCGCGATCAGCAGGACGCCGGGTGCCGCCACCGCACGTAGGCCGCCGATCCGTCGTCGGATCCGTTGTCCACCACGATGACCGCGGGCTGCTCAGGCAGGCCGGCGAGGTGGTCCAGGGTGCGCGCCAGTTCCGCGCGCCGGTTATAGGTGATCACCACGACGGTGACCCGGGGGTCCGGTTCGGCCTGGTCCGTGCGGCGGGCAGCGCCGGTCCTCAGGCACGGCTGCCCTCCAGCAGCCGGATGTCGGCCTCCACCTGGGCCGGCAGCCGCCGCCGCAGGAGCAGGGCGGCGGGCAGCTTGAGCACTGTCTCCGCAAGCGCGCGGCCCGCCACCGGGTCCCGGAGCCGCGGTGCGGGCCAGCCGGACGGTGTCGCCCGCCGCGCGCGGCAGGGGCCGGCGAAGCCAGGCCACCAGGGTCCGGTTACGGATTTCCTGCTTGCGGCGCCGGCGCGCGTCGCGGACCGCCGACGGCCAGTGATGGGCGATGACGTCGGCCCGGTAGCTGATCGCCCAGCCTCGCGCCGCCAGGTCGTAGGCCAGCAGCTCTTCCTCCCCGCCGATGAACAGCAGCCGGGAGTACCCGCCCGCCGCCAGGTAAGCCTGCCTTCTGGCCACGGCGGCGCAGCCGAGGAACCCGAGCACGCGCGGTCCCGGCAGGGAACCGCGGGACAGCGGGCTGTCCGCCATCAGCGCGTTGACGGGGTCCGGGGTCGCCTCCGGTCCCACCAGCGTGGCCGCGGCCACGATGCCGGTCCCCGGGCTTGCCTCCAGGACCGCCACGGCCGTGGAGAGCGCGCCTGGCTCCCACCACGAGTCGTCGTCGCTCAGCGCCACGTACGGCGTTCCGGCCCGGCGCACGCCGACGTTGCGCGCGCAGGCGCCCAGGTTGCGCCGCAGGGTGATCAGTTCGACGTGCGGGAAAGCCCGCCGCACCGCCTCGGCGGTGCCGTCCCGCGACCCGTTGTCGACGACGATGATCCCCGGGCGCTCGGGCAGAGCGCTCAGCCGGCTCAAGGGTCGCGCACAGCTCGGGGCGCCGGTTGCGGGTGGCGATCACCGCCGTCACCGTTGCGGTAAGCATGCAGCGCCGCTGCCCGGCGCTGCCCCGTGTCAAACACGCCGTTTGCCCAGGCAGGCACGCGGGTAGCCCGTTGGCGCCGACCGACCGGACAAGATAAGGACCCGATGACCGACGCACGGACCGAGCCGGCTGCTGCGCTGCCCGGCTATGTTGTCGTAATTCCCACGCTGGGCCGTCCCTGCCTGCAGGCCTGCCTCGACGCGCTCGCGGGCGCGAGCGGGCCGCTGCCCCGCCAGGTCGTGCTGGCCGACGACCGCCGCGACACCCCGGATCCGCTGCCGGCCCGTGTCCCCGCTGCCATCGCGGACCGCACGGTGACCGTGACCCTGGAGGGACGCGGTCCCGCGTCCGCGCGCAACGCTGGCTGGCGCGCGGCGGAGCCGGCCGAGTGGGTGGCCTTTCTCGACGACGACGTGCGCGTCGGTCCCCGCTGGCGCGCCGAGCTGATGGCCGACCTGGCCGGGCAGCCCGCACGCGTGGCCGGGGTCCAGGGCGTGATCGGGGTGCCGCTGCCGCCGGACCGCCGGCCCACGGACTGGGAACGCGGCACGGCAGGCCTGGCCACCGCACGGTGGATCACCGCCGACATGGCCTACCGGCGCGACGCGCTGATCGCGGCCGGCGGGTTCGACGAAAGGTTCCCGCGCGCTTTCCGCGAGGACGCCGACCTCGCGCTTCGCCTGCTGGACCAGGGCTGGGAACTGCGGCCGGGAGACCGCTCGCACGACCCACCCGGTCCGGCCCGCGTCCCGCTGGGCCAGCCTGAAAGCCCAGGCGGGCAATGCCGACGACGTCCTGATGGGCCGGCTGCACGGCCCCGGATGGCACCGGCGGGCCGGTGCCGCTCCCGGGCGCAGGCGCGGCCACTGGGTCACCAGCGCTCTCCTGGCGTCGGCCGCGCTGACGTGGGGGGCAAGCAGCGTGACGGCCGGGCCGCGCCGGGCCGGACTGCGCCGGGCCGCGCTGGCGGCCGGCGCCGGCTGGCTGGCCAGCACGGCGGAGTTCACCGCCGCCCGGGTACTTCCCGGGCCGCGGACCAGGCACGAGACCGTCACCATGGCGGTTACCAGCGCCCTCATCCCGCCGCTGGCGGTCGGGCACTGGCTGCGCGGCCAGGCACGGTACCGGCGGGTGACGCCGTGGCCGCCGGTGCCCGCCGCGGTGCTGTTCGACCGGGACGGCACCCTGATCAGGGACGTGCCCTACAACGGCCGCCCCGAGCTGGTCGAGGCCGTGCCCGGGGCGGCGGATGCCGTCGCCCGGCTGCGGTCGGCAGGCATCCGCCTCGGCGTTGTCACCAACCAGTCAGGCGTGGGGCGCGGGCTGATCACCGCGGACCAGATGGAAGCGGTGAACCGGAGGGTCGACGAGCTGCTCGGGCCGTTCGGCGTGTGGGCCGTCTGCCCTCATGACGCGGCCGACGGCTGCGCGTGCCGCAAGCCCCGGCCGTACCTGGTCCAGCTGGCCGCCGCCGAGCTGGGCGTGGACCCCGCGGACTGCGTGGTGATCGGCGACATCGGATCGGATGTCGCGGCGGCGCACGCGGCGGGCGCCCGGGCCGTCCTGGTTCCCGCGCCCGCCACCCGGCCAGCCGAGACCGCGGGCGTACCCACCGCGCGCGGGCTGGCCGAGGCGGTCGCCGCCCTTCTCGACGGGCACCGGCTTCCCTGCTGGACATGAGCTGGCAGCGCTGGCTGGCCGTGCGCAGCGCCCGGTTTGGGGGGCCGCGGCGTTTTCTCAGTCAATTACAGATTGTAATTGACTGAGTTGAGGAGCGGCAGTATCGATCTTGCGTGCGATAGGTTCCTGGCCCACCGTACGGCGCTTTTTAGAAGTTCCGTTTGACTGGCTAGGAGCCGGGTAGCGCTGCGCTCTGCAATTGACTGGAAAGCCACCGCGGCACGAAAGGGGCATCGGGAGTGCTGAAACGCAGGCCTGTATGGACGCGAGCGGTCATCACCGGAGGCGCGGGATTCCTCGGCACCCACCTGTGCCGAAGCCTGCTGGCCGCCGGAACGGAGGTGCTGTGCGTCGACAACTTCCTGACCAGCTCACCGCTGAGCCTCGGGGCACTGCGGGCCGAGCCGGGGTTCAGCCTGCACGAAGCCGACGTCGCCGAGAGACTGGAGATCGACGGCGACGCCGACCTGGTCGTCCATCTGGCCTCGCCGGCGCTCACCGCTGGACTATCAGCGTTATCCGCTGGCCACCCTGGACGCGGGCAGCCGCGGGACCAGGAACGCCCTCGGGCTGGCGGCGCGGACCGGCGCCAGGTTCGTGCTCGCCTCTACCTCGGAGGTGTACGGCGACCCGGCGGTGAGCCCGCAGGCCGAGGGCTACTGGGGCAACGTGAACCCGGTCGGGCCGCGCAGCGTGTATGACGAGTCCAAGCGGTTCGCGGAAGCCATGACCGCCGCGTACCGCCGGGTCGGCCGGGCGAACACCGGCATCGCCCGGATCTTCAACACCTACGGCCCGGGCATGCGGCCAGGCGACGGCCGGGTAGTGCCCACCTTCGCCTGCCAGGCGCTGCTCGGGCTGCCGCTGACCGTGGCCGGGGACGGCAGCCAGACCAGGTCGCTGTGCCACGTGGACGATACCGTCCGCGGAATCCTCGCGGTCGCGGGCAGCGACATGGCCGGACCGGTCAACATCGGCAATCCGGACGAGGCGAGCGTCTTGCAGATCGCCGAGCGGATCATCACGCTAGCCGGATCCTGCTCCGGCATCGAGCACATCCCGCTGCCGGAAGACGACCCGTTGACCAGGTGCCCTGACATCACGCTGGCCAGCGACGCGCTCGGCTGGGAGCCGAAGATCTCCTGGCGCGAGGGCCTGTCGCAGACCCTGGCCTGGTTCTCCGCCCAGCTCGACGCCGGTGCGCGCTCGATGCCGGCGCGCTCAATGCCAGCGCGGAAAGGACGGTACGAGCGTAATGCGGGTACTCGGCATCAACGCGATCTTCCACGATCCCGCGGCCGCGCTGATCGTGGACGGCCAGATCGTCGCCGCGGCGGAAGAAGAACGGTTCAGCCGCAGGAAGCACGGCAAGCGCCCGGTCCCGTTTTCCGCCTGGGAACTGCCGGAGAAGTCCGCGGCCTGGTGTCTGGAGTCCGCCGGGCTGGTACCGGGCGACCTGGACGCCGTCGCGTACTCCTACGACCCGGCGCAGTGCCGCCCGGCTGACTCCCTCGGCCTCGACGACCCCTGGGACCACCTGCGGATCAGCTACGCCGAGCAGGCCCCGCAGTTCCTGGCGGAGGCGCTGCCCGGACTTGATCCGTCCGCCGTCCGCTATGTCCGCCACCACGAGGCTCACGCCGCCTCGGCCGGCCTGGCGGCCCCGTTCGGCGACACGAGCGTGCTGGTCTGCGACGGGCGCGGCGAGGCCGCCTCCCACCTGGCCGGGCATTACGCCGGGGGCAAGCTCGATGTCCTCGCCAGTCAGTCGCTGCCCCACTCGCTGGGGCTTTTCTACGAGCAGGCCACCTCTCACCTGGGGTTCCTGCACTCCAGCGACGAGTACAAGGTGATGGCGCTGGCGTCCTACGGGTCCCCGCGGTTCGCATCCGAACTCGCCCGCCTGGTGTACGCCGACGGCGCGGGCGGGTTCCGCACCGAGCCGGTGGACTGGGACCGGCTGGTCAAGCGGCGCGCGCCCGGCGAGCCGCTGAGCGGCGAGCACGCGGACCTGGCCGCCAGCGTGCAGCGGGTGACCGAGGACGTGCTGCTCGAGCTGGCCCGCTGGCTGCACGGCCAGACGGGCGGACGCGACCTGGCCATGGCCGGCGGGGTCGCCCTGAACTGCGTGGCCAACTCCCGGCTGCACCGCGAGGGGCCCTTCGATCGCATCTGGGTCCAGCCGGCCGCCGGGGACGCGGGCACGGCCCTGGGCGCCGCGCTCAGCCTGGCCAGCTCGGGCGGCCAGACGCCCGCGCCCATGCCGGACGCTTACCTGGGCCGCGGCTGGACGCGACGAAGAGCTCGAGGCCTGGCTCAAGACCGCCCGCTGGCCCTACGAGCGCCCGGCCAGCGTGGCCCGGGCGGTCGCCGCCGAGCTGGCCGCCGACCGCATCGTGGCCTGGTTCCAGGGGCGCAGCGAGTACGGCCCGCGGGCGCTCGGCAGCCGCTCGCTGCTCGCCCACCCGGGCCGGAAGGCCAACCTCGACCGCCTGAACGCGGTGAAGGGCCGGGAGGAATTCCGCCCGGTCGCCCCCATGGTGCTGGCCGACCGCGCGGCCGGCATCTTCCACGGCCCGCTGCCCAGTCCCTACATGCTGTTCGTGCACACCGTGGACCCGGCCTGGCGGGACAGGATCCCGGCCGTGGTGCACGTGGACGGCACCGCGCGGGTGCAGACCGTCGACCGCGGCGCAGCAGCCGCTGCTGGCCGAGATGCTCGAAAGCTTCGCCGCCCGCACCGGCTTGCCGGTGGTCGTGAATACCAGCCTCAACACCGCCGGGCGGCCGATGGTGGACGACCCGCGCGACGCACTGGAGTGCTTCGGCTCCGCGCCGGTGGACGTGCTCGCCCTGGGCCCGTTCCTCGTGCGCCGCCCGGAGACCGCGCCGTGAGGGTCCTGGTGGTCCGCCCGGACGGCATGGGCGACGTGCTGCTGACCGGTCCCGCGGTCCGCGCGATCGCGGCGAGCGGAGCAGACGTGACATTCGTGGCCGGGCCGCACGGCGCCGGGGCCGCCGCCCTGCTGCCCGGGGTGCGACGCGTCCTTGAGTGGCGGGCCCCGTGGATAGACCCGGAGCCCGGCGCATTCGACCCGGACCAGGTGGGAGCGCTGGTCCGGCAGGTGCGCCAGCTGGAGCCCGCGGCCGCTGTGGTGTTCACCTCCTTCCACCAGTCGCCGCTGCCGACGGCACTCGCCCTGCGCATGGCGGGCGTTCCGCGGATCGCCGCGATCAGCGAGGACTACCCGGGCTCACTGCTCGACATCCGGCATCCCCCGACGGGAGACATACCTGAGGCCGAGCGGAACCTCATCCTGGCCCGGGCGGCGGGCTTCGAGCTGCCCCCCGGCGACGCCGGCCGGCTGGCCGTCACGGCCGACCTGCCGGACAGCCGCGAGCTGACCGGCGACGGTCCCTACGTGGTCCTGCACGCCAGCGCGTCCGTCCCGGCCCGGGCTCCTTCCCCGGGCAAGACGGCGGCCGTCGCGGCCGCGCTGGCGGCGGCCGGTTACCGGCTGGTAGTCACCGGGTCGGCCGCCGAGTCCCCGCTTACCGCAGCGGTCTGCCGGGCAGCCGCCGATGGCCCAGGCCCCAGCCCGGTAGACCTGGGCGGCCGGACCAGCCTGCCGATGCTGGCCGCCGTGCTGGCAGCCGCGGACGTGGTCGTCGCGCCGAACACCGGCGCGGCCCACCTGGCCGCTGCGGTCGGCACGCCGCTGGTGAGCCTGTTCGCCCCGGTCGTCCCGGCGGCCCGGTGGGCGCCGTACGGGGTACCCGCGGTCATCCTTGGCCGCCAGGACGCTCCCTGCGCAGGCAGCAGGGCGCGCGTCTGCCCCGTCCCCGGCCACCCGTGCCTTGACCTGATTGACCCGGACGACGTGGCCGCCGCGGTCGCCGAGCTCTCGCGCCCGGCCCGCGGAAAGGCCGGCTCCCGCCGAGGTGAGCCGATGAGGATCCTGATCTGGCACCTGCACGGGTCCTGGCTGACCAGCTTCGTGCAGGGCCCGCACGACTACCTGGTGCCGGTGACACCGGACCGCGGGCCGTTCGGCCTCGGCCGGGCCCGGACCTGGGACTGGCCCGCCAGCGTGGTCGAGGTCACGCCGCAGCAACTGCGCGACACGCCGGTCGACGTCGTCGTCCTGCAGCGCCCGGAAGAACTGCCGCTGGCCGCGCGAGTGGCTGGGCCGGGTGCCGGGACGGGACCTGCCGGCGGTGTACGTCGAGCACGACACGCCCGCCGGCCCGGCCGCGGGCACACCGCACCCGATGGCCGCGGCCGCGGGCATCACGATCGTGCACGTCACTCAGTTCAACGCCCTGTACTGGGACTGCGGCCGCGCTCCGGTCGCGGTGATCGAGCACGGCGTCGCCGATCCTGGCGCCCGGTGGACTGGCGACGTCGCCCGGGCCGCGGTGGTCGTCAACGACCCGCTGGCCCGCGGCCGGACGGTGGGCACCGACCTGCTGGCGGGCTTCGCCGGGCACGCGCCGCTTGACGTGTTCGGCATGCGGGTCACCGGCCTGGGCCGGGCGCTCGGGCTGACGGCTGGGCAGTGCCGCGAATACGAGGACCTGCCCCAGGCCCGGCTGCACGAGGAGCTTCCCCGGCGACGGGTGTACGTGCACCCGTTCCGCTGGACGTCGCTCGGGCTGTCCCTGATCGAGGCCATGTACCTCGGCATGCCGGTGGTGGTGCTCGCGGCCACCGAGGCGCCGCGGGCGGTGCCGCCGGCGGCCGGGGCGATCTCCACCGACCTGACCGAGCTGCACGCTGCCGTCAGCCGCTTTACCCGTGACCCCGGGGCCGCGCGCGCCGCCGGGCTGGCCGCCAGGGAAGCCGCGGGCGCCAGGTACGGGCTCAAACGGTTCCTGCGCGAATGGGACCAGGTTCTGCAGGAGGTGTGCGAATGAGAATCGCCATGGTGTCCGAGCACGCCGATCCGATGGCGGTGCTGGGCGAGACCGACGCGGGCGGCCAGAACGTGCACGTCGGCGCGCTGTCGGCCGCCCTCGCGGAACGCGGCCATTCGGTGACCGTGTACACGCGGCTCACCGACCCGGGAGACCCGCGCAGCGCGCAGTTCAGCCCGGGCGTCGTCGTGCGGCGGTTGCCGGCCGGGCCGCCCGCGCCGCTGTCCAAGGACGAACTGCTCCCGTTCATGCCGGAGCTCGCGGCCCGGCTGGCCCGGCTGTGGCAGAAACACCCGCCGGACATCGTCCACGCCCATTTCTGGATGTCGGGGATGGCCGCGCTGGGCGGCGCCGCCGGGCTGCCCGTTCCCGTCGTGCAGACCTTCCACGCCCTGGGCGTGGTGAAGGCCCGCCACCAGGGCGCCGCGGACCGGAGCCCGGCGATCCGCGTCGAACTCGAGCGCCACATCGCCCAGTCCTGCGAACAGGTCATCGCCACCTGCAGTGACGAAGCCGGCGAGCTGACCAGGGCCGGCGTCCCGGCCGGCCAGATCTCTGTCGTGCCGTGCGGCGTGGACACCAGCATGTTCACCCCGGACGGCCCGGCCGCGCGCCGCAACGGCCGGCCGCGGCTGCTTGCCCTGGGACGTCTCGTCGAGCGCAAGGGCGTGGCGACCGTCATTGACGCGCTGGGCCGGCTGCCCGACGCGGAGCTGGTGGTGGCTGGCGGCCCCGACCGCCGTGACCTGGATACCAGTGACGACTACCGGATGCTGCGCGAGGCCGCGCGCGTGCACGGCGTCGCGGACCGGGTCATCTTCACCGGCAGCGTCGCCCGGGCCGATGTGCCGCCCCTCATCCGGTCCGCGGACGTGGTGGTCGCCGCGCCCTGGTACGAGCCGTTCGGTATCGTGCCGCTTGAGGCGATGGCCTGCGGCGTCCCGGTGGTGGCGAGCGCGGTCGGCGGCCTTAGCGACTCCGTCGTGGACCAGCAGACCGGCTGGCTGGTGCCCGCCCGCGATCCGGCGGCCCTGGCAAACGCGCTGGGCCAGCTGCTGGCCGACCCGGCGATGCGGGCCGCGTTCGGCGCCGCCGGGGTGGAAAGAGCCCGGCGCCGGTATTCATGGCGACAGGTCGCGGCCCAGACCGAGGCGGTCTACCTGCGGCTGGCAGCGGACGCCGGGCGCGACACGCTGCTGAGCCGCGGACCGCTCCCTGGCGGTGGGTGCCTCGTGAGTACCCTCGCCAAGGTCGCCGGCTCCGAGCTGACCGTGCACATCGACCGCCTGGTCGAGGCGCTGCGAAGCCCCGAGACGAGGCTGGAGACCGCACGGCAGTGGGGCAGGCAGCTGGCGGCGCCGCTGCTCGCGGGGCAGCGCCTGCTGGTGGCCGGGAACGGCGGCAGCGCGGCCGAGGCCCAGCACCTGACGGCTGAGCTGGTCGGGCGCTACGTCGCTGACCGGCGCCCGCTGTCCGCGATCGCGCTGCACTCGGAAACCTCGTCCCTGACCGCCATCGGCAACGACTACGGCGCGGCGGAAGCCTACGCCCGCCAGATCGCCGCGCACGGGCGCGACGGAGACATTGTCCTGCTGCTGTCGGCCAGCGGCCGCAGCCAGAACGTGCTCGCGGCCGCGGAGCGGGCCCGGGCGATCGGCCTGACGGTCTGGGCGATGACCGGCCCGGCCCCGAACCCGCTGGCAGCTCTGGCCGACGATGCGATCTGCGTGGCCGGAGCGGACACCGCGGTCGTCCAGGAAGTCCACCTGGTCGCCATTCACGCCCTGTGCGACGCGCTCGACGCTGAGATCTCGGAGGTGACGGCTCAATGAGCACGCCAGGCCCGCTGGTCGTGATCGGTGACGCGCTTCTCGACTGCGACATGGACGGAGAGGTCAGCCGGCTGTGCCCGGACGCGCCCGTCCCGGTGATTGAAGGCGCCGTGCCTGCCTGGCGGCCCGGCGGCGCCGCCCTGGCCGCGCTGCTGGCCGCCACCGAGGAGATTCCGGTGATCCTCGTCGCGCCACTCGGCGACGACGAGGCCAGCGCCGCCGTCCGGGCGCTGCTTGCGCCGCATGTGACCGTGGTCAGCTTGCCCTTGACCGGGCAGCTGGCAGAAAAGACCCGGTTCCGGGCAGGCGGCCGGACCCTGCTGCGGGCCGACCGCGGGGGAGGGGCGGCCGGGCCCGCCGGGCGCCGAGGCGGCCGAGGTGATCGCCGCGGCCGGGGCAGTGCTGGTCTCCGACTACGGCCGCGGCGTCACCGCCGACGAGTTCGTCCGGGCCGCGCTGAGCCGTCAGGCTCAGCGGATTCCGCTGGTATGGGACCCGCATCCCAAGGGGCCGGCCCGGTACCGCGCACCCGCCTGGCGACGCCGAACTACGCCGAAGCGCTCGCCGCGGTCGGCCAGCCGGCTGCCCCGGGCCGTCATCTGCTCCAGTCGGCCGCGGCGGCGGCCGGGCAGCTGAGCCGGTCATGGGAAGCGAACGCGGTGGTGGTCACGCTCGGTGAGCACGGGTGGGTTCTGGTCCAGGGCGGTGCCGGCCCGCTGGTGCGTGCCGGCGCAGCGGCTGGCGGTCAGCGACGCCTGCGGGGCGGGCGACCGCTTCGCCGCCGCCGCGGCGGCCGCACTCCTGCGCGGCGCCCTCACCTCCGAGGCGGTGACCGTCGCGACAGCGGCCGCGTCGTCTTATCTCGCGGCAGGCGGGGCCAGGCTCTACTCGTCGCCCGCCAGAACCGGCGCGGTGACCCTGCCGCCGCGGCGGCTGCCGTGGAACCGGCCGGCGCCCCGGCAGGCGGGCGGGCCGGCCAGGACGCGTCCGAGCTGGCCCGCCGCATCCGGGCGGCAGGCGGTACCGTCGTCGCGACGGGCGGCTGCTTTGACCTGCTGCATGCTGGTCACGTCAGCTTGCTGCAGGCGGCGCGGTCGCTCGGTGACTGCCTGATCGTCTGCCTCAACGCGGACGCTTCGGTGCGCAGGCTGAAGGGCGACGGGCGCCCGCTGAACTGTGAGGCGGACCGGGTCGGCATGCTGGCGGCGCTGGAATGCGTGGATGCCGTCACCGTCTTCGCCGAGGACACGCCCTGCACCGCGCTAGAGCGGATACAGCCCGACATCTGGGTCAAGGGAGGGGACTACGACGGCTGGGACCTGCCAGAAGCCGCGCTGCTCAAGAACTGGGGCGGGGTAGCCGTCACTGTTCCTTACCTGAGCGGCCGGTCCACCACGCGGCTGCACGCAGCCTCGCTGGACGGGGCTGACCGGGCCTAACCATGCCGCCGAGCATCCTGATGCTGCGTGCCCTCGGCCTTGGCGATTTCCTGACCGGGGTGCCCGCCTACCGGGCCGTGCGGCGGGCCTTCCCCGGCCGCCGGCTGGTGCTCGCGGCGCCGGCGGTCCTGGCGCCGCTGGTGCCGCTGACCCGCGCGGTCGACGAACTGCTGCCTGCCGGCGAATTGCAGCCAGTGCCGTGGACCGGTCCCGCGCCCGACCTCGCGCTAGACCTGCACGGACGCGGTCAGGCCAGCCACCAGCTGGTCGCCGCGCTGCGTCCGGGTCGGCTGATCGTGTTCGGCGGCGAGCACGCGGGCGGCTTCGCCGGCCCGACCTGGCGGGCCGGCGAGCATGAGGTGACCCGGTGGTGCCGGCTGTGCCAGGAATCAGGCATCCCGGCCGACTCGCGTGATCTGCTGCTGGCGCCGCCGCCCCAGGTCATGCCGGCGTTCACCCTGCTGCACCCCGGCGCTGCGGCACCGGGCCGCCGCTGGCCGGCCGCCCGCTTCGCGGCCGTGGGGCGGCGGCTCGCGGCCGACGGCCACGCCGTCAGGATCACCGGTTCCGCGGCCGAGCGTGACCTGGCCTCGCGGGTGGCGCGCCTGGCCGGGCTGCCGGGGGAGCATGTCCTGGCCGGGCGGACCTCACTGGCCGCCTTGGCCGCTCTGACCGCCTCCGCCCGGCTGGTGATTTCCGGGGACACTGGCATGTCGCACTTCGCCTCCGCGTACGCGCGGCCGTCGGTGACGCTGTTCGGCCCAGTCCCGCCGTCCGAGTGGGGACCGCCCCGGCATCCGCGGCACCAGGTGCTCTGGCCGGCCGCAGCCGGCTACCGCGGCGACCCGCACGGCACACGCACCGATCCGGTGCTTCGCGCGATCACGGTAGACGCCGTATGCGAGGCCGCTGAGTCCGCCCTGCGGGACCAGGCGGCGCGCGCCGGCAATGATGACGCGGAGCTCTGATCATCGGCTGGCTCTTGACCGCTGCCGCCGGCCCGGCGGCTCACGAGGATGACGACGAAGGGAAACGCTCATGAGGGCACGGTTGCCCCGGGTCCTGGTGGCCGGCTGGCCAAGCTTTATCCACGGCGAGGCCACGGCCGGCGACATGCTCGCCATGGAGGCCGTTGCCGCCGAGATCGAAGCGGCCGGCGTGCCGTACGACATGGCCTGGAGCCCCGTCTTCCGGCCAGGAGGGCAGAGGCTGGGCAACGCGGACCCGGCCCTGTATTCGCATCTTGTCTTCGCCTGCGGCCCGCTCAGCGGCCCAGGCATCGAGGCGCTCCACCAGCGGTTCGCCGCCTGCCGGAGGGTTGCCGTCGGTGTCTCGGTCATCGACCCGGCCGATCCTGCCGCCGCCGGATTCCACGTGATCTTGGCGCGGGACAGTCCAGACGCGCCGGCCACGGGTGACCTCGCGGCGAGTCCGCGCCCGCCCCTGATGCCGGTCGCAGGCGTGATCCACGTGGGCGAGCAGCGCGAGTACGCCGGCCGCGGGCGGCACGAGACCGTGTCGCAGAGCCTGGCCAGCTGGCTGCCCGGCTGCGGCTGCGCGCTGCTGCCGCTGGAAACCAGGCTCGACTCCCGCGACTGGCGGCTATGCGGCACCCCTGCCGAGCTAGAGTCCATCCTCAGCCGGGTCGACCTTGTGATCACCATGCGGATGCACGGCCTCGTCCTGGCACTCAAACACGGCGTGCCCGCGCTAGCGGTGGACCCGGTAGCAGGCGGCGCCAAGGTGACCGCCCAGGCTGAGGCATGGCGCTGGCCGGCGGTCGTGGCGCCTGGGGCCGGGGGCACCGTCGACCCCGGCGCCATGGACCGGTGGCGCGACTGGTGCCTGTCGGAGCCGGGCCGGCGGACGGCCCGGCGCGCGGCCCAGTCGCCTCCCCGGTCCCCGCTGGCAGGCCTGATTCCCGCGCTCGGGATCCCTGGGGAAGCCCGTAGCCGGCGGATGACCTAGGTCCCGCTAAGTTAGCCGCCCGTGCTGCGGGCAGTTGGCACCAGCGCTGAGGCGATTATCCCCGGTCAGGGCGGTCACTTTTGATTCCGCGTGCATAAACCGGACTAATGCGGGCAGCACGCGGCCGGCGACGGAGCCAGCCTCGACACTACGAAGGAATGAGTATGCCTCATGGCCGACATCACCCAGGGGGACTGGCGCTCTGCCGGTGCCTGCGCCACCGCGGACCCCGACCTGTTCTTCCCCATCTCGACTTACGCAGCTGGCGTCCGGGAGGCGGAACGTGCGCTGCGGGTCTGCGCGGGCTGTCCGGTGCGACGCCAGTGCCTGGAGTTCGCGATGCGAACAGGCGAGAGAGAAGGCATCTGGGGCGGCACCACTCCGGAAGAACGAATTCGCATCCTGCGAGGCGCGACCGCCCTGAGCCGACCCCCCAGAGGGGCTGCGGCGGAAATTCGCGCCGCCGGCGCCGCATAGGCGGTGCTGAACCACCGCTGGGCACCGGCCGAAGGCCGGTCGGTATTCACCGTTCTGCGCCGTCGTCATCCCGCCTGCAACCGCAGATTCTGCGGAAGGCCGCGCGCTGGCCTGATAGCTGCCTATATCGCGGCCACGGCAGCGCCGATGGGCGGTGCCACCGCCCGCGGCGGCGAGGAACGCGTAGCGGTCGATCGCGCTGCCGCCGCGGCCGACGAAGCTCGCGAAGCCGGCGAGCGCCACGGCGAACCGCTGCCGGCGGCTAAGGACGGGGCCTCTTGTTCATCACCGCGCCGAGGGGCAACTTGTCCCCCAGACCGCCGAACACGCCGAACACGCCGAGGGCGAAGATGCGGCCGTCGCGGCCCTCTCAGTGGCCTTCATGGCGTGTTCTCTGCTGGGATGTCAGCCGCGGAGCGCGGGCAGGACCTGGTCGCCGTACAGGCGGATGGTGCCGAGCGGATCGGCGCCGGAGACGTTCATCATCACGACTGCGGTCGCTCCCATCGCCCGTATCATCTTGGCCTGCCTGACGTGCTCGGCCGGCGGCGGCCACCGCAGCCCCGCGGGAACCTCGTTCATCGCCTCCCCGGACCCGACCGCGAGGAACGCGCGGCCGGGATTCATGAGCTCGAGCGTGGCGGCCTGCTGCGCCATCACCACGGGGTTGTAGCGGTGCACGATCGCGCTGACCGCCGGCCCGATCGAGACTTCCGAAGTGGCCTGGCCCGCGGCACCCAGCCACACCCAGGCGTTGCCGCAGTGCGCCGGCGGGCCCCCGGCCGGGTCCCACCACGGTGTCAGGTGGTCGCTGCAGGCGACGATATCAAATCCGGCCCGTTCGGCCTCGACCGCTTGGTCGAGCAGTTCGCGCGGGCTGAACCGCTCGTGCCCGAGTGCGATGCCGTAGGCGATCTCACCGGGCTGGCGTCGCCGGGCCCACATCACCGCGCTGACGGACTCCATCACTCCCATGGCGAGATGCCCGTCCTGGTAAGGCTGGAGCGGCCTACGGGACGGGCGTGCTCACCCTGACTGAATGGCATGGTGGCTTCTTCCTGCTTGGTCCTCGGTGGGATGACTGCGCGGCTACCCGGTGCCGGGCCGGGCATACATTCCAGGCGAGACGAATTACCGGCAACCGGCTGCCTCTGGACGCGCGGGGGACCTGCTGGTGATCGTCTTGCTGGTGCTGGGGGAGTCCGCTCACCAGGCTCGCGGACTGAGCCCGGGGCCGGGTATAGCCCCCCGCGGCGCTGATCAGCGCCGCGGGGGGCTACAGAGGTCCGTACTCCAGCCGGCAACATTGAATTCCGGCGAGTGACCTAGTCCCGTCGGACTGTTTGATGGGCACCTGACTGGACAGGAAGGCATTACGACGGAAGCAGCCCTTCCGGCCATTCGGGCATCGCACCGGCTTGAGTTCCTGCCATCGCCGCTTGCCCGGATACCAGAAGGAGGTCGGCAGATGGCAGCCTCAGAACCGGCAGCTCCGCTGCCGCCCGGGCAGCGCCCCGAAGAACGTGATCTGGACGCCGTGACGGGCCGGGTGACTGCCATGTTGCTGAGCCGGTCTCACGTGCTGGCACCTGCCGAGGTGGCCGAGGCACTGGAGCAGCTGGCGCGCCCGCTGGGTGTGTCGGCTGCCCGCGTTTACCTGGCCGACCTGCAGCAGCATCAGCTGACACCGCTGCCGGCCGGAGCAGGCCAGGGCGCGGGCACGCTGCCGATCGACTCCACCCTGGCCGGGCGCGCTTACCAGACGCTGACCGTCCAGCTGGGCCCGGTGCGCGGCATCGACGTCGGCGATTCCGCCGGGGAGAGCTATCAGGTATGGATTCCGCTGGTGGACGGTACCGAACGGCTTGGTGTGCTGAGCCTGACCGTCGCCGGCGTCAGCGAGGCCATGCTGGCCAGCTACCGGGTACTTGCTTCCCTTACTGGCCTCATGATCGGGTCTAAGGCCTCCTTCAGTGACAGCTACGCGCAGATCCAGCGCGGCCGCCAGATGGCACTGCAGGCGGAGCTGGTCTGGGCATTCCTGGCGCCGCGGACGTTCGCCACCGACCGGGTGCTGCTGGCAGCGTCGCTGGAACCGGCCTACGAGGTCGGCGGGGATGCCTTCGATTACTCACTGCTCGGCGAGCACCTACACGTGTCGATCTTCGATGCGCTCGGCCATGACCTGTCCGCGGGCCTGCTCGCCAGCGTGGGCATGGCCTCGTGCCGCAGCACCCGCCGGGCGGGCGGCTCGCTGGCGGACGTCGCGGCCCGTGCCGACGCCGCTATCGCGGGTATTTTCGGCGGGGACCGGTTCGTGACCGCGCTGCTGTGCGACCTGGACCTGGCCACCGGGCTGTTCACCTGGATTCCCTGCGGGCACCCGCCGCCCCTGCTGATCCGCGGCAACCGGATCGTCAGGGAACTGGCCCGCACCGCCCGGCCGCCGTTGGGCCTGGCTGGCCTCTATGCGCGCAGAAACAGCGGATCGGACGACACTGCGTTCTCAGCCCCGGTCTGCGCGGAAAAGCTGGAACCCGGTGACCGGCTGCTGCTCTATACCGACGGCGTGACGGAAGGCCGGGCACCCGACGGCACCCCGTTCGGCTCCCAGCGCCTGGCTGACTTCATCGTCCGGCACAGCAGTACCAGCCTGCCGGCGCCCGAGACGATGCGCCGGCTCAACCACGCGATCCTCAGCTACCAGCACGGCCGGCTGCGCGACGATGCCACCGCCGTCCTGGTCGAATGGCAGCCCGACCAGCCCGGCCGTTACCTGACGCCCTGACCCGGGGGTCCGCGGATCCTGATGCCGTCATCACCGTTCACCTCCCGTCCCGACATATATATACCGAACGGCCAGGGGCTCAGCCTCACTCAACGATGGCGTCAGCCTGGCCAGACGGCCGCCTTGGCGGTCAGCTGCGGTACCCATCAGCGAGCCACCGGCCAAGGCAGCGAATAGGCCAGGAAGGTGTAAAATCCGGGCGAGCCAGGCCGGAGGAGGCGGAAGTGGCGAACGGGGAGACAGCCAGCATGGTGCCTGACGGCGCGCGTAACCAGGCGGCGCTGGCGGAAGTGCTTCGGTCGCTGGCCGCCGATACCGCGGGCTCGGACCCCGGCCGGTTGCTCGACGGGGCGGTGACGGGTGGCCTGCTGGTCGCCGGCGAAGTCGTGGGGTGCAGTGTCACCGAGATCGACGCGGATCGCTGCCGCACTCCGGCCTACGCCGGCGAAGCTGCCCTGGCTCTGGACCGCGTTCAGTACGCGGCCGGACGCGGCCCGTGCCTGACGGCCATCCGCCGTGAGCTGATGCACATCACCGATGATCCCGCACAGCTCGGCGGGTCACTGCCGGGATGGGCCGAGCAAGCCAGCAGGTACGGCGTGGCCGGCGTGCTGTCGGTGCCGCTGCCGGGAGCTGAGCCGGCCGCCGGGATCAATTTCTACGCGGCGGCCCCGGCCGCCTTCCGGGATCCGGTCGTCACCGCACGGGCCCTGCTGGTCAGCCGGGCCGTCACCGCCCTGCTTACCCGCGGTACCGCCGCGGCTACAGGGAACGGCCCCCGGCCATGACGCTGCCGCTGGGCGTGCGCTGCTGGCCCGGGCCCGCGCCCTCGTGGCCCGCGCTGACAATGTCAGCGATACCGAAGCTTTCACTTACCTCGCCCAGCGATCCGCGCGCGAGCTGCGCAGCATCCTGGACGTGGCCCGCGATGTCCTGGCCAGCCCAGGCCGGGCTCGCCGGGCAGGAACTGCCCTGATGAGCACGCAACACGCGAACCTCAGTCTCTTCGACGGTTGGCAGCGGTCTGGGTTGTCGGCCGCCGAGTTGTGGATCAGGTACTACGCGGTCGGCGGCGACGCCGCCGAACTCGAGGTCGAGGCGTACGCGCTAGGCTTGCTCAGCCCGGACGACTACCAGCACAACCTCATCGCCCAGGCTCTCAACGAGTATTTTCTTGACCGTCACGAAGACCATCCCGTCCGCTACCGCGACCTTCCGCCGACGGAGGAGACGCAGGGCCAGCTGGGGTAGGGCCATCGTGGCGCCCCGGGGTGGGGGCCCCGGTCAGCTCGCCGGTCTCGACGAGGTCGGCGGCCACCTCGGTGAGCTTGACGTTCCGGCGCTGAGAAGCCCCGGCCAGCAGGGCAAAAGCCGCATCGGCGGTGATCCGGTGGCGTTCCATCATGATGCCCTTGGCCTGCCCGATGAGATCCCTGTTGAGGACCGCCGCACGCATCTGCTCGGCCCGCTGCGCGTCGGCCAGGGCAAGCGCGGCCAAGGTCGCGAACATGGTCGTGATGCGCTCGTCGAGGTCGGTGAACGCGGCTGAGTCCCCCGCGTACAGGCTGAGGGTACCCAGACACTGTTCGTCCACCCACAGCGGGATGCACAGCTGGCTGAGCACGTCATGCTGGCGCGCCTGCGTCATGAAGCCCGGCCAGCGCGGGTCGGAGCGGGTGTCGTCGATGCGGATCACGATCTGCCGCCGTGCGGCCTCGATGCACGGCCCTTCTCCCGCCTGCTGCTGGTAGAGGTCGAGATGCAGGGGCGCGCGGCCGGCCGTGGCCTGCGGGACCAATCTCCCGCGCTCCAGCAGGATCAGGCCGGCGTCTCGCCCGGAGTTCAGGGCGCTGGCGGCCGCCAAGACGATCGCGTCCAGGGTCGGCTGCAGTTGAGCGCCCCGCACATGCAGGGCGCGGGCCAGCACCTCCAGGGAACTAGCGGTCTGGGCTACGGTTTCGTGCGCGTCTGGCTGCTCGCTGACCTCGGGCATGTCATCCCTTCCGCAGACCGGGGCCTGCGGCGGGCCTGGGCCGGCCGCAGGGCCTTTAGATTGCCTGGTCTCCCTGCCGTCACGCTCGGCTTTCGCCGAGCCGATCAGGTAAGAACGTCCTTGATCTTCCCGGCCAGGCCGGTTTCTGTGCCGAGAGCCGGCCCGGCTGGCTTGCCCTGCTTGGCGTCGTAGGTGGCGTACAGTTCCGGGTCCGGGGCAGGCGCCGAACCCCGGCCGCCCAGCGGCTCGGGATCGGGCAGGTACCCGAACTCGTGCCGGCCGTCGGGTTGCGGTCCCGCCGCCCAGCTGCCCTCCTGTCCTGCGGTGCCGTCGGACAGGTGCCACACCGAGGTCGCGTGCTCGGTGTACTCCTCATCGAACAGCGCGTTCGGCGCGACCGTAGTCTCCAGGCCGTCTGCCTGCAGCTCCTCGATGGCCTTGAGCCACAGGTTCTGGTGCAGGGTGTCACGGGCCAGGTTGAATTTCAGCATGTTACGGACACCCGCGTCGTCGGTCATCTGGTACAGCCGCGCGGTCTGTACCCGGCCCTGCGCCTCCGCCGCGACGTTGGCGCGGAAGTCGGCTAGCAGGTTGCCGCTGGCCACGATGTACCGGCCGTTCCATGGGTAACCGTTGCTGTCCGCCAGCAGCGGCCCGCCGCCGGCCACGATGGCCTGCTGGGGGTCCATGCCGCCCAGCACCGCGCCGACGACCGGGTCCGCCGCGGCGGCCTTGGTCGTGGCGGTGGCCGGAGCGCCCTCCAGCAGCCGCGCGATCATGGTCGCGATCATCTCGACGTGACCCATCTCCTCGGTCGCCACGTCCATGATCAGGTCTTTGTACTTGCCGGGCATCCGGCAGTTCCAGCCCTGGAACAGGTACTGCATGGTGACCGTCATCTCGCCGTACGCGCCGCCGATGAGCTCCTGCAGCTTGTGGGCGTACACCGGATCGGGCTTCTCGGGCTTGGCGTCGAACTGCAGGTAATCAGTGTGCCGGAACATAAAACTCCCTCACGTGTGCCTAGCTCACCCGCGCGGGCGCGATGGGACTAGCACGTGCGCGGGCACTGGCACTGCCTGATGGCTGAAGGCCGCTGCTTGACCCGCGCTCACGGGCTGCCCCCGAATGCCCGACTCATGCCGCCCGGCCGAACTTTCCTGACACCCGTTTGGCGGCAGCCCGGACGCTGCGGCCGCCAAACGGGGGGGAACTTCTCCTGAGACGGCGCATAAGCGCCGGGACGCGGGGAAGCGGCAGCCGGGCGGCTGATGAGGCGGCGTCCCCCGGCAGCGGGACGGACGGTGCAGAAAGGAGGAGCGGTGGTCACTTCGCGTCGGGCGCCCGCTGGTGGTGAGGTGGCGGGCCGGCAGGTCAAGCGGACGATCTGGTCGGGGCTGCTGGCAGGCGTGGGGCTGGTGGCGTTTGTCGACGAGACCGTGTTTCATCAGCTGCTGCACTGGCATCACTTCTATGACAAGTCCACCCTGGCCGTCGGCCTGGTATCGGACGGGCTATTCCACGCGGGCGGTTTCATCGCGATGGTGGCCGGGCTGTTCCTGTTCGCGGACGCGTTGCGGCGGGGAGGTTTGCTCCCGAAACGCTGGTGGGGTGCGCTGCTGATAGGGGCGGGCGGGTTTCAGCTGTACGACGGGATCGTGCAGCACAAGCTGCTTCGGCTGCACCAGATCCGCTACCACGTCACCCTGTGGCCCTACGATCTGACCTGGAACCTGATGGCGGCCGCCATGATCGCTGCCGGGATCGTGCTCATGACGGGGCGAGCGGGCGTGACGGGGTCGGCGATGTTCCGTTCCGACGCCGACACGGTGGCCTGAGCGCGCGTGCTCGACTCCCTGCCCGTCGCGCTGACGCTGCTGGCCGACGTGGGGTATGCCCTGGGCTGGCTCCGGCTGAGCCGGGCGGGCCACCGATGGCCGGCCCGCAGGGCCGCCTGCATGCTGGCCGGATCGCTATGCGTCGGGGCCGCGCTGCTGCCGCCGGTGGCCAGCCACGACGACCGGTTCGACGTGCACGTCGTACAGCACCTGCTCCTGGCTATGGCGGCCCCGCTGTTCCTGGCCTTGTCCGCGCCTGTCACCCTGGCGCTGCGCACGGTGCCCCGCCGCACCCGGCGCACGTTGCTCCGGGTACTGCACAGCCCCGCGGTCTCGGCGCTGACCGCTCCGGCCACCGCCGTGGCCCTGGACCTGGGCGGCCTTTACCTCCTCTACCTGACCGGCCTGTACCGGGCCGCCGAGGGTGACAGCGTGATCCACGCGGCGGTTCACCTGCATATGTTCCTGGCGGGCTGCCTGCTGAGCTGGGCAATTATCGGCATCGACCCGATCCGCCGGCGACCGGGCATCGGGGTGAGGATGGCCGCGCTGGTTGTTCTGGCCGCCGGGCATGACACCCTGGCCAAGCTGATGTACGCCTGGATGCTGCCCGTCGGCGGAGGTCCGGCCGCCGAACTCCAGCTGGGGGCGGAGCTGATGTATTACGGCGGCACCGCCATCGACGTGACGCTCGCCGTCGTCGCGATGACCCAGTGGTACCTCGCCACCGGCAGAACCCTGGCCAGGGCCCGGCGGCGATCAGCCGAGGGGATTGCCCCCTGGCGGTGACGAGCCACCGTCCGTCCGGACAAAACAATGATCCCGAACGGACGGTGGCTCGACGGCCCGGCCTCACTCACCAGCACTCCGGCGGCACGTGGCCGATGCGGCCACCTGGATCGGCGGCCGTGCCCGGCACCGGGCCCGACGCGCAGGCGGGTGACAGCTTCCCCGGGCCCGTTAGTCGGTGCCCCGCCCGGTTACCGCATCGCGTGCCTTGTCGGTCGCGGCGGCCAGGGGACCGGCTGCCTTCAGGGCGCCCGGCGACGGGGGGGTGTGCGGATGCGGCCGTGTCGGTGCGCTGCTCTTGCCGTCGTTGATCTTGGTGCCCAGCTCGTTCGCCTTCTCTTCGGGCAAAGCGGTGCGCAGTCCCGGCCACACCTGCGTCTCCTCGAACGCGATGTGCTCCCGGGCGTCGACAGTAAACTTGGCCAGCAGCTTCTCGAACTCCGTGTCGCCGGCGTCGAGCTTGTCCAGCTCGGCGAGCACCTGCTTGGCGTCCTGCTCCTGCCCGGTCGCCGTGTCGGCCAGCGTATTCCCGGCCGACAGGTGCTCACGGACGGCGGGCCAGAAGTACATCTCCTCCAGGGCCTCGTGCCTGGACTCCTCGATGATCAGCTCCTGGGTCATTTTCTTGCGCAGCGCCAGCTGGTCCTGGCTGGCCCCGGTGGCCATGGTCGGCCCCTTCTCCAGCTCGGCGAGCATCCTCTTGACATCCTCGTGATCCCTGGCCAGGACGGTGAATACATCCGCCATCTTTCCTCCTTCTTACAGCCTGTCGGGTGGTGGGCGGCTGCCCATCCGGACGCGGATTGAAACCGTCCGGCGGCCCGGGATTTCTCGGGATCCTGTGGGCCGGCGGTGGTTTTGGCGGCGTATGCCGGGTAGCAGCGGTGCCCCGTACCCGAGAAAGGAGTCAGCAGCGATGGCCACTGGAGAAACCGGCTTCACGGACGTTACCTACGATCTCGTCGCGGTCCAGTATCACGCGCTCAAGGCGGGTCACGACTACGGCCAGTACGTCCGGGACGCAGAGAACGCGGGACTGAACGACATCGCCCAGTTCTTCCGCGACACCATGAAGGAGGACAGTGCCCGCGCGGCCCGAGCACACGAGCTGCTCAGGAACATCAGCGGCACTGACCAGGCAGGACCGGCTGCGCAGTAAGCACAGGGGAGGGCGCCGGGCATCTCTGGAGGTAGGGATGGCCGGCGCCCGTCCGCCCCGGCCAGGGCAGGATGTGGGGTGGTCTTCGGGGTTTACCTGACATCTGGATGGTTGGCGGCCCAGAAGACCATCCCGATCAATACCACGAGCCCCAAAGCGGCGACAATCGCGGTCACAATCATGCCGGCGACCGTTCCGTCCAGCTGGGTCGGGGATGTGTGCATGGTCGGGGTCATGTCAGCTCCTCACGGTAATACGTCGACCTTTCCTCGTCGGAACGGGGAAAGGACGGGAAGTGCCGGATGCTGGTGACACGGGAAGTGAAGCCAGTGCGCCATTGGCGGCCAATTGGCTCGCGTGAACCTTCATTCGCGGGTAGCCCGCGGTCTGCACAAGATCTGCGTGTCGGCTGCGCTGCCGACGGGAAAGCCAGCGGGCAGGTTGCCGTCGGCCGCGAGGTAACGCCTGTTTCTCCGCGAGGTGCCCGCAGGCCCCTCCCGGGTGCGGGCGTCCGGCCAGGCCACTGCTTGACCCGCATCGTCTCCTTCCCCATCCCCGCGACCGCTATGCACCCGGGCTGCCGAGATTTCCGCGGCCCGCCGGATCGGCACCTCGCATCCGGGCGAAGCCTGCTACAGCGGCTTTCCCGGAGAAATCTGGCCTGGAATGGGATACCGGCCGAGATCACGGGCAGCAGCGCCGCCGCGAGTCAGGCAGCGTGCTCGCCACGTCGATCAGCAGCACTGAACCGTCACGGAGGACGGCACCATGAACCAGCCAGCGCAGCAGCAGAACCCGCCGGGCACCGAGCAGCAGATGCGCCCGGCGCCAGATCACGGCGAAGCCAGCTACCAGGGATCGGGCCGCCTGACCGGGAAAGCCGCGGTGGTGACCGGCGCCGACAGCGGCATCGGCAAGGCGGTGGCGATCGCGTTCGCCCGCGAGGGCGCGGATGTGGTCATCTCCTACCTCGATGAGCACGAGGACGCAGAAGACACAAGGAAATGGGTCCAGGACGCCGGGCGGATCGCGGTCCTGGTGCCCGGTGACCTCACCGACGCCGGGCACTGCCGGGCGGTCATCGATCGCGCCGTGCAGGAACTCGGCCGGGTCGACATCCTGGTCAGCAACGCCGCGTTCCAGGCCACCCACCAGGATCTGACCGAGATCAGCGACGAGGAATGGGACTACACGCTGGCCACCAACTTGTCCGCCATGTTCCGCCTGTGCAAGGCCGCCGTGCCGCACATGCCAGCGGGCGGGTCGATCATCGGCACCACCTCGGTGAACTCCGACACGCCTTCGCCTCAGCTCCTGCCCTACGACGTGACCAAAGCGGGGGTCGCGAACTTCATGGCCGGCCTGGCTCAGCTGCTGGCCGACAAGGGCATCCGGGCCAACAGCGTCGCCCCCGGGCCCATCTGGACCCCGCTGATCCCGGCTACCATGCCGGCCGAGCAGGTCGAAAGCTTCGGCCAGCAGGTTCCCCTCAGCCGGCCCGGCCAGCCCGCCGAAGTCGCCCCCGCCTACGTCTTCCTGGCCTCCGATGAGGCCAGCTATGTCTCCGGCGCCCGGATCGCCGTCACCGGCGGAAAGCCGATCCTGTAAGCCAGGCGCGGGCTCACCAGGCTCGCGGCGGCCTGCCTGACGCCGGTGAGGCGCCGGCCGGGCGGCCCCCATCCGCCGGGTGCGGCGGCCACGTCCTTACCGCGCTGCGACCCGGTCCCGGGTTCGGCTGCGGGTACCTGCCCAAGGACATCAGAGCGCTTCTGCGCAGGTCAGAAGAACTAGGAGCCCGGCCGGCGCTCTCCTTCCTGCGCGACGTCGACGCGATCAACCTCCGCCAGGAGATTTCCAGCTTGCCGCGGGCCGCCGTGCTCAGCGGGGCTGGTCTTGTCTGGGGATCCACTGGTCGCCGCGTTTTTCGAACCTCCGCTTGAGCTCGGCGTACGCGGCGCGGACCGCCTGGTCGCCCTCTCCGTGTTTTTGCCTGGCGCTGGCGAGTGCCGTGGTGAACATCTCCTGGGCCTCCTGCGGTGAGCGCTTGAGGGTGCCCGGCAGTTCACCGGCTGGCGGCGGGCGGTACCGGCTGGTCTTCGGCACGGGCATCTCCTTGGGTGCGGTGGCGGCGTCGGCCGTCTGCGGGGGCGGTCGGCTGGGCCAGGGCATCGGCCAGGGTGGTGAAGTTGGGGATCGCGCGGTCCATGCCGGTGAGCGCGAAGACCCGCAGGACGGGGGTGCCGGGAATGACCAGCCGTACCTCACCGCCGTCGGCCCGGGCTCTGCGGTGCGCGGCGATCAGGGTGTGCAGTCCGGCCGAGTCGCAGAACCGGGTCAGGGTCATGTCGACCACGAGCGTGCCGGGCCCGTTCTCGGCTGCTGTGAGCAGGGCTGACCGCAGCGCCTCGGCGTTGGTGATGTCGATCTCGGCGGGCGCGGCCACGACCGGCACGCCCCCGGCCAGCTCCACCGGAAACCCGCCGTCACGCATCGGCGCGCCTCCTGCGGCTGCGCGCACGGCGGCGGCGGCCGAGTAGGGCTGGTCGCGGGACAGGCTGCATCTCGCGGCCCGGGACACCTTCCTGCCCCGCTCTTGCCGCAGGCGAGGGCGTCGCGGCCGGGTCATCCAGCGCGGCCGGGGTCCGGGCGCTGCCGCCGGTCCGGGACCGGGTCACCTGACCCGGGCGGCCGGTGCCGGTGCCGGGCTGGTCGGCCGCGCCGTTGACCGGTCCCCCGGCCGGCTCTCCGGGCAGCAGGCCGGACAGCTTGTGCAGGTGCGGCGGGAGGTTCTGCACGGTGGCCCAGGCGGGAGCGGGCTGCCCGTCACCACCGTGCAGGATGAGGCGCAGGCCCGCCACGTCGCAGAACCTCACCCCGGCCATGTCGATGCGGACCGGGCTGGTGCCGTCTGCCGCCCTGGCCTGGGCCAGGGCCGAGGACAGGGCACCGCGGCTGGTCAGGTCGATATCCCCGGCCAGCACCAGCCGCGGCGGCCCGGCATCCCAGGTAATCCGCAGGCCGCCGTCATCGGGCACCGCCACGGCCGGGATACCGCTGCTGTCCTGAGGAAAGGGAAAATCATCCGTCCGCACGCTGACCCCGCCTGGCACGCTGAAGGGACAGGCCGCGCATCAGGACCCGGGCAAAACGCTATGTGCCGCTACCTGATTATCACCCGGGCCGGCGTGGCCTGCCAACCCGGCCGTCCCCCGCGCGGCCGCGTCCGGGTGCCGGAGGCGGGGCACGCCGGCCTGCTGCCGGCGTTTGCCGTTCCCGGTCGGGAGTAGCCTGGTGGTCTGCCTTCGAGGCATGCCGCGCCCGCCGTCCAGGCGGTCCGTCCCGGAGCGTGGGTGACCACGAGAACCTGCTGCCGCAGGCTGTCGGGACGGGCCGCGGGCCATGACTGAGGAAACCTCTGATTTCCGGGCCAGCATCACCGAGTTGCAGGCGGTGCTGCTGGGCACCGAGAGCATCGACGGGTTCCTGCAGGAACTGGCGGTCCTGGCCGCCCGCGAGCTGGGCCAGGGGCTGTCGTGCGGGATCACCCTGCAGCCGAACGGCAGGCCGCTGACCGTGGCCAGTTCCGACGCCAACGCCGCCCAGACCGACGAGCTCCAGTACGGCCTGGACCACGGACCCTGCCTGACCGCGCTGCGCACCGGCGAGCAGATCCGCATCGATGACCTGGCCACCGACCCGCGCTGGCGCGACTACGCCGTCCGGGCGCTAGCCAACGGCGTCCGGTCCTCGCTGTCGACGCCGCTGACCGCTCCCGGACCGCACGATCGGCGCGCTCAACCTGTACTCCGACCAGCCGCGCTTCTTCGGCCAGCCCCAGACCCGGCTGGCCGAGCGGTTTGCCGCCGACGCGTCCGTCGCGGTCGGGATCGCCGCCCGGCTGGCCGCGCAATCCGTGCTGACCGGCCAGCTGCGCGCCTCGCTGGCCTCCCGCGCCGTCATCGACCAGGCCATCGGCGTGATCATGGCCCAGCAGCGGTGCACCGCCACCGACGCCTTCGACGTCTTGCGGTCAGCCTCCCAGAACCGCAACATCAAGCTCCGCCAGGTCGCCGAGCAGATCATCACCGGCCTCACCGGACACCCCCCGCAGCCACCCCCCTTCAACCCCTGACCCGAGACAATCACCAGGCCAGCAGTTACGAGCCCGCAGCAGCCCCGGGAAAACGGGAGTATCCTCCCCGGCCCCGCCGCCGGAGTAACCGTAACTCCCCGAACCCGCCCTTCGCGGCGTGGGGACCCGGGATGTTGTGGGTGAAGGGTTGCGCCCGGAACCGCGGTCCGCTGCATCGGTACCGCCAGACCGGCGAAGGACTGGCCAGCGCCAGATGGCGTCAGCTGCCGCCGCATAGCCGTGCCGGTGGCAACCGCGTGCACCGCCAGTTGCTCCGGGTGCCCGGGAGCGGCCCGCACATCTCAGTGCTAACCAGGGAGCACAGCATTTCGGGTCGGGGTCTTGACCTGGTGACCGATGTCGCCGCCGAGCAGGTCGCCGGAGTCGGCCACGATGGCAGTAGCCGGGGACTGGCCAGCTAGTTGCTCCATGAGCCGGGTCCACCCAGACACGCGCCAGGGCCCGGAGCGGTTGACGCGACCTCGCGGGAATGCGACTTCGCAGGATCTTGGCTTCTACGGCGAACTCGGGCTTCCGGCCGAGCGCCGGTCGATGCGCGAAGACGCCGACCGGGGAGAACTCCGGCAGGACGCCCTCCTTGCCGTACAAGACTGGGCTCAGCGGCATTGAGCTGCCAGTAGTAACTTGGCGTGCTCCGGCGCTCCAGGCTCCGTGACGCCGGTCGTGGCGTCCGGCCCTCGCGAACGGGCCGGACGGCTTGTGTCATCCGGTCTGCAGCGGGTAGCCGGGTCAGGCCGTAACTACGAAAGGAGCCACTTCCATGGCTAAGCACGACACCGATCCGGTCCTGCGTCAGCTGGTCCGGGCGATCAACGAGTCGGAGAACGCGACTGTACCCCTTACCGTTACCGTGCACGGTATGCAGCTGACCGGAGTCCTGCTCGGTGAGCGCCTGTACTTCGGTGAACTGGTCGGGCAGAATCCGCTCATGACCGCGCTGGAGCCGTCTTCGGGCCTGCTGGGCAAGGAGTACGTCAAGGACACCGAGGCCGAGTCCGGCCACTATCTGCATATCCGGGCCGACGAGGGGCGCCTGTGGCGCATCAGCCTGGAAGCTGTCGACGCCTGGACCCTGCCCGCGCCCGCCAGTGACACTGACGACGGCAAGGGGCCGTTCGCCCGCCTGCTGAGCAGCACCTGATGGCGGAAGTTTTACCGGCATGGCGGCCCGGATGTACCTGTAGTCAGCCCCGGTGCAGCGGCCTGGCCGCTGGCCTGCGATTCGCCGGCCCGGGCCGACTCTGCCTTGTCACCGCCAGAGCCGGGCAATCCGATCGGCTTAGTGGTCTCGCAGTGCCTTCACCAGCTCCGCCTTGGTCATCTTCGAGCGACCCCGGATACCGATATCTGGTCTCGCGGTGGCCGGCCCGGTCAAGGGGCTGATCGCGCTGCTGTTTGCCAAGGACATTGCCGGCCACGCGGGATTGGGTTCGTCCATCGGCGTCGACATCTTCCCGGCCCGGATCGGGCTTAACAGCGAGGTCGACGGCGAGTCCGTAGTGGTCGCTGGCGATGGCGTTACCGTGGTCGAAGGTCCGGCGGCAGCCGCGGATGGCCAGCGACGGGCCACCGGAGTCGCCGCACCGGATCAGGACGTGGTCGATGCCGCGGAACGGCCAGTCCGGGTTCACCGAGTACGGGTTCTCCGGCGTGAACGTCTCGAGCCGTTCGCTCGGGTGAACCGACTCCCAGGCGCTGCGGTAGCACACGCTCAGGTCGCCGATGACGTGCCGGCCGGTCCAGAACCGCATGCTGTCGGACCCCTCGTCGGCGTCCATGTCCCCGGCCACGATCACGTGACCCGGCGCGTCGGCCACCAGGCGCTCAAGAGCCCGGGCCGCCGCGGCAGACTGCAGGCACCGTTCCGCTTCGTGGTCGAGCTGGTAGTCGGGAAAGTGATTCGCGACCCACATTCGGCCGAACGGCTCCGGCCCTAGCACCTCGGTAACCAGGCAGGTGCACGCGAAGTCGTGAGTGCGGCCCGGTGAGGTGGAAGTCGATCTCGCAGACCCGCCCGAACGGCCACCTGCTCGCGGTGGTTATACCCTGCCCGTCCCGCTCGCGGTCCTGCTGCTGGGCCAGGTGGTAGCCGGGACCGAGCATCTCGGCCGCCTGGTCGACGTCACCGGTCAAGATGGTCTCCTGCAACACGATGATGTCCGCGTCGAGCGCGTTGAAGCCGTCCCGCAGGACCGCCCGCCGGGCGTCCCATCGTCCGCGGGTTCCCCAGGTGTTCAGGGTGGCGAATCGCATGGTGGTGTGCCCTACCCGGCCGCGCCGGGATTAGGCGTGACGGCGGCGGGTAGAGCGGCCTGCCTTCCGGCCAGTGAAGGACAATCCTTGTAAGGAGCGGACTCGCGTCATGACACGCTACGGATATTTTCTTTCGTCCGAGGAAAGCAGCCCCGCCGAACTCGTCCGGCAGGCCCGGCTGGCTGAGGAAGCAGGGTTCGACGCCCTGTGGATCTCCGATCACTACCATCCCTGGCTGGACGAACAGGGCGAGGGCAGCTTCGTCTGGTCGGTGATCGGGGCCATCTCCCAGGTCACCTCGCTGCCCATTACGACGGCGGTGACCTGCCCGCTGCTGCGGACCCATCCCGCGATCATCGCCCAGGCGGCCGCCACCTCCTCGCTGCTGACCGACGGCCGGTTCACGCTGGGTGTCGGCAGCGGGGAAGCGCTGAACGAGCACATCCTCGGGACGGCGTGGCCGTCGGCGGAGGAGCGGCTGGAGATGCTCGAAGAAGCGGTCGAGGCGATACGGGAGCTGTTCACCGGCCGTCTCATCACCCATCACGGCCAGCACTACCGGATCGACACGGCCCGGCTGTACTCGGTGCCCGGCTCACCGCCGCCGGTCTTCATGTCCGGGTTCGGCGAGAAGGCCATCAAGCTGGCCGCCCGGGTGGCCGACGGCTACATCTGCGTCCAGCCGAACGCGGACTTCGTCCGGCTCTACCGCGACTCAGGCGGCGGCGGCAAGCCGGTCCAGGGCGGCCTGAAGGTCTGCTGGGACACCGACGCCGCCCGGGCTCGCAAGACCATGCACCGGCTCTGGCCGAACGACGTCATCCCCGGCGAGTCGGCCCAGCTGCTGCCGCTGCCCCGGCACTTCGCGCAGCTGTCGGAGCTGGTGACGCGAGGACATGATCTCCGCGCCGTGCGGCCCGTCGCCCGAGGAGCACATCAAGGGGATCCGCGCCTACACCGACGCCGGGTTCGACGAGGTGTACGTCAGCCAGGTCGGCTCCGGGCACGCTGGCTTCTTCGAGTTCTACGCCGGCCAGGTGCTGCCCCGGCTGCGCGAGGCGTGAGGCCCGCACCTGTTCTACGGACTGGTTACCTACGCCACCATCCGGGCCACGGACGGTCTGTGACCGCACCGGGAACCCGGCCGCGCCGGGAGCAGTCCTCAGGCACGCTAGCCGAATTAGCTGGCTGGCTCGGCCTCTTCTTCCTGGCCGCTGTCTTTTTCATACTCGGCGGAGCGGCGGCGTTCCTTGACGGCGTATTGCCTAGCCTCGGCGGCTTGCTGACGCAGCCGGGCGGCGTGCTCTGGTGACCGGTTCTCAGCCACGCGTTCCAGCGTGGCGAGACCTGGTCTTCGGTGAGGCCACGCTATCGGCGAGTTCGGCAGCTTGACGACGCAGGTTATCTGCCTGCTGCCGGACCTGATCGCGGCGTTCATTGGCGGGACCGGGCATGGGACCTCATATCGGACGGGGCTCGTGTACCTGCTTGGCGGGGGACAGTTACCCGGCAATGCGAGACAGATTCCAACCGCCGGGCACCTCCTTGTAGCCGGGGCGGCAGTCTGGTGACCGGCAGCTCGGTGCGCTTGCCCGTCGGCCGCCCCGCCAGGGATACTGGAAGGCAGCGACGTCCCTTAGCTGCGGTGAGGAGTGCCCGTCCGTGTCCGCCGTGTCCCAGTGGGCGAAAACCGGGCCGCCGGCCGTGGTCAGGATGCCTGCAGAGATCGATATCACCAACGCTGATCAGGTGCGCGCTGAATTGCAAGCCGCGCTGGACCAAGGGGCGGCCACGGTGATAGCGGACTTGTCCGAGACGATGTTCTGTGATTCCAGGGGACTGCACGCCCTGGTCGGCGCGCACAAGCGCGCGGCGGCCGGCGGCGCGCGGGTGCTGGCGGTGATCGGCGCTAGTCAGGTGCGGCGATTGTTCGCGCTGACGGGCATGGATAGCGTGATCGAGGTCTATCCCGACCTGGCAGCCGCTCTGACCGGGCAGACGGCGCCGGGCTGATATCGGCGGGGGTCATAGCTGACGCCGTACTCCGGGTTCCTGGCTGGCTGTCCGGACCTGGTGCTGAAGATCGCCATCAAGTGAGGTTCTCGCCATGCCGCGCCTGCCCATCGGCAAGACCGAGCGCTGCGTGCTTTCTTTGCCGCCGGCCAGCAGCAGCAGGCCGAACAGCGGCTTGGCGGACAGCGACGCGGCGAACATCACGAACATCATCGGTGACAGCGTCAGCAAGAAGACCGCGAGCGGCGTGCTCCGCGCGCCTGGCGGGCCGCTAGCCAGGGTGATGGCCGTGGCCGCCCACGCCGCCCCGAGCAAGGTCAGGCCCGTGGCCGCCCCGCTGTCCCTGGCCAGGAAGGCGAATACCCCGGCGAGCGCCTCCAGCGGCACGACGAAGGCAAGCACCATCACCATGAGCTGCCTGCCGTCCGTCAGCGGTACCCACCCTGCCTCCAGCGCGGTGAGCAGGGTCGTACCTCCGCCGAAGGCAAAGAAACCCGGGGGCAGACTGCTCGCGATCGGCCGCAACGTGATCTGGACGGCACCCTCGGGCGCCAGGTCACCGGATTCACCAGTTGCCATAGGTCGCACTCGTGCTTTCTCTCATCAGGGGCTGCGTCGACCGTCGGCTTCCCGCAGGTGACCTGGCAGGATGCCAGCAGTGAGCAGACTCGCCTGGTCGCAGCTTCGGTTCCGGGTCGGCCGCACGCTGGCCCTGCTCGCCGGGATGCTGGTCGCGACCACGGCCTTCACCGTGCTGACGGCCGCCGCCCGCACCGCGCAGATCGCACCATCGGCACGGTGAACACGCACTTCCAGCCCGCCTACGACATCCTGGTCCGTCCAGCGGGGGCGCGGAGCAGCCTGGAGTCGGCCACCGGCACCGTGCAGCCGGACTTCCTGTCCGGTATCTACGGCGGGATCACCCTGGCCCAGTGGCACCAGATCCAGGGGATCGGCAGCGTGCAGGTGGCCGCGCCGATCGCCATGGTGGGGTACACCTTCATGCAAGCCCAGTTCCCGGTACAGCTGCCCCCATCCGACGTCGCCCGGCCCGGCCGCCAGCTCTACCGTGTCGGCAGGACCTGGGTGAGCGCGGACGGCGCCACCCGGATCCCGCAGCCCGCCTCGTACGTCTACGTCACACCGGACCGGGTGCACTTCAGTCTTCACTAATGGTGCGACCTCCGAGACTATGCCGGGCGGATCGACGGTGATCCCGTGCCCGGCATCCGGGTCGGAGGCCAGCCCGTTCAGCTTTCGCCGCGCAGGTGAGAGCATCGTGCTGGTCGAAGGCCGACGGCGACGGAACCCCGCCGGGAACTACCAGCTACCCCAACCTGAACGGGCATGCGGGCTTCAGCGTCAACTGGCAGTTCCCTATGCTGATTGCGGCGATCGACCCGCAGGCCGAGGCCAGGCTGGACGGCCTCAACCACGCGGTGACCTCGGGCCAGTACCTGCCAGAGAACTACGACAGACCAGCCCCCCATAACGGTTTCACGAATGGGGCGCTTCCCGGTGCTGGCCACGGCGGATAGCGGCATCGGCGAGTACGCGTCGACCCAGGTCCAGGAGCTGGCCGCGCCCTCGGCACCGCCCGTGTTTGATACGGCCACGATGGCCAGGGACTCCACGGTGGCCGACCACACGGTGCTGAGCACGACGACGACCGCCCGGCAGGCGTATCAGTACCTCCTGGACCAGCTGGGTGGCCCCAAACCTGTCCGGTACCTCGAACAATATGCTTTCCGCGTACTGGTCCGCCGGACCGGTGAGCTACCGTCGCGACAGCGGCGGCGACCTGGTACCCGCTCCGGTGCGCAGCCCGGTCTCGGTATGGGCTTCTGCCCAAGCGTTCAGCGTCCCGCCGATGGACGACGCCGACAGCCAGTACCGGACCCTGCAGCAGCACCTGCGGGCCGCCGATGTGGTGGACGCGGTGTTGCCGACCCTGGTCGGGATCTTCAGCGAAAGCAAGGTCGCCGCCTTCGATCCACTGTCCCGGGTGCCGCTCGGGCCGTATCAGCCGACGATGGCCGCGCCGGCCAATGCGGCCAGCCAGAAGGCGCTGCGCGGCTCTGACCTGCTGCCCAGTCTCAACCTCGGCGGCCTGATAAGCCAGCCGGTGCAGCTCATCACCACGCTGGCGGCGCTGCCCACGCTAGAAAACAGCAAATACGCCGGCGGCGCGCAGCTCGCCCGCGCCCCGGTCAGCGTGATCCTGGTCCGGTCGCCGGGGTCACCGGCCCGGACCCGGCCTCCCTCAACCGGATCAAGTCGGTCGCCGAGCAGATCGAGTTCCGTACCCACCTGACCGTGGACATCGTGGCCGGTCCTCCCCGGCGCCCACCACGGTCGCGCTGCCGGCCGACAAGTACGGCACACCCGCGCTGCTGCTCACCGAAGGCTGGGTCAAGAAGGGCGTCGCGGTCGCCATCCTGAACGCCGTTGACCGCAGCAGCGTTACGTTGTTCGTGCTGATCCTCGTGGTCTGGCGCTGTTCGTGGCCAACTCCGCGACCGCGGCGGTCCGGGGGCGGCGTCAGGAGCTCGGGGTGCTGGCTGCCCTGGGCTGGACCCGGGCCCGGCTGTTCGCCGTCGTGCTCGGCGAGGTGGCGCTGACCGGCCTGATCGCGGGCATCCTCGGCGCGCTGCTGTCCCTGCCGCTGGCCGCGGCGCTGGGACTGCACGCCTCCCCGGCCCGCGCGGCCCTGGCCATCCCGGTCGCGATGGTGCTGGCCATTGCGGCCGGCGCGGTGCCGGCCTTTCTGGCCGCCCGCGCCGACCCGATGGCCTCGGTCCGGCCGCCGGTGCTGGCCGTCCGCCGCGCCCGCCAGCCGTCCGGGATCACCGGCCTGGCCGTAGTGAACGTGCTCCGCACGCCTGGGCGGACGCTGGTCGGGGCGCTCAGCCTCGCCGTCGGCGTCACCGCGCTCACCCTGCTCGTCGCGGTCACGCTTGCGTTCCGCGGTGCCGTCGTCGGCACCCTGCTCGGCGACGTGGTGACGGTTCAGGTCCGCGGTGTGGACTACGTCGCGGTGGCGGCGACCGTCATCCTGGGCGTGCTGGCCCTCGCCGACGCCCTGCTCATCAGCATCACCGAACGGGCGCCGGAACTCGCGACGATCCGCGCGTTCGGCTGGCCCGAGTCAACGCTACGTCGCCTGATGATCACCGAGGGTGTCCTGACCCGGATCGCCGGCTCGGTCATCGGCGCCACGCTCGGCCTGGCGGGCGCCGCCACCTTCACCCAGCAGCTCCCGCCGCTGCTGTTCACCGTCGCGGCCGGGGCCGCCGCGGCCGGCGTGCTCGTGACCTGCCTGGCCGCGCTGCTTCCCGCGCGCCTTCTCGGCCGGCTGCCCACGGCTCAGCTACTTGCCCAGGAGTGAGCCATGACCAACTCCGATCCTGCCCTCCCCGGCGCTGATACTCGCCCCGCCGTCGAATTTCGCGACGTCAGCAAGCAGTACGGGACCGGCAGCGGATAGCCGGTGACAGCCGCCGACCACGTGAGCTTCACCCTCGAGCCGGGCGGCTTCATCGCGATGACCGGCTCTTCGGGATCGGCAAGTCAACGCTGCTGCACCTGATCGGCGCGATCGAGCACCCGGACTCCGGCACGATCGTGAGCGATGGCACCGAGGTGACCGCGCTGCGCGGCGGCGCGCTCGCGGCCTACCGCCGCACGGTAGGGTTCGTGTTCCAGCGTTACAACCCGCTTCCGGCGCTAACCGCCCTGGACAACGTGATCGCGCCGGTGCTCCCGTACCGGACCGGCTGGGACAAGCTCGACCGCGGCCGTGGGCTCCTCGAGGCGGTCGGCCTCGGCGGGCGGGAGCGGTCGCTGCCGTCTCGGATGTCAGGCGGCGAACAGCAGCGGGTGGCCATCGCGCGGGCCTGATCAACACCCCGCACCTGCTGCTCGCTGACGAGCCAACTGGCAACCTGGACTCGCACAACGCCACCGGGATCCTCGACCTGCTGGCCAGGCTGCGCCGCGAGAACCAGATGACCGTCATCATCGCCTGGGGGGTGCCAGAAGTCTGCCTGTCCCATGAGCTGCAGCGATGGCCAGGGTCAGCCGTAGGGCATCATGATCATTCGTGTCCCTCCGCTTGCTCTATCTCATCTTCGTGCGGCTGTGCAGCTGGCTGATCCTGCTTGCCCGGTCGTCAGCTTCCAAGGACGCCGAGCTCCTCGTGCTGCGGCATGAGGTCGCCGTGCTGCGCCGGACCCATCCGCGGCCCCAACTGGACTGGGCTGACCGGGCGGTGATGACCGCGCTGATCCGGCTCCTACCGGGAAGGCCGCGAGCGCACCGGCTGGTCACCCCTGGTACCGTCCTGCGCTGGCACCGCCGTCTGGTCACCCGCAAGTACCTATCCGAACCGGACGGGACGGCCGCCAGTCAGCGCCGAGGTTGCCACGCTCATCGTGCGGCTCGCCACCGAGAATAACGGCTGGGGATACAAGAGGATCCAAGGTGAGCTGCTCAAGGTCGGCCACCGGGTCAGCGCATCGACGATCCGCCGGGTCCTGAAGGCGCTGAAGATCTCTCCGGCACCCGAGCGGCACACTGACACGACATGGCGGCAGTTCCTGCTCGCGCAAGCGGCGACGATGCTTGCGGCCGACTTCTTCCACGTGGACTGCGCGGTGACCTTGCAGCGCCTGTACTGCTTGTTCGTGATCGAGGTCGGCTCCCGGTATGTGCATATCCTCGGCGTGACCGCGAACCCGGACGGGCCGTGGACCACCCAGCAGATCCGCAACCTCTTGATGGATCTCGGTGATCGCGCCGTGGAGTTCCGGTTCCTGGTCCGCGACCGGGCTGGCCAGTTCACCGTGTCCTTCGATGCGCTCCTGGCTGGCGCTGACATCGAGGCCGTGAAGATCCCGGCCCGGAGCCCGCGCGCGAACGCTTATGCGGAAAGATTCGCTCTTACTGCACGGACGGAGATCACCGACCGGATGCTGATCTTCGGTGAACGGCATCTGCGGACAATCCTGGCCCAGTACGAGGCCCATTGCAACGGACGTCGTCGCCATCGCAGCCGTCAGCTCCGCCCGCCCCGGCCGGACTACCCTCCCGCCGACCTCGCCCAGGAGCGGATCCAGCGTCGGGCCGTCCTTGGCGGTCTCCTCAGCGAATACGAACGAGCCGCCTGAAAGACCAGGTCGGGGCCGATGGCTGAGTTCTGGAATCCCACAGGCTCTCAGACCACGCCTAAGCTCAGCGCCAATCGTGAGTACCAGGTCAGGCCAACCACCCAAGTCCCAGCGCGGGCTGCTGACGGGCCGGGCGAAAGACTTCACCGGTGATGGCCTGCGGTCTAGCCTTCGGGCCGGGACGGCAGCATGCCGTCGAGGATGAAGTCGATTCCGGCCAGGAACTCGGCGCGGTCGTCATGCTCACGCAGTTGCGCTGTCATCGTGCGGGTGAACGCGTACTCCTCGGGGTCGAGTCCTTCCCAGTGCCTGGCGATGGTGTCGAGGACGTGCTGCCGGCCGCCGGGCTCTACTGGCGACCGGGAGTTCGTCGCGTTCTGGGCGCCCGCGCCGATGACGTAGTGCAGCAGCGCCGACGTCGCGGAGAATTGCGCCGTCGGGGGCGCCCCGAGCGCCCGGGCCTGCCGGCCGATGCGCTCGAAGATCTGCAGCATGGTGTCCTGCCAGGGAGGGCGGGCGAGCTGGCCGCCGATCCACGGGTGGGTGTCGATCGCGTCGAAGACCCCGAGGGCGATGGCGTGGATGGCCGCCCGGGGCGGCGCACCGGGGCCGGGTTTGCCCATGGCGCGCGCGACGGCGGTGGCGGTGGCGGCCTTGAGCAGCTCGCTCTTGTTCGCGACGTGCCACTGGATGGCGCCGTGCCCGGTCTCCAGCCGGCTGGCGAGAGCGCGGAACGTCAGCCCGTTCTCGCCGTCGGCGTCCAGCAGGCCGATCGCCGCGTCGATGATCCGCTCGCGGGTGAGTGCGCCCGCCCCTCGTTCCGGAGCCCGCCGCGTCTTGGCCATGACTCATCTTGACACGACTGGTACCGTGTACCAAAACGTCTGGTACAACGTACCAGAGGTGAGCCGCCGGCCCGGCCGGCGGGCCCCGGTCCGGAGGAACCATCGTGACCGCTCCAGTCACGATCGTCGGCGCGGGCCTCGGCGGCCTCACCCTGGCCCGCGTCCTGCACGTTCACGGCGTCTCAGTCACGATCTACGAGGCATAGCCCGCGGTGCAGGGCCGCCCCCAGGGCGGCCAGCTCGACATCCACGAGTACAACGGGCAGCTCGCGCTCGAAGCGGCCGGCCTCACCGAGGAATTCCGCGCGATCATCCACGTGGGCGGCGAGGCCACGCACGTGCTCGACTCCGGCGGCACGGTCCTGCTCGACGAGCCGGACGACGGCGCCGGCGGGCGTCCCGGGGTGCTCCGCGGGGACTTGCGCCGGATCCTGCTCGACTCACTGCCGGCCGGGGCAATCCGGTGGGGGCGCCGGGTCAGCGGCGTCCGTTCCCTCGGCGACGGCCGGCATGAGCTGACGTTCGCGACCGGGCCGGCTGTGACCGCCAGCCTCCTCGCCGGAGCCGACGGCGCCTGGTCGAAGATTAAGCCAGGCCGTTCACCACGCACCCGACGGCGAAGCTGGTGGCCGCGCTGATCAGCCGGCGACGTCGACCACCCCGCCGTCGATCACCGCGGCCGCGAAGCGATGCTCGAACGCTAGGGCGCGCGGGCCCCAGTAGCCCCCTGGCTGATGCCGTAGAGGACGAGTCGCTGCGGGTCGACGTCCGGGCGCCCCAGCGCCGCGTCGACGACCGGCACGATGACGTGCTCCCAGTCGGGCCGGAACGGGATGCCCCGCTCGAACAGCATGCGCTGCTGGCCGGGCCCGTCGAACAACACGACGTTGTAGCCACGCGCCCTCCCCTCGGAGCCCAGCCCGGGCCACAGGTAGCTCAGCGCGCCGTCGGAGCCGTTGGCCACCACCAGCGTCGGCTTCGGGCCGTCCCCGGCGGCGGCGAAGAACCAGCCGGGCATCGTCGTGCCCTCAGGGGATATCGAACCGCGCGGGCGGGTTGTCCAGCAGCCCGAGGTACTGCTCCCAGCACCGGCGGTACGCGGCGAACGTCCGTGCCAGCACGTTATCCGGATCGTCGCACAGTCGACCATAGACACACGCCGCGTAGTACGTCGCAGCCCGCAGCAGGGCGTTGCGGCTGCTCACCCGGTGGCCCCGACGCAGGCAGTCGTCGCCGATCGCGGCGATGCGATCGGCTGTAGCCTCCCACTCGCGTTCCCCCGAGAAGGGTGTCGCCGTCGGTGATGCGATCGAACGTGGTAAGCACTTCACCGGCATCCGCCGCGCCGGTATACATCCGCCCGACCATAGCCGGGCCAACCCGTTCAGCCCCCGGTCGGTGACATCCACGGACGGCCACGGACGGGGCACGTTAGCGGTAGGTTTCGGCTCGACGTGTGCCGTTGAGCCGGGTTTGTAGCCGCATTAACGATCGCGTTGATGACGCGCGCGGCCCCGGCCACCATGTGCCGATGCCGGTTGGAAACGCCGGGCTTGATGTCGTCGCCGCACCCAGCCGTCTCGGCGCTGTCCCGCGCCCACGTCGCCCCGTCACCGGGCCAGCCGCAACCCGCACGGCGCCGGCCGGGATGGGCCCGCGTGCGGCCACGCTCGCGCCGACTTCACCAGCCCATGTACCTGCTGGTCAGCGGGCGAATATACCTGGGATATACCTCTGTCTGCGGGGTGGACCTGGCCTTCCTCCGGAACCACGCTGGCGCCTTTCAACGCACGTGGCTCTCTGGGATTTAGCGGGCACAGATGCTATTTGCGTCCGCGGGCGACGTGTTCGCGTACGGCGGGTATCGTTTCGGCGGCGAAGCGTTCGAGCATGTCCGGGTCGTCGCTGGCCAGGATGAAGATGCTGACGCCGTCTTCGAGGGTCATCTGGGCCAGTGCTTCCGGTGTCTGCTGGTCCGGGAAGATGTTGAGCAGGCGGGTGATCTCGCGGGGGTCGCGGCCCGCGGCCCGTGCGGCGTCGTCGATGATCGCGTTTCCCTTCGGCAGGCCGCCAGGCTCCATGACCGGCAACGACGGCAGCCAGCCGTCGGCCTTGCGTCCCACCAGGTCCTGCATCCTCGGCTTGTGGGCGCCGAGCCAGATCGGGATCTCGTGTGCGGGCGCGGGTCCGCGCTCGGCGCCGTGGACCTGGTAGAACTCGCCGCTCGGCATGTGAGGGTGCCGGGCCCGTCGGCGTCCCAGATCCCGCGGATCACGTCGATTGCCTCGCCAAGCGCCGCCACGCCCTGCAGCGGGGTGAGCCGCCGTCCGCCGGCCGCCTGCACGGCATCCCAGTAGAAGCCGGCCCCGATCCCGAGGCTCGTCCGGCCACCGGAGAGCAGGTCGAGGCTGGCAGCCGCGCGGGCGAGCACGGCGGGGGGCTGGCGCAGCGGCAGGTTCAGCACGTTGCCGGACACGCCGATGCGGTCGGTCCGCGCTGCCACCCAGCTCAGCAGGGTCCAGGTATCGAGGAAACTCGACTGGTAGGGATGATCCTGGAAGGTGACGAAGTCGAAACCGAGCCGCTCACTGAGCTGCGCCAGCTCGACCGGACGGTGCGCCGGGGAGTTGGCGGGAGAGATGAACGTTGCGAAACGCAGAGGATGACCGTAGTCAGGCATGGGTGTCTCCTTCAGTCATTCGTGTGTGGCCGGCCACGATGAGATGGCGTCGCCGACCTGCTTGATGACGTCCTCGCCGGTGCCGGGCGCGGGCAGTCCGTCGTGGTCAGAGTCGATTGCCTGCAGGTCGGATGGCGCGCGGCCTGCGCGCTGCATCCCGGGCAGGCGGGACCCTGCCTGCCCGGGATGGCGACCGGGTGCCAGTGCGGGGCGCTGGAACTGCAAGCGGGGGTGCTCTTAGCCCGCGACGTTGACGCCGAGGCTGATGTTGAACCCTGCGCCGTTTCGGGCCAGGCCCATCAGCAGCGGACCCGCTCCTCCAGCCAGTGCGCCGCCGCCAGGTCTCCGGCGTCCAGCGGACGCAGCCCGAGGCTCTCGATGAACGCCGAAACCCTCGCTTTTGCGTCCGCGTCGTCGCCGGCGATGAGCACGTCCATCGGCCCGCCCTGGGCCAGGACGTGGCCGAAGACGGTGTTGAACGCCTTCACGACGTGTGCGCTCGCCGGGGCGGCCTTGGCGATTTCCTGCGCGCCGGAGGTGCCCTCAGGGGTGACCAGCCCGGTGGCGTCGGCGTTGAACGTGTTCGAGATGTCGACGATGATCTTGCCGTCGAGCGCGTCCCCGTACTGGGCGACGACCTGAGCGGCGCTGGTGTAGGGCACGGCGAGAATGACGATGTCACCCGCCGGACGGCGCCGAACGATCCGGCTTTAGCGCCGCCGCCGAGGTCCGCGGCGAGGTCCTTGGCCTTGGTGTGGTCGCGGCCGATGACCTCGACGGTGTTGCCGCCCTCGACCGCGCGGGCGGCTATGGCTCGGGCCATGCCGCCCAGGCCGATGAAGCTGATGCTGCTCATAGTGGGGTGCTCACTTTCGTTGGTCGGAGATGAACTTCTTAGTTTCAGAGGCAGCGGCGCCGGCTGCCAGACCACTTGGCCTCAGATGTGGCTGAACCCGCCGTCGACGACGAGGTTGGCGCCAGTGATGAAGCTGGCGTCCGAAGAGGCGAGGAACAGCGCGGCGGCCGCGATCTCTTCGCTGGTCCCCAGCCGCGCGAGGGGGATGGCGGAGATGATCTGCTCGCGGAACTCGGGCGGGACCGTACTGAAAAGTGCGGTCTCGATCGAACCGGGACTGATCACATTTACCCGGATGCCCCGGTCTTTCAGCTCCGCCGCCCAGGTGCGTGCCAGTGAGCGCACCGCCGCCTTGCTGGCCGAGTACACGCCGGCCCCGGGAATGCCCTTGGTGGCGCTGGTCGTGCCGTTCAAGATCACCGAGGCACCGTCGCTCATCAACGGCAGCAGGTACTGAACGGTGAACACGGTGCCCCGGAAGTTGACACCGACGACGTCATCGAACGACTCCGGGGTGATGCTGCCGAGCGGATCGGATACCGAGCCAAAGCCGGCGCTGGCAAACAGGACGTCGACCCGTCCATGATGCTCCCGCACCGCCTCGGCCAGCCGAGCGAGGTCGTCCAAATTCCCTGAGTCCGCCTGCACGCCCGTTGCGTTAGGACCGATCGCGGCAACCGCCACGTCCACTTTTTCTTGGCGCCGTCCGGTGATGACCACATGGGCGCCTTCGGCGACGAACAGCTTGGCTGTGGCCAGCGCCATTCCGGACGTCGCTCCGGTGATGACTGCGACTTTGCCGTCCAGTTTGGGCATGCGACACGCGCCTTCCTGTCGGTTGTGGCTCGTGTTTTGGTGGTTGGCGCCGCGATCCGTCCTGCCATCGAGGCGCCACCGACCACGGGCTGTTTCAGATCAGTCCGCCGGCGACCTCGTCGAGGGGCTCGGGCTGGCCGGCCTTGCGGCGGAGCCGGGTGCCGCCGCGGATCAGGGCACTGCAGAGGACGGCAGCGGCCCAGAAGACGCCTGCGGCCCACCAGTAGCCGACGGCGAACCCGTGCACGATGGCGCCGACGGCCGGCAGTGCTGCCGTGGCGGGTCAGGTAGTGGCTGGTGGCTCGTAGTGAGGATCGTGTGGAGCCGGAAATTGCGCTCCGACGGCGTCTGCGGCCGCTGAGGCGGCTGCGGCCCCGGAGGGCTCGATAGCGCTCATCTTCTCTTCTTCACTCCTCGTGCGGTCAAGTCGGAGTGCCAAGATGAGGCACCCCTCCGGTCGTTGCTGCCTACCGGAACGGAGGGGTGCCTCACTTTATTCCGGAGGGGTGCCTCAAGCTGGCAGGAGTTTTCGGGCCCCGGCAGCCGCCTGGCCTGCTCTCAGCCCTGCCGCCATGCCCAGGGCGCCGAACGTCATGCTCGCGGGGAGGCCCGGCGGGATCGTCAGCCAGATGGCGGGCGCCA
>CAWEFK010000028.1:0-419977 GCA_963808315.1 uncultured Actinomycetes bacterium | reverse complement strand
TGAGCATGGGACCACCTGGTGAGGTTTGTTGCCACGGGGATGGGACCACCTGGTTGCCAGTTGTTGGACCACCCTGCTGTGATCTTCCGGTTCATTTCGGACTGGAAGAGACGGCAGGGTATGGCGTTCCGGGAGGTTCTGGTGACACAGGTGAGAGAGGTCCTTCGGGCCTGGCTGGCCGGGGCGGGTAAGCGCCCGGCGGCCAGGCGGGCGGGGGTGGACGTGAAGACCGCCGCGCGGTATATCGCGGCGGCGCGGGAGGCGGGCCTGGCCCGTGACAGGGATGAGTCGCAGCTGAGTGATGAGCTGCTCGGGCAGGTGGTGGCGGCGGTCCGGCGGCCCGCCCGGCCGGGCACGGCGCCTCGCGGGAGGCGCTGGTGCCGGTGACGGCCGAGGTCACCGGGTGGGTGAAAGACGGCCTGACGCTGGTGAAGATCGGGGAGCTGGTGGAGCGCCGCGGGATCGCGGTGCCGTACCGGACGCTGGCCCGGTTCGCCGCGGCCGAGTGCGGTTACTCCTCGTCCGGGCGGCAGGTGACGGTCCCGGTGGCCGACGGGAAACCCGGCGAAGAGGTGCAGATCGACTTCGGCTACCTGGGCATGATCGGCGACGGGGACCGGCGGCGGAAGCTGCACGCGCTGGTGTTCACCGCGGTGCTGTCCCGGTACTGCTTCGTGTTCTTGACGTTCTCGCAGACCACGGCCGCGGTGATCGCGGGCTGCGAAGCGGCCTGGAGCTTTTTCGGGGGCACCTTCAAGGTGCTCATCGTGGACAACCTCAAGCCGGTAGTGGACAAGGCGGACCGGCTGGAGCCGCGGTGGAACCGGGAGTGGCTGGAGTACGCGCAGGCCCGCGGCCTGGTCGTGGACCCGGCCAGGGTCCGCTCCCCGCAGGATAAGGGGCGGGTCGAAAACGGGGTGAAGTTTGTCCAGGTCAGCTTCTTCGCCGGGGAGCAGTTCGCCGGGATCGCCGATGCGCAGCGCCGGGCGGAGGACTGGTGCCGGGTGCGGGCCGGGATGCGGGTGCACGGCACCACCCGGCGCCGGCCCGCGGAGGTGTTCGCGGAGCTGGAGGCGCCGGCGCTGCTGCCCGCGCCGGAGCAGCCGTACCGGGCCGGCCTGGAGCGAGGCCAAGGTGCAGCGCGATTTCCATGTCCGGGCGCAGAACGCGTTCTACTCGGTGCCCTGCGCCCTGATCGGGCAGCAGGTCACGGTGCGGGCGGACGGGACGCTGGTGAAGATCTGCCACCGCGGCCAGGTGATCCGCACCCATGCACAGCAGCCCGCGGGCGGCCGGGCATCGGACCCGTCGGATTTCCCGCCGGACACCGATATCTACGCCCGCCGCGATGTGGACAAGCTGGCGAGGATGGCCGCCGCCAGGGGCGAGGCGATCGGGATCTACGCGGCCCGGGTCCTGGATATCCCGCTGCCGTGGACCAAGATGCGCGCGGTCTACGCGCTGATCGGCTTGTGCCGCACCTACGGCAGCGACCCGGTCGAGCAGGCCTGCGCGGCCGCGCTGGAACTCGACGTGATCAGCGTCGCCAAGATCAAGTCGATCGTGGAGAAAGGCACCGGGAAGCAGGCCGCGCAGGCCGCCGCGCGCAGCCGCCAGGCCGGCGACGCCGCGGCCCGGGTCACCGCGGCCCGGTTCGCCCGCGACCCCCGCGAGTTCGCCACCGCGACCGGGGTGCGCATGCAGGTCCTGCCCGGCGGACCGGACACCAGCGGCGCCTGACGGCACTCATCTCATTTCCATTCATTTCATCGCATTGCTCTTATCTCATTTCGTTCCGCCGTGCCCTGGCACGGCCAGCAGGAAGGACATCGTCGATGACGACTGCGACCCAGACCGCAGCGGCGGCGCAGGCAGACGGCACGCCGGGCAGGTGCCGGTACCCCGGATGCGCCAGCCCGGCCCGGGGCAAGGACCCGGCCGTGCCGGGTCCGCGGCCCGGCTACTGCGAGCAGGAGGTCCACGAAGACCGCGGCGACGGCACGCCGGCGCTGGTCCGGCACACCGCGATGACCGCGTTCCGGCGCCGCGGCCAGCTCACCGGGGAGCCGGGCGGCGACCGGCCGGTCACCGCGGCCCTCAGCCGGGCCGCGGTCATCCGCGACGACGCCATCGCCGCGATGGGCCGGCTGGGCACCCAGCTGGGCGCCGCGCTGGACCAGCTCGCCGTCCTCGGCGCCCAGCTCGCCGCAGCCGGCGACCCCGAGGCCGCCGAAGCCCAAGCCGAGGCGGTCCGCGCCCAGAGCGCCGCCCAGGTCGAGCAGGCCCGCGCCGAGACCGCCGGCCAGGCCCTCGCCCGGCATGCCGCCGAGCTGGACGCCGCCGAGGCCCGCACCGCAGCCGCCCAGGCCATCACCGCGATGGAAACCGAGGCCACCGCACGCCAGCACGCCGAACAGCGGGCCCGCGCCGCCGATCATGCCCTGCACGACGAGCAACGGGCCGCCGCGGCACGGATCGCCGAAACCGGACAGGCCGCCGCCGCTGCCCGCGCCGAGCGTGACGCCGCCGTAGCCGCCGCCGGGCAAGCCCGCGCCGATGCTGCCCGCGCCCGCGAGCAGGACCAGCAGCGGCACGCCGCCGAGCTCGCCGCCGCCGCCGCGCAGCTCGCCGCCGCGACCGGCACCATCACCACGCTGCGCCAGCAGCTCACCCGCACCGAGACCGCCCTGGACCGCGAGCGCGCCGAACAGCACAAGACCGTCACCCTGCTGCACGACCTCCTCACCAGCAGGCCAGCCGCGCCCGCCGGCAACGGCGGACCCCAGCAGCCGCACGCCGGCGGCAGCACCGGGCACCAGCCCGCCGAACCGGCCGGAAACGGCACCAGCCGCCGCCAGCCGCGGTGACCCCGCCGCCCCGCGGCCCGGGCACCCCCGCCCGGGCCGCCGGGCGCCCGGCATCCCCAGCACACCCGCGATCAGCGATGAAAGGACACCCGATGACCCTGGCCGACCCGGTCAGCCCCGACCTCAAACGGCACCTGCGCACCCTCAAGCTCGGCCAGCTCCTGGCCACCCTCCCCGACCGGCTCACCCTCGCCCGCCAGCAGAAACTCCCGCACGCCGACTTCCTGGAGCTGCTGCTCTGCGACGAAGTCACCCGCCGCGAGAACGGCTCCGCGGCCCGCCGCGCCCGCGCCGCCGGGCTCGACCCCGGCATGCGCATCGACACCTGGGATCCCGCCGCCGCCGTCCGCTACGACCAGCAGCTATGGAACGAGCTGGTCAGCCTGCGGTTCACCGAAGCCGCCCACGGGGCCCTGATCCTGGGTCCCGTCGGGGTCGGCAAGACCCACCTGGCCACCGCGCTGGGCCACATCGCCGTCCGCCGCCGCCTCACCGTCCACATGGCCCGCGCCGGCCACCTGTTCAAACGGCTCAAAGCCGCCCGGCTGGACAACAGCACCGAAGCCGAGCACCGCCGCCTCGCCGCCGTCAACGTGCTGATCATCGACGATTTCGCCCTCACCCCGCTGGACGAGACCGCCACCACCGACTTCTACGAACTGACCGTCGCCCGGCACCGCAAGAACGCCACCATCGTCACCTCAAACAGGACCCCGGAGGAATGGCTCGCCCTCATGCACGACCAGCTCCTCGCCCAGTCCGCCGTCGACCGGCTCACCTCCACCTGCCACGAGCTCATCATCGAAGGCGACTCCTACCGCAAACGCCAGCGCCCCAGCCGCCCCCCGGCTTGACCGATCCCGCCGCACACCCCAAAATGACACAGCAGCCGCAAGGGTGGTCCCTAGGTCGTGGCAACACCCTGGTCCCATGGTCCTGGCAAATGACAATCCTTCCTTATCCGTACCAGGCGTTTATCCAGAATCGCCAAGTCTGGGTACCCCATGAGACTTGGCGCAATCTGGATCGACCACCTGTCAGGGTCGATGGTGATTAGATGCCTGTCAAACAGCACGTGCAGGTCGCGACGAAGCAGCAATCCTCCTTTGACGTCATGCTCAGCATTTTGCTGTAAGGAACCAAATGCGCTGCCTCCAAGGAAGCGGGTGGCTGTACGCCAGTAAAGGCGCAGACTTCACCGTGGCGTGCAAGCAAAGCCTCACGGAACCGTTGCTGGCCGATGCGGTTCTTGCGCATCCCCGGCGTGTGACCTCCGGCGATCTTTTCATCTCCGCTTACATGGGCACCCCACCACCTCCCGTCAATTCCCAAATTCTGTTCCAGCAGCGGACGCAATAGCGGGATACCCAGTTCCCTGATGGGATTTTGCTTGGAGCGGGCGACAAAAGCAGGCTCAAGTGCCTGAGCAGGAAAAAACCGATCAGACCATTCGAAGGTGCTGGAATAATTCGCTGTATAAGTCTCTACGCTCAGCTTTTCTTGGACAGGGAATCGAATGGCGTGTGGCAGCCGGAGCACCAGTAGACCGGCTTTTTCGTAGTCCTCTCCTTGATGTCGGTCTCTTGGCAATACGGACACCGATACCTGATTTTCTCCTGCGCTGCAACTTCGCTGCTATCAATCCACCCGGCGCCGAAAACATAATCACTGTCTTGTATTACAACAAGATCACCCAGCTTCACATGGCGGCTGTTTTTGACCTTATTGTCATACACATAGTAAGCCTCGGGTACATCGGGGTAATGCTGCACGCCATTCGCCGTCTTGGCGAGGGTCTTAAAACTCCAAGCCTTGAACGTCGTCATATCGGTTGACTCCATCCGATAACGATATAACAGGTTCAGCATGCGACCGCCGATCTGCCGAGCCGACGCTGTACCGGCGGCGGCTGCCTCTCGCAACTCTCTCATTAACTCGTGAGCCAAACGACGTATGGGACTGGCAGCGCCGGACGGTCGATGAACCCAGGATGACCCGGGCCGCCACTCGGTCTGGTAGACCCTGCTCCAGCAGGACCTACGTCAAGCCGGACCACTGGCCGCAGCTTGGCACGGTAGCGCATAGCTTCCCAAGTGGTTATTGTGCTTCCATGAGGTATCTCAGCGATAGGACTGCTGCGCTCAGGACTGGAGAGAAAGGTAAATATTGCTGGCGAAAAAGTGCTAGAAGCACTCATGATGGCAGCTGTGTTGAAGTTCGGGTGGCAGGAAGCTATGTGCAAGTCCGTGACTCACAAGACTTTTCAGGGCCCATTCTCAGTTTTACCTCTAGCGAGTGGAGCGATTTTCTTGGCTGGTACAGATTGTTATAGCTCCTTTCGAAATTGTCGACTAGAAAGGCGGCCCGATGCTATTCCGGTAATCAACGCCGCGCCCACTAGGGCGGGAAGTCGAAGATCCATCTTCCTGCGTTTACACGAAATTATCTCGACAGGAGTAGCCACCGGGATCTTTTTCGCCATTATATTTTGATACTCTTCATCGAAGATCCGGGTGAAACGATTATATTTTCCGGTTGAAGTATCGAGCAGTCTCTGCCCGACTGCCGCCCAGTAGGCGCGTCCAGCTTGGCTATTAAGCAACTCGTTACGCGCCGTAACTCTAACGGCCTCCGACGACATTTCTCCCATGACATAATTTCCCGCCCAGAAGCCAACCCACATATGCATGTACAGGTGCTCACGAATACTTGAACTGTCAGGGGATATAGGCAAATTCCAAGGTGCGCCGGTAACGTTCATAAGGGCCGGATCTTCCATCTGCATTTTCAGAAGCTGATGCTGGAGGGTCCGCATTGATTGTTCTCTGGCGGTACGCCCATCGCGTGCCTGGTATAGAAGCGACACGATGACTCCACCTAGGGCAAGAGAACTAATCAGAGCAGAGATCGCTCCATAGGTCTGGCCCACATTAGACAGCTCACTCCAATTAGCGTCCAAGTGCCCCATTGCGGTCAAGGCGAGAGGGGAAAAAACCACTAGTCCTATAATGGCAAGACAGGCGACCGCTGCAAGGACAGCTATGATCCCGCGGCGACTAGACGGAATGCGATGTTTCATTTTTCCTCGCTGATCGATCGTTCCCACTCAGCTTCTGGATCTTCTTGTTAGCTCCATCCAATCTTCTTCGCTGGCGCCGAATCCAAGAGAGTGATCGTTGCGCCTAGGCTGGCGAATCCATCGCGGGGCGACGCCGAAAGAACGGCCTAGATGCAGTTGCCGCGAGCCAGACAATGGAAGTTAAAGAAGATGGCATGCAACACCTCGGTAGTGTCAGCCGGAGCCGGGCTGATCGCAGTGTACATGTGGCCGATGGCTTAGCACGACGCGCGGGCCTCCCAGACCGAGCGTCAGCGCTGGAGTCGGCCCAGCGGGGCAGCCAGTGCCGCGCTTGATCTACGACGGCTCAATTCAACAGTAGCGCTCTGCAGCGGCACCTTAACTAACGAGTGGCCTATTTGTCCCAACACCAAGCAGCCTACGGTTAGCACGATGGCATAGGGTCGGTCTTTTGTCGAGGTTATGCAGCTTGGTACAACGTAGAGCGGACGCTGACGGTTCTGAATGCGGGGCGGCCGAGTATGCGGATGAGTCAGCGGTGACATGATAACAGCGGCCAGGTATTTTGACTGGTTCGCCGCAGTGCCCGGCCACGATGAGATCGTGTCTATGGTTCCGGCCGCGATCTACTTATGTCTGGCCAGAAACGCCCTAAGTGGAGCGGCCACCGGGTGGACTGGCGGACATGAATGGGACTCCACAGGAAGTAGCATCGGCCTTTGACGATAGTCGCAGCGATGCTGTCCGAAGCGTGCGGCAGGACGATTTGAGGGCCGCCGACTGGCCGCCCGCCCGGCCGGCCCTGCAAGATCACGACGCGGGAGGCTCGCGCCGTGATTGCCCGGAATGTCAGCACGGCCTGATCTATAGTTCGGCTTCGGCTTGCTCCTGAGCCTGAGCTTGAAGAGTGGGTTCCGGCTCTATCTGGGCTTCCCGCTCGATGCGGGCAGCGTATTCGGCCTGGGCTTCCTGCTCGGCGTTACGGGCGGCCAGTCGCTCAGTCGCGCCGGCAACCTGGCTGAGCAGCTCATCGAGGCGAACCGCTCGCCCTTCATGCTCCGCTTCGACCGCGGGGTTGGCTTGCGGATCCTGCTCATGCTGCGGCTGGCGCTGAGGTGGCCAGGGGTCGCCTATGGCGACAGCGGCCTGGCGCTGACATTCAAGGGCACGCCCTGTTGCGGTGAGGTCGGCTTCGAACTGCCGCCACCATCCGGCTATGGTGGACGGTTCGCTTCCGCGCTTGGACTGCTGTTTCGGCTGGTGGCTGGACGAGCCCGCGGCGTTCCAGCTCAGCCTTGGCCCTGGCGGCGGTTTCCCTGATGCCGGTGGTGGCCGCGGACCATTCCTCACAGCGGGTATTGATGGCTTCGAGCTGCTGGCGTTCGGTGGCGATCTGGCTCGCGAGCGCTTGCGCATTCGTGGCCTGGGCGTGGTCGTGCCGGGTGGCGGCCTCGGCGGCTTGCTGCCAGGCGTCGGCCTCGGCCTGGGCAGTGAGCTGGAGCTGACTGGATACCTCGGGCGGGGCGGTGACATAGGCGCGTTCGGCGTTCAACACGCGAGCTTCGAGTTCGCCGCGGTCCAGGCTGCGCATGATGCCGGCTTCGTCGCGGATCTCCAAGGCACGGATGGTGGCCTGGCGCATGCCTTCGAGTTCGGGGTTGCCGCGGTGAAGACTCGGTGAGACGGTCTGCTGCGGGTCGGTGATCCCGGCAGCTTCGCGGTAGGTCGCGGCGGCCGCCGCCCGCCGGGCGTACTCCTCGCGCAGCGCGGGAGACGCTCCGGGGGCCAGGACGCCGAGGTGGCGGGCGAGCCAGGGTTCGGGGCTGGCGGTCAGCTGGTCGCCCAGGGTACCGGCCCGAGCGTCGAGCGCGGCGGCGAGTTCGCGAGCGACCGTGGGGGCACTGGCGGGGGTGCGCTGGGTCCAGGTCAGGTCACGCCCGGCGAGCTGGGGAAGGGCCAGGCGTTGCAGGCGGCCGTGCAGGACGCTCGCGATGGACCGGGCACCATCCATCGGCGCGGCGGTGATCCGGTCGATGAGGGCGCCGATGTCGTGTCCGGCGAGCTGGGCGGCGTGGAGCTGCTGGAGCAGAGCTTGACGGGAGGGTTCGCGCTTGTAGCGTCGGGCTTCGGTTTCGGTGAGGCTGGCGGTGATCTGCTGGTCGATGCCGGGGTGCAGGGTCTGGCGGATGGCAGCGCTCCACAGGGCGAGCAGGTGGCCGGTTCCAGCCGCCCATTCCTGGGCCTGGCGGATCTGCTCGATGGCGGACAGGTCGCCGTCGTCGCGGCCCATGATGGCGGCGAGGACTGATTCGGGGGTGGCCTGCTGGTAGTGCTTATGTCCGGGCGTTGCGGTGGTGCCGGTGATGACGTGGGCGGTGTTGGACTGGCGGCCACGGGTCATCCCGACGTATAGCGCCTGGCGGGATAGCGAGTCGGTGACGAGGAGGTGGGCGGTGTCGACGGTGCGGCCCTGGGCGACGTGAACGTTGCCCGCATAGGCGAGCTCGGCGCTGGCCGCCAGATAGGCCCGGGGGATGCGGAACTTCCCAGTCCAGGTCCCGTCCAGCCGCTGTCGGCGGACTTCGGCGTCGGGGCCGCGGAAGGCGGTGACCTGGAGGGTGTCGCGGTTGGTGAGAGGCCGGCCGGCGGCGTCGATGTGAGTGTTGAGGCGGGCGCGAACTAGGTCGCCGACGCCGGCGTGGTTACCGTCGGATAGGGCGGCTTGGGGTGGGCCGATGGTGCCGACCTGGGTGAGCTTGGTCTGGACGCGGCGGGCTAGGTCGGCGGCTTCGGCGTTGGATCCGGCGAGCAGCAGCACGTCCTTGCCGCGCAGGTGGTCGGCAAGCCACATCGAGGCGGCCCGATCATAGGCGGCCTCGTAGTCGGCGCCGCGGATGCGGCCGTGCCGGTCGTAGGCAGCGATCGCGCCCGGGTCGCCGTCACGGAGGCGGATACTGGCCTGCCGTTCCCACTGGGCGTCGAAGCGGCGGACCTCGTGCAGCTGGACGGCGGGGACCTCGTGGGCGATGAGGCGGAACATGCCGCCGGCTTCGACGGCGCCGAGCTGGGCGACATCGCCGGTGGCGATGATCCGGGCTCCGGCCTGCCGGACCGCCTCGCCGATCATGGCCAGGTCCGCCGTGCTGAGCTGGCTGGCCTCATCCAGGACCAGCACGTCGTCCTGGTGCAGCGGGATCGGTCGGCGGAGCTCGTCGGAGCCTTCGGTCTTGCCGAGGAAGGCGGCGATGTTGTAGTTCTCGGCCAGGCCCTCGTGGGCCAGGACCCGGGCGGCGTTGGTGGAGGTGGTCAGGCCGATGACGCGGCGGCCGGTGAACGTGGTCCACAGCCGGGCGAACTCAGCCATCGTGTGGCTCTTGCCGGCTCCGGCCGGGGCAACCAGGACGCCGGTAGCCACTGTCGCGGTGAGCATCAGCACCACGGCGTCGCGCTGCTCGGCGTTCAGCCCGGTCCGCCTGATGGCGGCCCGGGCCTGGTCACGGGTGACGAGCTGCGGCACGGTCCGTTTGGCGGCCGTGAGGATCTGCTCCTCAATATCGAGGTGGGCCAGGGTGCAGTAGCGTTCCTCGTTCGGCGGGCGGTAGATGCTGCCGCCGTCGGAGGCTCGGACGCCGAGGCTGGTCACGCCGGCGGGGTCGGGGGCGGTGACCTGGACGACGTCGGTGCCGGACCGGCCGGAGACGGCCAGTCTGGCGACCTCGTCGACCACCGCCGGGCCGTCGATGCTCACCTGGAGGACGGGGAGCGCCCGGTGCACCTCGAACCGGAGCTGGGCCATCGACCACACCGCGTGGTGTTTCTGCACCTCGGCCACCGCGATCCGCGCGGCCCTGCGCTTGGCCGCGTCGTCCAGCGCGGTGCCTGCGCGCGTGGCACGCTGGCTAGCGGCGAAGGACGCGACCTGCTCGTGCACGGCAGACAGGGCCTGCATTTCGCGCCGCGCGGTCTGCGCTTCCCAGGCGGCGAGCCGCTGCGCCTCGGTGGGCTCGGCCGCACCGGTCTGCCCGGCGATGGTGCGGCGGGCCTCGGCCTTGGTGCGGCGGGTGTTCTGCCCGGCCTGCTGGTGCAGCAGCCACAGCGTCCGCCTGCTCGGCGGCTTGCCGTGCACGGCCTGGTATTCGCGTGCGAGCCGGTCCAGCTCGCCGGTGACGGCGACGGCGCGGGAGCTGAACAGGTCCTTCACGTCCTGGGCGACGCCGCCGATCTCGGCGCCGTTGCCGTCCGGCCTGGGCACCATCACGTAGCCGAGCCCGGTCAGCTCGGTCTCCAGGATCCTGTCCGCGACCGGGGCGACCGCGAGCCGCTGGTTGTGCAGGCTGCGTGAGTCCAGCGTCCGCCACTTCTGATCGGCGCCGTCGGCGCGCTGGACCCGGTTCCAGATCGCCACGTGCACATGGAGTTGCGGGTCGCCGTCCCGGGACAGGTGGTGCAGGAACAAGCTCGCGGTCAGCCCAGCGCCGTCGCGCCACTCCCCGGTGCGGGCTGAGTGGTGGCCGGTGCGGGTGTAGGTGGCGTACTGCTCCAGCCAGGCGACGGCTTCCCGCGCGGAGTCCATCAGCGCGGCCTCGAGATCGTCGGCGCGGGCGTCGAGCGCGGCGGCGCGGTCCTGGTCGCCGCGCTGGCGGGCCTGCCGGGCGGAGACCCGGTAGGAGGCGTGCAGCACCGAGACGCTCTTGACCGCGCTGACGGTCAGGTCGAAGTACGGCACCTGGCGCGGATCCTTGGCCCGTTCGGCGGCGCGGGCCTCGGCCAGCTCGGTCGCGCTGGCGTACGGGTGCGTAGCCAGGTACGCCGTGGCTGCGGCGGCTTCGCGGTCCGACGCCGCCTTGGACTGACGCCGCTTGACCAGGAGCTGGCCGCCGGGGCCGGTGTTCTCCTGGTACAGGCGCTCGATAACGTCCGCGTCCACCACGCCGCTCAGGCCGAGCGTTGCGGCGCCCTTCCCGGCCCACTCCCCCGGCGGTTCTCCGGCCGCGGTGTAGTAGGACATGGCCCCCGCGCAGCCGCCACGGCCCTGGCCGCGGGTGAAGTAGGCCACGTCGTGGCCCGCGTGCAGGGTGACGTTAGTCGACACGATCCCCTGCTGCCTGAGCCGGTTCCGCGTTCATCGTTCGTGATGCCTGTGTCCGATTGGTTCTCATCACGCACGGACGGTACGTCCGGACAATGCACAATTTGCGGATTAGCCCAAGGGGCGATGGCCGACAGGAAGCTGCATGGCCGGAAAGAGAAATCGTCTTGGGTCAGGACCGGTCGCAGCCGACCGAGCGGCCCGATTTGTGCGAACTTCGCGCGCTGCATTCGCCGGTTGCCGACTCCTCTGGCCGCCGAGGATACGCGCTTGCCGAGCAGCCGCGATACGTCCGCGGCTGCCTCGCTGCCCGATGCTCTGAGGCGTTCCGGCGTACGATTGCGCGAGCGTCACCAATGACCGTTTTCCGGGGTAACCCGGGCACGAAAAGGCCCCCTGGACCATCCGCCAAGATCACCCAGGGGGCAAGGCCCCTGCACTAGGAACCCATCACGAAACCTAACACGCAAAACACCCACCACCACACCGACCTTGAGGTCCCGCCCGAGCTGCTCCAGGCACTAGCCCGAGCCCTGGCCGCCGCGCTCATCCCGCCACCGTGGCCCCCTGCGCCAATCGAAGTTGAGGACACCGCAGACTTCCTGACCGCCGCGCAGCTCGCACAGCGGCTCGGCGTCTCCCGGGAGACAGTGCGGCGGCTGGCGATCGCCGGGACGCTACCGCACACTGTGGTGTGCCAAGGCCCACGCAAGACCACCCGCCGATATCCGCGGCGGTTCGCTGAGGAGTTCGCGGCCAGCGGCTTGGAGGTGGCCGATCTGGCCGCCTTCGCCGCCACCTGGCGGGCGCGGGTCGCCGCGCTCGCCCGGTGACGGGCGCTCTGCCGCGGTACCGCAACTTGGCTAACCCAGAGCGCTTCGCTGCGCGCTGGAGGCGGCTGGCTGCGTGCCACGGCGTCGACCTTGACGTGTTCTTTCCCGAGCGCGGCGAGACGGCCGGGCCCGCGCGGCAGGTCTGCGCAGCGTGCCCGGTTCGCGAGCCGTGCCTGGAGTACGCCCTCAGCAACCGAATCACCCACGGCATCTGGGGCGGCCTGACCGAACGGGAACGCCGCCCGCTGCGGTCCCGCCTGGTGCAGGACTCGCAGCGGGAACGTGACCGGGCGATCCTGGCCGCCGACGCAGCCGGGTACACGACGGTGGCGATTGGCCGCTCGTTCGGCCTGTCCCGTACCTCGGTCATCCGGATCGTGCAAGGAGACGACATGGAAGACGATGACCAGCCCGCAGGCTGAACCTTCCGCGAGGGCTCTCGGCGAGAGCCTGGCCGCCTTGGCTGTCCAGGTTGCCGCTCTGCGCGGTCAGATCGCGCAGGTCAACGGCCGTCTTGACCGTGCCGGAATCAGCGGCGATCTGGATCTCGCCGCCCGCTTTGAGGATCTCACCGGAACAGTCGCCGACGCATTGGACGCCGCCGCGCCCCGCGGGCCCGCCGCACCCTGCTGGATCGGCCTCGACCGTCAGGCGTACATGGCCCAGCTCGCCGAGGTGCGGCGGTGGGCCGATACCGTACTGCGCCAGCATTACTCCGGCTACGAGCTGCGGGACTGCTGGCCCAGTCATATTCACGCGGTCTGGGAACTGTCCACACTGGCCGCCGCCTGGCACCAGGCCTACGGTGGCCAGCGGCCCGACCTGGCCCGTGCCCTGGAGTTCTACGACCGCTGGCTCCCTAACACCATGCGCCGCGTCGCTGCCATCACCCGCGCCTGCGTGCCGGAATGCGTCACTCGCCGACGCTCCTGGTGACAACCGGCTACGGCAGGAGGCCTGACTCCTCCAGGTCGAACTGGCCGTTGCGCACGCTGGCGATGAAGGCGCGCCACTCGGCGGGGGTGTACCGATGGACCGGTCCCGGGCCGTGGTTCTTAGTGTCCCGGACCATGATCATTCCGTCGTGGTCGGCTACTTCGATGCAACCACCGCCGTTCGCGCCGCTGAACGTGCTCTTACGCCAGCGCAGGTCATCTGATCCGCTCATGATTTCTCCACCTCGGCTATCAGCTCCAGGGACCTGGAGCGAGATAGCGCTTCATCTCTCAAGTCATCGAACAAGCGCGCCGTACTGCTTACCAGCGTAGGGTCCCGGACCGTGATGCCCTGAACCCCCGTCTCCAGGTAGGCCGTGGCAGACTCACCCGGCACCTCGGCGATCGCGAATGCCCCGGACAGTCCGAGGTAGGCACCGGCCGCGCCCGGTATGACCTGGATCGTGATGTGCGGGCGGGTCCCTATGGTCAGCAGGTGCTCGAGCTGCATGGCCATGACCTCTGACGCGCCGATGCGGCGGTGCAGGACCGACTCATCCAGGAGCACCCGGAAATCAGCGCTGGCCAGGACTGACTGACGGGCAAGCCGGATGGCGACCTTGGCCTCCACCTCGTCAGCGGTATCCCGGCGCCAGGTCGACAGGACCGCCCGCGCGTAATCTTCGGTCTGGAGCAGCCCGGGGATTAGCAACGGCTCCCACCAGCGCAAGATGGTAGCCCTGCCCTCGATCTCGACCCAGTCGGCGAACCATCCCGGGATCGGCCCGTTCGACTTGCGCGCGATCTCCGCGAGCCGGACGTACAGCCCGTTGCACAGCTCAGGGAACATCTCCGCGATCCTGGCCGCCATGTCGTCCGACGGCGGCCGGGCGCCGGTCTCGGCCTTGACGATCACGGTCCGGTCGAATCCCAGCTCGCGCGCGAACTGCTCCTGGCTCGTATAGCCAGCGGCCAGCCGCGCGCGGCGCAGTTCCTCACCCAGCCATACGGCGAGGTCGCTCCGGGCATCACGGTCATTCGCCATGACGTCAGTGCCTTCCTGTGCCACCGCGGTTAGGGGACGTGCCGGATGGTGCCTCTCGGTTGCGGCACATAGCTGATTGTGCTCTCCGGCTGACACGTTGGGAAGCGAGAAGATACCCGTCCACCCGGCACAAGGGATCGTAAGCCGATGTCAGCCGCGCAGCAGAATCTCAACGTAGAAAAGCCAAAACACCCTCTGCACGCCTTAACTACGTACGAACTGACGTACTACCGCCGCCGTCTGGAGAACGCCATCGCATTCCTGGACAAGCAGGAACCTGTTCCGCCAATCCGGGCCAACCTGCAAACCGCCCTCGATGGCGTGGTCGCCGAGCAGGACGACCGCGCCAGGATCGCCCGCCGCCGCTGATGCGTGAGCACAACGTGGCCGGGCTGACCACCGCCGAACTGGAGGCCGCCCGCCGCGAACTGGCGGCGAGCCTGGCCCTAGCCCGGCCCGGCTCCCCCATCCAGGCACCCATCCGGGCCAGCATGGCCGCCATCGACACCGAACTGGCCGGACGGGCCGCCGCCCGGCCCGGATTACCCGGCTTTCCGAGTGATGACCGACCGGCGGACGAGGAGCCTCAATCGCTCTGAGTTGGGGATCCGGTGGTTAGCTGGGCGAGGTAGGCGGCGGCGCGCCGGTCGACCTCGGGGACCGGGTCGGCGTAGTGCCGGAGGGTGGTCGCGCCGCCGCCGCTGTGGCCGAGACGGGCGGCAGTGTTGCGCAGGTCGAAGCCGCCGGCGAGGAGCTGGCTCGCGGTGTAATGCCGGCCGCCTTTGATGTCGAGCTCTACCCCGGCCCCGGCCGCGATCTCAGCGACCCGGTGCGAAACCCAGTCCGGGTTCCACGGCCGCGCGTGGGCCGGGTCGTTGGAAAACAGGTAGGCGTCGTCTCGTAGCGCGACACCGACCGCCGCGAGTTCGGCCTTGATCACGGCTAGGTAGCTCTCGATCAGCGCGCAGGTGACCGGGTCGATGGCCACCCAGCGGTCCTGGTGGGTCTTGGTGTCCTTACGGACGTGCTGACCCCCGCGGACGACGTAGTTGAACGCGACGTGCACTAGGGCGCGGTCTAGGTCGATGTCACGGATCTGCAAGCCGCAGAGCTCGCCACGGCGGACACCGGTGACCACCACGAGCCACAGGTACAGCCCCAGGGCATCGCTGCGCGCGCGGGCCTCGGCTACTACCTTGGCCACGTCTTCCGGCGAGGTAGCCATGATGGTCCGGCGGCGGGGGTGGGGGCCGGGCCGACGCGGCGGGGTTCCGGTCGGTCCAGTCCCATCGCATCGCGGCCTCGAAGGCACCAGACAAGATGGCGTGGATGCCGCGGATGGTGCCCTTGGCCATGGGCTTGCAGACGTGCGGGCGACAGCCGGACAGCGTGCAGTCGTGGCCAGGACGGGGCGAGTGACGGGCCGACGCGTACCAGGTTCGTCAGCAACCGGTTCGCCTGCGATCGTCGTCGTCCGCCCGTGGCGGATGTGCACGAGCCCTTCTTCGGCGAGCGCCAGGAATGCGTGCCGGACGGTTCCCGGCTTCAGCCCCTGAAGCCGGGCGAGGTCGGGCACCGACGGCAGTGCCTCGCCGGGGGTGAGTTGCCCAGAGCTGATCGCCGCCCGTACGCGATCCGCGGCCTGCTCCCATTCGAGCCGCCGATCGGCCGGGTCGGGCCGTAGATCTGGGATGTTGCGGTGCTCGGTGAAGGGCTTGCCGATGCACGCGAGGTCGCCACATCGCATCAGCCGGGCGTACAGCGTGTCCAGCAGCGGGCCGCGGACCTTGCGGACCTGCGTGGAACCGAGGGCGGGCTTGATGGTCCGGCGGATGTACCCGAGGTTGCTTTGCAGGGTGGACAGGTCCCACCCGGCTGTCAGCACGTACTGGTCGAGCAACTGGGCCACGGTGACGGCCGAGTCGGGCTGGCGCCCGGCTGTGGCCTGCTCAAGCAGCTTGCCGAGCTCGATCTGCGCGGCCCGTTCGGTCTTGCATGTCTTGCGAAACCGGATCTCGCGGCCCGTCAGTGGATCGATCCCGGCGTATACCTTCACCCGCCAGGATCCGCTGGGGAGTCGCTCTATGTGTCCGGCTGGTCCTCTAGCCATGACATAACGGTACGTCGAACCAATGACATCGGTCCACGAACCGGTCCACGGAACCATGATCCAGAAGGATGAAACTGCTGGTGGGGCGGGTGGGGCTCGAACCCACGACCGGCGGATTATGAGTCCGCTGCTCTGACCGGCTGAGCTACCGCCCCGCACCGGTGCACATTACCAGTCCGTCGCGGGCGCTAGCGAGCGGGCCGAAGGTCGGCCGGTGCGCGATAGCCGGGGAAGAGCCGGGTCGGCTTGTGCCGGGCTATTCGATGTCGCTGCTAGAGGGTGACGGCGAGGTCGATCCTGTGGTTCCGCCGCGGCGTCTCAGGCTCGGCCGCCGAATCTTCCGGTTCTGCCGGGTTCTCCGGTTCCGCGACGGCGTCCACTGGTTTGGCCGCTGCGGGCTCCGGTTCCGGTGGGGTCTTCCGGTTCCCCGGTCAGGGTGACCAGCAGGCCGTTGAGCTTGGCGACGAAAGCAGCAGGATCCTCGAGGCGGGCACCGAGAGTCAGCACGGCCTGGTTGTAAAGAACGTGCGCCCACTCGGCGAGCTGCTCGTCCGGCTCATGGTTCAGCCTTTCGATCATCGATGCTGCGGGTTAATTTCCAGCACGGGCTGGCTCGGCAGCCCGGATCCGCTGCAGCCGACGGTCCGGATTGAAGTCGGTGTCGGGTCTCGTTGCCACGATGCAGGCCGGTGAGGTGGTCAGGCGGCTGGTCACACGCACGTCGCGGACCTGGTCCGCCAGGATGGTCTTCAGTTTGTCGCACCAGGTCGGCGAACTCGGCGCTCGCCTTCTCTTTCGCCTCCTTCTCGGCTTCGTCCTCCAGCACGCCGAGGTCGACGCGCCCTCGGCGACCGACTGCAGCCGCTTACCTTGGAATTCGCGCAGGCTGGTGACCACCCAGTTGTCGACGGCATCGCCCAGCAACAGCACCTCGACGCCCTTTTGCCGGAAGGCCTCCAGATGAGGGCTGGCGGTGGCGGCGGCCGAGCGTCGGCGCCAGCAGGTAGTAGATGTACTCCTGGCCGTCCTTCATCCGTGCGACGTAGTCACCGAGCGATACGTCGGGCTCGCCCGTCCGGACTTGGTGGAGGTGAAACGCAGAAGTTTGGCGATCTCATCCCGGTTGGAGTAATCGTCGGGGATTCCCTCCTTGAGAACCTCGCCGAACTCGCTCCAGAATGTGGCGTACTTCCCCGGATCGCTCTCGGCCAGCTCGGCCAGCAACTTCAGCACCTTCTTCACCGCGCTGGAGCGAATATTGTCAACGACGCGGCTGCCCTGCAGCAACTCCCGGGAGATATTCAGCGGAAGGTCGCTGGAGTCGATCACGCCGCGGACGAACCGCAGGTAATGAGGGGAGCAGCTGCCCGGTGTCCTCCATGATGAACACCCGCTGGACATGCAGCTTCACACCCCGACCGGTACTCAGGGATCCACAGGTCGTAAGGGGAGCGGGCACGGAATGAACAGCAGCAGCGTGTACTCGTACTTGCCCTCGATTTTGCTGTGCACCCAGGCGAGCGGATCGGAGTAGTCGCCCGTGACGTGCCGGTAGAAGTCCTTGTACTCCTGGTCGCTGATCTCGCTCTTCGGCCGCGCCCAGAGCGCGGACGCCTGGTTGACCGGCGCTTGTCGGCGGAGCCTGGCTTCGTGTCCGGCTCGGTCTCCGGTTTTCTCTTCCGGCAGATCATGATAGGCAGGCTGATGTGGTCAGAGTATTTCTGGATGATCGTGCGCAGCCGGTAGTCGTTCAGCAGGTCGTCTTCGCCGTCGCGGAGGTGGAGCACGATCGTGGTGCCCCGGGACGGCGCCTCGACCGTCTCCAGCGTGTACTCACCCTTACCGTCCGACTCCCACCGGACTCCTTCGCCGCGGGCAGGCCCGCCCGCCGGGTGGTCAGGATGACCCGCTCGGCCACGATGAACGCCGAGTAGAAGCCCACGCCGAACTGGCCGATCATGGCCGCGTCCTTGCGCTGGTCACCGCTCAGCGACTGAAGGAATTCGCGGGTGCCGGATTTGGCGATGGTGCCGATATGCTCGATCACCTCCTCCCGGCTCATGCCAATCCCGTTATCGGCGACGGTAATCGTAGCCGCGGCCGTATCGAAGCTAACCCGGATCTGCGGCTCGCCCTCGTCGTCTTCGGCCATCTCTGGATGCGAGAAAGCTCTCGAAACGCAGCCGGTCGAGGGCGTCCGAAGCGTTCGAGATGAGCTCGCGCAGGAATATTTCCTTGTTGCTGTACAGCGAGTGGACCACGAGGTCCAGGATCTGGACCACTTCGGCCTGGAAACTGAAGCTCTCCTGCTCCGTCTGCGTGCTCACGGCATCTCCCTCCGGTTCCGGGGAAACTCTAAATCAGGCCGGGGAAGATGCACCTTCACCATAGCTGAGTCCAGGAAAGTTTCAGCTTGAGAGAAGGTCCGCGTCACCGCGACCTTTAAGTCGACCGAGGCGATGCCGGTCACCTACTAGAACCGCCCGGCGGTCTGCATGGACATGGCGTGCTCGACCAGCGTGACCAGGGTGGCCTTGGTGGATTCCCGGTTCCGCGCGTCACACGGGATCACCGGCACGTCCGGGGAGATGGCCAGCGCCTCGCTGACGTCCCGTGACCGGTGCGGGAACTGCCCGTGGAAGCCGTTGATCCCGATCACGAACGGAAGCCCGGAGGCCTCGAAGTAGTCCACGGCGGGGAAGGAATCGGCCAGACGGCGGGTGTCCACCAGCACGACGGCGCCGATCGCGCCCTGGATCAGGTCGTCCCACATGAACCAGAACCGGTGCTGGCCCGGCGTCCCGAACATGTAGAGCACGAGATCCTTGTCCAGGTGATCCGCCCGAAGTCCATCGCGACCGTCGTGGTGGACTTGTCCGGCACGTGGGACAGATCGTCAACATCCGTGCTGGCCACGGTCATAACGGCTTCGGTCGTCAGCGGAGTGATCTCTGATACCGAGCCGACGAACGTCGTCTTGCCGACGCCGAATCCGCCGGCCACGACGATCTTGACCGACGTCATAGCCGAGGAGGCGTCGGACCTCGGCTGGGCGACGCTAGATCTTACGGAGTCCACTAAGCACCCTTTCGAGCAAATTGAGGTCCGGACGGCCCTCGGAATCATCGCGCTGATGGATACGGACAAGCCCGTCCGCGCCCATATCGGCGATGAGAATTCTGGCCACGCCTAGCGGCAGCCGCAGCACCGCTGACACCTCCGCCACCGACCTCCAGTCCCGGCAGAACTGAAGGATCGCCTGACATTCCGGCGCCAGCACCGACAGATCGCGAGGCTCGAGCACGGTCGCCGTGACCAGCGCCTCAATGGCGAGCTGGTACCGCGGCTGCGTTCGGCCCCCGGTTACCGTATACGGCCGGACGAGCCTGGTGGCACCATCCTCATCGGCCCCGAAGCTGCCAAAGCCAGAACGTCCTGGCCCCGGCCCCTCATCCCATAGCCCGGCCCGGCCCTGCCAAGAACCAGGCAAGCCCACGAACGGCGGCCGGTCGTCACCTCGCCCTTGGCCCGCCACTGAAACCTCCGGTCACCGTCGTCCATCACCTGGGATGGCAGCTTGCATGACACCGCGGGTGGCGGGGGTGAGTACCCGTCCGGCCCGCTCAACCAGCAGGGTCATCTCGTAGGCCACCAGGCCGAGATCACAGGTGGACGCGGCGAGCACAGCCAGGCTTGAGCCATTGCTGATCGCCATGATCACCAGCACGCCCCGCTGCATCTCCACTACCGTCTGCACCACCGCGCCGCCCTCGAAGACTCGCGACGCACCCTGGGTCAAGCTCGTCAGCCCCGACGTCACCGCCGCCAGCTGATCGGCCCGTTCCTGCGGGAACCCGGCGCTGAAGGCCAGCGGCAGGCCGTCCGAGGACACCACCACCGCGTGCGCCACATCGGGCACCCGCTCGACGAAGTTCGTGATCAGCCAGTTGAGGTCCTGCGCTGGGCGCCCTGGCGTGCTCATCCGCACTCCTCTCGTCGCCCGCTCATACAGGTTCCTCCTCCTAGTGTCGCTGTGCCTGGGCCTTGGTAAGTCATCGGTCCTAGGACTCCTCGGTCTGGGGTGGTGCCGCGGCGCGACCCTCGCGCACGCCTCGCTGGAAGCTAGACATCCGGCTGCGGATGGCGTCCGGCGACCGCACCGGCGCCTCGGCTCTGATTCCTGGCTTCCCTGAGCGCCGCCGCCACCGACCGAACCAGGCACCAGGTTAGCCCTCGGCACCCGCCGGGGCAGCCCCGCTTGCGTCGTCTCCCGGCGGCCGGCTCGGCGACCGCCTGGGCCGCACGCCAGCCCTCGTCCGACGGCGACGTCCACGAGCCTTGCGTCGCCGACGGCACAGACGCGGACGCCTGCGGACCCTGAGTCCCTGCGGTCCCTGGGCCGTGCCGCAGCGGTAAGGGGCTCCCCGCTGCGCCGGAACCAGTCGGACTCGAGGGAGTCGAAAATCGGCAGCCGATGCTCCGGGCCCGTCGGCGGGACCGCTACCCGGCCGCGGCCGCAATCGGCCTCGTCCCTGACCCGCCCGCGCACGAGCAGCCGTTCGTCCCGGTCCTGCCGGGGCCGGACGTGCTCGGACCCGTCACTGCCGCGGAGGTTCTGCCTGCCGTTGGTGAACCGCGGGCCCTGCGGACCCCCGGGGTTCCCGTTCGCCGGGAGCGCGCGGGCATTGCCGTTCCGCATCGGCAGCGACCGGCGGCTCCTGCGAGTCAGGATCGCCCCAGCTGCCGCCCATGTCCCAGCCGCTGCGTGCGGCGGCTAGGCCGCCGTCACCAAGACCCGCGACCGCCAGCCCCTGGGACACCCGGACCCTCCCGGCGCCCGGCCGGGACCCCGGACCCGCCGCCGGGCTCGAGTCCCTGCGGGGCCTGGGACCGGCTTGCGCTCCGGCGAGGCTGCTGGACCTGCGGGGCTTCCGGACCTGGCCGGCCGGTACGGGCGCCCGCGCCGCGGCAGCGGGGCTGAAAGACGGCGCCGAAGGCTGGGCCGGGACCGAAGGCTGGGCCTGAGCCGGATTCGGGGAGAACCTGGGGATCCGGGCGGCCGCGGTGGCCTGCGAGGCCGCGCTCCGGGTGGGAGCGGACAGCGAGGGCGTGGGGCCGTAGTCGTCCGCCTCGAACCGGCGGAGCCGGCCAAGCGGGGCCGCGACCTCGGGCGCCGCCACCGTATCCGGCAGCCAGATCAGCGCGGTCAGACCGCCGGCCTGAGCATGCCGCAGCCGGACCCGGACGCCGTGCCTGGCGGCCAGACGGCCGACCACGAACAGGCCCATCCGCCGGGACACCGCGACGTCGACCACGGGCGGGTTGTCCAGCCGCCAGTTGGCGTGCGACATCTCCTGGTCCGAGACCCCCACGCCGTTGTCGGTGATGTCCAGCAGCACGCCGCCGCTGGACAGCGGCTGGCCGGACACGTAGACCTGGGTGTCTTCCGGGGAGAAGGTGGTCGCGTTCTCCACGATCTCCGCGATCAGGTGCACGACGTCGTTGACGGCCTGCCCGACCACCACGATCCCGGGCTGCACGTTCAGGACAACCCGTTCGTACTGCTCGATCTCCGAGATCGCCGCGCGGAGCACGTCGACCAGGGCGACCGGCTGGCTCCATCGTCTGGTCACCTCGTGGCCCGCCAGAACCAGCAGGTTCTCGGAGTTGCGGCGCATACGGGTGGCCAGGTGGTCCAGCCGGAACAGGCTGCTGAGCCGACCCGAGTCCTGCTCGCTCTGCTCCAGCGAGTCGATCAGCGACAGCTGCCGCTCGATCAGCGACTGGCTGCGCCGCGACAGGTTGATGAACATCGCGTTCAGGTTGCCGCGCAGCATGGCCTCATCGGCCGCCAGCCGGACCGCCTCACGGTGAACCTGGTCGAAGGCCCGCGCGACTTCACCGATCTCATCGGTGGAGGTGACCCCGATCGGCTCGATGTCGACGCCTTCGTCCGCGCCCTCGCTCTGGCTCAGCCGGCGCACCATCTCCGGCAGCCGGTGACCAGCCACTTCCAGCGCGTCGCTGCGGAGCTTGCGCAGCGGGCGGACCAGCGAGCGGGCCACGATCGTGGAGACCAGCAGCACCAGCAGCAGCAGCAGCAGCGTGACCAGGCTGGTGACCAGCAGGTCCGTGCTGGCATTGGTCCTGGACGAATTGGCCAGCGAGGAGATGTTGCCGGTCAGTTCGTCGGCGACTTGCCGCACCTTGCCGATGGCGAACGACATGTCGGCGTTCACGTTTGCCGCGGCCAGGGTGCGCGCATGCGCCGGGGTGAGCGGGTGCGCCGAGGAGGCGCAGGGAAGCAACGACGCCGCGAGTTGTTCCTCGCTGTTGACGGTATCGAGCGGCGCCGCTCACCGTGTTGGTGTAGTTCTGCTGCTCGGCGAGACCTACGGATGCGTTGAAGTTGGTCTGATCCACCGCTTCCTGCCGCTGTGCCTGCTGGAGGCTGGCAACGTCGTCGGGCGACAGCGACGGCAGCGGAAAACTGACCGCCTTCAGCATGAGGGCCCGCTGAACCGACGTGGAGTCTTGGACCTGGAGCAGTGCGCCCAGGGCGATGACGTCGCGCCGGAGATCGGTATTGCTGGCCTCGTTCCCGACGACGCTGGTGAATGTGGTCGCGGGCTGGATGACGTTCACGGTGTACACCTGCATGATGGCCGCCGAGGGGAATAGCGGGTCCGCCACCGCCTTGCGGACGAACGGCAGGGTTTCCGCGCCCACCTGTACCGCGTTCAGCGCCTGCACCGCGGCCGGCTGATAGCCGCCTCCGACCGTGATGCCGTCGGCCAAGGCGGTGACCTCTGCGGCGGCGCCATCGGTGACACGCCGTGCGGTCCTCAGCCGGGCAGAATAGCCACCCCTATTCGCTGTGGAGGCGACTGAATAGTCGCGTTCATCCTCCACTGCCTGGATGTACTTGACCACCGCGCTGTTGAGCTGGGCGAGGTGCTGAACACGGCCGGTCGTATGCCAGTTGCTGACGTCCCCGTTGATGGTCACCGCACCGAGCACCGCCGCGGTCAGCAACGGCACCGCGATCAAGGCGGCCAGCCGCCACCGGACGCGCCAGTTCCTCAGGGCGAACCGCGACCAGGCCGAGCCGGGCCGTCTCGGCTGCGGATGGGCGGTCCCGACCATGTCGGCCGCGGGCGGGGGCCCCGCCTGGGGCTGGGCGACGACCACGGGCGTCTGGCCGCCGGAAGCGGCCGGGCCGACGACGGGCTGCGGTCCCATGCTCGCCGCGTCCCGTCCGCCGACGGCATCCGAGCCGCCACCCGCGGCGCTTCCGCCCGCAGGAGGCACCGAACCCTCCCCGTCGGCTGGCCCTCCGCTGACGGCCCCGGCCGCGCCAGCTGGGTCGCCGGGATTCGTCACCGATCGTTTACGCACTACGTTCGCACCTCGCATCGGCAAGCCTGAGCCAGCGCACATGCCCGGCTGAAGCGGCGCAAGCCGCCCTCCATATGCACCCTCTTTCCCTTCGCAACGATCGCCGCTGCTCGGGTCAACAAGGCGGCCGAGCCACACTCTCGCGTTACAAAACAGGTAAGGACATATAATCATCTTCTGGGTGGCCGCCACGGGGCATTCGCCAGTAAACCGGCGAGATCTTCGCCGAGAAGGTTAACCGCGCCGTCTGACCTGGCCGGGATCGGCCGCACCAGGCTTGCATTTAGTGAATATTATAGTAACTCTTCGTATTTCCTGCCGCCGGGCGCGCCGCCCCGGTGACCAACGTCGGCGGCCCGGCCGTCAGTCCGGCGTATGGGACATATCGGCCGTCCGCTCCGCCGACCCAGGCTACCGGCCCTTTCCGGGCGGGCGTGGCGCGGGCACAAGCGGCAAGCGCCAGCTAATCAGCCCGTTATGACGATAATTACATGCCGATTATTATCTCATTAGGATCATCGCTGAATAGCTGCTCGTTACCGGGAAGAGACTGAGGCTCGCGAATTGCCCGCCGAGTCCCCGATAGCGTGTGACGGCGGATCTTCGCCGCGTGCTCCCAGTGCATGGGCTGCCGCTTTGGGATCACCGACGACGCCGTGCGGCGCGGCCAGCGAGGTCAGCCCTCATCGTGACTGGCCTGGTGCGCGCCGGCGGCGGTGACGGCCGGGCCGGTAGTGGCCTGGGGCAGGTGCCGGCCCGGCGCGGCTGGCGGCGGGGTGCGGGCGGACCGGCCGAGGAACAGTTCGCCGAAGTCGGGCCGGGCGAGCAGGGCCGCGGGTGCGTCGTTCAGTTCGACCCGGCCGGCGACCAGGACGTAGCACCAGTCGGCGATCTTCATGGCCTGGTGCGCGCGCTGCTCGACGAGCAGGATGGTCACGCCGGCGCGGGCCAGTGAGGTGACGTGGTCATCAAGGATGCCGCGGGCCAGGCTCGGGGACAGCCCCGCGGTGGGTTCGTCGAGGATGAGGAGCTTCGGCGAGCTGATCAGGGAGCGGCCGATGCCGAGGAGTTTCCGTTCGCCGCCGCTGAGGAGTTTGCCGCTGCGTTTGAGTAGCGGCCGGAGGGAGGGGAAGGTCTGCAGCACGTAGTCGATCCGGTCGCCGACCTGGGCTTTCGGCAGGAGGTAGCCGCCCATTTCGAGGTTTTCCCTGACGGTGAGGGTCGGGAAGATGTCGTTGTGCTGCGGGACGTAGCCCAGGCCGCCCTTGGTCAGGGCGTTGCCGCTGGCCGCGGTGACGTCATGTCCGTCGAGGTGGACCTGCCCGGCCCGGGGCCTCAGCCGTCCGGTGAGGCACTTGAGCAGGGTCGATTTGCCGGACCCGTTGGGGCCGATCACGGTCACTACCTCACCTTCGGCGACGGTCAGCGAGATGTCGTTGATGATCGGCGCGGCGTCGTAGCCGGCGGTCAGGCCGTGGACGGTCAGGTACCCGGTGTCCGGACGGCGGCTATCAGTTGAGGTAGGCATCGAGCACCCTCTGGTCGGATCGGATCTGCTCCATGGTTCCCTCGGCGAGGATTTCGCCTTGTGCCATCACGATGACCGGGTCGCACAGCCGCTCGACGACCGCCATCTCGTGCTCGACCATCAGCATGGTCAGCCCGTCTTGCTTCAGCTGGAGCAGGTAGTCCTCGATTCGCTCGCCGAGGGCGGGGTTGACCCCGGCCATCGGCTCGTCGAGCAGGAGGATCTCCGGCTCGGTCATGAGCGCGCGCATGATCTCGAGCAGCCGCCGCTGGCCGCCGCTGAGGCTTCCGGCGAACTCGTTCGCCATCCGGGCCATGTCGAAGCGGGCGATGACGTCAGCGGCGCGCGCGGTCAGGCTTTCCTGCTCGGCGCGCCAGTAGCGGCGGCCGAGCAGCGCGCCGCGCAGCGTGTCTCCGCGCTGCCCGTACCGGGCGGTGAGCAGGTTCTCCGTGACGGTCATCCCGGCGAAGTCGCTGGACTGCTGGAAGGTCCTGGCCAGCCCGCGCCGCGCGATCTTGTGGCTGGGCCAGCCGGCCACGTTGGTGCCGTTGAGCAGCACCGAACCACGGCTCGGCTTGATCGCGCCCGCTATCATGCCCAGCGCGGTGGATTTGCCGGCGCCGTTCGGGCCGATAAGGCCGGTGATGCGGCCCCGCGGCACGTCGAAGGACACCCCGGCTACGGCGTGCACGCCGCCGTAGCTCTTGGCCAGATCATCGACCCGCAGCAACGCTGCCTGCGCGGCCGGTGTCGCCCGCTGTCGCTGCACCGAGGTCATCGGGTCTCGGCCGTTTTCTCGTAGTCGACGGGTCGCGGCTGCCCGGTCCGGGCCTGCGGCAGGCCGGGCAGCTGGATGATCCGTCTGCGCTCGGGCAGCACGCCGCGCGGCCAGAACCACACGAAGATCAGCGCCATGAGCCCGACGGCGACCCACTGCAGCGCGTCGATGAGCCCGGGGGGGCCGAACTGGGGCAGGAAGCGGCTGCCTTCCAGGAACGCGACGGGTACCAGCAGCGCACCAAGCGCGGCGCCGGCGTTGTTGGCCGTGCCGCCGACGATCAGCGCGGTGAACAGGACGAAGGTCTCCTGGTAGAGCCAGCCGCCGGGGGACCAGGCGCTGATGAACTCCACCAGCACGGCCCCGCTGATCCCGGCGATCACGCCGCCGATGATGAACGAGGTCATGCGCAGGCCGGTCACGTTCTTGCCCAGCGCGGCGGCGCCCTGCTCGTGGTCGCGTACGGCACGAAGCGACCGGCCGAGCGGGGCGTTGGTGATCAGCCGCAGGAACGCGTAGACGATCAGGCAGATGACGGCGGTCAGCCCGACGTAGAACCACCGGTAGCCGACCAGCGAGAAGTTCAGGGCGGCGCTCAGCGGCTGGGGGATGAGCGACAGCCCGGCCGGGCCGTTGAACAGGCCCACGTCGCTGGTGACCACGGCGGTGGCGATCAGGGAGATGACCAGGAAGACCATCGCCTGGTAGTCGCTTCGCAGCCGGCGCAGCGCGATCACGCCGGCGACCGCCGACAGCAGGCCGCCCGCGATCCCGCCGGCGATAACCGGGAGCGGGAACGGCAGGTTCGCGCCGCCGATGTACTGCTGGAAACTGCCGGTGGTGGTGTTCGGCCCCAGGGTCAGCACGGCGGCGGTGTACGCGCCGGCGGACTGGTAGATGATGAAGGAGAAGTTCAGGATCCCGGTGTAGCCGTATTGCAGGTTCAGCCCCCAGCAGGCCATCACGTCGACCCCGAGGTAGACCAGCACGGTGGAGATGTAGAACGACCAGGCGAGGCTCACGCGGCGACCTCCTTCTGGCTGGCGACCTCGGCGAAGATTCCCTGCGGGCGGATCAGAAGCACCACGATGAGCACGCCGAACGCCACGACATCCTTGTAGACCGGATCGAAGTAGGTGCCGGCCAGCTCGGTGGCGAGCCCGATGACCAGCGCGCCCAGCATCGCCCCGTACGGCTGGCCGACCCCGCCGAGCACCGCGGCGGCGATGACCGGGATCAGGAACGCCGAGCCGGTCGTGAAGTCGAAGCTGCCAAGCTCGGTCACCAGCGCGACCCCGGCCAGCCCGCACAGCAGCCCGGACAGCAGCCAGGCGCCGTCGATGACCCGGCGCGTCGGCACGCCGCAGTTGCGGGCCAGCTCGGGGTCGCTGGCCGTGGCGCGCATGGCCTTGCCGAGCCGGGTGTACCTGAGCAGGCCGTGCAACGCGGCCAGCGCGACGGCGGCGATCGCGACCAGGATGAGCTGACTGGTGGTGAAAATCATGCCCAGCACGTGCACCGAGGCGCCGGCGGAGATGTTCGCGGTGACAAAGTCCGGCCCCCAGATCGCCTGCAGGCAGTTCTGCAGGATCAGGCTCACCGCGATCGTGACGATGATCATCGTGAACAGCCGGGCCCCGCGGCGGATGAACGGCGTATACAGGAACCGGTTCAGCAGGACGGAGAACACGGCGCCGAACAGGCCGCCGAGCACCATGCCCCACCACGGGTTGAGCCCGGCCGAGTGGCTCACGTAAGCGATGAACGCCGAGGCGGTCATGACATCGCCGTAGGCCAGGTTGAGAATATTGGTCACCCCGAACTGGACGGTGAACCCGACCGCCGCCAGCGCCATTACCGCAGCGGTGACGATCCCGAAACCGATAGCGTGCACGAACATAGGTTGGCTCCCTTCCGGGTGGGGGCCCTGCCGACGACGGCCTGACGCCCGGGCCCCCGGTGAGCCGGGGGTCCCGGGCGCGACCGCTTACCTGCTAAGAGGTGCGATGTCGCTGGCCGCGACGACGCTCACCAGGGGCATGGTCCCGTTCGGCTCGTAGCCCGTGAGCTCGAAGCCGCCGGTCGAGTTGTGCCACTGGTTCCAGAGGATGGGCCCGGTGGCGCCGACGTAATCGATCTTCTTGCCCGCCTTGAGCGCTGCGATGCCCTCCGCGTACGAATGCACCGTCTCCGCCGTCCCTGAGGAGGCCGTGGTGACCGCCTCGATGTACTTGTTATAGACGGCCGGGCTGGTGCTCTTCGCCGCGGTCGCGGCCAGCGCCATGACGATGACCCCGTCGTAGTCCACCATCGAGAACGAGTCGTCGCTCCAATTCGACGCCGGCTTGGACACCCCGGGTGCGGCCAGCACAGACTTGTTATACGCCTGCCACGAGGGCCCCGACGCAGGGGCGTAGGGTGTCGCGCCCACGAAGTACTTGCTCAGCGTCGGCTTGCCGATCGCCCCGGCCACCGCCTGCAGCCAGTCCGGCTCGACCGTCGCGTCGCTGCCGATGACCGGGACCAGGTGGCCCAGCTGCTGCAGCTCGTCCAGGAGCGTCGCGTCGGCCTGCGGCGAGGCTTCGGTGAAGATGACCTGCGGCTTGGCCGCGATGATCTGCTCCACCTCCGGCTGATAGGAGCTCTGGCCCTGGGCGATCTTCTCGTTGGAGACCATCTTCCCGCCCAGTGCGCTTCAAGCCCTTCACCAGCGTCGGCACGCGGCCTGCGAGCCGATGTCGTTGCCGAACACCGCCGCGGCCCGGAGATAGCCCTTCTTCTTGGCATAAAGCGCCATCGCGTAGCCCAGCACGTCGTCCGCGGGGGTCATGCGCCAGAAATACTGCAGCTTGGTCTGGTCGAATGACGCCTCGCCGGTGTCGGCGAACATCGTGACCTTGGCCGCGTTGATCAGCGGGGCGGTCGCGTCCGCCTCATCCGAGCTCGGGCCAAGCACGCCGAACAGGTGCGACGAGGTCGCCAGCATCTTCGCCGCGGCGGTGACCGCGTCGGCCGGGTCGCCGCGCGTGTCCTCGGGCGTGCAGGCCACCTTGTTGCTCAGCACGCCGCCTGCCGCGTTGATCGCGGACGCCGCGGCCAGGCAGCCCGCCGACATCTCTGGCCCGAATGACGCATCCGGGCCGGTGAACGGGTTAAACTCCGCGACCGTGAGAGTAGAGTCTTTCACGGCTCCGGACGGCGCGGAGGACGAGCACGCCGCCGTCACCGAAACCGCCAGGACAGCAGCCGTCGCGACCAGCGTACGAGCGCGGGTTTGGCGTGATCTCTGAAAAGGCATGTGCGCGATGCTCGCACTCCGTTCCTATATATGTCAAGGTTCTTCCGAAAATGAGGCTAATAGTTGTATATGTGAACGCACTCTGGCAGACTCGCCCCGGGCCCGCTCGCACGCCTGACAGGTTAAGCGCCGGGGGGCAGACGATGAACCCGGGCCCAGCCGGTACGTGCTGGGGCGCGCCGCAGGCCGGATCAGCCGTCCGCGCAATCGGAGCCTCATGAGCACCTCGGTCATCAGGGCGGTGCGAATCCTCGACCGGCTGGCACGGAGCCAGACGCCGATGACGCTCGCCGAGATCGCCAGCGAGCTCAACATACCCAAGAGCACCGCCTACACCATACTGCGCGATCTGGCCAGCGAATCCTTCGTGACCGTATCCTCACCGCCCGCCTACTCGATCGGCCTGAGGGCCTTCGAGGTCGGCTCGGCGCACCTGCGGGCCTTCGGCACCGCCGGCGCCGTGACACCAGAACTCACCCGCCTGACCTACGCACTGAACATCACCTCGCACTACGCGGTCCTCGACGGCACCGAAGTCCTCTACCTGTGCAAGGAGGACCCGCCCACGCTGGGGATCCAGCTCGCGAGCTCGATCGGCGCCCGCCTCCCGTCCCACCTGACCGCCGTCGGCAAGGCCTGCCTCGCCTGGCTCGAGGCCGACCGCCTGCCCGGCCACGTCGAACTGGCCACCCGCGGAGCCGACGGGCACACGATCTCCCTGGCCGACCTCACCGCCGAACTCGCCCAGGTCCGCGGGCAAGGCTTCGCCACCGACGACGGCGCCGCCGCCGCCGGCATCCAGTGCGTCGCCGCACCCGTCTTCGGCCTCACCGGGGTCAAAGGCGCCATCGGCGTGAGCCTCCTGCGCGGCTCCGCCACCTCCCTCGACCCGGTCGCCGACGACGTCAAGACCGCGGCCGCCCGCGCGACGATCGCGCTCGGCGGGACCACACCCGACTACCATGTCCTCCCGCGCAACGACCACACCGATCCCACCAGCGCGGGGCGCCGGTAGCCGCCGGGCGTGACCACCCGTGCACACCGCAGGTCACCTCGCCAATCGCGAGGACCTTGGTGTCCCGGTCAGGACCGTCCGGCGGTTTGCCTGGACATGGCGTGCTCGACGAGGGTGACCAGGGTGGCCTTGGTGGATTCCCGGTTCCGGGCGTCGCAGGGGATCACCGGTATGTCCGGGGAGATGGCCAGCGCTTCGCTGACGTCCCGGGACCGGTGCGGGAACTGCCCGTGGAACCCGTTGATCCCGATCACGAACGGGAGCCCGGAGGCCTCGAAGTAGTCCACCGCGGGGAAGGAATCGGCCAGGCGGCGGGTATCGACCAGCACGACAGCGCCGATCGCGCCCTGGATCAGGTCGTCCCACATGAACCAGAACCGGTGCTGGCCCGGCGTCCCGAACATGTAGAGCACGAGATCCTTATCCAAGGTGATCCGCCCGAAGTCCATCGCGACCGTCGTGGTGGACTTGTCCGGTACGTGGGACAGATCGTCAACATCGGTGCTGGCCACGGTCATGACAGCCTCGGTCGTCAGCGGAGTGATCTCTGACACCGAACCGACGAATGTCGTCTTGCCGACACCGAACCCGCCGGCCACGACGATCTTGACCGACGTCATGGCCGAGGACGCGTCGGACCTCGGCTGGGCGACGCTAGATCTTACGGAGTCCACTAAGCACCCTTTCGAGCAAATTGAGGTCCGGACGGCCCTCGGAATCATCGCGCTGATGGATCCGGACAAGCCCGTCCGCGCCCATATCGGCGATGAGAATTCTGGCCACGCCCAGCGGCAGCCGCAGCACCGCTGACACCTCCGCCACCGACCTCCAGTCCCGGCAGAACTGCAAGATCGCCTGACATTCCGGCGCCAGCACCGACAGATCACGAGGCTCCAGCACCGTCGCCGTCACCAGCGCCTCAATCGCCAGCTGGTACCGCGGCTGAGTCCTGCCCCCGGTTACGGTATACGGCCGGACAAGCCTGGTGGCACCATCCTCATCGGCCCCGAAGCTGCCAAAGCCAGAACGCGAGCCCCGGCCCCTCATCCCACAGCCCGGCCCGGCCCTGCCAAGAACCAGGCAGGCCCACGAACGGCTGCCGGTCATCACCTCGCCCCTGGCCCGCCACAGAAACCTCCGGTCACCGTCGTCCATCACCCGGGATGGCAGCTTGCATGACACCGCGGGAAGCCGGGGTCAGCACCCGCCCGGCCCGCTCCACCAGCAACGTCATCTCATAGGCCACCAGGCCAAGATCACAGGTGGACGCAGCGAGCACCGCCAGGCTCGACCCATTGCTGATCGCCATGATCACCAGCACGCCCCGCTGCATCTCCACCACCGTCTGCACCACCGCGCCGCCCTCGAAAACCCGCGACGCACCCTCGGTCAAACTCGTCAGCCCCGACGTCACCGCCGCCAGCTGATCCGCCCTTTCCTGCGGGAACCCCGCACTGAAAGCCAGCGGCAGCCCATCCGAGGACACCACCACCGCGTGCGCCACATCAGGCACCCGCTCCACGAAATTCGTGATCAGCCAGTTGAGATCCTGCGCAGGACGCCCCGGCGTGCTCATCCGCACCCCTCTCCTCGCCCGCTCATACAGGTCCCTCCTCCTACTGTCGCCGTACCTGCGCCATGATCAGTCATCAGTCCTGAGACTCCTCGGTCTGGGGTGGTGCAGCGGCGCGACCCTCGCGCACACCTCGCTGGAAGCTCGACATCCGGCTACGGACCGCTCCGGTGACCGCACCGGCGCCTCGCCGCAGATTCCTCACTGCCCGAAGCGCCGCCGCCACCGACCGAACCAGGCACCAGGTTAGCCCGCGGCACCCGCCGCGGCAGCCCCGCCTGCGTCGTCTCACCCGCAGCCGGCTCCGCGACCGCCTCAGCCGCACGCCACCCCTCATCCGACGGCGACGTCCACGACCCCGGCACCCCCGCCGGCACAGACGCCGGCACAGACACCGCCGCCCCCTGAACACCCTGACCCCCCGCCACGCGCGGCCACGCCGGCCACGCCGGTCAAAGGCACCCCGCTCCGCCGGAACCAGTCAGACTCAAGCGAATCGAAAATCGGCAGCCGATGCGCATGCTGATCCGCCGGCGGCACACTCACCCGCCCGAAATCCGCCCCGTCAGACCCACCCGGCACGAGCCCGTTCCCCGGACCCGCCGGGACACCGTTCGCCGGACCCGCGAGACTACCGTTCCCGGACCAGCCATGACACCGTTCGACGGACCCCCGAGATTACCGTTGCCGGACCCCCGAGATTACCGTTCCGGACCGGCAACGACCGCGGCTCCCCAGAATCAAGATCACCCCAGTTACCACCCACGTCCCAGCCGTTACGGGCAGCGGCCAGCCCCCCGTCACCCAGACCCTCGCCACCCCCCGGGACACCCGGACCCCCCGGACCCGCCGGGACACCCGGACCCCCGCCACCAGCCGCAGGCCCCAGCCCGGCCTGCGACGGCTGCCCCGGCTGGGCAGGCACCGGCGGGACCTTCCGGACCTGGCCCCCCGGCACAGGCGCACCCGCCCCGCCCGCGGGACTGAAAGACGGACCCGGCAGCTGAACCGGAACCGGCGGCTGACCCGCAGACTGCGACGGAGACGGCGAGAACCTCGGAATCCGGGCCGCCGCAGTCGCCTGCGACGCAGCGCTCTGGGTCGGCGCCGACAACGACGGCGCCGGACCGTAATCATCAGCCTCGAACCGGCGCAGCCGCCCCAGCGGAGCCGCGACCTCAGGCGCCGCCACCGTATCGGGCAGCCAGATCAACGCGGTCAGCCCGCCAGCCTGAGCATGCCGCAACCGGACCCGGACACCATGCCTGGCCGCCAGCCGCCCCACCACGAACAACCCCATCCGCCGGGAAACCGCGACATCAACCACCGGCGGGTTATCCAGCCGCCAGTTCGCATGCGACATCTCCTGATCCGAGACCCCCACCCCGTTATCAGTGATATCCAGCAGCACCCCCCCGCTCGACAACGGCTGCCCAGACACATACACCTGAGTATCCTCCGGGGAAAACGTCGTCGCGTTCTCCACGATCTCCGCGACCAGGTGCACCACGTCATTCACCGCCTGCCCCACCACCACGATCCCGGGCTGCACATTCAGCACCACCCGCTCATACTGCTCGATCTCCGAAATCGCCGCCCGCAGCACGTCCACAAGCGCGACCGGCTGACTCCACCGCCTGGTCACCTCATGACCCGCCAGAACCAGCAAGTTCTCCGAATTACGGCGCATACGCGTCGCCAGGTGATCCAGCCGGAACAAACTGCTCAGCCGCCCCGAATCCTGCTCACTTTGCTCCAGCGAATCGATCAGCGACAACTGCCGCTCGATCAGCGACTGACTCCGCCGCGACAAGTTAATGAACATCGCGTTCAGATTCCCCCGCAGCAACGCCTCATCAGCCGCCAGCCGCACCGCCTCACGGTGAACCTGATCAAAAGCCCGCGCCACCTCACCGATCTCATCAGTCGAGGTAACCCCGATCGGCTCAATATCAACACCCTCATCCGCGCCCTCACTCTGACTCAGCCGCCGCACCATCTCCGGCAACCGGTGACCAGCCACATCCAGCGCATCACTCCGCAACTTACGCAACGGCCGGATCAACGACCGCGCCACAAACGTAGAAACCAGCAACACCAGCAACAACAACACCAACGTCACCAAACTCGTCACCAGCAGGGTCTGGGTGGCCTTCGACCGCAACGCGTTGGCCCGGGTGGTGACGGTACCGGCCAGTTCGTCGGCGACTTGGCGCGTGTCACCGATGATGGCCGACATATTCGTGTACCAGGTCGCGGCGTTCAGGGCGTTGTGCGCGGTCAGCGACGCGTTCGGGTTGGCGGCCAGCGTCGACTGGGCCAGGTCTTCCTCGGAGCGAGCGCGGTCGACCCTCAGACCGCTGACGGTGTTGCTGAGGACCTGCTGCTCAGGGTTGCTCGCGGCGGCGTCGAAGTCGGACTGTCCGGCCACCTGCAGCTCGAAGGCCTGGTTGAGGGAGGTCAGGTCGCCAGGTGCCGCCGTCCCCTTCGGCGAGCTGAGCATCGCGTACAGGACCGCGCGCTGCGCCGACGTCTCGTTCTCCATCCGCAGCAGCGCGCCGAGCGTGGTGACGTCGCCCTGCAGCTCGGCATCGTTCGCGCCGGCGCCGGTCGCGCCGCTGAACGTGTTCGCGGAAATGATGTTCTCGGTGTAAGCCTGGATGACCTTGAATTCCGGCACCTTCGACGTCGTGACCACATGGCGGAGATAGCCGAGGTCCCGGAGGCTGGCGGTCAGCGCGGTGAGGTCCTGCACGGTCGTCGTCTGGTACCCGGCGCCGACGTTCACTCCGCTCGCGAGCGCGTCGACGGCGTTGACCGCGGCCGTCGTGGTTTTCTGCGCTCGCGCCAGCGAGTTAGCCTGCGCAGTGCCGGCCCGGCACCGCCCGTCCGGTCCGGGAAAGCCGACGCGTAGCCGGCCGACAGGTCCCGTTCGTCTTCCAGCGCCTGGGTGAGCCGCACCACCGCGCTGTTGAGCTGAGCCAGGCGCTGGACGCGGCCGGCCGCGCTCCAGTGGTTGACGTCCCCGTAGATCTGCAGCGACCCGAGGATCGCCGCGGTCAAGGTCGGGACCGCGATTACCGCCACCAGCCGCCAGCGCACCCGCCAGTTGGTCAGCGCGAACCGTGACTGGGCCGATGATGCCGGCCGTCGCGGCGGAGCCGCGGACGGACGGCCGGCGCCGGGCCGGGACGTGGGCATGGCGGGGCCCGAGCCCGCTCGCCGCCGGTACCCGCGTATCCCGTCGGCGATGCCGCCGGGACGCGCTGACCCGCTGGTGCCGCCATGGCCTGGCCCAAAGCGGGCTGCGGGCCCGTGAACCCCGCGCCCCGCCGGCCCGCCGCGCTTACTTCGCCCACGCCGCCTCCCGCTAGAAGCCCTGAACCTCCCCCATCGGCTTGGCGGCCTTCGTTGACGGACCCGGTGTCACCAGCTGACTCACCGAGCTTCTCCGCCGATCGTCTACGCACTACGCTCGCACCTCGCATCGGCGAACCTGACCTGCACGTATGCCGGGCTGCCATCCCACGAGCCTGACAACGTACGTACCCTTCTTTCCCTCCGCAACGATCCCGCTGCTCGGGGTCAACAGAGCGGCCAGGGCCACACTCTCGCGTTACAAAACGGGTAAGGGACGTATAACCATCTTCTGGTCTTCGCGCCACGGGGCATTCGCTAGTAAACCGGCGAGAACTCTTCACGGCGTGGGTACCGTGCCGTGATCAAGCACCCCTAACGCTCTTCGGTGACGACATAGTAACTTCTCGAAATCCGTGACGTCCTGGGATATCGCCACGAACTACTCGCCGAACTCCCTGGATTACATCGAGTTCGCGCCATGCCCCACTCCCCCGTCGCGGCATCCGCTTGTGCGGCCGCCCGCCCAAAGGCTATTCAATCGGCCCATAATGACGTCGGTCCCCGTGGCTTCGTGAAACCGTTCATTAGATTGACGCTGGGGGCCTCACCTGCAGGTATCCCTCGATTGCGTCGTGAGCGCGCGAGCCCAGGCTCCGCCTGCCCAGCGGGACTCATTCGCGTATCAGGACGGGCGAGCAAGCGCGCTCACCACCCGGAATGACTATTCGCCTAGGCCAAGTTCGCGCGCGATAAGCATGCGCTGGACTTCCGCTGTGCCCTCGCCAATCTCCAGGATCTTCACATCACGGTCTCGCGAGTCTCCGAGGCGCAACAAACCACCTTGGAATAGTCAGAACCTGGGACAAATCCGGGAGTTCCGTTCGGAATTATGATTGAAGAAATCACCTTGACCGTTACCAGTGAGGTGATCGAGGTTCCTGAGTTGGTAATGAACGCCCCGGTCCCGTCCGCTGGCCGGCTTCGAGCCGGGCCCGTGGTGGGTGTGCTACCGGGGGTACCGGACCCGCTGCCAGGGGCATCGCGCCGAGCGAGACTCCGGCCTTGGGCGTGATGGCGACCGAGGGGTCGACCCGTGCGGGCATACTCGGCGACGGTGGCCCGCAGGTCCTGCTGCTGCGCCGTGAGCTGCTAGCTGACCATGAGCACACCTTCGCATAGCCCGCTGCGAACTCACAGCCGCGGCGGTAGTCTAACGTGGCCGAATACCCAGACCTGAGAGCGAGAACATGGCCAGCCTGAGCTGCCCCGATTGCGGCGTCAAGGTCCAGCCGGAGGATCTGATCTGCTTCCGGTGCGGCGCAAACCTGCCGCATACCGCCGGGCCCGACGATGACCTGCCGACGCCGACGTCTCCCAGCGGTTCATCGCGGCCGGGTCCGACGCCGGCCGATCCCGCGGCCTACTGCCCGAACTGCGGCACCCCGGTCTCCGACGCCGCAGACGTCGTCTGCTCGACCTGCGGAGACCCGCTGCCGACCGGCCGGCGACGCCGTATCTCACCGGTAGTCATGCGGATCACCTTTCCCACCGGCAACGTGGACATCCCGGCCGGAACCTCGGTCCTGCTCGGCCGGGATCCCGGCCGAGTCCCTGGTCGCCGCGGCCTTCGCCCGCTTCGACAACGTGTCGCGACGGCACGCCACCGTCCAGGTCGACGACTCCGGGCACGCCTCGATCCGGGACGAGAACTCGACCAACGGCACCTACGTCAACGAGGACCGGGTGCTGCCCGGCACCGAGGCCCGGCTGGTTGACGGGGACCGGATGCGGCTCGCCGCGGACGTGACCGGGGACGTGTCGCTGCCGCAGGCCGAGCCGGACCCTTCCGGCCTCAGCCGCAACGGCATGGCCTGACGAGGCGCTGGGCATCCGGGGCGGGCGGCGGTTAAACGGAGGCTGCCTCCCTGGTATTTCGTATGATGACCGCGGGATCCTCTGAGCTGATCTGCTGACGATTCGGGGGCTCGCCGTGCCGCATGTGATGCTGCCCTGGCAGGACGCGCTGATCGCCGCCGGGCGCCTGGCGGCGGTCGCGCTGGCGGCCTGCGCGCTGTGGCGGCCGCCGGATCGGCGTGGCCGCCGAGGCCGCGCTGCTGTTCGGGCTGTATGGCCTGTGGCAGTTCGGCGGCTCGTTCACGGTGCTGAGTCCAGGCCGGGGCGCTGAGCCGCGGGCCGCTGGCTGTGGCACGCCGAACGGGTGCTGCACCTGCCCGACGAGACGAGCGTGCAGCGGCTCTTCCTGCCCCACCCGGCGCTGGTGCAGGCCTGCAACCTGTACTACGACATCTTGCACTTCCCGATGCTGGGCGCCTGCCTGGTCTGGCTCTACGTCCGGCACCGCGACGCCTACCCGTCGGTCAGGAACACGGTGGCGTTGTTCACCGGGGCCAGCCTGGGTATCCAGCTCATCCCGGTGGCGCCGCCGCGGCTGCTGGCCGGTACCGGCCTGGTCGACACCGCGGCGCGCTACGGCCAGTCCGTCTACTCCTGGCACGGCGGCTTCAACGCGGACGAGTACTCGGCCATGCCATCGGTGCACGTCGGGTGGGCGCTCATCGTGGCCATCGCGGTGATCACGGCGTCCCGCCACCGGTGGCGCTGGCTGGCCCTTGGCTACCCCGCGCTCACCATGCTCGTGGTGGTGGTGACGGCCAACCACTTCTGGCTCGACGGGATCGTGGCGGGACTGCTGGTGGCGCTAGCGCTGACGGTGCAGCGCCTGGGCCGGATGGTGCGGCACCGGGGCCCGGACGATGCGGTAGACGACGCTCGCGTCCGGGAGCTGGCCCGCGGCTAGCGTCAGGCTCGTTCGCTGTCCAGCATGGCCACCTGGGCGGCCTCGTACCTGTCCCCCGCCACCGCCTCGGCGGGCACCGCGGCCTCGATCGCGGCCAGGTCGTCCGCGCTCAGCGTGAGCTCCAGGGCGGCCAGCGCCTCGGCGAGGCGGTCCCGGCGCTTGGTCCCGATCAACGGGATGATGTCGTCGCCACGCGAGGCCACCCAGGCGATAGCCAGCTGGGCGGCGGTGGCCGCCGGGCTCCTCCGCAATCGCCTCGAGCGCGGCCAGCAGCTCCAGGTTCCGGTCGTGGTTTCCGGCCGGAGAACCGCGGGAACCGGGTGCGCGGGTCGCCCGGGGCCAGCCGGGCGGTGCCGCTGCTCAGCAGGCCGCGGGACAAGATCCCGTAGGCGGTCACGCTGATGCCGAGCTCCCGCACGGTGGGCAGGATCCGCGCCTCGATGCCCCGGCTCATCAGCGAGTACTCGATCTGCAGCGCGGCCACGGGGTGCACCGCGTGCGCCCGGCGGATGGTGTCGGCGCCCATCTCCGACAGCCCGAGGTAACGGACGTAACCCGCCTCGATCATCTCCGCGACGGCCCCGACCGTGTCCTCGACCGGCACCCGCGGGTCGAGCCGGGCGGGCTGGTACAGGTCGACGTAGTCGGTGCCGAGCCGGGTCAGCGTGTAGGCCAGCGAGCTCTTCACCGCGGCGGGGCTGGCGTCGTGCCCGACGAACGCGCCGGACGGGTCCCGCTGGCCGCCGAACTTCACCTGGATGAACACGCTGTCCCGCGGGATCCCGCGCAGCGCGTCGCGGAGCAGCAGCTCGTTGTGGCCCATGCCGTAGAAGTCGCCGGTGTCGAGCAGCGTGATGCCGGCGTCGACGGCGGCGCGGATCGTGGCCAGGCTCTCGGCGTCGTCGGCCCGGCCGTAGATGCCGGACATGCCCATCAGGCCGAGCCCGGCCCGAGATACCGCCGGACCGCCCCGGCCGAGCGTGGTCGTCTCCATCACCACTGCACCCTACCCGCGGTCCGCCGGCGATAGGGTCGGGTGACGTGACGTCGATCATTCTCGCCTCGGCCTCCCCGGCCAGGCTGGCGGTGCTGCGCGCGGCCGGGCTCGATCCGAAGGTCATGGTCAGCGGCGTCGACGAGAGCCGCTTCGCGGCGGACACCCCGGCCGGGCTGGCGGGCCAGCTGGCCCGGGCCAAGGCGGCCGCGGTGGCTGCCGGCCTGGACGGACGGGCTGGTCATCGGCTGCGATTCCCTGCTCGACCTGGACGGGCGCGCGCTGGGCAAGCCCGCCTCGGCCGCGGCGGCGACCGCACGCTGGCGCGAGATGTCCGGCCGGACCGGCACCCTGGTCACCGGGCACTGCGTGATCAACGCCGCCACCGGCCAGCAGGCCGCCGCGGTGGCCGCGACCCGGGTCAGGTTCGGCACGCCGTCGGAGCTGCAGATCGCCGCGTATGTCGCCTCCGGCGAGCCGCTCGCCGTGGCCGGGGCGTTCACGCTGGACGGCCGCGGCGGCTGGTTCGTGGAAGGCATCGACGGCGACCACGGCACCGTGCTCGGCATCTCCCTCCCCCTGCTCCGCCGCCTGCTCGCCGACCTCGCCATCGACGTGACCGACCTGTGGGCCGAACCGGCCATGGGGTGGGGGCGGCCGGTGCGCACTACCGTGTAGGGAGCGCACAGGTAACGAGCGAACCGACCCGGACGGATGCATGGAACCAGAACCCACCGTGCTGGACAGCCTGCGCAAGGCATCGAGGCCATGCCCGACGACGTGCCGCTCCGCCTGCACCTGGCCACGCTGCTGCTGGCGGCGGGCCAGCGCGACGAGGCCGTCCGCCACCTGGGCGCCGTCCTGCAGCGCGACCCGGGAACGCGCAGGCCCTGAGCTTGCTGACCGGTCCGGCCGGTACCGCCCGCCGGCTGATCCGCCCGCTATTTCCCCCGAACGGACGGTGGTGCTTCCGCCACCTCGCCCGGAGACTCCGAGGCGACGGCGCCGCTGAGGCGGGCCAGGGCGGCCAAGTACGACTGGTCGCAGGCCGAAGACGAGCTGCGCGACGTGCTGCCCGCCATGTTCGTCGGAGAACGACGGCGCGGCGCGATTCGGCCTCGGCGGGCATCGACGAGGCGGACGCCTACGACGCCGAGCACACCGGCCTCAACCTGTCGGACGTAGCCGGGATGACCGAGGTGAAGGCGCGTCTCGAAGCGGCGTTCCTGGCCCCGATGCGGAACCCGGAGCTGCGCAAGCTGTACGGCAAGTCGCTGCGCGGCGGGCTGCTGCTTTACGGGCCGCCGGGGTGCGGCAAGACGTTCATCGCCCGGGCGGTGGCGGGCGAGCTCGGCGCCCGGTTCATCGCGGTGTCCTTCGCCGACATCATCGACATGTTCGTGGGGCAGAGCGAGCGGAACATCCACGAGCTGTTCGAGATCGCCCGGCGCAACGCGCCGTGCGTGGTGTTCCTCGACGAGGTGGACGCGATCGGGCAGAAGCGCTCGCAGCTGCGGCACACCCCGATGCGCAGCGCGGTCAACCAGCTGCTGCTCGAGCTGGACGACATCTCGGGTAACAACGAGGGCGTCTTCCTGCTGGCGGCGACCAACCACCCGTGGGACGTGGACAGCGCCCTGCGCAGGCCCGGCCGTTTCGACCGGACGCTGCTGGTGCTGCCGCCGGACGCCAGCGCGCGCGAGGGGGTGTTCCGCTATCACCTGAAGGACCGCCCGGTGGCCGGCATCGACCTGGCCAAGCTGGCCAAGCAGACCGACGGCTACTCCGGCGCCGACATCGCGCACATCTGCGAGACGGCGGCCGAGCGGGCCCTGATGGACTCGGTCCGCCGCGGCGAGCCGCGGATGATCGGCACCGGCGATCTCGAGGCCGCGATCGCCGAGGTCAAGCCGTCGCTTGGCGCCTGGTTCGATGCGGCCCGCAACGTGGCGCTGTTCGCCAACGAGGGCGGGACCTACGATGACCTGGCCGCCTACCTGCGCAAGCGCCGCCTGCTATGAGGTGTCAGCCGGTTAGGCGGCCGTGGTGATCGAGCTGCGGAACGAGCTGGCGCGGGCCTCGGCGATGCTCGACGTCAGGCGCTTCGATGAGGCCTCCGCGCTGCTCGCCCGGGTGGTGTCCGCGGAACCGGAAAGCAGCCGGGCCTGGTGCCTGATGGCCCGCGCGCACCTGGGCGCGGATCGCTACGCCGACGCGGTCGCCGCCGCCAACCGGGCGGTGGCCCTCGATCCCGCCGACGAGTGGCCGCACCGCCTGGCCAGCAACGCCCTGGTCCACCTGGCCAACTACCCGGCCGCGCTGCAGGCGGCCTACGAGGCGTGTCCGGCTCGCGCCCAGCTACTGGCAGACGCACGTCTGCGTCGCCCAGGCCGCGCTGGCGGCCCAGCGGCTCGACGTCGCCGCCGAGGCGGCGGCCCGGGCCCGCGGCCTGGCCCCGAACGAGCCCGACGTGCATTTCCTCTCCGGCAAGGTGAGCCTGGCCCGCGGCGACCTGGCGCAAGCGCGTGAGCACCAGGAACGAGCCCTCGCGCTCGATCCCGCGCACAGCGGCGCGATGAACGAGCTCGGCCGGATCAGGCTCAGGCGGCACGACACCGCGGGCGCGATCAGGCACTTCATCAGCGCGGCCCGCGCCGCCCCGGACGAGCGCATCTACAGCAGGAACATCGACGTGGTGCTGCTGCGCACGGTGTCACGGACGATCTATGTGTTCACGCTGATCGCGCTGATCCTCATCTGGATCCCGGCGGTCACGCACGTGGACCGGCTGCCCTTCGTGATCGGCCTCGGCGCCCTGGCCCTGGTCACCGTCGCCTGCTTCGCCTGGATGATGCTGCGGCTGCCGCGTGAGGCGCGGCTGCTGGTCCGCCGGACGCTGCGCGCCCCGCGGGTCGCGGCGGCGCTGGCCCTGGCCGTGGGCGGGGTCGCCGTCGCGTTCGGCGTCGTCGCCTTCACGCCGGCCGCGTGACCTGGCCCAGGTGCTCCCGGTCGCGGTCGTCATCACCGTGGTCGCGCGGCTGGCCGCGTTCGCCGCCCTCCGCGGCGCCGTCCGCAGGCCCTAGCCCGCGCCTGGGCTCGGCTGCCTCTAGCTCGGCTGCCTCTAGCTCGGCTGCCTCTAGGCCCGCTGCCTGGCCGCGTTCCGGGGCCTGGTCGCGCCAGCGCACGTCCGCACCGAGGGCACGGCCAGGACGAAGGCGCTGCTGAGCAGGCCGTAGGCCGCGCCGACGCCGAAGACCAGCCGGGGCGCCGACCACCGAGGCCAGCGGGCCGTCGATGGCGTATCCGATGACCCCGATGCCGTAGGCGGGGAACAGCGTGAGCGAATTGACCCGGGCGAGCCGGTCAGCCGGCACCTGCTGCTGCAGGGCCGTGCCGAAGAAGGTGCTGGACACCGCGGCGCCGGCACCGCAGGCGAACGCGGCCGCGCCGACCCAGGCCGCGGCCGCGTGCAGGGCCATCGGGATGTCCGGCAGCGCGTAGCAGATGGTGCCGATGGTCGCGATCACCATGGGCCGGCGCGGGTCGGCGGCCGAGCGAAGCCAGCCCGGCCACGATCGCGCCCGCGCCCTGCGCCGCCATGATGGCGCCCCAGACGGCGGCGCCGCCCAGGTACGTCGTGCCCCTCCACCGGCCCGAGCAGCATCCAGGGCGCCCAGGTGATCAAGTTGAAGAACGCGAACTGGACGGTGACCACCCACAGCCAGCTCCGGGACCGGAAGTCCGACCAGCCCTCGGCCATGTCCGAGAACAGGCTCCGGCGCACCCGCTTGCCCGGGCCTGCCTGCTCGGTCCTCGGGCATCCGGTCACCCGGCACTCCGGAGCAGGCTGAGGGCCAGCACGCTGGCCAGGTAGGAGGCGGCGTCGACGGCGACCACCACCGCCGGGCCGGCCAGGGCGACCAGCACGCCGCCCAGCGCCGGGCCGGCGATCCTGGTCGCCGATGTGGCCAGCCCGTACAGCGCGTTCGCGTTCCCCAGCTGCTCCCGCGGCGCGATCTCCACCGTCAGCGCGCTGAGGGCCGGCGAGAAGAAGGCCTCCCCCGATCCCTCGAGCCAGGCCAGCAGGACGAACAGCCAGATCGCGGGCCGCCCGGCGAACAGCGCCGCAGCCAGGCAGGCCTGCGCCGCGCACGGAGCACGTCGGCCGCGAGCATCACCCGGCGCCGGCCCAGCCGGTCCGCGATCGCGCCGGCGAACGCGAGCAGCAGCACCTGCGGGACCACCCCGGCCGCGAACACGTACCCCAAGCCGGTCGCGCCGCCCCCGCTGTCCAGCACCGCCCAGGCAATCGCCACCGTCGACATCGAAGAACCAAGCAGTGAGGTCACGTAGCCGGTGTAAAACCGGCGGAAATTCCGCTCGGCCAGCACTCCGGCCCGGCGGCGCAGCCATTCACTCCTCACGGCTCCGGATCCTGGCATCCGCGGCTAGCGGCCGCAATAGTAACTGCTCCATAAAGTTGAGCCATATGGAATCAATTTTGGGTATTTCAAGACTCGAAAGCGCGGGCAAGCCTCCGCAGCTGACAGCCAGTAAGGTTTTTTGGGAAGTGCGCATGTTTCTTGAGTCAGGTTGACTCAATCGAGTGCCGAAGGGTGGTTAGCTGATGCAGGACCGACCTTCTCCTGAGCTTGGTGTGACTCTGTCGCATGACCTGGGCGGTAGCGTTCATGACGCCGTCAGGTCCCTGGGGCTGGGGCTGGGGCTGGGGCTGGGGCTGCGCTGGGCTGGGGCTGGGGACCGCCGTCATAGTCGGCGCTGGGACGCAGTTAGGGAGCCGGACCTGTCCCCGGCTCGCTGAGTCGAACACTATCGTGGGGGATTTTAGCTTCATGGGATATTTTGGGTATTATGGTGCACGAAAGTCTCCATCAAGCCAATATCCTCCACGCAAAGCCTTAGCTGACTGAAACGAAAGTGATCCAACGGTGCGGACGGGGCAGGAGGTGACACGGACAGAGCGAGGGTTATGGTTCGGGCAGGCCCTGGGCGAGCGAGGGTTGTGGTGCGGGGGTCGCGGGGTGGTTGTGGCGCGGGGAGCGCGGGGTGGTGGTGTGGCGCGGGGAGCGCGGGGTGGTGGTGTGAGGTCGGCTCTTGGGGTCGCACTGTGAAACGACGCTGGGGCAGGTTACGATACATCTCGTTCGTTTCATCGTGCGGAGGGAAGGTCATGATCACGGCTGACGGGGTATCGGAGGGGTCCGGGGCTTCACCTGACCCGGCTGACAGCAGTCCGGCGGTCCGCGCGTCTGACCGCGAGCGGGATGCGGTCGTGCAGCGGGTGCAGGAGGCGTTCGCCGACGGGCGGCTGGACGACACCGAGTTCGACGAGCGAATGCGGGCCGCCCTGACCGCCCGGACGCACGCGGACCTGGACGTGCTGCTGGCCGACCTGCCCGCGGCCAGCGCCGGGCTGGGCGCGACGCCAGCGATTCCGGGTCGCGGGCCGGGCCGGGTCGCGATCGCGCTGAAGAGCTCGGTCCGGCGGGCCGGGCGCTGGCGGGTCCCGGAACGCTACACGACCGTGGTCTACAAGGGCGGCGGCTGGCTCGATCTGCGCGCGGCCGAGCTCACAGGTCCGGTGACCACGTTCCTCACGGTGGCCTACAAGTCCACGGTGACGATCTTGGTCCCGCCGGGAGTGCGGGTCGAGATGACCGGTTTCGGGGTCACCCAGGGCCCGGTGGACGACCAGGACCCCGGCTACCGGCTGCCCGTGGACGCCCCGGTGATACACGTGCGGGGCCTGGCCTACAAGGGCACCGTCGAGGTCACGACGCGCCCGCCTGAGCGTCCGGCCCTCCCCCGGTAGCCGTAGCTCCTGGCCCGGTCAGCCGCCAGCTGAGCCGGGCACCGGGATGGAGCGTGGTCAGCTGGCTGGCCAGATCCTGCCCGGCGGCCAGCAATCCATCCTGGCCCAGCGCGGCGAGGCCGTCGAGGATAAACACGGCGCTGACCGTGGCGCCGGTGATGCGGGTGCGGACACACTGCCGCCAGTTCCAGCACCGGCAGGTCACGCCGACGTCGTCGCGCCACACCACCTCGCCGGGTTCGGGGTGCTCGGTGACGGGCTGCCCGTCGCGGGCGGTGTCGAACGACTCGTCGCCGACCGCGCGCACCAGCCGGGCCGGGCCGAGGTACTGGTCCAGGTCTTCACCGCCAATCGGCAGCTGGTGCTTGACCGACATCGCGTTATAGATGTCGGTGAGCCGGTCAATCCGCGGCAGTCCGGCCTCGACCCGACGCAGCAGGGCCTCCACGCTGGGCCTGGTCCGCTTCGGCTTGGCGCCGAACGCTTGGTAAGCATCCCGCCAGGCGGCCACGGGCTCAAGCTCGGCGGCGGTCCGGCCGGCCAACGCGGCCCGGGCAGAGGACTCGGCCTCGGTCAGCAGAGCCTCGGTGGCCCGGTCGGAAGGTCCCGGTTGCAGGCCCTCGGCGACGATGATCAAAGCGGCGTAATCTGGGCGCAGGTCGGCGACCGGTTCGTCGATGTCCGCCAGGTTGAGCCAGCTGGTGGCGGCTGGACTAGCGGACCGCTCCGTGTTCACCTGCATCGTCCGCAATATAGTGCAGCTGAGCTGAGCCGGGGCGGCAGGTCAGGCGTTCTACGCCGCCCGGCATGACAAGATAGGCCCGTGACCTGGAGAGCCCCAGAGGTGGAGCGGCCGGATGGGCCGTCGGCCGGACCCGAGCGCCCGATGCTGCAGGCGTTCCTCGACTGGCACCGGGCGACGTTGCTGTACAAGTGCGCCGGCCTGACCGGCGAACAGCTGGCCGAGCGTACCGTGCCGCCTTCGGGCCTGTCACTACTCGGGCTGGTGCGGCACATGACGAAGGTCGAGCGCATCTGGTTCCGCCAGCGGTTCGCGGGCGAGCCCGTCGACTCTCCCTTCGGCGAGGACAACGCCGCCGACTTCGAGCGCACCGACCCGGCCCGGGCGGCGGCTGACTACGCCCGGCTGACCGAGGAGTTCACGCGCGTCGACGCGGCCGTGGCCAACGCCTCGCTAGACGACACGATCGACCATGACGGCGAGATCACGTCGCTGCGCCTGATCTACCTGCACCTGATCGAGGAGTACGCCCGGCACGTGGGCCACGCCGACCTGCTTCGCGAGCAGATCGACGGCGCCACCGGCGAGTGACCTCCCCGGTTACCAGGCGGCGAAGTCGACGTACTGGCCGGCCGGGACCGCGGGCAGCGGCGTGAACCGGCCCGGGTTGGAGCCGTCGACGTCGAGCCAGCCGAACTGGGTGCCTTGGACCAAGGCGTACTGTCCCTGCGGGCTCAGCGACAGGACACCGAGGCTGTCCTCCACGGTGACGACGTTGACCTGGCCGTACCGCGCCGTCTCGGTGCGGAGCAGCCGGACCAGCCTGCCGGTGCTGGTCTGGAGCTCAGCGAACTGCACGACGACCGTGTGCGTCTTGGCCCGCGGAGTCAGATCACGCCAGGTGACCACGATGACATCGCGCCCGTCAGGCGTGATCAGCGCGCTCACGATGGAACCGGCGGCGACCACGCCGCTCGGGACGATCACCGTGCCCGCCGTCAGGTTGTCGCCTGGCGCGGCGGTGTCGAGCAGCCGGATTCCCCGCGGCGCGGCCATCAGGCCATTTTGGGTGGAGTTCAGCCAGCTGAAAGCGATCACCCGGCTGCCGTCCGCCCAGGAGGGCGGCCCGGGAATATACACGCTGTGGGCCGGCGCGGTCCAGGTCCGGGTGGCCCCAGTGGCCAGATCGAGGACCTGAATGGCGGCGATGCCGTGCTCCGAGGAGTCGTTCTGCAGCGAGACCGCGAGCAGCTTGCCGTCAGGAGACAGCGCGATGCCCTCCGTGGTCTCATTGCGCATCGGGGCGGCGGCCAGCTCGGTCAGGTGGCCGGGCTTACCAGCAGCGGAGATAGCGAACCGGAACAGGCGGAGGTCCAAGCCGCCGTCTGATTCCTGGCCTTCGTCCGCTCCGATGATGAAGCTGCGGTCATCGGCGGCGGCGGAGACGAAGGTACCGCCAGAGTCGGCCCACTCCACCGGGAAGGCCGACGGCACAGGGACGGTACCGGTGACCTGCCCGCTGGCGGACGCGCGGACCACCGCCTCTATCCTGCCGTCGGCGGGGGAGCTGGTCGTGACGTAGAAGCGCGGCAGGCTGGCCGGGACTGATCGGGAGATGGCGGGCTTGGGGGCGGCGGGCTGGCGGGCCGCGGCCAGGCCCGCGACAAGCGCGCCCGCCGTGATGACGGCGATCACCGCAGCCGCCGCCGCGAGCGGGAGCAGGCGCGGACGCCATCTGGGCCGCCGGGTGGGGACTTGGAGTGGCCTGAGCAGTCCGGGCTGGATCTGCTCGGCCGCCCGCTTCAGCTCCTCGCGGAGCAGGTTCTCGACGTCAGGCATGCCTCACGCCTCCTTCGAGGAACGGGATGGGAGGATCCTGGCCAGCGCGTCGAGGCCGCGGGAGGCGGTCGAGCGGACAGCGCCTTCGCTGATATGCAGCGTGGCCGCTGCGTCGGCCACGCTCATGTCCACGTAGTAGCGCAGGGCAAGTACCTCGCGTTGCCGGGCGGGCAGCCTGCGGAACGCCTCGATGAGCTCGGTGCGCTGCTCAAACACGACGGCGGCGTCCGCGTCTGGCCGCGCGGGCGTGACGATCCGGGTCTCGTGCCTGCGGGCGACCGAGCGGCGGCGGAGCACGGACCGGCTGCCGTTCAGCACGGCGGACCGCGCGTAGTCCAGCGCACTCGACTGCTTGCGCAGGGTCCGCCACCGGCGGTGCAGTTGCTCGAAGGCGTCCTGCACCACGTCTTCCGCGGTGGCCAGATCACCCACGATCAGCACGGCCAGCCGGACCAGTTCCAGGTGATGCGCCCGGAACAACTCGGTCACGTACCGGGCCGGGTCGGCCGCTACTGCTGCCGACGGGTCATGGCCGGCCTGGTCAGGCCATGGCCCCGGGCTGCGGATGACGTCCGCCGGAGTCGGCTTCCATATGAGGGAGACGTTACGGGCACCCATCGCGCTGCGACGAGAAGCCACGAATCGGTGACGAGACCCACGGCAGTCACGGGTCGGTGACGGCAGGCGGGCCGGTATAGACGGCTCGGGGGCGCAGCGGGCCGTCGCCCGCGTAGGCCTCGAGGGCGTGAGCGATCCAGCCCGCGGTGCGGGCGACCGCGAAGATGGCCTCCCCGGCGCCGGTGACCATGCCCGCCACGCGGGCCAGGGTGGCGATGGCGAAGTCCATGTTCGGCGCGGGCAGCGACTTACGCCTGACCTCGGTGAGCACGGCCTCGGCCACCGCGAGCGACCCGGACTTCGGCGCGGCCCGGCGGATCAGGCCCAGCAGCACGATGGCGCGCGGGTCACCGTTCCGGTACACGAAATGACCGAAGCCGGGGACCTTCTCGCCCCGGCGCAGCAATTCGCCGACCACCCGGGGGACATCGTCCGGGCCGCGGGCGGCGGCCAGCAGCGTTTCGGCGCCGAGCGACGCGCCGCCGTGGAGGGCACCGCTCATCGCGCCCGAGGCCGGTCCCGACCACGGCGTACGGGTCCGCCCGCACCGACGCGGCCACCCGGGCGGCCAGCGTGGAGGCGGCGAGTTCGTGGTCGGCCAGCAAGCATCAGCGCGGCGGACAGCGCGCGCAGCAGTTCGGGCGCGGGCCGCCGGTCGCACAGCCGGGACCACAGGCGTTCGGCGATCGACACGCCAGAGGCGGATGGGCCGGATGGGTCGGATGGGATGGGGGTAGGGAGGGTCCGAGCGGCGGGTGGGGCCGGGTGGGGCGGGTGGGGCGGGGAGGCAATCGACCATGCCGGCGATGAGATTGCGGGCGGCGGCGAGCACCGCAGGCGGGTCGAGCTGCAGGCGCAGGGAATCGGTCGCGGCCATGGCGGGCACGATGACCTGGAGCCGTTCGAGCGGCAGGGTCCCGGCCGGCAGCGCGGCCTGGGCGGCCCGGCCCGCGGCGAGCGCGGCCGGGGTAGCCTGCCAGGCCGCCCCGGGAGGCGGGGCGGACCGGGTAGGCGGGGCAGGCTGGGCGGACGGGGCGGACGGGGCCGGCTGGTGGGCGGGAATTCGCTGGTCCACAGCAGCTCGGCGACGTCCTCGAAGGTGCGGGTCACCGCGAGGCGGGTGGCGTCCAGGCCGCGGAACCGGAGGCGTGTCGGCGGTGATCTCGGTGATGGCGGACTCGACCGTGATGTCCACGGCCCCGGCCGGGCGTCGCGGGCGGCCGCGCCGGGCCAGCCGTCTCGACTTCGTCCGGGTCGAACAGGCTGCCCCGGCCGTCGGCGGCCTTGCCGCGGCTCGAGCACGCCGCGGCTGACGTAGGCGTACAGCGTGGCCGGCTTGACCCCCAGCCGGTCGGGCGGCCTGCGCCGCCGTCATCGAGTGAGGCATCTCGCTCTCCTCCGGGTGGCTCGAAGCTGGCGGGCCGCACGCAGTAGGGGCCGTTCGGAATGATTGATTTTAATCAATATTGACGTGATTGATGCTTTCGTCAATCTGGGGTCATGCCATCGATTCATTTTCTTGACGTGACCAACCGGGACGGAGTGCAGACCGCGCGGACGGGGCTGTCGAAGTTCGGCAAGGTCATGGTCAACTTCTACCTGGGGCGCCTGGGCGTGGCGCAGTCCGAGATCGGGTTCCCCTTCCTGTTCCACGAGGTGCCGTACGTCCGGGCCTGCGTGGCGCTGGGCGAGGCGGGGGCGTTCGGGGAGCTGCGGCTGTCCGGCTGGTGCCGCGCGGTGCCCGCCGACGTGGAAGCGGCGGTGGGGATCGTGGCGCAGACGCGCCTGGGGCAGCGCGCCTGCGGCATTACAACCTGTCCATCTCCACCTCGGACCAGATGATCGCGCACAAGTTCCGCGGGCAAGCTGGACCGGGCGGCGATCATCACGGAGATGACGGCGGCCGTCGCGGCGGCGCGGGCCGGGGGGGCCGAGACGATCGGGGTCAACGCGGAGGACGGGTCGCGGACCGACGAGGGGTACCTGACCGAGTTCGCGCTGGCCGCCCGGGACGCGGGTGCGTCACGGGTACGGTACTGCGACACGATCGGCGGGGACTCCCCCGGCCGGATCAGGGAGCGGTTCGCCAAGCTCGCCTCCGCGGTCGGCATCCCGGTCGAGACGCACTGCCACAACGACCTGGGCATGGCCGTGGCCAACTCGGTGTCCGGCGCGCTCGGTGACCTGGACGCCGGGCAGGACGCGTGGGTGAACACCTGCGTGAACGGCATCGGCGAGCGGGCCGGCAACGCGGACCTGCTGTCGTGCATCCTGGCGTTCCGGCACGGGTTCGGCGTGCTGACGCGGTGCCCGATCGGCGATCCGGTCGACCTGTCCTGGGCCCGGCGGTTCGGGCTGTGGGCCGCCTACGCGTTCGGGCAGCCACTGCCGCCAGCCTGGCCGGGGGTCGGCCGCAACGCGTTCGCGCACGAGTCCGGGATCCACGCCGACGGGGCGCTGAAGGACCGCGGCAACTACGAGCTGTACGACGACGCGACGCTCGGGCCGTTCCCGGCCGACTGGCACGCGCAGCCGGGCCGGGTGGTGCTGACCGGGGAGTACGGCGGCAAGGCCGGGTTCAGGCACGTGCTGGACGGCCTCGGGATCGCGGTGCCCGCGGGCGAGGAGGACCTGGTGTTCTCGCTGGTGCAGCTGTGCGCGTCCGCGACAGGCAAGCCGCTGACCGACGACGAGCTGCGGCTGATCGCCGGGTACCCCCGACGAGCTGGCCCTGCTGTTCCCGGCCTGGCGGGAGCCTAGAAGCCGGGCTGGCGGGAGCCTAGCAGCCGGGCTGGTAGCGGAGCCGCAGCACGCCGGATTCGTAGCTGGTGGCACCGATCAGCCGCAGGCGTGAGGACCGGGTGAACAGCGGCTTACCGGTTCCGAGGGTGACCGGATGGACGTGCAGCACGTACTCGTCGACGAGGCCGAGCCGGGCGAACCGCTGCGCGGTGCGGACGCCGCCCGGCACACCGAGGCCGCGGCCCGGCCGTTCCTTGATTTTCATGACGGCGGCGGCCAGGGCGTCATCGTCAGCTGCGACGATCAACTCCGAGTTATCCCACGGCAGGTCGACGGGGCGCCGGGAGATGACGATGCGGTGCAGGCGGTTGACCGCGGCCGCCAGCTGGTGGGCCGCCGGTGACGCGGCCGGGTCCGCGGCGACGCTCTCCCAGTACGGGATCATGCCCTGGGCGACCGGGTAGCCGAGGAAACCGGCGTCCGACGCCTGCAGCAACGACACGATGTCGTCGTTGAGGCCTGGGTCTGGGGTGTCGAGCATCCAGTCAAGTTCGTCGTGAGGGCCGGCGATGAACCCGTCCAGGGACATGGTCATGTACAAGAAGACTTTTCGCATGGTGGTGACCTCCGGTGATGAGTTAGCGGGTCGTGCGTTCACGGCGGGTAAGGAGTAGCGCGGGGATGATCAGCACTGCGGTCAGCCCGGCACGATCAGCACCGGCGTGCCGGTGGCGACCAGCATGGCCATGCCCGCGGCGGACAGCAGTACCCCCGGGCCCAGCAACCGCGTCTGGCCGTACCGGTCCCCGATTCGCCCCGCGGCCCACCGGGCCAGGGTCGCCGCCGCGGGCTGGGCCAGCAGCGCGGCGGTGACCACTCCGGCGGACCTGACCGCCAGCGGCAGGAACGTCACAAGCACCCCGACCGCCATCGTCGCGGCGGAAAAGATGACGGCCGGGCGGACCAGGGCCGGAGTACGCAGCCCGGCCAGCAGGCCGTGGCCCGGGCGGGCGGTGGGCTGGTGGCCGGGCGCGGACCTACGGCCAGGCAGCCAGGGCATCGAGCCGAGGGCGGCCAGGGCGGCGATCGCGGTGGCCGCGAAGACAGGCCCATAGCCCCAGTGGACCGACATCCACAGGCCCAGCGGCAGGCAGACCAGCGACGGGACGCCGCTGACGATGCCGACCAGGCCCAGGCCCTCGCCGCGCCGTTCGGCCGGGATCAGCGCGGCGGTGAGTGCGCCGCCGGCCACGGTGGTAACGGCGAAGCCAAGACCCCGCACGATGCTGACCGCGAGTATCACGCCGAGGCGGGAGGAGGCCAGCAGCGCCAGCGCGGGCGCGCCCAGCAAGGCCAGGCCCGCCGTCAGCGACAGGCGGTAGCCGACGCGGGCTACCAGCCGGGGAGTGGCGAGCTCAGCCGCGACGGTGGCGAGCAGGAGAGCGCCGGTAGCCAGGCCAGCCCCGGTGTCCGAACCGGAAGCAGCCGCGTACCTAGGCACCACCGACAACGGCAGATAGAAGCTCACCGACGACCCGGCGATCGAGATGAACCGCAGCAGCAGCGGCCGGGTGATCAGCGGCGGCTTCGCCGCAGGCGCTGCGGGCGGAACGGGCGGAACGGCCGGCGTCTGCGGCAGGGACATGGTCGTCATGGGCTCGACGCTACGACCCAAGCGGATCTGCGGTAAGGTCCAGTTTTATGGCTGTGGAGTGGTCCGGTTTGGGTCCGGATCTCCTGCTTACCATCGACCGCAGCCGCCAGGTCCCGCTGCGGACCCAGCTCGAGGACCAGTTCCGGCAGGCCATCAGGTCCGGGCGGCTGCGCCTCGGAGAGCGGGTGCCGTCGTCCCGGACCCTGGCGAACGTGCTGGGACTGTCCCGCGGTCTGGTCCAGGAGTGCTACGGACAACTGCAGGCGGAGGGCTATCTGGTCACGCGAGGCGGATCAGCCACCCGGGTGGCGAGCGCGGCCAGCAGGACCGAGGCGCGCCGTCCCGCGCCGCCAGCCCCGGCACCCCGGCTGGTCGCCGACTTCCAGCACGGGGTTCCCGATCTCGCCTCGGTGCCGCGAGAACGCTGGGCCTGGGCGCTGCACGAAGCGTGCCGGACGGCCACCAACACCGACCTGGGCTACGGCGAGCCCCGCGGGAACCGGCGGCTGCGCGAGGTTCTCGCGGCCTACCTGTGCCGAGTCCGGGCTGCGGACGCCTCCGCCGACCAGATCGTCATCTGCTCAGGGATGGCGCAAAGCCTGAGCCTGGTGCTGCGCGCCCTGGCCGACCGAGGGGTTCGCCGGGTGGCGTTCGAGGATCCTGGCTCGGTCGCCACCATGACCGCCACGGCCGGCTGGGCCGGGATCGAGGCGGTGCCGGTCCGGGTCGACGACGCGGGCTTGGATGTAGCGGCGCTGGACGGCTCCGGAGCCGGGGCCGTGGTGCTGACCCCGGCTCATCAGTGGCCGACCGGCGTCGTGCTGGCGCCGGAACGCCGCCTGGCCCTGGTCGACTGGGCTACCAGGCGAGGGGCGCTGATCATCGAGGACGACTACGACGCCGAGTTCCGCTACGACCGGGAGCCGGTCGGAACGATCCAGGGGCTGGCCCCGGACCGGGTCGCCGCCTTGGGTACCGTCAGCAAATCCCTGGCGCCGGCCCTGCGGCTCGGCTGGATCGTCAGCCCCCCGAGCCTGACCGGCGCGCTGGCCCGGGCCAAACAGGTAACCGACCGCGGCTCCCCTGGCCTGGACCAGCTTGCGCTGGCCATCCTCATCGAGGCCGGTCACTACGACCGGCACCTGCGCCGGATGCGAGCCGAGTACGCGGCGCGGCGGGACGTCCTGGTCGAGGCGCTGGCCGAGCATGCCCCCAGGGTCCGGCTGTCCGGCCTGGCCGCGGGCTTCCACGCCGTCGCTCATCTGCCCGCCCAGTGCGCCGAGGACACGGTGGTGGAGGCCGCCCGGTCCCGGCTGGTCGGGCTTTACGGCATGAGCACCTACCGGGCCGACCACGCTTCGGGGCCCCCGCAGCTGATCATCGGTTTCGGCAATACGGGTCAGCGGGCTATCGGAGCAGGCATTGGCCTCGTCGGCGACCTGCTGGCAGGCGACTAGCAGCCGGCTAATCCTGGCTGAACTGTTCCTTCAGGGCGGCCTGGCGGATTTCGCGGTGCATGTTGCCGCTGGCCCGCAGTTCGTCGTCGGAGGCGTGCTCCAGCGAGAGCAGGGCGTTATCCGCCCCGGGGAGCGCCCGCAGGATCTCGTCCAGTTTACGCTGGGTAGCGGCCTGCTGGCGGGCCTGCGTGTGCTGGATGACGAAGACCATGGCCAGAGTGAGCGCCGCGACCAGGGTCTGGAAGACCGTCTCCCACCGGCCTGGGAATCCCCCGGCGAGGCTGATAAGAATCCATACCAGGTCCACCGCCAGCACAAACAGCGCGATGAGGGGCCGCGAGGTCCACTGATCAACCCCGTAGAGCAGGCGGCTGCCGACCGGCCGGGATCGGTCGGGCGACGGATCTGATTCGGACATATCATCCCTCGAACAAGTCTGGCAGGTTCGTTATGCCCGCAACAGATTGTAGCGAGAGCTGACACCCTCATGATCCCGAAGGCTTTGCGTCGGTTCGCGGAACACCAAGCGTCACCACCGCCCCATCCGCGTTCCCAGATCACTCCGTACCGGCCAGGCGTGACCTTTTCGTGGTGAATTCGGGCTTGATGGAGACTTTTGTGCATAATAGTACCCACAAGCCTTCACGAAGCCTGAATCTACCAAGATATTTGTTCGATTTATGGCAGGCGGCGCCAAGCCCGGGTCCCGTGCCGCCCCGCCCGCCTCATCACCCACGCGGGCGCCGCGGCCCAGGCCGGACAGGACTGTTGGGGTCGCGGCTCGGCGGCGGACTGCGGGGGTCGCGGCTCGGCGGGCGAGGATCGGTTCTGGCGGGCACGCAGAAAAGTCCGTTCGGACGGTAGGTTCTTGGTCTTGTGAAGGTCTTTATTTCCTGTGACATGGAGGGCGTGGCCGGGGTCGTCGACTGGTCGCAGTGCCGGGCCCCCGGGGTGCCGTACGAAGAAGGGCGGCGGTTGCTGCTCGGCGAGGTCAACGCGGCCATCGAGGGCGCGCTGGCCGCCGGGGCCACCGAGATCATCTGCAACGACTCGCACGGGACGATGAACAACCTGGACCCGGCGGCGCTGGCCGGGCAGGCCAGCTACGTGTCCGGGCGGCACAAGCCGCTGTACATGATGCAGGGACTACAGGCCGGCGCCGACGTCGTGTTCATGGTGGGCTACCACGGGTCGATCTCGGGCCAGAGCTCGGTGTTGTCGCACACCTACAATCCCGCGGTGATCTCCCGCGTCGAGCTGAACGGGGTGCCGGTCGGCGAGAGCGGGATCAACGCGCTGGTCGCGCTGGCCTGCCGCGCGCCGGTCGGGCTGATCACCGGGGATCAGCAGACCATCGCCGAGGCTGATCCCTATCTGCCCGACGCCGAACGGGTGGTGGTGAAGGAGTCCTTCACCCGGTTCGGGGCAGCCAGCCTGCACCCCGAGGTCGCCCGCGCCATGATCGCGGACGGGGCGCGGCGGGCGGTCGAGCGGGCGAGCGCCGAGCCGTCGCAGGTGTGGGAGATCGCGGCCTCGCCGGCCCCGCCGGCCGGGGTCTCCCCCGGTTCTGAGCTGGCGGTGCTCAGGCTGCCTGCCATCGCGCTGCCGGCCAGGCTGGACGTGCATACACAGACTGCGGACATGGCCGAGGTCGCCTCGTGGGTGAAGGGCGCCGAACGGACCGACGTTCGGACGGTGAGCATCAGCGGCGAAGACCCGCTGGAGATGTTCCGGTCGTTCGTGGGGCTGACCTACATCACCAGGGTGGCCGAGGGGCGCTAGGTGGGTGACCCGGCAGCCGCGCCGGTAGCCTGGTTACGGCCCCAGCGGGCGAGGGTCGCGTCCCAGTCGAGCGGAAGCGTCATGCCGCCGCTGGCCATTTCGGCCTCCCAGTCCTGCGCGGGCACCCGCCACAGCACCTCGAACTCGATGCCGCTCGGGTCCTTCGCGTACAGGGACTTCGACACGCGGTGGTCGCTTTCTCCCACCAGGGCGCCGGCCTCGACGAGCTTGGCCCGGGTGTCGGCCAGGTCCGCGAGCGTGCCGACCTCCCAGGCCAGGTGGTAAAGGCCGGGACGTTCGGGGCGATCGGGGGCGTGACCGGTGCCGATCTCGAACAGGCCCAGGTCGTGGTCGTTGGCTGAGTCGGGCGCACGCAAGAACGCGGCCCGGCCGGGGATCTCCATCCGGACCTCGAAGCCGAGGGTGTTCCGGTAGAACTCGACGGTGCGCTCGAGACCGTGCACGTACAGGACAGCATGGTTCAGGCGGCGGACGGCCATCGGCGCTTCCTTTCATCGGTGGGCGCTCGGGTGCTTGCTGCTTGGGCTGCTGTCAGGTGCAATTCCCGGCACGCCGTAGTCATTCCCGCGGTCAGGGCTCCCCCGCCCAGAAGCGGGTCTTGTGAGCCTCCTCGAGCTGGTCTTGGGACAGGGAATCCGGGTCAACCAGCTTGGCTATGCGCCAGCGCCGGTCCACGGGGCAGCGCTGGAAGTGCGTGCCCACGCCCACATGCACCGACAGCAGGAGGACTTTGGCGGCGGAGGCGGAGTACAGGTGGTCATCCGAGCAGCGGTAGATCCGATCGTTCACGTCAGCTCCTTACTACGACATTTATTCTCATATTTAGAAACATTATCATTGCTGAGATCAATGGACGAGCCTTACGTTATCCCTATGGCGACTGCCGACCTGATCCTTCACCCGGTGCGGCTGCGCATCGTGCGAGCGTTCCTCGGCGGCCGGCCGCTCACCACCGGCACCCTCGCGGCCGAGCTAGCGGACGTGCCCGCGGCCAGCCTGTACCGGCATGTGGCCCGGCTCGTGGACGCGGGCGTGCTCGAGGTCGTGGCCGAACGGCGGGTCCGGGGTGCGCTCGAGCGAACCTACGTGCTGCACCTCGGCGCCACGAACATCGGCGCGAGCGAACTAGCCGTCATGACCGCCGACGAGCACCGGCAGATGTTCATTGCCTTCGTCGCGGGCCTGGTCGGGGACTTCGACAGCTACCTGGCCCAGGGCGAGCCGACCTGTTCAGGGACAAGGTCAGGTTCCGCCTGGCGGATCTGTGGCTCACCGACGCGGAGTTCCACGAGCTGACAGACGAAATAACCCAGGTCATCGCGCCCCGGCTCGGGAACACGCCCGGACCGGGCCGCACCCGGCGGATGCTGCGGACCTTCCTGCTGCCTGCGGCCGACCCGGCTGGCGGGGCGGCCCGGCCGGACGGCGAGCTCACGTAGCGGTAAAGCTCGCCGGTAATACGGGCCGGCGGCCCAGCTAGCGGATCTCGCGCCTGCGGCGGAGCTCGCGGTACCGGCGTCGCTGTGACTCGTCGAGCATCATCCAGGCGCCCGCGGGGACCGCGATCGCGAGCAGGATGACCCCGATCGCCAGCCAGGGGCTGATGATGAACAGGATCAGGCCGAGGACGACCCCGGCAATCGACCACTTCGTGTGCGGTGTCATGCTGACTCCGTTTCCTCACTTCCCGGGCCGGGGACCCCCAGACCGGCCCAGCTTCTCCTTAGCTTATATCCCGTAGCGCATCGGGCGGATCTCACGCGGAACCGGACCGTGGCCGCGGAGTACGCTGCGGGCATACCTGATCATGACCCGTGTTCGTGACACCCGGGAGGGGCACCATGACGATCTGGATGCCGGTTGAGCCCGAAGCCAACGAGCTGCTGAGCCGTAGCCCGCTGGCCCTGCTGATCGGCATGCTGCTGGACCAGCAGGTTCCGCTGGAGAAGGCGTTCAGCGGGCCGCTCGAGCTGGTGCGACGGCTCGGGCACGAACCCACCGTCGCCGAACTCGCCGAGTTCGATCCCGACGCCCTGGCCGACATCTTCTCCGAACGGCCCGCCTTGCACCGGTACCCCCGGGCGATGTCGGCCCGGGTCCAGGACCTGGCACGGCTGATCCTCGAGGAGTACGGCGGCGAGGCCGAACGGCTGTGGACATCCGCCGAGTCGGGCGCCGAGCTGCTCAAGCGGGTGACGGCGCTACCGGGGTTCGGCGCGCAGAAGGCGCAGATCTTCGTGGCCCTGCTCGGCAAGCAGCTGGGGGTGCAACCGCCGGGCTGGCAGCAGGCCGCGGGCTCGTTCGGCACCGAAGGGTCGCGCTATTCGGTGGCGGACATCACCGACGAAGAGTCGCTCGGCCAGGTACGGGCACACAAGCAGGCCATGAAGGCCGCCGCCAAGGCCAAGGCGCCCGCGACCTCCTAATTCCGGGGACCTTCGTCGGCTGGGCGGTTACGCGATGGTCTGCTGTCGGCTGGGCGGTTACGCGGTGGCCGGCCGGATCAGGTCCGGCGACGGAACAAGCCGCCGCGGCGGTTCGGCGGGACGAGGCGCCCCTGGGCCGGGCCCTGCTCGAGACTGACCGCGGAGATGCGGTCCAGGTGGTCGAAGCTCACGGTGAGCTGGCCGCCTGCGGGTGCCTGTACCTGCCAGGAGCCGTCGGCAGCCACGGCGACCTGGGCCCCGCGCTGCTCGAGGTAGGCGCGGGCGGCCGGGCGGTGCGGCATCGGGAACACCCCGAGGCCGCGCGTGATGATCCCGGACAGCCGGATGGCGTCGGCGGGCGGAAGGGCCAGCTCGGGCGCGGTGACCAGGGTCAGCACGGCGGCCATCTCGCCGTGACCGAAGTAGTAGCCGTTCGCGCCGAGCAGCCCGCTGGCGATGGTCCCGAGCACATGACCGTTATGCAGGTCATCGACCGGAAAGCCGGGCTCGGTGAGCTCGGGCACGCCGAGCTCGGTCCCGCGCTCACGCAAGGCGTTCGCGGCCGACAAGACCTCACCGCCGAACGGCAGGGAGGTGTTCGCCCACGCCCACAGCCAGGTGCCTCCGGACTCGGTGCCGAGCAGGTCGCAGCGGGCGGCCGGGCCGCTGGACCACTCGATCCGCCGGCTGGGGAAGTCGATGGAGAAGTCGCCGTCGTCGCCGACCCAGTCGCCGAGCTTCTCCTGGCGTTCCTGGCCGACGAACGCGTAGCGGGTCAGCAGCTCGATGATCGAGGTCACCGGGCGGCCCGGATGACCGGCCGTGCCCTCGGGACCGCGGTCGCGGGCATCGCTTTCCGGCGCATGGCGGCGAGATTACCAGTCACCGGCCCGAGGGCATGTTTTGCCCGGGAAGGTATTACGCTGCCGTTAGCCACGGGTAGAGACGGGTACGGGCCATCCGTCGCACCAGGAACGCGAGGCTTCATGACCAGCGGTCAGCCGGGACTTCCGCCGTCTCGGACCGCGGCCTGGCTGGGGCGGGTGGTGCCGCTGGCGCTGCTGATCATCTTGGGACTGGCCGGGTTGCGCGGCGCGGTGGCCAAGCCCCAGTGGGACGGTCCGTGGCAGCGGGACGGCCTGGTCATCGGGCTGGTGCTCGAGCTCGTGCTGGGCGTCCTGCTGGTGATCACGGTCGGCGCCGGGCCGTCCTGACGCGCGCCACGCTGGCGGGCGACCCGGTCAACCCGGTCGCGGCCAAGCTACGCGGAGTGCTGATCTTCGTGCTCAGCACGGGGATGGCCGCGGTCGCGGTCACCATCTCGTCGGCCTGCACCTGCGCGTGTTCACCGTCAAGCCCAGGCTGCCGCGGGCCCTGGCGTCGCCGCAGCCGATCCCAAGCTCCCGGACCCGGCCGGGCACGCCCCAGAAGACGTCGATGTTTCATGTCCCCGCGGCGGTGCTGCTGTACGCCTTTATCGTCGTGCTGCTCGTCGCCGCCGTGGTGTTCAGCATCTGGTGGTCCCGGCGGTTCCGGCCGCCGGGCCCGGGCCCGGGCGACGACTTCATCGTGGCGGACTCAGAAGACCTGCGGGAGGCGGTGGAGTCCGGCCGGTCGGCGCTGCGGACCTTCGACGACGCCCGGGCCGCCATCATCGCCTGCTATCTGGCCATGGAAGCTCACCTGGCCGAACGCGGCACGGCCCGGGCCGTCGCCGACACGCCCGACGAGCTGCTGGCCCGGGCCCGGGCCACCGGCCTGGTCCGCGGCACCGCCGCGGCCCGGCTGACCGCGCTGTTCTACGAGGCCAGGTTCTCCAGTCACCCGCTGGACCGCAGCCACCGCGACGCGGCCGCCGACGCGCTCGACGAACTCGCCGACGCGCTGGCCCAAACCGAGCCAGCCCCGGCCGGCCGGGCCTCGGACGCGGCCGGAGCAGGCGCATGACCAGCGCGCCGGACCGGGCGGGCACCGACGCCGGGGCGGGCACCGGCGGCCGGGAGGCCGGGGCCGAGGGCGGCGACGGCACGGTCAGCCCGTGGCGCGGGACCAGGCCGGAGCTGGTCATCGCGGGCGTGCTGGTGGCCGCGGCCGCGGTGGCGGGCTACGCCACGGCCGGCTGGGCGGGCCTTCCGTGGTGGCGATCGCGACGGCGGCGATCGCGTTCGTCGTGCTGCGTACCCTGCTACCGCAGCTGACGCCGGACCAGGCCAAGACGGCCAAAGCCAAGCCGACGGCCCGGTCGCTGAGCGGCTACTCGCACCGCCGGTTCGTCGTGCAGACCGCGATGACCAGCCGGGGCTTCTACGACGGTGAGCTCAGGCCGGTACTCGAGCACCTCCTAGCCGCCCGGCTGGCCGAACGTCACGGTGTTCACCTCTACCAGGACCCGGACGCCGCCCGCGCGCTGCTGTGCCGGGAGGCCCCGCGACGCGGACCTGTGGGCCTGGATCGACCCTGGCACGGCCGGCCGGCGACGCGCCGCGCGGCGGCCCGAAGCAACCCGGCATTCCCCGGCGCACGCTGGCGCGTCTCATCGACCGATTGGAGAAGCTGTGACCACCCCGACGGTGACGACGGAACAGACCGCTCAGGCGTGCACGGAGATCCTGGACGAGCTCGAGCGCGCGGTCGTCGGCCGCCGCCGGACCCTGGAGCTGGTGCTTGATCGGCATCCTGGCCGGCGGCCACGTCCTGCTCGAGGACCTGCCCGGACTGGGCAAGACCCTCATCGCACGGTCGTTCGCGCAGGTGCTCGGCCTGGACTTCGCCCGGATCCAGTTCACCCCGGACCTGCTGCCCTCCGACGTGGTCGGCGCCCCGCTGTACGACCAGCGGTCGGCCGAGATGGTGTTCCGGCCCGGTCCGGTGTTCACCCAGCTGCTGCTGGCCGACGAGATCAACCGGACGCCGCCGAAGACCCAGGCCGCGCTGCTCGAGGCGATGGGTGAGGGCCAGGTCAGCGTGGACGGGCAGACCCGTCGGCTGCCCGAGCCGTTCATCGTGCTGGCCACGGACAACCCGATCGAGTACGAGGGCACCTACGAGCTGCCCGAGGCCCAGCTCGACCGGTTCTTGATGCGGCTGCGGCTGGGCTACCTGACCGACCGGCCACGAGACCGACCATGCTCAGGCGCCGGGTGGACCGCGCCCGTGAGGCGGTGCAGCTCAGCCCGGTCACCAGCCCGGACGGGGTGCTGGCGATGCGCCGGTCGCTTGAGCACGTGGAGATCAGCCCCGGACCTGCTCGACTACATCGTGGCCATCGTCGCCGCGACCAGGAAGGACACGCAGGTCCAGGTGGGAGCCAGCCCGCGCGGCGGCCTCGCGCTGGTCCAGCTGGCCCGCGGCCAGGCGCTGCTCAGCAAGCGCGACTACGTGATTCCCGATGACATCAAGCAGGTGGCGGTGCCGGCGCTGGCGCACCGGATCACGCTGCGGCCCGAGCTGTGGGTCCGGCAGGTCTCTTCCGACGACGTGATGGCCAAGTTGCTGTCGTCCGTGCCGACCCCGAAAACCGACCCGACCGCGCGGGCGGGCGGCCGCGACCCAGGCCCCGGCGGTCACCGGCTGATGTCCTCACCCGATCAGCCGAACGGCTCTGCGCTCTGACGCTACCCGGCCAGCGGCTCGAGCTGCGCTGGAGGTCGTCGCGGCACGCGCGTCGCCTGCTCACGCTGGGCCTGGCCGGGGTGTTCATCGCCACGCTGGCCCGGCGCCCTGAGTTCGCCGGGGTCGCCGCCCCGGCGCTGCTGCTGCTCGCGGCCGGGCGGGCCCAGCGGCGGCCGCCCCGGGTCACCGTGCGGGTCCGGCCGAGCTTCGGGCGCGCCTTCGAAGGTGAGTCGGTCGCGGTGGACCTGCGGGTGGAAGGGCACGGCGACGCCTACGTCCGGTGGACGCTGCACCCGGGCGCGGCCATCGACCCGGTCGGCGGTACCGTCGCCGACGGGGCCCAGGCTGCGCTTGGTCATCTCCCCCGAGCGCTGGGGGCGGCGGCCGATCGGCACCGTGGACGTGGTGCTCCGCGACCGCTGGCGGCTGGCCGAGGGGCACGCGACCGTGATCTTGCCCCGGCTCGACTGCTACCCGGCCCCGGCGGACCAGCGGACCAAGGTGGTGCTCAGGCGGCTGGCGAACCGGCTCGGCGAGCATCCGGCCCGGACCTCGGGCGAGGGCATCGAGTTCTTCGGCGTGCGCGAGTACGTACCGGGCGACCGGCAGCGCAGCATCAACTGGCCCGCCAGCACCCGGCGCGGCCGGCTGCAGGTGAACACGTTCGCCGCCGAGCGCTCCCAGGATGTGGTGCTGCTGGCGGACGCCACCTCGGACGTGGGCATGCCGGGGTCATCGGCGCTCGACCTCGCGCTGCGCGGCGCGGCCGCGGCGGCCCGCGCCTACACCGACGCCGGGACCGGGTCGGGCGTCATCACCTACCAGTGGGGTGGGGCGAGCTGGCTGGCACCCGGCCTCGGCCGACGGCAGGTGTACCGGATCATCGACTCGATGCTGGCCAGCACTGGGCTAGCCAGCATTGGCGGCTACACCCGCGGCGCGGGCTTCCGCAGGCTGCCGCGCGCGGCGCTGCCGCCCGGCGCGCTGGTCGTGGTGTTCAGCCCGCTGATCGACCAGCGGTTCGTCGAGGCGCTGCGGGACATGCGGGAGCGCGGCTTCACCATGCTGGTCGTCGACGTGCTCAACGCCGAGCCGCCCGTCCGGCGGCGCAGCGCCGACCGGATGGCCCGGCAGATCTGGCAGATGGAACAGGAGGCGATCAGGTTCTCGCTGCGCGAACTCGGCGTGCCCGTCGTGCACTGGGACGGCGTGCAATCCCTGGACCTGCCGCTGGCCGGCCACACCCGGCGCCCGCTGGCGGCCCGCCGATGACCGGCCGCGGGGGCGAGCTGCCGATGACCGGCCGCGGGCGGCGTGGCGATCCGCGCCTGGCGGGCCGTCGCCGCCCGCGGGCCCCTGATCGGGGCCAGCGCTGATCGGGGCGGGCTGCCTGGCCTGGGCGGCCGCACCGCTGGCCGGCCAGGACTGGGCCGGATTCGCGCTGTTCCTGGCCATCGTGGCCGTGGCCGCGGGCGTGCTGCGGCTCGCCCTGGCCGCCGTCCCGGTGCCGGAAGATAACTACCTGCTGCCGGTGCCGCTGCGCGCCGGGCTCAGGTATCTGGAGATCCTCCGCCTGGTGCCCTGGGAGGAAGGCGCGCTCGTCGCCATCTTGTGGCTGGAGGTGCTGCACCCGGCCCGCCCCTGGCACACGACGGTGCTGGGCGCCGGGCTCCTCGCCTACCTGCTGGCCACGCACCTGGCCGAATCGGACGACTCCCCGTCGCCGCCCTCCGGCCGCAGGTCCAGGTGCTGGCTATCGGCGCGGGACTGCTCGCGCTGGGCGCCGGGGCCGGGATGCTCCCTGCCCTGGGCGCCGGGGCGGGCTCGTCGCTGCTGCGCCTGCTGGCGGCGGCCGCCCTGATCATCGCGGCCGGCCTGGTCCTGCCCCACGTCGCCCGCGCAGATGTCCCGGACCCCGCGCCGCGGCCAGAGCGGGAACCCAGAATCCGCCAGCCCCGCCCGCCCGAGTCGCCCGGCCTGGTCCGGGGCTCCCAGATCCGCCCCCGCGACCGCCGCTAGCCATACCGTGGATCGTTGGACCCCCGGGCGGGTGAGGTGGGGTTGTGGGGATATACAAAGGGTGAGGGAAATACGGGGGGCGTTCGTGGAGCGTGGCGGCTTACGACGAGGCTGGTCAGGCGGGAAGATAGGCCGGGTAGGAAGATAGGGGCACGCGGACTACAGAAGGGCATGGCCGATGGCGGAGATCGTCCGGGCTGGGCTGATCCAGCAACGCTGGACCGGAGACAAGGATTCGATGATCGCGGCGGCGGTGAGCCACATCCAGACGGCGGCCTCGGCCGGCGCGCAGGTGGTCTGCCTCCAGGAACTCTTCTACGGGCCGTACTTCTGCCAGGTGCAGGACGCCGACTACTACTCCTACACCGAGGCGATCCCGGACGGGCCGACCACCCGGCTGCTGCAGGACACGGCGCGTGCAGCACGGCGTCGTGATCGTCGCGCCGATGTACGAGGAAGAGCACCCCGGGGTCTACTACAACACCGCCGCGGTGATCGACGCGGACGGAAGCTACCTGGGCAAGTACCGCAAGACCCACCTGCCCCAGGTCAAGGGGTTCTGGGAGAAGTTCTACTTCCGGCCGGGCAACCTCGGCTACCCGATCTTCGACACCGCGGTGGGCCGGATCGGCGTGTACATCTGCTACGACCGGCACTTCCCCGAGGGCTGGCGCGCGCTCGGCCTGGCCGGCGCCCGGATCGTGTTCAACCCGTCGGCGACCAGCCGGGGGCTGTCTTCTTACCTGTGGAAGCTCGAGCAGCCCGCCGCCGCGGTGGCCAACGAGTACTTCGTCGGCGCGATCAACCGGGTCGGCATCGAGCCGCTCGGCGACAACGACTTCTACGGCCAGACCTACTTCGTCAACCCGCGCGGCCAGCTGGTCGGCGACGACGCCTCCGACACCGACGACGAGGTCGTGGTGCGCGACCTGGACATGGAGCAGCTGGCCGAGGTCAGGAACCTGTGGCAGTTCTACCGGGACCGCCGGCCCGACGCGTACGAGTCGCTGGTCCAGCCGTGAGCACCATCCTGATCGCCGGCGGCACGGTGGTGACGGCGTCCGGGACGCTGGATGCGGACGTGCTTGTGGCCGGAGAGAAAATCGCGGCCATCTTGATGCGAGAGGCTGCTGGGGCTGGAGGGGACGCTGGGGGGGTCGGGGGGTCGGGGACTCGCCGGCGGCGGTGGCGGCGGACCGGGTTATCGACGCGACCGGGAAGTACGTGCTGCCGGGCGGGATCGACGTGCACACGCACATGGAGATGCCGTTCGGCGGGACGTTCTCCGCGGACACGTTCGAGACCGGGACCCGGGCCGCGGCCTGGGGCGGCACCACCACCATCGTGGACTTCGCGGTCCAGGCCAAGGGCACCTCGCTGCTCGGGACGCTGGACAAGTGGCACGCCAAGGCGGACGGCAACTGCGCGATCGACTACGGCTTCCACATGATCGTCTCCGACGTCAACGACTCGACCCTGAAGGAGATGGACGCCTGCATCTCCGCCGGGGTGAACAGCTTCAAGATGTTCATGGCCTACCCCGGCGTGTTCTACGCCACCGACGGCGAGATCCTGCTCGCGATGCAGCAGGCGGCCCGCTCCGGCGCGACCGTGATGATGCACGCGGAGAACGGCATCGCCATCGACCAGCTGGTCGCGCAGGCCATCGCGGCCGGCCGCACCGACCCGGTCAACCACGGCCTGACCCGGCCGCCGGAGCTGGAGGCTGAGGCCACCTCGCGGGCGATCACGCTGGCCGCAGTGGCGCACTGCCCGCTGTACATCGTGCACCTGTCCGCCTCCCACGCGCTGCCGCCGTCGCCGCGGCGCGGGACACGGGCAGAACGTGTTCGCCGAGACCTGCCCGCAGTACCTGTACCTGTCCCTGGACGACCTGGCCCGGCCCGGCTTCGAGGGGGCGAAGTTCGTCGCCTCGCCGCCGCTGCGGCCCAAGGAGCACCAGGACTCGCTGTGGCGCGGCCTGCGCACCAACGACCTGTCCGTGGTGTCGACGGACCACTGCCCGTTCTGCTTCAAGGACCAGAAGGAACTGGGCCGGGGCGACTTCTCCAAGATCCCGAACGGGATGCCTGGCGTCGAGCACCGGATGGACCTGCTGCACGCCGGGGTGGCCGCGGGCCAGCTCACGCTGCCGCGCTGGGTGGAGGTGGCCTCGACCACGCCGGCCCGGATGTTCGGCCTGTACCCGCGCAAGGGCGTGATCGCGGCCGGGTCCGACGCCGATATCGTCATCTACGACCCGGCCGCGCGGCAGACGCTGTCGGCGGCGACCCACCACATGAACGTGGACTACTCCGCGTACGAGGGCATGGAGATCACCGGCCAGGTGGTGACCACGCTTGTCCCGCGGGCGGCCGGTCATCGACGAGGGCACCTACCAGGGCAGTACCGGGCACGGGACGTTCCTCGCCCGCGGGCTCAATCAGTACCTGGTGTAGGGCACGAACCACAGTCCGTTCGGAGGAACGTATGGATTTCGGGGTTGTGCTGCAGACCAACCCGCCGGCCAGCGGCGTGGTCGCGATGATGCAGCGGGCCGAGGAGGGCGGGTTTCAGTTACGGCTGGACGTGGGACTCGCATGTGCTGTGGCAGGAGCCGTTCGTCATCTACTCGCGCATCCTGGCCGCGACCACCGCGATGACCGTGGGCCCGATGGTGACCAACCCGGGCACCAGGGACTGGTCGGTCATCGCGTCGCTGTTCGCCACGCTGAACGACATGTACGGCAACCGGACCGTGTGCGGGATCGGCCGCGGCGACTCGGCCCGGCGGGTCATCGGCCAGTCGCCGATGACGCTGGCCACGCTGTCGGCGGCGATGACCGTGATCAAGGGGCTGGCCGAGGGGCGCGAGGTCATGCTGCACGACCAGCCGCTGCGGATCCCGTGGGTACGCGACGGCAAGCTGGAGATCTGGATGGCCGCGTACGGCCCGAAGGCGCTCAAGCTCACCGGCGAGCAGGCCGACGGCTTCATCCTGCAGACCGCCGACCCGGACATCGCGCGCTGGACCATCGGCGCGGTGCGGTCGGCGGCCGTGGCGGCGGGGCGTGACCCGGCCTCGATCACCATCTGCGTGGCGGCGCCCGGGTACGCCGGGCCCGACCTGGCGCACCAGCGGGAGCAGCTGCGGTGGTTCGGCGGCATGGTGGGCAATCACGTGGCGGACCTGGTGGCCAGGTACGGCACCGACGGGCCGGTCCCGCGCCGCGCTGACCGACTACATCGAGGGCCGCGAGGGCTACGACTACGCGCACCACGGCAAGGCGGGCAACCCGTCGGTCGGGTTCGTGCCGGACGAGATCGTGGACCGGTTCTGCCTGCTCGGCCCGGCCGCCGCGCACGTGGACCGGCTGCGCGAGCTGGCCGAGATCGGGGTGGACCAGTTCGCCCTGTACCTGATGCACGACGAGGAGGAAAAGACCCTGGCCGCCTACCGCCGAGGAGATCATTCCCGCGCTGCGCTGAGTATCTCGCGCCGGCGCTTTCCGTGGTCCCGCGGTGCTTTGCGTGGTCCCGCCGCCGCTCTGCGCCGGGAGTGCCCGACGGCGTCGGGGACGGCGCGGGAACCAGGCCCTCGATCGCGGGCAGGGCCTGCTGGTCGGCCAGCGCCATGGCCAGCTCGCCGGCCGCGGTCGGGTGCAGCGGCGCCGGGTCGCCCGGACCCTGCACGTACGGATCGGCCGTGCACAGCTCGTGGCCGGAGAACGGCGGGTCGGTGACCCCGAACCCGAACGTCTGGGCCCCCTGGGCCAGCACGGTGTTCAGCTGGCCCAGCCGGGACAGCAGCACCTTTTCCTTCGCGGTGGTGAATCCGTAGCGCCGCAGGCAGCCGACGTCGGTCCCGAACGGCGAGTAGTACTGGTTGACCAGTACCGCGGGATGGCCGGGGAGCTGCGTCCAGGTCGCCCAGGAGCTGGTAGTAGCTGGTGGTGAAGGCGCTGATCAGCTGGCTGAAGTAGGCCGAGGACACCTTGTCGTTGCACACCGCGCTGGCCACGCACAGTCCGCGTCATGATCGACCACTGGACGTCGTCCGCGCCGACGCTGACGATGATCACCTTGGCGTGGGTGGCTTGCTGGGCCTCGATGAGCTGGGGCGGCGCGACCTGCCCGTCGTTGAGCACCTGCACGCCGAGCAGGCCGTTGCGGATGGTGGCGCCGCTGCAGGCCAGGTTCAGCACCTTCCAGTTGTTCACCGTGGCCAGGTCGGCGGCGTAGGCCTCGCTGCTGCGCCCGCAGGCCCGGTCCAGGGCGGTGGCCCCGGCCAGCGGCGGGTTGCCCACCGCGGCCGCGGTGGAGTCACCGATCACCACCGCCTGCACGCTGGGCAGCGGGTGGTTCACGGCCTGCGGTAGTGCGGCGAGCGGATCGGATCCGACCAGGTCATCGAGGGTCTTGACGCTGCGGAGCACCCCCGGCGTGCTGGACGCGGTGAGCAGGATGCCGCCGACGTTGACCGCGCAGACCACGACCAGGCCCACGATCACCGTCCTGGCCATCTTCGCGTGCGATTGCCTGCGGATGCCGGCCACCGCGATCAGCCCGACGACGGCGAAGCCCGCCGCGATGAGCGTCTCCCACTCGAAGTAATCGCGTCCAGCCCTGGGCCAGCTGCTGGCTGAGGTTCAGCTCGAGCTTGCGCGGGGTGTCCGAGCGCAGCAGCTGGGCGACCTGCCGGTCGATGGTGATGTGGGTGAGCTGGAGCCGCGGGCGGATCGGGCCGGCGAACTGCGGCTTGGTCGGCATGACCTGCCCGAACAGGTCGAGCTCGCCCGGCCCGGACAGGCTGAAGGAACGCGACGGCCGCGCCGACCTGGGCGCTCTGGCCCGCCGCGGACACCGTCTGCAGCGGCGCGACCTGCAGCGCCAGCCAGATCGAGCCGGCCGTGATGATGCCGAAGGTGACAAGGAGATAGAAAGCGGCGGTCCTGGTCAGACGCAGGAACGAAGCGATAAGCCACTCCCCTGGGCGGTATGGCCTGCCAACTACACGTTACCCCGCGTTCGTCCGATGCAACTCACGGCTCCGAGCGTCAGAGGTCGTGCTGGCGCTCCAGGTAGCTCAGCGCGGCCCAGCCCACCGGCACGGGAAACCAGAAGGTCAGCAGCCGGAACAGCAGCACCGAGCTGACCGCGACCGCGCCCGGCATGCCCGCGGCGGTCAGTCCGGCGGTCAGCGCCGCCTCCACCCCGCCCAGCCCGCCGGGGGTGGGCATGATCGACCCGATCGCGCTGCCGGTCAGGTACACCACGGCGATGCTCGCGATCGGCACCGACCTGGCCGAACGCCGCCACGCACGCGGCCAGGCACAAGATGTACGTCAGGCTCAGCAGCAGCGCGCCGCCGATGCCCTGGGCCAGCTTGCGCGGCTGCTGCGCCACCTCGAGCAGCCGCGGCAGCACCTGGCCGAAAATCGGCGACACGCGGGCGCGCAGCAGCCGCCGCCCGGCGGGCAACGCGAACACCGCGAGCGCGACGACGACGAGCCCGGCCAGCACGAAGTAGGCCCACCGCGGCGGCTGGATCGACGTTTTCGCCGTGGTGCCCGCGATCGCGGCGAACACCACGAGCAGCGAGATGTGCAGGACGAACGCCAACACCTGGGCCACGCCGACGCTGGCCGCCGCGACCGGCGCGGGGACCTTCCTGCGCTGCAGGTAGCGAACGTTCAGCGCGGCCCCGCCCACGGCGGCCGGGGTCACCAGCGTGACGAACGACCCGGCCACCTGGACGAGCAGGGTGCGGAAGAAGCTCAGCCGCTCGGCGACGAAGCCGGACAGCGACAGCGTGGCGCCCACGTAGGTCAGCCGCCGACAGCGGCGAGTCGCCGCGATGCTCCAGCGCCAGTCCGCCGAGCGCAGCACGCTCGCCAGGCTGGCCCGCTCGAGCTCGCCCGCCAGCAGGTAGGCGGCGACCACGCTCGCGACCAGGGTCAGCAGGCGTGCGCAGCCGGATCCGCTCCAGCCGGACGGGGACCACCTCGCCGCCCGGCACCGCCGCGGTCAGGAGCTTGCGCAGGGCAGGCAGGACGTCGCGCCGCTGGCGCAGTGCGTGGCGCGTCGAGCGGGCCAGCGCCACCGGCTGCAGCAGCGGCACCACGGCTACCAGCTCGTCGGCGTCGGCCTTGTCCACCGCGAGCCCGGCGGCTCGTTCCGGTCCGACGTACAGCGCGAGCTCGGCCAGAAGCTGGGAGAGGTCCAGGCGTATCTGCAGGTCGGTCGCGCCCACATCGCCATCGCCCGGGTCGAGCAGCATGGCCTGGCCGTCGCTGGTCAGCAGGATCCGGTCGGCGGTCAGCGCCCGGTGCGTGACCCGGTGCGCGTGCAGGCGGCTGACCGCGTCCCAGATCTGCCTGAGCTCGGCGTCGGAGCAGCCGGGATTGCGGTCCGCCAGCGTGGTCCCCTGGTGATGGGTGAAGGCGAGCACGGAGGCCTCGGGACCGACCCGGACCAGGGCGCGCAGCTGCGGCGTGGGCGCGCCCGCGTCTTCGGCGGCGTAGGACAGCAGGGCCCGGCGCTCGACCTCGTGATCCACCGACAGCGGGGCGCTGCGCGACACCTGCCCGAGCAGCCGGACCGAACGATAGATCCGGTAGATCGCGCCGGCCGCCTGCTGGTCCCGGTCGTACACGACGACGTCCAGGTTCGTGGCTTCGCCCGTGGTGGCTTCGCCCGTGCTGGCCGCGTAATGGCGGGAGCCGGGGCCCCCGGCCTTGGGCTGGCGAACCCGCCTGATCGCGGTCACCCGCACGCCGGCGGCGGCCAGGGCCGCCGCGATGTCGCGGGCGCCGGGCGCTGCGACGCCGAGCCGGCCCCGTACCTGACGGCGAGGCCGATGGCCCGGCCCGCGGCCAGCGTGATCAGCAGGGACAGAACGGTGGTGTTCAGCGCAGCCACGTGCACGACCGAGTACACGCCGACGGCCACCCACAGAGCGTTCCGCCAGGATGGCCGCCCGACGAGGTTGATCATGGTGACGTAGGCGACCAGGCCCACCAGATAGGGATCGAGGGCGGCGACGTGGCTGGCGCCGGGCCTGGACATGATGATCGCGTCGTACAGCCGGGTCACGGCGCCGTGCCTGAGCAGGCCATCGGCCACCGCCGCGACGGCCGACGCCAGCACGCCGGTGGCCACCGCCTCGGCGACCCGCCGCAGCTGGCGCCGGAGGAGCAGCTGGAAGCCGAGGGCCACGGGCAAGATGAACAGGGCGATCAGCGCTGCCTTGGGCGCCACGTCGAGCAGCGCGTGCGGCAGCCGTCTGCTCGCGCCGACGATATCGGTCTCCACCCCGGTCGTGGTCGCGCTGGCCGCGATGCCGGCCAGCGCCAGCGCGACGATCTCGATGCAGGACAGCGTGCACCGCAGCAGGTCAACCGGCTTGCGGATACGGCGCTCGAGCTGATCGGTGATCTCGATCTCGCCCGGCTGCGATGGCGTCACGCCACGATCGTTTCATCTGGCGGCACGACCGCATAACCGCACCTCCGCAGGTCCGCCGCGGTTTGCGTAAGTCTATAAACCTGGTCGTAATACTTGACTTTTACGCGAGCCTGATGAAAATCTGAAGGAGCGGTGGCCTGATCAGCTGAGGGGAGGCTCCATGTCCATGCTCACGGACACGGCGCCCTCCGGCCAGGTACGGAGCATATCGTCGGCTGATCCGGCGATTGCGCAGGTTCGCAAGGGGCACTTCCACCTTGTGGATGAGGTCACGGTACTCGGTACCGCCGGACGACGACACCGCCTGTTCGCCGACGCGCTCAGCGGCGGCCGGCTGGGTACCGGCCGACCTGAAGGCGGCGAGCACATCCGACCATGACCAGGCATCCCGGTACCGGGCATTCCGGAAACGAAATATCTAGGACGAGAAAGAACGGAAGCGGGCTTTCCGGAGCCGAGCGTTCCGGCATTGAGCGTTCCGGCATTGAGCGTTCCGGTGCCGGGTCGCCTGGGGACGCTCCTGCCGGGGAGGGCCGTCCTGGGAGGGACATCTCGGCCGCCGAGTTCCGCGATGCGATGGGGCACTTCGCAACGGGGGTCACGGTCGTAACCTCTGTCGACGCCGACGGCCAGCCCGTAGGCACGACCGCCAACGCGGTCACGTCGCTGTCGGTCGACCCTCCGCTTGTCATCGTCTGCTTTGACCTGGGCAGCGTGACGCTGCAGGCGATCCGCAGCCACGGCGCGTTCGTGGTGAACGTCCTGGCGGCGCCGCAGCAGCACCTGTCCAGGAATTTCGCCAGGCGGGGGCTCGCCGCAGCCTGGGATGGGGTCGAGCACCGGCGCGGGCCGACCGGAAGCCCCCGGCTGGAGGATGTGCTCGCGGTCCTCGAATGCACCGTCGAACACGCCCTGCCCGGAGGCGATCACGAGATCATCGTCGGCCGCGTCAGGCACGTGGAGAGCAGCGCCAACCCCAATGGCCCCCTCGTGTTCTTCCGCGGCACCTACGCGTCCCTCACCGATCAGGACCTCCACGCCTGCGGCTAGTGCCGCAGGAGGTATCGTCCGCCCCGCTTCAAGCAGCTCAGCGGGACAGAACACCCAGTACCTGACCACAACGATGGACCATGGGTGTTGTTCCAGCAACACCCATGGTCCATCGATGTTTTCGAAATCGCGGCCAGGCTGACACTGATGCGCCGAGCGAGGCGGGCGTTCCGCGGTGCGGCCTGAGCAGGTTCAGGCTCGGGTGAAGACGGCGTGGATCGTGATGGTGTTGTGCATGGACGACATGCCGAGCTGGTTCCAGGTGAGCCCGTACTGTGACCGGTCGACCTCGAGCGTCGCGTCGAGCGCGATGGCACCGTCCGCGACCGGAGCGGCCGCCGCGGTGAGGCTGACCGGGTTGGTGCGGCCGCGGACGGTGAGGGTTCCCTCAATGGTCACGCCGTCGCCGGCGGGCGTGAGCTTGGTCGCGGCGAAGGTGATCACCGGGTGCTCGTCCGCGAGGAAGAAGTCGTTCGAACGCAGGTGCTTGTCGCGGCGGGCGTTCTTCGTGTCAAGTGATGCGGTCGCGACCGTGACCTGGCCGCTGACTTCCCCCGTCGGCGAAACGGTCCCGGTGCCTTCGACCTGCGTAAACGTCCCCTTGACCGGAACCAGGCCCCACATGCTCTTGGACTTCAGCGCGACCGTGGACCGCGCTGGGTCAAGGGTCCAGTTACCGGCCAGCGAGCCGTCGGCCAGCTGTGCGGCCAGGGACGTCTCTTGCAGGGGTGCGGTCATAACAGGTCCTCCTGGTTAATTTAGGTCGCATGGCCAAATAGTTTTGCCATTCGAACCATATATACTGCTGGGGGCGACGTCAAAGGGGGGCGGCGGGTGGCAGCGGAACCTAGCGCAGCCGGCCATTCGGCGGCGTGCTTGCGCCTGATGCGCCTGTTCCCGCGGGTCATGCGCGGGATTCGGCGGTATCAGGATCAAGCCGTGCCAGAGACGGGTGTGGCCCTGAGCCCCCGGCACGTCGCCGCGCTTGAGCAGCTGCGCGAGGGCCCGCTGAGCGTCGGCGCCCTCGCTGACCAGCTCGGCCTGTCCCTGTCCACCGTCAGCGGCGTGCTGGCTGACCTGGATCAAGCCGGGTTGGTGGAACGTTCCGCCGACCAGGCCGACCGGCGACGCACGATCGTCCAGATCAGACCCGAGGCCCGGCGTGCGGTGGAGGAATGGCTGGACGGAGCATCGGCCCCGCTGGCCCGGGTGCTTGACCGGCTGGACACCGACGAACGGGCCGCATTCATCAAGGCCATGGACATGCTCGAGGCCGAGTTCAGGACCACGGACACCGGCACCGTCCCTAAAACCCCCAAAAGCCCTAAAACCCTCAAAGTCCCTAAGGCCCCCCGCGCTCCTAAGGTCCCGAGAGCCTCCAAAACCCCGTCGGCCCCGGTGGGCCCGGTGGTCCATTTGACCACGGTAGCCCCGTTGACCCCGCCGCCTGACCAGACAGGATCTCCGGGCCCGCGATGAGCTGCGTCCCTGTCGGTAGGCTGATCGCATGGCAGGCTACGACGACGGTCGGGTGGCGTGCACCGATCAGGAAATCGTCATCCGTCACTACTATCTGATGGGCGCGAAGCGCATCAGGTACCAGGCCATGCGAGAGGTGCGCTCGGTCCCGTTGCCGTGGATGGGCAAATGGCGCATCCACGGCAGCGGTGATTTCCGGCACTGGTTCAACTTCGACCCGCAGCGCCCCCGGAAGAACATTGCCCTGGTGATCTACCTGGACGGACGGATCAGGCCCGTCATTACCCCGGACGACCCCGAACGTGTCGTCGCTGAACTAGCGGCCCACGGGGTGAACGTCACGACCGGCCGGGAGCCGGGGCTGCGGTAAGGCGCGCTTAGCCGGGGATAACGGCGCGGCGGATCAAGGGGACGGCGGTTTTCGCCCACGCGGCGATGGCCTCGTCCAGGGTGGCGAATTCGGGCTCGGTGACGTAGAGGCCGCGCGCGGGAACGGTGGCGCCGAGTTCGACCAGGACAGGGCGCAGGTGGACCTCGACCGCCAGCAGATGGCCGGGCCAGCCGCCGGTCATGACCGGCACCGCGACGGTGCCGGCGAGGCCGTTGTTGCCGTAGCGATCCAGGAAGGCCTTGAGCATGCCGGTATAGGCGGCCTTGTAGGTCGGCGACGCGAAAATGGCGATGTCGGCGGCGGCCACCTCGGCGCTGAGCCGGGAGAGTTCGGCGGCGGCCGGATCGAACAGGCTGGCGGCGTGCTCAGCCAGGTCAATGACCAGGCGGGCCGAGGCGGCGGGAGGCGGCGGGCTGGAGGTGACCGGCGGCGGGCTGGAGACGTCAAGCTCCGCGGCCAGGATGTCGGCTACGGCTTGGGCCACGCCCAGGGTGCGGGAACCCGGCTTGGGGTTGCCGGTGACTACGGCGATCCGCATGCCTGCGCCTCCGTTCGCGAGAAGGTTGTTGTGGATGTGAAGCCAGGGATCGTTCGGCCCCAATGTCCTTATGAGGCAGCGGCCGATTGGCGCGGGCGACTGTCCTGCGGACCGGACGTCGGGGCGAACGGGGTCGCGTTGGCGGTGGCGTCCAGGCTGTCCGGGGCCGGGTGAGCCCACAGGCCGCGGGCGCGCAGGATCGGCAGCACGCCCTCGCCGAACCAGTACGCCTCCTCCAGATGCGGGTAGCCGGACAGGATGAACTCGGACAGGCCGATCCGGGCGTACTCCTCGAGCCGGTCGGCGACCTCGGTATGGCTGCCGACCAGGGCCGTCCCGGCGCCGCCGCGGAGCAGCCCGACGCCTGCCCACAGGTTCGGCGAGACCTCGAGGTTGTCCCGTGAGCCGCCGTGCAGCTCGCGCATCCGGCGCAGGCCCTCGGACTCGCTGCGGGCCAGGTTCTCCTGCACCCCGCGGATCATCGCCTCGTCGACGCCCTCAATCAGGCGGTCGGCTTGCCGCCAGGCGTCGGCGGAGGTATCCCGGCTAATGACGTGCAGCCGGATGCCGTAGCGCAGCGTGCGGCCGGACCCCCTAACTTCGCGGGCCAGGCCGTCCATCCAGCGCAGCTTTGCCTCCACCGCGTCGGGGGGTTCGCCCCAGGTCAGGTAGACGTCGGTGTGGCGGGCGGCGACCGGGCCCGCCGAGCCGCTCGAGCCGCCGAAGTACAGATCGGGTACCGGATCGGGGAGCGTGGCCAGGCGCGCGCCTTCGACCTGCAAATGGTCGCCGTGATGCGTGACGGTCTCACCGCTCCACAACCGGGTCACGATATCCAGGAACTCCGCGCACCGCTCGTAGCGCTGCGTCTTGTCCAGGAAGTCCCCGTAGGCCCGCTGCTCGGTGGACTCGCCGCCGGTCACCACGTTGAGCAGGAGGCGGCCGCGGGAGTGTCGCTGGAAGGTCGCGGCCATCTGGGCGGACAGCGTCGGCGAGATCAGGCCGGGACGGAACGCCACCAGGAACTTCAGCCGCTCGGTAACCTCGGTCAACATCGCGGTCACCAGCCAGGCGTCCTCGCACCACGCGCCGGTCGGGGTCAGGGCGGCCTCGAAGCCGAGCTGTTCGGCGCTGCGCGCGATCTGGCCGAGGTAGGCGATGCTCGCGGGACGGATGGTGCCCGCAGTGCCGGTGGCGACACCGTGTCCGCCGCCGACGATGTCGCGGCCGTCGCCGTTGGTCGGAAGGAACCAATGGAAGCGCAGTGACATTGTCCTTCCCTTCGCGCCTTTCATGCTCTCCGTGCCCTTCGTGCTCCGGGACCGATGTTATCGCATGCCCGATCGTTAATACGATAATTCCGACTGATTTAATATACAAATGGCGGCTGCCTGGGTCCGGACGACGGGAGCGGTTTCCTGGACGGGCGGCGGCGCGTATCGTCCGGGGCATGAGGGTATCGGAGATACGCCGCTTGATCCAGATGAAGCCGGTCGAGCTCGACGGCACCCGCAGACGGCTGTCGGCCTGCCACGACATCGGCGACCTGCGGGTCACGGCCCGGCGGCTGATCCCGCGGCCGGTCTTCGATTACGTCGACGGCGGCGCCGACGAGGAACTGTCGATGGCAGCTAACAGCCGGGCGTTGCGCCAGTGGCGGTTCCGGCCCCGGGCGCTGGCGAACGTCACCGCGGTGGACACCACCGCGCGCATCCTGGACCAGATGCAGCCGCTGCCGCTGGTGCTCGCCCCGACCGGGTACACGCGCATGATGCACCCCGCGGGCGAGATCGGCGCGGCCCGGTCGGCGCAGCGGCACGGGCTGGCCTACACGCTCTCGACCATGGCCACCACCACCATCGAGGCGGTCGCGCAGGCGGCCCAGCCCGACCTGTGGTTCCAGCTCTACATCCTCAAGGACCGCGGGCTGACCAAGGAACTGGTCGACCGGGCCGCCACGGCCGGGTACCGGGTGCTCGTCGTCACCGTGGATACGACCGTGACCGGTCACCGGACCAGGGATGCCAGGAACGGGCTGGTCATCCCGCCCGAGCTCACCGTGCGCACGCTGGCCAGCATCGCGACCCGGCCGGCTTACTGGACCCGGATGCTGCGCAACGACGCCATCGACTTCGCCAACTTCGCCGGGAATCCCGCGATGAGCATCGAGAAAACCGGCGAGAAGTTCAGTCCGTCCATCGGCTGGGACGACCTCGCGGAGCTGCGGGAGCGCTGGCCGGGCAAGCTGGTCATCAAGGGCCCGCTGTCCCCCGCGGACGCGAGTCTCGCGGTGTCGGCGGGGGCGGACGGCGTGCAGCTTTCCAACCACGGTGGCCGCCAGCTCGACCGGGTGGTGCCGCCGGTCGAGCTGATCGCCAGCGTCCGCGACGCGGTGGGACCGCAGGTGTCGGTGCTGCTTGATTCGGGCGTCCGGCACGGGGCCGACATCGCGGTCGCGCTGGCCCTGGGCGCGGACGCCTGCGCGATCGGCCGCGCCTACCTCTACGGGCTGATGGCCGGGGGCGAGGCCGGCGTGGACAAGGCGCTTGACATCCTGGCCGGCCAGTTCACCCGGACCATGCAGCTGCTCGGCGTACGATCGGTCGGCGAGCTCCGGGCCGACGGCCGCAAGCTGCTGGCGCAGGCATGATTTCGACCGGGCACCTGGTCGGCTTCACGCTGGTCTCGCTCCTGCTGATCGTCGTCCCCGGGCCCGGGGTGCTGTTCGTGGTGGGGCGGGCGCTGGCGCACGGACGGCGGATCGCCATGGCCACCGCGTGCGGCCACGCCGCCGGGAACTACGTGGTGGCGGCCTGCGTAGCGGTTGGCCTGGGTACCATGCTGCAGCGGTCGGCCCAGGTGTTCGTGATCATCAAGGTGGCCGGCGCGCTGTACCTGATCTGGCTTGGCATCCACGCGATACGCCACCGCAAGTCGCTGGCCGCGGCGTTCACCGCGGTCTCGGAACCGCAGGACGCTTGGCTCGCACTGCGGGACGGCGTCATCGTGGGCATCACCAACCCCAAGAGCTACATCCTGTTCGGCGCGATCCTGCCCCAGTTCGTGACTCGCGGGGCGGGCGACGTGCCGGCTGAGATGCTGGTGCTGGCGCTGGTTTCTGTGATTATGGGGGCGATCTCGGATTGCTGCTGGGGGGTCGCGGCCAGCGCGGTCCGAACCTGGTTCGCCAAGTCTCCGCGCCGGTTCGAGCTGGTCGGCGGGGCGGGCGGGCTCGCGATGGTCGGCGTGGGCGTAACCGTGGCGCTCACCGGCCGCCAAAGCTGACGCGTCGCGGGGCGGGGCGGGCGGGGCGGGCGGGGCGGCGCGGGCGGGGCGGGCGGGGCGGGGCGGTTTGGGCCTGTCGCGGGACGGGGGCACGTGGTTCCTGGCGCCCGCGTGACGGAAAACCACGTGAGTAACCTGCGATGCGGCGATGCGGGGGAAGTCAGTGGCCGATCCGTAAGCGAACGGGGCACCGGGCACCGGGCACCGGGAACAATCAGTAATCAGACCTCCTCGAAACCCCTGAACGATTGCAGCTAACTTCGTACAGCCATATTCGCTGGAGCTCAGCCCGCCCCGGAAGCGCCACAGACTACCGCCTGACTTTCGAACCTCGTTCGGCCGATGCCGCACCAGTAATTGTTGACAGCTACAGCTGTAACTATGACGCTGTCACGGCTTACAGTTGGGCGCAGGTCCTCCCTATCCGGGATGGGTCTCGGAGAAATTGGCCATCGACGCTAGAGATTCGACTATGAGTTCGATATAATAGTCGAAGACTAAAGCAGGACAGATCTCCCGAACGAAGGGTGGCTCATGCCCCAGGGACCGTTCCCGCGAGACGGGCAGGACGGCCAGGAGCCGGAGCGCTCCACGCCGCCGCCCGACCGCGAGGACGGAGCGCAGGCCCCCGCCGCCGGGGCCGGTCCTGTCTCCGGGGCCGGTCCCGGCGGAGGCCGGCCGGGCGGAAGCGGCGGGCCGGATGAGGGCTGGGATGAGGTTCCGCCTGGCGGGCCGGGGCAGGGCCTGTTCGTGTGCCTGCCGGCGGAGAACATGGAGCTGTCCCGGTTCGGCGGTGATGACCAGCGGCCGCCGATGGCGCCGGGTCCGCTGCTGGCCGGGGTGGCGTACGCGGTGGCCGGGAGCGACGGCGCGGGGCTGGCCGGGGTCTCGGAGGATTTCCTGTTCGCGGTGATCTCCGGCGGCCGCCGGATGGCGTCGTGGGCGACGTGGCTGGAGTTCTCCGCGATGCGCGAGCTCGCGCTGCGTCACCCCGCCGTCCCGGCCTCGTCCCGCCCGCAAGACCCCTCCCGCCACCCCCGGACCCGCCGGCGGCCCCGCTGAGCACGGCCCCGCCAAGCCTGGCCCCGTTGAGGCTGGCCCCGTTGAGGCTGGCCCCGTTGAGGCTGGCCCCGTTGAGGCTGGCCCCGTTGAGGCGGTGCCGCTGAGCCCGGCCCGGCGCAGCCCGCCCCCGCCGGGGCCGGTGCCGCGGCGGCTGGGCCGGCCGATGACGGGCGGGTGCAGTTCGCGGAGTTCGTGGCCGATGAGGTCGCCGCTGACCTGCGGATGACCTGGATGACCGCGGCGGACCGGATCTCGTACGCGGTCACCTTGGCCACCCGGCTCCCGGTCACGTTCGCCGCGCTGGGCGCGGGGCTGATCGACCCGGTCCACGCCAAGATCATCTACGAGCAGACCGATATCTTGTCCGCCGCCGACGCGGCCCGGGCCGACCCGGTGCTGGCCGCCGCGGCGCAGCACAAGACCTACGGCGAGCTCCGCGCCGCCGCCGCCCGGCTGGTCCTGCGGCTCGACCCCGCCTCGGCGGAGCGGCGCAAGCAGAAACGGCGCCAGCAGGACGCCCATGTCCGGCCGTTCCGGGAGGAATCCGGGAACGCCGGGATGACCGCCCGGGAACTGCCCTGCGATGAGGTGCTGGCCTCCTGGCAGCACGTCCAGCAGCGGGCCCTGGACCTGCGCGCCGCCGGGATGCCCGGCACCTTGCGCGAACTGCGCTGCCGGGCGTACCTGGACCTGCTGCAAGAACGCGACAGCCGCCTGCTCCCCGCACCAGGCCAGGGCCAAGGGCCCGCGGACGGTGACGGCCCGCCGCAGGACCCCGGCCACGGCGGGAACGGCGGCGGCGGGAACGGCGGCGGGAACGGTCCGGGGCCGGATCGCCCGGCCGGGACCGGCCCGGGCCTTCGTGGCCGCCCGGCCGCCGGGCGGGACGCGGGCCCGGTGCTGGCGGCGCTGGTGAACATCACGGTGCCGCTGGCGGGCCAGCCGGGGGAATCCGGGACGCCGGGGGAGGTGGGCGGGTTCGGGATCCTGGACGCCGGGACCATGCGCGACCTGCTCGCGGCGGCCGCCCGCAGCCCGCGCACCCGCTGGTGCGTCACCGTCTTGCACCCCGACGGGACCGCCGCCGCCCACGGCTGCGCCCCCGGCCGCCACCCCGCACCACCCGGCCCGGAACCCACCACCGGGCACAGCAAGCACCGGCACCGCCTGCGACGCCAGCAGCGGGCCGGGCCAGCGGCCCCCGCCCGGCAGCCGGGCCCGGGACTACCTGCGCAGCCTGGGAGTCCGGCTCATGCCGGTCGCCCGCGGTAGCTGCGATCACCGGCACGCCGAGGCCGGGTACCGGCCCAGCCGCAAGCTCGGCACCTGGTCACCGCCCGGTCCGCCCGGTGCAGCGCGCCCGGCTGCAGCCGCCCCGCGGCCCGCTGCGACCTGGACCACACCGTGGCGTGGGACGCGGGCGGGATCACCTGCGAGTGCGATCTGGCTCCGCTGTGCCGTCATCATCACCGGTGTAAGCAGGCCGAAGGGTGGCAGCTGACTCAGCCTGAGCCCGGCGTCCTGCTCTGGCGCACCCCGCGCGGCCGGACCTACGCCACCACCCCCACCCAATACCCCCTCGGCTAGCCAAAGCGCCGCGCACTGACGGCGAACCCGCCACCCGGCCGGGAGGCGAACAGGCCGGTCGTGCCGTGCCGTGCCGGACATCGTCGCGCGGCGCCGGCCGGAGCGCCGGGCATCATCGGCAGCACAGCTGGGACCGGTCCAGAGCCTGGATGCCCGACTTCTCGTCCACGTGCAGCACCACCGCTTTCTCCGGTTGAGTCGGCTTGAGGCGCGGTGCCGGGGGTTACCCCGGTCCCGTTTAAGCTGCTCGCCGAACCAGGCGTGGCCGTCTCCGGGCACCGGGCTCTCCGCGGTTGCTGCCGTCAGGGTTATTTCAGTGTCCAGGGTGCGGGGATCGTGGCCCGGTAGCGGTAGCGGGTGACCCGTACCTTTTCCAGGCTGAGCAGTTCGGTCCCGCGCGCCGTGACGGTTTTCATCGCTCGCTCGGAGTGGTGAAGGCCCTGCGGACGTCCTCGATAAATCCGGACATGCCGCCTTGGGGGATACTCAAGGCATGACGGCGGGATTCATGGTTGCCATGCGCGGCTACGACATGGCTCAGGTCGACCGGCTTCTCGCCCGGGCGGAGCAAGCCCTGGCCTCGGCTGATCCGCACCTGCGGTCGACGGTCGGCCAGGAACTGCAGACGGCCCATTTCCGCGACCGCCTACGCGGCTACGCCCGACATCAAGTCGACCACAAAATCGAGCACCTCATCCAGGAACTAGGGGCTGGACAGCAGGTCTCCGCGCAGAACGACAAGGCCGCGGGTTTCATGATCATGATGCGCGGCTACGACATGGCTCAGGTCGACCAGATTCTCGCCCGGGCGGAGCAAGCGCTGGCGTCGGCTGATCCGCACCTGCGGTCGACGGTCGGCCAGGAACTGCAGACGGCCCATTTCCGCGACCGCCTACGCGGCTACGCCCGACATCAAGTCGACCACAAAATCGAGCACCTCATCCAGGAACTAGGGGCTGCCAGTGAATCGGGCTGACGTGAAGCCTGAGGGCGGGGAGCGAGGAAGTCGAAGTGCCGTTGCGTCCCTTCTATGGGGTGCAGAGTGCCATCGAGTACCCATGACAAGTGGGTGAGCCGACCGGGCGGGGCTCATGGGGCGGCGGGGGCTGGGGTGGGGGCGGGAATTATGAGGGCGGGGGTTCGCGGGGGGGCAGGGGACGGCGGGACTTGACCGGGCCGGTGCTGGTGGCGGGCGGCTCCGGCGGCGGCTGCTTGGCCAGGGCGTCGAGGGCGAGCTGGATCGCGGTCTCCAGCTGCGGGTCGCGGCCGGCTGCCGCGTCGTCCGGGGTGATCAGCACCTCGACGTCCGGGTCGACACCGTAGTTCTCCACGCCCCAGCCGAGTTCGTTGAACCAGAACGCGTACCTGGGCACGGTGATGCTGGTGCCGTCCACCAGGCTCTGGCGCCCCTCGATGCCGATCACGCCGCCCCAGGTGCGGGTCCCCACGACCGGGCCGAGACCGAGCAGGCGGATCGCGGCCGTGACGATGTCGCCGTCCGATCCAGCGAATTCGTCCGCCACGGTAACCAGCGGGCCGTGCCGCGCCTCCTGCGGATAGGTGCCGGGCAGCAGGTGGCGGCCCAGGTCCCAGGCGATGACGCGGCGGGAGAGCTTCTCCACGATCAGCTCGGAGATGTGCCCGCCACTGTTTCCGCGCACGTCGAAGATCAGCCCGTCTCGGGCCATCTCCGTCCGCATGTCACGGTGAAAGTGGGCCCAGCCCTCGCCCATCATGTCCGGGATGTGCAGGTAGCCGAGGCGCCCCTGGCTCAGCTCGCGGACCAGCCTGCGGCGGCCGGTCACCCAGTCCTGGTACCGCAGCCGGCGCTCGCTGCGCAGCGGCACCACCACAACTCGACGGGTGTCGGCGGAGGTCGACGGGTCGGGCGCTGGGGGGGACGGGTCGGGCGACGGGGGGGACGGGTCGGACGCTGGACTCGACTGGTCGGACGACGGGCGGATGGTCAGCTCGACGGGCTTGCCCGCGGTGCCGGCCAGCAGCGGCCACGGACCTCGCACCGGGTCGACCGGCCGGCCGTCGACGGCCACGAGTTCGTCGCCCGCCATCACCGCCGCACCCGGCGCGGCCAGGGGTGACCGGGCCCTCGGGTCCGACGACTCGCCCGGCAGCACCCGGTCCACCAGCCAGCGGCCGGAGCCATCCCGCGAGATATCCGCGCCGAGCTGGCCGACCGGCGCGTACTTCTTCCCCCCGTTCCCGGCCGAATTCACGTATGCGTGTGACGTACCGAGCTCGCCGAGCAGTTCCCAGAGCAGATCGGCGAAGTCAGCCGCGCCGCGGATCCGCTCAAGCAGCGGGCGGTAGCCGGCTAGCGCGCCGTCCCAGTCCACGCCGGACAGGTCACGGACCCAGAAGTCGCGGCGCATGTACCGGCCGGCTTCGGCGTAGGCGTGCTCCCAGAGCGCGGCCGGATCGGCCTGGAACCGGGCCCGGGATTCGTCGATGACCACGACGTCGGAGGGGTCGTCCTGCTTGCGCGCGGACGGGATCACCCGCAGCTCGTCGTGGTCGCGTACGACCAGCCGGGTCCCGTCGCCGCTGACCCGGAACCACTCGACGCCCCCCGCCAGTTCCTTGACCTCCCGCTTGCGTAGGTCGAATCGCTGCAGCACCGACCGGGGCCGGTCGTCGTCCAGGTCGGCACCGCCCTCGCCGAGCACCCCGGCCAGCGGAGCACGCAGCCACACCAGACCGCCCTTGACCGCGCGCAGGGATCGGTAGCGGGCCTCCTCCACCGGAACGGGAACAATGCGTTCGGCCAGCCCGGTGGCCTCGACGGTGACGGTCACCCCGTCGGCGGGATCCTCGGCCACCTCGCCATTGACCGGGCGTCCCTCGGGCATCGGCCCGAACGGCGACGGGGTCTGCGCCGCGAGCGGCACCAGGTAGGGACGGGCCCCGAACGGGAACGACAGGTCGAACGTATGCGTGTCGTAGACCGGGTCAAAGGTGCGCTGGGACAAGAACGCCAGGTACAGGCCGTCGGAGGTGAATACCGGGCTGGTATCGGCAAACCGCCCGTCCGTCACGTCGATGATCTCGCGGTCGGCAAACCCGGCCCGGCGGGCGAGCCGGATCTGGGCCAGCGGCCGCAGGGCAGGCTGAGACCAGGCCAGCCAGGCCGAGTCGGGGGACCAGGACAGCCCGCTGACGGCCCCGTCGGCGTTCGCCGTCAGCTCGCTGACCTGACCCGATTCCACATCGACGACGAGCAGCCTGCCGTCGTGAGCCGCGGCCGCGACGGTAGCCCCGTCCGGGGACGCGGCCAGAGCAGTCACATGACCAACAAGACCTTCAGCCCACCGAACGGCACCGGGCTCACCGGTCACGGACCCGATTTCCAGCGCGTCGGCCCCGGACGCATCGGTGACCCAGGCCACCTTGCCGGTCTCGCCGAGCACCCGGGGCATCCGTCCGCGGGCGTGGGAGTCGACGAGCAGGGCGCGGGCCGGGCCGTCCTTGTGGGTCAGCCAGTGCATCGTGCCCCGGACCGCGACCACGCTGGCCTGGCCGGTCCAGTCACAGTCGATATCGTCGAGATGATCCCGAGCCGAGACCAGCATCGGCGCCCGGGCGGCGGCGGGCGAGCCGAGGGACAGCTCGATCCGGTGCGGTTCGGCCGCAGCTGGCCCGTCCAGGATCCAGATGTCGCCCGCGACGTGGTAGACGATCCGCTGTCCGTCGGTGCTCGGGTTCCTGACGTACATGCCGTCGTGATCGGTGTGCCGCCGCAGACCCGTGCCGTCCAATGCGCACGAATAGATGTTGCCCGTGTCCTCGTGATCGGACAGGAAGAACAGCCGTCCGCCGATCAGCATCGGGCTGGCCAGCTGGCCGTCCAGGCCGGTCAGGACCCGGGTGAAGAGGGGATCAGCCGGGGTCGCGGTCCACAGCTTGCCGGCCCGGCCACCGCGGTAGCGCTTCCAGAACGCGGGCTCCCCCGCCACGCTTCCGGTGAGCAGGGCGGTGCCCGCCTCTGCCAGGGCGAGGTCATTGACGGCGCCGAACGGCAGCAGGCGGGGCGGCGCGTCGCCGCGGCCGGGCACCGCGTAGGCCCGCCGGTACTTCATGGCCGGGCTGGCTGGCCGAGGTGATGGCCAGGACCTCACCGTCTGCGTTCCAGCCGGTGACCCTGGTCTGCGGATCACCCCAGTAGGTCAGCCTGACCGGCTGGCTGCCTTCGACGTCGGCCGCGTACACCTCGGGGTTGCCGTCCCGCCAGCTGGTCCAGGCCACCGACGTCCCGTCCCGGGAGAAGCGCGGGTAGCTCACCGGGACATCGTCGGCGGACAGCCGCCAGGCCCGGCCTCCGCCGGCGGGTCCGAGCCAGACATCATCGCCCGCGACGAACGTCACCAGGTCCCCGTGCACGTGCGGGTAACGCAGGTAACCCGGCGTCATCGCGCGGCGCCCAGACCCGGCCGGGGCGGCAGGGGCGGCCGCGCCTTGACCGGGCCGGTCGACCGGTCGGGCGGCTCCGCGGGCGGCTGCTTCTCCAGTGCCTCAAGCGCCAAGCGCACCGCCGTCTCCAGCTGCGGGTCCCGGCCCGCGATCCAGTCGTCCGGGCTGATCAGGACCTCCACGTCCGGGTCGACACCGTAATTCTCCACGCCCCAGCCGTACTGGTCGAAGTGGAACGCGTACTTAGGCACGGTCATGTGCGTGCCGTCGACCAGTTCGTGGCCCGGTACGCCCTCGATGCCGATGACGCCGCCCCAGGTGCGGGTGCCGACCACCGGGCCGAGGCTGAGCAGCTTGATCGCCGCCGTGACGATGTCGCCGTCGGATCCGGCAAACTCGTCCGCCAGCGTGACGACCGGACCGCGGCGGCCGTCCTCCGGGTAGGGCACCGGCCGGATTCCGCGCCCGTTCTCCCAGCCGATGACGCGGCGGACCAGCTTCTCCACGACGAGCTGCGAGATGTGCCCGCCGCCGTTTCCCCGCACGTCCATGACCAGGGCGTCGAAGCGCATCTCGGTCCGCAGGTCGCGGTGGAAGTCGGCCCAGCCCTCCCCCACCATGTTCGGGATGTGCAGGTAGCCCAGGCGCCCCTCGCCGAGCTCACGGACCAGCCGCCGCCGGCCGGCCGACCCAGTCCTGGTACCGCAGCCGCCGCTCGTCCCGCAGCGGCACCACCACCACCTGCCGCAAGGCGCCCGAGGGGGCGAAAGCCCCCTCCCCGGGGGGTACGGGGGGGCGGGCAGCCCCCACGTGAGCAGGGGGGGTCTGGGGGGGATCGTCCCCCCGAGGCAATACAGTCAGCTCGACCGGCTTGCCGATCGCACCGGCTAGCAGGGGCCAGGGACCGTACACCGGATCGACCGGACGCCCGTCGACCGCGACCAGTTCGTCACCGGGGCGCACTACGACGCCGGGCGCCTCCAGCGGCGAGCGGGCCCGCGGGTCCGACGACTCCCCCGGCAGCACCCGGTCCACCACCCAGCGGCCGGAACCGTCACGGGAGATGTCCGCGCCGAGCAGGCCCACGGCGCCGGGCCCGGCTCGCCGGGGCCGAAGCCCTGGCCGACCTGGTAGATATACGAGTGCGAGGTACCGAGCTCGGCGACCACCTCCCACAGCAGGTCGGTGAAATCGTCGGCGCCGCGGATGCGGTCAAGCAGCGGCCGGTAGGCCGCCAGCACCCCATCCCAGTCCACCCCGGACATGTCCGGGGTCCAGAAGTTCCGCCGCATCTCCCGGCCTGCTTCGGCGTAGGCATGCCGCCACAGCGCGGCCGGATCAGAGACGAACCTGGCCCGGGTCAGGTCCACGGTAACCGTCTCGGCCGAGTCGTCGTCCTCCTTACTACCGGACGGCCGCACCTGCAGGTCCTCGCCGTCCTTGACCACCAGCCGGGTCCCGTCGCCGCTGACCTCGAACCAGTCGACCTCGGCCACCAGCTCGGTGACCTCGCGCTTGGCCAGGTCGAAGCGTTCCAGGGCCGACCGCGGCGCCTCGTCGTCCGGATGCGCGATGCCCTCGCCCAGGACGCCGGCCATCGGCTCGCGCAGCCAGGCCAGGCCGCCCTTGACCGCGCGCAGGCCCGAGTACCTGGCCTCGGTGACCGGGACGCCTACCACCCGGCTGGCCAGGCCTTCCGGGTCCACTGAGACCACGGTCCGTTCGGAAGAATCGGTCTGGTCTTTATCGTCGTCGGTGGCCCATCCCCGGCCACCTGGTAGCGGTCCGAAGGGGGACGGGGTCTGCGCGGCGAGCGGCACCAGGTAGGGGCGGCTGCCGAACGGGAATGACAGGTCGAAGGTCTGGGCGTCATACACCGGGTCGAAGCTGCGCCGGGAGATGAACGCGAGATACCGGCCGTCGTCGGTGAACGCCGGGTCGGTGTCGACGAAACGGCCGTCCGTCACGTCGATGATCCCGTCAGCCCCGGCGGCGTCGCGGTCGGCGACATGAGCGATGCGGATGCGGCGCAGCGGCTGCGGGCCCGGCTGGGACCAGGCTAGCCAGGCCGAGTCCGGTGACCAGCTCAGTCCGTCTACGGGCCCGTCACTCCGACGCCGCCAGCTCGGTGAGCTGACCCGAGGTGACATCAACGACCCGCAGCGCGCCGTCGTGAGCGGCCGCCGCCACCATCGACCCGTCCGGGGCGGCCGCCAGCTCCCGCACGTGACCGAGCAGGCCGGCGGCCACCGACGAGGACTCAAGCGCGCCCGCCACGGACCCGGTCTGCAGCGCGTCGTCGCCGGAGGCGTCGGTGACCCAGACCGCGCGGCCGGTGTCGCCGAGCACCTGCGGGAGCCTGGCACGAGCCTGCGGGTCGACGAGCAGCGCGCGAGCCGGGCCGTCCCGGTGCGTCAGCCAGTGCACCGTACCCCGCACCTCGACCACGCTGGCCTGGCCGGTCCGGTCACAGTTCAGGCTGCCCAGGTGGTCCTGAGCCGAGATGAGCTTCGGCGACCGGGCGGCCGCCGGGGAACCGAGGGTCAGCTCCAGGCGGCGCGGCGCGGAGGCGTCCGGGCCATCCAGGATCCAGATGTCGCCGGCCACGTGGTAGACGATCCGCTGCCCGTCGGTGGACGGATTCCTGGCGTACATGCCGTCGTGATCGGTGTGACGGCTGAGGTCGGTGCCGTCCAGCGCGCAGGAGTAGATATTGCCGGTGCCCTCGTGATCGGACAGGAAGAACAGCCGCCCGCCGATCAGCATCGGGGCGCTGAGCTGCCCGTCGAGGTCGGCCAGGACCCTGGTGAACTCCGGATCCTGCTCGCTGGCGGTCCACAGCTTGCCGCGGGTGCCGCCGCGGTAGCGTTTCCAGTAGGCCGGCTCGCTGCTCATCCGGCCGGTGAGCAAGGCGGTGCGCGGCATCCGCCAGGGCCAGGTCGGCCACCGGGCCGAACGGCAGCCGCCGCGGTGGCGCGCCCTCGACCGGGACCGCGTACGCCCAGGTGAGATAGTTCTCGGGCTGGCCGGTGGCACTGACCGCAAGGACCTCACCGTGCCGCGTCCAGCCGGTCACCCTGGTCTTGCCGTCGCTCCAGTAGGTGAGCCTGCGGGTGGCGCTTCCCTCGGGGTCGGTCAGGTACACCTCGGGGTTGCCGTCTCGCGAGCTGGTCCAGGCGATGGCGGACCCGTCCCGGGAGAAGCGCGGATAGCTCACCTGAGCGCTGTCGGCGGATAGCTTCCAGGCGCGACCGCCATCGGCGGGGGCGAGCCAGATGTCGTCTTCGGCTGCGAAAACAACTAGATCACCGTGAATGTGCGGGTAACGCAAATATCCAGATGAAGTCACGCCGTTCATCCTACGGTCTAGAGCCAGCCCCGTTCGGAGGCTATCCGGAGGGCCTCGGCCCGGTTGCGAGCACCGGTCTTCTGAATGCCCGCGGACAGGTAATTGCGCACCGTTCCCTCGGACGACTTCCCGACTCTGGCCCGTGACCGCGGGGCTCCGTGACCGTGCCGGGACGGTCAGCGGCCGACGGCGTAGCCCTGCATGCCGCGGGGGTTGGCGGCGGCGTACAGGACGCCGTTGCGGCGGCCGACCGCGCTGACCCGGCCCAGCGACCAGGCTGGCCGGACATTGACCAGGTGGCCGCGCCGCCGCAGGTCCGCCACCACCTCGGAGCTCACCCGCGATTCGACGTCCAGGACCCGCGGCTGGGCCTCGCGCGGGTAAAACGATGACGGCATGTGGGCTGAGTGGAACGACGGGAAATCGATCGCCTGCTGTAGGTTCATCCCGAAGTGCAGGTGGTTGAGGAAGAACAGCAGCGACCACTGGTCCTGCTGGTCACCGCCCGGAGTGCCGAACGCCAGGTAAGGTTCACGATCACGCAGCACGAGGCTCGGCGACAGCGTGGTCCGCGGCCGCTTGCCCGGCGCGATCGTGGCGGGCAGCCCCGGGGTGAGGGTGAACATCTGCGCCCGCGTGCCGAGGCAGAAGCCAAGCCCGGGGATGACCGGCGAGGACTGCAGCCAGCCGCCGCTCGGCGTGGCGGACACCATGTTGCCGAACCGGTCGGCGACGTCGAGGTGGCAGGTATCGCCGGCCCGGTAGCTCGACGCGGCCCTCGGGTCCGGTCCCCCGCCGGTGCGCATCGTCGGCTCACCCGTGCCCGGGTCCAGCCGCGGCGCTGGGGGCTCGGTGTCCAGGCTCGGGGCCGCGCTGGCGTCGGCGGGTCCGGTCCGGCCCCGGGTGACGAACTCCGGCAGCCGCGGCGTCCGGCCGTCGGGAGCGCCGGGAACCAGGTCAGCCGACGCCTGCGGCCCGACCAGCGCGCGTCTGGCGTCGGCGTAGCCGGCCGAAAGCAGCGCCTGGACCGGAACGTCGGTGAAGTCAGGGTCGCCGTACCACGCTTCCCGGTCGGCGAAGGCGAGCTTGCCGCACTCGGTCACCGTGTGCGCGAAGTCCGCGCTGCCCGCCCCCATGGCCGCCAGGTCGAAGCCGTCCAGGAGCGCGAGCTGCTGCAGGAACACCGGCCCCTGTCCCCACGGCTTGGTCTTGCAAACGGTCAGGCCGCCGACGTCGAAGGTCAGAGGTTCCTCGAGCCGTGGGTGCCAGGCCGCCATGTCGCCGTAGGACAGCAGCCCCCGGTGCGGCTCCCCGGTCACGTCCATGACGTCGGCAGAGGCGAGGTAGGCCGCGATCGTCTCGGCGACGAAGCCGTCGTAGTAGACCCGCCTGGCCGCCTCGATCTGCTCGTCGCGGTCCGCGCTTGCCGCCTCGGCCTCATCGAGAATGCGCTGGTAGGTGGCGGCCAGTGCGGGGTTGGCGAAGAGCGAGCCGGGGGCGGGCGGGTGACCGTCAGGCAGGTAGACCTCGGCCGAGCTCGGCCAGTACTCACGGAACAGCTCAGCCACGCTGGCGATGCCCCAGCTGATCGCGGGCAGCAGCGGGTAGCCGGCCGACGCGTACCCGATCGCGTACCCAAGCACGTCGCGAAGCCGGAGCGTGCCGTACTCCCTCAACAGCATCATCCAGGCCCCGAACGCCCCCGGCACGCACGCGGCCAGCAGCCCGCTGCCTGGGACAAGCTCCAGGCCGAGGTGGCCGAAGGCCTCGGGCGTGGCGGCGGCCGGGGCGGTGCCCTGGCCGCAGAGCACGAAGGTCTCACCGCGGCCGGCGTGATGGGCGATGACGGGGACCTCGCCGCCGAGGCCGTTCAGGTGCGGTTCGACGACCTGGAGCACCAGGCCGGCCGCGACGGCCGCGTCGAACGCGTTACCGCCGTGCTCCAGCACCGCCAGGCCCGCGGCCGAGGCCAGCCAGTGGGTCGACGCCACCATGCCGAACGTGCCCGACAGCTCAGGCCGGGTCGTGAACTCGGGAATTTCGCCCATGACCCGATCCTCTCATCAGGCTCGGCGATCCCGCCTCGTCCGGGCGGCCCTAGGGTCGCGGGATCACGTCCGGAGGTCAGGTAACGTCTGGCGCATGGACCTCTCCCCGCGCGTGCGCGCGGTCTGCGACCTGGACGTGGCCGAGGCGCGCGAATCGAGCGGCCGCCATGAATACGACGGTAAGCCGCAAGATCTGTCCCCGGCCGGCGTCCGCGCCGGGCTCGCCCGGATGGCACAGGCGCGGGCGGCAGGCCCGCGAGCCGCGGACCCGTACGACGAGGCTCAGCTGGCCGCGGCGGAGGAACACAAGCGGGTGGTCTACGCCGAGCTTCAGTTGCACCGCAGCAATCCGCTCCTGCACGTGTCCGAGCTTGACCTGTCGGCCTACGACCGTGATTACGCGCCCGCAGCGGAGCGGGACCGCGCGCGGGCGGAGCATCTCGCCGCCTGGCCGCGGGTGGCCGACGCGGCCATCGAGTCACTGGACCAGGTCAGCGCGCCCGTCGCGCAGGCGCTGATCAACACCGTGCGCGGGCTCGGTGCCGGCCTCGGCGGGGCTGGCCTCGGGGGGGCCGTCCGGGAGGCGGCGCTGGCCGCGCACGCCCGGCTGGTTGCGCACGTGGAGCAGGCCGCGGCGACCGGCCACCCCGACCCCGCGCTGGGCGGACCGGGACTCACCGCGCTGATGAGCAGCGCGGAGGCCATGCCGGTGGACCTCGGCCGGCTGGCCGAGCAGGCCGACGCGGAACGAGACCGGCTGCACGCACGGCTGGCCGACGGATGCGCCCGGCTCCAGCCGGGCAGGCCCGCACTCGAGGTGGCCCGCGAGATGGTCCGCGACCATCCGGACGGGGACGGCGTGATCGACGCGGCCAGGCTCTGGACCGAGCGCGCGATCGAGTTCACCCGCGACCACGACCTGGTTCCCTATCACGACGGCGTCTGCCTGGTCGGCCCCGCGCCCGAATCCCGGCGATGGGCCATGGCGATGATGTCGTGGGCGGCGCCCGGCGAGCCGGAAGGACCTTCCTGGTTCCACATCACGCCGCCGGAGAAGTCCTGGCCCCAGCGCGCGCAGGACGAGTGGCTGGAAGTATTCAGCGCCACCACGCTGCCTGGCATCGCGGTGCACGAGGTCGCGCCCGGGCACTTCTCTCACGGTCGCGCGATGCGGCGGCTGACGTCCGACGTGCGACGCAACCTGCGGTCCAACGCGTTCGTCGAGGGCTGGGCGCACTACGGCGAGGAACTGTGCGTCGAGGAGGGATTCGGTGCCGGCGATCCCCGGATCCCGATCGGGATCTGGCTGGAAGCGCTGGTCCGGGTGACCCGGCTGGCGTGCGCCATCGGCGTGCACACCGCCGGGATGTCGGTCCAGGACGCGGCGCGCAGATTCGAGGCGGACACGCACCTGTCCGGCCCGGCCGCGCTGTCCGAGGCCAGACGCGCCACCTTCGACCCGACCTACGGCCGGTACACCTGGGGCAAGCTCGAACTGGTCAAGCTGCGCGAGCGGGCTAGGAAGGACTGGGGCACCGGCTTTACGCTGCTACGGTTCCACAAGGCCCTGCTGGACCTGGGCTCCCCCGCGCTCGGCCTCCTCGGCACCGCGGTCGATCGCGGCTGACGATAGCCTGAGATCATGCGCAGATTGAGGTCGGTTCTAGGCATCGCGGGCGCGGTCTTGCTGGCGGCGCTGGTGGTGACGGGATGCGCGTCGGCCAACGCCTCCTCATCCATCGGCATTGCCAGCGCCTACGTGCCGGTGCCGACGACACCGGGTGACACCGTGGCCTACTTGGATATCCGCAACAACGGCAAGACCGACCGGCTGATCTCGGCGCAGACCAGCGTGGGCGGCAAGGTCCAGCTGCGCGCGCCGGTCGCGCGGCACGGGAGTTTCCTGACCATGCACACCGTGCCGTATATCGTCCTCCCGGCCGACACGATAACCACCTTCAACCCGGACACGTACCACCTGCTGATCACGGGGGCCGGCCCGATGCACGACGGCAAGGACATCTTCCTGCGGCTCACCTTCGCCAACGCCGGCACGGTTACGGTCATCGCCCTGGTCACCAACCCCCAAAACGGCGGCAGCAGCTACTTCCTCAACTGAGGCTCCGGCGGGTCAGCGGCATCTTGGCCCTGGTGTCCTCGTCGCGCGGCGTGTAGACATGGATACGCGCCTCGGGCATGTCCGGGACGTTGAGCTCGCTCAGGACCAGGCTGAGCGGCCCGGCCGTCGGATGCACGAAGGTGAGCACCCGCGTCTCCGGGTCGGCCACCTCGTGCCGGGCCCACAACTCGGCGAACTCCCGGCTCAGGCTGGCCAGCCGGCGGATGTCCTCCTCCCAGTCCTGGTCGCCAAGGTGCCTGCTGTAAGCCGAACGCATCCGGGCCACCATGTAGCGGACCTGCCCGTCGTACTCGGGGAACTTGGCGCGGGCCGATGGCTCGGTCATACAGCACCACAGCGTGTTCTTGTGGATGCACGGCAGCGAGTGCCAGTCCCAGAACAGTTCCTCGTGCGCGTCGTTCGACAACATGATGTCGAACCGGCCGTTGACCAGGATCGCCGGGAGCGGTTCGAGCGAGGACACAATCTCGCGGATGGTGTCGGGTACCTGCGTGTGCCCTCCCACGGTCCGCAGCGGCGTCGCCTCGGCCAACCGGTAGAGGTGCTCGCGCTCGGCCCGGCTAAGGCGAAGGGTCCGAGCCACCGCATCGAGGACCTGCGTGCTGGCGTTGATCTGCCGCCCCTGCTCGAGCCAGGTGTACCAGGTGACACCCACCCCGGCCAGCAGCGCGACCTCCTCGCGGCGGAGCCCCGGCGTGCGCCGCCTTGAACCTCGTGGCATGCCGAAGTCATCGGGGTTGAGCCGTCCCCGGCGTGCCTTCAGGAACTCGCCAAGCTCGGCCCGCCGCTGTTCTCCCCTGCGCTGCGCGGCCCCGTCCCTTGTTTCGTACGTGACCATGGCCTCTTTCCATCACATAATTTGGCCCCCATGTAATCTAATGGGACCCACTGACATTTCGTGTGGTCAGTTCCCCCCGGTGTGTACCTCGATCCCGCTGCCCCACCCCGCCTGCCCGGTTCTCCGGTGATCGTGGATCGGTACTACCCTCATAGCGCATGCAAGTATCCACGATAATTCGAATGCCTGCACTAGAGTCCGGCTTGGCGGGCGGGCCCTGGCGCGCGCGCGGTGATAACCCTGATGGCGGGCGTGCTTTGGTATGGTGGCCGGGCCCCACGGTCCAGCACCGTCAGGCTAGAACCTGCAGCGTGGCGCCCGCGACCGCGTCGGCCCGGTCGAGCAGCGGCTGGCAACGCAGCCGGGTGGCGATGGCGCGAGCCTCACCGACAGCCGATGCGGCGGCAGCGGCGTCACCGTGCCGGGTCAGGTGCTCGGCCTGGTCGAGCAGGCCATGGGCGAGGTGGTAGGGCGTACTGCGCTGGCGCAGGCCCGTGACCGCAGCGGCCAGGGCCGCCGTGGCGGACTTGCTGTCGCCGGCCAGGCGAACTCGGACCAGGTCACGCTCGGCTCGCAACGTCGGGGTCAGGTACCCAGGCTGGTAGGAGTCGAGCAGGGCGAGCAGATCGCGGGCGGCCGCGGTGTCCCGCAGTTCAAAGGCGGTGCGCGCCGCCAGCGGCCAGGCCCAGCGCAGGAACACCGAACTTATCCCGAGGACGTCGGCGTGCGCGAGCATCTCGCGGCTGCGGCGCAAGGCCTCAAGCGGCTGGCGGCGGCTGGCGGCGGTGAAGGCCTCGACGATGCCGATCAGCCCCTCGTCCTGCAGGTCTTCGCTGGCCCGCAGGTCCGGCAGTCCGGCCAGGATGGTCTCGGCCGTCGCCGTGTCGCCGCGCATAGCCGCCAGCCAGGCCCGGTGGCAGAGGATGTATTCGATCTCCGAAAGCGGATCGGAATCAGCGGACTGCGCGAGCTCGACTTCGGCGTTGTCCCAGTCCCCCAGGTCCAGGAGCGCCTCGGCCAGGTTCATGATGGCAAACGTCAGGCCATCTTGGTTTCCCACCCGGCGGAGGTGCCCGACGGCGGTACGCGCGTTGTCCGCCGCGGCAACAGGGTCGGTAGCGGCCAGCACATCCGACAGATTGGACAGCGCGCGTCCCAGCGTGAACCCGTCGTCGGCCTGGGTGGCGAGCCTGGCGCTCTCGCGGAGGTAGGCAATCGACTGGGCCCGCCGCTCGGCGATGGCGAGGTAGATCCCGTGGGTGGCGAACAGGTCGGCCAGCTGGCTGGCCCCGACATCCAGCGCCTCACCGAGAGTGAGCGCCTCGGTGCTGAGCCGGTCGCCATCGGCCGACCCAGCGAAGATCTCAAGCGCCGCCAGTTCCCCCAGCGCGCTCACCGTGTCGGTGTCCGGATCAGTCCGCAGGACCTCCACGGCCGGCATAAGTTGCTCACGCGCCTCGGCGTGACGGCCCCACTGACGCAAGGCACGTCCGGCGATGGCCTGGGTGCGGGCGGCCGCCCGGGAATGTCCACGGTTCAGGTACTGCGCGCGAGCCTGGCCCGCGTAGTCGATGGCGGCAGCGTAGCTGCCATCGGTGATGGCCGCCTGCGCGGCGCGTTCCCACAGGGTGGCCGCGGCTTCCGCCCCGTCGGCGGAGTCCGGCGGGCTCACCTCGGCGGCGGTGGCGTAGCTGGTGGCAGCGCGGGCCGGGGCGCCGGTCCGTTTGGCGCGCTCGGCCGCCCGGATCAAGGCGCTGACGGCCTGACCGCGGATCTGGGCGACGTCGGGGTCATCGGGGATGGTACGTAGTGCATCCAGGTAGTGCCGCGCGATCACGTCGGTCATCTCTTCGCCGTCGCCGGCGAACGCGGTGCGCAGGTGCGCCGCTACCGCCAGATGGCGCGTCTTGCGGTCCCGGCGCGACAGCGTGTCGTAGGCGACCTGCCGCAGCATCTCCTGAGCGAACTGGTAGTTACCCCGCTCGGGCGATAGCGGATCCGCGGACACGCTCAGCACCTCACGGCGGACAAGATCCGCCAGCGCTGTCCGGACCGCCCCCTCGCCTTGCCCGGACACCGCGACCAGCGCCTCGGCGGGGAACGTCGTGCCCAGCACCGCGGCGTCCGCGATCAGCTGCCGGACGCCCGGGTCCAGCGCGTCAAGCCGCGCGGCCAGCAGCGCGTGCAGGCTGTCCGGCACCACCAGCTCCCCGATATCGCCGGTCAGCCGGTATATCCCCTCCACGGGCTGAACGACGTCCCGGTCGATCAGCGACCGTACCGTCTCTACCGCGAACAGCGGAACGCCCTGCGCCTGGCCGGTGATCTTCGACCGCGCCGAGACTGGCATCCCGGGCACCAGCGCATCCACCAGCTTGTCCATGGACGTCGGGTCCAGCGGATCCAGAGTCAGCGTCACCCGGTTCCGGCCGGTGCCGAATCCCGGCCGGACCTGATCAAGCTCGGGCCGGGCGAACATCAGCACGTACACCGGGAGGTTCTTAGCCCAGTCGATCAGGTGATCAAGGAAGTCGAGCAGGCCGCCGTCGGCGTACTGGGCGTCCTCGACCAGCAGCACCACTGGCTGCACCGCGGCTAGCCGCTCGAAGAACAACCGCCACCCGGCGAACAGCTCCTCCCGGGACAGCGCCGCTCCGCCATCCCCGGCGGCAGGCACTCCGAGCAGCCGGGCCAGCCGCATGCTCACATACGCTCGCTCCGCAGCGTCGGGAACGGACCAGCTCAGGCCCTCGGCCAGCTTGGCTGCGGCGCCCTCGGCCGGCTCCTCCTCGGCGATGCCAAGCCGCTGCCTGACCATCTCCGCCAGCGCCCAGAATGCGACACCCTCGCCGTAGGACAGACAGCGTCCTCGGTGCCACCAGACCTCCGCGGCCAGGCCGTCGGCGTACTTCTCGAACTCCCAGCCCAGCCGGGACTTGCCCACTCCGGCCGGACCAGACACCAGGACCAGGCGCGGCACCCGCCGGTCCGCGACCGCATGGAACAAGTCCTTGACCGTCCGCAGCTCGGCGTCCCGGCCGACCAGAGGTGCTTCCAGCCCGTCGACCCGCTGGACGCCGCCGACCGCGGACAGTACCCAGGTGGCCCGCCACAGACGCTGCGGCTCGGCCTTGCCCTTCAGCTGGTGCTCCCCGGCATCGGCAAACCCGATCGCACTGCCCGCGACCCGCTGAGTCACGGCATCCACCAGCACCTGCCCCGGCTCGGCGGCCGACTGCACCCTGGCCGCCGTGTTTACCGCATCCCCCGCGACCATGCCCTCGTTGACCGCGCCGAGCGCCACCGCGACCTCGCCGGTCACCACCCCGGCCCGCGCCGCCAGGCCGGGGACCCCTGCCTCCTGTCCTAGCTCGGCCACCGCGGTCACCAGGTCGAGCGCCGCGCGCACGGCCCGCTCCGCATCCTCCTCGGTCGCGGCCGGCGTCCCCCACACCGCCATCACGGCGTCCCCGATGAATTTCTCCACCACCCCGCCGTACCGGCCGACGACGGTCCTCGCCACGGCGAAATACGCAGAAAGCAGTTCCCGTACCGACTCAGGGTCACGGGCTTCGGACAGCGGGGTAAAGCCGACGACGTCGCAGAACAGCAACGAGCACACCCGGCGCTCCGCCAGCTGCTCGTGACCCGGTGCGGGAACCGCCACCCTCACCGGTGCCGGGACGGTCGTTACGGACGCGGCGTTAGCGAGCGGGTGACCACACCCACGGCAGAAACGATCTCCGGGAACAACCGGCTCACCACACGACGGACAGCCTCCCGAAGGAGTTCCGCACGCCCCGCAAAACCGGTCGCCTTCCTTTACAGACGCACCGCACTGCCCGCACCTCACCCAGTCCCACCCCTGCAACCCGGTAGAGCTTTTGCACCTACCTGATATTGCACACCATATTTCCTACTCTCGGACAGGGCTGGCGCAAAGTAATGCCGAACGGGCCGCACCCAGCGTGCGGCCCGTTCGGCAAAGCTTGTTGCCGTTAGCGGCGCGCGTGACCCTCGGTGTCATCGGCGTCGTCGTCGGCGTCGCGGCGCAAGTGACCCTCGGTGTCATCGGCGGCGGCGTCGGCGTCGCGGCGGGCGTGACCCTCGGTGTCATCGGCAGCCTCCTCGGCGTCGCGGCGCGCGTGACCCAGGGTGTCATCGTCGGCGTCGTCGAGGCCGGTGGTGAAGTTCTGCTCGGTCATGGGGATTGCCCTCCCTGTTCGGTTTTCTTCCTGATGTGAACCACTATGGCGGGCCGGCGGGCTTCGTCAGTCGCCCGGCCGACAGGTGCGGTGTCAAGTAGCCGACACTTCGAGGCCGGCGAACCGGCCCAGCGCCGCGGCCTGCTTCACCACCACGATCCGGTCGCGGACCTCGAGCCAGCCGCGCCGCTCGAAGCCGCGCAACGCGGCGTTGACGCTCTGCCGGGTGCCGCCCACCTGATGCGCGAGTTCCTCCTGGCTCATCCGCAGCCGGATCGTGCCGTCTGCGCCCCTGGGCTGGCTCAGCAGGACCTTCGCGACCCGGCGCGGCAGGTCGAGGAAGACCAGGTCACCGGCTTCACCGGTCAGCCGCCTCAGGGTGGCTGCGATGGAACCGGTCAGGGCCTGCGCCACCGACGGCACGCGCGCGCAGAGATCCTGGATCCGCTCTCGCGGGATAAGCAGCAGCTGGCACTCCTCGAGCGTCTCGGCGTCGGTCGACCGAGGGCCGCTATCGGCGACGCTCAGCTCGCCGAACAGGCCGCCCGCACCGATGACCGTCAGGGTCAGCTCGCCTCCGTCGGCCGAACGGAGCACGACCTTGACCCGGCCCGAGACCACGACGATGACGGTGTCGCCCGGATCGTCCCGGCTGAACACAACCTGGCCGCGACGGAAGCTCCGCAGCCGGGACGCCGCGGCGACCGCCTCGAGGTCCTGCGCCGGAGCCGACCGGAGCAGGGCGGTCTCGCGCAGCAGGGCCGTCACGGCGGAGGTCATCGCGGACTCTTTGGGGTGGCCGCATTGCTGGCCACGGCGCGCAGGACGGTCTTTACCTCGTACGGCGTAAGGTGCGGGTGCTTGCTCAGCAGCCGGGCCACCAGCCCCGTCACGTGCGGCGCGGCGAAGGAGTTGCCGGTCGAGACGATGGTGGCGCCGGACAGCCACGGCACCCTGATGTCGATACCGGGGGCCCCGAAGTCGGTGGGCGGCGCCGGGTTGGCGTCGAGGCAGAACGGGTCCTGCCCGTCGTGAGCGGCGACGGAGATGACCGAGGAGAACTGGCTGGGGAAGGTCGGCCCGGGGACATTGTTGGTGGCGCAGACCAGCACGACGCCGGCGAACGCGGCCTCGTCGGCGATCTCGTGGAAGAGGCCGAAGTAGTCCTCGCGGCCGGTGCTGAGGGACAGGTTGATCACCCGCGCGCCCTGGCCGATGGCCCAGCGAAGACCGGCCGCGAAGACCACGCCCTTGCCGGTCAGCCGGCTGCCGAGGACGCGCACCGACCACAGGGCGGCGTCAGGGGCGGTGCACCTGATGATCCCGGCGCACGCGGTGCCGTGCCCGAACAGGTCCTCGTGCGGGCCCTCGGTGGTCGCCACCTCGTGGGCCTGGGAGTCCCACCGCAGGGCGACAGCCCGCTCGACGTGACCGACGGCGGGGTGCGCGGCATCGATCCCGCTGTCGACCACGGCCACGGCGATCCCGGCCCCGGCCGCACCGCCCCAGGCCCATTCCTTGTCGATGGGCAGCCCCATTCCCGGCACCGGACGCAACGTCTCGGGGGCGAAGGCGTCGCTCCATGCGGGTCTTAGCGAGGTCGTGACGGCCGCCTCTCGACGTACTGCCCGACGTCGGCGAGCACCGCGAGCGCGAGCTGGCGCTCGGCGTCACCGCGGCGCGCCAGCGCCGCGAACGTAGCGGCCAGGGTGGCCAGGTCAGAGTCGGCGGACGGCACCCCGGTGGCGGCCCGCCGCAGCGCGAGGGCCAGGTCCTGACCGACCGCGGCTTCGGCCAGGGCATCGAGCAGCACCCGGCCCATCTGGCTGAATACCTCGACGCTGGCCAGGGCCAGCGCGGCCTGATCGGCAAACAGCGACAGCAGAGCCATGTCCTGCTCGGCGCCTGGGCGCCGCGAGTCGCGGTCAAGCAGGCTGATGACGCCGAGCATCCGTTGCGGCGTCTCGACGGGGACGGCGAGGATGGCCTGGGGCACGTAGCCGGTCCGTTCGGCCGTATCCCGGGCAAAGCGCGGGTCATTGGCCAGGTCGCTGACCGCGATCGGCTGCCCGGACTGCACGACCCAGCCGGCGATGCCCTGGCCTGAGGAGATCCGCATGCCGGTGACGTCGGCCGCGCCTTCGCCCGCGGCGACCGTGTAGATCAGCTCGGATTCGTCCGCACTGAGCAGGGCCAGCGAACACGCCGCCGCGCCGAACAGGCGCCGGGCCGTCTCGGTGAGAGAACGCAGCAGCTCATCGGAGCCGGACGGCCGGACGGCCGGGCCTAGCGAGGTGGCCAGGTCGCCAAGTTCGCGGAGCAGCTCGTCGGGACTCATCGCTTGCCTCCTCCTCTCACGGCGGGCCGGGTCATGATCTCATCAGCCAGGCTGGCTGGCCGTGCCCACCGGCGGCCGCGGGCCGCGGCCGGGGGTGCGGGCCAGCCGGACGCCCGCCACGGCCAGCAGCGTGGGACTCGGCCGGCTGGCTTGCAGGGCGGAGAGGAAGTCCTCGCCGCTGATCCGCAGCAGGGTGCTGTCCTGGCTGGTGCGTACGGTGGCGGTGCGCGGAATTCCGTGCAGCAGGCCAAGCTCGCCGACGTAACCAGGCGCGGTCACCGGGGCCAGCTCACGGGGTGGCAGGCCATTTTCCGCGACGGACACTGACAGCTCGCCGCGGGTCAGGATCCATAGCGCGTCGGCCTCGTCGCCCTCACGGATCAGCCCGCTTCCGGCGGGCATGGCGACCTCCTGCGCGGCGGCCGCGAGCCGTTCGAGCGTGCTGCGGTCCGCGCCGGTCAGCAGGTCGAGCTCGGACAGCAGGTCGACCAGCGGACGCAACCGCATCGCGGCCGCGGCCGAGGTCCGGTCGGCACGCAGCAGGGCGGGCAGGCCGATCAGGCCGATGACCGGGATGCCGACGCCGATGATAACCAGCGTGACGTCCAGGCTGGCGTGCGCGAGCAGGATGCCGGTGACCAGGCTGGCGAGGAGGATGCCGGCCAGGATCACGGTGTCGAAGACGCCGAGTACCCGGCCGAGCAGGGCTCCAGCCAGGTCACGCTGCAACGTGGTGATCGCGAGCACGTCGACGATGACCATGCCGATGCCTGAGACCACCTGCAGAACCGCGGCCAGCCACGCGACGTGCAGCGAGACGAGGGCCAGGAACGGCAGCGCCTGGAGGCAGATGCTGCCCATGATGACCGGCGCCAGCCGGGAGGCGCCACTCAGCCGGTTCGCCAGGCCGGCCCGAGCAAGCCACCGAGCGCGGCCGCGGCCAGCAGATAGCCATAGCCGTCGGGACCGGTGCCCAGCTGGATCGACAGCGGGACGTAGAGCACGGTGGTCGCGCCGTAGACCGCGGAGTCCAGGCCGCAGAACAAGATCACGGCCAGCGCGACTGGCTGCGCGGCCAGCGCCCGGAGCCCGGTCGTCAGCTGCTGCAGGGTGGTGCCGTCCTCTTCCCCGCTGCCCCGGGACCGGACCCGCAGCCGGGATATCACGGCGGCCGCGAGCACGAAACTGACGGCGTTGATCGCCACGCCGATGGCGGGCCGGCCGGTCAGCAGCAGCAGGCCGCCGATGCCCGGCCCGACCACGACCACGAGGTTTTCCAGTGCGGAGAACATCGAGTTCGCGGCGGCCAGGTCCTTCTCACCGACGATCTCGGGCGGGAGCGCGCCCGCGGCGGGCTGGTAGGGTGCCCCGGCTACGGACGAGGCGGCCGCGATGGCCAGCACGAAGCCGACGGGGGCCGCGGTGGTGACCACGGCGGCCATCCCCGCCATCAGCACCGCGCTGGCCAGCGCGGAGACGACCAGGACGGTGACCCGCTGATAGCGGTCCGCCAGGACGCCGCCGTAGCTGGCCAGCAGCAGGCTGGGGCCCCAGCGGCAGACGCCCAGGAGGGCCAGCCACTGGGTGGAGTGGGTGCGGTCGAAGACGTACACCGAGATCACGATCAGGTAGGACCAGCTGCCGAGCTGGTCCACCAGGAACGCGGTCATGAGCAGCCGCAGGTCGCGATGCCGGAGTGCATCGCGGTAGCGGCTGCGCCGGCCCGCGTCGGGAGCGCTCACCTGCTACCGGCTTGTCTCTCCTCGGCGGGCGTCAGGGCCGCGGCGCGGTCGAGCAGCAGCTGGCAGCGCAGGCGGTACCCGATGGCCCTGGCCTCGTCGATGGCCAGCGCCGCGGTCGCCGCGTCGCCCGATCCGGTGAGGTAGGCGGCATGGTCGAGCAAGCCGTGGGCGAGATGGTACGGGGTACTGAGCTCGCGAAGGCCGCTGATCGCGGTGGCGAACTGCGGCCCGGCGGCCTGGTCGCCGGCGGCGGCGGCCAGCCGGGCGAGGGCTAGCGCCCGCTCGGGGCGCAGCATCAGGGGAACGTGCCCCGGCGGGCGGGAGTCCAGCATCGCCAGCAGTTCGCGGACCGCGGCGTGGTCCGCGAGCTCAAAGGCGGCCCGCACGGCCAGCGCCCAGGTCCACCCCATGGAGCTGAGTCCCAGCGCGTCCACGTAAACCAGCGAGTCGCGGGCGTGGCGCAGGGCGTTCTCCGGCTCGTTGCGCGCGGCGGCGACGAAGGCTTCCACTTTACTGAGGGACGCCTGGATCTGAGGTTCCTCGTTGACGCGGAGATCCTGCACCGTGGCCAGCATGGCGCCGGCCGCCGCGGCATCGCCACGCAGGGCCGCCAGCTCGGCAGAGTGCATCGTGGTGTGCTCGCTCTCCGGTAGGTCCCCGGAGGCGATGGCCTGCGTAATCTCCGCGTCGGCGGCGTCCCAGTCACCGAGGGACAGCAGGACGGAGGCGAGGTTCCCGATCGCGTACGACAGGAAATCCACGTTGCCGACGCGGCGGAGATGGCCAGCGGCGCTGCGGGCCGCCGCGGCCTCGGCTTCCCAGTCGTCGGTGAGTGCGGCCGTGAGGTTGAGCAGCCCGGCTCCCATGGCGAAGGTGTCACCTGCCGCCGTGGAAAGCCTGATGCTCTCGCGGATGTAGGCGACCGCCTCGGCGCGCCGCTCGGTAAAGAGGAGATGAATCGCGCGGATCTCGAGCAGGGCGCACATCTGGCTGACATCGACATCGAACGCCTGGCCGAGGGTGAGGGCCTCGATGGTGAGCGAATCGGCGCCGGGTGATCCAGCGAACACCTCAAGGGCCGCCAGCTGTTCCAGGGCGCGCACCGTGTCGGGGCCGGGATCGGTCCGCAGGATGTCCATCGCGGCCGTGAGCTGATCACGTGCCTCGCTGAGACGGCCGAGCAGGCGCAGCGCCCGCCCGGTGATGGCCTGCGCCCGGGCCATGGCGCGGACCTGGCCGCGCCCGGCGTAGTAATCGCGGGCCCGGTCCGCGTACTCGATGGCTTCGGCGTAGCTGCCGCCGCTGTCGGCAGCGGCCTCCGCGGCACTCTCCCACAACTCGCCGGCAGCTGGCCCGTCGCCGGGGCGGTTCACACCGGTCACGCCAGCCGCGGTGTCCGGTGAAACAAGCTCCGCGGCGGCAGCGTAGCTGGCCGTCGCCCGAACCGGAGCACCGGTCCGTTTCGCCCGCTCGGCCGAACGGACCAGCGTGGCGATCGCCTGGCCGCGAATCTCGCCGGTGTCGGGGTCACCAGGCACGGCGTTCAGCGCATCGAGATAGTGCCGGGCGATGACATCGACCATTTCCTCTCCGTCACCAGGGAAGACCGCCCGCAGGTGCGCGGCGACGGCCAGGTGGCGGCTCTTGCGGCCCCGGCGGGACAACGTGTCGTAGGCGACCTGGCGGAGCATCTGCTGGGCGAACTGGTAGCTGCCGCGTTCCGGGGACAGCGGATCGGCGGAAACGGTGAGTACCTCGCGGCGCAGCAGTTCCGCCAGGGCCGCGCGCGCTGCGGATTCCTCCTGCCCGGACACCGCGATGAGCGCCTCGGCGGGGAAGGTGCTGCCCAGCACCGCGGCATCGGCGATCAGCCGCCGGGCGGCCGGGTCCAGGGCATCGAGCCGGGCGGCCAGCAGCGCGTGCAGGCTGTCGGGTACGACCAATTCCCCGATGTCGCGAACCAGCCGGTAGATACCTTCCACCGGCTGGACGATGTCCCGGTCGATCAGCGACCGCACCGTCTCTACGGCGAACAACGGCACGCCCTGCGCGTGCTGGGTGATCTTCGAGCGGGCGGCGTCGGGCATGGCCGGCACGAGCGCCTCGACCAGCAGGTCCATCGAGGTCCGGTCCAGTGGGTCCAGGGTCAGCGTGATCCGGTTCCGGCCGGCCCCGAACCCCGGCCGGGCCTGGCTCAGCTCGGGCCGGGCGAACGCCAGCACGTAGACGGGCAGCTCCCGGACCCAGTCGATCAGGTGGTCCAGGAAGTCGAGCAGCCCGCTGTCGGCATACTGGGCATCCTCGATCAGCAGCACCACCGGCTGCACCGCCGCCAGGCGCTCGAAGAACAGCCGCCACCCGGCGAACAGCTCGTCTCGTCCGAGCGCCGCCCCGTTGTCCCCGGCGAACGGCACGCCGAGGAGCCGACTCAGCCGGGCGCCGATATACGACCGCTCGGTCTCGTCCGTCACGAACTCGTTCAGCCCGTCGGCCAGCTTCGCCGCAGCCACCTCGGGGAGGTCCTCCTCGGCGATGCCCAGCCGCTGCCTGACGATCTCGCCCAGCGCCCAGAACGCCACGCCCTCGCCGTAGGACAGGCACCGGCCCCGGTGCCACCACAGCTCCACGGCCAGGCCGTCGGCGTACTTCTCGAACTCCCAGCCCAGCCGGGACTTGCCCACCCCGGCCGGACCAGACACCAGGACCAGCCGCGGCACCCGCCGGTCCGCTGTGGCGTGAAACAGCTCCCTGACCGTCCGCAATTCCGCGTCCCGTCCCGTCAGCGGCGCCTCCAGGCCGTCCACCCGCTGCGCGCCGCCCACCGCCGACACCACCCGGGTCGCCCGCCACAGGTGCTGCGGCTCGGCCTTTCCCTTCAGCGTGTGCTCCCCGGCGTCGGCGAACCCGACCGCGCTGCCGGCCAGCCGGCAGGTCGGCCCGTCGGCGAGCACCTGGCCAGGCTCCGCGGCCGACTGGACCCGGGCGGCGGTGTTCACCGTGTCCCCCGCCACCATTCCCTCGTGGACGGCACCGATGGTGACGGCCACTTCCCCGGTCACCACCCCGGCCCGGGCGGCCAGCCCAGGCACCTCCGCTTCCTGGCCGAGCTGGGCGACCGCGGCCACCAGGTCAAGCGCGGCGCGGACCGCCCGCTCCGCATCGCCCTCGGTGGCGACAGGGGTGCCCCACACCGCCATCACCGCGTCCCCGATGAACTTCTCCACCACCCCCCCGTAGCGATCGATCACGGTGCGCGCCACCTCGAAATACTGCGAGAGGAGCTCCCGGATCACCTCGGGATCCCGGGCTTCGGACAACGGGGTAAAGCCGACGACATCACAGAACAGCACCGAGCACACCCGGCGCTCCGCGATCGGCCCGGCGTCCGGGCTGGCCGGCCTGGGCGCGGTCGCAGAACCACCGGCAGCGGCTGGCACGGGAGATCCGCAGGTCCGGCAGAACCGCTTGCCGGGCGCCAACGGCTCGCCGCAGGACAGGCATACGACTTCCAGCGAAGCACCGCAATCGCTGCAGAACCGGTCATCGTCCGCCACAGACGCACCGCACTGCCCGCACCTCACACTGCAGCCCCTCCCATGCCCACCCCAGGCCACACCATCGAGCTTCTGCCTATCATGCCATTCCTGTCGCAAATACTGCGCTATCCACTGATGTCCGGCCGCTGCCTACCGAAGAAAGCTGCATGCCGAAGAAAAGGAGTGTGGCTACGCTTAACCGGTGCGGCTGCACTTTTGCGGTGTCCGCGGGTCGACGCCCGCGCCAGGCCCGGATTTCGTCCGCTACGGCGGGCACACCTCCTGTGTTGCCATCGCTCATGACGATGCGAGACCGACGATCATCCTCGACGCCGGCACGGGCATCCGCCGGGTCACGACGTTGCTGCGCGGCCAGCCGTTCAGCGGGACCATCCTGCTCACTCACCTGCACTGGGACCACGTCCAGGGCCTGCCGTTCTTCCGCGGCGCGGACCACGACGACGCTCAGGTCACCCTGCTGCTGCCGGACCAGCAGGACGGCACCAGCGCCGAGCAGGTGCTCAGCCGGGCGATGTCACCGCCGCACTTCCCGATCTCCCCTGGCCAGCTGCGCGGCCGCTGGAGCTTTACGGCCATCTCACCCGGCCGGCTGCTGGCCAGCGGGTTCACGATCGAGGCGCGGGAAATCCCGCATAAGGGCGGCCGGACCATCGGGTACCGGGTCAGCGATGGCCGGTCGGCCGTCGCCTACGTCACCGATCACGGCCCGACCGCCCTGGGCCCGGGCCCCGATGGCTGGGGTGAGTATCACAACGGCGCCCTCGAGCTCGCCGCCGGGGCCGACGTGCTGATCCACGACGCCCAGCTGCTTGCCGAGGAAGTGCCCGCCCAGGCCGCGTTCGGTCACGCCGCCGCCGAGTACGCGATCGAGCTGGCCCGCCGGGCGGGCGCCCGGCGGGTCGTGCTGTTCCACCATCGCCCGGACCGCACCGACGGCGAACTCGACAAGATCGCGCAGCGGTTCGCCGGGGCGCCGCTGCCGGTCACCGTGGCCGCCGAAGAGCACACCATTGACCTGTGACGAGCCCGGCGAACCGTCAGCCGGACGCCGGGCGGCACGCACCACCGTCCGTTCGGCAGGAAAAAACGAATCTTCCGAACGGGCCGTGGTGTTACGGCCGGCGAGGTACTCGATGCCGGTCAGGCGGTCCAGGCGACCGGCAGCCGCTTGACGCCGCGCTGGAAGTTCGAGCGCAAATAGGCCGGCGGGCCCGCGTAGGTCAGCGACGACGTGCGGGCCAGCACCTCGTCGAACAGCGCGCGCAGCTGGGTCCGGGCCAGGTGGGCGCCCAGGCAGAAGTGCGGACCGTGACCGAAGACCAGGTGCGGGTTGGGGTGGCGGCGCAGGTCGAAGCGGTCCGGGTCGGCGAAGACGGCCTCGTCGCGATTGGCCGAGGTGAACGAGACGACCACCTTGTCCCCGGCGCCGGATGCGCTGGCCGCCGAGGTCGCACTCCGTCGGTCGCGGTCCGGCGGAACGTCATGACCGGCGTCCACCAGCGCAGCATCTCATCGGCCGCGGCGGGCATCAGAGCGGGCTCGGCGCGCAACTCGGCCTGGGCGTCCGCGATGATCGAGCAGCGCGATGCAGCCACCCGGCAGGCCGTTGCGCAACGTCTCGTTCCCGGCCACGGCGAAGAGCCAGAACATGTTCTCGAACTCAGCCGCCGAGAGCTGGACCGCCGCCCTCATCCGCCTGGCCCAGCAGGATCGACATCACGTCATCGCCGGGGTGGCGGCGTTTTTCCTGCGGCCAGCAGGTGGGCGTAGGCGTACAGGTCGGGCATGCCCTCGCGGGTACGCGGGTCGGGCATCCGGCCGTCGCGAGTCCGGCTCCGGCCGCACGGCCAGCGCCTCGGCGGCCATCGGGCGTGCCCGCCACCGGATCGAACTCGGCCGAGGAGGAGTAGTCGGGATCCTGGTAGCCGATGACCCGGTTGGACCAGTCGAACAGCAGCCAGCGGTCCTGCTCGGGCACGCCGAGCACGTCGGCCAGCGTCAGCAACGGCAGGTCCGCGGCCACGTCCTTGGCGAAGTCGCACTCGCCCCGCGGGCCGACCAAGACACGCTCGCAGATGGCCCGGGCGTGACCGCGGATGCGCTGCTCGAGCTGGGCGACCGCCCGCGGCGTGAACGACCGGCCGAGCAGCCGCCGCAGCCGGGAGTGCTCCGGCGGGTCCATGTTGAGCATCATCCGCCGGACGTAGCCGAGCGCCTGCGGCGTGGCCGGGTCCCGGATCTGGGTGGCGCCCAGGGCGGAGGAGAACAGCTGCGGCCTGGTCAGCACCGACTCGACGTCCGCATGCCTGAGCACGAGCCAGAACCCCGGCCCGGCCGGCCAGCCCAGCACGGGGATCTCCGGTACCCAGGCGACCGGGCGGTCGCGGCGCAGCCTGGCCAGCGCGTCGAAGGGCACGCCGTCGACGTAGGTGGCGGGGTCGAACACGACCTCGGTGTCCGGCCGGGGCGCCCCCGCCGGATCCGGGTCCGGGTGGTCATTCCTGCTCCAGGAACTCCTCGATGGAGGTCGCGAGCGCCACCGGAGCACTCGAACATCGGGTAGTGCCCGGCGTCGGGCAGGATGGTCAGCTCGGCCTCGGGGAAGAAGACCCCCCAGGTCTGCTCCATCACGTCGGCGGACAGCGCCGGGTCGTTGACCCCGACGATCAGCTTGACCGGGGTGACGGTGTCCGTCTTGACCGAGGAGGAAAAGTCGTCCTGGGCCCACGATCGCAGGTACGCGCCGAACGCCTCGACGTCGGAGTGCTCGAGCGAATGCTGCACCACCTGGTTGATAAAGATCTTCGTCAGCTTGTTTCCCGTGGTGAAGTCGATGATCGCGGCCCGGTTGCCGGGCTGCGCGGCGGCGCCGGAAAACAGCGCCCAACCCTGCTCGTCCATGGGCACCGCGGTGGCCGGCACCGCGTTGAGGCCGACCAGCTTGCGCACCCGGTCCGGCGCCTGCAGCAGGATCTGGTGGGCCGCCTTGCCGCCCATCGAGTGGCCGATCACCGAGAACCGGTCCCAGCCGAGCTCATCGGCCAGGGCGAGCGCGTCGGCCGCCGCCTCGGCCATGGTGAACTCGCCGCCGACCTGCTGGCGGTCGCCGTACCCGCGCAGGTCCATGAACACGTAGGTGAACCTGGACCCGTCGAGGTAGTCGGGCAGCGAGCCCCAGCCGCGGGCCGAGCCGAACCACCCGTGCACGGCCAGGACGTGGTGATCCCCGGACCCGATCGTCACCTGAGCCATGCCGGCCTCCCGCGCTAGCGTCCTCGCTGCCTGCTGCCGACTCTAGCCATCCCGGCTTCCGGACCGCGGAGCGGGCCGCGCAGGGCGAGCGCGGCCAGGATCGTGACCGCGCCCGCGATGGCCATCGCGGGCCCCGCGCCGACGGCCAGCGCCAGGCCGCCCGCGGCCGACGGGGTCAGGCCCTGGCCGCCCATCGCCCCGGTGGAGTTGAGGCCGAAGGCCTGAGCTCGCCTGCCTTCCGGCAGGCTGTCCAGGAAGGCCCGCTGGAGGCCGAGCTGGTAGGCGAAGCCGGAACCGCAGAGTCAGCAGCAGCGACCCCGGCGAGCGGCAACGGGAGCCGGAAGGCCAGCGCGAGCAGGGGCACGCCCATCGCCGGCGGCGAGCGGAAACGCGAGCCGCCTGCGCGCGGCCGGGCCGGACGAACCGGCCGACCAGCACCTCGCCCAGCGAGCATCCCGACCGGCATCGCGGCCAGCAGCGGGCCGGCCGCGCTGGCGGGCCGGCCGAGCGACCCGGTGTAGGGGACGATCAGTGACTCGGCGCCGGTGACGCACCACGCGGGCAGCCACTGCGCCAGCAGCAGGCCCCGCACCTGGCGGTCGGCGAACAGCTCGATGTTCCCGGCGACGGTGGCGCGCAGGATCCCGCGGTCGACGAGCCAGCGCGCGCCAGGGGCGGGCTGATCGGGCGGCCGTGTCGGAGCGGGCCGGGCGGGGCCGCAGGCCGAGACGGCTGATCGCCGCGGCCGCCATGCAGCGACAGGCCGGCGGCCAGCAGCAGCCAGCGGGCGGGCAGCAGCGGCGAGCACCGCGCCGCCGATCCCCAGGCCGACGATCTGGCCGCCCGAGCCGGTCAGGCTGAAGACCGAGCGGGCCAGCACGTACTGGTCCGCCGTCGCAGCACCTCGGGCAGCAGCCCCGAGGTCGCGGCGGAGAACACGGGAGCGACCGTCGCGGTGACCGCGACCAGGGCCAGCATCGCGGGGACCGGGCAGCCCGGCCACAGCCCGATCGCCAGGCCGGGCACGGCGCGGATCACCAGGCCGGTCCCGATCACGAGCGGCGGGGCGGCAGCCGGTCGGCCAGCGCCGTGAACAACGCGCCGCCGATGGCCTGCGGGGCGAAGCCCATGCTGAACGCCAGCGCGGTCAAGAAGGCCGACCGGGTGTGCGCGTACACCAGCACCGACAGGCCGAGGATCTCGAACTCAAAGCCCAGGACGTACATGAGCTGCGCGCTGAACAGCACCCGGAACTCGCGGACCGCGAACACCGAACGGTACGTGATGCGCGGTCCGGCGTCCGGCGGGGCGAGCGGCGGGGACGGGGCTTCGGGCGGGCCCGGACGTCGTCGTGGTCATAGCCGCCATCGTGCGAGACCGGTCGTCGGCGACATACTCTTTCGTCACAGGACGAAAGCTGGTGGGCGATGGCGCTGCGGATCGAGGTGCGCAACGACGACCTGATCACGACCCGGTTCGCGCTGTCGCCGCTGTGGGAGCTGACCCAGGCGCTGCGCGTGCTGGCCGGCGAGCCGGGCCGGCGAGACGAACTCGTGCTTCGTCCCTGGCTGGCCCGGGCCCGTGACCGCTACCGGGCGCTGGCGCGCGAGACGGACCTCGAGCTGATCCTGCGCGCTGCACCCGCCCGGCTGGGGCGCGGACTTCCTGTCTCCCGTCCCGGCGGCCCTGTCCCCACGATCGGCGACCTGCTCGCCCAGGTCCGGGCGACGCCCCCGGAGCAGGCACACCGCGAGATCGCCCAGGCGCTGCGGCGGCAGCCCCCGGTTGATCCCCGGCTCGAGCCGATCCTGGCCGGCGACCAGGTCGCCGCCCGCGTCGCCGACGTGCTGGCCGAGGCCTGGCAGGCGCTGCTCGAGCCCGAATGGCCCGCGCTGCGGGCCATCCTGGAGCGGGACGTGGTGTACCGCGCCGGGCAGCTCGCCTCCCGGGGCTGGGCGGCCGCGCTGGCCGGGCTGCACGACAGCCTGAGCTGGCACCAAGGCCGGATCGAGCACAGCCACTGGCCAGGCCAGGAAGACGCCGAGCTGGGCGGGCGCGGCCTGCTGTTCGTACCGTCGGTATTCGTCTGGCCCAGGCTCGCCCTGCAGGCTTGATCCGCCCTGGCCGCCGGCCTTGATCTATCCCGCGCGCGGGGTCGCCGCGCTCTGGGAGCAGCCCGCCCGGTCCCGGCCCGGCCGGCCCTGGACCGGCTCCTCGGCCCATCGCGCGCCGCCATCCTGCTCGCCCTGGAGGAGCCGGCCAGCACCACCCAGCTCGCCGTCATCCTGGGCCAGTCGATCGGCGGCATCGGCGACCACCTGGCCGTGCTGCGGGACGCCGGGCTGATCGCCCGGGCCCGCTCCGGCCGCTCGGTCCTTTACACCCGCACCGCCGCGGGAGACGCCCTCACCGCCGCCGCGGGAGGGCAGTGAACCCGCCCTCACCGCCGCCGCTGGAGGGCAGTGAACAGGGTCGGGGCGGATTTCCCTGGGCGGGTAGAGTTGGGTCACGTCCGGGTCACGACGGGCCGCGGTCACGCCAGTTTCAGCTTGCTGTTCGGTGTATCGCGATATATCGTGGTGCTTACTTGGGATTCCCCGTTCTGGCTACGGAGGGCACGATGGCTACGGGATACAACGTGCGCGTTGGGGACGCCGATCGTGAGGCAACCGCCGCTCAGCTGCGTGAGCACTTCGCAGACGGCCGGCTGACGCTTGACGAACTGAACGAGCGGCTGGACCAGACGTTCGCGGCCAAGACCAAAGCCGACCTCAACACGGTGATGCGCGATCTTCCGCACGCCGTGCCGACGGGTCCGCAGGGAACGGGCTGGCAGGGACCTGGCTGGCAGGGATCGGCCTGGCCGGGTCCGATGGCGAACCGGTCGAACTGGGATTACCGGGACGAAAACGGCGACCAGGGGGCGACGCCGGGATCTCGCCGGCCGTTCGCCACCTTGGCGCCGCTGCTCGGGCATGGTCTGGCTCTTCGTCATCCTGGGTGCCTTCTCCCTGTTCGGTCTCGGTGGCGGCGGCCGGCCATTCGCGATCGTGCTGTTCCTCGCGGCGCTCGGGCTGTTCAGGCGGCTGCTCGGGATGGGCAGGCGGCGCGGCCCGGGCGGACCCGCGGGGACCCGGGGCCCGCGGGGACCGCGTCGCCGCTGGTAATTGTCGTTACGTACGGCTTCCGTGCCGGGCGGCTCGACTTATCGTGGAGAGATGAGGTAGTCGTCCTGGCGATTTCTGGGAGCCGATCACGAGGCGATACGACGTCCGAACCGGAATGGTGAACGACGACCCCGGCGCGGAACAGCCGCGCGAAGAGCTGGTACCGGGATGGCGCGTGCCCAGCCGGACCCGGTACGACTACGACGTCCGGGTCGGCGACGCGGAACGCGACGTGACCATGACCCAGCTGCGCGAGCATTTCGTCGCGGGACGGCTGACCTTCGACGAGCTGACCGAGCGGATCGACGCCGCCCTCGTGGCCAAGACCCAGCGCCAGATCGATGCGCTGATGGCCGATCTCCCCCGGCCGCCGAGGCTGGCCAGGCCCCAGCCCGCGGAGGCGGTGCCGGCTCCGGATCCCGGCCGTTTTCTCGTCTTCGCGATGCTGCTCTTCGCGCTGGCCACCTGGATCCTGATCATGGCCTGGATGTCCCGGCACGCCTTCAGCGGGCCGTACCCGACGTTCCCGGGCCGGGACGGTAAGCCCGCCAGGGCCCGCAGCGGGACCACCAGGTAGCGGTAGTTCCGGGTCGGACTCGTCGCCGGGCCGGGCGCTGCCGGTGATCAAGGCGGGTTTCGTCGCGCTGGTGAACTGCAGGCGGATCCGCGCTTCGTCCGGGAGGAACCCGACGGGTTCGCGTCGGCCCCGTCCTTAACGGGCTTGTCCCCAGCCGCTCCTGTCGCCGCCGTCAGGGCCGCACCGAGACCATCCATCAGGTAGTGCGGGCTGAACGCGATCGCGGTCTCGTTTCCCGAGAAGTCGGCCGGGACCGTCTCCCTGGCCCGCGCCTGACCTTCGGTACCGGCCTCGATGGTGACCTTCCCTTGGCCGAACGACAGCCGGACCGAGCTGCCCCGTTCGGCCACCAGCGCCACCCGCTTGACCGCCTCGGCGAGCGGAACGGCCGGCATGTCCGCCGCAGCTGCCGAAATCCTCGGGGAACCTCGAGGAGTACTTGATGTACTCCCCCGCGATCAGACGCGTGGTCAGCCGGCGCCCGCCGGACTCAAATCCGATCATCGCGTCGCCCGCACGCAGCCAGCTCGCATCACCCGGGGTCGCGCCGGAGGCTCCGTCGGCGGACCAGGCACTCCCCTGCTCACCGCCCATCATGACCCGGACAGGAACGCCCGGCGCCATCATCCGGGCGGCATCGGCCAGCGTCTTGGCCGGCACCAGGAGCGTCCCCCGCGATCCCGGCTGGGCCGGATTCCAGCCGAGCTCCCGGACGGCCAGCCGGTACCTGTCGGTGGCCACCAGCTTGATCGCGTCCCCGTCGATCTCGACGTTCACCCCGGTGATGACCGGCAGGGTGTCATCACGGCTGGCCGCGGGCACCACCTGGCCGATGGCCATGGCCAGCAAGCCACCGTCGAGGTGGCCGGCCAGCCGGGGCAGCTCGGGCAGCCGCGGGTAATCCCTGACCGGCAGCGTCACCAGCGTGAAGGAGGCTGGGCCGCAGGTCAGGGTGACGTCGTTGGTATCGTGATCGAATTCCACTCCGGCCGACGGCAGGCTCCGGGTGATCTCGGCCAGCAGGCGCCCGGGCACCAGCACGGTGCCCGGGTCGGCCACCTCCGCGTCCACCCGGATCCGGGCCGAGACCTCGTAATCGAAGCAGGACAGGGTCAGTCCGTCAGCCTCCGCCTCGAGCAGCAGCCCGGACAGGACCGGGAGCACCGGCCGCGACGGCAGCGAGCGCGCAACCCAGGCGACCGCCTCCGCCAGGGCGTCCCGCTCAAGGTTGAACCGCATCGCTGCCGCCTCCTGTTTGCACGCGCCGCCTGCCGTGGCGGCCCACATGCATACTGGCACGAGGCACTGACATTCCCGAGCTGATCAGGGCCCGGGGGCCGGGTCGATTCGCAGGTATCCAAGATCATCTTGCCTGAGATGGGGCTGCCCGGGAGGCGTCCGCCTGGTTGTGCACCACCCAGCAGGTCGATCGCCTGTCCGGGTTGTTCGCTCCAGCGGAGCGGAGCGGAAGCAGACCGCCACCCGACCCGCCTGCCCCAGCGGCCTCGCGTTGTCCCGGCTGTCCCGCCCCGCCCGGGCTCTGCTGGGATTGCGGATCGTTACTACCCTCATAGGGTGGCTAAGTATCCACGATAATTCGAATGCGTTGGCGAGAGCGTGGATTGACGCGTTTATCCGGCGGCCGGCCCCTGGACCGGCTCTGCTCACGCCGCGGTGATACCCCGGTGGGCAGCAGGTCCGATCTGGTTGCCGGACGCGCAACCAGCAGGGGCCGAGGGCTGAGCTGATCAGGGGCTGAGCTGATCAGGTGCGGGTGACTCCGGGACGCGTCAGGTGATCAGGCCGGGAGGAGCCGAGTCCAGGGTGGACTGGATCGCCTTGGCCAGGGCTCGCGCCGATTCCGCGGTGAGCTCCACCGCGACGCGCGCCGACGGGCCCGCGGACGGGGCGAGGAAGTCGATGTTGAGCGTGTGCTCGGCCTGGGCGTGCACCGGGTGGTCAAAGTACACGCTGGCATCGGTCACCCGGATCCATCCGGCCGGGCCCTTGGCGCTGCCGCTGATCGAAACCTTTTCCGTCAGGTAAGTGCACATAAACGACTCCTTCTCCTCCTCTGGACGATAACAGGTAGCGCCCGAACCAGGCCCAGATGTGCTCCCAGGCGTCCACTGCGGCCTCCGGCCGGTAGCTGATCCGGTCGACCTGCATGAAGGCGTGGCCTGCGCCGTCATAGGAATGGAACTCATAGGTCTTGCCGTGCGCCTTGAGCGCCGCCTCGAGCTCGGCCACGTGCTCGGGCGAGGGCTGGGTGTCATCGGCGCCGAACAGGCCGAGCAGCGGGCAGGACAGGTCCGCGGCCCGCTCGACCAGGGGCGACCAGCCCTCCAGCAGGTGACCCGGGGGCGGGGTGCCGACGACGAAGCCGCCGTAGCAGTCGACGGCCGCGTCCAGCGGCAGGCTGACCGCCGCGAGGAACGACTGCCGGCCGCCTGAGCAGTGGCCGATCACGCCGACCTTTCCGTTGGAGTTGGTCAGCCCGCGCAGGTACGCGGCCGCGCCGGCCACCTCGCCGACGATCCGCTCGTCGGGGACGGGGATCAGGCCCGCCGCCCGCGCCGCCGCCACCGCGTCGTCCGGGTCGGCGCCGGGCGCCTCGCGGTGATACAGGTTCGGCATCACCGCGTTCAGGCCGCCCGCGGCGAACGCCCGGGTGAACTCCTTGGTCTGCCGATCGTAACCGGGCAGGTGGTGCAGGACCACCACCCCGCCTACCGGCCCTGTTTTCAGCGCCCGGGCCGAGTAGGCCTCGATGGCGTCGCCGTTATGTCCGGTGATGGTGACCGTCTCGGCCAGCATCGCGTCGTACATGGCCTGCCCCTTCACATCGTCGTCAGTTGCAGTGCGAGACTTCTGTCATGACATATGTTGCCGCCGGTGACCGTTATAGCAGCCTCCCGTACCGCCGCTGCGGGCGCAGTGGCATCCAGCTGCCCGAGGTGTCGCTCGGGCTGTGGCAGAACTTCGGTGACACCAAGCCGCTGGAAGACCAGCGTGCCATCCTGCGCCGGGCGTTCGACCTGGGCGTGACGCACTTCGATCTGGCCAACAACTACGGGCCGCCCTACGGGACGGCCGAGGTTAACTTCGGCCGGATCATGCGGGAGGACCTGCGGCCATACCGGGACGAGCTGATCATCTCCACCAAGGCCGGCTATGACATGTGGCCGGGCCCGTACGGCGATCACGGTTCGCGCAAATACCTGCTGGCCAGCTTGGACCAGTCCCTGCAGCGGATGGGGCTGGACTACGTCGACATCTTCTACTCCCACCGGTTCGACCCGGACACCCCGCTCGAGGAGACGATGGGCGCGCTGGATGCGGCCGTCCGGTCGGGCAAAGCCCTGTACGTAGGCGTCTCCTCTTATTCGGCCGAACGGACGGCGGAGGCAGCATCCATCCTCCGTAGTCTCGGCACGCCGCTGCTGATTCACCAGCCGTCGTACTCGATGCTGAACCGCTGGATCGAGGGTTCTGGGGGCCTGCTTGACGTGCTTGGCCGCGAGGGCATCGGCTGCATCGCCTTCTCCCCGCTGGCCCAGGGCGTACTGACCGGCAAGTACCTCGACGGGGTGCCGTCGGGGTCGCGGGCGAGCCTGGACGGCTCGCTGTCTTCCGATCAGCTCTCCGGGCCGACGCTGGCGCACGTCCGGGCGCTGAACAAGATCGCCGAGGCCCGCGGCCAGTCGCTGGCCCAGCTCGCGCTGTCCTGGGCGCTGCGCGACCCGCGGGTGACCTCCGTGCTCATCGGCGCGAGCAGCGTCGCGCAGCTCGAGGAGAACCTCGCCGCCGCCGGCCACAGCGCTTTCACCGCCGAGGAGCTAGCCGCCATCGACCGCGACGCCGTCGACGCCGGCCTCAACATCTGGGCCGCCTCCAGCGCCCGTTAACCCCCTTCGTTTCGTCCTTGTGGGCCACACGGTGCGTCGTCTAGTGATCGAGGCGGCGTGGCTCAGGTGCGTCGGCTGATCCATACCGAGAGGTGGGCGGGCTCCATGGCCTGCTGGACGACCGTGGCCAGGTCATCGCGGACCGAGTCCAGCTCTACGGCGTCTTTGAGCCGTGCTGCGAACGCGGCCACGGTCTGGTCGGCGTCGTAGCGGGCGCGGTTGAACCGGCGGTCCACCACGTGCTGCACCCGCAGCCGCAACGGGTTGAACAGGGCCGCCGCGGCCAGGGTTGATGCGGCCACGGCCACTGGCGTGTGGACGTGAAGTAGCTCGGTGGCCAGCAGCACCAGCCCCGCGTAGACACCGACCAGCAGCCCGGTGATGATCGCGTACGCCAGTGTGCGGGAGATGAGCCGGTCGATGTCATACAGCCGGTATTTCAAGATCGCCAGGCCGATGGCGGCCGGCAGGGCGGCCAGCCCGACCAGCGGGACAACAGAGCCGATCAGGATCCCGAGCAGGATCGAGAAAATCGTCACCGCGGCGCCGCTGGCCAGCCACTTCAGCTGCTGGCGGCGCTCACCCCCGGCACGCCGCCAGCTGAGCACCTGGCGGGCCACGAACGACAGGCCGATGGCCGCGATCGAGGCCAGGACCAGGACCGCCAGCCACGCGGGCGGATTGGCCAGCCAGCCGCCCAGCTGGCCCGTGCTGGTGAGATTGCCGTTGATGTCGAGGTGGACGTCGTGACCGGCCACCGCGGCGATCCCCTGGGTGACGGAGACCGCCGACACGTACGCGGTCAGTACCGCGTAGGCCCACAGCACCCGCCGCCAGCGTCGCGACGCCAGCCGGCCATCCGGGAACAGCAAGATGACCGGAGGGAACAACGCGAGCGAAGGTGCCTGCAACGTCTCGAGCACCACAGCTGCCGGAGCCAGCGGCAACCCCCGGTGGCCCAGGGTGTAGGCCAGCACCGCGTACTCCACGGCACCAGCGCCGAGCACGTACAGCGCGATGAAGACGAGCAGTAGCCAGCCGATGGGGTTGCGCGGCTGGCGCCGCGCCACCACCAGGCCCACACCGGCGTACATCACCACGATGGCAATGCCTGACCAGGTGCCGCTGCCGCTCAGCTGATGATCGAAACCCTTCAGCGTCAAGTTCGCGATCGCCAGCACGAGCACCAAGACGCCCAGGGCGGTTACCGTCTCCGGTGACAGCAAGCCGAAGCGTCGCACAGCGGTGGCCGGCATCTCCGCTGCCTGGCCGCCCGCTGGCTGCGTTCCACTCACGGGAGCAACCCTAGGCCCGGACCGTTCCGGAAACGTTACCGCCGACGACCCGAGCTGCCACCCACGACAGGACTGTTCGGTCCTCGCCGGCCGGGGCGAGCCGACACCCGGGGTCTTGAAATCCACAACCGTCTGGCTGGTGCAATGCATCACCAGACAGACGGCTCACACTGGCCGTACAGCGGCCCGCTCGCGCGTGCCTGTGCTGAAGCAGATTGCGGTGGATCCGGGCTTCGGGGCGGATCCGGTGCATCCCCGTATACCCGATCCACCGCCGGACCCGGATCTACCACGGAAACCCGGGCGGAGGAGACGGGTGGGGCGGAGGGGGGCGGGCGGGTTAGGCGGTTAGGTAGCGGGTGAACCAGGTGAAGATCTTCTGCCAGCCGTCGACGGCGGCTTCGGGGCGGTAGGCGGTGCGGTTTACGGAGAAGAACGCGTGACCGGCACCCTCGTAGGAGTGGAACTCATGCGTCTTGCCCTGGTCCTTGAGTTCCTGCTCGAGCTCGGCCACCTGCTCGGGTGAGGGATGCTGGTCGTCCGCGCCGAACAGGCCGAGCAGCGGGCAGGACAGGTCCTTGGCCAGGTGCTTGATGGGGCCGACCTTCAGCGGCATGCCCTCGGGCGGGGTACCCACCACGAACGCGCCGTAGCAGTCGACGGCCGCGTCAAGCGGCAGGCTGCAGGCGGCCAGGAACGACTGCCGGCCGCCGGAGCAGTAGCCGATGACGCCGACCTTGCCGTTGGAGTTGGTCAGGCCGCGCAGGTAAGCGGCCGCCCCGGCCACGTCACCGACCAGCCGGTCGTCGGGGACACCGCCGTTGGCCCGGGCCGCCGCGGCCGCGTCGTCCGGACTGGCCCCCGGAGCCTCCCGGTAGTAGAGGTTCGGCATCAGGGCGTTGTAGCCGTTGGCCGCGAACGTCCGGGCGATTTCCTTGGTCGACGCGTCGTAGCCGGGCATGTGATGGATGACCACCACACTGCCGAACGGTCCCTGGCTCAGCGGGCGGGCCAGATAGGCCTCGATCTCGTCTCCTCCGGCACCGCGGATCGTGACGGTCTCGGCCAGGGTCGCGTCGTACATTCGGATTCCCTTCGTGTCCTCAAATTTCGGCGCTCAGAGCCTACCGCCCGAGCCCCGGCGGACCTCAGAGGGGCAAGCAGACCAGCGAAAGGAAGAAGTTGTCGATCTGCCGGATCACGTCGATGAACTGCTCGAAGTCGACGGGCTTGGTGACGAACGCGTTGGCGTGCAGGGAGTAGCTGCGCAGGATGTCTTCCTCGGCCTTGGAGGTGGTCAGCATGACCACCGGAATGAGCAGCAGGTCTGGGTCCTGCTTCAGCTCGGCGAGCACTTCCAGGCCACTGCGGCGGGGCAGGTTGACGTCGAGCAGGATCAGGCCGGGACGCGGCGCGTCGGCGAACGGGCCGGTCCGGCGCAGGAACTGCAGCGCCTGCTCGCCATCGCCCACCACGTGCAGGGGGTTGCGTATCTTGTAGTGCTCGAAGGCCTCCCTGGTCATCAGGACGTCACCCTCGTCGTCCTCGACCAGCAGCACGTCGATCAGCCGGGAGTTTTCAGCCATCGGTTTCCTTGTCCTGGGACGGGGCGCTCAGCGCCTCGGCGGGAATCGGCAGCGTGAACTCAAATCGCGTACCGTCGGTGTAGGCCGTGTCGAGCCAGATCCGGCCTCCAAAATACTCAATGATTTTCCTGGTCATGGCCAAGCCGATACCGGTCCCCGGGTACGCGGTGCGCTCGTGCAGGCGCTGGAAGATGACGAATATCCGGTCGGCGTACTCCGGTTCTATCCCGATGCCGTGGTCGGCGAAGGAGAACAGCCAGAACTCCCCGTCCCGGTCCACTGTGATCACCACCCGCGGCGGCTCGCCGCCGCTGAACTTCAGCGCGTTGCTGAGCAGGTTCTGGAACACCGCGGTGAGCAGCGGCAGCTCGCCCAGGACCAGCGGCAGGTGACCGGAGGAGATGGTGGCGCCGGTCTCCTCCATCGCGGTGGCCAGGTTGGCCCGGGCCTGAGCCAGCGCGGCGTCGCTGGAGACCAGGGCCGGCTCGCGCGCGGACCGGCCGACCCGGCTGTAGGAGAGCAGGTCGTTGATCAGTGCCTGCATCCGCTTGGCCCCGTCGGCGGCGAACTCGATGTACTGATCGGCCCGGGCGTCGAGCTGTCCGGCGTAGCGGCGTTGCAGCAGCTGGGTGAAGCTCGCGACCTTCCTGAGCGGCTCCTGGAGGTCATGCGAGGCGATGTAGGCGAACTGCTCGAGCTCGGAGTTGGAGCGCTGGAGCTCCTCGGAATGAGCCTGCAGGATCGTGTTCGCGGTCTGGGTCGCGGACAGCTCCTGCAAGATGCGCTCGCGCATGGTGTTGACGTCCACGGCCAGGTCGGTCACCTCCCGCGGTCCGCGCAGGCTGACCTCGTGGCCGAAGTCGCCGCCCGCCACCTGGCGGGCCTGCGCGGCCAGCTGGTGCAGCGGCCTGATGGCGGCCGCCCGCAGCCCGAGCGCGAGCAGGACCACGATGACCGCCAGGCCGATCGCGATCGCGGCGAACACGACATCCAGGACGGTCGCAGCGTCGTTCAGGGCCGCGATCGCCCCGCTCCTGGCGGTCTTGATGTCCGTCTCCAGCGCGGCGATCTTGACTCGCAGCGCGTCGAAATCCGCCTTCCCGGCGATGACGTCGGAACTGATCACCGGCTTGCCGCTGCGGCGGACCGCGGCGATGGCGGGCTGGGCGTAATGGACGCGCCAGTAGTGAGCCTGGGTGGCCGCGCTGGTCAGGTCGGCCCGGGTCGCGGTGGGGAGCTGGCCGACCTCGCTCTGCAGGCTGGCGACGGCGGCCTTCTCCGCGGTGTAACCGTCGGTGTACGGAGCCAGGAAGGCCGGCTGGGCGCTGAGCGCGTACCCGCGCACGCCGGTCTCCTGGTTGAGCATCGCGATGTCCAGCTGCTGCGCCTGCAAGATGGCGGGATCGAAGGTGTCCACCACCCGGGCCCGATCACGATGCAGGGTGAGCAGGGCGATCCCTCCGGCCACCACCGCGACGACGGAAAAAATCAGCAGGGCGGTGACCCCGACGCCCACGATCCGGCTCAGCGGCCAGCGTTTCGCCGCGTCCGGCGTGGTGCGGGCGCGGTCGGGCGCAGCGCTCATCGGCCATCCGGGGCCGAATAGCCCAGGGACAAGATGGCCAGGTCGTCGTCGAGGTCTTTCCCGTTGAGCTCGCGGACCTGCGCGATGACCAGGTCGAGCAGCTGCTCGCCGGACGGGCGGTGCCCGTCGCCGTCGGCCTGCGGCCCGGTCCGCAGCGTGTCCCTGATCAGGTCCATCAGACGCTCGGAACCGAGTCGTTCGGGCCCCTGGCCGATCCGGCCCTCAATGAGCCCGTCGGTGTAGAGCAGGATCGACCAGCTGCCTTCCAGCTGCACCTTGGTGCCCGGCCAGTCCCGGACGTCGCTGAGTCCCAGTGGCGGGGAGGCCAGCGTCGGCAGCTCGCGCACCCTGTCCCCGGTGACAAGCAGCGGTGGCAGGTGGCCGGCCATCCGCACCCAGGCGGTACTGCGGTCTGGGGTGACCGACACCATGCACATCGTGGCGAACATGGTGTCGTCTTGCCGCTCGTGGCCGAGCAGCTGGCTGAGGGTGAACAAGATCTCGTCGGCGGGCCGCGGCCAGCACCAGCGCCCGCCAGGCCACCCGCAGGCAGACGCCGAGCGCGGCCTCGGCCGGGCCGCGACCGCAGACATCGCCGATCAGGGCGTGTACGGAGCCGTCGCCCACCTCGACCGCGTCGTAGAAGTCCCCGCCCAGCAGCATGTGCTGGCCGCCGGCCAGGCAGCGCGCCGATACGCTCAGCCGCGCGTCGCCCAGCAGCGGCGACGGCAGCAGGCCGCGCTCGAGCCTGACGTTCTCCTGGGCGTGGATGTGCGCGATGTGGAGCTGCCGCTGAGCCTCCTCCGCGCGCCGCCGTTCCACCGCGTAGCGGATGACCCGGTGCAGGGTGTGCCCGGCGACCTCACCCTTGACCAGGTAGTCCTGCGCTCCGGCCCGGACCGCCTGCTCGCCGAGGTACTCGTTGGCGTCTCCGGTGAGCACCACGACGGCGGCATCCGGCTCGATCTCGAGCAGTTGCCGCAGGCCGTTCAGGCCGCGGGAATCCGGCAGCCCGAGGTCGAGCAGGACGCAGGCGGCCCCGGCTACCAGTGCCTTGGCCTGGCTGAGCGAGCGGGCCCGCTGGACGACGACCGCGGCTCCCACCTCGCTCAGCAGCTCTTCGACCAGCAAGGCGTCACCATCGTCGTCCTCGACGAGCAGGACCTGGTCATGGCTGACCGAAGAGGCCACGGCCTCAAGCTCAGCACTACTTCCCATCAAGACCTACAGCTGTGTAGTCGCCGGTACCCACAATTGTGGAGATACCATCATGCACGCCCAATCGCACCGCCGGGACACTTCCCGGCCACGGTTCGGTCAGGACTCGCTCCTGGTAACGAAACGGCCTAGATCGCCTGCGGGAAGGTAAACACCCTGTCCGGATCGTAGCTGCCCTTGACCTGGACCAGCCGGCTGTAGTTGGCACCGTAGTAAGCCTGCCGCCAGTTGGTCAGGGCCGGGTCGATGTAGTTCTGGTAAGCCTGGCCGCTGGCGTACGGGCGCATCGACTGCCAGAACGACTGCTGCCACGCGTGCTGGCGCGCCACCCCGGCGGACGCCGCGCCCGGTGTCCAGGTGGTCGTGTACTGAGCCTGGAAGAGCGCGTCGCGGTGCACGAACGCGGTGGCGCCCGGGGCCACGCGGTTGACCGCGCCGCCGAGCGCGTCGAACGCGATCCCGCCCGTCCCGCCGGAAGCGCCGCTCACGCGCTGCAGGCTCTCCACACCGGACAGCAGGGTGCCGATTCCCCGGCTGTTCAGCGGCTTGGTGAAAAAGTCGGACTTGGCGTATTCGGAGGCCCGCGACAGCTGCCCGGCCGGATTCTGGGTGGGCAGCTGACACTCGTCCGCGCTCAGGCTGGCGCAGCCCGCCTCGACCAGCATCGCGTGCAGCCAGGACGGGCTCACCTCAAGGAACGGCGAGGAAGGAGCCGAGCCCACGGCGGCGTACAGCTTCTCCAGCTGCGCGTACGCAGCGCCGGCACTGCCCAGGTAGGTGCCGCCCACCTGGATCGAGGGGATCGACCCGCCTGGCGCCGCGGCCAGGTGCAGGTTCGACCAGAGCTCATCCGGGGCGTGCGGGGCCCACGACTGCCAGGCCGAGATCACCCGGGCGGCCGCCGACCAGGGCCAGGACAGGAAGAACAGGACGATCTCGCTGGCCGGGTGGGTGAGATAAGTAAACGAGGTGACCACGCCGAAGTTGCCGCCGCCACCGCCGCGGCAGGCCCAGAACAGGTCGGGGTGGCTGCTCGCGCTGCACGTCCTGACCTGACCGTCAGCGGTGACGAGCTGCAGGGACGTCAGGTTGTCGCTGGTCAAGCCGTAGGCCCGGGACACCACTCCGACGCCGCCGCCCAGGGTCAGCCCGGCGATGCCGACCGTGGGGCAGGAACCGCCCGGCACCACGCGGCCGTGCGCCGCCAGCCCGTTGTAGAAGTCGACCAGGCGCGTGCCGGCTCCGACGGTCGCCGTGGTGCCGCTGACGTTCACCCCGGCCATCCGCGTCACGTCCACGATCAGTCCGCTGCTGCAGGACCAGCCGGCGTAGCTGTGGCCACCCGACCTGGCCGCGACCGGGACGCCGTACTTGCGCACGAACGCCAGGCAGGTCGACACGTCGTGGGGATTACGGCAGTAGGCGACCGCGGCCGGGTGGAGCGAGTCGAAGCGCGGGTCGAATTGCCGTTTGGCCACGGTGTAGGCGGCCTCACCGGGACGGACCAGGGTTCCGGACAGATCGTGACCCAGGGCCGTCCAGTCTGCGGCCGAGGGGGGACCTGCCGGGGCGCCGGTTGTCCTCGCCGCACTCCCCTGGCTTCCGGCCGGCTGCGCTCCGCTCGTCGGCGCGCCGGCCGCGCTGGTCGATCCGCTGTTCCGGCTGCACGAGGCGAGCAGGCCCGCGCCCCCCGCCGCCGCGGCGAAGCGCAGGAACGCCCGGCGCCCGTGCGGGTCCGCGCCTTCGTTTCCGGCTCGGGTCATCGTGAGCCTCCTTCCGCCGCGCCCGGGTGGCCCAGCCCGGTGCTGCTCACTTGTGAGCTTCTCAGGCGAGCTCTCAGCGGTAAAGACGCCGCTGGGTGGCAAACAGTTGGTTCTGGCCCTGCGTTAACCCGATATTTACTTGCTCATTTCGGTGAGCGGAAATATTGTTGAGTTACTCAATCGTTTAGTAACTCAGGTAAGTGTTCCAGGCTCAGCAACCGGACGGAGGTGAGCACAGATGGAAGAGCAGCCAGGCGCGGCGACGGCCCTGAACGCACCACCCGCGTGGGACGCCGAGCCGGTACCACACGTGGAACCGTTGGTTGACGACCAGCTGAACAAGCAGATCAGTGACGTGTTCACCGACCTCATCAAGCACGCTCACGACCTCGGGCAGAAGATCGCCACAGAAAACGGGCTGACCGGCAGCGACGCCATGGCCCTGTTCAAGCTCGAGACTCCGATGACGATGAAGGAACTCGGCCTGCGCATGGGCTGCGACCCTTCCTTCGTCACCACGATCGCGGACGCGCTGGAGAAGCACGGGCTGGCCCGGCGGGAACCTTCCCTCAAGGACCGGCGCAGCAAGAACATCGTGCTCACCCCGGAGGGCGTCAGCGTCAGGGAACGGGTCTGCGAGGAGCTCATGGCGAAGGCGCCCTGGTGCACCACGCTGGACACCAGCGAGCGCCGCTGCCTGCTCGGGCTGATGCGCAAGATGCTCAGATCACGCGGCGGGAGGTGATGACGTCACACTCGCGGCGGCTCCTTCGTCATAAGGACTAAGAGCCAAGCCGCGCAGCCGTCTCACCTTCGGATGATGACGGCGCCACGGGGAAGGAAAAACAGTGACGGGGAACAAGCACCACGACCCGTTCGGCCCAAAAGACCTTAAAACGGAATTACGGCGTGTGACCTTGGCCTCGGGCTGGTCACGGCGCTGGTTCTTCACGCCCTCAATTTAGGAGATCGTTTTGTCCGCCACATCACCAGACACCGGGCAGCCGACCCGGGAGGTCAGGACCGCGGCGGCGTCAGACGCCGCCGGGACCGGGGCTCCGCCGCGGCGGCTCGGCCTGGCCCTGGCCGTCATCGCGACGGCGCAGCTGATGGTCGTGCTCGACGCGACCATCGTCAACGTCGCCCTGCCGCACATCCAGACCGCACTCGGCTTCTCCGGCACCAACCTGGAGTGGGTCGTCAACGCCTACGCGCTGGCCTTCGGCGGGTTGCTGCTGCTCGGCGGCCGGTCCGGCGACCTACTGGGGCGTCGCCGGATCTTCATCGCCGGCATCTTGCTGTTCTCGGTCGCCTCGCTGCTCGGCGGGTTCGCCACCGACCAGGCCTGGCTGCTCACCGCGCGGGTGGTCCAGGGCATCGGCGGCGCGTTCGCCGCACCCACCGCCCTGTCGCTGATCGCGGTGACCTTCCCGGAAGGCAAGCCGCGCAACCGCGCGATGGGCGTCTACGCCGCGATGAGCGTGTCCGGCGCGGCGGTCGGCCTGATCGCGGGCGGGTTGCTCGTCCAGTACGCCGACTGGCGCTGGGTGCTGTTCGTGAACGTGCCGATCGGCCTGATCGTGGCGGCCCTCGCGATCCGGGTGCTGCCGGAATCATCGCGGCGGCGCGGCGGCTTCGACCTGCCGGGCGCCATCACGGGCAGCCTCGGCCTCGGGTTGCTCGTCTACGGGCTGTCCAACGCCGCGACCAGCCAGAACGGTGTCTCGCACTGGGGCGACACCAAGGTGATCGTGTCGCTGGTGGCTTCGGTGGTGCTGCTGGTGACGTTCGGCTTCATCGAGGTGCGGAGCAAGCACGCGCTGGTGCCGATGCGGGTGCTGCGCAGCCGGGACCGGACGGGCGCTTACCTGATCAGCTTGTGCGTGGGGACGGCGCTGTTCGGCATGTTCTTCTTCCTGACCATCTTCGTGCAGGAGGTCTGGGGGTACAGCCCGCTGCGGACCGGTATCGCCTACCTGCCGATGGTCCTCACGATCATGGTGGCGTCCGGGATCGCCTCGCAGCTGGTCGCCAGGATCGGCGCCCGGCCGCTGATGCTGGCCGGCAGCGTGATCGCGACCGGCGGGCTGTTCTGGCTGTCCCGGATCAACGAGCACAGCCACTACGTCTCCGGGCTGATGGGACCGATGATGGTGACCGCGCTCGGGATGGGGCTGATCTTCGTGCCGCTCTCCCTGGTCGCGCTGGCCAAGGTGGCCGACAACGACGCCGGCGTGGCCTCGTCGCTGCTGAACACGGGCCAGCAGGTCGGCGGCTCCATCGGGCTGGCGATCCTGGGCACGGTGGCCTGGAGCGCGGTCGCGAACAACGCCCGGGCCCAGGCGGCCGCGGCGGCCGCGGCGGCCAAGCACGTGACTGTGCACCTGTCGGCGGCCAAGCAGGCCGCGCTGGCCAAGGCGGTGACCGACCACGCCCTGTCGGTCGGCTTCGCCAAGGGATACGAGGTCTCGGCCGGGATCGCGCTGCTCGCGCTGGTCATCACCGTGGCCATGATCCGGGTCAAGCGGTCGGACCTGGCCGGGATCAACCCGATGGCGGCGCCGGTCGACTGAGCTGTGGTCCGGCTGTGGTCCGGCTGTGGGCCCCGCGGCGCCGAGGGCGGCGTCGCGGGGCTCCTGCTTGAGACGGAACGGGCTGGCATACGATCGTGTCGTTGCCTACATGAGAAGGTGCCGCTCACGATGGCTGCAGGACTGTTCTACGTCTATACCGATCCAGGTTCGGTCGACGAGGCGGAATTCCACGACTGGTATGACCACGAGCACGGCCCGGCCCGGCTGACCGTGCCCGGGATCCTGGCCGCGACCCGCTATCACGCGCTGGACGGGCTTGAGCCGCCGTGGCTGGCGCTGTACGAGCTGGCCAGCCCGGATGTCATCGACAGCCCCGAATACAAGGCGCTCGGCGCGACGGCGAGCGACCGGGACAAGTCCATCGGGGCCGGGCTCGCCACCCTGGACCGCCGGGTCTACGAGCAGGTCAGCGCGGACGGGTCACCGGTCGGCCGGACCGCCCCGGCCGTCCTGGCCGTGTCGATCTCGGTGCCCGAGGGAACGGAGGCCGACCTGGAGGCCTGGTACACCCAGGAGCACATCCCGATGCTGCTCAGCGTGCCCGGGTGGCGGCGTATCCGGCGGTACCGGCTGGTCAACGCGCTGGACGCCGCCGGGCCCGACTTCCTGTCGCTGCACGAGGTGGCCGGCCCCGAGGTCTTCGAGGATGCGGGCTACCAGGCGGCGATCAGCACGCCGTGGCGGGACCGGATCGTCGGCTCGGCGCTGCGGCGAGAACGGCGCCTGTTCGGCTTGCGCAACGTGGTGGAGGCCTGAGGCTCGTGGCAGCTATCAGCGACCCGGACGTCCGGGATTTCCTGACCCAGGGCACCAGGACCGGCAAGCTTGGGTACCTGTCCTCCAGCGGGCACCCGCTGGTCACGCCGATCTGGTTCATCCTCGAAGGCGACAGCCTGGTGTTCAACACCGGCGCGGCCACGGCCAAGGGCCGCGCGCTGACCCGGGACCCGCGGGCCACCCTGTGCGTGGACCTGGAGGAGCCGCCGTACGCGTTCGTCCAGGTGCAGGCCGAGGCCGAGCTGTCGCAGGATCCGGCCGAACTGCTCCGCACCGCCACCGCGATCGCGGCCCGCTACGTCGGGGCGGAACAAGCCGAGCAGTTCGGCCGCCGCAACGCGGTGCCGGGCGAACTAGTGGTCAGGCTGCGGCCAACCCGGGTGGTCGCCGCGTTCGATCTCACCGGCTGACGCCTCCGGATGAGAGGGCCGCGCCGGCCCCTGTGATCGAAGGGATTGGGGTTCAATGGTGCAGCCTTACCAGGCACTAGGCCTGGTACCCACGATGCGGGGCATCCGGCATCGCGGCGAAATCGCGGCGAATATCGAGCATCTCTCGCACCTGATCAAGGCGGCGTCCTGGCTGTCCAGCCTGGATTTGCCTGTGCGGCTGATCGCCATCCCCGAGGGTGCCCTGCAGGGCTTCAACGACGAGGTCCTGGATCTGGACCACGAGACGTTCGCCCGGGAGTGCGCGATCGACGTCCCCGGACCCGAGACCGATGCGCTCGGCGCGCTGGCCCGCCAGTGGAACGTGTTCCTGATGGGCCAGGCCAAGGCCAGGCATCCGGAGTTCCCCGGCCGGTTCTTCAACGTCGGCTTCGTCCTGGACCCCGAAGGCGAGATCATCCTGCGGCACCACAAGGTGGTGCCGCTGCTCCCGGTCGAGCACTCGGTGACCCCGCACAACGTCTGGGACAAGTGGATCGAGCTGTACGGCCGCAACCTGGACGCGTTCTACCCGGTGGCCGACACCGAGATCGGCCGGCTCGGGTTCCTGATGGCCAACGAGGGCTCATACCCGGAGAACGCCCGCGGGCTGGCCATGAACGGCGCCGAGGTGGTGTACCGGGGCCCGTATCCGCACCCGCACGTGGGCAACGGCCTGTTCGAGGTGCAGAACCGCGCCCGGGCGCTCGACAACAATTTCTACCTGATCGCCTGCAACGTCGGCACCTACTACCTGAACGCCGATTCCGACATCCCGATCGACACCTTCGGCGGAGGTTCGGCCGTGATCGACTACCGCGGCCAGATTGTCGGGCGGCATGACTACAGCGGCGGCTCCTCCTGGGTGGCCGGGACGGTCGACGTCGGCGCCCTCCGCAACTTCCGGGCCAGCGCTCAATGGGACAACTGGATCAAGGACCTGACCACCGAGCAGTACCAGGTCATCTACGACCAGCCCGTCTACCCCAAGAACCTTTACCTCGACCGCGCGCCCTACAACCACGCGGACTACCGTCGCGAGGTCATCGACCGGCAGATCGAGCTCATGCACGAACGCGACATCTGGCGCCGGCCGGATAAGGGTTGAGGCGCCTGGCTACAGGCTGAGGCGCCTGGACAGGTCGGAGGCGAGCAGCCCGGCCGGATCGAATTCTGCGCGCAGCTTCCTGAACTCCGCGAGCCGCGGGTACATCTCGGCCAGCACGTCGGCGGCTACGCGCGAGTCCTTGGCCAGGTAGACCCGGCCGCCGGCGTCGGCCACGAGCCGGTCGAGCCGGTCGAGCAGCCCGTCAAGACCGGGCGTCCTGGCCGGGAAGTCCAGGGCGAGCGTCCAGCCGGCCATCGGGAAGGACAGCAAGCCGGGGTCACCCTCGCCGAACCGCTTGAGCACGGTCACGAAGGACGGCCCGCGAGCCTGGCTGATCATCTCCAGCGACCGGCGCACGACGGCCGCCGCGGCAAAGGGCACCACGTACTGGTACTGCCGGAACCCGCCCGGGCCGTAGACCCGGTTCCAGTTCCTGATCCCGTCCAGCGGATGGAAGAACGTCCCGATGCTCTGCAGCTCCCCGGTCCGCGACCGCGGCGCCTTGCGGTACCAGGCCTCGTTGGCCAGGGCCACGGTGTAGCGGTTGATCAGGCCGGGCGGGAATCGGCCCGGCACGCCCACCCGGGCGCCTGGCCGGAATGCGAACGGGTCGGCCCGGTCCGCCTGCTCCAGGTCGTCGGGCCCGGCGAAGTCACCGCTGGTAATCACCGACCGGCCCAGGTGAGCACCCCGGGCCAGGCTGTCCGACCAGGCCACCGTGTAGCCGTAGCGGCGATCGTGGGTGGCCAGCACGGCCATCGTCTCGTCGATGTCGGCCGTGCGCACCGTGTCCACCCGGACCCGCGAGGTGGCGACCCGCTTGAGCTGAACCGTGGCTTGCACGATGAGCCCGGTCAGGCCCATGCCGCCCGCCGTGGCCCAGAACAGGACGGGGTCGGATTGCCTGGTCACGGTGCGCACATCGCCGCCGGGCAGCATGATGTCGAAGGACGTCACGTGGCCGGCGAAGCTGCCCGCCACGTGATGATTCTTACCGTGCACGTCGGCGGCGATGGCACCGCCGATGGTCACCTGCCGGGTGCCGGGAGAGACCGGCACGAACCAGCCGGAGGGCAGCCCCGCCACCATGAGCTGCTCCAGGCTGACCCCGGGCTCGCACGTGGCCAGGCCGGTGGCCGGATCCAGGTCGACGAGCCGGTTCAGCTTCGCGGTCGAGACCACCACGCCGCCGCCACACTGCGCGGCGTTGTTATAGCTGCGGCCAAGCCCGCGGGCGATGACGCCGGAAGAGGCCGCTCCGCCCTGGAGCAACTCCGCGGCGCCGGCGATGGTGTCCGGCTCGGCCAGTTCGGCGACGGAGGGCGCTATCCGGCCCCAGCCGGTGAGGGTGACGGTGCGGCGTGGCATGGTCCGCCATCGTACGCGCGGATTCCCCGCAGTGATAACCGCCTCATGCTTCAATATCTGGATGACGCGCTTCGTGGCCTTCTTGCGAGCGGTCAACGTCGGCAAGCGACGAGTCGACATGGCCACCGCCCGCCAGCAGCTGGAGTCGCTGGGCTACGCGGACGTGGCCAGCTTCGTCAACAGCGGCAACCTGCTGTTCACGACCACCGGCCAGGCCGCGAAACTGGAGAGTTCGATCCGGGCGGCACTCGAGGACACCTACGGGTTCGAGGTCACCACCTTCGTCCGGACCGCGGCGCAGGTGACGGCGTTGGCGACCGACAAGCCGTTCGGGACGCTCGAGCCTGGTCACACCCATTTCGTCCTGCTTCCGCTGACCCGGCTCACCGCGGCGGAGCAGCGTGCGGTCGAAGCCATGTCCAACGAGCGCGACGAGGTGGTCGTCCGCGGCCGCGATGTCCACTGGCTCATCCGGGCCAAGTCGACGGAGACGTCGCTCGGATCGCGGGAGTGGAAGCAGGCGCTGCCCGGCAATCCGACCACCGCGCGCAACGTGACGATGATCGAACGGCTCGCGGCCAAGTTGTGAGTCCCGGTCGTCCTCGGCGAGGGTACTCGAAGTGCCATCGGTACCCCTAGAAGGGGTGCTATGGCACATCGAGTACCTTCTCCCGTCGCGCTCGCGGCGCCGGCCGCCGTGTCGCCCGGGCGATTACGATTAGCGGCATGACTGTCCATCTGACGCACTGGGGGGCATTCGAGGCGGTCAGCGACGGTGAGCGGCTGACCGAGGTGCGGCCGTGGCGCGGGGACCCGGAGCCGATGCCGCTGATCGGTAACGTCGCCTCGGCCCAGCATCACCCGGCCCGCATCACCTCGCCGCACGTACGCAAGGGCTGGCTGGACCACGGCCCGGGTGCGCCGGGGCGCGGCGACGAGCCGTTCGTGCCGGTTCCGTGGGACACGGCCCTGGACCTGCTAGCCGGGGAGTTGCGCCGGGTCTACCGGGACCACGGGGCGCACGCGGTGTACGGCGGCTCGTACGGCTGGGCCAGCGCAGGACGGTTCCACCACGCGCAGAGCCAGGTGCACCGGTTCCTGAACTGCCTCGGCGGCTACGTACGGCACGTGAACAGCTACAGCCTCGGCACCTCCACGGTGCTGCTGCCCTACGTGATCGCCGACGTGAACGTGCTGCTCACCCACGCCACGGCCAAGTCCGTGGTCGCGGAGCACAGCGAGCTGGTGGTCGCCTTCGGCGGCCTGTCACCGAAGAACACGGCGGTGTCACCGGGCGGCGTGTCCCGGCACAATGCCCGCGGCTGGGTAAGCGCCGCCCGGGCACGCGGCTGCCGGTTCGTCTCGGTGAGCCCGATCCGCGACGACACGGCCGCCGAGGCACAGGCCGAATGGATCGCACCGCGGCCCGGCACGGACGCCGCGCTGATGCTTGCGCTCGCCCAGGTACTGGACGCCGATGGCCTGGCCGAGGGCGGCTTCCTGGACCGTTACACCGTCGGTTACCCGCGGTTCGCCCGTTACCTGCGCGGCGAGCTGGACGGCGTCGTCAAGGATCCCCCGTGGGCTGAAGCGATCACGGGCGTGCCGGCGGCGCGTATCCGGGAACTCGCGCACGAGATGGCCTCGGCGCGCACCCTGGTGACCGTCAGCTGGTCGCTGCAGCGTGCTCGCCACGGCGAGCAGCCGCTGTGGCTCGGGGTGGTGCTCGCGGCCATGCTCGGCCAGATCGGGCTGCCGGGCGGCGGTTTCGGCCACGGCTACGGGTCCGCGTCCCTGGTCGGCGAGCCAGCGCCCGCGGTCCCTGTGCCGCGGCTGCCGCAGGGCCGGAACGGGATCTCCGCGTTCATCCCGGTGGCGCGGATCGCCGACATGCTGCTTAAGCCCGGCGCGGCCTACGACTACAACGGGCAGCGGCTGACCTACCCGGACATCCGGCTGGTGTACTGGTGCGGCGGTAACCCGTTTCATCACCACCAGGACCTCGCCCGGCTGCGCCAGGCGTTCGCCCGGCCGCAGACGGTGGTGGTCCATGACCCGTTCTGGACGGCGACAGCCCGGCACGCCGACATCGTGCTGCCGGCCACCATGACCATCGAACGTGACGACTACGGCTCCGGGCAGAACGACCGGATGTTCTTCCCGATGCCAGCGCTGACCCGGCCGCACGGCGAAGCCAGGGACGATTACGCCACCTTCGCGGGGCTGGCGGACAGGCTCGGCGTGGGCAAGGATTTCACCGAGGGTCGCACCGCGATGGAGTGGCTGCGCTACCTGTATGACGAGTGGCAGGGCAAACTGGCGGAGCGGGGTCGGCCAGTACCGGGTTTCGACGAGTTCTGGGCAGGTGACGGCCTCGAACTGCCGGTGGCCGGCGAGCCGCAGGTGGCGTTGGCTGATTTCCGCGCCGACCCGGAGGGTCACCCGCTCACCACGCCGACCGGGAAGATCGAGATCTTCTCTGAGACCATCGACAGCTACCGTTACCCGGACTGCCCGGGCCACCCGGTCTGGCGCGAACCGGACGAATGGCTCGGCTCCCCCGCCGCCCGGCGCTTCCCCCTGCAACTGATCGCCAACCAGCCGCGGTCCCGGCTGCACAGCCAGCTGGACGTCGGCGCGCACAGCCAGTCGCTCAAGATCGCCGGGCGAGAACCCGTGCGGCTGCACCCGGCCGACGCGGCCGCCCGCGGCCTGCACGACGGCGACCTCGTCCGGATCTTCAACGACCGGGGCGCCTGCCTGGCCGGGCTGGCTGTCGACGAAGCGCTGCGGCCCGGGGTCGCCCAGCTTTCCACCGGCGCCTGGTACGACCCGGACCCGGCCAACCCGGGCTTTTGCCGTCACGGCAACCCCAACGTGCTCACCGCCGACCGCCCCTCCTCCACCCTCAGCCAGGGCTGCACGGGCCAGCTGGCCCTCGTGGAGATCGAGCCGTACCACGGCATCCCGCCGGAGCTTTCCGTCAACCGGCCGCCCGCGACCGCCTGAAGCGGCGTATATGCCTTTTATGTTCGCTCGCCTATGCGGTCGTGAGCCCCGGGGCTGACGCTGCCCAGATTTGCGCCGAGGTGACTGAACCCGGCGGCCGCCTAACCCGTACCATTTATGGAGGAGTGTCCCTGCTGGCGGGTGCCGGGTGCTCTCACTGCCGCCAGCCAGCAACCGGACCAAGGCTGCCCCGCGCGGCCGGAGGGGTTGCGGCGGTGAGAACGCTGATGGCCGAGACCACGGCATGACCAGCTGACCCTCACCCAGACCGAGGGGGAATCGATGACTCGCCACAGCCCGGTACCAGAAAAGGTCCCGCCCGGCCGGCTGCTCCTGCAGACCGAGGGGCCATGCGGCATCGCTCCAGAGCAGCTGCTCCACGTGTTCGGCACGCAACGGCAGCGGTTCGCCGCGGTCCTGCGGGGGTTCGGCCCCGATGACTGGGCTGGCCCGACCCGATGCGCCGATTGGTCGGCGCACGACGTGGTCCGCCACCTGTGCGACCTCGACACGATCACGGCTGGGGCCGATAACCGCACGCTTGGCCTCGCCGCTGGTTTCGACCCGAGAATCAGTCCTCGCGGCTGGCCTGCGGTATCGGCCAGCCAGTCACCCGGCGTCAGCTTCAGCCGTTTCCTGGCCACCACACACGAGCTGCTCGCGCTCCTGCGCGACCGGCTGGCCCAGGGCCTCAGGTTCGACGTCGACCTGCCGTACGGGCCAATGGACTGGACGGTCCTGGTCCTCCACGCCTTTTGGGACTCCTGGCTGCACGAGCGCGACGTGCTGCTCGCCCGGGGCCGCGAACACCCCACCGACGGCGAGGCAACCGGCTACGCGGCCGCGTACGGGCTGTTCATCGCCGCCGCCGTGGCAGCGATGTTCGGCGGGCAGGTGCGGGAGACACTCACCCTGGGCGGCGAAGGCGGCGGCATCTTCGAGCTGGACAACCGGGACGGTGTCACGCTCACCGTCACCCGGACATCCACGACGGGGCCGCCCGCAGCCGAGGTCGCCGACGCGCTCGCCGGCCGCCAGCGCCACCGACGCGCTCGGCGACCTGCCGGCCGGCACGCGCGCCACCCTGTTGGGCATGGCGGACTTCTTCAACACGCCGGTCCAACCTGGACCTCGGTGAGAACCCCGCCAGCCAGGTACCCAGATCAGCGGTTCGAGGGCGAACACGCTGCGCCTGCCCGTGATCCCGGCTTATGACTTCAGGCCGGCGGCAGCTCCGTATCGGGCGGGAATTCCATGGACGCTATCACCTGGGGCGGATCGGGCAGGGCCGAGAGTGCGTCACGTACCGGTCGCAGCGCGTTCACCGAGTGAGTCACCACCCGGCTCGGTCCGCCGATAGCCCCGATGGCCCTGACGGCCTGCCATTCGGCCTGCACGAGAGCGGCGGCATCCGCAGGCTCGACGAGCGTTGCCTCCAGCTCCCCTGGCAGCCGCACGATGCGCGGGCCGTCGGCAGACGCACCGACCTGCCAGGCTTCGGACGCTACCCATCTCCGTAGGGCAGACGCGAGTATGTCGGGGTCTCGCTGCACCTGCGGACCCGAGACAGAAGATCGTAGTTGCGCTGACCCGAACCGCACGCAGTCCGTTCCTGACTGCGCGGCACCTGCTTCCAGAAGCAGCCAGAGAACCCGCTGCAGGTTACGTATGTTGTCTCCGTTGCGCACAAGCGAACGCAGGCACGCGGTCAGTAGCGGAGCTGGGAAAAAGTACCTCGACAGCCGGACCAGGTCGGGCAGCGTATTGCTGAGTACGCTCCTGGCCGCCTCTGCGTCCTCGGTCCGCAAGAACCACCGGATATGGGCACGCAGCAGATCGTTCAATACATAGACCACGTCGTGCCAGCCGGCGTCCGTCTTCATCAGGACTCCCGGAAGCCGAACCTCATTGAGTTCGATATGAACCATTTCGGGCCGCAGGTCCGTGATTTTCAAATTGACGTCCGGGAAGTGGACCCCAGTCTGGAAATAGATCTCCTCGCGTGTTTTGAGAAGTTCCCGTTGTGTCGTTTCCCCGCTCTTACGCAGGGTAGCCTCGGCCAATTCCACGGTAATCGTGCGCGGAGCGGCCGCGTTGAGGATCACCTCAGCGATCTCGGCGCCTGTCTGCCGCTCATCCAGCGTCCCGGGTACCAGTTTCAGGTTGTCGATTGCCTTGAGCGACAAGCCGTTATCTAGAAGGTATCCAGGAACCGTCCGGTAACGTGCATGGCTCTTAGCCGATACGGTGACGCCAACTTTAGCCGCATATCGCTCGGTAGTGGGTTCGTCGAGCAGCACAGACAAGTGCCGGCGCAGAGCCCGGTCGACTCCCACTGCCACCGCCCGCGGCCACCGTTCGTCGTCATCATCTTCCGGCGCAGCCACATCGCATGCCACTGGCCTGCCGTCCGCGGACACGTCAACGGTCGGTCGCGCTGATGGTACGGGCTCGATATGTACGGACGGTTCACGATTGACGCCAAGTTCGCGGCCGCGCCGGGCGAAAAGCTCGGTAAGCCGCTGTTCCAGCCCGGTAACGGCGGCGGGGGCGGTTCCTTCAGGAACGCGCACCCGAACATCGATTTCCGACCTGATCGGACCTGGCTCAGGCGGTCCGGCGACCGCCGGGTTACGAGTGCGCAGAGCTCGCAAGAATCCACGCAGTGGTGTCGTCATGGCAATTCCTCCCTCGCGACGACGTAGATGCGCGGTCTGATCGCGGCCAGCAGATGCCATACGAACGGCCGGGTCGTCCAGCTCGTCACCTCAATGGCGCCCGGACCCGATGGGGACTGCTCCGCATACCATTGCCGGAGATCCTTCGCCAGCGAGGCAGCCGATATCCGATCCAGTTCCCATCGGCTCCATCCGGCCGGGGGAAGTCCAGCCCTGACCCGGGACTCGAGGTGTTCAGGCAGTGCATGAATCTCGATGTCCCGGTCTGGGCCGAGGATGGCGGGGTAGAGCTTGCGCCGGGTAATCGCGAGCACCGCCAGCGCATCGGACGGACCGCTATCCTCGGCCTCCGCAAACCCGCCCAGGATCGAGTTCCGGTCGCTGATCGGCAGACCTTCCCGTAGGAGCATCCGCAGCAGCCGCGCCAGCCGCAACCGGGCGAACTCGTCTGTCTTCGTCCAGAGCGGTTCCCATTCCGGAGTGTCAAGTACGTTCCAGCCTTGGCGCCACAAGTCGACATCATCGACCGATACGAGCCGGAACAGATTGTCGCGAATAGCCCGTTCGAAGTGCGTGAGAACCACATCCGTAACGGTGCGTGTGCTTTGTGGGTCAGCCGGCGTCGTCAGTCGGGCGACGGTCCGCTCGTAAATCAGGTACTCGACTGATTCAGGTGATTCGCCGGCGCTGTTCCGGACTCCGACACCCGGGATCTGGACACCGGTTTCGTCGGTGAGCCTGCTACGTACCTCGCGTATGCCGCGAGTTATCTCGTCGGAGTCGACAAGCCTCCGGTGGGCGGCACCCACCGCGATCTCGATCGGACTTACGGTCGGAAGGGTCGCGCTTCCGGTCATGAGTTTCTGGTCTAGCGCGTAGACCGAGCCGAGGGGTGCAGCAGCGGCCGCGGATCTGAATTTAACCCGTTCCTCGGCGGGTCTGGTGTCTGCCACGGCCATGGCGGCCAGGCCGTTGCGGTGCGCCCACAAAGTGGGTACATCCCGGGCGAACTTCTGCAGCGCTCCGACGATGGCCTGCTCGGTACAGGCGCTGAGCAACGTGTTGGCCGCTTCATCCAACGGCCCGTCTTGCTCTAGGGCGGCCAGTCCGAGCCTGGCCTGCAGCGCTTGGTAAGCCGGTTCCTCGGGGGAGAGCAGTCCGAGGGCTGGCTTGAGCGAATCCCATCGTGCGCGCGCGGCCGACAGGCCGTCCGCGCGAAGCAGCCCATCTCCCTCGTCGAGAAGCCCCTGCATCGCAGAAATCATGCCCAGCCTGGCTTCGGGTGGATCATCCTGCCGCACGAAGTCGAGGTAGAGGGCGAAGGCGACGTCGTACCGCTTGCTCGCGAGCGCCGCACGCGCACCCGCCAGACGCGCCGCTGGCAGCTCGGCGTCCCGGTGTCGGCCACGCAGGAGAGCACGACGATCCCTGATCCGGTTCTCGGCGGCGGCCAGGATCTGGAGGACCGATGCTTCGTGCGGCTGGCCGACGACGCCCCGCCGGACCAGCGGAAGTTCCAGGACTAGCCATTGAAGATCATCTACGATATTGCTGCGGTCGATGGCAGCCAGCATGAGCTGCCTGCCCGCGGCCACATCATCTCGTCCCGGATCTCCCCGCACGAGCCGGACTTGAGCGATGTAGAAATCGAGCACGGCGGACGGCGCGGGAGTGACCTGCCCGGCCAGGTCAGCAAAGATTTCGACAGCTTCGTCGAGATGGCCGAGGCGATACCCCGACCACGCCGCGATTGCTTTATTGTCAAGGTCTTTGCGCCGATTCCACAAATCTTCGTAACACTGCTTGGCCTCGATTTCCTGGCCCAGGAAATCATATGCTGTGCCGCGGCGGTAACTGATGTTGGCGGAATCAACGGACGCTTCCCTGAGAAACTCAAGCGCTGCCGCCGGCTCGCCCATGCGCAGCAGCAGGCCCGATTTATGGACGGGCGCCTCGGGATCGGTCCCGCCGTCGCGAAGGTAACCGTCTATGACGTCGAGCGCCATCGCCAGGTCGCCGTGATCGCGCAGCGCCATGTCGAGCTGCCCGACGGCGCGGAAATCAGCATCGTCCCGCTCGTGAGCCTCTCGCGCGGCGGCCAGCGCCTCGTCGACGAAACCTTCGTCGCGCAGCAACATCGAGAGCAGCCAGAAACCGATCATGTAGTCGGGGTCGAGCAGAAGGGCCCGTTCGACCGGCAGGGCGGGATCGGCCGGGTCGCCGAGCGACTCCAGGACCAGCGCGTAGCTGACGAGAGCCCACGCGTGCTTCTTGCCGGGCGTCGTCACGGCAAAACCGGTCTCGAGAGCTTGCCGAGCGTGATTCATCGTGTCGCGGTCTACCCGGCCCGCGGGGCTGATCGCCTGCAGTCTTAGCGCATCGCCATAGGACCATTGATACTTGGCGACCGTGGGATCGAGTTCGACCGCTTTGCGGAACAGCCCCGCGGCCTTCGGTGACGCAGACCTGGCATATTCGTCGCCGGCCGAGTGGTAGGCATCCGCCGCCTCAGCGTCTCGCCCGAGGGCCTCCAGAATCTCGGCCCTTTCCGCCATAGCCTTCTTGGCCGGAAACTCGCCCTTGCCCCTGATCCCGCGCTGGAGGGCTTGTTCTAGAACATTCAGGGCCCCGGCCTTGTCGGTGACGGCAAGCTGTCGCGCCCAGCGCCAGAGCAGGTTCCCTGGCACCTCCCGCAGCAGCCGCGGCTCGATAACCTCGGCACCGAAGCGCAGGACCGCAGCGTCATAGAGCTCGTTGGCCTGACCGAACCTTTGCTCGGCGAGGGCCAGCGACGCCATCGCCAGCAGCAGGTCCAGGGTCGCGTCTTCCGCCCCCATCGCCGTGTCCAGGATCCGGCGCGCGTCATCGAGTTGTCCCCGGTCTTGCTGGACCTCGGCCTGCACGATGAGCGCTAGCGTCCGCAGCGGATGATCGGTTCCTGCTGCTCCCGCCACCGCCTCAGCCGCGGCCTCGACCGCCCCGGCCAGATCCTTGGCGGACCGGCGCAGGATCCGGGTGCGCAGGATGCGGAGCTTCGTAGCCGCATCCGCCCGGGCAGTCTCACGGGCCAGGAGGTTCTCGATCGCGGGCAGCGCGGCGAGGGGCTGATCCTCGGCCAGCCGCGCAGCAACCGTCCTTAGATCACTGCCCAGGCCGGCGGGAGAGGCGAGATCGATCAGCGCCACGATCTCGTCGCACCGCCTCCAGCGCTGGGCCGACAGGGCATCGGCCCAGGCGCTGACCCCCAGCTCGAACCATGCCTTATCGCCGGCGTTCCGCGCGGTTTCAAGCCTGCGGCGCAGAGCGTTCATCCAGGCCGTCCCGAACGGCTCGGCAGCCGCCTGCGCCTGCTCAGCCTGCCGGCTGTTCTGATAGGTCTCCTGAAGGATGTCCGCGATCTGGCCGAGTTCGAGCGTTACTTTCTCTATCGCGTCGAGGGTCTGACTCGGGTCCCGTTCCCTGAATAGCCTCAGCACGGCCTTGTTGAAGGAATCCGTCGGCCGGGAAAGATGCAGGAGGCGCAACCGCCTCGCTCCCGCATCCAGCGTTTGCCACAGTACGTCCCGCGGCGCTTCGGGCGGATTTCGGGTCGCCGTCATTGTTCCCTCTGTTTGTTAAGCATATCGTTGACCATCTCCATCCACCGGCCATATATCTCCGCCTGGACCGAATCGTCTAGCTTCGCGCGGAGCCCCACCTGAAGGACCAGCCAGACCTTGTTCAGGTCATCCGGCCAGGTGACGGAGTTAATCCACTCCTTAAGCGCCTCCGCGGTGTCTCGATCTGGGCTGTTCGCCTGAGCATCCCTGAGCAAGATCTGCGCGATACTGGCGGGCAGGCCCGTCGCCTGCTGCCTTAGCTCTAGTTCACTATGGATGGACGAAGCGTCAGGTTTCATCGTGTACGAAGTTTCACCAGCCGTTCGGAGGCTGAGCAGCCTGCTATCTACCTTGCTCTGCATATACAGCACGGGTGCGCCCCAGTGCCGGTTTGGCTGCCGTCCGAAGTAAAGGTCATGCCGGGCCGCCTGGACGGCCTCGCCTATGGCCTTTCCTTCGGTCAGCTTCAGGTAGAAGGTGTAGACGAAATCCTGGCCGTGAGGCGCGGTCATCGGATACTGCATGGCGAGCACGGCCGGGATGCCCGCCTTGATGAAGGACGGCGCCAGCCGCTCGAAGTGGGCGGGCGGGTTCTCGCCGCGCCGGTCGCTGAGATGCAGGACTACCAGTTCAGGGCGGGTAGAGGCGTCCTCGGTCAGCGCCTTCACTACGGGCTGCGGGTCCTGGCCGCTCCACCGGAGGGGGCCCCCGTCTTCCGGCAGGTAGAGGAGAGGCCCGCCATGTCCCTCTTCGCACACCGCGACCAGGTGGACCACATCAAGGATTTTTCCCTTAGCTCTGAAATCGTCAAGCCTTCTCGCCACCTCGACGGGATTCCAGCCGTATATTTTCTCTATCTCGAACGCTTCGCCGATCGTCGATAGCCTGTCGATCATGGTACGGAATTCGTCGTGCTGCTCCCAGAATTTTCCTTCATGCCCTTGCGGCAGGAGTTCCACGAATAGGGCCCGGACCTTTAGGTCGGACGTCCTGATGTCGAGGTCCCTGAAGTCCTCGAGGTACCGCCCGAGCACGAGATTTGTCTGCGAAGCGAGAAAGAAGCCTTCATCGGGGCCATCTGGCCGTCGTACGTACTCCCAGGGCAGTGCCGCGAGATCCGAGGCATCCTGCTCGAAGCTGATACGCAGCCTGACGGGCTCGCGTGAGTCCTCGTCCTCCTCGGTCGTTTTCTGGTGCGCTTGAATCAGTTCCATGCCGATGTCATTGGCCAGGGCTAGGTTCCAGAGGTTGTCACCGAGCACCCTGAAGGTGTCCGGGACCAGCAGGCTCTGACCTGGGTCGCTCGCCCTGGCAATCCACTCCCAGCGCTTGAGCCATTGCTCGAGCACGGAGATGGTCTGCAGGTGCGGCTCACGCTTGATGTCTTCTTCGAAGGTGCGGACTTTCCGGGTAGGGCCGTCGATCACGCATTTCACCGTCGTGCTGTTGAGCGTGATCTCAAATAGGTAACTGGCCACGGTTTACATTCCTTCTGCGACAGTCTGGTCCGCCAGCGGCCGTTGAAATAGCGGCGTCCGGTTCTGGAGGTACACGACGGGAATCCCCCGCAGCCGCGGGTCCGGCGGTATCGATTCCCGGCTTATCCGCGATCGGGACTCCTGCACAGCCGTGTCGAGATCGGCCCCGTCGGCGAGCCGCTCGTACAGGCTGGTGCTGAACGAGATCGCGGTCTCGTTCGTCACCGCGTACTGCATGGCCGCCACACACTGGACCCCGCTGCGAACGAGTTGCGGCGCCACTCCGGCAAAACCCGCGGTGAAGTCCGCTCGCCCGCCTTCGCAGGAGTGCAGCACGACGGCACGCGGCCCGGTCTTTTCCTGCGTGAGCACAGCGGCCAGCCTGCGATCGCCGACCCAATCGGTACCGCCGCCCGGCTGGCTGAAGGCCAGGGAGCCCTCGCCACGTCCTGGATCGAACTCGCCGTGCCCCATGAAGTGCACCAGATGCGGCGGCTGCGGTCGTCGCCATGCTTCCCGCCTTAGTTCCTCCACCGTCGGATTGTTCATCACGCTGAAGGAGAAGCCCAGTTTCTGGCAGGTATCGCCGATCGCGGCCGCTACGTCCTCGTATTCCACCGGCTCCAGACGCGGGTCATCCGGTTGACTTACCACCACCAGTACCTGCAGATGCTGCTCTGGCATGAAGTCATTTTCCGCTTCGCCGTCTTCGAGCGGGATGTAGCGGGAGAGGATCAGCCCCGGATCGGCGGCCAGGAATATTCCGTTCTTCCCGGGTTTGTCCGGACGGTAAAGGTACTCCCAGGGAATGGCCGCGAGCCTCGAATACGGCAGCTCCGCAGGAAAGGTGAGTTCGAGGCGGATCCTCTTCCCAGGACCCCGGCTGTCTATCTGCGCCTGAATCCAGAACCAGATCTCGTCACTGAACAGGCACTGATGCAGCAGGCTACCGAATACCCGGATCTCATCGTCGCGCCAGACGCGGTCCCGCAAGGTCAGCCAGCGCTCGAACAGGCCGATCAGGTCCGCGTTAAGCTTGTCGTACCTCACCTGCCCCTTAGGTGACGGTTCGTTATTTGAAAGGCGGCGAGCCCGGATACTCCCGTTCGGCTCCACCCGCACTTTTATCCTCGGGTCTTGCGTCACTTATATCATCCCAGCGTAAGTACGACTCCGCTGCCGTTCTCGGCCGGGTAGCGGACACGGTACCTGTAGTGGTTACGGAGGAGGTCGTCCTCCCATTGACGGTTCCTGGCGTTATCGTAATTGAAGATCAGTTCCGAATCCATACGACCGTATTCGAGGATTGTAGCCACAGCTTCGGGGTCGGGATGCTTGAAGTAGCTTCCGTTGGTGGAGAACAAGTAATGATCGGACGGCAGCAAACGGACGAGTTCCGCGTTGATATTTTGGGAACTGCCATGGTGCGGCAGCTTGAAGGCGGTGAGCGGCAGCGACGTGAGCTCGCGCTCGGCGAGGAGTCTTCTGATCGCCGGGGTCAGCGCGGCCGGCGTGGAGTCACCCGCGAGCAGGACGCGGTTGGCGCCGTATTCGACCAACAGCACGACGCTGCTGGCGTTCGCCACCGATTTGTCCGAACCCGTCCGTGACCGGGCGAGTTCGCGGACATCGGGTGCCGCAGGGCCCAGATACGAGGTTTTGGGCGACAACTTCGGCTTCGACCGCAGCGCCTGCAGTGCGGATTCCGGCGAATCGAAGCCAAGCCCGGCTGCCTGGCACTCCGCGAGCCAGGCGTCGCGCAGCCGCCGCAGGGCCGGGGAGTCCGGCGCTAGCACCGTGACCCGCAGGTTGCCCGCGAGGTCTATCACCGGAAACGGCTCGCGGTCCGAAGTCCGGATCGCCTTACCGCCGAACGATGCGTTCCAGGGAATACCGCGTCCGCCGATCAGGGCCCCGAGGATCTCGCCTTGGACCGGACCCAGTTCACTGACCAGGTGATGCGATCCGTTGCACCAGACCTCACCGATCGGCAACTTCAGGTCGGCGTCATTGACCAGCAAAATCGTGCCCTCGATGTGATCCCCGTCAATGTGGGTCAGCACCAGGAGATCAAGCCCTCTTCCCCTCAGCTCGGATAGCCGCGCCGCGATATCGGCGTAGGCCGGGGCGGGACCCCCGTCAACGAGCATGTGGCGACGATCGTCAGGGTTTCCCCAGCCGAGCAGGATCGCGTCTCCGTGCCTGGCCGGAAGCATTTCGACATCCAGTCGGCCGGCCGTGTACGCTCGCGCTTCCATTGTCCCCCCTACTTACCAGCCTCCATATTCGCGTTAGCGACATTGTGTAGGCATTCTGTACGATCAGTGCTGATGGTCAACGCCTCCCCGCGCTGACCATAACCGAGTCCCTATAACTTAGCGCGATATTTCGTAGTCATCCAGAGGAGAGGAAGACGCGCGGAGTGGAGGCGGTTTTGCGGGAGTATGTGCGTAAATGCACCTTTCTATCCAGCCACTGTGACCTCTCTGCGTGACACGGTTACCGCAGGTCATAATCAATCACTTACCTGCCGTCAGCCGTCTCGTTGGGGGAGGAGCAGTTCGTCATGAGTAAGAACATCGTCGTCTGCCTGGACGGCACAGGCAATCAGCTCAAGGCCAAGGGCAACACGAACGTGGTGCGGCTATACGAGATGCTGGAACTCGGCGATCCGGCCAGGCAGATCGCGTACTACGACCCCGGTGTCGGCACCTTCAGCGCCCAGGGCGCGTGGACTCCGCTGGCCCGCAAGCTGACCAAGCTCGCCGGGCTCGCCGTTGGCTATGGCCTGCGTACGAATCTCGCCGAGGCCTATACCTACCTGATGCAGGAGTACGAGGAAGGTGACCGGCTCTTCATCTTCGGCTTCAGCCGGGGGGCCTATACGGCGCGCGCGCTCGTCGGCCTGCTCCATGCGATCGGCCTGCTCAGACCCGGGTCGGAAAACCTCGTCCCGTACGCGGTCAGCGTGTACGCGCGCAACAAGACCCTGTCACGTGATGACTGGACGCAGGTGCACGGATTTGCCGGAGCGTTCTGTCGCAAGGTGGGGGGCAGGACAAGCGTCCCGGTCGACTTTATGGGCTTGTGGGACTCCGTCAAGGCCGCGGGCATCCTGCGCTGGAACCTGCGCTGGCTCTACACGCGGCAGGTGCCGAACGTCGGGGTCGCGCGGCATGCAGTGTCGATCGATGAGAAACGGCGGCCGTACCGGGAATACCTGATAACTCCCCGGCAGGAGCCGCCGGTCCCGGTGGTCGACGAGGTGTGGTTCGCGGGCGTGCATTCTGACGTGGGCGGCACGTTCGACGACGATCCCCGGCTGCCGCAGATCACCCTCAAGTGGATGGTCGAGGGCGCCGCGGCCGGCGGTCTCATCCTGAAGGAAGGCGCTTACCGCAAATCGTGTGCGGTGTCGCTCGACAATGCATCAGGTACCGTCCACCGAATGGGATGGGTCTGGGGCCTGCTGACCTACCGGCATCGCGAAGTACCACCGGGCGCGCGCGTCCATCAGAGTGTCCGGGATCGCATCGGCGCTGATCCGGGCTACGGATCGAAGATACCGTCGACCGCAGTCTACGAGGACCCGCACTGGGCAGATCCAAATCTTGGGTTACCGGGGTGTTCTCCCAGGGACTGCATCCCGCACTGTCCCGCGCGGGCCGGGACGTGGTCATGCGGGGCCGGGGTCGAACAGGCGCCGCATCGGCTGGTCGGTGAGCCGGGCGATCATGTCATAGTCGCTGTCGACGTGCCAGTGCCCGCTGGTTCGCCACGCGGCGCAGGGCGCCGTTCACGGTCGCCACCTGGAAATGTGCATGACATCGTGGCCGAACAGCACGTGCCGCAGCGGCTCGATGAGCTGCACCGCCGTGTCTTCGTCGATGAGCAGGCGCATCACGCGGCTCGCGGGGCCGGACTGTAGCTGTCTACATAGCGGAGAAGTCGAGCGCATCGCCAGCTGCTTCCGCGGTGACGGCCGGGTCCTGGGTGACCGGGTCGACGGCCAGACCGGGTCGCGGCCGAAGGAGATGAGGCACGAGCACGCCGGCCCGGGCGGCGAATGGCTCGATGATGTCACCCATAACCGCGACCAGGTGCAACTGCCCAGGCCGGTTGCCCAGGTTCACAGCCTGGTCTTGCGTGACAAGCTGGATATTGCCGCCCTTGTCGGAGACGAGCCGGTAGGACGCCAGATGGTCTACCTCGCCTCTATCGCGGGCGTTCTCCCGCAGCCGGACGAAAGTGCGCAGCGCCAGCACGTCCTGGAAGGAGTACACGACCGCGTGTCCTGTCGCGACCTCAGGCACGAGCAGCGGCCCCGTGCGCGAGCTACGCCAGTGACGCAGCTGACTGACCGTAGCGCCACAAAGCGCAGCGGCCATCTTCGTCGCGTGCGCCACGTTATTACCCCTTCCCTGCACATGCCTATCACGCATTGTGCGCCATAATGTGCGTCATGTTGCAGCGGACACTCCGTTTCCCGAAGGAGTAGGACGCCACCAAGGCCATCCCGATGGTCAGCACCGGCAACGCGGAAACCACGACCGTGCCCCTCTATCGGGCAGCCCCGTTAAGACGAGGCCAGCCCACCCGTCAGGTGCTCGCGGTGCCGTTCTTCTTCACCACGTAGGTGCCCCAGCCGGGTGTGGTGCGTACGAGGCCCTCATCGCGGAGCTAGTGCACTGCCTTGCGGATGGTGACGGGGGCCAGGCCGAACTCCTGCTGCAGGGCCCGCTCGCCGGGCCGCCGGCTGGTGATCTCCCCTGAGGCGATCCGGGACCGCAGGATGGCTGCGAGCTGGATCCACAGCGGGTCCGGCGCGTCCCGACCCGGCTGCCGCCCGCGTACGTCGCGGATCGCGTGCTCCCCGCGGGCCTGACGGCTGCGCCTGCGCGGTAACTACCGCCCGGCGGGGGCTTCAGCCACCGGGTACGCCCGTTGCCGGCTGCAGAGCCGCTTTGCCGTGCAGAACCTGGTCGATGGCCGCGACGATGACCTGGGCTGACCCGTCGATGGCCCGGGCCACCGGGCTCGACGGGCTGCCGAGCTGGCTGGCGATCTGGGCCGCCGACAGGCCGGCCAGGACCTGCGGGTTGTACTGCGCGCCGGCCAGGACGAGGGCCACCACGATGGCTAGCACGGCGGTGATCGCCGCGATCGGCACCAGCAACCGCCGACGTGCCTCGGCGCGCTTGCGGGCGGCCCGTTCGGCCGCGAGCCGCTCACGGGCCCGCATCTTGGCCTGAAGGCCTCGCTGCGACCCGGCTGACTTCCGCCTGGCCTGACCGTGATGGGTGTTTGTCACCTGATGCTTCCTTCCGGTATAGGTCATGCTGCCGGCCCTCACCTACTACCACGGATAGGACTCATGAAGTGTTCACGCCCCTGCCGTCGGCTGGGAATGTTCCACCGGCACCGCCCCCAGGGCTGGCTCGGGACGGCGACCAGCCGCGCCGTCTGCGCGTGCCGCAGCGTCTGGGCCTGGCCGCACGGAGGCCCGTCGCGGACAGCGCTCCCTGAGAGGCCGATAGCAGGATGCGGCGATGTCGCCGTCGGGGTCATGACCGAGGCCACGACCCCGACGGCGCGCCCGCTAGCTGATCGGGGTGAGCTCGAAGCCGAACGTCTTGCCGGCAGACGAGGCGGTGCCGACGATCACTCCGCTGTCGTTGATCGCGTTCGCCTCTGCGTCGGCGTCGGGCAGTCCGGTACCCGGGGCATGGAGGTCGGTGACCGGGCGGGACCATGGCGGCGGTCGCCCGTGAGCTCGGCATACCGCACGGCACGGCCAGATCACGGCTGCATTACGCGCTGGATGCGTTGCGTCAGCACCTCGAAGAGCACGACGCGATCGCGGGCTGATAGTCCACCGCATGCCCTCAGCATCCGGCCGGGTTCGCCTGCCTGGACGATGTGGTCGTTGCGGGTGCAGATGATCAGGTCGCCGGGCTGGCTTTGGTGCCGTCGGCGATGGTGACGGAGGGGCGCAGATCGGCGGAGCGGGTGGCCCCGGAGACGAGCTGACTTTTCGCCGTACGCGATCGTCCGGTCGGGCGTTACTGCGCTGATCAACTAACGAATTGCAATGGGCTTAAACAATTACCGAACGCCAAATCGGTGCTCATCGAGGAGAGTCAGGGCCACGGTGGCGTGGCTGAGGGCATCATTTCAGGAGTCCGTAGGGAGACCTTCGATCGACACGGAACCTCCCGGGCGACGAATTCCCAGGCTTCCTGGCGATTCGCCACGGCGATGCCATCATCGGGCTGCAACAGGCGTCTTCCGAGAACCCGCCGTATTCGGAAGGTCTGCGATGGCAGTTCGAGCTCGCCGAGGCAGGTGAACTCGATCAGGTCATCGCGATCTGCGAAGTCCACGACCTAGCTTATGACGTCATCTCAGAGGAGGGCGGCGACCGCTTCCGCCGCCGTCTCGTATCAGTGCGCTCGCCCGCCGGTGTGACCGTTTGGTTCGAAGGCGCGAACGAGGCTGACTGTCGCACCGGCTGACGCCCGCCGCCGGATCTCCTGATCCGGCGGCGCGAAGACGCAGGCGGGATGGTCGGTTCCGTCGAGCGTGAAGTAGCGCAGCGCGGTGAACTGCGCCTCGATGCGGTTTAACCAGGATGAATTCGTCGGCGTGTAGGCGATCTCGACGTTGTTCGCCTTGGCCCAGGTCCCGACCCGGGCGTCTCGCCTGGTGGTCAGGTGCGGGCTGTAGTTGTCGCAGATGATCGCCATGCGGGTAGTGAGCGGGTAGAGGGAGCGCAGGTAGCGGCAGAACTCCAGGAACCGGGCCCGGGTCTTGCGCGGCTTGATATGCCCGTACAGCTTGTCCTCGCCCAGCTCATAGGCGGCGGCGCTGAAAGCTGACGCCCTCGGCGCGGAGCAGCACGCGCAGGCTCCAGGTAGAGAACGGCAGGTCATGCTCGGCCGGCTTGGACTTGGCGATCTTCTTGATCTCCCGCCGCTGGCCGAGCGTGAACTTCGGCGGATGACCGCCTTTGTACTTCGGATACAGCGAGCCGAACCCGTCAGCGTTGAAGTTGCGGATTACATCCCGCACCCGGTCCTCGCTGGTGAACGCGACCTTCGCGATCGCGGCCGCGTCCATGCTCTGGGTCGGCAACAGCACCATCTGGGCCCGCCGCCAGGTCACCACCGGCCCGCTGCCCCGGCGGATGATCCGCACCAGCCGCCGGCCCTCGTCATCGTCAATCTCACGCACCCGCAACCGTTCCGTCACCGGCGCAATCTCAGGGATCAGCGCCTCCAGGGAAAGACCGGCCGGAAAACGCAGCCCGCCCCGGCACCAGGCACCAGGCACCAGGCACCAGGCACCAGAATATCAGTGGCCGGGTCTAGCATCTGGACATGGTGTTCTGGCAGGTGACGATCGACGCGAATGACCCCGGTGTGCTGGCGCGATTCTGGGCGCAAGCGCTGGGCTACCGGCCGGTGCCGCCGACGGAGCCGGCGACGACCTGGCACGCGCTCTACCACGCCCGGCTGGGGGAGGATGCGGCCTTCGACGACCGGCTCTTCGACCCGGCCGGGTTGCGTCCGCCGATCTGGTTTCAGCAGGTCCCGGAGGCAAAGGCCGGGAAGAACCGGCTCCATCTCGACCTCTACCCCACTGGCCGCGATAACGCGCTGCCCATGGAGCGGCGGATCGGGATCGTCGAGGCGAAGGTTGCCGAACTGACCGGGCTGGGTGCCAGCGTGGAGCGCCGGACCCGGCACGACGACCCGGAGGACCCAATCTACTTCGTGGTCATGCACGACCCGGAAGGCAACGAGTTCTGCGTCGGCTGAAACTCACCGCGGGACACAGGCCCGCATCCGCGCGACCCGTACGCACCCCCACGGCTAGCTGCTCCGTCCCGGCGAAATGGACCTACTACCACCTCTACGTCATCCTGGACATCTACAGCCGCTACGTCGTCGGCTGGATGGTCGCCACCCGCGAATCCGCCGTCCTGGCCGAGAAACTGATTGCCGCGACCTGCGACAAGCAGGGCATCACCCTGGGCCAGCTGAGCATCCACGCCGACCGCGGCTCCTCGATGACCTCCAAGCCGGTCGCGCTGCTCCTGGCCGACCTCGGCGTCACCCAGTCCCACTCCCGGCCCCACGTGTCCAACGACAACCCGTACTCCGAATCACAATTCAAGACGATGAAGTACCGGCCGGCCTTCCCCGCCCGGTTCGCCTCCCTCGAAGCCGCCCGGGCGCACTGCCAGGACTTCTTCCCCTGGTACAACAACGAGCACCACCACGGCGGACTCGGACTGCACACCGCCGCCGACGTCCACCACGGCCACGCCACCGCCATCCAGGCCCAGCGCGCCCAAACCCTGAACGCCGCCTACCACGCCCACCCCGAGCGCTTCGTCCGCAAACCGCCGGCCGCGCCGAAACTGCCAGGCACATCCTGGATCAACCCGCCCCCGGACAAGGAATCCGGCACTCAGTAAAACCCGCGCAACGGTGCCTCAGTCAGGTTGACAGATTCCGCACTGGTCTGCTGCCGTCCGGCCTGGATCTCGATGGCGCGGTAGCGGCGGCCGGTCTTGACGATTGTCCTAAGTGACCAGCCTGTCTGTTGCTTCCATCCACCGGCTGATGGCAAGCGTGGCGAAGACGATGGTGGGGTGGGCCTCGACGACGTGCCGCCTGACCCGCCCTGCGGCCCCGGCCACGGCGATCTTCGCCTTCCTATGTTTGTCTCCTTGCCGTCTCGGGTGCTGCCGCACTGCGCGAACATCAAGACGCCGGCTCCCCTCCCTGCGTGACATTTACGGCCACTGATGTCAACCCGCGGGCGGAGACGCGGCGTGTTTCCATACGGAGACACCGAGCGAAGCGGGGCGCGATGGCCGATAGCGACGAACAGTTCACCGCCTACGTGCGTGACCGCGGCGGGCATCACCTGCGCGTAGCGGTGCTGCTCACCGGCGACTGGCACGCGGCCGAGGACCTGGTCCAGGCGAGCCTGGTCAAGCTCTACCGGGCCTGGCCGAATCTGCGGGGTGACGGCGACCCGGACGCCTACCTGCGGGCGATCATGGTGAACACGCACCGGTCCTGGTGGCGCGCCCGGTGGCGCCGCGAAACGCCGGCAGGCGACCTGCCCGAGACCGTGATCGCAGACTTCGCCGACGGGCAGGCGCTCGCCGCGCAGGTGCGCCAGGCGCTCCAGACCCTGCCCCGACAGCAACGCATCGTGGTGGCGCTGCGGTACGGCGCCGACCTGCCAGAAGCCGAGGTCGCGCGGATGCTCGGCCGCTCCATCGGAACCGTCAAGACGCAGGCGCACCGCGGCCTGCTCGCATTGCGCGAGATCCTCAGGGAGGACCATTATGAACGAAACGGAAGCTGAGGCGCGCCGCCTGCTCGGGGCGGCCACCGAGGACATGCCGCCGGGAATCGACCTGCTGGCCGGGTTCGGCGCGGCGCGGCGGCGGGAGAAGGCAAGGCGGACGCGCAGGCGCGCCGCCGTTTCGGCCGGGCTCTTGGCGGCCGCAGCTTCCGCCACGGCGGTCGTGCTGACCGCCGGTTCCAGCTCGCCCGCGTTCGCCTCGGCCAGCACGGTCACCACCGCGCTGACCCGCACGCTGGCGCAGAGCTACCACGTCAGCGAGCAAACCTCCTACACCTTTAAAGGGGGCGGGTGGCACGACCACTGCACCGGCCAGATAGACCCGGTGCGGAAGCTTGACGCAAGTACCTGCTCGAGCCAGCCGCCGGGCTACCTCGAGGTCGGCGGTTACTCCTACCTGTACCAACCCACTATTACCGGACACCCCGGCAAGCACTGGATACGGTGGCGGCAGGCCTTCCATCCGGACCCGTCGCTCGACACCGGCGGTGCCGCTGACAGCAATGTGACACCACAGAAGCTGCTATCCGAGCTCAAGCGGCTCACCAAGGTCTCGGTCGTGGGCCCGGTGTCGGGACCTGGATGGACCGGCACGCGGTACGCCTTCGCCTATGGCAGCAGCACACAGGTGAGATACAGCGGCACCGTGGACGTCGATCAGCAGGGGCGAGCCCGGGCGCTCACCCTGACCGCCCGGTCCAACGGCTTCCATATCCCGGCGGCGACCCCCCAGGGCAAAGCCGGCTATTTCCCGGCGTTCGTGGCAACACAATCCCTGACCTTCAGCGACTTCGGGGCGCAGGTGATCGTTACTGCGCCGCCGGCGGACCAGACAATCCCCTGGCACGCCTGATCAGCCGTCTACGAAGCGCGGCCGCTCCACCGGGGCGGGCGGCCGTGCTCTACGTGCCGGCGCGGGTTATCAAGGATGCTCGGCAATGAGATGGGAACGTGGGCCGACAGCCGCTGCCGCCCTTGCTCCTGTGCGTACTCCGGCAGGCGGCGCTTGACTGTCGCATACCACGCCGGCGTCCACCCCGGCCTCCTCCAGGACACGCAGGCTGACCAGCTCAATTACCCGGGCCGGCACCAGGTGCCGGAACACGTCGTCCCTGTCCGCGGCGGCAGCGAGCCCCAGCACCCGGCATGCGCGCTCCAGCTTTCGGCCAGCTTCGCCTCGGTGGCGCCCTGCCGGTACTCCCGCTGCCCGTTCTCGGTGAACACGGCCCGCCACGGCTCCCCGCCGGTCTCCGGCGGGTACACCAGGATCCCGAAGTCCAGCTCGATCACCGGACGGGCAGACTGGCGGACGGAGTCGCGTGCCTCCCCGCTCACCCGGGGGCCTCGCGATGGGCGGCCTGGCCCGGGCCGGCCGGGCGAGCGCCGTGAGGGCCGTCCGGGGGCCGGTTGTGTTACTTTTGTGTTGATCTTGGTCCGCGCGGGCGCTGACTGCGCCATAAGGGGGCCTCTCTTCCTGCGTTTATGCAGGTAAGAGGGCTGACAACTGGGCTCCCGCGATAGGACTCGAACCTATAACCTGCCGGTTAACAGCCGGCTGCTCTGCCAATTGAGCTACGCGGGATCGACCCGCATAAGGGTAGCGCACCCCTGGCGGGGACGTGACGGCGACAGGGCCCCGCAGCCCCAGTATTTTTCACGGCCAGGGGCGATATACCCTCACGTCATGGGGGAAGGTCATGGTGTCACATGACCGACACGAAGGAGAGGGGTGCCCGATGCGGTACCGCGTCACGTTTCTCGCGGGGTTTGCCGCCGGCTTCGTGGCCGGCGCGCGAGCCGGTCGCGAACGCTATGAGCAGATAAAGAAGGCTGGCCAGAAGGTGGCGGCCAGCCCTGCCGTCCAGCAGGCCACCCACGCCGCGAGCGACAAGGCGGCCGAGCTCGGCAAGGTCGCCGGCCGCAAGGCCGCCGAACGGATGCCGAAGATCACCGAGACGGCGAAGAGCAGCGCCGGCAAGGTACGCGGACAGCTTGACCGGATACCCGGGCGGCATTCAGACGAACCCGAGCACGCCGACGTGAACGGCAGCCGCCCGGTCGACTAAGGATCGGCCTGCTCAGCTTGCGGAACCCCGGGTCACATGGCGGCGTGGCGGTGAGACCCGGGTTCCCGGCATGACCTCAGGTACGTACGCGCCGGACCGGCTCAGTCCAGGTACTCGCGCAGCATCTGGGCACGGCTGGGATGGCGCAGTTTGGCCAGGGTCTTGGACTCGATCTGCCTGATCCGTTCCCTGGTCACGCCGAACTCCCGGCCGACCTCTTCCAGCGTCCGCGGATGCCCGTCGGTGAGGCCGAACCGCAGCTGGATGATCCGCTGCTCCCGCTCGGCCAGCTCGTCCAGGACCCGCTCGAGCTGGTTCTGCAACATGATGAACGCCGCGGCCTCGATAGGCACCACGGCGTCGGCGTCTTCGATGAAGTCGCCGAGGTCGGACTCTTCCTCGCCGATCGGGGACTGCAGGGACACCGGCTCCTGGGCAATCCGCTGGATCTCCGCGACCCGTTCGGGCTCCAGGTCCATCTCCGCGGCGATCTCGTCCGTGCTGGCTTCCCGGCCCAGTTCCTGATGCAGCTGGCGCTGCACGCGCGCCAGCTTGTTGATCGTCTCGACCATGTGCACCGGCACCCGGATAGTCCGCGCCTGGTCCGCGATGGCCCGGGTGATCGCCTGCCGGATCCACCAGGTCGCGTAGGTGGAGAACTTATAGCCGCGGGTGTAGTCGAACTTCTCCACCGCGCGGATAAGGCCGAGGTTCCCTTCCTGGATCAGGTCGAGAAACACCAGCCCGCGGCCGATGTAGCGCTTGGCGATCGACACCACCAGCCGCAGGTTCGCCTCGATCAGGCGCTGCTTGGCGCTGACCCCTTCCCCGACGAGAAGCTCCAGGTCGCCGTGGACGGCGCCGAGCAGCACCGAAGCTGCCGCCGAGCTTTTCCTCCGCGAACAGCCCCGCCTCGATGGACTTCGCCAGCTCTACCTCGTCCTCGGCGGTCAGCAACGGCACGCGGCCGATTTCCCGCAGGTAGATCCGGACCAGATCGCTGGTCGCGGCCCGTCTCCCGCCGTCCGTCTCGGCCGGCGCGGCCTCGGCTTCGTCCTCGCGCGGCACGTCGAGCACGTCGACGCCCTCCTCGGCCAGGGTACGCACCGCCGCGTCGATGGCTTCGGGGGGAAGGTCAGCACGATCCAGGGCCACCATGACGTCGGCAATGGTCAGGGAGCCTCGCTCTCGTCCTAGCGCCACGAGATCCGTCAGCTGCTCTGCTGGTGATGGTCCGTTCGGTAGCACGGTGAGGGTCACAGGGACCAGTCTGCGTCACCAACCCCCGGTTACGGGGGACCTAATTTTGTTACCTCGTCGCTACTTAACCGAATCAATTCCGAGGCCCATAATCGCGCGCGGGCGTTCCTCAGCCGCCGGCGGCCCGGTCAAGCAGGGCTTTCCTGCGTTTCTCCAGCCCCACCAGGTCCCCGAACATCCTGTTGTAACCGGCCTGCTCCTCGACCGGATTCATGCGCTGCAGGCGGCCCTTGACCGACGCGATCTCACGGCTGACCGCCAGCTCGCCCACCCGGGCCAGGACCCGGTCGGCATACTTGACATCCGGCTCGCCGGTGATCTCCAGCCCCTCGACGGCCAGCGCGGTCACGAACGTCTGGGCCCGCTCGTTGGGCGCCTCGTCCCGCAGCCGGGCGGCCCATTCCCGTGAGCTGCCGCCGCCGGCCGCAGTGCCTCCGCAGGCGGCGATCAGCGTGAACACGGCGCCGTGCACTGGCGCGGTGAACGCGTCCGGGCCAAGTGCGTCGAACTCGGGACCGCACAGCGCGGGCCGCTGGACCGCGAGCTTCAGCGCCTCGCGCTCCACCTTGACCACCGGCTCGCTGAGGTCGTAGGGCTTGCCGCCGTCGCCCCGTTTCCCGCCGTCCCGCCGCCCGTCGCCATTTGGGCCGAACGAACCCTGGCGCTCGTTCCAGTCTTGCTGATCACGAGCCGGGGGCCTTCGCTCCCGGGTAGCCTCGAGCCGGACGGCTCCCTCCCTGGCGCCCCGGCGCGGGTCCCGGCTGTCCCCCGCGTGCGCCTTAATCCGGCTCAGCACGAACCTCTCGTCCATCATGCCGAGCCAGCGGTCCAGGTTGACCGCGTACCTGGTGCGCAGGCCGGTGTCCTTGATCTTCGCCACGATCGGCGCGGCCTCGTCCAGCGCCGCGAGCTGGCCCTCGGTGGTGTTCAGGTCATGGTGCTCGAGCACGCCCTTGATGGCGAACTCGAACAGCGGCACCCGGCGCGCGATCAGGTCGCGGACCGCCTGGTCGCCGTGCGCCAGCCGCACGTCGCACGGGTCCAGGCCGTCGGGCTGAACGGTCACGAAGGTCTGGGTGACGAACTTTTCCTCCAAGCCGAACGCGCGCCGCGCGGCCCGCTGCCCGGCCGCGTCGCCGTCGAAGGTGAAGATCACCTCCCCGGCCGACCCCTGGGTGTCCATGATCAGCCGGCGCAGCACCTTGATGTGGTCCTCGCCGAACGAGGTACCGCAGGTCGCCACCGCGGTCGGCACCCCGGCCAGGTGGCAGGCCATCACGTCGGTATAGCCCTCGACGATGACCGCCTGCCGGCGCTGGGCGATTTCCCGTTTGGCCAGGTCCGCGCCGTACAGTACGGTGCTCTTGCGGAACAGGGCGGTCTCCGGCGTGTTCAGGTACTTGGGCCCGTCGTCCTCGGCGTCGAGCTTGCGCGCGCCGAACGCGATCACGTCGCCGGACAGGTCGCGGATGGGCCACATCAGCCGGCCGCGGAACCGGTCGAGCGGACCCCGCCGGCCTTCCCTGGCCAGGCCGGCCGCGATCAGGTCGGAGTCGGTGAAGCCGCGACCGCGCAGGTGCCTGGTCAGGTCTTCCCAGGCCTGCGGCGAGAAGCCGACGCCGAACCGGTCGGCGTCCGCGAGCTCGAAACCGCGCTCGGCCAAGAACGTGCGCGCGTGCTCCGCGGCGGGCGTGCGCAACTGCTCGGCGTAGAACTCGGCGGCGGCCCGGTGCGCGTCGATCAGCCGGCGGCGCTGGCTTTGCTCCTGACCGGGGACATAGCCGCCCTGCTCGTACCGCAGGTCGATGCCGGCCCGGCCGGCCAGCCGCTCGACCGCCTCGACGAAGCTGAGCCCGTCGATCTTCTGCACGAACTTGATCGCGTCGCCGCCCTCGGCGCAGCTGAAGCAGTTCCCGGTCAGGATGTTGTCCTCCAGGACAAATGCATGCCCCTGCTCCACCTCCGCGCAGAACACTTCTTCCACCCGGTCAGTCCGTGCCACCTCGCGGACGACCCACTCCGACTCAGCTAGCGGAGGAGGAAGCTCCGTGAAGAACCGGGGCAGATGGTGGATGAGCAGCTGACGCCCGTGCTGGGTCATCATGCTCACCGGGGACCACTTAAGAAGCTCAGCGTCCTTGACCGCGTCAAGTCGAGCCACCGAGCCTGTCCCGCTCCGCGTGCCGCCTCCGCAGGTCACCCCGTGAGCGATGCCGAATGGCGAGGGTGTGGTCTGCTTGACCCTGGTCCTCGGGAACTTCGAGACCAGCCTGTGGCCGGGACGAAGATCACGCGTTGTCACTTCCCGGCCGGATGTCAGCGTCCTTCCCGGCCGGACGAACCACCGGTGCTCCGCCGTCGCGTAGATATGCTTTGTGATGCCGTTGCGGGTCACGGTCAGCCGCATCAGGGGCTGTACACCGAACGAGCGGAAAGGGGCATCGATCCAGTCCGCATGCTTTCCCAGGATGCGATGCGTGCCACCCGCCAGTTCGCGGATCGGCTTAACGCCCTCCCAGGTCAGCACGCGCGTTTCGCCGGCGAGGCAATAGAAAAGCCCTCGCGCCGGGGTGACGTTGAACGAGGGTGTTTTCTCCTCGTGGAAGGGGCACAGTCCCTTGAGCGATCCGCCGCCCGCGCTCCTGAGCTGGAGGTACTCACCCACTACCTCGTCGATGGGTGACCGCTCGCGAACCGCCGCGATGTCCTCGTCGCGGATCCGCCCAGCCATCATCCACCTCCACGTCCCGCTGATTGTGCCCCTGCTACCTCGGCCTCGCCGCGAGTCTAGTCCCGCCCGCCGACAATCCGCGGGCGTGGAGGTACAAGGAGAGTGCGACCGCCGAAGTCGTTCGGTCCAATTAGCCTGAGCAGGTGACGGACCTGCTGGTGTTGTGGGATGTCGATTACACGCTGCTGACCGCCGACGGGCTGGGAACGCGGCTGTACGAGGTCGTGTTCAGGCAGCTTTTCGGCCGCGAGCTGCCCGCGGTCGCGCCCAAGGCCGGGCGGACCGACCGGGCCATCATCTCGGACACGCTTGCGCTGGCCGGGATACCCGCGCCCCGGACGCAGGTGGACCGGTTCCTCGCCGCTTTGGCCCGCCAGGTGACCGTGGTCGACGGCACCATGGACGCGCAGGTGCGCTCCTTGGCTGGCGCGGCATCGGCCATCGCGGCGCTGGCCGCGGCGTCTTCCCCCCGACGGCGAATCCGCCAGTCTGTTCTCACCGGCAACATACGGCCGCTGGCGGAGCTGAAGCTGGCCGCGGCCGGGCTCGGTGACCATCTCGACCTGGACGCCGGCGCGTACGGGGACGCGCACGAGGTCCGGGCGGAGCTTGTGTCAGTGGCCCGGCGCGCGGCTCGCCAGGCCTACGGGACGGACTTTGCCGGGCTGGCCACGGTCCTGGTCGGGGATACGCCGCTGGACGTGGAGGCGGCGCTCGTGACCGGCGCCCGCGCGGTCGGCGTCGCGACGGGTAGCTCGTCGGCCGAGCAGCTGGCCGACGCCGGCGCACACGTGACCCTGCCCGACCTCACCGACCCCACGTCCGTGGTGGCCGCCGTTCTCGCCGATCAGAGCTGACGCTCCCCAGGGAACCGTGAGGCCTCTATGACCAGCCGCCATCCGCGAACCGGTACAGGGCCCCCTGGTGACGCCGGGCGGCACGGTACGCAGGGTCAGGAGCAGACGACGCGCGTGGTCCCGGCTCACTACTGGCCGCCGGTGCTGGTGATGGGCCTGCTGGTCGTCCTGGGGCTGACCGGGCTGCACGGCGCGGTGACCGGGCTGGGCTGGAATGGGCCGTTGTGGCAGGACCGCGTGGTCATCGGCGTGGCGCTCGAGGTCATCCTGGGGGTGCTGCTGGTTATCACGCTCAGGCGCCGGGCCGCCGCCTCGCGCGCCCGCCGTGCGGTGCCGCCGCGCGGGCCGGACAACGTGGTCGCGGCCAAACTGCGCTGGGCGCTGATCTTGGTGCTCGGGCTGGGTATGGTCGCCCTGCTTGTGGTCATTGACAACACTCTGCACCTGCGCGTGCACATCCCGGCGCAGCCCTGCCCCTCCGGTTGTTCGCCACCCCCTCGTCACCACAGAAAGCCGACCAAGGTGGGGCCCCGGGGCCGCATTCCACTTGCCGCTGACCGCGATTCTGTACGGCCTGCTTGTCGTGGTGCTGATGGCTGCGGTGCTGTTCAGCATCTGGTGGTCGCGCCGGCTTCAGACTGCCGCCGGCGACCGGGACGACGACGGCCTCATGGCAGCGGACTTCGAGGACGCCGCCGACCTGCGCGAGGCGGTGGCATCTGGCCGGTCGGTGCTGCGGACCGTGGATGACGCACGTGCCGCGATCATCGCGTGCTACGCGGCGATGGAGAACAGCCTGGCCGAGCGGGGGACGACCCGGGCCGTCGCCGATACACCCGACGAGCTGCTGGCGCGGGCGACCAGCAGCGGCATCGTCCGCGGCCCGGCGGCGGGGCGGCTGACGGCACTGTTCTATAAGGCCAGGTTCTCTAGCCATCCGTTGCGCGAGGGCGAGCGCGCCGCGGCCGAGCAGGCCCTCGACGAGCTCGCCGCGACACTGGCCGACCCCAGGGGAGCGCAGGCCGCGCCGTGATCGCCCCGGGGTGGTACTAGGGGTGGTCCGAGGACGCCCAGGGGGTGCCAGGGGCGCCAGGGGTGCCGGACGCGGAAAGTCGCACTAGGTGAGAACCTGACTGCTCATCGTGGCTGTGCCATTGACACTAGATCATCGGCGGAATAGATTTTTGTTTTAATGATAACTATTAAGAAACTTTACTATTAATAGTTATCGTGCTGGAGCGGGAAGGGGGCCGGTACGGGCTGAGCGCTGCGGGTGCTGGCCGGGATCCGGCCCGGCAGGTGCCCATTGGGATCGAGCGGCTTCGGAGGAGTCAATGAATCCGCATCCAGCAACACCCTGTCCCCGTACCGGGGCGCGCCTATCCCGTTACCGGCTGCTGGCCGCGACCGGAGCGTGCCTGCTGGCCGCAGGCGCGGGCGGCGTGTTCGTCGCCGCGACGGCCGGGGCCAGTACAGGCGCCACGAGGGCCGGGGCTAAAACGGACGCCACGGCTCTGAGCGTCAACTGGTACGAGGCCGCCCCGTACTACAGCACCCTTGACTCCAGCGCACCCGACCTGGGACAGGTGATGGCGGCGACCGGGCAGAAGGCCTTCGACATGGCGTTCATCCTGGCCGACGGCAGCTCGTGCGACCCGGCCTGGGACGGCACCGATCCGGTGTCGTCCGACACCGGCGTCGCGTCGGTGATCAACGAGGTGCGCGCTGACGGCGGCGACGTGATCGTCTCCGCGGGCGGTTACAACGGCACCAAGCTCGGCCAGGTGTGCAGTTCGGCCTCGACCACCGCCGCCGCGTACCAGCAGGTCATCACCACGTACGGGCTGCACGCGATGGACTTCGACCTGGAGGAGCCGGAGATCGAGAACTCCACGGCCATCGCCAACGAGCTGGGGGCCGCGCAGATCCTGCAGCAAGAGGATCCCGGGCTGTTCGTGTCGGTGACCATGCCGAGCACCACGACCGGGGCGAACTACTTCGGCCAGCTGCTGCTCGACGAGGCCAAGACCCTGGGCTTCACGCCGAACGACTTCACCGTCATGCCGTTCGACGGCGGGTTCAGCGGCGGGGCTTCGCAGGTCACCGCGTTGCAGGACTTCAACGCGCAGCTGATGAGCACGTTCGGCTGGTCCAGCGCGCAGGCGTACGCGCACGAGGGTTTCTCCGGCATGAACGGCCGCTCGGACACCGGCGAGATCTTCACCCAGAGCGACTTCCAGACCGTACTCAGCTTCGCTCAGAGCAACGGGATGAGCCGGTACACGTTCTGGTCGGTCAACCGGGACCGGGAGTGCAACCCGCCGGACAACAACGGCAACACCTCCAGCGAGTGCAGCAGCGTGACCCAGAACCCGTGGGACTTCACCGCCTACACCGTGGCATTCGCCAACGGGGCGCCGGTCACCCCGCCGTCCTCTCCCCCGCCGTCCTCTCCCCCGCCCTCGTCGCCCCCGCCCTCGTCGCCCCCGCCATCCTCGCCGCCGCCATCCTCGCCGGGTACCTGCTCGGCCGCGGCCTGGTCGGCGAGCGGGACCTACACCTCCGGTGACGTGGTGTCCTACAACGACCACCAGTGGACCGCCAACCAGTGGAACTACGACGAGGTGCCCGGCGGCGCCTCCGGCGCCTGGAACGACGACGGCACCTGCTGACTAACCGGACGCGCCCTCCCGCGATCCCCGCGATGGCGGGAGGGCCCGCGGTCCCGGCTGAACGGGACAACCAGGCGAGCACGGCCTCGGCCACCCGTCCCAGCCATGTTGGCGGAGCACCTTGGCCACCTCGGCGGCGGTCGCACAGGCCTCCCATTTGACCTGCGCCCAGCCGTACCTGAGCGTCTGCTGCCCGTCCACGGCCGCGGCGTTGTCCCGCGCCTGGTCCCGCCACTGGTGCTCGGCCGGGTGAGCTAGCCTCCCGTCCAGCTCGACCACCACGCCATATGGCTGGTACACGCGGTCCCGGCGGCCGCGGCGGCCGCCGGGACCGGTGAACGGCACCTGCCGACCGGCTCAGGCAGGCGATGGGCCCGCTCTACGTCGCGGTGATAACGGAACTCCAGCACCGAATGGTCTCCATTGTCCGCCGCCACGACAAGTGCCTCCAGGTCAGCTCGCCAGCGCAGCTTCTTGCGCACGCTCATGGCTCCGCGCAGCCGGGTTTCGTTGGTCAGGTCCCGGGCCAAGGCACGAGTCACCCAGTCGCACACGTCATCAAAGCTCTTCGCGGTCTGAGCGAGATCAAGCACCGTCTCCTCGATCGTGGTCCGCGGCGGATTGCTGTAGGCCTCAACACCGTCCAGAGCACGAGCGGATCGGTGAACGACGAGCCAGGAACCGGCTACGACCTGGCGCTGGAGGGGAACGGTTACGTGAATTACCTCGGCTCGCCGGTCCGTAAGCCGGTGCAGTTCGGCGGCGGTCTCATGACTGAGAACCGCGCCCGGGCCCGCCACGAGTACCGCCGCCCACAGCTGCGCCCCCCGGCCAGGCGATCCGGTGAAGGTCGCGTAGACGCCGCGATGGAGCTGTCTCCACCGGCCGCTGCTGACCCTGAACTTGATCATGTCCGAGGTGAGTCCGCCCCGCAGAGCCTGCGCTCGTGACATGACGCCGTACTGATGCTTCGCAAGGTTGCGAAGAGTAGGTGGAAGCTCACTTTTCATGCCGCCCAGCATGACTCCGGGTAACGACATTCCGGCAGATGATGGCAGATTCGGGTTTCATGAGGACTTTGGGGGACCATCGAGGCTGTCGCATAGCCGCCCGTCCGAGGGAACCCGCCCAGCCCCGCGCGACCCGCTTCCTGCGCCGGCCCGGCGGGACACCACCCGTCACCACCACCCCATCCGCGTCCCCAGACCACTTCCGTTCCGGCCAGACGTGACCTTTTGGTGGTAGATTCGGGCTTGGTGGGGGCTTTTGTGCATCATAGTACCCACAATGCTTCACAAAGCCTGAATCTACCAAGATCTTTGTTCGATTAAGCTGGACGGCGCTAGGCCTCCGGTCCTGCGCTGCCCCACCCGCCTCACCGCCCACGCCAGTCGCCGCAGCGTCCCCTGTCCCGCCGATGCGGGGCTGTGCCGGAGGCACAGGCGGACGAAGCGCGGGGGTGATGACTGGAGCGCGGGGGTGATGACTGGAGCGCGGGGGTGATGACTGGAGCGCGGGGGTGACGCCTGGAGCGCGGGGTGTGATGACTGGGGTGGGGGTGTGATGCCTGGGGTGGAGGTGTATGCCCGGGGCGGGTTGTTAGATGTCGGAGAGGGGGATGTCTTGGTCGGTCAGGCGGCCCACGTCTACCTTGCCGTGGGAGCGAATAAGGGCCTGGATGTCGTCGGTGACGTCCCACACGTTGACGTTCATGCCGGCGATGACCGCCCCGCCGGAGAGCCAGAACGCGATGAACTCCAGGGTCTTCGGGTCACCGCGATAGGCGACCTGATCGTAGCTGCCCGGCTCGGGCAGGCCTGAGCATTCCATCCCGAGTTCGTACTGGTCGCTAAAGAAATATGGCACAGGGTCATAGACGACAGGCTGCCCGAGCATGGATTTAGCCGCGGCGGGACCGCCGTTCAGGGCGTTGGCCCAGTGTTCGACGCGAATCCGGCGGCCGAGCAGCGGGCTGAATGACCTGGCTACGTCACCGGCCGCGAAGATGTTCGGATCCGAGGTGCGCAGCGCCTCGTCGGTGACGACCCCACCGGAAACCTCGAGGCCAGCACGCACGGCGAGCTCCTCATTCGGGGCCGCGCCGATGCCGACGACCATTACGTCGGCCGCAAGCTCCGCACCCGCGGACGTGATGACGATGCCGTCGCGACCGCCAGGACCGGCCCGGAACTCGACCGCGTGCTCGCCGAAGCGGAACTCCACGCCGTGCGCGCGATGCAGGTCGGCGAAGATCGAGCCCAGCTCGGGGCCGACCTGGGCGTGCAGCGGGGCCGGCTCGGGCTCGAGCACGGTCACCTGGCAGTCGGCGGTGCGGGCCGCGGCGGCGGTCTCCAGGCCGATCCAGCCGGCCCCGGCAACCACGACCCGGGTCCCGGGCTGGAACGCGGCGCGCAGCCGGTCGGAATCCGCCAGCGTGCGCAGGTACAGCACCTCGTCGGATTCGGAGCCGGGGAAGCTCAGACGCCGGGGGGCGGCGCCGGTGGCCAGCAGCAGCTTGTCGTACGGCAACGTCCGCGGGCCGCCCGGCCCTGCGGTGGTGACCGTGGCCGCGGCCCGGTCGATCGCGGTGACGGTAACGCCCAGGCGCAGGTCCACCTGGTGCTCGGCGTACCAATCCTGCGGGTGGACGTACACCGACTCCCGCTCGTCGCTGCCGAGCAGGTACCCCTTGGAAAGCGGCGGGCGCTCATAGGGGCGGTCTGGTTCGGCGCCGACCAGCACGATCTCGCCGTCGAACCCCTCGTCGCGGAGGGTCTCCGCGGCCTTGGCGGCGGCGAGGCCGCCGCCGGCGATAACGAAAGCTGCCATAGGGCTAAGGCTACGCGTGCCGGGCGGCGCGGTGCTCGCTAGGCGCTAGGTGCTCGGAGCGCAGAGGCGATGATGCCAGGCGATGGCGGAGGTATCGGTGAGGGAGGCGATCTGGTCGATGACGACCCGGCGGTGGCCCGCGTCGGCCGGGGCCGCGTCCCAGGCCGGGCGCAGCAGCGGGTCAAGCGTGTGCGGGGCACCACGCTCGACCGCGAAGGCCAGCTCGGTCAGCAGCTCCCGCTCCCGGGCCTGCGCCGCGATCACGCCCGCCCGCGTCATCACGTAATGGGCCGTAATCCCCTTCAGCAGCGCGCACTCCAGCCGCTGCTGACGCGGGACGACCAGGTCCGCGGCGTAGCGGGTCAGCGGGACGCGGGAGGCTACGGGGGCTCTAAGGGCTACGGGGGCTGCAGGGGCTGCGGCGTGGAATGTGGCGGCTAGGGTGGCTTGCTGGGCGGCTACGCAGAAGCGGCCGATGAGCTCGCTGGTCAGGTTCTTCAGGGCGGCCGCGGTTTCCGGGCCGCCGTCGTAGGCGGCGGGCCACACCTCCAGCGCGAGCAGGTCGTCGAGGACCTGCTCGAGCTCGGCCAGCGAGACCCCGTCATCGCAATAAGTGGTGGCCGTGGTGCGGGTAACCACGGATCGTTCGGTGGAAGATTTGAGGTTTTTGAAGGTGATGAGGCCTGCGTAGAAGCCGTCTTCCAGGTCGTGGACCGAGTAGGCCACGTCGTCGGCCCAGTCCATGACCTGCGCTTCCAGGCACGGCCGGCCCTCCGGGACGCCCTGCCTGATCCAGGCGAAGACCTCGGCGTCCTCGGCGTACACGCCGAACTTTGTGCCCGGGCCCTGGCTGAACCAGGGGTACTTCAAGGTGGCGTCCAGGGTGGCCCGGGTCAGGTTCAGGCCGGCCCCGGCGACCTTGGGCTCGAGCCTGGTCAGCAGGCGCAGCGACTGCGCGTTGCCTTCGAACCCGCCGTAGGGGGCAGCCAGCTCGTTGAGGGCGAACTCGCCATTATGGCCGAACGGACTGTGGCCGATGTCGTGGGCCAGGCAAGCCGCATCGACGAGATCAGGGTCGCAGCCGATCTCCTTCGCGAGCTCCCGGCCGACCTGCGCGCACTCGAGTGAGTGGGTCAGCCTGGTGCGCGGGAAGTCGGCCGAGCCGGCCGCTACGACCTGGGTCTTCGCGGACAGCCGACGCAGCCCCGCGCTGTGCAGCACGCGGGCCCGGTCGCGTTCGAAGTCGCTGCGCCCGGCCCGCTTGGGCGGCTCTGCCACCCAGCGGGCCGTGGCGCTCGCGTCGTACCCCTGCGTCACCTGCTGTCGGAACCGCCCGATGCCAGCGCGGCGCGGCCGGCTTCCAGCCGGGCCACCGGCACCCGGAACGGCGAGCAGGACACGTAGTCCAGGCCCACCTCGTGGAAGAAGTGCACAGAGTCCGGGTCCCCGCCGTGCTCGCCGCAGACGCCGAGCTCGAGGTCGGGCCGGGCCGCCTTGCCTTCCCGCACCGCGATGTCGACCAGGCGGCCGACGCCGTCGCGGTCGATCGTCTCGAACGGGGAGACGCCGAAGATGCCCAGCTCGATGTACCGGCTGAAGAACGCGCCTTCCACGTCGTCACGGGAGAAGCCCCAGGTCATCTGGGTCAGGTCGTTCGTGCCGAAGGAGAAGAACTCGGCCGTGGCGGCGATCGGGCCCGCGTTCAGCGCGGCCCGCGGCACCTCGATCATGGTGCCGATCAGGGTGTGCACGTGGGTCCCGGTCTCGGCCTCGACCTCGGCGAGCACCCGCTCGGTGCGCTCGCGCATGATCTCCATCTCCTGCACGGTGGCGGTGAGCGGGATCATGACCTCCGGACGCGGGTCCTTTCCTGACGCCTTGAGCTCAGCGGCCGCGTGCGCGATCGCGCGGACCTGCATCTCGAACAGGCCGGGGATGACCAGGCCGAGCCGGACGCCGCGCAGTCCGAGCATCGGGTTCTGCTCGTGCAGCCTGCGCACCGCGGCCAGCAGGATCTTGTCCTTCTCGGTGGCCTGGTCGCCGTCCAGGGCGATCTGGACGGAGAGCTCGGTCAGGTCGGGCAGGAACTCGTGCAGCGGCGGGTCGATGAGCCGGATGGTGGTCGGCAGGCCGTCCATGGCCTCGAGGATCTCCACGAAGTCGCCGCGCTGCAGCGGCTCGAGCGCGTCCAGGGCGCGCTGGCGCTCGTCGGCCGTGTCGGCCAGGATCAGGTCCTCGACCAGCTGGCGGCGCTCGCCCAGGAACATGTGCTCGGTGCGGACCAGGCCGACCCCGCCCGCGCCGAACCGGCGGGCCCGCTCGCAGTCCGGGCCGGTGTCCGCGTTGGCGTACACCCCGAGACGGCGCTTGCCGTCGGCGTGGGTCATGATCGAGTGCACGGCCCGGATCAGGTCGTCGGCCTCCTCTGAATCCGGCTGCAGCTCGCCTTCGAAGTAGCGCACGACCTCCGACGGCAGGACCGGCACCTGGCCGGCGTAGACCACGCCGCTCGTCCCGTCGATGGAGATCATGTCGCCTTCGGAGATCGTGATGTCGCCGGGGGCGGTGAACTGCTTCCCCTTGGTGTCGACCACGAGCTCGTCGGCACCGCAGACGCAGGTCTTCCCCATGCCGCGGGCGACCACGGCCGCGTGGCTGGTCTTGCCGCCGCGGCTGGTCAGGATGCCCTGGGCGGCGATCATGCCGTGCAGGTCGTCCGGGTTCGTCTCGCGACGGACCAGGATGACCTTCTCCCCCTCGGCGGCCAATTCGACGGCGCGGGCCGAGTCGAAGACGGCCTTACCGACCGCCGCGCCGGGCGACGCGCTCACGCCCTTGGCGATCTTGGTGACCTCGCCGCTCGTGTCGAACCGGGGGAACATCAGCCGGGCCAGCTCCTCGCCGGTGACCCGGCTGAGCGCCTCGTCCATGTCGATCAGGTTCTGGTCCACCAGCTGCATGGCGATGCGGAACGCGGCCCCGGCGGTGCGCTTGCCCACCCGGGTCTGGAGCATCCACAGCTTGCCGCGCTCGACGGTGAACTCGATGTCGCACAGGTCGCGGTAGTGGGTCTCCAGCGTGTGCATGATCTGCATCAGCTGGTCGTACGAGGCCTTGTCGATGTTCTCCAGGTCCTGCAGCGGCACGGTGTTCCTGATGCCGGCCACGACGTCCTCGCCCTGGGCGTTCTGCAGGTAGTCGCCGTAGACGCCCTGGGCGCCGCAGCCCGGGTCCCGGGTGAAGGCCACCCCGGTGCCCGAGTCCATGCCCAGGTTGCCGTAGACCATCGTGACCACGTTGACGGCGGTGCCCAGGTCGGCGGGGATGCGCTCCTGGCGCCGGTAGAGGATGGCGCGGTCGGCGTTCCAGGAGTTGAACACGGCCTTGATGGCCAGGTCCATCTGCTGCCTGGGGTCCTGCGGGAACTCCATGCTCGCGTGCGTCCTGACGATGTCCTTGAACGCCGCGACGAGGTGCTGCAGGTCGTTCGCGTCCAGCTCGAGGTCGTTGCTGACGCCCTTGGACCTCTTGGCGTCGTCGATGGCATGCTCGAAGTGCTCGCCCTCGATGTCGAGCACGGTCTTGCCGAACATCTGGATCAGGCGGCGGTAGGAGTCCCAGGCGAACCGATCGTTCCCGGCCTGCTTGGCCAGTCCCTGCACCGACTCATCGGACAGGCCGATGTTCAGGACGGTCTCCATCATGCCCGGCATCGAGAACTTCGCCCCGGACCTGACGCTGACCAGCAGCGGGTCGGCCGGATCGCCGAGCTTACGGCCCATCGCCTGCTCCAGCTTGTCGAGGTGAGCGGCGATCTCCTCGTCGAGCCCTGCGGGCGTGGTGCCCTGCTCCAGGTAATAACGGCACGCCTCGGTGGTAATAATGAATCCGGGCGGTACCGGCAGGCCGAGATTGGTCATCTCGGCGAGATTGGCACCCTTACCGCCCAGCAGGTCCTTAAGATCCTTGTTGCCTTCGGTAAAGTCATAAACGAGCTTGGACACTTCCTGGCTCCTCGCAGCATGCGACGTCTTAGATATCCCACCCGGGACTCTACCGTCCTAGCCAATCGTTTACGGCCGCAGCAAGCAACCACAGCGATGGCCCCGCGTCCCTGATACGGCAGACGCGCCGGCTGGTGGATAGGCTCACCGGTGTGGAGTCTCCGGCGATCGGGATACTGCATCCGGGTGAGATGGGCACCGCGGTCGGGCAGAGCCTGGTCATGGCCGGGCATCGGGTGCTCTGGCTGCCAGCGGGACGCAGCGAGGCGACGGCGGCGCGGGCCAAGGCGGCGGGGCTGACCGAGGCGGCCGACCTGGCCGACCTGGCCCGGCGGGCGGACGTGATCATGTCGGTGTGCCCGCCGCACGGGGCGCTCGCGATCGCCCGGCAAGTCGGCGGGTCTGGGTTCGGCGGGCTCTACCTGGACGCCAACGCGATCGCGCCCGTGACGGCGCGCGAGGTGGCCGGAATCGTCGAGGGCGGCGGCGCTAGCTACGTGGACGGCGGGATCATCGGGACGCCGCCGGTAGTGCCGGGATTTATCCGGCTCTACCTGTCCGGCAGGCGGGCCGACGAGGTCTGCGAGCTGTTCGAGAACACTCCGGTAGACGCGCGAGTGGTCGACCGGCCGGGGGCGGCCGGGGACGGCGGGGCGGCGGGGGTTGGGGCGGCGGGGGTTGGGGCGGCTTCGGCGGTGAAGATGGCGTATGCGTCGTGGACCAAGGGGTCGGCGGCGATGCTGCTGGCGGCCCGGGCGATGGCGCGGGCGCAGGGCGTGGAGGACGTGCTGCTGGCTGAGTGGGGCCTGTCCCAGGGCGAGCTGGAGCGGCGTTCGGCCCGCGCGGCGCGGTCCGCGGCCACCAAGGGCTGGCGCTGGGTCGCGGAGATGGAGGAAATCGCCGCGAGCATGGCCGCGGCGGGGCTGCCCGAGGGCTTTCACCAGGCCGCGGCCGAGATCTACCGCCGGGCGCCGCACGACGCCGAGGCAAGCCTGGACGCGGTCCTGGACGCCCTGGGCGGCGATAAAGAGGTGCCCGGGAGGTGACACCACGGTCCGTTCGGCCGCAAGATTTTGACCTAACGGACCGGGGTGCGTGCGCGGGATCTCAGCCGGAGCCGAGGCGCTCGAACAGGTAGGCCACCACGCCGTCCAGGCTGACGCGCTCCTGCTTCATGGTGTCCCGGTCCCGGATCGTGACCGCCTGGTCTTCCAGCGTCTCGAAGTCGACGGTGACGCAGTACGGGGTGCCGATCTCGTCCTGGCGCCGGTAGCGGCGGCCGATCGCGCTGGCGTCGTCGAAGTCGGTGTTCCAGTGCTTGCGCAGGGCCGCGGCCAGGTCGCGGGCCTTGGGAGACAGGTCCGCGTTGCGGGACAGCGGGAGCACCGCCGCCTTCACCGGCGCGAGCCGGGGGTCGAGCCGCAGCACCGTCCGCTTCTCCAGCTTGCCCTTGGCGTCCGGCGCCTCGTCCTCGGCGTAGGCGTCCATCAGGAACACCAGCGCGCCGCGGTCGACCCCGGCCGCGGGCTCGATCACGTACGGGATGAACCGCTCGCCCGATTCGGTGTCCAGATAGGTCATGTCCTGCTTGGACGCCGCCTGGTGCGTGGTCAGGTCGAAGTCGGTGCGGTTGGCGATGCCCTCGAGCTCACCCCATTCGCTGCCGGTGAAGCCGAACCGGTACTCGATGTCCACCGTCCGCTTGGAGTAGTGCGACAGCTTGTCCTGGGGGTGCTCGTACTTCCGCAGGTTCTCCGGGCGGATACCGAGGTCGGTGTACCAGGCGAACCGGGTGTCGATCCAGGTCTGGTGCCACTGCTCGTCGGTGCCCGGGCGGACGAAGAACTCCATCTCCATCTGCTCGAACTCCCGGGTGCGGAAGATGAAGTTGCCCGGGGTGATCTCGTTGCGGAACGACTTGCCGATCTGGCCGATGCCGAACGGCAGCTTGCGGCGCGAGGTCTGCAGCACGTTGCGGTAGTTGATGAAGATGCCCTGCGCGGTCTCCGGGCGCAGGTACGCCAGCCCGGTTTCGTCCTCGACCGGGCCCAGGTGGGTGCGCAGCAGGCCGTTGAACATGCGTGGCTCGGTGAAGGTGCCCCGGTTGCCGCAGTTCGGGCAGGTCAGGTCGGCCAGGCCCTGCGCGGGCGCGTGACCGTGCTTCTCCTCGTAAGCCTCGATCAGGTGGTCGGCGCGGTACCGCTTGTGGCAGAACGTGCACTCGGTGAGCGGGTCCACGAAGTTCGTGACGTGGCCGCTGGCCTCCCACACCTCCCGGGCCAGGATCACCGAGGAATCCAGGCCCACCACGTCCTCGCGCTCGGTGACCATCGAGCGCCACCACTGACGCTTGATGTTGTTCTTCAGCTCGACGCCGAGCGGGCCGTAGTCCCACGAAGCCCGCAGGCCACCGTAGATCTCGCTGGACGGGTAGACGAACCCCCGTCGTTTGCTCAGGCTGACTATGGCGTCGAGGCGGTCACTGCGCAAGGCCATCGTGTTGTCTCCATCCGGCTGGCGGTCGGCGGGCGCGGCGGGCGCGATCCCCATGGTGATCCCGGCGCGGGCGCGGTCCCGCCGCAACATCCGCTGCCGGAGACCTCCAGCTTAGGAGCACCGGCCGGCCATCGCGAATCGAATCCGGAGGCGCGGGTTGGTCATCCCCGGGCCACCGCGCTATCCACCAGGTCGGCGTCGATGTTGAGCGAGACGCCGCCCACCGTCACGGTCTGATTTCCCGCGTACTGCTTGGACCGGCTGGTTTGCGGCCACACCGAGGAGTTCATGTAGGGCGAACCGGTCAGGTTGGTCGCGTTGTCCCACAGCGCAAACCAGATAGCCTGCGGTTCGGCGAGCGCGTGCCCGGCGATCGTGGCGGTGTTCTGCAGGTCCCAGACGGCGGAGTCGGCGCTGGAGTAGACCCCCGACACGTAGCCCCGGGCGCTCAGCTGCCGGTCCCAGGCGTCCAGGAAGGTCAGCACCGCGGTCCGGCAGCTGGCGTTGGTGCGGTCGTACGCTTCCATGTCGTAGTAGACCGGTGACCCGGCCCCCAGGCCCAGGCCGCTGGCGTCGCCGATCGCCTGGTTAGCGGCCGCGGTTCCCTGGGCCGCCGCCTGCGAGGCACTGATCTTCCCGCTGAAGTTGTCGCACGGCGCCTGCAGCCCGACGAACGTGGGCATCAGCGACCAGCCCATCGCCTCGGCCTGCCGCACCCAGCTCGCGGACAGGTTGCCGTAGTCGCAGGCCATCATCTGACCGCCGATGTAGATGGCGGTGGCGCCGTACTTGGCCCGCCAGGCCTTCATGGCCGACAGCGAGGGAGCGGTGCAGGTGTCGAAGCCGGCCAGCATGTTGCCTGGTACGGGCGGGGCGGTGGTCTGCGACGGCGAGGGGGACGGAGGGGACGGGCTGACGGTCGCCGAGGGTTGAGGCGTAGGAGTCACCGTGGGGGTTGGTGTGGCGGTGGGGGTGGAGGTTGGTGTGGTGGTGGGTGTGGGGGTTGGTGTGGGTGTCGAGGTTGGCGTGGGGGTGGGGGACGGCGCGGGTGTCGGTGTCTGGGTCGGGCCGGTGGTCGGCCAGGACGAGACGGTGGACACCTCGGTGGCCTGTACCGGATTCTCGGGCACGACCGGATTCCCGGGCACGACCGTGGTCTCGGACTGGCCGGAGAACGAGGAGCTATCGGAGATCATCGGGTGCGCGGACCGGATCAGCGACCCCGACTTGATCGCGTGCATCGTATCCAGCGCCCGCTCGACCAGGGCCGGGTCGGTCCCGAAGGTGGCCTCGATCCACGGCGAGCCGGCCGGCATGGCGACGGCGAACTCATGCAGGTTCGGATTCTCTACGAGCGTTCCGGTCGTTACGGAATGACCGGGCAGGCCCCCGACGAGGGCCTGCAGCTCGGTTTTGGCCTGGGTTTTGCCCGCGGCCGGGCTCGTGCCCGTGGCCGGGATCGTGCCCGTGACGGGGGTGTTCGGGCTGGCGGCGGCGGACGGGCCGCCGATGCTGATCGTGTCAACCCGGCCGACCAGGCCGGCCGGGCAGTTCTGGTTGACTCCCGGGTTGCCGACGTAAACGGCGTTGATGTCATAACGAACGCACTGGTCCGGGTCCTGGTTCAGCCAGTAGACGGGCCAGCCGGCCTGGCACGCTGACCTGAAGGCCGTCATACGTGATGACCTTGGTGGTGCCCCGGGGCCTCTGGCCAGCCCCGGACCCGGCCACCGTCAGGCGTGCCTGCGCAGCGGCGGATCTCGTGCTGGCGGACCTCGTGCTGGCGGACCTCGTGGTGGCGGACCTCGTGGCTGGCGGATCTCGTGCTGGCGGCCGGGCTCGTACCGCCCGCGCCGGCCACGCTGGGCCGAAGCACCAGCCCCGATCCGATTCCCCCGAATGCGAGCCCGCCGACGATGACGGTTACTATCGCGCGACGCATTATGTCCCCCTGATAACCCGTTGACGATGCTGAAACTTTGACCCGTAAACACGTCAAAGATCGCTGCCAAATCCGGAGTGCGTTTTCCCCGCGCAACCCGCAGGTTTCAGGCTTCCCCGTAATCGCAGGGCTACTCAGAGTAAAACACGGTAATCGCGACCGCAGCCGCGCCGCCGTCGCCGTCAGTGGTCGAGTGGTCGTGCCGAGCCGTCGTTGACCTGCTGGAACAGGATTTTCCTGGGAGGAAAGGCGACCTTCTGGCGGGCGCGCAAATCGTCACGCGGGAGCGGCGCCGACCGCGACTCGGGGACCGCAGGCCAAGCGGGACGCACCGGGCGGCGGAGCGCGGCCTCGCGGAAGGCCGCCCGTCGCCCCTGATCGACCGGGCACCGGGCACACTCGGTAACCAGACCTCAAGGCTCGGAACGGTGGAGACTAATGCCGCGTTCGGTAACGTTTGCCCCACTTTCGCCAACTTCGTCGGGGGCAGAACCTCAAGCTTGACCCACAGCGAGGGACCATCGGTGTTGCCAAGGCACAATGCTAGGAATTTAAGGGAACTCGTGGGTGCCGAATTTCGAGGCTTTGCTGCTGGTCAGGATCCTCGCTGCGGGTTGGGCCAGCGCCGGAGGGCGGCGCGGGTGGCGGCCTGCTGTGGTACAGCGTCAGCCGCCGGCCGGTAAGGGCAACGCGAGCCCTTTACGTACTTTATGCCGGGATTTTGGGTGGCGGCATTCCGGCGCCCATCATGATCGTGGCCAGTTCCGGTACTACGGCCGCGGCTGTTATTAACTTCGGGCGTGTCGCCGGTTCTCCCCTGCCCCGGGCCGGGCTGATCGCGAACCCGCGGGCGCGTTCTTCCCCGCCCGCAACGCGGAGAACACCAGCCGCTGGTTCGCCGCGCACGGCCCTGGCCGGGTCCGTCCGAGCCGGGGAACCGGGGCGCCCCGCTCCGCCGGGACGCGCTGACCGGCCCCTCACATCACAGCACACGCTTCCCCTCACTCGCGTACGGCGCCAGTTTCGGGGGAATGCGGCAGCGTACCGGTTCTTTGCGGGAGAAAGCCGCATCCACTGACTACGCGCCAGGCGGGAAGTGACCGCCCAGTGACCGCCAGGCCGCCCTGCTCCGCCCGGGCGGGCGAGCTGGCCCTTCCCGGCCCGGCACCGCCTGCCGCTGAAGCCGCCGGCACCGCAGGTGACCAGCCGCCGCCGCGTCCTCCTCGGGAAAGCCGTGGTCGCGCACCCGCTCATCCGCGACCGGCCCCACCACCGCGAACCTCGCCACCAGCACCGCCACGGCATCCTCAGCAACCGCCGCAGCACATCCTGACACGCCAAAACCGCAAACCACTACATAATGACCGACGCGGCCTATACGCCCGTTTCTGGCCATGATCATGAGGCAGGCAGAGCCGAGGGCGCTTCCTTAACTTCCTGGCATTGCGTTTGGGCAACGACGATGAACCATCGGTGTTGCTCGAGGGCGGGAGCGCCCCGGCGCGGGTGTGGCGGGCGAGGCGGGTGGTGTTCCCGGGAGGCTGATCCTACGCCGGGCATGACCTTTGCCGCACCGAGTAACCGGGCGAAGTGTGATTGCTGAGACTAGTTAGACGGGAGCTCCTGCGGGGGCGGAACGGGATTCGGCCGAGCGCCGCCGTACCGGCGATCGCGGCTGGCGTAGATCTCGCAGGCGTGCCACAAGTGCCGACGATCGAAGTCCGGCCAGAGCGTATCGAGAAAAACGAGTTCCGCATAGGCGGACTGCCAGAGCAGGAAGTTCGAAAGGCGTTGCTCACCAGAAGACCTGACGAAAAGATCGACTTCAGGAATTCCTGGCTCATCCAAATACCGAGCGAATAGCTTTTCGGTGATTTTTTCCGGCCGAAGCTTGCCCGCGGCCACATCGGCGGCCATCGCGGCGGCGGCGTCGACGATCTCGGCGCGGCCGCCGTAGTTTACGCAGAATTGCAGGGTCAGCACCGAATTCCCGGCCGAGAGCTGCTCGGCGTCCTGGAGCTCGTGGACGACGCTGCGCCACAGCTTGGGCTGACGGCCGGCCCAGCGAATGCAGACGCCCATCTCGTTCAGCAGGTCACGACGCCGATGGATGACATCACGGTTGAAACCCATCAGGAAACGCACCTCGTCCGGCGAGCGTCGCCAGTTCTCGGTCGAGAAGGCATAGGCGGACAGGTAAGGAATGCCGAGCTCGATTGCCCCCATGATCACGTCGAGCAGCGAGGACTCGCCCTCTTTGTGGCCTTCGGTCCGAGGCAGTCCGCGTTTGGCCGCCCAGCGCCCGTCACCGTCCATGACCAGGGCGACATGCCTGGGCACCAGCCCCGCCGGGATGTCCGGCGGCCTGACCCCGCTCGGATGGGGATCGGGCGGGCGTACGCCCGCGTGCCGCGGACCTTCCGCCATTAGACACGCTCCACATGACGCAGCGAACGGATCGAATGTTCCAGGTGCCACTGAAGGTAAGCGGCCACCAGCCCGCTGCACTCTACCTGGTGCCTTCGCTCGCTGTGGTCCGCGTTTTCCCAGTCCCCGCGCAGCAGGGCCAGCATCAGCGCCACCGTCGGGGCGGCCGGCGATGCGGCCCCCGGTGGACGGCAGGACGCACAGACCATGCCCCCGGCCGGGACGGCGAAGGCCGGCAACCGTCCTGACGCGCCACAGCGGGCGCACTCCTGTAGCGCAGGCGCGTATCCGGCCACCGCGAGCGAGCGCAGCAGGAAGGCGTCAAGGATCAGCCGGGGATCATGCTCGGCTTCGCTGAGGGCCCGCAATCCGCCGATGAGGAGCAGCAGCTGGCGCAGCGCGGGCTCCTTTTCCACCGGGGTGAACCGCTCGGCTGTCTCCAGCATCGCCACGCCCGAGGTGTACCTGGGATAGTCCCCGGCCAGCGGGCCGCCATAGGGACGGATCACCTCCGCCTGCGTGATCACGTCCAGCGAACGCCCCACGTGCAGCATCAGGTCGACATGGGTAAACGGCTCGAGCCGGGCGCCGAACCTGGACTTGGTCCGCCGAACGCCCTTGGCTACGGCCCGGATGCGCCCGCTGCTGCGGCCCAGCACGGTGATGATCCGGTCCGCCTCGCCCAGCTTCTGCGTCCGCAGCACGATCCCGTCATCCCGGTATAGCTGCACGTACCCATTCTCCCGCACGCCGGGACAAGCTGGCCGCATATGCGCAAGCACGGCCCGGCGGATTCAGCCGGCGGGGTCGCGTGGTCAACCCGGATTAGCGCGACCCCGCCCGCTGGGCCCTGCGGCCGTGGCTGGTTCAAGCCCGGCGGGAGCGGTTCACCGCGGACAGGACCGCGCGCATCGAGGCGGTAACCGTGTTCGTGTCGACGCCGACACCCCAGAACACCTGGCCGCCGATCTCGCACTCCACGTAGGCCGCCGCCTGGGCGTCGGTACCTTCGGTCAGCGCATGCTCGTTGTAGTCCAGGACCCGTGCGCTCACCCCGATGGTGGCCAGCGCGTCGCAGAACGCGGAAATAGGACCGTTACCGACGCCTTCGACCTGCTGCGCGCGCCCCTCGGCGAACACCTCGGCGGCCAGCACGTGCTTGGCTTCGATGACCGAAGACGTCTGGTGATCCAGCAGCGTCATGGGCCCCTCACCGAGGTACTCGGCCGAGAAGATCTCCCACATCCGGGCGGGCGAGACCTCCCCGCCCTCGGTGTCGGTGTGGTCCTGGATGACCCGGGAGAACTCGATCTGCAGGCGGCGGGGAAGGTCCAGCTGATGTTCGGCCTTCATGACGTAGGCCACGCCGCCCTTGCCCGACTGCGAGTTGACCCTGATGACCGCTTCGTACGTGCGGCCCACATCGTGCGGGTCGATCGGCAGGTACGGCACCGCCCAGGGGTAGTCGGCGAACGGTACTCCGGCGGTGGCGGCCTCGGCCTCGAGCGCCTCGAAGCCCTTCTTGATGGCGTCCTGGTGGGACCCGGAAAACGCGGTGTAGACCAGGTCGCCCGCGTACGGATGACGCGGATGCACCGGTAGCTGGTTGCAATACTCGACGGTGCGGCGGATCTCGTCGATGTCGGCGAAACTGATCATCGGGTCGATGCCCTGGCTGAACAGGTTCAGCCCCAGTGTGACCAGGCATACGTTGCCGGTACGTTCGCCGTTGCCGAACAGGCAGCCCTCGATCCGGTCGGCGCCGGCCAGGACGGCCAGCTCGGCGTCGGCCACCGCGGTTCCCCGGTCGTTGTGGGTGTGCACGGAGAGGCAGACGTAATCCCGGTTCGAAAGGTTACGGCTCATCCATTCGATCTGGTCGGCGTAGACATTCGGGGTCGACCGCTCGACGGTGCACGGCAGGTTGAAAATGATCTCCCGGCCCGGTCCCGGCTGCCAGGCCTCCATCACGCCCGCGCAGACGTCGAGGGCGAAATCGAGCTCGGTATCCATGAAGATCTCCGGCGAGTACTCGTAGCCGAAGTCGGTGCCGTCGAGAAGTTCCCCGGCGTATTTCATCACGTGACGGGTGCCTTCGACCGCGAGCGCCTTGCACTCCTCGCGGTCGATACGGAACACCACCCGCCGAAATATCGGAGCCGTCGCGTTGTACAGGTGCACGGTGGCCAGACGCGCTCCGCGCAGCGACTGGACCGACCGCTCGATCAGATCCTCGCGCGCCTGGGTGAGCACCGAGATCCTGACGTCGTCCGGGACGCGGCCGCCCTCGATCAGCTCGCGCACGAAGTCGAAGTCGGTTTGGCTCGCGGAGGGAAACCCGACCTCGATTTCCTTGTAGCCCATCCGCACCAGCAGGTCGAACATCTTGTGCTTGCGGGCCGGGCTCATCGGGTCGATCAGGGCCTGGTTCCCGTCCCGGAGATCGGTGGACAGCCACCGCGGGGCGGTCGTGATGGTCTTGGCCGGCCAGGTCCGGTCCGGCAGTTCGACCGCCTGAAACGGGGTGTACCTATGGCACGGCATCCCGCTCGGCTGCGGCTGGATCGATGAAACGCGATTGGCGGATGAGGCACGATTGAAGGCGTGATTTTGCTGCATTGTTAGCTGCTTCCTCGGATCAGGTAGGCGGTTGCCATGTTGATGGCCAGCGGACACGCCAACGCCCCGCGACGAGGGAGCCGGCCTATCGGCCCCCGCCGCGGCCGCTAAGGAAGAGCAGCTCGCACGACATTGCCCACAACCCTACCAGCCACCCGAGCTGGGGTGGCAGCGCCAGGCCCGATATTCGGTGGCACGGGCCGGGCCACCGGCTTGGTCTCCTGGTGAAGGCAGCCATGCTGGAGCTGCTCGCAACCATGGAGCCGCAGCTAGAACGGATCTCTACCTGGAACGCCGAGGCCAACGAGCATATGGTCGCGGTCAACCAAGCCATCGGGTTCACGAGCCTGGGCCCGGCCGGGCAGGTTAGTCGCGGCCGGCGGACTGTTCGGTCATCGCCACGACACCCACAACCTGCGCCTGGGTCATGCCGAGGTCGCCGCCAATCGCCAGCGCGGCATGCCGCTCACCTTCTGTGAGCGTTCCATCGGCCATGGCGATGCGGACCACTTCAGCCAGATACCACTCCCTGGCCTGGACCGTGAGCTGGGCCCCCACCTGGTTCAGGGCGGACCGGATCGACTCGAACGGCTGCATGAGATCCGTGTCCAGCATGCCCTCGTCGTAGCCTGGCGTCCCGGCTCCGATCACCGCTTCGATCGCCCGCTGCCGCGAGGCCGGGCTGTACGGGTCACCGGAGCGCAGCATGGCGGACACGGCGGCGCGCATGCCAGCGGGCAGCGCCGCCTGCATCTGCGCTGTGGTCGGCTGGTTCAGCACATCCGCTACATAGCGGGTATTGCACGTCGTGCACTGGACGTGTTCACCGACCGCGTTCAGCGGGATGACCGGGATGAAGAACAGCGTGAACCACCGACGCCCCGAACGTCGCCGGTACTCCCGGTCACCGCCGCACCGACGACAGTGGAACGTGCCCTGCGCGATGGTCCGATAGAACACGCGCAAGCCAAAGATGATCAGCAACGTGGGATCCCCTTCTTGCTACCAGCGGCACGTGCCTCACAAGCACCCACCGTAGGCGGTGCACGCTGGCCTTTCGGTACAGGTAAATCCATCATGTCTCCGCTCGGCCCCAAGCTGCCCCTGCCGATGCAGATCCGATACCTCATTTTGTGACATGAGTGGATGTGACGGTGGTCGACGCAGTAATTCTGGCCGGCTTGTGAGACTGCGGGTTAAGGCGGAACTAACGGTTTCCCAAGACATGAGGGTGTTACTCGGCGCAGGTGGGGCGGCTGTGGCTATGCAGGCATTTTCCGGCGGGTGGTGAAGCGTCTCCGTGAACGCTGGCTCGTGGCGCAGCCGCGCGGCACCGGGTTGCCGCTGAGCCCCAAGGGACCAGACCCACCGCGGAAACTCGCTGGGCGGGGGGCCGGGAAGGCGGCGGAATTGGGTACTCGATGTGCCATAGCACCCCTTCTAGGGGTACCGATGGCACATCGAGTACCTTGCGTGCCGTCCCCGGCGGGGCCGCCGGGGCGGGTGCGGCGATGGGACTTCGGGGATTGCGCCCGGGTCAGCGACACCTCCCGTGCAGGGATCCATCGTCGAGCCTGATGTGACCTAGCCTCAGTGATCGTCGTGGCTGGCGTGGCCTGACGTGGCTGGCGTGGCTGGAGTGACTGGCGTGGCTTGCCGGGGCGTTCTGACCAGCACAGCTACGCGTCAGCCCCGGCAGGGGACGTGGTCCGCTGATGGATGCGAATAGGCGGGTCAGAGACCTGATCGGTGAATAGGGTAAGGGGCATTGCCGCCACGGCCCCGGGGTCTGCCGCGGGAAACTCGCGGGAACAGGGTCAGTCGTAGAAGCCCAGGCGGCGGAGTTGCTTGGGGTTGCGCTGCCAGTCTTTGGCGATCTTGACGCGCAGGTCTAGGTAGACCTTGGTGCCAAGGAGCGCCTCGATCTGGTGGCGGGCCCGGCTGCCCACGTCCTTCAGCCGCGCGCCCTTGGTGCCGATGACGATGGCCTTCTGGCTGGGCCGCTCCACGTAGAGCTCGGCGTACACGTCGGTGAGGTCCTCGCGCCCGGGACGCGGGCCCATCTCCTCGACCACGACCGCGATCGAGTGCGGCAACTCATCCCGCACCCCGTCCAGGGCCGCTTCCCTGATCAGCTCCGCGACCATGATCTGCTCCGGCTCGTCGGTGAGTTCGCCGTCCGGGTACAGGGGCACGCCTTCGGGCAGGTGGGAGACGAGCACGTCGGCCAGCACGTCGAGCTGGAACCCGGTCACGGCGGCCACCGGCACCACATCGGCCCAGTCCCCGAGCTCGCTGACCGCCAGAAGCTGCTCCGCCACGCGTTCCGGCGGGACCTGGTCGCACTTGGTCACGATGACCACGACCGGGGTCTTCTTGACGTGCTCGAGCTCGCGGGCGAAAAAACGGTCACCCGGGCCGACGTCATCGCCGGCCGGGACGCAGAACCCGATCACGTCCACCTCGGCCAGCGTCGAGCGGACCAGGCTGTCCAGGCGCTCGCCGAGCAGCGTCCGCGGCTTATGCAGACCGGGCGTATCGACCAGGATCAGCTGCGCGTCGGGGCGGTGCACGATGCCGCGAATCACCCGCCGGGTCGTCTGCGGCCGGTCGCTGGTGATCGCGACCTTGGCGCCGACCAGCGCGTTCGTCAGGGTCGACTTGCCGACGTTCGGGCGACCCGCCAGGCAGGCAAAGCCGGATCGGAAGGAGGGAGGCGCCGGCGGATGGTTCACCTTATGATTCTCGCGCATGTTCTGGGCGCGAGCGCCACCGGCCGTTCGGCGCCTTAGGGGGCGAGGGTCTGGCGGATGGTGCCGTCGGGGGCCGCGTGGAACACGATGGCATCCGGGCCGAGGTCACGCACCGTGGACAGGTCGCCTGGGTCCAGCTCGGTGTCGCTGACCAGGGCGGCTGCCTCCAGTTTGGTTGCGCCGCTGGATGAGGCCATGGCCACCGCCAGGCGCAGCGCGGATAGCCGCAGCGACGGCAGGGCCACCGCGGCGGCGGTGTAGGTCCGGCCGGTCTCGTCACGGACGGCCGCACCCTCGGACGCGGCCACCCTCGCCCGCGTCGACCGAGCCAGAGTGATGATCTTGAGGTCCTCGGCACCAGGTGTCACATCGCTCACCGCCCGAGTCTACGGCTCCGCGTCCTCGACGCGTTCCACCAGCACCGTCACGATCTTATTGCGGCGCCCGGCCAGGTTCTCCGCGGTCAGCCGAAGGCCGTGGACGGTCGCGGTTGAGCCCGCGATCGGGACCCGGCCCAGCTGGTGCGCGAGCAGCCCGGCCACGGTCTCCACGTCGTCGACGCCGAGCATGACCCCGAACAGCTCCTCGAGCTCGGTCACGGACAACCGGGCTGTCACCCGGGCGGCGTCGTCGGAGAGCCATTCCACCGGCGGCCGCTCGTTGTCGTACTCGTCGGTGATCTCGCCGACGATCTCCTCCAGGATGTCCTCGATGGTCACCAGGCCGGCCGTCCCGCCGTACTCGTCGATCACGATAGCCACGTGATTGCGCTGGGCCTGCATCTGCCGCAGCAGCTCATCGACGGGCTTGCTGTCGGGGACGTAGCTGGCCGCGCGGATCGCCGTGGTGACCTTCTCGGTGGCATCGGCGCCCGGATGGTCGTGGCTCCACGCCACGATGTCCTTGAGGTAGGCAATGCCGACCACGTCGTCCTCGTTCTCGCCGACCACGGGGATCCGGGAGAAGCCGCTGCGCAGGGCCAGCGACAGCGCCTGCTCCACGGTCTTGTCCGACTCGATGAACACCATGTCGGTGCGCGGCACCATGACTTCCCTGACGATGGTGTCGCCGAGCTCGAAGACCGAACGGACCATCTCACGTTCGCCGGGCTCGATGCCGGTCCTGCGCTCCAGGTAGTCGACGAGTCCGCGCAATTCGGACCGGGCGACAGGACCCGACGCGCCCTCGTGGTCCACCAGCGGCCTGGCCCGCCGGGTCGGCGGCATGACGTTGCCCGCGGCGACGAGCAGGCTCGGCAGCGGGCCGAGCGCCCGGGTCAGCGGCAAGATAAATTTGGCTGCTCGCACGGCGGTCCGTTCGGTCCGTGGTCCCACCCGACCGGTTTGCGGGCGCACGCCGGTCAGCGCGTACCTCAACGCGATGACCACGCCCAGCGCGGCCAGCACGGCGCGCCAGTCGTCGCCGAACCAGCGGACGAAGGCCGCCGCCACCAGCACCGCCGCGAACACCTCGGCGATGGCGCGGAGCAGCAGCAGCACGCTCATGTAGCGGGGTAGGTCCGCGGCCACCAGCTGCAGCGGGCCCTTGTGCTCCGGCCGTTCCGCGACGCCGGTAGCGGAAACGAGGGCCAGCGCGGTCTCGGCATTCGCGCACCAGCCCGCCATCAGCGCCAGCACCGCCGCCGCGACCAGCAGCCACCCTGGGGGGGTCATAGCTCCTTCTGATCCCGCCAGGTCTTCAGCAGCTGGTCCTGCAGGCCGAACATGGCGGCGTGCTCTTCAGGTTCGGCGTGGTCGTAGCCGAGCAGGTGCAAGATCCCGTGCACGCACAGCAGCTCGAGCTCGTCCTGGGTGCTGTGGCCAGCCTTGCCTGCCTGCTCCGTCGCGACCTGCGGGCACAGCACCACGTCCCCGAGCAGCCCGGGGTTACCGCCGGGCTCGGGGTCCCCGGCCCGGTTGCCGCCCAGGTGCGGCGGCCGGAGTTCGTCCATCGGAAAGGCCAGCACGTCGGTCGGGCCTGGCTCGCCCATCCAGCGCTCGTGCAGTTCGGTCATGGTCGGTTCGTCGACGAGCAGCACCGAGAGCTCCGCCAGCGGATGAATCCGCAGCTGGTCAAGCGTGAACCTGGCGACCGCGGCTAGCCCTGCTTCGTCGACGTCGATGCCCGCCTCGTTGGCGATATCGATGCTCATCGGTGCCTTAGCTGCCCTTTCGCCTGTTCGTCCGGCCGGAGTTCGTGCCCAGCTGCTGGCGTTCCAGCGCGTCATGACGCTCGTACGCATCGACGATCTTTCCCACCAGCCGGTGCCTAACCACATCGTGGCTGGTCAGCCTGGCGAAATGGATGTCCTCGATGCCATCGAGAATGTCCTGCACGACGCGCAGCCCGCTGACCTGGCCGGACGGCAGGTCGACCTGGGTCACGTCGCCCGTCACCACCACCTGGGAGCCGAAGCCCAGCCGGGTGAGGAACATCTTCATCTGCTCGGCGGAGGTGTTCTGCGCCTCGTCCAAGATGATGAACGAGTCATTAAGCGTGCGACCGCGCATAAATGCCAGCGGGGCGATCTCGATAGTGCCCGCGGCCATCAGTTTAGGGATGACGTCTGGGTCGAGCATGTCGTGCAGCGCGTCGTAGAGCGGGCGCAGGTACGGGTCGATCTTCTCGTACAGGGTGCCGGGCAAGAAACCGAGCCGCTCGCCCGCCTCCACCGCGGGCCTGGTCAAGATGATCCGGTTGACCTGCTTGGCCTGGAGCGCCTTGACCGCCTTGGCCATGGCCAGGTAGGTCTTCCCGGTGCCCGCCGGGCCGATGGCGAACACGATCGTGTGCTGGTCGATGGCGTCCGCGTACCGCTTCTGGTTCAGGGTCTTGGGCCGGATGGTCCGGCCGCGGGCCGACAAGATGCCGACCGTGAGCACATCCGCCGGGCGCACGCCGCGCTCGGCGCGCAGCATGGCCGCGGTCCGTTCCACCGCGTCGGCGGTCAGGTCCGTTCCCTTGCGCAGCAGCTCGACGAGCTCGTCGAACAACCCCGTCACCAGGGCGGTTTCCGCCGGAGTCCCGGTCGCGGTGATCTCGTTGCCGCGGACGTGAATGTCGGCGGCAAACTCCCGCTCGATCACGTGCAGCAGTTCGTCCCCGGAGCCGAGCAGGCTGACCATCGAGTGGTCAGCGGGTATCACGATCTTTACCTGGGACCGTGGTTCACCCTGCTGCACGTCGTCGTCGGGACCGCTGCCGGCGTTCAGGTTGTCGTTTCGGATATCTGTCAATTCGACGCTCTCGAAGACCCGGAGGACCGCCCCCCGAGCGTGTTGGCCACCATGGTATCCGCCGTGCGGGTCGGCTGGCTCATCCGGGCGGCCAGGTGAGGGACCGGCCGCCGAGCAGGTGCGCGTGGACATGCGGCACGGTCTGGCCCCCGTGCTTGCCGGTGTTGAACACGACGCGGTAGCCGTTGTCATCGAGGCCCTCCGCCACCGCGGCCTGGTGCGCCTCGGTGACCAGCTCGCCGAGCAACTCGCTGTCCGCGGCGGCTAGCGCCGCCACATCGGGGTAGTGCACCTTAGAGATGAGGAGCACATGGGTGGGAGCTTGCGGGTTGATATCGCGGAAGGCCAGCACCCGATCGGTTTCACTGACCCTGGTCGCGGGAATTTCTCCGGCGACGATGGCGCAGAACAAGCATTCGGTCACGCCAAGATCCTAGGGCTTCGCCGGCGGTGGGGGGATAAAACGATCGGCCACGCTGCTCAGATCGTCATATTTCGGTCATATGGCGGTACTGATGAGTAACCATGTTGCGATGCTCTGTTATGGTGCTGATCCTTGCAAGAGCTGTCGTAACTGTACGCTCAGTGGATATTCTTGACTTTCGGCAGCCCTGGGCAGTGCCTGGTGGCGTGTCGGGGAGTTTGCGGGTCCGGCCAGGAACCATCGTGCGGGAACCTGGCCATCCGTCCATCCAGGTAGTTAGCTGGGCGGTCCGCCCCATGGCGGCAAGACGACGGACGGTCAGGCGAGTGGGAGATTTGGGGATGAAGGACCGGCGACCGTGGTGCTGCGCGACCTTCAGCGCAGCGCGGAAGCGGCCTGATGGAGAGTGAACCGGATGATGGGGCAGCGCGTCCTACCAATGTGACCGAAACCCTGGTAGCGACCGGAGCCATCGTGCCCGGCGCTTTCCTGGCGCCCCCGGCCCGGATGGAATGGAACGCGGACCGCGCGGTCACCGAGCTTTACTCCTCGCACTACCGGGCGCTGGTGCGCCTGGCCGCCCTGCTCGTGCGCGACACGCCCACCGCCGAAGAAGTGGTGCAGGATGCGTTCGTCGCGATGCACGGGGGCTGGCAGCGGCTCAGGAACGCCGAGAGCGCGCTCGCCTATCTGCGGCAAGCCGTGGTTAACCGGTCACGATCCGTTCTGCGGCACCGGACCGTGGTTGACAAGAACTTGCAGAAGGCGCCGCCGGACATGCCGAGCGCCGAGCATGGCGCGCTGGTCCTGCTCGAGCGTTCCGCGGTGGTGGCGGCCCTGCGTGAACTGCCCGAACGTCAGCGTGAGGCCATCGTGCTGCGGTACTACGCCGACCTGTCCGAGGCCGAGATAGCGAGCACGATGGGGATCAGCCGCGGTGCCGTGAAGAGTCACACCGCCCGTGGCATGTCGGCCCTGCGTGCTGCCCTGGGTCAGGAGTAACCGTGCGACCCCGCCACGACGGTAAGCCAGCGCCCGGGCAGGACTTTGACCAGTTCGTGCACCACGCGCTGCATGCTGCCGCCGATCAGGTAGAGCCGCACCCGGACGGGCTGGAGCGGATCCGCGCGCGGGCCGGAGCCAGCCGGGCGGTGTCAGCCAACGCGGTGTCGGCCAACGCGGTGTCAGCCAACGCGGTGTCGGCCAGCGCAGTGTCGGCCAGCGGGGGCGTGCTCGCCGACATGGTCCGGCGCTGGAACGCCCGCCGCGCCGGGCACAGCGCGGGTGACGCAGGCCGAAGCCCGCGGCGGGATTGGCGGGCGGGCCTGATCAGGCCCGCTATCGCCCTGGCCTGTGCGATATTTGCGGTGGGCGTGGTCCTTGCGTCCGTGCCTCCGCTGCGGCAGGCGGTCAGCTCGTCCGTGGCGGCCGCCTTTGACGGTACGAGTTCCACCAGCGCGACCAACCCGACGGCTGCGGGCCGCGGTGGCCAGACGGCAGCGGGCGGGGCCGGCAGCTCGGGGTCCACCGCCGCCCAGCACCGGCGGCCTACCCCGCTCGCGTCATGCGCGCAGTCCTCGGCGACGCCCTCGGCCAGCAAGACGCCCGCCTCGTCGAGCCCTTCGACCACGGCGCCGACTTCACCAGGCCCGTCAACTCCGCCGCCCAGCTCACCGGCCAGCCCGGCCACGGATGTGTCCGGCAGCGGCAGTCCGAGCGCGACGAGCAGCGCGAGCAGTAGCGCGACCTCGACGTCGGGTGCTTCGACCACGCCTCAGGCCAGCACCGGTACTAGCACCAGTGCCAGCGGGACCAAGACGCAGAAAAAGCAGAAGGCCGGAACCATCTGCGGTAGCCCGACCGCCAAGGCCAGCACGTCGGCCCAGCCGACGACGTCGCCCGGCACTTCGACGGGCAGCAGCCCGACCGCACCGGCCAGCGGCTCGTCGTCGTCGCCCGACGTATCGCCAGGCGGCACCGACTCACCCGCGCAGACCGACGGGGCCGCCTCGGCAGGTTCGGCTGGCGCCGGAGGTCCCGTGTCCGGCAGCCCCGAGTCCGCCAGCCCCGAGTCCGGCAGCACGACGGTTAGGGCCAGCGACCCGAACGGCTGAGCAGGATGGCAGCGGCCACGGTCCCGGCGGTCGAGGTCCTCAGCACGGTGGGTCCCAGCGGCGGGCGGTGGCCCCGGCCTGGCGGAAGGTGGCGCCCTCCGCCTCGGTGATGCCGCCTTCCGGCCCGACCACCAGGAGCAGGTCACCGGATTGCGGCAGGGGTAGGTCGCCGAGGCCCGCGGTGGAGTCCGGGTCGAGCACGATGGCGCAGGCCGCCTTGCTGATCGCCTGGTCCACCTGCTGGGCCGAGGCGGTGTCGGTCACCTCAGGGATCCACGCGCGGCGGGACTGCTTGGCCGCCTCGCGCGCGGTGACCCGCCATTTCGCCAGCGAACGTTCCCCCCGCGCCCCCTGCCAGCGGGGAACGCAGCGCGCCGCGGCCCACGGCACGATCCGGTCGACACCCACCTCCGTCAGCTCCTCCACCGCCAGCTCACCCCGGTCGCCCTTCGGGATGGCCTGGACCACGGTGATGGTCAGCTCGGGACGAGGTACCCGCCGCCTGGCTCGCACCGCCAGCTCAAGACCGTCCGGCCCGGCCGCGGTGACCACGCACTCCGCCACCAGGCCCGCGCCGTCACCGACATCGGCCCGCTCGCCCGGGCGCAGCCTGCGCACGGTGGCCGCGTGACGGCCCTCAGCTCCGGACAGGACGAGTACCTCCCCGGCCAGGTCGGCGCGATCAGCCCAGAAGACAGGCGGCTGCGGCACCCGCTTCAGCGTCCGTTGAACGCGTCACGCAGTCTGGAGAAGAATCCCTGTGACCCCGGCGCGAACTTGCCGGGCGGTGCTTCCTCGCCGCGGAGCTTGGCCAGCTCGCGCAGCAGCTTCTCCTGCTCCACGTCGAGCTTGGACGGCGTTTCGACGGTCACGTGGATGACCAGGTCGCCGCGGCCGTTGCCGTTCAGGTGCTTGACACCCTGACCGTAGAGCGGGATCACCTGGCCGGACTGGGTGCCGGGCCGGATGTCGATGTCAGCGGGACCGTCCAGGCTCTCCACCGAGAGCGTGGCCCCCAGGGCCGCGGCCACCATCGGGATCGTCACCGTGCAATGCAGGTCGTCGCCCTGCCGCTCGAAGATCTCGTGCGGGCGCTGCACGATCTCCAGGAACAGGTCTCCGGGCGGCCCGCCGCCCGGGCCGACTTCGCCCTCGCCAGCCAGCTGGATATGGGTGCCGTCCTCGACCCCGGCCGGGATCCGCACCTTGATGGTGCGCCTGGTCCGCACCCGGCCGTCGCCGTCGCACTCGGGGCAGGGCCGGACCAGCACGGTTCCGTAGCCGCCGCAGCCCGGGCACACCCGGGCCATCATCACCTGACCGATGAAGGAACGGGTCACCTGGCTCACTTCACCGCGCCCGCCGCAGATGTCGCAGGTCTGCGGGTGGGTTCCCGGGGCGGTGCCCTCGCCGGAACAGGTCGGGCAGACCACGGCGGTATCCACGGTGAGCTCACGGGTGGCGCCGAACGAGCACTCAGAGAGGTCGAGCTCGATCCTGATCGTCGCGTTGCGGCCGCGCTGCGCCCGGCTGCGCGGCCCGCGGGTGGCGGCACCGCCCGCCCCGCCGAAGAACTGGTCGAGCAGGTCGTTCAGCGGGTTGAACCCCTGGCCGAAGGGGCTAGCCCCCGCGGCCGCGCTGCTCGCGAACGGATCCACGCCCATGTCGTACATCCGGCGCTTCTCGGTGTCCGAGAGCACCTCGTACGCCTGGGTGATCTCCTTGAACCGCTCCTGCGTCTCGGGATCGGGGTTCACGTCCGGGTGAAGCTCCCGGGCCAGCCGCCGGTAGGCGCGCTTGACCTCTTCCTGCGTCGCGTCGCGCCGGATCTTGAGCAGCCCGTAATAATCCGCCACTAGGACTCCATCAGAATCTGGCCGACATAACGTGCCACCGCTCGCACCGCCCCCATCGTGCCCGGGTAATCCATCCGGGTCGGTCCCAGCACACCGAGCTTGGCCAGCGGCTCGGCCTCGTTCCCGTAGCCGGTGGACACCACCGACGTGGCCTGCAGGCCTGCGACCTGGTTTTCCGAGCCGATCCTGACGGTCAAGATGGCGGGCTCGGTCGTCTCACCGAGAAGCCGCATCAGTACCACCTGTTCTTCCAGGGCTTCGAGCACCTCTCGCAGCCCCTTGCTGAAATCGTGCGCGGCCAGGTTCGCGGCTCCGCCGAAAACGATCTTCTCCTCGTTCCGCTCGACCATGCTGGCCAGCAGGACGGTGAACACGGCGTTGGCGTTCGCGCGTTCCTCGACCGGGATCCGCTCGGACAAGTCGGTGACCATGGCGGCGGCATCGGAGAGCTTATGCCCGCCCAGGCAGGCGTTGATGACCGCACGTACGTGGGAGACCGAGGCGTCCTCCCAGGGCTGGGGCAGGTCCACCGTGCACTGCTCCACCCGGCCGGTATCGGTGATCAGCACGAGCAGCAGTTTCTGCGGGGCCAGCGGAACGAGTTCGATGTGCCGGATCGAGGACCTGGTCAGGGAGGGGTACTGCACCACGGCCACCTGACGGGTCAGCTGGACCAGGAGCCTGACCGTCCGCATGACCACGTCGTCGAGGCTATAGGCGCCGCCCAGGAAACTCTCGATGGCTCGCCGCTCGGCCGCCGACAGAGGCTTGATGTTGGACAGCCGGTCCACGAAGAGCCGGTATCCCTTATCCGTGGGTATCCGCCCGGCGCTGGTGTGCGGCTGCGCGATGAAGCCCTGCTCCTCCAGCACCGCCATGTCGTTGCGGATGGTGGCCGGGGACACATCGAAATGATGCCGGTCCACCAGCGACTTCGATCCGACCGGCTCGGTGGTGGACACGTAGTCTTCAACGATCGCCCGGAGAACCGTCAGTTTGCGCTCGTCGAGCACGCGTTCACCTCCTTGGCACTCCTGCGACCCGAGTGCTAAGTCTATTGTGTCTGACAAGTTCCTGGCGCGCGATGGCCGCAGCTGAACAACCCCCCAGAACGTCCCCGTCTGTCGTGCCGCACGGGGAACCGTACCCATAAAGGATGGTAACCCGCCCAGCATGACCCGCAATAGCGCGTGTCGGCGGCGGTGGTGCCGGGTCTGCCTCGGTTACCCTTGCGGCAGAGCAGGCCAGGAGGATACGGCTGAGGAGATTCCCGTGCGGAGTAGGCGATATGACGCTGACGTGCTCGCGGCCGGAGAGGCCACGGGAGCAACGGGGGCAACGGGACTGCGTCGCCGGCGGCCGGGGCAGCGTGAGGTGCCCAGGGTCGAGGCCGAACGCGGCCTGGTCGTAGAGGATTCGGAAGGCCGGTTCTGCGGCGCGGTGGTCGGTTATTCCAAAGGCGCCGTGACGCTGGAGGACCGGCACGGCAGGCGACGGGTCTTCCCGCTCACTCCGGCCGCCTTCCTGCTCGAAGGCCAGCCGGTCACGCTCATCCCGCCCGCCCCGGCGACCCCGGCTACGTCCGGTCAACCCCGGCGGACCGCTTCCGGATCGGTGGCCGCGCCGGTGCGGCAGGCCAGGGTCGCCCGCGCGAGCCGCATCTACGTCGAAGGCAAGCACGACGCCGAGCTTGTCGAGAAGATCTGGGGCGATGACCTGCGCGACGTCGGTGTGGTGGTCGAGTACCTGGAGGGCATCGACGACCTGCAGGCCATCGTGGCGAGCTTCTCCCCTGCGCCCGGGCGGCGCCTCGGCGTGCTCGTCGACCATCTGGTGGCCGGGTCGAAGGAAACCCGGATCGCGGCCGGCATCCGCTCCCCCGACGTGCTGGTCGTGGGGCATTCCTTTATCGACATCTGGGCCGCCGTGCGGCCGTCCGCCGTCGGCCTGACGGCCTGGCCGGACGTGCCGCGGGGGCAGCCGTGGAAGGAGGGGGTGCTGCGCGCCATCGGCTGGCCGCCGGAGGTACCGCGGGCCTGGCAGCGCATCCTGCGGTCGGTGTCGAGCTATACCGATCTGGAACCGGAGCTGCTTGGCCGGGTCGAGGAGCTCATCGATTTCGTCACCGCGCCCGGAAGCGAATAGCGTGGCCACAGCCGCCGACGACACCAGAGGATCGATGACGAGCGAGCCGAGTCGACCCGTCCCTGATCCGCAGGTACGGATGAGCGAGATAAACTCGGCCACGTTCGGTTACCTGGGCGCCATCGTCGGTGGACCGGTGATCCCGCTGATCATCTACCTGGTCAAGGCGCGAAGCTCGCCGTTCCTGCGGTACCACGCGGCGTCGGCGGTCAACCTGTCCCTGACCTGCCTGCTCTACGCGGTGAGCTGCGCTATTTTCGGTGGCCTGCTCGCGCTGGACAGCGTCACCGCCGCCCTGGCCATCGCGCTGCCGCTGGCTTTCGCGCTCTGGGTGACGATGCTGACGTACCTCATCCGCGGCGCCCTCGCGGCGAACCACGGCGAACCACGGCGCCCACCTCAGTGGATCTGCGCGCGCATCCTGCCCTGACCGTTCGGCTCACTCGGTCAGCGCCCGGGTCGCCGCGTCCGCCAGCAGGCGGCCTCGCCTGGTCAGCAGGATGCGGCCCTGAGCGTAAGCGACCGGATCGGCGAGGCCGTCGGCGACCACCGAGCCGGCGTTCCGGCGCCCGGCGGGACCGAGCATGGCCACCGGCCACCCCTGGGCCAGGCGGATCCCCAGCATGACCCGTTCCAGCTGCCGCTCCGGCTCGGTCAGGATCTCGCGGGCCTGGCCCGGGCTGTGCCCCGCGGCGATCCGAGATCCATAGCGGTGCGGGTGGCGCACGTTCCACCACCGGGTCCCGCCGACGTGGCTGTGCGCCCCCGGTCCGACCCCCCACCAGTCGCCACCCGTCCAGTACAGCATGTTGTGGGCGCACCGCGACCCGTTCCCCGCCGCCCAGTTGGAGATCTCGTACCAGCCCAGGCCCGCGGCGGTCAGCACCTCGTCCGCCACCAGGTAGCGATCGGCCAGCACGTCATCGTCGGGCGCGGGCAGCTCGCCGCGCCGCACCCGGGCCGCCAGCCGGGTGCCTGGCTCGACCGTGAGCGCGTAGGCGGACACGTGATCGGGCGCCGCGGCCACGGCCGTCTCCAGCGAGCACCGCCAGTCCGCCTCCGATTCCCCAGGCGTGCCGTAGATCAGGTCCAGGCTGACGTGCTCGAAACCGGCCGCCCGGGCCCAGGCGGCGCACTGCGCCGGGCGCCCCGGCTGGTGCACCCGGTCCAGGGTCGCGAGCACACCGGGAACCGCGCTCTGCATCCCGAACGAGACGCGGGTGATCCCCTGCGCCCGCAGCTCGCTCAGGCGAGCAGGCCCGACGCTTTCCGGGTTGGCCTCGGTCGTGATCTCGGCCCCTGGCAGCAGCCCGAACTCGGCGTCGATGGCCCGCAAGATGGCGCCGAACGCGGACGGCGGCAGCAGGGTCGGCGTCCCGCCGCCGAAGAACACCGTGCTGACCGGGACATCGGTCGCGCCGAGAACCTTGCGGGCGAATCCGATCTCCGCGATGGCCAGGGCCGGGTAGGTGCCGACCGAGACCGAGGTGTCCCCTGGGCCGCCGAGCTCGGCGGCGGTGTAGGTGTTGAAGTCGCAGTATCCGCAGCGGGTCGTGCAGAACGGCACGTGCACGTAGATCGCGAAGGGCCGCGCCCCGAAGCCGTCGCGCGCGCTATCCGGCAGCGTCCCGTCGGCGGGGACGGGCTCACCCTCGGGCAGAACGCCAGGCATGGCAGCCACGGTACCCGCAGAAATACCCGCGGTAGTCCTGACGAAATGGTGGTGTACGGTGCCGGCCTGCCGGATTAACGGCTGGCGCGCTTAGACTGAAAGGGCCGCGTTTACGGGAGACACGAGGCACAGTGCGCGTTGACTGGAGGCACCGGGTGGCAGAGAACCAATCGCAGTGGCCGACCGAGCACCCGGGGTACGGCTGGCCTGCCGCCGATCCGGCTCCTGCTGGCGAGGTCCGGCCCGCTGAACCGCAGGTCCCGCCCGCTCCCGTCCCGCTCCCTCCGGTGGGCTACCAGGCCCCGCCCGCCGGGTACCAGGCCCCGCAGGCCGGGTACCAGGCCCCGCCCGCTGGGTACCAGGTGCCCCAGGCCGGGTACCAGGTGCCGCAGGCCGGGTACCAGGTCGGGATGAATTCCTCGATGCGCGCGGCCTCGGCGGACCGGGAACGGGCGGTCGACGTGCTGAAGGCGGGCTTCACCGAGGGTCGCCTCACCCAGGACGAGTACAACGACCGGATGGGGCGGGCGTACGCGGCCCGTACCTACGGCGAGCTGACGGCGCTGACGGCGGACCTGCCGGCCGGCGCCATGCCCGTGATGTGGCCGCCCCCGGCGGTCTACCAACCGCCGGCGTCCACCAACTCACTGGCCCGCGCGTCGATGATCCTCGGCGTGGCCGAGTTCTTTTCCATGGGGCTGACCGCCGTCCCGGCGGTCATCTGCGGGCACATCGCCAAGCGCGAGATGCGGCTCACCGGCCAGCGCGGCGACGGGCTGGCGACCGCCGGGCTCGTCCTGGGCTATATGGCCATCATCTTCTGGGCGGTCATCATCGTGCTGGCCGTCCTGGGCGCCGCGATCTCCATCGGCCAGGGCGGCCCCGCCCCGGGCTGACCCGGGCTGACCCCGGCAACTTGGCACGTAAGAGGATCATGTCCTGATTTAATCCTGTGGAGCGACAGACAGGAGCAGGAGATGTCCGCGTACTACGCACCCCCGGCCGGCGCCTCGGCGGCGACGGACGGACCGCGAGCGCCCGCGCCCGTTCTTATCGCGTTCACCGGGCCGGGCCGCCAATCCCGGCTGACCGTCCTGGTTCGCATGTTCATGGTCATCCCGCAGTTCGTCGTGCTGGGGCTGCTGGGCGTGGCGGCCTATGTGGTCGCGATCATCGGCTGGTTCGGCGCCCTGGTCACCGGGCGGCTGCCCGCCTTCGCGGCGGACTTCCTCACCGGCTACCTGCGCTGGATGACCCGGGTGGACGCGTACGCGTTGCTCCTGACCGGCGTGTACCCGCCGTTCTCCCTGGACGATGCGGACTACCCGGTCCGGGTCGCGGCCGCACCCGGCCCGCTGAACCGGCTCGCGGTCCTGTTCCGGTTCTTCCTGCTCATCCCCTGCTGGATCGTGGCGACGATCGTCGCGTACGGCGGGTTCACCATCGTGGCGTTCGTGAGCTGGCTGATCGTCCTGATCACGGGCCGGATGCCGGAATCGCTGCACCAGGCGCTGGCCGCCACGCTGCGCTACCAGGTCAGGACCTTCGCCTTCGCCGTGATGCTGACCAGCGAGTACCCCGCGGGACTGTTCGGCGACTTGCCGTCAGGGGCGCGGTCGCAGGACGGCGAGGCGGCCTGGCGGCTGGTCTTGTCCGACGCGGCGAAGAAGCTGGTAGCGGGCTTCATCGTGCTGGGGGTTTTGCTGGCGGTGGGGGTCAGCCTGCTGGACACGGTGGTCCTTGGCCACTCGGGCATCTCCGGGGCTAACGCGAACGCTCAGGTCCTGGCCGACGCGGCCCCGGCCACCAACGTGCTCAACAACTACTCGACCAAGGTGACGGCCTGCAAGGGCAGCCTGGACTGCGTGGAGGGAGTGGACCGTCAGGCGGCGGCGGCGCTCACCACGTTCGCCAGGCAGCTTCCGGGCATCGCCATGCCGTCGGCGCAGGCCCAGGCGGCCGACACGGCGATGACATCGTCGGTTTCGCACACCGCGGCCATCTTCGCCCGGCTCGCGGCGGCCACCTCGGCGACCCAGTACATCAGCCTGGCCAACGCGGCCGGACTTGAGCAGTCGGTGAACCAGCTCAACCAGGCCTACACAAAGCTGGCCAATACGCTCAATCAGTGACCAAACCGGCCCCGGCCGGAATGGGCCGAACACGTCATTGGCACTCCTGACGGTCGCCGGACGTCTTACACTCAGGAGAAGCGTCCGCAGGAGGCTCACGTGATAGACGGTCCAGGCCAGGCATATTCGCCTCCGCCTGCTCAGCCGTCAGGCACGGGATACGGGCCGATGGTGAATCCCTCGTGGCTGGCGGCCACCGCCGACCGCGAGCGGACCGTGGGCACGCTCCGGGCTGGTTTCGCCGAGGGCCGCCTCAGCCAGGACGAACTCGACGAGCGGGTCGCGCGGGCCTACACGGCTCGCACCTACGCCGACCTGTGGGCGCTGACCGCCGACCTGCCGGCCGGGCCTTGCCCCGTCGGGTACGGTCCCCCGGTCATGGCGTGGCCAGGCCCAGGTCATGGCCCCGGACGGCGCGGTGGTGGTACCGGACGGCACGGAGGCCAGCGGCTGGCAATCCGCCGCCGCCCTGCTCATTACCGCCCTGGTGATCTTCACGCTGGCGGCGCTCGTGACGGCGATCGTCACCGCCCACGTCCAGCCGGGACTGGTCTCGCCGGCCCAGCAGCCGGGGGTTTTCCAGCCGGTGCACACGGCGCCGTACGTCACGCGGATCAAGACGTAACGGCGGGGCGGGAGGCCCGGGGCACGCAGGCGGGGTCGTTCGGCCGAAAAAGATTGTGCTGTTTTACCGTTTGCTGCGGTCCGCGGGAGCCGTGGACAACGCCGCCACGAACGCCTCCTGGGGCACGTCGACGCGGCCGATCGTCTTCATCCGCTTCTTGCCTTCCTTCTGCCGCTCGAGCAGCTTGCGCTTGCGGCTGATGTCGCCGCCGTAGCATTTGGCCAGGACGTCCTTACGCAGCGCGCGGATGTTCTCCCGGGCGATGATCCGGGCGCCGACGGCCGCCTGAATCGGCACCTCGAACTGCTGGCGCGGGATCAGCGCCTTCAGCTTCGCGGTCATCGACAGGCCGTACTCGCGTGAGTTGTCCGCGTGCACGATCTGGCTGAACGCGTCCACCGGCTGGCCCTGCAGCAAGATGTCCACCTTGACCAGGTCCGCCTGCTGCTCGCCGTCGGGCTCGTAGTCCAGCGACGCGTAGCCGCGGGTCCGGGACTTGAGCTGGTCGAAGAAGTCGAAGATGATCTCGGCCAGCGGCAGCATGTACCGGATCTCGACCCGGTCCGCGGACAGGTAATCCATGCCGATCAGCGCGCCGCGGCGGCTCTGGCACAGCTCCATGATCGTGCCGATGTAGTCCGACGGTGAGATGACCGTGGCCCGGACCACCGGCTCGTAGACCCGGTCCACCTTGCCCCGGCCCGGCTCCGAGCCCCCGGGGAAGTCGCTCGGATTGGTCACCCGCAGCTCCTGGCCGGTGTCCATGACGACGCGGTAGACGGCGTTCGGCGCGGTGGAGATCAACGACAGGTCGAACTCGCGCTCCAGCCGCTCGCGCACGATCTCCATGTGCAGCAGGCCGAGGAAGCCGCAGCGGAAACCGAACCCGAGCGCGTCGGACGTCTCCGGCTCGTACACCAGCGCGGCGTCGTTCAGCCGCAGCTTGTCCAGCGCGTCCCGCAGGTCGGGATAGTCGTCGCCGTCCACCGGGTACAGGCCGGAGAACACCATCGGCTTGGGGTGAGAGTATCCGGCCAGCGCCTTGGCCGCGGGGTGCCCGGCGGTGGTCACGGTGTCGCCCACCCGGGCCTGCCGCACGTCCTTGACGCCGGTGATCAGGTACCCGACCTCCCCCGCGGCCAGGCCGTCGGTCGGGATCGGCTCCGGTGAGATGACCCCCACCTCGAGCGTCTCGTGCGCCCCGCCGGTGGACATCATCAGGCTTCGCTCGCGCCTGGTCAGGCGTCCGTCGACCACCCGGATGTAGGTCACCACGCCACGGTAGGTGTCGTAGATCGAGTCGAAGATGAGCGCCCGGGCCGGGGCGTCCCTGTCGCCGCTGGGGGCCGGGACGAGGCGGACGATCTCGTGCAGCAGGGCTTCGACGCCCTCGCCGGTCTTGGCGGATACCCGCAGCACCTCGCTGGGGTCGCAGCCGATGATCCCGGCTAGTTCGGCGGCGTACCGGTCGGGCTGGGCGGCCGGCAGGTCGATCTTGTTCAGCACGGGGATGATCTTGAGGTCGGCGTCCAGGGCCAGGTACAGGTTGGCCAGCGTCTGCGCCTCGATGCCCTGGGCGGCGTCGACCAGCAGGACGGCGCCCTCGCAGGCGGCCAGGCTGCGGGACACCTCGTAGCTGAAGTCGACGTGCCCGGGGGTGTCGATGAGGTTCAGGACGTACTGCTCTTGATCTTTGCCTTGCCAGGGCAGGCGTACGGCCTGGCTCTTGATCGTGATGCCGCGCTCGCGCTCGATGTCCATCCGGTCCAGGTACTGCGCGCGCATCTGGCGGCCCTCGACCACGCCGGTGAGCTGCAGCATCCTGTCCGCCAGCGTCGACTTGCCGTGATCGATGTGGGCGATGATGCAGAAGTTCCTGAGCACGGACTGATCGGTGTGGCCGGGCGCCGGACGGGTTCTCGGGTCCGGTTTACTGATAGGTGGCACGCGCATCCGTTCGGGTTACTCGCCTTGCCCGCCTTGCTCGCCTGGGGCGGGCTGGGTGTTCCATGCTCTCCTGGGGCGGGGCCTGGGTGTTCCATGATCCCACGTCCGGGCGAGTGCCCGTGCTGCGAGCCGCTCGTTCTGGTCGTGAGAGCGGCCGATTGGGCTTATGGTTTGGGTGCGGGGGTGCGGCTCGGATAAGCTTCGTCGTCGCGTCACCCCACAGACAACCTGAAGGACTCCCACGCGTGGCGAACATAAAGTCTCAGATCAAGCGTAATAAGCAGAACGAGAAGGCGCACCAGCGAAACAAGGCCGCCAAGTCGTCGCTGCGGACGTCCGTGCGTAAATTCCGCGAGGCGGCGGACGAGGGGAACCTCGACGAGGCGGGCACCGCGCTGCGCGTCGCCTGCCGCCAGCTGGACAAGGCGGCGAGCAAGGGCGTCATCCACAAGAACCAGGCCGCGAACCGCAAGTCGGCGATAGCCAAGCGCTACGCCGAGCTGTCGCAGGCCAGCTAGCTGACCCTCGAACTCGGCTCCGCTTCCGGTCAGGGAGCGGGGCTGAGTCAGTTGGCCTCTTCATGCCTCTTCAGGCCTCTTCGCCCGCCCGGCTGGCGACAATGCGGCGCACCGCCCGTTCCAGGGCGTAGCCTGCGCTGCTCGCTTCCCCCTTGACCTGGGCATCCGCCTCCGCGACCGCGTGCAGCGCGCGGGCGATGCCCTGCGGCTGCCAGCCGCGCAACTGCTGGCGCACCCGGTCGATCTTCCACGGCGGGGCCCCGACCTCGGCCGCGAGCGCCATGCTGCTCACGCCCCGGGGCGCGGAGCCGACCCGGCCGAGCAGGCGCACGCCCTGGGCCAGCGCGCTGCAGATCAGCACCGGTGAAACCCCGGTCGACAGGGCCCAGCGCAGCTGCTCCAGGGAGGGCGCGAGGTGGCCCTCGACCGCGCGGTCGGCGACCGTGAACCCGGTGGCCTCGGCCCGGCCCCGGTAGTACCTGGCCACCACGGCCTCGTCGATCTGCCCCTCGGTATCGGCGGCGAGCTGCACGCAGGCCGCCGCGAGCTCGCGCAGATCCGAGCCGACCGCGTCCAGCAGGGCCCGGGCGGCCCCGTCGTCGGCTCGCTGGCCCGCTCGCCGGAACTCGGCCCGGACGAAATCAAGCCGCTCGGCGAACCTGGTGACCTTCGGGCACTCGATCACCCGCGCGCCCGCGGCCTTGATGCTGGCCAGCAGGTCCTTGCCCTTGGCCCCGCCCGCGTGGGTCAGGATCAGGGCCACGTCCGGGGCCGGGTGGGCGGCGTAGGAGATCAGTTCGGCGGCCACGTCCTTGCTCACGTTCTGCGCGGTGCGGACGACGAGCACGCAGCCGCCGCCGAACAACGACGGCGAGGTGAGCGCCTGCAGCTCCCCCGGCCCCATGGCGGCCCCGTCGAGGTCATGCACGTCCTCGCCCGCGGCGGCCGCGATCAGCTCACGCACGGACCGGTCGATGAGGAATTCCTCCTCACCGACCACGATGGTGACAGGGGCGGTCGGGGTTTTAGGGGTTTTTGGGGTTTCGGGGGTTTTTGGGATTTTGGGGATGGATCCCGCGGTGCGCGCAGCCATGACGGCAGCATGCCACATGCCACGTCCGTGGCGTGCTCAGGTGACCGGCTCGCCGCCAAGCCAGATGCGGCGGGGCTGCAGGCCGAAGGACCAGACGAAGGCACCCTCGTGGTCGGCGTCCCACAGGACCATGTCGGCGAGCCTGCCGCGGACCATGGCACCGCGGTCGGGTGCCCGGAGCGCGTGCGCACCGCCGATGGTGGCCGCCCGCAGCGCCTCCTCGACGCTCATCCCGAAGTAGGACACGGCCAGCGAGATGACCAGCGCCATCGACGTGATACCGGTGCCGCCCGGGGTGTGATCAGAGCCGAGCGCGACCGCGACGCCCTTGTCGAGCAGCGCCCGCACCGGCGGCTTGGCCTTGATCTGCAGGGCCGTCCCCGGGCACACCACCGCGGCCACGCCGGCCTGGGCCAGCGCGGCGACATCCTCGTCGGTGGCCTCGTGCAGCAGGTCAGCGGACGCGCAGCCCATCTCGGCGGCCAGCCGCGCCGCGCCGGTGCGCGAATCGCCGCAGGCATGCAGCCGCGGTAGCAGGCCCGACCGGCGCCCCGCGGACAAGATCCAGCGCGCCTCGTCCTCGGAGAAGCGGCCTTCGTCGCAGTACACGTCGACGCTGTCCGCGCCGATGGCGGAGGCGTCGGCCGACCAAGAGCTCACCGCGTCGATGTAGTCATGGCGGCGGCCGAAGAACTCCGGCGGAACCGCGTGCGCGGCCAGGAACGTGACGTGGACCCGCGGCATGCCCGGCTCATCCTCGAGCCCCCGCAGCATCCGAACGTCGGCCAGCTCGCCGTCCCTGGTCAGGTGATACCCGGTCTTGGCCTCGATCGTGGTGGTCCCGGATCGCAGCCAGCGGCCCATCCGCTCGCGCACGCCGTTGCACAACGTCCAGGGGTCGGTGCCCCTGGTCACGGTGACGGTGGAGGAGACGCCGCCGCCGGCCGCGGTGATCTCCGCCGGTGACGAGCCGTTGGAGCGCATAGCCAGTTCCGCCCAGCGGTTACCCGCATAGACCGGATGGGTGTGCGCGTCGATGAGCCCGGGGGTGACCAGGCCGCCACCCAGGTTCTCCACGTGATCCACGTCGACAATGTCGTCGATGATCCCGGGAATGCGCTGCGGCAGCTCAGCGGCGGGCCCGACCCAGGCGATTCGCTCGTCCGCGGTCACGATGGCAGCGTTGCTGAGGATCTCCGAACCCGTCCACAGACGGCCGATGTTAGTCAGCAAACGAACAGTCACTGGCGATCCCCCCAGGGACCCGTGATCCCATGCGCCATGAGCGTCTCACCTGCCATGACATGTACGCGCCGAGACTTCGGCATGCACTGAACGAGCTACGCTGCGTACCCGGATTAGCCACTGGGCCTAGACAGGCACGACTCCGACACGCTATTGCACCAGAACCACCCCAGACAAGGCTTTTGGCAAAATGCCGCAGCTTATCCCGTGACGCGGCTAAAGCACCCTTCGCCAACGCGAAATAACCCGCCGAACGTGACGACTATCACGTCCCGAACGACCGTTATGCCGGCCGCGCCGGTTACGCCGTCGTCACGGTGAAAGCGGCCGCCTCCAGCTGCGCGGCCAGCTGGGGCAGGACCCGGGCCTGCAGCAGCGTGCCGTCGTCGGTGTGCTCGGCCACGATCACCTCGCCTTCGGCGTGGGCGCGGGCGACCAGGTCACCGCGGCTATACGGGACGACGACCCGGACGGGCACGTCCAGGTGCGGCAGCGCGGCCTCGATGGCCTCCCGCAAGGCCGGCAGGCCCGCCCCCGTCTTGGCCGAGATCGACAGGCTGCCCGGCGCGCGGGCCCGCAACGTCTGCAGCACGACCGGGTCGGCGGCGTCGATCTTGTTGACCACGATGAGCTCGGGGACCTGATCGGCGCCGATGTCGGCCAGCACGCTGCGGACCGCGGCGATCTGCGCCTCGGGCTCCGGATCGGACCCGTCGACCACGTGCAGGATGAGGTCCGCCTCGGCCGATTCCTCCAGCGTGGACCGGAACGCCTCGACCAGCTGATGCGGCAGATGGCGGACGAACCCGACGGTGTCGGTCAGCGTGAAACCGTGTCCCGACGGCGTCTGGGCCCGCCTGACCGCCGGGTCAAGGGTGGCGAACAGCGCATCCTCCACCAGCACCCCGGCACCGGTGAGCGCGTTGAGCAGGCTGGACTTGCCCGCGTTGGTGTACCCGGCGATGACCACGGACGGCACCTCGCGGCGCTGACGCTGCGCGTGCTGCACCTTACGGCCGGTCGCCATGCTCGAGATTTCCCGCTTCAGCTTGCCGATCCGCGCCCGCAGCCGCCGCCGGTCCGTCTCCAGCTTGGTCTCGCCCGGGCCGCGGGTTCCGATCCCGCCGCCGCCGGCCACCCGGCCGCCGGCCTGCCGGGACAGCGACTCGCCCCAGCCGCGGAGCCTGGGCAGCATGTACTGCAGCTGGGCCAGCTCCACCTGGGCCTTGCCCTCCCGGCTGCGGGCGTGCTGGGCGAAGATGTCGAGGATCAGCGCGGTCCGGTCGATCACCTTGACCTGCACCACGCCTTCCAGCCGTCGCAGCTGGCTCGGCGTGAGCTCGCCGTCGCAGATCACCGTGTCAGCCCCGGTCGCCGCGACGACATCGGCCAGCTCCCGCGCCTTGCCCGAGCCCACGTAGGTGGCCGCGTCGACGTGGCTGCGCCGCTGGATAAGCCCGTCGAGCACCTCGGAGCCCGCCGTCTCCGCCAGCCTGCTCAGCTCGCGCAGCGAGTTCTCGGCGCTGGCCAGGCTTCCCTCGGTCCACACCCCGATCAGCACGACCCGCTCGAGGCGCAGCGCGCGATACTCGACCTCGCTGACGTCCTGCAGCTCGGTGGACAGCCCCGGCACCCGCCGCAGCGCATGCCGCTCTTCGAGGTCCAGGCCTGGCTGTTCGTTCAAGACTGTGCTCATTGTCCTCCGACATCGGTGCTTACTCGTCCCCCGATGGTGCCACGCCCGACGTGACACCGCACTTGGTTAACACCGGGGTCGCGCCAGATGTGCCCCGGCACCGCGGCCGGGGTCCGTAGCCGTTTGTGGTGCGATCACCGGGGAAGCCCTTGCGCGGCGGCGGCGCGGCCGGCTTGGAAGGCGGCGCGGAGCAGCGGGCCGTGGGTGGCCAGGCGGCTGACCTCGGGCGAATCCGGGGCGGGGCGGATGGAGAACACGGCGGGCTGAACGGCGGGCGCGGGCTCGGGGGCGGCGGGGGCGGGGGCGGCGGGGGCGGGGGCGGCGGGCTCGGCGGGGGCGGTGGACTGGGCTTGGTAGGCGTCCAGGCGGCGGTCGTCGTCGGCTAGGCGGGCTTCGCGGGACAAGAAGGTGGCGCGCAGGGCCGGGGTCTCGCGGCGCAGGGTGGTGCGGGTGATGAGCCGGACCGAACGGGACGGCGTGCTTCCGTCCGGCCAGGTCAGGGGGTCGCGGCGGGATCGGAGGACCAGGATGTGCGTGGCGCCCTGGGCCAGCGCGGTGCGGTAGGGCACCGACTCGGACACGCCCGCGTCGTAGAAGCGGCGGCCGGCGAAGGCGACCGGGGGGCCGGCCAGCAGCGGCAGGGCGGCGCTGGCCCGCAGGGCCAGGCGCAGCTCGGCGGGATCGCCGACGTGCGGGTACAGGTCGGTCGAGGCACCGGTGGCCGCGTCCGTGGCCAGCGGGTGATACTCCACCGGGTGAGCCAGCACCGAGGCGAAGTCCATCGGGAACGTGGTCTGGTACAGCTCCTCGATCAGCGCCCGGACGTCGACCGCCGCGCCGCGCCGAGGCCCCGTAGGACGGCGTCGAAGGCCGACACCAGGCCCCGGGCGTGCCCCCAACTCCAGGGCCATGCCCGCGGAGATCACGCCGCGCATCCCGCCGCCCTCGATGGCCAGGGCCACCCGCAGCCCGTCGCGGTAGGGCCTGTCCTGGCGGACGCGGGCGGCCAGCACCCGCAGCACGGGATGCTCCACCGGGCTCAGCGGGCTTACCGGGGTCATCGGGCGTCGGGCTAATCGGGATAATCGGGGTCAGCCAGCTCCAGGCGGCGCAGCACCTCGGGCAGCTCGCCCTCGTATAGCACGGTGAGGCGGTGGGTGGCGCGGGTGATCGCGACGTAGAGGTCGTGTCCGCCGGTCGGGGATTGAGTGAGGATCCCGGCCGGGTCGACCAGCACCACCCGGTCGAACTCCAGTCCCTTGCTCTGGCCCACGGTCATCAGCGCGACCGGCGAGTCGAGCACCTCGGCGCGGTCGCCGGGGACCGCCTCCGGCAGCGCCTGCGCCAGCTCGGCGAGGCGGGCGGCCGGCGCGATCACCGCGAGCCGGCCGCCGTTCCCCATCTCGGCGAGTTCTCCCGCCACCACGGCCGGAACGCGGTCCAGGCCGCGGACCGCCCGGGGACCGACGCCCTCCTCGCGGACGGAATCCGGGGGACGCTCGGCCGGGGCCACCGAGGCCAGCACGTCGGCGGCCACCACCATGATCTCGGCCGGGGTCCGGTAGTTGACGGTCAGCAGCTCTTCGCGCCAGCGGCCCCGGACGTACGGGTCGAGCGCGTCGGCCCAGGAGCGGGCGCCCGGCCGGGCTGCCCCGCTGCGCCACGTCGCCGACCACGGTCAGCGACCGGCTGGGGATCCGGCGCATCACCATCCGCCACGCCATCGCGGACAGTTCCTGCGCCTCGTCGACGATCACGTGACCGTAGGCCCAGGAGGGATCGGCCCAGGCCCGTTCGGCCGTGGTGAGCTGCGGGCCGGACTCACGGTTCCAGTCCGCCAGCGTGGCGGCGTCCACGAAACCCTGCCCGGCCAGGCCGGTGATCTCGAGCACCTCCCGGGCGTACCGCTCCTCGGCCCGGCGCTCGCGCTCGGCGGCCCGGCGCCTGGCCTTCTCCGCCGAGTCGTCGATGCCAAGCAGCTGCGCGGCCTCGTCAAGCAGCGGAACGTCCGCCACGGTCCACGCGTCAGGGGTATCCGCGCGGAGCAGCAAGGACCGTTCGGCCGAGGAAAAACCGGGAGCGGCCCGGCGCAGGGCACCTTCCGAGCCGAGCAGCCCGGCCACCAGCCGCTGCGGGGTCAGGAACGGCCACAGCGCGTCCAGCGCGGCCCGGACCGGCAGCTCGTCCCAGAGCCTGGCGCGGGCGTACGGGACGTCCTCGGGATCGAGCTCGCGGTCGAGCGCCTTGGCTTCGGCCGCGGCCAGCGCGCTGAGCAGCTCGGTCGCGAAAAGCTTGCGGGCCACATTGTGCGGTTTGCGCAGGCCGCGGGCCCGGTCGCGGGCGCTCACGACCGCCTCCCGCGGCAACGTCATCGTCAGGCCGTCCACGGTGATCTCCACGTCACGCGGCGGTACCTGCTGGAGGTTGCGCAGCGCGCGGCGGAGCACGGGCACCATCTTCGTGTCGCCCTTGATCACGGCGGCATCCGGATTGTCGTCGAGCCCGGCCTTGACCCCCGGGAAGAGCTCCGCCATCGAGCTGAGCACCACGTCGGTCTCCCCGAGGGAGGGCAGCACCTGGCTGATGTAGCGGAGGAAGGTGGCGTTCGGGCCGATGACCAGGACGCCGCGTCGCTCCAGCGTCTTGCGGTGCGTGTACAGCAGGTAGGCGGCCCGGTGCAGCGCCGCGACCGTCTTGCCGGTGCCCGGGCCGCCCTGCACCACCACCACGCCGGCGATGGCGGCGCGAATCACCCGGTCTTGTTCGGCTTGAATGGTGGCGACCACATCGCCCATCCGGCCGGTGCGGCTGGCGGTAATGCTGGCGATCAGCATCGCCTCGCCCGACAGGCTTTTCCGGTCCGGTTCCGACAGCCGCTCAAGGTCGAAGACCTCGTCGTCGACGCCGGTGACAGAGCGATTCCTGGTGTAAATGTGGCGGCGCCTGATAAGGCCATTCGGGTCTTTCGGGGTGGCCGCGTAAAAGGGCTGTGCGGCGGGCGCGCGCCAGTCGATAAGCCGCGGCTCGAGGTCGGCGTCGCGCAGCCCGATCCGGCCGATGTACAGCGTGCCCGCCCGCTCGGGCGTGGGGTCAGCGTCGGTGCGGCCAAAGCATAGGCCGTGTTCCACCGCGTTCAGCTGGGCCAGCCGCCTGTCTTGCTCGGCCGCCGTCACCTCGCGCTCCACCCGGGCCTGGAAGGTACCGCCCGGGGCACCGCGGCGGTGCGTCTGGGTAAGCGCGCGCTCGGTCCGCTCCCGGGCGTAATCGAGCAGCCGATAAAGCATGTCGAGGTACGCCTGCTCTTGTCTGACGGCCGTCGCGGTTGCGGAATTAGTTTGACTAAGCGTCATATTTCTTGGTATACTTTCGCTGAATTCTATATTGGCGCTTTTACTGGTGTCATGGGCGTCGGCGAGTGGAAGCGGTCACGGGATATACGAGCTTATCACCTCGCCCGGCCCGCGGTAGCGCCGGTCCGCCCGACGGCCGACCCTGACTAGTCACCTCCCTGAATTGACTCAGCAGATAATGGCGACGGGTCTTCCCGCCCTGAGCGCCGCCGTTTTCCAGCGCCGCTAAGGGTGCGGCTAAGGCCACCGCCGGAATTCCATTTCCGCCGTCGCCCTGCTGCGGGCCGCGGCGGCACGCCTAGGATGGGGGGCACGAGCCATTTTGGGTCGGGAGGAGCGTTGGACATGCCGGGAACCGAACGCGTCGAGATCACGGGCCCCTACGGTGATCGCTACGACGAGATACTGACGCCGCAGGCCATCGACCTGATCGCCGCCTTGCACGCCGAACTCGGGCCGCGCCGGGCCGAGCTGCTGGCGGCGCGCCGCCGCCGTCAGGCCGAGCTGTCGGGCGGGGCCATGCTCGACTTCCTCCCCGAGACGGCACACGTCCGCGATGACCCGGACTGGCGGGTCGCGCCGCCCGCACCCGGGCTGGTCGACCGGCGGGTCGAGATCACCGGGCCGACCGACAAGAAGATGACGGTCAACGCCCTGAACTCGGGGGCCAACGTGTGGCTGGCGGACTTCGAGGACGCCAACACCCCGCTGTGGGACAACATGATCACCGGGCAGCTCAACCTCAAGGACGCGCTGGACCGGAGGATCGACTTCGCCAGCGCCGAAGGCAAGGACTACGCGCTGCTCCCGGCGGGGGAACTGGCCACGATCGTGGTCCGGCCGCGCGGCTGGCACCTGGACGAAAAGCACATCTTGATCGACGGCAAGCGGGCCTCGGGCAGCCTGGTCGACTTCGGCCTGTACATGGCGGCCTGCGCGCAGCGCCAGCTCGATGCGGGCAAGGGCCCCTACTTCTACCTGGCCAAGAACGAGAGCCACCTCGAGGCGCGGCTGTGGAACGACGCGTTCAACCTGGCTCAGGACGCGCTCGGCATTCCGCGCGGCACGATCCGGGCCACGGTGCTGATCGAGACGATCCCGGCGGCGTTCGAGATGGAAGAGATCCTGTACGAGCTGCGGGATCATTCGGCGGGGCTGAACGCGGGCCGCTGGGACTACCTGTTCAGCGTGATCAAGAAGTTCCGCACCCGGGGCCGCGAGTTCGTCCTGCCCGAGCGCAACTCGGTCACGATGACCGCGCCGTTCATGCGCGCCTACACCGAGCTGCTGGTCAAGACCTGCCACCGGCGCGGGGCGCACGCGATGGGCGGCATGGCCGCGTTCATCCCGAGCCGGCGCGATGCCGAGGTCAACGCCAAGGCCATGGCCAAGGTCAGGGAGGACAAGACCCGCGAGTCGCAGGACGGCTTCGACGGCTCCTGGGTCGCCCACCCCGACCTGGTGCCGCTGTGCAAAGAGGTCTTCGACGGCGTCCTCGGCGCGAACCCGAACCAGATCTCCAAGCTGCGCGAGGACGTCAGCGTCACGGCCCAGGACCTGCTCGCGGTGAGCAAGACCCCCGGGGTGATCACCGACGCGGGACTGCGCAACGACATCAGCGTCGCGCTGCAGTACCTGGCCAACTGGCTGGGCGGCAACGGGGCGGTGGGCATCTTCAACCTGATGGAGGACGCGGCCACCGCGGAGATCTCCCGCTCTCAGATCTGGCAGTGGGTACACAACGACGTCGCCCTGGACGACGGGACCGTGGTGACCAAGGACCTGGTCGAGCGGCTCATCGACGAGGAGCTGACCAAGATCCGGGCGCTGACCGGCGATGCCTTCGACGCCGAACGGTACGGCCAGGCGGTCGCGCTGTTTACCGAGGTCGCCCTGGCCGACAACTTCGCCGATTTCCTCACCATCCCGGCCTACGAGCGGATGCCGTAGGGTTTTTGTTCGCCAAGACGGGGACAATCAGGGAAAGGGCTGGCAGTTAGGCGGTGCGAAGATGACGGTTGAGGCGCTCGTTCCACGGATGCGGGATATCTGCGGGGCGGGCAACGTCATCACCGACCCGCTCGAGCTGCGTACCTATGAGTGCGACGGCCTGACCGCGCACCGCACCGTCCCGGCGCTGGTGGTGCTGCCGAGCTCGTCGGAGCAGGTGGCCGCGGTGGTGCGGGCGTGCGCGGACGCCGGGGTGCCGTTCGTGGCCCGGGGCAGCGGCACCGGGCTGTCCGGCGGCGCGATGCCGCACGAAGACGGCGTCCTGATCGTGATGTCCCGGATGCGGCAGATCCTCGAGATCGACCCGGTGAGCCGCCGGGCCGTGGTCGAGCCCGGGGTGACGAACCTGGCCGTGAGCAAGGCGGCGGCGCCGTTCGGCCTGTTCTACGCGCCGGACCCGTCCAGCCAGGTGGTCTGCTCGGTGGGCGGCAACGTGGCGGAGAATTCCGGCGGGGCGCACTGCCTCAAGCACGGCTTCACCGTGCACCACGTGATGGGCCTGGAGATCGTCACGCCCGCCGGGGAGCTGACCTGGCTCGGTGACGGCACCGGTGTCACCACCGGCTACGACCTGCTCGGCGCGTTCACCGGCTCCGAGGGCACGCTCGGCATCGTCACCAAGATCGTGGTCAAGCTGCTGCCGCTGCCCGAGGTCGTGCACACGCTGCTCGCGGCCTACCCCACCACGTCGCAGGGCGGCCGCGCGGTCTCCGACATCATCGCGGCCGGCATCGTGCCCGCGGCCATCGAGATGATGGACGCGCTGTCGATCACGGCCGCGGAGGCCGCGGTGCACTGTAACTACCCGGCTGGCGCCGGGGCGGTGCTGATCGTGGAGCTGGACGGGCCGGCCGCCGAGGTGGAAGCGGAGCTGGCCACGGTGCGTTCGTTGTGTGAGGCGGCCGGGGCAACCGAGATCCGGGCCGCCGACGATCCGGCCGAACGCGCCGTCATCTGGGCCGGCCGCAAGTCCGCGTTCGCCGCGGTGGGCCGGATCAGCCCGTCGTTCATCGTGCAGGACGGCGTCGTGCCGCGGACCTCGCTGGGGGCCGTGCTGGCCACGATCTCGTCGCTGGCCGAAGAGGCCGGCGTGCGAGTGGCCAACGTCTTTCACGCCGGGGACGGGAACCTGCACCCGCTGGTGCTCTACAACGACGCCTCCCCCGGCGAAACCCTGGCCGCCGAGGAACTGTCGGGCAAGATCCTGGACGCGTGCCTGGAGCAGGGCGGCTCGATCACCGGCGAGCACGGCGTCGGCGTGGACAAGTCCCGGTACATGACCAAGATGTTCAGCGCCGACGACCTGGACACCATGCAGCTGGTCCGCTGCGCGTTCGACCCGGCTCACCTGTGCAACCCGGGCAAGGTCTTCCCCACCCCCCGGCTGTGCGGCGAGGTGCCGGGCCACCGGCGGGCCGGGCTCCCGGCGGCGGCGCATGGCGCCGTGGTGGCCGGCCAGGCGGAAATCTTCTGATGGCGGCCGAACGGACCGTGGTACCAGCAACAAGGTCAGCCCTGACGGCCGCGTGCCCGTCGCTGCGGGACGGCGGACCCGCCGATGCGGTGGGCGGGCTGACGCCGTCGTTCGTCGGGTCGCCGGCCAGCACGCAGGAGACGTCGGAGCTGCTGGCGGCCGCGGCGCGGTCCGGGCTGGCGGTGGTGCCGCGCGGCGCCGGGACCGGGCTGGCCTGGGGTCCGCCCCCGTCCGCCTGCGACCTGGTGGTGGACCTGACGGCGATGGATCAGGTCCTCGAGCACGCGGCCGGCGATCTGGTGGTGCGGGTGCAGGCCGGCGCCACCATGGCGCACCTGGCGTCGGTGCTGGCCACGGCCGGGCAGCAGCTCGCGCTTGACGCCCAGGCGGACGCGACGGTGGGCGGCGTGATCGCCTCGGGAACGGCCGGGCCGCGGCGGCTGCGGTACGGCTCCCCGCGTGACCTGCTGATCGGGGTCACCGTGGTGCGCGCGGACGGAGTCATCGCGCACGCCGGCGGCAAGGTGGTCAAGAACGTGGCCGGCTATGACATCGGCAAGCTGCTGGCCGGCTCGCAGGGCACGCTGGCCCTGATCACCGAGGCGACGTTCCGGCTGCATCCGGTGCCGGAAGCGGTGGCGTACGTGACGGCGGAGTTCGGTCCGTCGGAGCGCTCGGGCGCGGTGCGGGCCGTCCAGTCGGCGGCCGGGTCGGCGCTGCTGGCCTCGGCCGTGGAGCTCGACTGGCCACCTCATGCTCCGCAGTCTTCGCGGGATTCTCCGCAGTCCTTGCGGGGGCCGCGGGTCGGCGTGCTGATCGAGGGCACCTCCTCTGGCGTGGCCGAACGCGCCAGGCAGATGTCGGAGCTGCTGGCGTCCGCGGGCGGTGCGCCGGCGGTGGGTGCGCCGGCGGTGGGTGTCGCTGAGACGCCGCCGCCGCGGTGGGGCCAGCTGCCCTCGCGCGGGACGATGGTCAGGATGACGTTCTGGGTGGGCGGGCTGGAGGCCGTGCTTGAGGCGGTCACCGCGGCCGCCGCGAGCACCGGGGCCCGGCCCGGCATCACCGGCTCGGCCGGGGCGGGCGTGCTCTACGCCTGCCTGGAGCCGGGTACCGACCCGGCGATCGCAGGACGGTTCGCCGGCGAGCTGCGCGACCGGCTCGGCCGGTCTGGCCCGGCCGGTCCGCGGGGTGCGGTGCTGGTGATGACCGGACCCGAGGCGGTGATGGCGGCGGCCGGGACGCACGGGCCCGGCGGGGCGGAGGGGGCGGTGCCCGGCGCGGCCCTGATGCGGGCGATCAAGGATCAGTTCGATCCGGACCACCGCATGTTCCCCGGACGGGAAGGCGGCTAATGCAGGACGAAGACGCGCTGCGCGAGGTGGCGAAGGACTGCGTGCACTGCGGGTTCTGCCTGCCGGCCTGTCCGACCTACCAGCTGTGGGGACAGGAGATGGACTCGCCGCGGGGCCGGATCTACCTGGTGAACGAGATCCTGGACGGGGCGGCGCTGTCGGACACGGCGGCGGAGCACTTCGACCGCTGCCTGGGCTGCATGGCCTGCATGACCGCCTGCCCGTCCGGCGTCCAGTACGACCAGCTGATCGAGGCGGCCCGGGTGTGGACCGAAGACGCCCGGTCCGGCGTGCAGCCTGCCGTGGGATTTGCCGGCCGGGCCGCGCAGGACGGCGCGGACGATGCGGCGGTAGCGGACGTGCGCGGCGCAGAGCCGGGCACCGGCCCGGCGCCAGCGGTACCCTCCGTGCTCCCGGCCGGGAGGCGATCGGTCAGGGACCGGGTGGCCAGGAAGGCCATTTTCTCGCTGTTCCCGTATCCCCGACGGCTGCGGGCGCTGACCGCGCCGCTGCGGACGGCGCAGCGGACCGGTCTGCACCAGCGGCTGGCCCGTAGCCCGCTGCCGGACCGGGTGTCCCCCTCGCTGGGCGCCGCGCTGCGCCTGGCTCCCCCGGCGGCGACCCTCCGGCCGCTGCCGGAACGGGTGACCGCGCTCGGCCCCAGGCGGGCGGTGGTCGGCATGCTCACCGGCTGCGTCCAGTCGGTGTTTTTCCCGCAGGTGAACGCCTCGACCGCGCGGGTACTCGCGGCGGAGGGCTGCGATGTGATCATCCCGCGCGGGCAGGGCTGCTGCGGTGCGCTGTCGCTGCACTCGGGCCGCGAAGCCGAGGCGGCGGCCTTCGCCCGGCGCACGATCGTCGCCTTCGAGCAGGCCGGGGTGGATGCCATCGTGGTCAACTCAGCCGGCTGCGGCTCGGCGATGAAGGAGTACGAACGCTTGCTGGCGGGCGAGGACGGCTGGGCGGGGCGCGCCGCCGAGATGAGCGCCAAGGTCCGCGATCTCGCGGAGTTCATCGCCGAGCTCGGGCCGGTGGCCCGGCGGCACCCGCTGCCGGTCACCGCCGCTTACCATGACGCCTGTCACCTGGCGCACGCCCAAGGAATTACCCGGCAGCCCCGCGAGCTGCTCCGCGCCATTCCCGGCCTGACCCTGGTCGAGCTGGCCGACGCGGGCACCTGCTGCGGCTCGGCGGGGGTCTATAACTTGCTCCAGCCCGAGGCGGCCGATGAGCTCGGCAAGCGGAAGGCCGAATCGGTCCTGGCCGCGGGCGCGCCGCTGCTCATCTCGGCCAACCCTGGTTGCACCCTGCAGATCGCATCGGCCCTGGCCGCCCGCGGCCAGCACGTCGCGGTCGCGCATACCGCCGAGATCCTGGACGCCTCCATCCGCGGCCTGCCGGCGAGCTTGTTTACCTAGCGTCGCGGCAGGCAACGTTCGCCCCGCTCGTAACAGGATTGCCGGGGCGGAACCCTGAACCTGACCCACATCGAAGGACCATCGGTGTTGCTGGGACAACTACGATGGACCATCGGTGTCGCTGCAGAGCGGGAGCGCCTGGCACGGGTGTGGCGGGCGAGGCGGGTGGTGCTCGCGGGATGCTGACCCTTCGGCGGACGTGACCTTAGCGCACCGGGTAACCGGGCGAACGCTGGGTGCTGAGGCACGAACGCTGGGTGCTGAGGCATTAGGTGGTCATCTAGGTAGGTGGCTAGGGCCGGGTGGCGGGCCGGACCGGCGCGGGACTGCGCGACGGCACGAATTGTGACAGCGTTGGTCTATGGGTAGGGGCATGCAGAGCCCGGTCTTCGTGGGGCGCCGGGACGAGATGGCGGTGCTGGCGGCACTGTTGGAGCGGGCCGGAGAGGGCGCACCCGGATTCGCGATCATCGCGGGTGAGGCGGGCGTCGGTAAGACCAGGCTGGCCGGGGAGCTAGCCGGACGGGCCGTCGGCCGCGGGTTCATGGTGCTGACCGGCCAGTGCGTCGAGCTCGGCGCCGAGGGGCTGCCGCTCGCCCCGCTTATCGACGCGCTGCGCACGCTGGCCCACACGATGGCCCCCGGCGAGCTGGCCGAGGTGCTCGGCCCCGCCCGGCGCGGCCTGGGCCGGCTCCTGCCCGAACTGGACCCGGACGCCGCGACGGAACCCGCCGGGGACCGGGTGGCCGACGGGATTCAGCTGGCTCAGCTGCTGGAGCTGGTTCTCGGCCTGCTGAGCAGGCTTAGCCACCGCCAGCCGGTCATGCTGGTGCTCGAGGATCTGCACTGGGCCGACCAGTCCACCCGTGAGCTGGTCGCGTTCCTGGTCAGGTCGCTGCGCGGCGTCCGCGTCCTGCTGCTGGCCACCTACCGCTCCGATGAGCTCAACCGGCGTCATCCGCTGCGCTCGCTGATCACCAGCTGGGAGCGGGTCCGCTCGGTGGAGCGGATCGAGGTGCGCAGGTTCGATCGCGACGAGGTGGCCGCCCAGCTGGGTGCGATCTTCGCCGCCGAGCCGGCCTCCGACCTGGTCGACGTGGTCTTCGACCGGTCCGGCGGCAATGCCTACCTGGTGGAAGAACTGGCCGGGGTGATGGACGACGGCGACCTGACCGCGCTGCCCCCATCGCTGCGAGATGTCCTGCTGAGCCGGGTGGACGCACTGAGCGCCGGGGCCCAGCGGCTGCTGCGGATCGCGGCGGTGGCCGGCCGGAGCGTTCCGGAAAGACTGCTCGCCGAGCTGGCCGGGGGCGGGGACGCCGGCTTCTACGCCGGGTTGCGCGAGGCGGTCGAGAGCCACCTGCTCGTGGTCGATCGCACCGGCCGCGGCTACGCGTTCCGCCACGCGCTGACCAGGGACGCCGTCTACGAGGACATGCTCCCGGGTGAGCGCGGCAGCCTGCACGCCGCCTACGGCGAGGCGCTGACCCGTGAACCGGGGCTCGCGGGCGACGCGGCCGCGGTACCCGCCGCCCTGGCACACCACTGGTACGCGGCTCTGGACCTGCCCCGCGCGCTGCCGGCCTCGGTCGCCGCAGCCCGGCATGCGCTGACGTCCTTCGCCCCGGCCGAGGCGCAGCGTCACCTGGAACGGGCGCTGGAGATCTGGCCCCGGGTGCCGGACGCGGAACAGCGTACCGAGATGGACCACGCCGAGCTGGCGGCCCTGGCCGGGGAGGCGGCCTACCAGGCCGGCGCCATGGATCGCGCCCGGTCGCTGCTCGATCAGGCCCTGGCGGAACTGCCCGACGCAGGAGACGCCGTACGGCGCGCGCTGGTGCTCGACCGCCGCGCGCGGGCGGTGCGTGAGAGCGGCGATGAGGACGACGCGATCAGGACCCTGGAGCAGGCTCTGGCGCTGCTGCCCGCCGACCAGGTGACCCGGGCCCATGCCGTCGTGCTGTCCTCGCTGGCCGCATCCCTGATGCGCACCGGCGACATGGAACGCGCGAGTGGCCTGGCCGGGCGCGCTGTCCAGGCGGCGCGCGCCACCGGCGCCCTCCAGGAGGAGGCCGAGGCGTCCATCACCTTGGGCCTGGTCCGCTGCTACCTGACCGCCAGCGGCGAGGGGCTGGATGACCTGCGGGCGGGCCTGGCCCTGGTGGATGGTTTCGGCGCTCCGGCAACCGCGCTGCGCGCCTACGTGAATCTGTCCGACGTGCTGGAACTCGGCCGGCACGACGAAGCGGCTCAGGCGGCCAGAGAGGGGATGACCCTGGCCGACCGGGTAGGTCTGGCCCGGTCGACCGGCTGCTACCTGGCCGGGAACCTGGCCGAATCACTGCTGCGGCTCGGTCGCTGGAACGAGGTGGACCAGCTCACCACCCAGGCGCTGAATATGCTGCCCGAGGGCATCTTTGCCGCCACGCTGTTGCAGTTGCGGGCGGAGCTGGCCGCGATGAGCGGGCGGTACGCCGATGCGCTGACCGACCTGCGGGCCACCCGGCAGGCGCTGGGGCAGAGCAACGACGCGCAGTTCGTCAAGGCCCTGCTGTATGCCGAAGCCCTGACCGCGCACGGCCGGGGCGACCTCGGCACGGCCCGCCGCCTGGCGACCGACGGGCTCGTCTCCGACATCTCCGCGCAGTACGCCCGCTACGTGTGGCCGTTGACGTGGATCGCCCTGCGGATCGAAGCCGATGAGGCCAGGCTGGCCCGTGACCGCCGGGAGGACGTCCCGGCGCGGGTCATGGAGCGGTGCCAGGAGCTGGCGCAGTCCGCGAAGGCCCTGGACGGGCGAATGTCCCTGGCGCGTGGTTACCATGCCCTGGTCATCGCGGAGCACGCTCGCGCGGTGGGCCAGGACGAAGGTCCGGCCTGGTCGGCGGCCGCGGACACCTGGCGGCAGTCCGGTGAGCCCTACCCGCTGGCGTACACCCTGCTGCGCCTGGCCGAGGTCACCGCCGCCGCGGGCGACCGTGCGTCCGCCTCCCGCGACGTCCGCCAGGCCCACGCCCTGGCCCAGCAGATCGGCGCGGTCCCGCTCGCCGACGAGGCGGTGGCACTGGCCCGGCGGGCCCGGCTCAGCCTGGACGAGGCGGACCCGGCCATCATCGCGGGACCCGGCGATCCGCTCGCCCGGTTCGGCCTGACCGAGCGCGAGCGGGAGATCCTGCTGCTGCTCGCCGCGGGCCAGTCCAACCCGCAGATCGCCCGGGCCCTGTTCATCAGCGCCAAGACGGCGAGCGTGCACGTGTCGAACATCTTGACCAAGCTCGGCGTGACCGGCCGGGTCGAGGCCGCGGCGGTGGCGCATCGCCTCGGCGTCATCGGTCCGGCGCCCGACTGAGCCGGGCGGGCCGAGACGCGCCCGCCGGGCCGGGCGGGCCTGAGGGCTAAGCGCTCGCCCGGGTCAGCTAGGGCGGCCGCCGACCGAATCTAAGGCCTGGACTACGGCAATCCGCCCATGTGGGAGGCGACCCCTTAGCCGGATCGTGGAGATCACGACAGAACGGCGAAGGGATAGGACATGAGCATCAAGAATGCGCCCGCCGGGACCATCCGCGGAGCGCTCGCATACCCCGCGTTCCGCCGGCTCCTCTCGGCGCTGGCGGTCTCCCAGCTCGGCGACTGGCTGTACAACCTGACCCTGGTCGCGCTGGTCTACAGCCGCACGCACTCGGCGTTGTGGGCGGGCGTCACCACCGCGGCGCGAGTGGTACCGGTCGTGGTGCTCGGCCCGCTGGGCGGCGTGCTCGCTGACAGGTTCAACCGCCGGCACATCATGATCGTCTCCGATGCGGCCCGGCTGGTCCTCATGGTGCTACTGGCCGCCGTCGCCGCAGCGCACCTGCCGATCCTGCTCGCCCCGGTGATCGCCGCGACGGCGACCGCGGCCGCCGCACCGTACCTGCCGTGCGTCTCAGCGATCACCCCGCGCCTGGTCGACGACGCCGACCTGCCAGGCGCCAACGCCGCCCGGACAGCCGTGAACGGCCTCAGCATCATCGCCGGGCCGGCCCTCGGCGGGCTGCTGCTGCTGCTCGGATCTCCAGCTCTGGCGTTCCTCCTGAACGCGCTGACCTTCGGCTTGTCGGCGGTGGCGGTGGCGTCGATCCGCCGCCGGACCGCGTTCCAGCCGGCCCGTTCGGCGGGCCAGCCCGCCGGAATGTTCCGCCAGATGGCCCAGGGCGCGGCGGTGCTCCGCTCGCACCCGCAGCTGGTGCGGCTGGTGGGCGCCGACATCATGTGCAGCACCGTCTACGGAACCCAGGTTGTCTTGCTGCTGCTTGTATCCCACCGGGTCGGGCTCGGCAGCCAGGGATACGGCTACATGTTCGCGGGCATCGGGGTGGGCGGAGTGCTCGGCACCACCCTGGCCGGCCGCGCCATCCGCTGCCCGCACTCCCGCTACGTGCTGGCCGCCGCGCTCGCCGTCGTCGGTCTGCCGATGCCGCTGCTCGCCCTGGTCCGCTGGCCGGCCGCCGCGATCTTCCTGGCCGGAGTCACCGGCACCGGCGCGATACTGGTGGAGATCCTCACCGAGACTCAGCTGCAGCGGTCGCTCGACGACGAGGTGTTCGGCCGGGTGTACGGTATCGCACTGCCGGCCTCGCTCGGCGGGATCGTCGTCGGATCCTTGATCGCTCCGGTGCTGGCCGGAACGCTGGGCGGACCGGGTGCCCTCCTCACGGTCGGCGGCGCCGTGCTGGCCTACGCCCTGTTCATCCTGCGCGGTCCTGGTGCCGGCGCCACCTCGCCGGCCACCCCACAGCCGGCGATGGCACGCGCGCTGACCTAGGAGATGCCCAGCCGGTCAGCCTTTCAGCTCGAGGTGATCGTGACCAGTCAGCCGCCCAGCGTGCCGCGGCCGGGGTCGAAACTTTCCCGGCTGCGCCAGGCCGAAACGAAGACCTGCTGGGTGACGTCTTCCGCGTCCGGGTGAGCTCGCAGCGACCGGAGCGCGATGCTGTAGACGAGCGGCCCGAAACGCCCGTAAACGAGCGCGAGCGCATCCGGGTGCCCCTGGCTGAAGGCACGCGCGCGAGCGGAGGAAAATGTGGATCAGCGTTTTGACACCGTGCAGCTCCCGGGGAAACCGGATGCTGTCGCGCCAGACGGTTCGGACGTCCGGGTGTTGCTCCAACTCGGCCGGGGCGGGATGGCCCACTTCGAGCTGGGCGCCGGCCGGGTCTCACGGGCCGTAGCGCACCATTCCGTCAGCGAGATCTGGTACGTCCTGCGCGGACAGGGTCAGATGTGGCGGCGGCAGGGCGAAAGACAGGAGACCGTAGCCCTGGAGCCCGGCACCTGCCTGTCCATTCCGGTGGGAACGCATTTCCAGTCCTGGGCGGCCGGCGCCGGCCCGCTCGCGGCCGTAGGAGTCACCATGCCGCCCTGGCCGGGGACCGACGAGGCCTACGAGGTCTCGGGTGAGTGGCCCGCGGATCTGTAGAGATAACGGCGACTACCTGGGGGCATCTCCCATCCGGTATTCGTGGGTGAGGTCATCTAGGCGCGCCTTCAAGTCCTCGTCGAGGACGAACTCGGCGGCGGCCACGCTGGCGTCGAGCTGGCCGGGGCGGCTCGCTCCGATGATGGGTGCCGTGACGGCCTCATTCGCCAGGACCCAGGCCACCGAGAGGGTCACCAGGCTCACCCCGGCCTGCCCGGCCAGTTCGCGGAGCGCGTCGACGGTGTCAAACTCGCGGTCGTGCCAGTACCTGTCCTGATAGTTGCTCGCGGCGTTGCCGAGGGTGAAGCGGGTCCCTTCGGGGGGAGGCGCGGAACGCGAATGCTTGCCTGACAGCAGACCACCGGCGATCGGGTTGTAAGGGATGACACCGACGCCATCCTCGCGGCAGAACGGGAGCATCTCGCGCTCGATCTGACGAAAGAGCAAGTTATACCTGGGCTGAACGGAGTCGAAGCGGGCGAGCCGGAGCGTCTCGCTCCGGCCGATGGCGCGTACCAGCTGATAGGTCAGGAAGTTCGAACAGCCGGTGTATCTGACCTTCCCCTGGCGGACGAGGTCATCCAGGGCGCCGAGGGTCTCGTCGATCGGTGTCGCCTGGTCGTAGCCGTGCAGCTGGTACAGATCGATGTAATCGGTCTGCAGGCGGCGCAGGGAAGCATCCACGGCCGCGAGGATGTGCTTGCGGGAGTTGCCCCCGTCGAAGGGTGCCGGACCGGTGGGAGCGAAGCACTTCGTGGCCACGATGAAGCGGTCTCGTTTCCCGTGCAGCCACCGGCCGACGATTTCCTCCGTCACTCCCCTGGTGCTCAGGTCCCCGCCCAAGGGGTAGGCATCGGAGGTGTCGAGGAAGTCGATACCGCCCTCGGCGGCACGGTCGAGGATGGCGGCCGCCGTTTCCTCATCGCATTGCAGGCCGAAGGTCATCGTCCCCAGGCACAGTCTGGAAACCTGCAGGCCGGTCCGGCCGAGTCTGGCGTGCTCCATGAGCTCACGCTACCGGTAACCCTGTGAGGGGTGGCCGCGTGACTCGGGTTATCGACGTGACGCGTGTGGCGATTGACCGTGGTGGCGGCGCGGCGGGGGCACCCCGTCGACGCGGTCCGGGGCCTGCTGGGCCTGCTGGGCCTGGGACGCCCCCCAAAGCCCAGTTCCACCGCGGAAATCGCGCTGGGCGGGGACGCGAACGCGGCCTGAGAAGGTACTCGATGTGCCACAGCACCCCTTCTTAGGGATGCGATGGCACATCGACTTCCTCACGGGCAGTAGCCGGCGGGGGCGCCGGGGCGGGTGCGGCGGATGAGACGTCAGGGATCGCGCCTGGGTTGAACGGCACTCCCGGGCGCCGGCCCTGCCGGCGCCCGATGCCGCCTAAACTTCGCCTGGCCTGAGTTGATCTTCGTGGCTGGCGTGGCCTGCCGCGACGTTCTGACCAGTACAGGTACGCCTCACCCCTGGCATAGGACCTGGTGCGCCGTCAGATGCGAACATGCAGGTCAGAGACCTGACCTGCACATAGGTTTAGTGGCGGAAAGGGCGGGCGGGCGGAGCGGGGCGGGGCGGGGCGGGAGGTTAGCGGGCGGGGAGGGTCAGGGTGACGGTTTGCTGGTTTTGCGGGGTGGCGACCGAGCCGATCCCGGTCACCACCGAGCCGGACCTGGCCAGTGCGGTGATCTGCCAGGTTCCGGCGCTGCCCACGCCGCTGGCCTGCGACGGCTTCCAGCTGGCTCCGGTGGCCGACGTCCACACGGCAACGTTCTGCGATCCGGGCGCGCCGGACAGGCCCGCGGCGGTAAAGCCGGCCGAGTCGGCGGTCAGCGCGGTGAAGGTCGTGTCTGCTCCTGGTGAGGCGAACGGGACCTGCTGCCAGGTGGTCCCGCCGTCGACGGAGAGTTCGGCGAACGGTGTCCTGCGGCCGGCCGCGTTCGCCGCCTGCCCCAGGGCGACCACGCGGTTCCCGTTGATCGCTATCTGCTGGAGAACGGCGGTGGTGGCACCCGCCGGGACCGGCAGGACGATCGTGGTCCAGGAACTCCCGTCTGTGGTCGTCCACACGGCCGGCTTGTTTTCATGCGAGCCCGCCGAGACGAACCCGTGCGCGCTCGCCGCGACGGCGAGCACCTGGCTCGAGCCGGTGGCATCGTTCACGTCGTGCGCGCGGGTCCAGCCGGTCAGGTTCAGTGACCACCAGACATCGGCGACGCTGCCGCCGGGAGCGACCAGCTTGCCGACGATGGCGTAGCCGGCCGGCCCCGAGGCGGCCGCCACCGCGGTCACGCCGGCCAGGCCCGCGGTGATGCCGTCGGCGGCGGGCTGCCAGGTGGTGCCGTCAGCCGAGGTCAAGATGACCGGGCCGGGTACGCCCACCGCCAGCCAGCCGGCCGGGCCGTGCGTCACGCTGGTCAGCGCGGTCAAGCCGGACCCGGCCAGCGGCTGAACCAGGGACAGCGAGGAAACCAGCGCCCAGGTCCCGCCGGACGCCTTGCGCCACACCGCCGGATAACCGTTCGCGCTGCCCACCGCGACCTGCTGGCCCGCCGCCACCGCCGTGCTGTTGACGGTGACGTCGGGGATGACGCCGCCATCGATGGCGGTCAGCGAGACCGGGCGCACGCTCCCCGTCGTGGTCGCCTCGAGAAACACTGGCTGCTGACCGGTCCGCCCAACGGTGGAGTACCCGATGGCGATGACCGTATCGCCGGGTGCGACCGTCGCGCCGACCACGGACTCGGTGCTGGCGCTGCCCAGCGGCCCGGTGGGCAGCCAGGCGGCTCCGGTGCCGGTACCGGTGTAGGCGAGGATCTGGCCGCCGACGGTATGCCCGGTCACCACGAAGCCCACGTCACTGCCCTTGACCACCCCCGGGTCGAACCCGCCAGCCGGGTTGATGGTGGCGGCGTACTGCCAGGAGAGTCCGTTCTGGGAAAAATAGGCAAGAGCATCGTCGGTGCCGCTGGCCGACTGCCCGGGCCGGATCGCGAGCAGGCCTGCGCCGTCGAACGCCAGTCCGCTGATGCCGGAGCTGGCACCGTGATCGACCGGGATCGACACCCGGGTCCACGCCGACCCGCCGTTGGTGCTCAGCCACGCGGCGTCGTAGGACTGGCCGTCCCTGGTGACCTGCCCGGAGACCACCGTGTCGTCCCCTCGCCAGGTGGCGTAGGAAATGCTGCGCACGGTCTCGCCCGCCGCCGGCATCCCCAGCTGCGCGGCCGTCATCCGATGCCAGCTCACGCCGTCAGCCGACGTCCAGACCACCGCTTGGCCGGCCGCCCCGGTGCCCGCGGCCAGGAACCCGCGGGCAGTTCTGGTGATCACCCATACCGAGTCGCCAGGCAGCTGGGGGCTAATCCCGTGGGTCGCCGCGAGCGTCCAGGACAGGCCGTTCTGGCTGGTCCAGATGGCGTGCTGACCGACAGCGACCCAACCGCCTGGGCCGCCCGCGAGCAGCCTCGCCGGATGCCCGAGGGTCGACTGGCCGTCTTGGCCACGGACCGGGGCCACCTGCCAGCTGGCTCCGCCGTCTGAAGACACGACGAATTGCGGGCGCACCACATCCGCGCTGGTCTGGGAGCCCAACGCCACGATCGTGTTCCCCGAGGCGACGACGCGGCTGATCGTCTGGAAGACACCGCGCTGCTGCTGCCCCGGATAGGTCGCCAGGGCGACCGCCGTCAGCGGCAGCTGCTTAGCGGAGGAATTCGGATTCTGGCCGGCGTCCTGGCCCTGATTCGCGGCGAGCGGACCGAACCGCGGGCCGCGACCCGTGAGCATGGCGAGCGCCAGGACGGCCACCGCCACGAGCACCAGGGCCGGCACGCCGATCGTCGCCGTCCGGCGGCTCAGCAGGCCCCGCCGGGTGCGGGCGCGCCGGGCGCCGGGTCGCGAGGGTCGCGGCCGCCGGGTGTCGATCGAGGACGGCCAGCCGGGATCCGGGGCCGGAGGCAGGGAAGCGCGCCCGCGGATGGGCAGCCCGCGGTCGTCCCACCGGTCGCTTGGTTCGGTCCAGGTGTCCTGGTCGGTCCAGGTCCCTTGGTCGGTCCAGGTGTCCTGGTCGGCCCAGGTGTCCTGGTCGGCCCAGGTGTCCGGGAGTGAGCGGGTGGCGGCGGCGTCCTCGGCGGCGAACGCGGGGGCCCCCAGCGGCAGCGGCGCGTGCTCTGACCAAGCGGTGGGCGGACGGTCAGCAGAGGGCGGGACGGCTGCGGGCGGACGGGACGGACGGGGCGGGACGGGCGCACGGGGCGGAACGAGCGCAGGTGGGCGGGACGGAGCCATGGTGGGACGCTGTTCCCAGTGGATCTCTGCTTCGTCCCATCGGAGCTGCGACTTCTGCCATGGGGAAAGGGCGGCCGTGGGGCGCCGTCCAGCCGTCCGCGGGGGCGGCAAACCAGGGCCTCCGGGCCGGCCCGCGAGCGCCTTGGTCGGGCTCGGAGCCTGCACGATGTCCGTGTCTGCTGAGGTTGCCGGGGCCAGGGGCGAGGACCAGGTTCCGTCGGGCTCCCGGTGCAGGGAAGGTGCCGCGGTGGTCCACCAGGCAGCCGGCGTGGGCGGGGCGGGTTGCGGCGCGGGCGGGGCGGGTTGCGGGGCGGAGGGCTGCGGCGGGCGGGCGCGCAGGAACCACTCGGCTGGACGGGCGGCGCCGGGCCAGGCATCCTCGTCATCGGCCGGTTCCGAGGCCGGGGCCGGCGGGTTGACGCCAGGTGCTCGGCCGCGTGCTCCTGGCTGGGATGGTCCGCAGATGGCGTGGGCGGCGGGGACGGGACGATCAGGCCCGACGGAACGGACCATGCAGGCACGGGACCTGCCGGTTCACTCCAGCCGAACGCGCTCTGAGGCTGCGCGTCTCCGGCTGACGAAGCATCATGACTACGATCCTCGCCCGACTGGTCACTCTCTGTATTCATCACAGACCCCAGTTCGCGCACTCTTTGGCGGGTGCCTTGGTGCGCCGATATCCGCACTAACTAGTTCTTACGGGCCATCCCCGCGATTTTGATGTTACCCATTGAGAGCGAGTGTGTACAGAGGGCAATTTTCTGGGTGTTCGGGGTAGGCGGAACCTAGGCTGCGGGCCGACCGTGCCCTCGACGAGCGGCCCGGTGCCCTCCGCTAGCGCCGGGCTCCCGGCGGTCCAGGCGGGCGGTCCAGGCCCGTTTCCTGGGCCTGGATCAGGCCGTAGCCGATGGCCTGGGCAGTGGTCAGCGAGCGGCCGCGGCGCGCGTCCTCCCTGATCTGGTCGATCTGCTGGCCGGTCACTTCGGCCAGCCTGTAGTACAGCGTGTCGACCATGCGGGTCAGTTGCTGCTCCTGCGCGGTGATCGCGGTCACGGTGCCGCCGAACCTGAGCTTCGGCTCGGTGAGCACGAAGGTGGCGTTGGGGTAACCGGACCGGCGCGGGCAGGACACGAGCACGCCGAGGCCCGGGCCGCTGATCTCGCCGCTGACGCGAGCGTGCACCGGCGCGTGCAGGACGTCCAGGATGCCCATGACGGTGAGAGCAGCGGGCAGCTCGGCCCGCAGGTTTTGCAGCTCCAGGCGGATCGGCCCGGTCCCCTTCGGCGTCCAGGGTGAGCAGCTGAGCCGAAAGCCGGGCAGCCGCGTCGTCGTCCAGGACGCCAGTGGCCAGCACGATTCGCTTTTCAAGCAATTGCTGATGCACGATGGCCTGGCCGTCGTCGGGCGGCGGCTGCCACACCCGGGTCGGCGGAACGGGATCCAGCGGCGGCGGCGACGGCGAGAACGGCCAGCTCGGGCCGGGGCCCGGCCGGCCCGGCACCTCCGGCGGCCACGATCCCGGGATGTGGGCGTGCACGGTCATCCGCTGGCTCCTTCTCCTTCGGACCGGTTGAGCTGCCAGGCGATCTGGCCGCCGACCGCGGCCGCGTAACGCTCCAGCGTGGAGGCACGCACGTCAGCGGTGCCCGACTCCAGCCGGGCGACCGCGGACTGGGAGGTCCCCATCCGCGCCGCGATCTCGGTCTGGGACAGGCCGGCGGCCAGACGCCGTTCGGCCAGTTCACGGACGAGCTTGACGCGGTCGTCCGCCATCCGGGCCGCGTGCTCATCCGCTCGCCGACGCTGGGCCATCTCGCGGAAGCCAGGCATGACCGGCAGTGGCGGAGGGCCGGGCTGCTCGGCGGCGGGTTCGGCGCGGCTCGAACGCGGCTCGTGATTCATACCGTTAAAGATATCTCATATTTGAGATAAAGGGAGGGGCGTCTGGCCGGGGGCTAGGGGCTTGAGGCGGCGCGGCCTGGCCGGGCCGGGCGGCCGGTGATCCAGGCAGGGCGGCCGGTGATCGGGGCGGGACGGCCGGTGATCCGGGCGCGGCTGGCCGGGGGACGGGACGGCGACGGGCCAGCTGGCCTCGGCCCACACGGTGCGGCCCGGGTAGGCCTCGGCGAAGCCCCACCGGCTGGTGCAGGCGGCCACCATGGCCAGGCCGCGGCCACCTTCGGCCATCAGGTCGAGGGCACCCGCGACCGGGACAGCCTCGGCGCCCTCATCGGTGACCGCGACCCTGGCCACTCCGTCGCGCCGGGTGTCGACCTCGACGATGAACATGCCGCCGCGCCCCGAGGCGGTATGCACGATCGCGTTGGCGGACAGCTCGGACACGCACGTCATGAGCGTTTCCCTGGCCGGGCAGCCCACCAGCAGTTCGGCCACGAACCGGCGTGCCAGCGACACGGACTCGGGGCGACCGCGGAAGGTCTGAACCTGCGGCCGCTGGCCTGGCGTCCATCGAACGGGACCGGTAGATCCCAAGGAACCCAACGGAAGTACCGGGTAGGCACCTGTCACCGTAGGTCACCCCCTGACGAATAGTTCCTACCCTCAGTGACGCGCGAACGGACGAAAAGGTTCACACGTGATTTCCCGGCCGTAACGGGCCCCGACCCGGACACCGTAATCGGCCGATTTGGGGGCTTTTGGATCTTCATTCGGGGAGAGAGACTGGGGGAGCGAGTGAGTGGAGGAGGAACAGATGGCGGAGCCTGCGGCCAGCGCCCCTGGACTCAAACGTTCGCTGTCGGTGTGGGCGGCGGTGGGCCTGTCGGTCGCGCTGATGGCGCCGAGCATGGCGGCGAACATCAACCCTCAGGCCAGCGCGACCACCGCGGGCCGCGCCGTGCCGCTGACCTTCTTGATCGCGGCCGTCGGCGTCCTGCTTGTGGCCTACTCCTTCGTCCGGCTGTGCCAGTACTTCCACCATTCCGGCTCGGTCTACGCCTTCGTCGGCGCGACGCTCGGCCCGCGGCCGGCGTGGTCGCCGGCTGGGGGCTGCTCGGCACCTATACCTTCTACGCCGTCGTGACCTCGAGCGCGGCCGGCATCTTCGGCACCGCGTTCTTGCAGGCCGTCGGCATCTGGAAGAACCCGCCCTCGTGGGCGCCATTTGTCCTGCTCGCGGTCGCGCTCGCGCTCGCGCTGCTGCTGGCCGTGATGCCGGTCAGGCGCGGCGCCGGGGTGCTGCTGTCGGTCGAGGGCACCACGGTCGCGTTGATCCTGATCGTGACCGCGGTGGTGCTGGTCCGGCTGCTGGCCGGGAACGCACCCGGCCACGAGCACTTCACCTGGAGCGTGTTCCACGTGAGCCCGGGGACGAGTTTCTCCGGGGTGTTCCTGGGCGTGGTGTTCGGCTTCCTGTCGTTCGCCGGGTTCGAGGCCGCGGCCACCCTGGGCGAGGAGGCCAACCGGCCGACCAGGGACATCCCGCGGGCCATCCTGGGCACGGCGATCTTCGGCGGTGTCTACTTCGTGATCGTCACGGCGGTCGAGATGATGGGCTTCGGCACGAGGAAGGCCGGCGTCGCGGCGTTCACCGCTTCCCAGTCGCTGCTCGGCGATCTGGGCTCCTCCTACGTCGGCCACTGGGTCGGCGATGTGATCACCCTGGGCACCACGGTCAGCGCGTTCGGCTGCTGCCTGGCCTCCACCGTCGCGGCGGCGCGGCTGCTGTACGCGCTGTCCCGGGACACCGCCGGGCCCCGGGGCCTGGGCCAGGGCTCGCGGTGGGGCACGCCGGCTGGGTCACGCCGACGATCAGCGTCATGTCGGGACTGATCGTGGTGATCTACACGGCGGCGTTCCACGCCACCGCCTTCGACAGCTTCCTGTGGTCCGGCACCATCGGCACGCTGATCCTGCTCGATCGCCTACGTGCTGGCCACGCTGGGCGCCACGATGCTGGTGTTCGTGCGGCGGAAGCTGCCGGTGCCGATGTGGCAGATCGTGGTGCCGATCGCGGCGCTGGTCGTGCTGGGGTACACGCTGTACCGCAACGTGAGCCCGTACCCGAAGGGCGCTGCCGCGTGGTTCCCCGTGGTGTCCGCCGTCTGGCTGGCGGTCGCGGTGCTGGCGGTGATCGTCGCGCCGGGCACGGCCCGCAAGCTCGGCGCGGCGCTGGCCGCCCGCGAGGGCATCGCGGCGCCCGGCACCGGGGACACGGTGGCCGGCCGGGGCCGGCACCGGATCACGCCCGCGCGCGACCAGGCCAGCGGATGACGCCCGGTTCATGACGGAACTGCTTGACTGCGTCGCCGAGCAGACCCTGGTCGATCATCACTGCCACGGGGTGCTGACCAGGGACGCGGACACCGGCACGCTGGAATCGATGCTGACCGAGGGCGACCGGTGGCCGGGCGGGTCTGTGTTCGACTCGCGGGCCGGATTCGCGTTCCGCCGCCTGTGCCCGCCCGTCCTCGGCCTGCCGCCGCACGCCGAGCCTGCCGACTACGCGGCCCGCCGGAGCGACCTGGGCGCGACCGAGGTGAGCAGGCGGTTCCTGCGGCTGGCCGGGGTGTCCGTGCTGTGCGTGGACACCGGTTTTACGCCGGAGGCGCTGACCTCGCCGGCCGAGCTCGGCGCCCTGGCCGGGGCGAGGGCGCATGAGATCGTCCGGCTGGAGCGGGTGGCCGAGGAGGTGGCGGCCGCCGGGGTCGGCGCGGGCGCGTTCGCCGACGCGGTGCGTTCGGCACTGGTCACGCGCACCGCCTCGGCGGCCGGCGTCAAGTCGATCGCCGCGTACCGCACCGGGCTCGACCTGGACCCCGCCCGGCCATCGGGCACCGAGGTCATGGCCGCGGCCGGACGCTGGCTGGCCTCCGGTGCCGGCTCGGGGCCTGATGGGCCGCCGCGGCTGGCCGACGCCACGCTGGAGCGGTTCGTGATCTGGTGCGGGGTGGACCTGGGCCGGCCGGTGCAGTTCCACGTCGGGTACGGCGACAGCGACGTCGACCTGCACCGCGGCAACCCGCTGCTGCTCACGCCGCTGCTGCGAGCGATCCAGCCCACCGGGGTGCCGGTCATGCTGCTGCACAACTACCCGTACCACCGCGAGGCCGGCTACCTGGCCCAGGTGTTCCCGCACGTGTACCTCGACGCCGGGCTGGCCACCCACAACCTCGGCGCCCGTGCCCCCGCGCTGCTGGCCGAGGCCCTCGAGCTGGCGCCGTTCGGGAAATTCCTGTACTCCTCGGATGCCTTCGGGCTGCCTGAGCTGCACTACCTGGGGGCGGCGCTGTTCCGGTCAGCGCTTTCTACATTCCTGCGCACCGGCCTTGACGAAGACCTTTATGACGAACGGACCGTGGCGCGTCTGGCCCGGATGCTCTGCGCGGACAATGCCAGGCGCGCCTACCAGCTCGGCGCGGAGCCGTCCCGTTAACGAATCATCCAGTCATCGAGTGGGTAACTACCGAGGACTTGGCCGCGACGGCTGGAGGGAGTCAACGTCATGGGTCGTTACGCCGAAGCATTCCGCCGGAGCCTGGCCGATCCCGAAGGATTCTGGGGTGAGGCGGCCCAGGACATCGACTGGTACACCGCACCCACCCGGGTGCTTGACGCGTCGAATCCGCCGTTCTACCGCTGGCGCTGATCTATGACAGCGCGGTCACCGGCAGCAGCCGGTCCTATTCCTACCGGGAGCTGCTTGATGAGGTCGCGCGCTTCGCCGGGCTGCTGCGCGACCTGGGGGTCGGCGCGGGTGACCGGGTGATCATCTACCTGCCGATGATCCCCGAGGCCGCGATCGCGATGCTGGCGTGCGCCCGGATCGGTGCGGTGCACTCGGTGGTGTTCGGCGGCTTCGCGGCGGCCGAGCTCGCGACGCGGATCGACGACGCCACGCCGAAGGTGGTGGTCTCGGCGTCGGCCGGTATCGAAGGCAGCCGCGTCATCGCGTACAAACCCATGCTGGACCGGGCCATCGAACTGGCGCGGCACCAGCCGGCGCACTGCGTGATCCTGCAGCGTCCGCAGGCGACCGCGGCCCTGATCCAGGGGCGCGACCTGGACTGGACCCAGGCGGCGGCCGGGGCCGAGCCCGCGGTGCGTGACAACGGAGGTCACGCGGTCGCGCTGCGCTGGACCATGGACAACATCTACGACACCAAACGGGGCGAGGTGTTCTGGGCCGCCTCGGACGTGGGATGGGTCGTCGGGCATTCCTACATCGTCTACGCCCCGCTCCTGGCCGGGTGCACGACCGTGCTGTACGAGGGAAAGCCGGTCGGCACCCCGGATGCCGGAGCGTTCTGGCGGGTCGTCGCCGAGCACCGGGTCAAGGCGCTGTTCACCGCGCCGACCGCGTTCCGCGCGATCAAGAAGGAGGATCCGGACGGCAAACTGGCCCGCAAGTACGACCTGTCCGCCATGAAGTACCTGTTCCTGGCGGGCGAGCGGCTCGACCCCGAGACCTACCGGTGGGCGGGCGACCTGCTCGGCCTGCCGGTCATCGACCACTGGTGGCAGACCGAGACCGGCGAGATCGTGGTGCGGCTGCCGCTGCCGCCGGGGTGCCTGCCCAGCTTGTGGCGCGATGACGAGCGGTTCGTCGACTCCTACCTGTCACAGCACCCCGGCTTCTACATCACCGGCGACGGCGGGTACCGCGACAGCGACGGTTACCTGTACGTGATGGGGCGCATCGACGACGTGATCAACGTGGCCGGCCACCGGCTGTCCACCGGGCAGATGGAGGAGGTACTCGCCAGCCACCCGGCCGTGGCCGAATGCGCGGTGATCGGCGTCAACGACGACTTCAAGGGCCAGGTACCCCGCGGGTTCGTGGTGCTCAAGGCGGGCGTCACCACCGCGCCGGCCGCCCTGTCCGCGGAGCTTGTGCAGCTGGTCCGCGACCAGATCGGGCCGGTGGCCGCGCTGCGCCAGATCGACGTGGTCGCCGCCCTGCCCAAGACCCGATCCGGCAAGATACTCCGCAAGACCATGCGGGGCATCGCCGACGGCCGGGACGAACAGGCGCCTTCGACCATCGAGGATCCCGCCGTGCTCGACGCGCTGCGCACGGTCTTGGCCCGCGAAGGCTGATCCGCCGAGGGCCGGGCGCCGGGGGTTAAATCGCTCGGGTTAAATCGCTCGGCGGCCGGCCGGACATTCCGTATCGTCGTGGTATGAAGCTGCTCTCGGTCAACATCGGCCAGCCGGGGCCCAGTCCCAAGACCGAGGTCAGGGTGACGGGCATTGACAAGCGCCCGGTCGACGGGCCGGTCATGGTCACGCCCGCGCCCGCCAAGGGCACCGGCATCGTCGGGCTGGCCGGGGACCGGGTCTATGACGTGCGGCACCACGGCGGCCCCGACCAGGCGGTGTACGCGTACGCCCGCGAGGACCTCGACCTGTGGGCGGCCGAGCTCGGGCGGCTGCTGCCGTCTGGCGTATTCGGCGAGAACCTGACCACGGAGGGCGTCGACGTCAACGGCGCCCTGATCGGGGAGCGCTGGCGGGTCGGGCCGGAGGTGGTCCTGGAGGTGTCGTGTCCGCGGATTCCGTGCCTGACCTTCGCCGGATGGCTCGCCGAGACGGGCTGGATCAAGCGCTTCACGCGGGCCGCCCGGCCGGGGGCTTACCTGCGGGTCATCCAGCCGGGCGAGATCCGGCCGGGCGACCCGGTCGAGATCGCGGACCGCCCGGGCCATGACGTGAGCATCGAGCTGGTCTTCCGGGCGGTGACGCTCGAACCCGAGCTGCTCCCCCGCCTGCTGGCGGCCGATGCCCTCCCCGACGACCTGAGGGAGCTGGCGCGCAAGCGCACCGGGTGATCACGGGAGGAGGGTTCTGGCCTGGGCGACGAGGTACGCCGACGGCGTGGTGGCGTCGAGCCAGTGGACACGGGGGTCGCGGCGGAACCAGGATTCCTGGCGGCGGGCGAAGCGCTTGGTGGCCTTGATCGTGTCGGCGCGCGCTTCGGCGCTGGTGCACTCGCCGTCCAGGTGGCGCAGCAGCTGCCGGTAGCCCAGCGCGCGGCTCGCGGTTTTCCCCGCGCGCAGGCCCTGCCGGGCGAGGCCTTCCACCTCGGCTTCCAGGCCCGCCCGCCACATCTGGTCGACCCGGGCGGTGATCCGCGCGTCAAGTTCGGGCCGGGGCAGCGTGAGGCCGATCTGGATCGCCGGGCGGACCTGCTCATAGGTCGGCAGGGTAGCGCTGAACGGACGTCCCGATAGCTCGATCACCTCCAGGGCCCGGACGATCCGGCGGCCGTTGCCCGGCAGGATCGCGCCGGCCGCGGCCGGGTCCAGCGTGGTCAGCCGGGCGTGCAGCGCGGCGGGGCCGAGCCGGTCGAGCTCGGTTTCTAGCCGGGCGCGGATACCGTCGTCCGTTCCGGGAAAATCAAGGTCGTCGAGGGCCGCCCTGACGTACAGGCCTGAGCCGCCGACGAGCACCGGGATCCGGCCGCGGGCCGCGATGTCCTCGATCGCGGTGCGGGCGAGCTTCTGGTAATCGGCCACGTTCGCGGTCCGGGTCACCGGCCAGACGTCGAGCAGGTGGTGCGGCACGCCCTGCCGGGCGGCCTCGGGTTCCTTGGCCGTGCCGATATCCATGCCCTGGTAGAGCTGCATCGAGTCGGCGTTCACGACCTCGCCGCCCAGCGCCCGGGCCAGGGCGAGGCCCAGCCCGGACTTGCCGGTAGCGGTGGCGCCCACCACCGCGATGAGGTACGTGTCCATGTCCCTAGTCTGCCCGTCGCCAGCTGGCGACGAAGTAGCTGACCTCGAACGGCGCCGCCGCGTAAGCCAGCGCAGCGGCGAAATCGTCCTGGCCCGCCGCGCCGGCCAGGACCTGCCAGGCGGCCCGGCCGGCGATGAACAGCTCACCGTCGGCGGCCGGGTCCAGGGCGGCCAGCGCACGCGGGCTTGGCGCGGCCAGCGCCGCCGCCACCTCCTCGTCGTAGCGGTCGGCGGCGGGATCGCGGGCCCCCGGGGCACCGCGGGCCCGGCGCCCGGGCCCATCGCCCATGGCGAGCAGGGCCACCCGCGGTGCGAGCGCAGCGATCTTTCTCGCCCAGTTCCAGGCACTCACCGGCCGGCGCATCCGCCGCGATCCCCCACCAGGCGGTGGGCGGCTCGGCCGCCGTGATGGACCGGGCCGTCATGGCTCCGGTGGCGGGCCGGTCCGTCATGGCACCGGTGGCGGGCTGGGCGAGCAGCCACTTTCCGATGGTCAGCGAGAGCGGCAAGACGGCTGAGCTTCCCCGGTCGGAGGCTGCCCCGGACGGGACACCGAACTCGCGCAGGCCGCCCGGCGTCTCCGGCGGATAATCGCCGGTGCGCTCGGCTCCGCCGGCCACGACGATCAGGTCTGGCGCGGCGGCGCGGAGCGCGGCGACGGCCGCACGACACGCGGCCCGCAGCCGCTCGAGCTCCGTATCGCCCGGGCCGGACAGCCCGGTGGTCGCGGGGATCAGCAGCGGCGGATGCGGGCAGACCGCCGCGGCGATCAGCATCGGAACATGCCTGCCCCTTCCCGGGTCGCGCCGGGTCGTGCCGGCGGCCGCGCGGCATGGAGCTTACCGCGCACCGGTCGCCGGGGGCTTTACCGGCCGAGCCGGCGGCGGGGCTCTACCGGCCGAGGGGCCGGGGCTCTACCGGCCGAGCCGGCGGGACTTTACCGGCCGAGGGGCCGGGGCTTTCTCGGTAGCCTGGCCATATGCACGAGCGCACCGAGCCGGACCGGACGGCCCTCCAGCCGTTCCGTATCGACATCGCGCAGGCCGACCTGGAGGACCTGCGGGACCGGCTGGCCCGGACCCGCTGGCCCGACCAGCTGGCCGGGGTCGGCTGGGACTACGGCATCCCGCTGGATTACGTGCAGGAGCTGGCCGAATACTGGCGCACCGGCTACGACTGGCGCGTGCACGAAGCCAGGCTCAACGCCTTCGACCAGTTCACCACCACGATCGACGGGCAGCGGGTCCACTTCTTGCACGTCCGGTCGGCCGAGCCGGACGCCCTGCCGCTGATCATCACCCACGGCTGGCCGGGTTCGATCGTGGAATTCATGAACATCATCGGTCCGCTGACCAACCCCGCGGCCTACGGCGGCGATCAGGCAGACGCGTTCCATCTGGTCGTTCCGTCGATTCCCGGTTACGGGTTTTCCGGGCCGACCCGGGAACGGGGCTGGGACGTGCGGCGGGTGGCGCGGGCCTGGGCCGCTCTGATGGACCGGCTCGGCTATTCGCGTTACGGCGCGCAGGGCGGCGACTGGGGCTCCTCGATCTCGCGCGAACTCGGGCTGATCGCCCCGGAGCACCTGTCCGGCGTGCACCTGAACATGCTCTTCGCCCGCAGGCCCGAGGACGCGGGCGAGCTGACCGGGGAGGAAACCAGGAGGCTGCAGGCGCTGAAGGCGTTCCAGTCCACGGGTTCGGGATACAGCGCGATCCAGTCCACCCGGCCGCAGACGCTGGCCTACGGGCTCACCGACTCACCGGCCCGCCAGCTGGCCTGGATTACCGAGAAGTTCGGTGAGTGGACTGACGGCGGCCTGCCCGACGAGGCGGTCGACCGCGATCAGCTCCTCACCAACGTCACGCTGTACTGGCTGACCGCCACGGCCGGATCGGCGGCGCGGCTCTACCACGAGGCCACACGGTCGGGCTCCGGAGGTCCCCCGGCCGTCTCGACCGTGCCGACCGGCGTGGCCGTCTTCCCGCGGGAGATCGCGCCCGCGATCCGGCGCTTCGCGGAGCTGTCCAACCCCATCGTGCACTGGTCCGAATTCGATCGCGGCGGCCACTTCGCGGCCATGGAAGTACCCGAACTGCTTATCGGCGACATCCGCGACTTCTTCCGGCCGCTGCGCTGACGGAGTGATCGGATAGCACTCTCCGGGCCGTTGCGGCGGCCGGAGCAAGGATGGTGGTGGATCCGGGCTGCGTGGTGGATCTGGTGCATCCCAGGTGCACCGGATCCACCGCCGAGCCCGGATCCACCGCGCAAATCTCCGCCAGGGCTCCGAATACGGGCGCGGGAGAGGCCGGCGGTGCAGCCGGGACCATTGCGGCCAGCGGGACGCCAGGGAGTGTCACCCCACGGCATGATCGCTATGCCGTCAGCTCAGCCGTCACCACGACGGCCCGGCCTCGCCACCTGTTACCCCGGCTCCCCCATAGAGCCGCACCCCACCGTCCAACGCGCCGGTGCATCGGACTCGTCATGGCTCGTGCTGCGCCCACTTCCGCAACATCCGCCCCGCCTGCTCCGCTGGCGCCGTATACGCTCTCTCAGGGTGCCCCATCCGGCCGCGGTCCAACTCAGCATGTAAAAGCTGCTGCCCCTGGGACTGAAGCTACGTCGCGCCCTCAAGCGCGGATCACCGTGGATCGTTACTACCCGTATAGAGGGGGTAGCGATCCACGATCATGGCCGGCGTTAGTCCTCGCCGGAGAATCGCTCCCAGGCAGCTTGCTTGGATACACCGACCGCCGCGCCGATCCGGGTCCAGCTGATTCCCCGGTCGCGCAGGCTGCCAACGTGGTCATGCAGGGCGGCGTCGGCCTGGGCGGCCGTGGCCTGGATCCGCGCCAGGCTGGCGAGCAGTTCGTCATCAGACTGCTCGGCCGGCGAGCCGAGCTCGGGCACGGGCTGACCGGACGCGAGCTGACCGGACGCGGGCTGCTCGGACGCCGGCTGACCGGACGCGGGCTGCTGCATGCTGGTGACCGGACGCGGGCTCCCGTTCCGTGGCGAGGATCTGATCGCAGAGATCGATGCATTCGTTGCAGATGAAGACGCCGGGACCAGCGATGATCTTGGCCACGGCTTGCTTGTGCTTGCCGCAGAACGAGCAGCACAGGCTCTGCTCCCAATCGGCGTCACGCGCAGACTTCCGGAAAGTAGTCATAACGTCAAGGTATCCTTGACGTGCCGTTCACGTCAAGGATACCTTGACGGAGGTGTGGTTTACAGAACTACAGTTCAGTAAACCGTAGTGCAGCGGCTATGGGCCGATGCCGCTCTCCTGACGTCCCGGCCGCCACACCTGTCTACACGACCGCCCGGGCTGCCAGGCTCGCAGTCCAGCGCATCGGGTCTGTTGCTTCTCCAGTCGGTAGGTTTCGAATCTTTGTGTGTCCCTGACCCCGTTATTGGGGTATCAATGACACACAAGGACGATTTTGCTCTCTTCAGCACGTTCACCTGGCAGTAGACGGGCGGGACTCGTTCGCGGGGCAGTCCCGCCTGCTCCCGGACGGGCGGCCGTAGGCAAACGGCATTGGGCTGGTGGGCAGCCATGCGCATCGCCCGAACCAGTATCTACGCCGGAGATAGCTATCGCTCAGGCCGTAGCTACCTGGACTCGTGGGAATTACCGGCGAGGGGCGGGCATGCCGAGGAGGACGGGCGCCGCGGGGGCCTCGGAGGCGTCCGGGGTTGGCGGGGTCTGCGGGGACGGGGGACGCGGCGGCGGCCTGCCAGGCGTCGCCGGCGGGGGTGCGGCGGAGGGTGAGCGGGGCGTCGTCGGCGAGCAGGTAGTGGGGGGCACCGCGGGTGACGGTGACGGTGACGATGTCGCCGGGCCGCGGAGCGCTCTGGTGCGGGGCGAAGTGCACGAGGCGGTTGTCACGGGCCCGGCCGGACATGCGGTGAGTGGCGGCGTCCTTGCGGCCTTCACCCTCGGCCACCAGGACCTCCACGCATCCGCCGGACAGCTTCATGTTCTCCGCGTAGGTGGTCTCCTCGACCAGGGCGGCCAGCCGCTCGTAGCGTTCCTGCACGGTGGCCGCGGGTACCTGGGCGTCCATGGTCGCGGCCGGGGTTCCCGGGCGGATGGAGTAGCGGAAGGTGAACGCGCCCGCGAACCTGGCCTGGCGCACCAGGTCCAGGGTGTCCTCGAAGTCCGCCTCGGTCTCGCCGGGGAAGCCCACGATGATGTCGGTGGTGATGGCGGCATCGGGGATGCTGGCCCGGACCCGGTCCAGGATGGCCAGGTAACGGTCTCGCCGGTAGGCACGGCGCATCGCCTTCAGCACCGCGTCCGAACCGGACTGCAACGGCATGTGCAGGCTCGGCATGACGTTCGCGGTCTCGGCCATCGCCTCGATCACGTCGTCGGTGAAGTCCCGGGGGTGCGGTGAGGTGAAGCGGACACGCTCCAGGCCCTCGATCTCTCCACAGCTGCGGAGCAGTTTGCCGAACGCCTGGCGGTCACCGAACTCGGCGCCGTAGGAGTTCACGTTCTGGCCGAGCAGCGTGACCTCGAGCACTCCGTCGGCCACCAGCGCACGGATCTCGGACAGGATGTCGCCGGGCCTGCGGTCCTTCTCCTTGCCCCGCAGGGCGGGCACGATGCAGAAGGTACAGGTGTTGTTGCAGCCAACCGAGATCGCTACCCAGGCCGAGTAAACGGACTGACGCCGGGCGGGCAGCAGCGAGGGAAACGTCTCGAGCGTCTCGGCGAACTCGGCCTGCGCCTCGTTCCTGACCCGGGCCCGCTCGAGCAAGGCCGGCAGCGAGCCCATGTTGTGCGTGCCGTAGACCACGTCGACCCATGGCGCGCGCTGGGTGATCTTGGTGCGCTCCATCTGGGCCAGGCAGCCGCCCACCGCGATCTGCATGCCGTTCTTCTTCTGCGGAAGCAGGTGACCCAGGTTGCCGTACAGCCGGTCGGCCGCGTTCTCCCGGACCGCGCAGGTATTGAAGACCACCACATCCGGAGCCTGCCCGGCGGGGGCGGGCCGGTAGCCCGCCTCGTCGAGAAGGCCGGCCAGACGCTCGGAGTCGTGCACATTCATCTGGCACCCGTAGGTGCGAATCTGATAGGTCCTGCCGCCTGCTGCCACATGCACCAGGATAGGGGCCGGACGCATGCGGGAGGGCCTGGTGATCAAACGGCCGTTATCCGGCATGATGTTGAGTATGCAAATGGCTACGGAGACGGCACCTTACGGTGAATGGCCCTCCCCCATCCAGGGCGCCGACGTCGCGCGCGAGCAGGTCGGGCTGACGTTCCCGGCCGTGGACGGTTCGCCGGCGTGTGGTGGCAGGAGTCCAGGCCCGCCGAGGGCGGGCGGACGGCCGTGGTGCGCCAAGGACCGGACGGGATCAGCCGTGACATGCTCCCGAAGCCGTGGAACGCCAGGACCCGCGTGCACGAATACGGCGGCCGGTCGTACCTGCCGGTCCCCGGTGGCCTGGTCTTTGCGAACTTCGCTGACCAGCGGCTCTACCGGTGCGCCGCGACCGGTACCGCGGACCCCGAGCCGCTCACGCCGGCTCCCGGTCCCGATACTCGCCGAACGGTTCGCCGACCTCGTGCTCTCCCCCGACGGCGACGAGGTGTGGTGCGTGCGGGAAAAGCACCAGCTGGTCAAGACGGGGGCACCACCCGGATCCGCCGCGCGATCGTCGCGGTCCCGCTGGACGGCTCGGCGGCGGAGGACGGCCGGGCCATCAGGATGCTGGTGTCCGGCTCGCACTTCTACGCCTATCCGGCCCCGTCGCCGGACGGCACCCGGCTGGCCTGGATCTGCTGGGATCACCCCCGGATGCCCTGGGACGGCACCGAGCTCCGGGTCGCGGCGCTGGACGAGGCCGGGCCCGTCAGCGACCCGAGCCAGCAGCAGGTGATCATGGGCGGCGACACCGAGTCCGTGCTGGCTCCGGTCTGGCGCGATGACCGCAGCCTGTACGCCGTCTCCGACCGCTCCGGGTGGTGGAACCTCTACCTGGCCGACCTGCTGAACTTCCCGCGCGCTTTGTGCCCGCGGGAAGAGGAGTTCGCCAGCCCGCTGTGGCAGCTGGGCATGAGCCCGTACGCGGTGCTCGGCGACGGCCGCATCGCCGTCACGCACGGCACGGGGATACCCGCCTGGGGGTGCTCGATCCGGATACCGGCGAGCTGACCGACATGGATCTTCCCTACCAGGTATTCGGGTCCGGGCTTTCTGCGTCCGGACAGATCCTGGTCACGGTCGCGGGCGGCCCCGCGATACCGATGACCGTGATCGAGGTCAGCATCCCGGCCGGCCCGCCGGCCCGGCGGGCCCGGCGGGTCCGGCGGGTCCGGCGGCCTGGTCCGCGAGCTGAACCGCGGGGCCGATTCGCGGCCGGACCCCGCCTACCTGCCGGTGCCGCGTCCGGCTCAGCTGACCGGGCCCTCGGGCTCGGTCGTGCACGCGCTGGTCTACCCGCCTGCCAACCCGGCGTTCACCGGGCCGGACAGCGCGCCGCCGCCGTACATCGTCTGGGTCCACGGCGGCCCCACCTCCCAGGTAGGCCCCGCCTGGACCTGGAGAAGGCGTTCTTCACCAGCCGCGGAATCGGGATCATCGACGTCAACTACGGTGGGTCCAGCGGATACGGCCGCGCGTACCGCGAACGGCTCCGCGGCCAGTGGGGCGTCGTCGATGTGGCCGACGTGATGACGGCGGCGCTCGCACTGGCCGAGGCGGGTCAGGCGGACGGGAAGCGGCTCGGTATCCGCGGCGCGTCGGCCGGCGGCTGGACCGCCCTGGCCGCGGTGACCTCCGGTATCGGCAGTGCCGGACGGGGCGGCGAGACAGGGGGCGACGTACGCGGCGTCTTCGCCGCAGCGGCCTCTTATTTCGGGGTGGCCGACCTCCGGGAATTCGCCGCGCACACCCACGACTTCGAATCCAGGTACCTGGACGGCCTGATCGGGCCGCTGCCCGCGTGCCAGGAGCTCTACGCCGAGCGGGCGCCGGTCGGGCACGTCAACCACGCCACCTGCCCGGTGCTGCTGCTGCAAGGACTCGACGACCCGGTCGTGCCGCCCGCGCAGTCCGAGTCGATCGCCGCTGACCTGGCCGCGCATGGCATCCCGTACGCCTACCTGACCTTCGCCGGCGAGTCACACGGGTTCAGGAAGGCGGAGAACATCGTCGCCAGCCTGGAGGCTGAGCTCTCCTTCTACGGCCAGATCATGGGTTTCACCCCGCCGGGCATACCGCCGGTGGCGCTGACCGGCGGCTGAGAACGTAACCACGGCCGCTGCGCTGTGGCATGGCGTGGGTGAGAGGGTCAGCGAGCGAATTCGGTGGCCCGGGACTCGCGGACCACGGTGATGCGGATCTGGCCCGGGTAGGTCAGTTCCTCCTCCACCTCTTTGGCGATGTCGCGGGCGATCACCTGGGCCTGGATGTCATCGATCCGGTCGGGCTTGACCATGACCCTGATCTCGCGGCCAGCCTGCATGGCGAAGACCTTCTCGACGCCGTCGCGGCTGGCCGCGATCTGCTCCAGGCGCTCGAGGCGCTTCACGTACATCTCCAGCGACTCCCGCCGGGCCCCCGGCCGGCCGCTGCTGATCGAGTCCGCCGCCTGGGTGAGCACCGCCTCGACGGTACGGACCTCGACCTCGTTGTGGTGCGCCTCGATGGCGTGCACCACGTCGTCGGACTCGCCGTACCGCCGGGCGATCTCCGCGCCGATCAGCGCGTGACTGCCTTCGACCTCGTGGGTCAGCGCCTTGCCGATGTCGTGCAGCACCGTGCAGCGCCGCAGCAGTCCCGGGTCGATCCGCAGCTCACTGGCCATCATGCCCGCGATATGCGCCGACTCGACCAGGTGCTTGAGCACGTTCTGCCCGTACGAGGTGCGGTACCGCAGCCGGCCGAGGAGATCGACAAGTTCCGGGTGCATGTCGGTGATGCTCAGCTCGACCAGGGCATCCTCGCCCGCCCTCTTGCACAGCTGCTCGATCTCCGCCTTGCCGCGCTCATAGGCGTCCTCGATCCGCTGCGGGTGGATGCGGCCGTCCAGGACGAGCCGCTCCAGGGTCAGCCGTCCGATTTCACGCCGGACCGGATCGAAGCAGGAAAGCAGCACGGCCTCTGGCGTGTCGTCGATGATGAGGTTGACACCGGTGACGGACTCGAAGGCCCTGATATTGCGGCCTTCCCGGCCGATGATGCGGCCCTTCATCTCGTCCCCGGGCAGGTGCAGCACCGAGACCACCGACTCGCTGGTCTGCTCGGTCGCCACCCGCTGGATGGCCAGCGTGACGATCTTGCGGGCGCGCTTGTCGCCCTCGGACCTGGCCTCGTGCTCGATGTCCCTGACGATGAGCGCCGCTTCGCGTTTGGCCTGGTTCTCGATAATGGCGACGAGCTCGGTCTTGGCGGCCTCCGCGGTGAGCCCGGCGACGCGCTCTAGCTCCTTGCTGCGCTCGGCATCCTGCCGGTCCAGCTCGGCGGCGCGCCGGTCGAGATCGGCCCGGCGCTGGTCGAGGGCCTGCGCGCGATCCTCGATCCGCTTGAGTTCTGCGTCGAGCCGCTGCTCGCGGTCGGCGAGACGGGTTTCGCGGCGCTCGAGATCACTGCGCAGTTCGCGCACCTCGTCCTTGACCGCCCGGATCTCCTCTTCGACCTCGCGGCGGCCCTGGGCGGCCTGTTCGGCTTCGGAACGGGCCCGGTCGAGTATGCCGGTGGCCTCAAGCTGCGCGCGGGCCCGGATGTGGTCGGCTTCCTGGGAGAGGAGATCGCGGTCGGCCTGCGTGAGCTGGCCCGCGGCCCTCGGGGTACTCGTGGTCCGGCGCCACACGACCCCGAACGCAAATATCACTGCGAGCAACCCGATCACCATGAACGCGAGCGACAATCCGCTGCTCACGGCCACCCCTTTCCGTCCATAGCCCTCGGGGCACCCTTATGTTGTACGTCGGCGTCCTCGAACCAGGGTTCGTTAGGTATATGCCCTGGTGCGGGCGATCACACGCCGTCTTCGCCCGTCAGCTGATTTTCGTCGGCGGCTCCCGGTCCGCTCGGCTACAAAAAGTATCCTATTGTTCATCCTCCGCTATTTTTCTGGGCAGGTTAGGACAACGTCTCGCTGCCGCGAGGTTAAGGCTTCATAACCTTTTTATCAAGCAAGGCATCTTGGTCGTCGCGAACGGTACGGCACCCGGACGAAAGGTGCGCAGGTGCGAGCCGGTGAGGATGTGGCGATGCGACACGGCGGCAACCGTCAAGCCGCCACGGCTGGGCCGGGCGCCGACGAGGGGGAATGAGGCTCCCGATTACACCGGGTAACCAGAGCTAGGGTCTTCTGGGGTGCCTTCCAGAGTGTCTTCTTCTGGCGCAACGTAGGGTTCGGCGTCCAGGTCCAGATCGACGTCGACCGGGCCTTCCTGCTGCATGGCTTCCTTGATCAGCCTGAAGGTCAGGCCGGGCGGGTAGCCCTTCCGGGCGAGCAGGCTCGCCGCCCGCCGGGCGCGGGCCTGCGGCGGCTGCCCGCGGGTGCTCGCCATCTTCTGCTCGACCAGGCGCCGAGCGGTGGCGACCTCCTGCTCAGGGTCGAGGGCGTCGACCGCTTCGCGGATTTCCTCGCCGTCGATGCCGCGGCGCTTGAGCTCAGCCGAGAGCGACCGCCGGGACAACCCGCGGCTATGGTGCCTGGACTCGACCCAGGCCCGCGCGAACGCGGCGTCGTTGATCAGGCCCGCATCGGCGAACCGGCTGAGCACGGACTCGGCGGCTTCGGCCGGGACGCCGCCGCGGTGCAACGCCTGCGCCAGCTGAGCCCGGGTCCGCGGCTCGGCCGTCAGCAGCCGCAGGCAAATCTGCCTGGCCCGGATTTCTGGGTCTCCGTGGTCGTGAAGCAGGGTTTCAGGGTCACGCGATCCGACCTCGGACGATGACCCTGAAACCCGCTTACCAGTAGCCACTTCCGGTCACCTGGCTAGACCGGGACGGCGGCGGCGGCCACCTTCGAAGTAGACCCGTTGCCGTTACCGTTGCTCGGGGCTTGCTTGCCGGGGGCCGGGGCGGCTTCCGCGTCCAGCTGCGGCCCGATGCCGAGCTTCTCCTTGATCCGCTTCTCGATCTCGTTCGCAAGGTCCGCGTTCTCCCGCAGGAAACTGCGGGCGTTCTCCTTGCCCTGGCCGAGCTGGTCACCGTTGTAGGTGTACCAGGCACCCGACTTGCGCACGATGCCCTGCTCCACGCCGAGGTCGATCAGGCTGCCTTCCCGGCTGATCCCGCTGCCATAGATGATGTCGAACTCCGCGACCTTGAACGGCGGCGACATCTTGTTCTTGACCACCTTGACCCGGGTCCGGTTGCCCACCGCATCCGTGCCCTCCTTGAGGGTTTCGATCCGGCGTACGTCTAGCCGGATCGAGGCGTAGAACTTCAACGCCTTGCCGCCTGAGGTGGTCTCAGGACTGTTGTGCACCATAACTCCGTCTACGAAGTAATTATGAGACCCTTCTACCTCAAGATCGAAGCGGTTCATGGACCTGGTCGGCGGCTTGACGTGAATGTCCAGGATCCGCGCCGGAATCATCCGCGGTGTCGTAGGCGTGAATTCCTCCTCCACGTTGAACTCCCCACGGAACCGTGGCAGCAGCTTGTACTCCATCGACGGGTGAACATATGGCGCGACGAGCTTCTGGAACTTTTCCGATGCCGAGGTACTGAATTGAAGCACGCTCATCTTTCGCGCACCGCGGTACATGAGCTTGACCTGCAGGCCATGCGTGTCCCGCAGGTAATGCGCGAGGCGATCCCGGGAACCAGGGCTCATCGCCTCGACGCAGATCTCGATCCGGCCTGTGCCCCCCGCAGTCCGCTCCTGGACACCCTTCGAACGGAGGGTAAAGCCACCGTCGTCCATGTACCAGACCGCCAGCGCCAGCGGCGTAAGGCTCTTGAGGTAGTCCCAGCTGAGGTGCTTCTTACCATCACCGAAATACACGGCCTCATGCAGTTCACCCAGCTCAGGAAGCGGAGTGAAGTCGGCGAAGACGGCACCCTTGGCGTTTACCGTCCTCGCATGCGGGATGTTACCCAGCAGCGATGCTTTCCAGTCGAGGTAGTCTGCTTGCCGGGCACCGTGTCCCATCCGGAAACGGGTTCCGGACCTGCCCCTGCGGTTCGGGGACAGGCTCCCGTCGCCCATGAGCGAACCGAGGATCAGCTGGAACTGCTGATTGCCTAGGCGCTGCTGCCCCACGACCATGACACGATCGCCAGGAATCAGCTCTCCCGCCTGACGCCAGCCACCAGGCGTACGAATAAGGTGATTCTCGGTCGCGGCGAATTGAGCCAGCCCGTTTTTTCCTGACTTCGCGACGCTGAACTGAAGAAACTTCTCGGTTTTGCCGTTGTTGAACCAGTTCACGATCCGGCGTGGGACCATCTTGTCAGTTTCCGGGTCGTACGAGAGGACCTCGACGTCCATCCGCTGATTGACGATCTTCCCTATCTTTTCCTGGGTACCGTCGGCCAGGGTGACTCGGGTGGCGTAAGCCATGCAGCCGAACATGACTCCGACCTTTTCCCGCAACTGGTTGATGAAGATCGCGGTGGTCTTGGTCTGGCTCAATGCGCCGGTGATCTTGCGGAGGGCCTGGGACATGAGCCGGGCCTGAAGCCCGACGTGGCTGTCCCCCATCTCGCCTTCGATCTCCGCCTTCGGCACGAGCGCGGCGACCGAGTCGATGACGATGACGTCGATGGCGCCGGACCGGATGAGCATGTCCGCGATCTCCAGCGCCTGCTCGCCCGTATCGGGCTGGGAAACAAGCAGCGCGTCGGTGTCGACGCCGAGTTTCTTGGCGTAGTCCGGGTCCAGTGCGTGCTCGGCGTCGATGAACGCCGCGATGCCGCCACCCTTCTGAGCGTTGGCCACGGCGTGTAGTGCCACGGTCGTCTTTCCGCTGCTCTCAGGTCCGTATATCTCGACGATGCGACCGCGTGGCAGGCCGCCGAGGCCCAGTGCCACGTCGAGCGCGATCGAGCCAGTCGGGATCACCTCGATCGGCACTCGCGTCTCATCGCCAAGGCGCATGACGGAGCCCTTGCCGAACTGCCGCTCGATCTGCAGGAGCGCGGTCTCCAGGGACTTTTCCCTGTCGCCGGATCGCTCGAGGGTAGGCCTGCTGTTTCCTGCCATGGGGACTCCCTGCCGGGTTAAAGGGCCTGCGGGCACCTCCCGCACCGCCCAGGTCGTCTGACGTTATGGTCCCACCGGACATCCCCGGCGGATCGGTGGACACGCTACGCGCCGCCACCGACATTTTTGCCGAGCGCCGCACTGCGCTTGTTCATAGAGGATTTCGTGGCCGCCGTCTCCGGGTGATGGTGCCGGAGACCACCGCCATCGACTCACTATAGAACGAACGTGTATTCGATCATGGCCGACACGCCGAAAGCGCCGCAGAAATTCCTGAAGACCAGGCTGTGCGGCCGCGGCGGGGGGCCAGCAAGCCGGGATCGGGTGGGGGCTAGCATCGGGGCAGGTAAGACTGGCTGGCGTGAGGAGATTTCAGATGGCGCTCGACGAGGACGTGACCCGCCTGGCGAAGGGGAAGAACCTGGCCACGGTGGTGACCTTGATGCCGAGCGGGCAACCGCAGGCGCTGCTCACCTGGGTCGACGCTGACGACGAGCACGTCCTGGTCAACACGGAACCGCAGCGGCAGCGAGCCAAGAACGTCAGCCGCGACCCGCGCATCACCGTCCTGATCCACAGCGGCGATAACCCGTGGGACTGGGCAGAGGTCCGGGGGCACGTGGTAGACACTGTCACCGGTGACGAGGCCAGGCAGCACATTGACGAACTGTCGCGCAAGTACACCGGCAAGGACTACGCCAACCCCATCGGGCCGCAGGGCCGCGTGATCCTCAAGATCGCCCCGGACAAGATCAACACGCCGCGCCGGCTGGGCTTCTAGCGTCCCCGGCCTGGCATCCCCGGGTCAGCGTCCCCGGCCCGGCATCCCCGGGCCTGCGCGCTCGGCTAGCGCAGGTTGTCCGGCACGTTGAACGTGTCGCAGACCGTCCGCCAGATCACCTTGGCGTCCACCCCGTCGGCGAGGGCGCGTTCGACCGTGCGCTCGCCTAGGTTGCCGAACACGAAGTCCTTCGCCAGGCTCTGCGCGTATACGTCGCCGAACTGCGTCCTCATCAAGCTCCAGAATTCTGTCTGCCGCACGTCGCCAGGGTACTGCCGGGATATGGCCGGGATAGCCGGGTCCCGTTCGGCCCAATGAGCCTGCATCCTGCGGCGGGACGCGGAGTCGGCAGATCCCGGGACCTTTTTCTCCGATGTGTCGTTATCAGATACGTGGGAAGTAGTGGATCATCTGGCGCACATCGCGACTTGAGCGTGCGCCGCCCGATCAGGCTGGCGATGCGGGACCGGCCGTGGCGGGTCATGGGCACGATGGAGGCCGGATGGTCGCGCCGACGGGGGTAAACGAGAACTCTCCTCGGGAGCCGGTAGATACTGCGCTGACGCAAGGTGAGCTCCCGGCCGGGGAGCTGCCGGACACCGGCCCCGCTGAGTCCGCAGACGCTGAGCCTGCGTTGGCGGAGACCAGCCGGGCGGCAGCGGGTGAAGCGAGTGAGACAGCGGCGGGTGAAGCGGTAGCGAGTGAGACAGCAGCGGCTGAACCGGGTGCGGCAGGCCAGGAGGCGGAGGCGGAGGCGGAGGCGGAGGCGGCCAAAGCGGCCAAAGCGGCCAAGGTAGAGCCCCGTCGGGACATGAGTCCGCTGGCGGTGGTCGGCATCGTCGTCGGGGTCATCGTGCTGGTCGGGGTCGCCGCCGGCGTGCTGGCGGTAGCCACCCACGGCTTCCACAAGAAGACCGTGATCACCTACCGGCCCGCCGCCGTATTCAAGCTCCATCCGGGCGATTGCATCAACTCGGGAGCGAGCGGGCTGGCCGTCACGGTGCTGGCCTGCGGGACCCCGCACGACGCGGAGGTGTTCGCCACCTTTACCCTGCCCGCGTCCTCCTGGCCAGGTAACGCGACGGTGCAGCAAAACGCGGGCAACGGCTGCGCGGCCAGGCTGGACAGTTACCTCAAGCCGGCCCTCGCGAACGCCGGCCTCGCGCAGGAGTACGTCTACCCGAACCAGGCCGCCTGGCAGGCCGGCGAACGTACGGTCGTGTGCGAAGTCAGCTCGCCCTCCGGGCAGCTCACCGGGTCGGTTCGCCAGGGAAGCTGACCGCAGCGGGATCCGGTGCGGCCGGATCCAGCCACCGCCCGGCCGCCATCACCATGCTCAGCCGGAAGTCATCGTCACAGACCACCAGGTCGGCTTCGAGACCCGGCCGCAGGGCCCCGACTCGGTTCGCCAAGCCCAGGACGCGAGCCGGAGTCGTGCTCGCCGCGGCGGCGACATCAAGGACCGGCAGGCCCGCGGCCACCGCCTGTCTTATCACGCTGTCCATGGTGGCAGTGGAACCGGCGATCGGGGCGGCACCGGTGGCGCTGGTGCGGTCAGCCAGGCGGGCCACTCCCCCGGTCACGTTCACCTGTAGCGAGCCGAGCCAGTAATCTCCGTCCGGCATGCCCGCGGCGGCCATGGCGTCGGTGATCAGGACCAGCCGGCCCGGGCCGGCCGCCCGCGCCGCCATCCGGATGACGGCGGGATGCAGGTGGACGCCATCGACGATCACCTCGCAGGTGACCTCGGCCCGGTCAAGCAGAGCCCCGGCGGCCCCCGGCTCGCGGTGATGAAGCGGCCGCATGCCGTTGAACAGATGGGTTGCGTGAGTCGCGCCGAAGTCGACCGCGGCTGATGTGGCCTCGGCGGTCGCGTCGGTGTGGCCGATGGCCGCCGTTACCCCGGCCCGTGTCGCCGCCTTGATCAGCTCGATCGCGCCGTCTAGTTCGGGGGCGATGGTGACGACGCGCAGGTGTCCGCCGGCGGCCGCCCGGAGCCGCTCGAAGGCGGCCACGTCGGGAGCGAGCAGGTGCCGCGGGTCCTGGGCGCCGCATCTGGCCGCGGAAAGGAACGGCCCCTCCAGGTGGAGTCCGGCCAGGATGCCGTGGGCGGCCAGGCCCGCCAGCATGGCGGCCCTGGCTTCGAGTTCGGCCAGGGGCGCGGTCACCAGGCTGGCCACCAAGGTGGTGGTGCCATGGCGGCGGTGAAATTCCGCCGCGCGCCTGGCCTCATCGCTTGATCCCTCGGTGAACGAGGTACCGCCGCCGCCGTGCACGTGCATGTCGACAAAGCCGGGAAGCACCCAAGCCCCGCACAGGTCCGTGACGTCGCCTTCGCGAGAGCCGGACGCTGGCGGGTGGCCTGATCCAACCGCATCGATCAGGTTTCCGGCCAGCCGGATCCAGCCCGGGCTGAGCACCCTTCGCGGCGTTACCACGCGGCCGCCGACCAGCAGGTGGTGAAAGCGCGGCGTCCGGGACGGGTCCGGGACCGCTTGCATCACATCAGGATGACAGAACGCGTCAGGGCTCGCGGCTGATCCAGGTCGATGCCCCTGTGCTCGCGACGGCGCAGCGGAGGGCGATACCGCGTGAAAGGAGCCGAGGTCAGCAGCCGCCGGCCGGCCCGGGGACGCCGGGGCCGACCGCGGGCTGATCGACGATGCCGGTCACCACGTTCCGCAGCACGGCGCCGAAGTGCACTACGTACCACACCCCGCGCCAGGAGATCAGGGACGCGATGCCGAACGAACGCTCGTGACCGTCCTGTTCGTAGACCACCCGGGCGCCGGGGACGTGCCAGTAGCCCAGCTTGTTATCGCAGCCACCCGGGTAGACCCAGGCTGCGTCGTAGGACGGCACGATCACCCGCACCAGCCGGGCGCCGGAGCCCACCAGGTGATGGGCCGCGCCGACATCGAGGGTGAAGTCGTACCACAGCCGGTCGTGCCAGTCCGCGGTGGGATCATAGAGCGCCTTCACCTGCTGGTATGCCGTTAGCGGGAAGAAGGCGGGCAGGCCGAGACGAGAGTTCCCCGTGGTCACGGCCAGCCACAAGTCGGTCATCGCGTGCCGGAAAGCCACCGAGTCCGTGCTGGGCAGGGTGCGGGTCTGCGGCAGGACGCCCGCGCCTGGCGCGACCGGCAGCGCAGTTGGCGGCCCGGTCTGATGGGTCCCTGGCGTGACGCGAGGCCGCGGGCTAGATGGCGGCGCCGTCGGGGACGGGCCGGTGGTGGCCGCGCCGGCCGTCTTGGCCGCTGGCGGAGCAACCGCCGTGCCGCCGCATCCGGCCAGCCCGCATCCGGCCAGCAGTGCCCCCACGATGATCGCCGCCAGCGGCGCCCGCCGAGACCACGTCATGCTGTCACCCGCCACGTTCACGTTCTCGTTCTGACCGCAGCCGAGACTATGGCACCGCCGGGAGATAGGGGTGTCGGGTTTTCACTCAAGCGGGCGCGGGCGCTGTGCGCCGCTATTCCTGCCTCCCCCAAAAGCAGCGACGGACCCCGCCGCGCCGCGCCGCGCCGCGCCGCGAACAAATAACGTTTGCGCGGCCGGATAGTCCCTCGGGCTAGCGGGGAACCCGGTATTAACTTCCTTGTGCCTTCCGCAAGGATTCAACCCACTCCTGGTCACTAAGCAGCCGGGTGATCTTGTGCTTGCTGAACGCGCCGCCAGCAACCACCGCCAGTCCGATGCTGGCCGCTGTAGTGTCGTCCGGCACCTCCGCGACAACGACAATCTCATATTCACCGAGTGGGAAACCACCGGCCACGATCTGCGCGCCCGCCGCCTCGGCCGCTGACCTGAGCGCCTCGATGCGCTCCTGCGGGTTCTTAATCTGCGCCGCCACCGACTCGGCGGTGTAGTGCCCTGGTAGATGTACAGTGCCATCGAAAGGCCCTCTCGTATGCGACCGGCCCAGAATGCTCTAGATGCCATCCTCTAGAGGGCGCGCATGACAACGACCTGATCGCGGGCTACGGCCAGCATGCGCTCCCTGCGCACCATAGAACAATTCATGCGTGATCTGCCTCCTGCGACGCAACTCATCCAGATCTGCGCGTCTTAGCGGCAGAACGCTGGAGCGACGCCGAACGGCGGTTCCGGCGTTGGCCCATAGCCCGCTCGGCATCGGCCAAACGGGCCAACGTTAGAGATCGCGGCACTATTAACCTCGGCAGCCCCGGAACCAGGCTCAGGCCCCGGCCTTCACCCGCTCCGCGAACGCCGCCCACGTACCGGCGGCAAAGGCCAGCACCGACCCATCCGGGTCCTTGCTGTCACGCACGGCGACCCGGCGCGCGTCGTTACCCACCTCGACGCACTGACCACCGCTATTGCCGGAGTAACTCGACGTGCGCCAGGTTATGGCACGGTTGCTTTCCATCGTTCCTCCGCCACCCTTGCAATCAGCTCTCGCGAGGCCCCCTTGGGCAGAGCCTCACTCTGGAGGGACTTGCAGCTTAGCGTCACCCGGGACACCGTAGCGGAGTCCTCGAAGACCCGCCCATACGTTATGTCCTCCACGTTCACGATACCCGGAGAACCGCCCAGGTCAGCGATCGTGAACGCTCCCAGCAGCCCGGTATGGCCGCCCGCGCTGTAGGGCACCACCTGGATGGTGACGTTCGGCCGCCGCGACATCTGCACCAGGCTCACGAGCTGATCGTGCATGACCTCAGCCGCGGCGACCGGGCGGTACAAGACGCCTCGTCCAGCAGCGCCCACAGCAGGGGCGGGGGCGGGTCATCGCGGGTCAGCACGTCCTGCCGCGCCAGCCGCGCGGCCACCAGGTTGTCGATCTCATCCTCAGCCGTGTTCGGCCTGGTCGCCAGCACCGCACGGGCGTACCCCGGTGTCTGGAGAAGCCCGGGGACCAGGCTGTGCTCGAACACGTACAGCCCTGTGGCCTCCGCCTCGTACGCGGCGAACGGCCGGAACGACGCCGGGAACGGCAGATCCCTCAGCCGGGCCTCCAGCCGGGCGAACGTCCCCGGAGTACCGAACGATTTATCCAGGTGACCGGCCAGGTCCCGCGCCGGGGCCCGGTGCAGCGCCTCCACCATGCTGATCGTGGACAGGCTGTAAGGGATCTTGTCCGCCAGGTCGGCCTGCGACCAGCCGCGCTGCTCCCGGGCCGCCCTCATCTCATCGGCGAACAGCGACAGCGCCGTCATATCGCGCTCACGCCCAGAAGACACCTGCTCACATCCCCTCACACCACGAGCCGGGCGCTTACCAGATAGCCCGGGCTCTTACCAACACGGGTGACATAGTGCGCACGCTACGCCACCGGATAAGGCTTGTCATGCGCGCCCGGGCACCTGGGATATTCACCCTCGGGCGCGCCCGGACAAGGAGGGACCATGCCCGACATCGCGGAGACAGACAGCTACCGGATGCTGTGCGAGGACTCAGCACGCCAGAACCCCAGAGGAGAACAGGGAGCCATGCCGGCCACCGCCACCAAGCCTGAAACCACGCCCGCCGGGCAACCCCCGGCCGTAGACCAGCCCAAACACCCCCTGCATGCGCTGACCACGTTCGAGCTGAGCAACTACCGCCGCCAGATCGAGAACGCCATCACGTTCTTCGGCACCAAGGACCCCGTACCCCCGGCACGCGAGGACCTCCAGGCCGCGCTCGACGCCGTCACCGCCGAACAGGAATCCCACCAGGCTCAGCCATGCCTGACCCCGGCCGTGACCTCGACCTGGGACCGGACGCGCTACGCCAGCCTGGCCCTGGCCAGGCCCAGCTCACCCACGCACCGGCCGATCCTGGCGCACCTCGGCGCCATCGACACCGAGCTTGCCCGGCAGGCCGCCAGCACCCGGATTACCGGTTCATCGTCACTGGCAGCGCCGGGTGACGATGGCAGTCTCCTTACGGCCAGCCCGCACGGCCCTCCACCCGAGTGCGCCACGGCGGACAATCATCACATCAAGTAGCCGAACGGACACGTGGTGCGCCAGGCATGTTCAGTGACTGCGGAGAAAGACGGGACGCACACATAACCTCGAGGGGACCGTCCCTGGCACCTCGCCCCTGGTCACGCGAACGGCCGCACCTCGACCTTACGGTTGCAGGCCTTTGACCCCTCGGCGGCGAGCTTGAGCGCCACGTCGAGGTCGGCAGCCTCGATAATCCACAGGCCACCGAGATACTCCTTCGACTCCACGAAGGGCCCGTCGGTGAACAGCGCCTCGCCGCCCCGGTTGTCGATCACGGTCGCTGACCCGATCCGACACCGCCTCCCGGAATTCTTTCAAGGACTTTTGTTCCCCGGCGACCGCGAATATCGTCGGCGCTCATCCGGCCGAGGTGGTTCGTCGGGCACGGGCCACGGTGCGGGTGAGACGGCAGTTCGCTGACGCCGGGATCCCCGGGGGACAGGCCGCCAGACCGAAATGTCACAGGGGCAGGGCACTATGGAGCAATGGAACAGATTCTCGCCAGGATCGGCCTGACCTGCGGCCGCAATCGGCTTGATCATCCGGTATATCCGCTGACCTAGGATATGTATATACGACGGGAGGGTGGCGATGTCCAAAACGCTCATCGACGTGGATGACGACCTGCTCGACCAGGCGCAGGCCGCGCTGGGCGCCCGGACCAAGCGGGAGACGGTGAACCGGGCGCTGGCCGAGGCTGTCGCTTCGGTGGCCCGCAAGCGCGAGATCGAGCGGCTGGATCTCGGCGTCTACGCCGGTCTCGGTAATCCGACAGTGGTGGAACAGGCGTGGCGGTAGCCCGGTACCTGGCGGACAAGAGCGCCCTGGCCCGGTGGCACCATCCGCCGGTGCGTACGGTACTGGCCCCCCTCGTCGAGCACGGGCTGATCGCGACCTGCGGGATTACCGAGCTAATAGTGCTGTTCACCGCGCGCGGCCGGGCGGATTGCGGCCAGGTCGCGGCCGACAGGCGGCATGCCTATGAATGGCTGCCGACCGAGGACGGCGACCTACGGCGTGCGCTCAGCGTCCAGGCTGAGCTCACCGCCCGCGACCAGCCCGGCGCGGTATCGCTGGCGGACCTGATCATCGCGGCCGTCGCCGAAAGGCACGGGGTTTGTGTCCTGCACTACGAGGCAGACTACGAGCGTGTCGCGGCGATCACCGGCCAGCCCACGCGGTGGGTGGTTCGGGAGGGGAGCGTCACATGACGGGCACCGATGCCCTGGACGGGTTCTCGCCCGCGACCCGGGCCTGGTTCGAGGGCGCCTTCGCCGAGCCGACGCTCGCCCAGGCGGGTGCCTGGCGGGCGATCGGCAAGGGTGAGGACACGCTGGTCGTCGCGCCGACCGGATCGGGCAAGACCCTGGCCGCGTTCCTGTGGGCGATCGACAAGCTGGCCGCGGTGCCGCCGCCCGCGGATCCGAAACGACGCACCCGGGTGCTCTACGTCTCTCCGCTCAAGGCACTGGCGGTGGACATCGAGCGGAACCTGCGGGCGCCGCTGACCGGGATCAAGCAGGCCGCGCACCGGCTGGGCCTGGAGGAGCCGGACATCAGGGTGGCCGTCCGCACGGGCGACACGGCCGCGGAGGAGCGCAGGAAGCTGGCCAGCAAGCCGCCTGACATCCTCATCACCACCCCGGAGTCGTTGTTCCTGCTGCTTACCTCGCAGGCCAGAGACACCCTGCGCGGGGTGGAAACGGTGATCGTCGACGAGGTGCACGCCGTCGCGGGCAACAAGCGCGGCGCGCACCTGGCGCTGTCGCTGGAGCGCCTGGACGCCCTACGCAATCAGGGGGGCGGGATAGTCGCCGCCCAGCGGGTGGGCCTGTCCGCCACGGTGCGGCCGGCCGAGGAGGTCGCGACCTTCCTGGGCGGCAGCCGCACGGTCACCGTCGTGCAGCCGCCCAGCCCCAAGCGCATCGAACTGCAAGTCGTCGTCCCGGTCGAGGACATGACGGAGCTGGACACCGGGCCGGCCCGCGGCACCGGGGACGACGGCGATGGCCTCAGCGACCCGGCACCCCGGCGCTCCATCTGGCCGCACGTCGAGGAGCGGGTGCTCGACCTGATCGAGCAGCACAAGTCCACGATCGTGTTCGCGAACTCACGACGGCTCGCCGAGCGCCTGTGCGGCCGGCTGAACGAGCTGGCGGCGGAGCGAGCCGAGGCGGCCGAGGAAGCCCGCGCGGTTAGCGTCAGCGCGCCGGCCGAGGTGATGGCGCAGGCAGGCGTGGCGGCGGGCGCGCCGGCCGAGGTCGCCCGGGCGCACCACGGCTCGGTGTCGCGGCTGGAACGTGCCGAGATCGAAGAGGCGCTCAAGGCCGGGCGGCTGCCCGCCGTGGTCGCCACGTCCAGCCTGGAACTCGGCATCGACATGGGGGCGGTGGACCTGGTTATCCAGGTCGAGGCGCCGCCCTCGGTGGCCAGCGGCCTGCAGCGGGTCGGCCGGGCCGGGCACAACGTGGGCGACATCTCGCGCGGCATCATTTTCCCCAAGTATCAGGGCGACCTGGTCCAGTCGGCCGTGGTCGCCGAACGCATGCGGGCCGGCGAGATCGAAGAGCTGAAGATCCCGCACAACCCGCTCGACGTGCTGGCTCAGCAGATCGTCGCGATGACGGCCGTCGATGACTGGGTGGTCGACGAACTCGAGGCCACGGTCCGCAAGGCCGCTCCGTTCGGCGGGCTGACCAGGGGAATCCTCGAAGCGGTGCTGGACATGCTGGCCGGGCGTTACCCCAGTGAGGAGTTCGCCGGCCTGCGGCCGCGCATCATCTGGGACCGGGTGGCGGGGACCGTCAGGGCCCGGCCCGGTGCGCAGCGGCTCGCCGTGACCAACGGGGGCACCATCCCGGACCGCGGGCTCTTCGGCGTGTTCCTGGCCACGGACAGCGGCGGGAAGCAGCCGCGGCGCGTCGGGGAGCTCGACGAGGAGATGGTGTACGAGTCGCGGGTCGGCGACGTCTTCGTGCTCGGCGCCAGCTCGTGGCGGATCGAGGACATCACGCCGGATCGCGTGCTGGTCACGCCCGCCCCCGGCCAGGCCGGCAAGCTGCCGTTCTGGCACGGCGACACCCCGGGCCGCCCGGCCGAGCTGGGCCGCGCGATCGGAGTGGCCTGTCGCGAGCTGGCCGCGGCCGCGGAACCGGACGCGACCAGGAAGCTGCAGCAGGCCGGCCTGGATCGAGCTCGCGGCCAGGAACCTGATCAGGTACCTGGCCGACCAGCGCGCGGCCACCGGGTACGTGCCCGACGACCGGACCCTGGTGCTCGAGCGGTTCCGCGACGAGCTCGGCGACTGGCGGGTCGTGCTGCACAGCCCGTACGGGGACCGGGTGCACGCGCCGTGGGCGCTGGCCATCGCGGCCCGGCTGCGTGAACGGTACGGCGGGATGGACGTGCAGGCCCTGCACACCGACGACGGCATCATCATCCGGGTGCCGGACTCCGACGAACCGCCGCCGAGCGGAATCGCGCTGCTCGACCCGGACGAGATCGGCGATCTCATCACCGCCGAGGTCGGCGCGAGCGCGCTGTTCGCCTCTAGGTTCCGCGAGTGCGCCAGCCGGGCGCTGCTGCTGCCGCGCCGCCAGCCGGGCCGCCGCACGCCGCTGTGGCAACAGCGGCAGCGCTCCGCGCAGCTGCTCGAGGTGGCGAGCAGGTACCCGGCGTTCCCGATCGTGCTCGAAACGGTCCGTGAGTGCCTGCGCGACGTCTTCGACGTGCCCGCGCTGACCGGCCTGCTGCGGGACATCGCCGCCCGGCGGATCAGAATCGTCGAGGTCGAGACGGCTACCCCGAGCCCGTTCGGCAAATCTTTGCTGTTCCGGTACGTCGGGGCGTTCATGTACGAGGGTGACGCGCCGCTGGCCGAACGCCGCGCGCAGGCGCTGTCGCTTGATCCCGCCCTGCTGGCCGAGCTGCTCGGCCAGGACGGGCTGCGCGAGCTGCTCGACCCGGCCGTCATCGCGGAGGTCGAACGTGACCTGCAGCACCTGTCGGCGTCCCGGCGCTGCCGTGACGTCGAGGGCGCCGCCGACCTGCTCCGTACCGCCGGGCCGCTGACGGCGCAGGAGGTAACGGACAGGTGCGCAGACGGCGCGGCCGCGGCCGGCTGGCTGGCCGACCTGGCGGCGGCCCGGCGCAGCATTCAGGTGCGGATCGCCGGGCAGCCGATGTGGGCCGCGATCGAGGACGCCGGCCGCCTACGGGACGCGCTCGGGGTGCCGCTGCCGGTCGGCATCCCCGAGGCCTTCACCGAGCCGGTCGCCGACCCGCTGGGCGACCTGGTCGCCAGGTACGCGCGGACGCACGGCCCGTTCACGGCCGACGCGCTGGCCGGACGGTACGGGCTCGGGGTGGCCGTGGTCACGCTGACGCTGCGGCGGCTCACGGCGGCCGGCCGGGTGGTCGAAGGAGAGTTCCTGCCCGCCGGTCAGGCCGCGGCCGACGGCCAGCTGGCCGCGGCCAGAGGTACCGAATGGTGCGACGCCGAGGTGCTGCGGCTGCTGCGGCGCAGGTGCCTGGCCCGGCTGCGCAAGGAGGCAGAGCCGGTGCCACCCGAGGTGCTGGCCCGGTTCCTGCCCGCCTGGCACGGGATCGGCACACAGGGCCCGGGCGGGTCGCGGCGGCGGGCGGACGCGGGTTCGGTGCTTGAGGTGCTCGAGCGGCTGGCCGGGGTGCCCGTCCCCGCGTCCGCGCTGGAAACGCTGGTGCTGCCCGGGCGGGTGCCCGGCTACTCCCCCGCCCTGCTGGACGAGCTGACCTCGGCCGGGGAAATCGTCTGGTCCGGCGCGGGCGCCCTGCCAGGCGGTGACGGCTGGCTGGTGCTGGCGCCTGCCGACAGCGCGCCGCTGCTGCTGCCCGAGCCGGGCGAGGTCACCATGACCCCCGTGCACACCGCGGTCCTCGAGGTGCTCGGCGGCGGCGGAGCGCTGTTCTTCCGCATGCTCAGCGACCGGGTTGCGGCCCGGCTGGCCGGCGAGGGGCCGACCCGCGATCAGCCGGGGCACAGCCAGGCGCGGCCCGATGACAACGAGGTCGCGGCGGCGACCTGGGACCTGGTCTGGGCCGGGCTGCTCACCAACGACACGCTGACCCCGCTCCGGCTGGTCCTGGGCGGCCAGCCCCGCCGGGCGGCCGCTCCCGCGCGGCCGGCGCCGCGGCCGCGGCCGGGCGGACCGGGGCGCAGGTACAGCTTCGGCCGGCCGTCGATGCCGACACGCACCGGTCCGCCCACGGTCAGCGGCCGGTGGTCCCTGCTTCCCGGTCGGGCCCCGCTCGCGGGTTCCGGTCCGGGCGAGGTCGACCCGACCATGCGGGCGCACGCACTCGCGCTGACGCTGCTCGAGCGGCACGGCGTACTGACCAGGGGCGCGGTGGCCGCCGAGCGTATCGCCGGCGGCTTCGCCGCGGTCTACCCGGTGCTGCGCGCGATGGAGGAGGCCGGCCAGTGCCGCCGCGGTTACTTCGTCGAGGGCCTAGGCGGAGCGCAGTTCGCGCTGCCCGGAGCGGTGGACCGGATGCGCGCCCTCGCCGAGCCGCCCCGGCCTACCGCCTTGGGCCAGCAATCCTCCATTTCGGCCGAACGGGCCGTGGTGCTTGCGGCGGCCGATCCGGCTCAGCCGTACGGAGCGGCGCTGGGCTGGCCCGACCGCCCGGGTGAGACGGCGGCGTCTCACCGTCCCGGCCGCAAGGCGGGGGCGCTCACCGTGCTGGTTGACGGATCGCTGGTCCTGTACGTCGAGCGTGGCGGGCGGACCTTGCTGTCCTGGACCGATGACGGCGAGGTGCTGGCTCCGGCCACGGCCGCGCTGGCCGCCGCCGTCCGGGCGGGTGCGCTCGGACGGCTGACCGTGGAACGCGCCGACGGCGAGCGGGCCGGCGGTGATTCGCCGCTGACCCAGGCCCTGGAGACCGCCGGCTTCCGGCCGACGCCGCGGGGCCTGCGGCTACGTGCCAGCTGAGCTTCGGCCCCGTGGGTAAGGTCGTGCTGTGCCAGAGTTGCAGCGCCTGCGAGCCGACCATGCCCCGGCCGTCCTCGCCTTCGAGCTGGCCAACCGCGACTACTTCGCCGCCTCGATCTCCGACCGCGGCGATGAGTTCTTCGACCGGTTCACCGAGCGGCACAGTGCCATGCTGGCCGAGCAGGAGGCCGGCATCGGCGCCTTTCACGTACTCGTCGCCGAGGACGGCTCGGTCCTGGGCCGGTTCAACCTGATCTTTACCGGGGACGGCACCGCAGAACTCGGCTACCGGGTCGCGCAGCACGTCGCAGGCCGCGGCGTGGCGACCGCGACCGTCCGGGAGCTGTGCGACCTGGCGGCGGCGCAATACGCGCTGCGTACCCTCAAGGCGGCCACCTCCCACGGGAACGTGGCATCACAGAAGGTGCTGTCCAGGGCGGGGTTCAACCCGGTCGGCCCGGCGGACCCGGCCGACATCGGCGGTAAGCAAGGCACCTGGTATCAGCGTGACCTGTAGCTACTAGCCGGATCGGCGGTCGGGTGGATCATCGGCCGGTAGCCGGCCGCGATCGCCGCGATGATCGCCGGAGGCGTCAGCACCTCGACGGAGCCGGACACGCCCACCCCGGCGCCGTAACCGGTCAGCGACCACGGCCTCAGCTGGCCGCCGATGAGCAGGCCCAGGCCGCTAGACGCCCGGATCATGACCCCGTCGGGCAACGGCCTGGCGTCCATGATGCGGGTGACCTGGCGCCGTGACCGGCTGACACGCTCACGGTGCAGCACCGCATCCATCTCGGGGGCCCGCGGCCTGCGGGTCAGCGACTTCGCCCGCTGCCAGGCCTCGGCGAAACCAAGGAAGTCGCGTCGGCGGCAGTACCCGCACGGCCGGTGCCCTGCGGCCAGCGCGGTCGCCTCATCGAGAAAGAACAGCGCCGTCCATCGGCCCGGCGGCATCGGATGGCGCCGGACATCCTTCCACTCCAGCACGCAGCAGATCCACGCGTTGGTCCGCCAGCGGCTCGTCCCCAGCTCACGACCCTGCCCGTGCAGGCAGCCACGATTTCCCATCATCAAGCCACGGGCTGGGTCCGCGACGATCTCACCCGTCGGCAACACCCGGTTCTGCAGCGGCACTACCCCATCATGCCCATCCTGTCTCACGGGTACGACACGGCCAAGGCGAGAGACGCGGTGCGGTGGGTCAGTTCGGCCTCGCCGGCATCTTACTATTCCGTAGACCAAAGCTGGCCATCTTGCGGCGGTGGTGGCGCGTCTCATCCTGGCGATGAAAGGCCGCGCAGGCCACTGCCACGTGACGTGCTTCCCTGGGGAGACAATGACCGAACAACCACCAAGCCAGGGTTACCCGGATGACTGGAGCCGTGGCGGCTACGTTCCCGGCGAGCAGTACTACGACTCGGGTGCGGGTTCTTCCCGGCCCGGTCAGGCCAGGCCCGGGCAGGCCTGGCGGGCCCGGAGCCGGGACACCTGGTCCGGGGAGCGCCGGTCCAGGACCGGGCGGTCCAGGAGCAGGCGGTCCGGGAGCAAGCGGTCCGGGAGCAGGCGGTCCAGGAGCAGGCGGTCAAGCCGCGGGGCCGGGGATGCCGACGGCGCCGCTTTGGCAGGCCGCGTCGCAGGGAGCATCGGCCCAGGGATCGGCCCAGCAACGCGGACGACAGCCGGGGGCACCGCCGCCCGGGGCATTTCAGCAGGGATTGCCGCAACCCGGGCCCGCGCAACCTAGGCCGGCGCAATACGAAGCGGCGCCGCCAGGACTGACGCAACAAGGGGCCGATTCGAAGGGCTTCTTCGGCGCGCTGTTCGACTTCAGCTTCACGTCGTTCGTGACGACCCGGATCATCAAGGTGCTCTACGCCCTGATCCTGGTCCTGGCCGTGCTGAGCGCGCTGCTTTTCACCATCACCATGTTCAGGATCAACGCAGTCCTCGGCCTGCTGACGCTGATCATCGGCGATCCGCTGTTCATCATCATCGTCATGGCGTTCTGGCGTCTGGTGCTCGAGTCCTTCGTGGTGGTGTTCCGGATTGCCGAGGACGTGCGAGCCCTGCGGGAACGCGGTATCCGCTAGGAGCGATTCTCAGTAAGCGCGCTGGACCGGCTAGGCCATAGAGCAGCAGGCCGGTCAGGGTGTCCAGGATGTCCGGATCGGAATAGGCCGGGCCGAGCTTGCGCTTGCCCCGGTCGGGCGGCCGAGTCCGCTGGGAGTAGCGCGTAGGCGAGCATCGAGAGCATCCCGCCCATCGCCGCCGCGATCAGCGTGGGGTCACCGGGCAACTGCTGGCCCCTCCCCCGCAGGTACTCAAGGTGCTCACGGAGCACTGCCGTGTCACCGGTTAGCTGCGCCCACAGCGCACCGGAGGCCGGCCCGGCGGCCATCGCCGACTCGAACAAGGCGATCATGACCGGGCGGTTATCGCGCATCACATTCCAGGCCACGGCCAGGTGATCATGTAGCTGAGCGGGCTCGGTGAGGTCGTGCGGCGGGTGCTCACCCGAGTCGAAGTGGGCGCCCGCCTGCTCGTGCATGTCAGTGAGGAGTCTTCGCAGCAGGTCTTCCTTGCTGGCGAAGTGCTCGTAGAAGGATCCGGTGGCCCGGCCCGCGGCCATCGTGATGTCCGTGATCTTGGTGTTCAGGTAGCCACGTTCGGCGAACAGCTGCCGGGCCGCCGCCTTCAGCGCCTCCTCGGTCTCAGCCGCCCTGATCTTCCGCACTCCCATGACTTCCCGCCCCTTCCGCCCGCTGGACCTTGATCGCTTGACGGCCTGCCCGTGTACTGATCATACTGAACTAAAGTTCACTGAAAATTGATTCGGTGAACTTAGTTTCAAGGACGCAGGCAAACAGTAGCGATCGGTGGGGCAGGATGCGAACGGTAGTGATAGGCGGCGGGGTGGCCGGATCGGCGAGCGCGATCGCGCTGGCCCGGATCGGTTCCGAGGTCGTGGTGTACGAGGCTTACGAGGATCCGGCCGGACCGGTCGGCTCGCATGTCAGCCTGGCGGTCAACGGACTGCGCGCCCTCGACGCCCTGGGCTGTCTCGAGCAGGTGCAGGAAGCTGGTTTCCCGGTTGCGCGCCAGCTCATGTGGTCGGGCCGCGGCAAACTGCTTGGTAACGTGGCCCGGGCCCGCAGCCCCGAGGACACGCTGCACAGCGTCACGCTGATGCGCGCCGATCTGGTTACGTCGCTGCGCGCGGAGGCGCTGCGGTCCGGCGCCCGCATCGTGACCGGTCAGCGGCTCACGGGTACCAAGGACCCGCTGGTCGCGGGCGCCGACCTGGTCGTCGGGGCCGATGGCATCTGGTCGGCGACGCGCCGGGAGCTGAACCCGCAGGCGCCCCAGCCGGCCTACGCCAAGATCTATTACATCTCCGGCATCTCGGACGGAGCTCCCGTCTGGACCAAGGTATCGCGGCAGGGCTTCAACTGGATCTTCGCCAAGCGTGGCGTCTTTATCTACCTGCCCGCCCCGGACGGCTCTATCTGGTGGACGGCGCAGGTCACCGCCCCGCAACCACCGCCTGACCCGGCCGCGGTGGGCCTGGCCGAGCTGGCGGAGCTGTTCCGCACCGAGCCGCAGGCCGCCGCCGTCCTGCAGGCGGCCACCGAGGTGCGGGCCGCGAACATCGGGCACGTGCTAGCGCCGGCCACCCGCCGGCACGATGGCCATACCGTCCTGATCGGCGACGCCGCGCACCCGGTCGGCGCCGGGCAGGGGCGTCGATGGCCATGGAGGACGCGGTCGTGCTAGCCAGGGAACTCGACGCCGGGGACACCATCGCGGCGGCCCTGGCCGCCTTCGACCGGCAGCGGCACCCCCGGTCGGGCAAGCTGGCCAAGACCGAGGCCGCCAACCGGGACGCCAAGACCGCGGGCCCGATCGCGACCCGGATGCGCGAGCTGATCATGCCGCACGTCTTCAATCGTTTCTACGAGAAGGCGACCGGCTGGCTCTACGACTACGACCCAGGTTCGCTGCCCGCCCGCCAGCCCCGGTAGCGCAACGGCAGGCCGCCGTTCGCGGGCCTGACCCCGCCGGGCAGGATGAGGACATGGGCCGTTCCGCACCGCGTCATGACCGGGATGCCGGCGGCCCGGCCGAGGTGCTGGCGGCCAAGGCCGCGTTGCGGCAGGAGGTCTGGTCCGCGATGCGGGCCGCCAAGGTGGCGCGGTTTCCCGGTGCGGCCGGCCGCATACCGAACTTCACCGGGGCCGAGGCGGCGGCGCAGCGACTGCGGAGCCTGCCCGCGTGGCAGGCCGCCGGGACCTTGAAGGCCAACCCGGACTCGGCGCAGCTGCCGGTGCGGCAGCGGGCGCTCGAGGACGGCAAGATCGTGTACATGGCGGTCCCGCGGCTGGCCGGACCCGAGCCGTTCTTCGCCCTGGACCCCGACCACCTGAGCGAGCCGCCCCGCAAGGCGGCCTCGATCAGCGGCGCGACCCGATCCGCGCGGCGGGTCAGGCTCGACGAGGTGACCCCGGTCGACGTGGTGGTGATGGGCTGCGTGGCGGCCGGCCAGGACGGCGCGCGACTCGGCAAGGGCGGCGGGTTTGCCGACCTGGAATTCGCGCTGGCCGCCGCGGCGGGCCTGATCGGACCGCACACGGTATCGGTGACCACCGTGCACGAGCTTCAGGTCCGTTCGGCCGGAACGATCCCGCTGACCGGTCACGACGTGCTGGTGGACTTCATCGTCACGCCCGAGCGGGTCATCGACTGCCGCCCCGGACACGGGCCGCGGCCGGCGGCCGGCATCTGCTGGGAGGACCTGACCGAGGAGAAAATCGCGGCCATACCCCTGCTGGCCGCGCAGCGGGCCGGCCAAGCGTAAACCGCGCCGCGGGCCCAAGTGTCAGCGCCCCGCGTTCCCGGCGCCGTGAGGCCTGCCGAAGCCTTTACAGGGCCAGGCCCGCTGCCGACACTGTTATGACACCGGGGGTAAACCGGGCCATTCTTGTTCTAGCGGACATGCCGAGGTTCGAGATGATGCGCCGTTTCCGCCATGTCATAGCCGTCGGCTGCGCCGTGACCGGCGCGATCACACTGGTGATCAGCGGTGCGGTCGCCAGCCCGGCCGCGACCGCGGCTCAGGCCGGGACCGCGTGCTGGTGGCGGGCACGGATCCGGCGGCCGGCGCGGTGGTCACCGCGACTCCCGGCCGCCACCCAGGTGCGGGTCAGCGTGTTCGCCGGCCGAGACCAAGCCGGCCTGACCGCCTGACCGAAGCGGTATCAGATCCGCGCAGCTCCAGCTACGCGCGCTTCCTGACCCCGGCCCAGGTCCAGACCCGGTTCGGTGCCACCCTCAGCCAGCAGCAGGCGGTCGCCCGCTGGTTGACCGGCTCCGGGCTCACCGTCACCGCCCGGGACGCGTTCGTCGTCACCGCGACGGGCACCGCGGCCCAGGCGGGGTCGGCGCTGCAGACTCCGCTGGCCTTCAGCCGCTCGTCCGGGGGCACCGACAGGTCGTCTCGACCCGGGCCATGTCGGTGCCGGCTCCGCTCGCGGGCTCGGTCACCACCATCCGGGTGGCCCCGGTTATCGCCCCGAAGCCCCAGCAGCAGCCGCAGCCAGACCTCGCGGCCGCCACCCGTGGCACGGCGAGCGCGGGAACGCTGAAGGAAATCTGCTCGGCGTACTACGGCCAGCGACTGGCTACCCAGGTGCCGCGCGCCTTCGGCCGGATCCCAACCTGGGCTCCGTGCGGCTACCTGCCTCAGCAGGTACGCGGCGCCTACGGGGCGACCCGGTCCGGGCTGACCGGCCGGGGCGTCACCGTCGCGATCCTGAGCGGCGACGACGACACGACCGCCCTGGCCGACGCCAACCGCTGGGCCCGCGACCGGGACTTCCCGCCGTTCGCCCCCGGCCAGTTCAAGGCGGTCATCGCCCCGGACGCCTACCCAGGGACCGGTGACATCGAGAGCGCGCTCGACGTCGAGGCCGTGCACGCCATGGCCCCGGCGGCCACGATCGACTACGTCACCGGGAGCGGCAGCGGCACCGGCGACGCGCTGCTCGACGGCATGGAGACGATCGTCGAGCACCGCCTCGCCAGCGTGGTGAGCTGCTCGTGGTACGAGGGCTACGTGACATCGTTCCAGGGCAGCCCGCCTGTGTCGCAAAGCGAGATCGACTCCTGGGAGAACGCGCTTGAGCGCGCGGTGGTCGAGAACATCACGGTCAACTTCGCCGCCGGCGACCTCGGCTCCGTCACGCCGCTGCAGTACCCCGGCTCCGACCCGTGGACCACCCTGGTCGAAGGCACCAGCCTGGCCATCGGCGCCGGTGACCGCTTCCTGTGGGAGAACGCCCGGGAGACCGACGAGACGGGCCTGTCGGCCAGCGGCACGAGGTGGGATCCGGCCCCGCCCGGCTACTTCGCCGAGGGCAGCACCGGCGGATCTCCACCATATTTTCCTGAGCCCTTATACCAGCGGAGGGTGGTGTCGGACAACCTGATCGACGGCCAGCCGATGCGGGCCGTGCCCGACGTGTCCGCGCTGGGCGACTGGAACCTGGGCTCCAGGCCGGGGTGACCGCGCAGGTCTCGTCGACCAAGTTCCGGTACATCAACGCCATTTACGGTGGCACCAGCCTGGCCGTGCAGCTGTTCGGCGGGCTCGAGGCTGACCTGATCCAAGGCCGGCACGGGATACCGCTTGGCTTGTTCAACCCCGCCCCGTACGACAAGGGCGGCACGCCGGCGCTGCGCGACATCACCGCCGCCCCGCGCAACCAGGCCGTGGTGACCGGCCCGCTGTTCCAGGACGAGCCGAGCCTGCCCACCCTGTCGGTGATGGGCCAGTGCGGCGCCTTCCCGTCGCTGCCCTGCGGGCCCGGCTACGACACCAGCACCGGCCTCGGCAGCCCCGGGCCGGACTTCTTCAACTCGTTCGGATCACATTCCTCCTAGCCGGCGGTACGCCCCGGCGCGGCCACGGGCGGGCACGCCGGAGGCGCGGGGACGCGGCGGAGTCCGTTCGGATAATTGCTTGTTTCTGCATGCGGAACACGGGAGCGCCTGGATGGGCCGCCAGCGCCTAGGCTCGGGGCTGTGACAGACGTGCTGACCAGCGACCGGCAGGCCAAGGCCCGGCGCATGGAGGAAGCGATCCGCGGCTACTTCGACGCCTGCAACTCCGGCGACGCGGCCGCGGTGGCCGCCTACTTCGCGCCGGGCGCGGTGCACTACTTCCCGCCCGACATGTACGAGGGACCGTTCCGGGGCGGTGAGACCATCGGTGAGAAGTGGTCCTGGGCGGTGCGCACGCTCGGTTCGCGCTGGACCGTGGACGAGATCATCTGCGACCCCGGCACCGACCGGGCGGTGATCGAGTGGACGCACGAGAAGACCAAGACCGGGGTGGTGCTGCGCGGCGACGAGTGGTACCGGTTCGACGCAGGTACCGGGCTGATCACCGAGATCCGCGCGTACTACGCCTCACCGCAGGCCGCGGGCCTGGACCGGCTGGAACTTGGCGGGTTCCCCTACGCCGAGCGCGGTTATGCCGCCAGCAGCTGAGCGGTTCGGCGGGCTGCTGCTCGACATCGGCGGCGTGCTGCACGCCACGGGCATCCACCTGGTCGGGCGGCTGGCCGAGCGCGAGCCCGCGGTGCGGCCGGTGCTCGAGCGGATCGGCGGGATCGCGACCGACTCCGACGAGCTGTGGCAGCAGGTGCTGGCCGGCCAGGTGACCGAACGGCAGTACTGGGCCGAGCGAGCCGCCGAGCTCGGCGCCGCGGTCGGCCAGACGTGGGACACCCGGGCCATGATTGGCCGGCTCTACCAGCTGCCCCGCCAGGACTGGCTGCGGGCCGAGATGATGGAGCTGGTGACCGAGGCCAAGGCGGCCGGGCTGCGGGTCGGCGCGCTGACCAACGACCTGACCGACTTCCACGGGCCGGAGTGGGTAGACGACCAGGAGCACCTGAAGCGGTTCGACGTCATCGTCGACGCCGGCCTGACCGGCGTGCTGAAACCCGACCCGCGGGCGTTCAGGCACGCCGCCGCCGAACTCGGCCTGGCCGTCGAGCGGATCGTGTTCCTCGACGACATGCCGGCCAACGTGGCGGGCGCGCGCCGGGTCGGGATGACGGCGGTCCGGGTGCCGTGGGACGACCCCACGCCGGCCATCGATACCGCCAGGGACCTGCTCGGGCTGCCGGCCCGGGCGGTGGGGCGCTAACTACCGAACGCTAACTACCGAAGGAGCAGGCATGCCGCTAGTCCGTATCGACATCATGGAAGGCCGCCCGCCGGAGAAGATCCGGGAGCTGCACGGCCGGGTCGCGGCCCTGGTCGCGGAGATCCTGGACACCCCGATCGACCGGGTTCGCACCTACATCACGCAGTTCCCGCCCGAGGGGTGGGGCATCGGCGGGGTCCCGGCCGACGTGGCGCGGGGGGACGAGGTGGCGGCCAGGCGCGCGGCGACGGCCGAACGGCTCCAGGAGGGCTCCGGCACGTGACGGGCGCTGTTCGCTTCGGCGCGGACGAGCAGGCGGTGGTGGTGGGGGCCACCGGCGCCATCGGCGCGGCGGTGGTCAGGCGGCTGACCGGGCGCGGGCTGGGTGTGCTGGCGGTGGCGCGGAGTAAGGCTGACCTGGACGCACTCGCGGCGGACTGCGACCGGGTGACGCCGTGCCCGGCCGATATCGGGAGCAACGATGCGACCGAGGCCATCGCGTCGATGCTCACCGGGCCGGTGCGGATCGCGGTGTTCGCGGCCGGGCTGCCGGTCCGCGGCTCGGCGGACACCATCGACCCGGACGCGCTGGCGGTCGGCAGCAACATCAAGCTCGGCGGGCTGCTGCGGTTGCTGCACGCGGTGCGCGACCGGCTGGTGCCCGGGTCGCGGTTCGTCACGTTCGCCGGGTCGCTCGGGCTCGAGCCGCGCGCGCACGAGGCCGGGCCGGGCGCGGTCAACGCCGGGGTGTTCAACCTGATGCGCCAGATCAGCCTGCTCTACGGGCCACGCGGGGTGACGACGCACACGCTCAGCCCGGGGCCGGCCGACACGCCCAGGCTGCGCCGGATCGTGGCCGCGGTCGCCGCCGAACGGGGCGCCGCGGAAGACGACGTCTGGCAGGAGTACGTGGCGCAGAACTCCCTGGGCCGGCTGCCGACGGCCGGCGAGCTGGCCTGGGCCGTCGAGCTGCTGCTCGACCCGGAGGCCGACCTGCTGCACGGCAGCGTGCTGTACCTGGATGCGGGCGGCCACCGCGGCATTCACTGAGCTGGTCTTCTTAGTCACTGCGGCGGTAGCCGAGGCGGCGCGAGATGACCCGGGCGGACTCCACCACCAGCGAGGTGGCCCGGCGCATCATCGTGCGCATCCGGGCGCTGTCGCCGACCACGCTGACCGCCGCCATGACCTTACCGTCACGGCCCCGGATGGGCGCGCCCACCGAGACGATGCCCAGGTGACCCTCCTCGTTGTTCTGCGCCCAGCCGCGCCTGGCCACCATCGTCAGCTCGGTCAGTAGCCGGTCCTTGTCGACGATGGTCCACGGCGTCACGGCACGAGGTTGCCATTCCGTCAGCCTGCGGGTCAGCTCGCCGGCCGGCAGCGCGGCGAGCAGGATCTTGCCCGAGCTGGTCGTGTGCGCGGGCAGCCGGTGCCCGACCTGGCGGAAGATGGGCAGCAGGTTGTGGCTCTCCAGCCGCTCGACGTACACCACCTCCAGGCCGTCGAGCACAGCCACGTGCACCATCTCACCGGTCTCGTGCCGCAGCGTGGTCAGGACGGGCAACGCCGCCTGGTGCAGGTCCACGTGCTCGGTGACGTTGCTGCCCAGCTCGTACAGGACCAGGCCCAGCCGGTACCGGCCCGGCGTGCTGCCCCGCTCGAGCAGCCGCTCGGCGGCCAGCGTGGTGACCAGCCGGTGCACGGTGCTCTTGCCCAGGCCGAGCTGGCGGGACAGTTCGGTGATGCCGAGCTCCTGGCCGGCCCGGGAGAACGCGCGCAGGACCCGGGCCGCGTTACGCACCGACGCGAGCAGGGCACGATCGGCCGGAACCGGCGAGACCGAGGGTACATTCATGGGGCCCCACGGTAACTCCGTTCCGCTCTGCGGGACAAGGGCATGGCTAACCAGGGAGGAAGGCCGTACGTTCTGGGAAATCCCGAAATCGGCAGGGCAGCCTGGGGGTCGCGTGGGACAGATCGTGTGGTTCGAGCACTACCAGCCCACTGACGCGGCCGTGCTCGGCGGCAAGAACAGCTCCCTCGGCACGCTGCTGGCGGCCGGCCTGCCGGTGCCGCCCGGCTTCGCGGTCTCCGCTGACTGCTACCGCAAGGCGCTGGCCGACGGCGGGCTCGACGGGGAGCTCGATGCCCTGATGGCGGCCGTGGACGTGGGTGACACGACGTCGGTGGGGGCGGCCGGGCGGCGGGCCCGGGCGCTGATCGACTCACTCGAGCCGCCGGCGGCCTGGCCGGCGCGATCCGGGACGCCTACGCGCAGCTGGCGCAGCAGTGCGGGGACCCCGAGGTTCCTGTCGCGGTGCGCTCCTCGGCGACCTGCGAGGACTCACCCGACGCGAGCTTCGCCGGCGAGCACGACACCTACCTGTGGATCCGCGGCGCCGACGAGGTGGTGCGGCACGTGCTCCGCTGCTGGGCGAGCCTGTTCACCGACCGTGGCATCGCCTACCGGCTGGAGCGGGGCTACGGCCGGGCCAGCGCCGCGATGAGCGTCGGCGTGCAGCAGATGGTCCGGCCGCGGGCGGCCGGGGTGGCGTTCACCCTCAACCCGATCAACGGCGACCGGTCCCAGATCGCCATCGACGCGTCCTGGGGCTTCGGTGAGGCCGTGGTCAGCGGCGAGGTCACCCCGGACAACTTCCTCGTCGACAAGGTCATGGGCACGATCACCAGCCGCACGATCTCGGCCAAGACCCTGGAGTACCGGCTCACCGGCGGCGACACCGTGGTCGCGGTGGCCGTGGAGCCCGAGCGGCAGTCGGTCCCCTGCCTGGCCGACACCGAGATCGCGGCCGTGGCCCGGCTGGCCCGCCGCGCCGAGAAGCACTACCGCTGCCCGCAGGACGTGGAGTGGGCAATCGACGGTGGTGAGCAGGAGGTCGTGCTGCTGCAGAGCCGTCCGGAGACGGTGTGGAGCCGCCGGCCCCGGCCGCGGGGCGGGACCGGCATCGCGGACCCGATCACCAGCATGGTCCAGACCATGCTGAACCCGGTATCAGGCGGCGGCCACGCCGCGCACGGCTAGGCGGCTTACCCGGCATCCATGGCGGCCGCCGGTGACGAGCTCGTAGGAGGACCACGATGGCTGACCGGTTTCCCAGCCCGTTCGAGATGCCGACTCCTCCTGGAGCGGAGGGATGGCAGGACCTGTACGCGTACTCCACGGTGTTCAGCGAGGATCGCCGGGAGTATGAGGACGCGACCTTCTGGTTCATGGACGGCGTGCACACGCCGGAAGTCATCCCGCCATGGGACGCCACCATCTTGGAATTCGCGATCATCGGGCTGTCCCAGTACAACACCAGGCACTACGTCATCCCGCCGGCTCTGGGCGTGGACCTGCGCTTTCTCAACGGCTACATGTACCTCTCCCCCGTCGGGGTCAGCGATCCGGAAGAGATCGGCGCGCGGGTGCCTGAGTTCGCCGAGCGCGCGGGCTACTACTTCCAGAACTGGGACCGGCTGTACGCGGCCTGGATGCCGAAGGTACGGGCGCTCATCGACGAGCTCGAGTCGATTCATTTTGAATCGTTGCCGCACCGGGAGGACATGGCCGTCATCACCGAGGGGCGGGGCACCGGCAGCGCGCTCGACCTGATCTCCACCTACAGCAGGCTCGTCGACCTGACGATGAAGCTGTGGCATTACCACTTCGAGTTCCTCAACCTCGGCTACGCCGCCTACCTGGACTTCTTCGGCTTCTGCAAGCAGCTGTTTCCGTCCATCCCGGACCAGGCCATCGCCAAGATGGTGGCCGGAATCCAGGTCGACCTGTTCCAGCCGGACGACGAGGTCAAGAAGCTCGCCCAGCTCGCGGTGGAGCTCGGGCTGGCCGAGCGGCTCTCGGGCTCGGAGTCGGCCGCCGAGCTTTTCGACGGGCTGCGCGGCGATCCGCAGGGCGAGAAGTGGCTGACCGCGTGGGAAGAGGCCAGCCAGCCCTGGTTCAACTTCTCGGCCGGCAGCGGGTTCTACCACAGCGACAAGGTGTGGCTGGAGAACCCGGACATCCCGCTCGGCTTCCTGCGCACCTACATCACCAAGGTCCAGCGCGGCGAGACGCTCGAGCGGCCGATGGAAGCCGTCATCGCCGAACGCGAGCGGATCGTGGCCGAGTACAGCGAGCTGATCGACAGCGACGAGGATCAGGCCACCTTCCAGGCCAAACTGGGCCTGGCTCGCACCGTGTTCCCGTACGTGGAGAACCACAACTTCTACGTCGAGCACTGGGGCCACTCGGTGATCTGGCGCAAGATGCGGGACCTGGGCCGGGTGCTGGTTTCGGCGGACTTCTTCGCCGACCCGGACGACGTGTTCCTGCTGTCGCGCCACGAGGTGCCCGAGGTGCTGTTCGACCTGTACCACGGCTGGGCGGTGGGCGTGCCCTCGCGCGGGCCGAAGTACTGGCCCAAGGAGATGGCCCGGCGCAACGGGATCATGAACGCGCTGCGGAACTGGTCGGCGCCGCCAGCCCTGGGGACGCCGCCCGAGGTGATCACCGAGCCGTTCACCGTCATGCTCTGGGGCGTCACCTCGGACAGCGTCAAGCAGTGGCTCGGCGGTGCCGATGCTTCCGGCGGCCTGTCCGGGTTCGCGGCCTCGCCCGGCGTGGCCGAGGGCCCGGCCCGGGTGATCCTGAACGCGGACGGCATCAGCGACCTGCGCGAGGGCGAGATCCTGGTGGCGCCGCTGACCGCACCGAGCTGGGCCCCGGTGTTCGGCAAGATCGCCGCGACCGTGACCGACGTGGGCGGGATCATGAGCCACGCCGCCATCGTGTGCCGCGAGTACGGGCTGCCCGCGGTAACCGGCACGGCGTTCGGCACCAAGACGATCAAGACCGGGCAGCGGCTGCGGGTCGACGGCAACGCCGGCACCGTGACCATCATCGACTGAGTTCTGGGAGTTCTACATGCTGACGGCCGAACAAAACGATGAGCTGACCCAGGTCGCGGCGGGCACGCCGATGGGCGAGCTGCTGCGGCGTTACTGGTACCCGGTCGCGTTCACCCGCGCCCTGGAGGAGTTCCCCGTGCAGCCGGCCCGGCTGCTCGGCGAGGACTTCGCGGTGTTCAAGACGCCGCGCGGTCGCTACGGCATCCTGCCCGAGGCCTGCCCGCACCGGCGGGCCTCGCTCGCCTACGGCGTGGTCGAGGCCGACGGGGTCCGCTGCCCGTACCATGGCTGGCTGTTCGGGGTGGACGGGGAGTGCCTGGACCAGCCCGCGGAGCGGGAGGAGACCAACTTCCGCTCCCGGGTCCGGGCGGCGGCCGGGGTGGCGGCCGAGATGGGGGGCCTGGTCTGGGCCTACATCGGACCATTGCCGGCGCCGGAGCTGCCCCGGTTCGACGTGTTCGTGATGGACGGCGTGCGGGACATCGGCTGGGCCGAGCTGCCCTGCAACTTCGTGCAGATCATGGAGAACGCGGTCGACCCGCATCACACCGAGTGGCTGCACGGCCGGTTCTTCGAGTTCATGGCCAGGCACCAGGGCTTCGACGCACCGTCGTCGTTCGGCAAGAAGCACGTCAAGGTCGGCTTCGACGCCTTCGACTGGGGCATCATCAAGCGCCGGGTGGTCGAGGGCGCCTCGGAGGAGGACGACGACTGGAAGATCGGCCACCCGCTGGTGTTCCCCTACAACATGCGGGTCGGCGGGGCCAACATCGAGCAGATGCAGATCCGGGTGCCGGTGGACCGGACCACGACCCGGTTCATGCTCTACAGCGTGCACGCGCCGGCCGGGGTGGAATACCCGTCCCAGCCTTCGGTGCCGGACTATCAGATCCCGGTGTGGGATGCGGACGGGCGGCACCGGGTGGACTACGTGGAGGGCCAGGACATGATGGCCTGGGTCACCCAGGGGCCGGTCACCGACCGGACCGTGGAGCACCTGGGCCGTTCCGACGTCGGCGTGACCATGCTGCGCCGGATGTTCAAGGAACAGATGAGCGCGGTGGCCCGGGGGCAGGATCCGCTCGGGGTATACCGGGACTTCCGGGACCGGGTCGACCTGCCGTGCGAGAAGAACAAGTTCGACTCGGGCGGCTCGTTCGCCATCGACTTCATCGAACGGGGGTCCTCCCGGTTCAGCCCGCAGGCGGACGCGCTGAAGAAGCTGCACCTCAAGGCGATGGAAAACCGGAAAGCCGCGGCCGGGTGACCTTTGAACCCGACCTGGGCCGGGGCTGGTTTCCTGGAGATGCCGAACGGCACAGGCGTGACGCGCCCAGGTACTGCCCAGCGTGCGCGGCGGCGTTGTCGCTGGCCCAGGGCGGGTCGGGGCTGACCACGGAGTACTGGACGGGCACGGACCGGGTCTTCGTCTGCTTCTGCGGGGCCTGCGGCTGGTCCGGCGACATCGTCCTCGCCGATCGCGTCGTCGGCCACGAGTCCGCCGACTAGGGATCCGGTGCGACCGCGTCTGCCGGTCCTGATGCGTCTGCTTCACAGCAGACACGCACGCCTCACAAGTCGCATCGCTGGAATGGTTTCCAGTGATCGGGTCGAATGTATTTGCGCGGCTGGAGGTGGTGCGTCGAAGGCGGCGGAACTCAGTCGTAGGCGACGAACATGGTGACACCGCCGGTTGCGAAGTTGGGGACGTCTGCGGTGGCGGCGTGGCCCTCGGGTGACGACTAGCCCGATCCGGGACCAGGACAGCGCCGACCAACGTGGCCGGGGTCAGCCGGTGGCGCAAGCGCCGCGACTACCAGGACTACCTGGCCTGGCGCACGGATCGCGGTTTCACCGCCACGTTCGAGGACATGCCCGGCGTGCCGTGGTGCAACCCGGATTATGATCTTGGCCTGGACGGCTCCGGCGTTATGTCAGCCGGACGAGCCGCCACCGCCACCGAATCGTGAAGCTGGAGCACCTCGGTGGCCAGCAGCACCAGCCCCGCGTACACACCCACCAGCAGGCCGGGTGACCAGGGCGCAGGCCAGAGTCGGGCTGATGATCCGGTCGATGTCGTACAGCCGGTACTTCAAGATCCCCACGCCGATGCTGACCGGCAGGGCGATGACGCCGACCGACAGAAGTTGCGAGGCCACAGCGACGGACCATCGGTGTTGTTGGGGCAACTGTTGGGGCAACCGCGATGGACCATCGGTGTCGCTGCAGAGCGGGAACGCCCGGTACGGGCGTGCCAGGCGAGGCGGGTGGTGTTCGCGGGATGCTGGCCCTTCGCCGGACGTGACCTTAGCGCACCGGGGTAACCGGGCGAACGCTGGCTGGTGAGCCGCTAGCTCCCGAACGCGTACTTGGCGGCCATCGCGACCGGGTTCCACTCGGTGGGCGCCGGGTCAGTGACGGGATTGACCACGGTGACCGGCCTGGCCTGGACGACGCAGACGGGGTCGCCGGGGCGGCGGTGGCGGTCCAGGACCCATTCCACGTCGACGGGGTAGCCGTAGTGCCTCTCCACCGCGAGCACGGCGTCGACCACGGCGGCGATCTGCTCTTCGTCGAGGACCTGGCGGTCGACGAGGCGGGCCGGCATGTCGATCTCGACCACCTGGCCGACGGCGTAGTCGAAGGCCGACACCACCTTCTTGGCCGCTACCTGGTGGCTCAGGATCCGGCCGTCGGCCTTGCCCACCTCGATATGGTCCGGCGTGACCAGGCCCTGCACGACGGCCTCGCCCCAGCCCCAGCTGGTCTCGATGACGATGCGGTCGGTCTTGCCTGTGACCGGGTGGGAGGAGAAGGCCACGCCGGAGGCGCGGGCGTGGATCAGCTCGATGACGCCGACCGCCATCGGCATGTCCCGGTGGCTGGTGCCGGCCCGCAGCCGGTAGGTGACGGCGCGGGTGCTGAACAGGCTGGCCCAGCAGCGGCGGACCGCGGCGAGCACCCGGTCCCGGCCGGACACGCCGAGGTAGGTGTCGAAGATGCCGGCGAAGCTGGCCGTGCCCGAATCCTCGCCGACGGCGGAGCTGCGCACCGCCGTCGGCACGTTGACGTCGAAGCAGCGCGCGCTCAGTTCCTCGTAGGCGTCGCTGATCAGCGCGGCCAGCCCGGCGTCTAGCTCACGGCTGGTCATCGCGTCCCGGGCGGTCCGCGCCGCGGCCTCGATCTCGCCGGGACCTGACTGCCGCCCCAGGCCGGCGAAGGCCGCATCGATCACCTGGTCCAGGCCGGCCTGGGCGCAGTGCTGCCGGTAGGCATCCACCGTGACGGTAAAGCCCTTGGGCAGGGTCACGCCGGCCTGAATAAGCTCGGCGAGCCGGCCCATCTTGGCGCCGCAGACGCCGACCGCCTGATCCGGAGCGATCGTGTCCACCCAGGCGATGGCGTCAGCCACGGCTCAGACTCCCTCCGTGGCGTGCTTGAGCACCGTGACGTGACCGGTGGTCCCGTCCACCTCGACTTCGTCGCCGTCGGAGATCAGCATCGTGGCCAGCCCGACCGCGGTCACGGTGGGGACGCCGTACTCACGGCCGACGATGGCGGCATGCGACAAGGTACCGCCCCCGTCGCAGACGCAGGCGGCGATCTTGGCGAAAGCGGGCGTCCAGTTCGGCGAGGTCGACTCGCACACCAGCACCTCACCGGGGCTGAGCCGGTGCAACTCGTCGGCGTTGTGCAGGACCCGGGCGAGGCCGCGGCCGATGCCCTTGGAGGCAGGCACGCCGGTCAGGGTCTTGACCTGGCCCGCCGACCCTACTGCTTCTACCGCGCGCAAGAAGTGGCTGTTCAGGCCGAAGATCTCGATCAGGATAGGGTCGTTGACCGACTCCGGGATGGTGCCGACCACCTTGGGCATGCTCGGCCGCCGCTCCAGCCAGTAGTCAAAGTACTGCTTGCGCTCCTCGACCAGGGCGGCCAGCTTCGCGTAGGGGCGGCGGCCCGCCGACACGTCCATGATCTCTTCCCAGAACAGGTACAGCGTGTCGTCCGGGTGACCGGCCCCGACCCGGCGGGCGATTTCCTGGCAGGCCCAGCGCATGGGCAGCGAGATGCGCAGGTCGATGTAGTAGTTGTGGTCGTCCTGCCACCACGGGAAGTTCGCCGCCCGGCAAGAGGCCAGGCCGCCGTCGAAGAGGCGCTGCTCGTCCAGGGTGAGCTGGGAGCGGGCGGCATCGACAGCGGCCTCGCGCTCCTGCACGGCTGCGTTCCTGGCCGCTTCGAAGTCATGGTCGGTGCCCTTCTGCAGGAACGTCTTGATCGTCCCCAGCGCGGGCGTCGGGTCCTCGTTCCAGCTGGGCAGCGCGATGTCGCAGGAGCCCTCGGTGCGCCAGCCGTAGATCTGCAGGAAGTCGTCGAACTGGGTCAGCCAGGTGCCCGCGGAGCCGCCCTGGGCGGCCAGCGCGGCGCGGATGCGATCGGCCTCGTTAGCCGCGAAGGCCTGCTCCAGGCCGGCGGTGCGGGCGGCGCTGGTCAGCCGCCAGAGCTCCCGGTCCGTTTCCATGATCTTGGTGTCGTAGCCCTGCAGGAACTTGCCGATCTGGCCTGGGTCCAGGCCCAGCTCGGTGCACATGCCGTAGAAGCCGACGTAGTTCGCCAGCAGCGGGTACATCACCTGGAAGTGGATCTCGAAGGCGCGCTTGTGGTACTGGCGGGCCTGGATGAGGTTCTCCCGCAGCTCGGCCAGGGACAGCGCGGTCAGGTCGACGCCGCGGAAGTAATCCCAGCTCTCGTTGACCTCCTCGCGCATCCGGCCCCAGATGGTGTCGAAGTTCTGCAGGAACGGCGGCAGGCTGTGGCCGAGCCGGGTGGCGCGCTGGCCGATCTCCCGCGGGTCGTTGACCGGTATGGCGGAGCCATAGGTGTGGGTGCCGCCCAGGCGGCAGGTGATGCCGCGGCCAGGCGGCAGCGGCATCTGCTCGGCGGCGAGCTGCGAGGCCCAGTTGTAGCCGTCCTCGTTCCAGATCAGGCCCATCGGGGTGAGGCCGCGCGGCCAGTGGAAATCCAGGAACCAGAACGACTCCTCGTCCTCCTTGCGGAACGTCTGGACCGGATCCACGTACCACGGCGCGTGCGTATAGCCGGGTTTGAAGCCCGGGTACCACTCGTCGCTGATGAACTCATCGACGGGGATAACGGTAGCCATGGCAACTCCTCGGCTTCGCGGGACTCCAGTGTCCAGAAGGTTTCACTGCCGTTTCGCGCTGGCAACGACCTCGTTCCCCAGGGCGGAACGCCTAACACTGTTCCGCACGGCCGAACGGCCCGCTTCCTGAGCCAGACGGGCATTGCCTAGCGTCATCGGTGTCCCTCACGCTACGGGCGGCACGGGAGGCCGGCAATGCTCAGCCAGGACAGAAACCAGCGCCTGACCGCGGTCGGGCCAGGCACACCCATGGGGAACCTGCTGCGCCGCTACTGGTGGCCGGTGGCGACCCACGACATGGCGGGCCGGGTGCCGGTGCGGCGGCGGCTGCTCGGCGAGGACCTGGTGCTGTTCCGGGACGGCAGCGGGCGCCTCGGGCTGCTCGCCGAGCAGTGCCCGCACCGGCGCGCCTCACTCGCCCTGGGCTGCACCGAGCGTACCGGCCTGCGCTGCGGATACCACGGCTGGCGGTTCGATACCGACGGGCAATGCCTGGAGCAGCCGGGTGAGCCCGCCGGCAGCACCTTCGCCGACCGGATTAAGGCCACGTCCTACCCGGTGGCCGAGCTGGGCGGGCTGATCTTCGCCTACCTCGGTCCCGCGCCGGCCCCGTTGCTGCCGCGCTATGACCTGTTCGTCTGGCCCGACGTGTGGCGGGACATCGCGCACGCCGAGCTGCCCTGCAACTTCGTGCAGATCATGGAGAACTCCGTCGATCCCTACCACGTGGAGTGGCTGCACGGCCGGTACGGCAGCTTTCTCAAGGAGCTGGCCGGGGAACCGCCGCTGCCGGTGGTGACCAAGAAGCACGTCAAGGTGGCCTTCGAGGTGTTCGAGCACGGCATCCTCAAGCGCCGGCTGCTCGAGGGCCAGACCGAGCAGGATGAGGACTGGAAGACCGGCCACCCGCTGGTCTTCCCGGCCATGCTCCGGGTCGGCGGCGGCGGCATCGCCACGTTCCAGATCCGGGTCCCGGTGGATGACACCCACACCTGGCACGTCTGGTACCAGACCTACCGCTTCGACGAGCCCGCTCCCCCGCAGCCCGTCATCCCGGTCTACCCGGTACCGCTGCACGACTCGCGCGGCGAGTGGCTGCGGGACTACGTCGACGGGCAGGACATCTGCGCCTGGGTGACCCAGGGGGCGATCGCGGACCGCAGCCGCGAGCACCTGGGCCGTTCGGATCTCGGCGTCATCATGCTGCGCAAGCTGTACTTCGAGCAGATGGAGCAGGTCGAGGCCGGGCGGGATCCGATCTGCGTTTTCCGTGATCCGGCCAGGAACGTCCGCATCGACCTGCCGATGGAGCGGGAGAAGTTCGGCGGGGCCCGGGCGTTCCGCGACATCTGGCTGTACGAGAGCTCGATCCGCTACAGCCCGATCAGGGACCAGGTGGTGAGCCAGTTCGGCGACCAGCCGCGGGCGGGGGCGGCGTGACGTACTGCCCGGGGTGCGGGGACAGCCTGGGTTCTGGGTTCGTGCAGGAGTTCTGGACCAGCGCGGACCGTAACTTCCTGTGCTGGTGTCCCGGCTGCGGCCTGATGTGCACGGTGGTGATTGGCACGCGGCTGGTGAGTTCGGAGCCGGAGCACTGACGCACCGCGAGATGAGCCCGGCCGGCATGTATCTGGGTGGCACCGGGCTCCCCTGCCAGAGCGAAGACAACAGCGCTTAGCAGGAAAGGGAACCACCACCATGTCTTACTCTGACGCGATCGTGGCACAGGCCAGGCTCTGGGTCGGCTATGAGGAGGGGGCCGCGAACGCGAACATATTCTCCGCCGGTCTCGGCCGGCCCGGCGAGGCCTGGTGCCAGGACTTCATCCAGTTCATCTCGGCCGCGGCCGGTTTCCGGCAGCCGATCGAAACCGCTGGGGTGGTCGCCATCGGCACCTGGGCCAAGCAGGAAAGGATCTTCATCGAATCGACGAAGGCCACCGCGGGCTGCCAGATCCTCTACGACTTCAGCATGGGCAACGGCAAGGAGCCGGCAGACCCGATGAAGACGCACACCGGGATCTACCTCGGCGACGGCCAGACCATTCAGGGCAACACGGACGTACCGGGATGGGTCCACCAGAAGCCGGTCAAGCTCGGCGCGGACATCATCTGGGGCGCGATTAACTGGCCGGCCTACTGGGCGACCAAGCCGGTACCGTTCTCGCAGGCCACCGGCCGGTTCCCGCATTACCCGGTGCTCGGGCCGAACGGGCACGTGGACGACCGCGTGTTCGGACTGCAGCGTGCCCTGAACGACGTGCTGGGCATCAAGCTGGACGTCGACGGCCAGTTTGGCACCCACACCGGGGACGCCTGCAAGCAGTTCCAGCGGGCCAGCCGTATCCCGGTGACCGGGGTCGCGGACCAGCAGACCTGGGCCTGCCTGGACATCTCGCTGGACAAGCTCGCGAAGTGACGTCGGAAACGGCGGCGAGGCCATGGCCGGGCGCTTTGCCGCCCAGCCATGGCCTCGTGCGATCTCGTTAGAGTTCGGCGTGGAACCGTGGCCCGCGGGCAGGTACCGCCCATGCCCATGCTGATCGGAACGTCCGGCTGGCAGTACCGCGACTGGCGGGGTGGCCTCTACCCGGACGGCGTGCCGCAGCGCCGCTGGCTCGAGCACTACGCCACCAGGTACCTGACCGTGGAAAACAACAACAGCTTCTACCGGCTGCCGCCCGAGCAGACCTTCTCGGCCTGGCGGGACCGGACCCCGGACGATTTCGTGATGGCGGTAAAGGCCAGCCGGTACCTGACCCACGTGCGCAGGCTGCGTGACCCCGCCGAGCCGACGGCCCGGCTGCTGACCGCGGCGGCCGGCCTCGGGCGCAAGCTCGGGCCGGTCCTGCTCCAGCTCCCGCCCACCCTCAAGGCCGACCCGGGCCTGCTGGACGCCTGCCTGAAGGAGTTCCGGACCGCCTGGGCCGCGCTGGGACGCAGTGGGCTGCGGATCGCGGTGGAGCCGAGACACGAGACCTGGTGGATCGAGGAGATCCGGCAGGTCCTGACGGCACACGACGCCGCGCTGTGCTGGGCGGACCGGGGCGGGCGACCGATCACGCCGTTGTGGCGCACCGCGAGCTGGGGCTACCTGCGGTTCCACGAGGGCACCGCACGGCCGTGGCCGAGCTACGGACGGCGCGCGCTGCGGTCCTGGGCGGGCCGGCTCTCGCAGACCTGGCCAGACCAGGCCGATGTGTACGTCTACTTCAACAACGACCCGGGCGGGGCCGCGGTGATCAACTCGGCCCAGTTCGCGGCGCTGGCCCGGCGGTCCGGCGCCACGGTGACCCGCACGCCGGCCGTGGGCGAGGTGCCTTCCACCGCCGCGATCCCGACCTGGTGACGACGCGCAGGTCAGCCGAGCAGGCTTTCGAACGCCGAAGCGGTGATCGCTCAGGTCGGTGGCATCGGAGTCGATGACCTCAGCCTCGTTGCAGTCCTCGAAGTAACGGCCGCCGACTCCCTTGAGCTGCGGCGAGGTGGCGACCAGGACGCTAGTCGCGGCTCCTTGCTCGATCGTCTTGTTGCGGAACGTGCCCGCGGTCAGCATCCCGGCGAAGACCTCCCGGTCTAGATGCCGGGACAGGTTGGTGTCGGCGATGCCGCCGGGGTGCACGGCATTGGCCAAGATCCCTCAGCGCTCCAGCGGCGGGTCACCTCGACGGCGAACAGGATGTTGGCCGTCTTGGACTGGCCGTACGCGCCGAACGGCACGTAGGGGCGGTGGCTGAAGTTCAGGTCCCCGAACACGACCGGCGAGCGCAGGTGGCCGCGGGAGCTGAGCGAGACGATCCGAGCGTCCCCGGCGGCGGCGAGCGCGTCGTGCAGGCCGCGGGCCAGCGCGAAGTGGCCGAGGTGGTTGACCCCGAACTGCATTTCCCAGCCCGCGGGCGTCAGCTGAAGCTCCGGCAAGGCCATCACGGACGGCTGAGCTGCCGGTGCTCACGGTGCCCGAGATAAGCGCGGCGAACAGCAGTTCGGCGCCCAGAGCCGACCCGGGCTGGGGCGCCGCGAGCAAGATCGCGGTGATCGCCGATGACATGAACAGGACCAGGGTCTGGGCGGCCCGGGAGGCGAGGCTGCGCGACCGGGCCAGCGCGTCACTCTTGATGGACACCGCGACGAACAGCAGGCCGGTCAGCGCGCCCGCCAGGGCGCCGACCGCAGCCGCGAAATCCCGCCACATCGCTGGGAGGTAGCCCACTGTCTAGCCCCCTGGTCCCTGCGTGACAGGCGCCGCTCCCTGTCGTGGCACGCAGCATCTTGCCAGCAGAAAGGGTCGGCCGACTAGCACGGCGGGCCGGGCCGCCCTCAGCTCGCGGGCCGAAGCCTGCCTGCCAAGGCCGAAGCCTGCCTGCCCGCCTGCTAGACCTGCATGATGACGGCTTTGGGCTCGGTGAAGAACTCGCGGCTGAAGGTGCCGCCCTCACGGCCGATGCCGGAGTCGCCGACACCGCCGAAGGGGGCGCGCAGGTCGCGGATGAAGAAGCAGTTCACCCAGACCGTGCCGGCCTTCAGGGCGGCCGAGATCCGGTGGGCACGAGACAGGTCCTGGGTGAACACCATGGCGTTCAGGCCGTAACGGGTGTCGTTGGCCAGGTGAATCGCCTCGGCGTCGGTGTCGAACGGCGTGATCGTCACCACCGGGCCGAAGACCTCCTCGCGGTACACCCGGGCGGTGGGCGGGGCGTTTTCCACCACGGTAGGCAGCACCGTCCACCCGTCGCCAAGGCCGCCGGTGCGGATCGTTCCGCCGTCGGGCTCGATGCCGTCCAGGTAGGACCGGACCTTCTTGTAGTGCTCCTCCGACGCCAGCGGGCCGAGCTGGGTGGTCTTGTCCTTCGGATCACCGACGACCAGGGCCTGCGCCGCGGCCGTGAACCGCTCGACGAACTCGGCGTAGATACCGCGCTGGACGTACAGCCGGGAGCCGGCCAGGCAGACCTGCCCGGCGTTGGTGAAGATGGCGCGGATCGACCAGTTCACCGCGTTGCCGAGCTCGGCGTCGTCGAAGACGATGTTGGCGCCCTTGCCGCCGAGTTCGAGGCTGACCGGGACCAGGTGGGCGGACGCGGCGCGGGCGATGACCTTGCCGGTGCCCGATTCGCCGGTGAAGGTGATCCGGTCGACACCGGGATGCTCGGTCAGCGCGGCGCCCGCCGAACCGGGGCCATAGCCGTGCAGGACGTTGATGACGCCCGGCGGGAGCCCGGCCTCCAGCGCCAGCCTGGCCATGATCGTCGCGGACGCCGGGGTGTCCTCGGCCGGCTTGAGCACCACGGTGTTGCCCCAGGCCAGCGCGGGAGCGACCTTCCACGACTCGAGCATCAGCGGGAAGTTCCACGGGGCGATCGCGGCGACCACGCCGGCCGGGGAGAACCTGGTGTACGCGTGGTGGCCGGGGTCCATCGGCAGCACCTCGGCGGTGGCGAGGCGAGCGTGGTCGGCGAAGAACCGGTAGTTGGCCGCGGCGCGCGGCACGTCCTTGCCGCGGGACTCGCTGATCGGCTTGCCCATGTCGGTGGTGTCGGCCAGCGCGAGCACGTCGCCGTTCGCCAGGATCAGGTCGGCGAACCGGTGCAGCAGCGCGCCGCGTTCGGCGTAGCCCATCCGCGGCCACGGGCCCTCGTCGAAGGCCCGCCGCGCGGCCTGGACGGCACGGTCGGCGTCCTGCTCCGCGCCCAGCGCGACCTCGGCGTAGGGTTCGCGGGTCCACGGGTCCACCGAGGCAAACCGGGCGCCGGAGACCGACTCGGTCTCCTCGCCGTCGATAACGTGCGGGATGACGTTCCCCGTGCTGGAATTCACCGTGCTGGAATTCACCGTGCTGGAGTTCACCGTGCTCCCGTCGCGGCCAGGTCGCGTTCGGTGGCCAGGCTCAGGGCGATGTCGATGATCATGTCCTCCTGGCCGCCGACGTAGCCGAGCTCGCCGGCCCGCTGCAGGATCTCGTGCGCGGGGACGCCGTAGCGCATCGCGGCCCGCTCGGCGTGCAGCAGGAAGCTGCTGTACACCCCGGCCCAGCCCTGCACGATCGCGGACCGGTCCATCTTCGGCCAGCGCGGCAGGAACGGCCGGACGACCTCCTCGGCCGCGGCCAGCACCCCGCCCACGTCCACACCGGTCTGCACGCCAAGGTGATCGAAGGTGGCCGCCAGCACCTCGGTGGGCGAGTTGCCCGCGCCGGCGCCGAGCGCGCACAGCGCGCCGTCGATCTGCCGCGCGCCGTGCTGGTAGGCCAGCACCGAGTTGGCCACGCCCAGGGAGAGGTTCTGGTGACCGTGGAAGCCGATCTCCGCTTCCTGGCCGATCTCGGCGTACATGGCCTGGATCCGCTCCTGGGCGTCACCCAGAACCAGCGCGCCCGCGGAGTCCACGCAGTAGACGCACTGCGCGCCGGCGTCCGCCATGATCCGGGCCTGCCTGGCCATCTCGGCGGGCGTGGTCTTGTGCGCCATCATCAGGAAGCCGACGGTCTCCATGCCCAGGTCGCGGGCCAGCCCGAAGTGCTGAATGGACACGTCGGCCTCGGTGCAGTGAGTGGCGATCCTGGCCACCGACGCCCCGGCCTCGCGGGCCTTGCGCAGGTCGTCCTTGGTGCCGATGCCGGGCACAAGCAGCACCGCGATCTTGGCCTGGGTCGCCTCCTGCACCCCGGCGGCGATCAGGGCGATCTCGTCCACCCGGGAGAAGCCGTAGTTGAACGAGGAACCGCCCAGGCCGTCGCCGTGGGTGACCTCGATGACCTCGACGCCGGCCGCGTCCAGGGCGTGCACCGTGGCGCGGACCTGCTCCTCGGTGAACTGGTGGGCCATCGCGTGGCTGCCGTCGCGCAAGGTGGTGTCGGTGATGCGCAGCTGCCGTGCGCCGGATGGGACGGGTGTGACGGACGGGGTGGAGGTGGATGGGGTGGAGGTGGATGGGGTGGCGGTGGTCATGCGGGCACCTCCGTGGCCTTGCGCTGGGCGATGACCTCGCCGACCTGGGCGGCGGCGGCGGTCATGATGTCCAGGTTGCCTGCGTACTCGGGCAGGTAGTCGCCAGCGCCGAGGACTTCGAGGAAGACCGCGACCCGGGCGTGGCCCTGCCAGGTTGAGCGCGCCTCGTCGAACTGGGGAGCCGCCCGCAGCGTGTAGCCGGGCACGTAACGCTGCACCTCGGCGACCCGGCGCTCGATGGACGCGGTGATCGCGTCGGTGTCGGCGTCGGCCGGGATCGCGCAGAACACGGTGTCCCGCATGATCATCGGCGGCTCGACCGGGTTCAGCACGATGATCGCCTTGCCGCGTCCTGCGCCGCCGACCACCTCGATGGCACGAGACGTGGTGTGGGTGAACTCGTCGATGTTCGCCCTGGTCCCCGGGCCGGCGGACCGGGACGCCACCGACGCGACGATCTCGGCGTACGGCACAGGGACGACGCTGGAGACGGCGTGTACGATCGGCACGGTGGCCTGGGCACCGCAGCTGATCATGTTGACGTTCGGGGCGTCGAGGTGGGCCATCAGGTTGACCGCCGGGCAGACCAGCGGGCCGAGCGCGGCCGGCGTCAGGTCGATGGCGGTCAGGCCGGCCTGCTCGTAGCGCGGCGCGTTGGCCCGGTGCGCGTAGGCCGAGGTGGCCTCGAACACCAGCTCAGGCAGCGGGTCCTGGCGCAGCAGCCAGTCCACGCCTTCGGCCGAGGCACCCAGTCCGAGCTTGCGGGCCCGGTCCAGGCCCTCGGACTCCACCACGCCGACCATGTAGCCGACCTCGACGTGCTCGCTGCGCTGGAGCTTGGCCAGCAGGTCCGTGCCGATATTGCCCGGGCCGACGATCGCGGCCAGGGTTTTCTTGGTGGTCATGGGTTAGCTGCCTCCCCAAAGGCGCTTGGTCGCGATAGCGGCGCCCTCGGCGAGCGCGGCGAACTTGGCCCACACCACGGTGGGATGGACCTCGGGCGCGAAGCTGGCGCGCGAGGAGAAGCCGCAGTCGGCGCTGGCGATGACGTTCTCGCGTCCGACCAGTCCGGCGTAGGCGCAGATGGTGTCGGCGATCAGCTCGGGATGCTCGACGTAGTTGGTGGCGTGGCCGAGCAGGCCGGGCAGCAAGACCTTGCCGTCCGGCAGCGCCAGGTCGGACCAGATCCGCCACTCGTGCTGGTGCCGCGGGTTGGCGACCTCGAAGGAGTAGGCGCCCGCGTTGATCCGGAGCATGACCGGCGCGACCTCGGCCAGCGCGATGTCGTTCAGCCGCGGGCCGTGGTTGAGCCCGTAGCAGGTGTGCAGCCTGATCCGGTCTTCCGGAATCCCGCGCAGCGCGTGGTTGAGCGCCTCGACGTGCTCGTTCGCGCGACGGCGGCGGACGGCCTGGTCGCTGTGGCCGTCGTCGGTCAGGATCTCGATCAGCCACGGGTCGTCGATCTGCAGCAGGAAGCCCGCTTCGACGATCGCCAGGTACTCCTCGCGCATGGCCTCGGCCACCGCGGCCAGGTAATCCTGCTCGGTGGCGTAGTAGTCGTTGCGGCCGAAGCCGCTGGGGCTGGTGGACGGCAGGAAAGCCTCGGTCACCGTCCCGGCGACCTCCCGGTCGGCCAGCGCGGCCCGCAGGTTCGCGATGTCGGTAGCCAGCGCCTGCTGGCCGCTGTAGGCGACCGGCCCGGTGCAGACCATCACCCGCATCGGCGCCACCGCCGAGGAGTACTTCGACAGGTAGGACTGGTAGTACTCGGGGAAGTCGTCGATCTCCCGCTGCCACGACGGGGGCAGCAGCGTCTCGCCCTCGACCTGGTCAAAGCCGGACAGCCGTTCCTTGACGTAGGTGAGGAACGAGACCTTGCCCTGCTCACCGTCGGTGACCACGTCCAGGCCCGCCGCGGCCTGGCGGCGCACCACGTCGCGGACCGCCTCGCCGACCAGCTCGGCGAACCGGGCCGGGTCATAGGGCCGGTCGTGTTCCTTCTCCCGCATCATCTCCAGCAGGTCGTGCGGCCGGGCCAGGCTGCCGACGTGCGTGCTCAGGATGCGTTCGGTGCTGCGCTGCATGAACTAGTCCTCCGATGCCTGGGCCAGCAGCGAGCTGACCCGGCGGGCCGCCCGGCAGACACTCGCCACGATGAAGTCTTTCCGCAGGCCAAGAACGTGATTCGTCGGCCCGACCACCGAGATCGCCGCCATCGGCCGCATCCCGCGCGCCGCCCGCACCAGCACCGGGGCCGCCACCGAGGAGTACCCGGGCTGGTACTCCTCCCGGGTGGCCACCCAGCCGGCGACCCGGGTCGTCTGGAGCACCCGGTCGAGCCGTTCGGTGTCGGTGATCGTGAACGGCGTGTACTTGCGCCGGCGAACGGCCAGGGTCTCGGCCATGATGCGCTCGTCGAACGCCGCGAGCGCGCGGCCCGAACTTGAGGAATAGCCCGGAACCCGGCGCAGCACCTCGCCGCTGAGCTGGTGGCCGAGCCGGGTGGAGTTGCCGTACCTGTCGATGTAGACGACATGCCCAGCCACCGGCACGCCGAGCTGCACCATCTCGCGCAGCTGCTCCTGCAGTTCCATCAGCACCGGGCGGGCCAGATCGCGGACCGGCATGCGCTCGGCGGCTAGGACGCCGAGCTCGAAGATCCGCAGGCTCAGCCGGTACCGGCCGCCGCCCGCGCGCTCGAGCAGCCCCCCGGCGGCCAGCGCGGCCAGGGTCCGGCAGGCCGTGCTCTTGGCCACTCCGAGCTCGCGCGCGACCTGGGTAGCGCCGAGCTCACGAGCGGCGGCGAAGCAGTCGAGGGCGGAAACCGCGATCGACACCGACCGCAGGCCCGCATGGCCATCGGCCGACTCGGCTGGGACGGCTGGGACGGACGGTGCGGTTGAGGCGGAGGACGGGGCTGGGGCGGGGCGCTGAGGCGGAGGACGGGGATGGGGCGGCAGGCGCGGCGGCCGTCAGTAGGGGAGTCATTCCCAGACCGGCATCTCGTCGGGCGGGGGGACGTTCACCTCGGTGACCCGGTTGCGGTAGGCGACCAGGGCGGTGCCGCCGCCGCGGCGGATCCGGACCACCACTTCCTCGGTGTTGTAGGGCTCGCCGGGATCGTAGCCGTGCGCCCAGGTGGCGAAGGCGCGGATCGGGCCGGAGTGGGTGGCGGCGATGATCCGGGGGGTGTCCGGTGACTCGGCCATCAGGCGGTGGAAGCCGCGCCAGAAGCGGCGGACGCAGGACTGCGGCGGCTCGAAGTACATCAGCGGGATGGTCAGCCACATATAGATCGGGTCGGCGCCGCCCAGCTGGGTGCGGTAGAACCGGTCGATCTCCACCAGCCAGCGCGGCCGGTCGCCGACCGCCATCCGCTCCAGCTTCTCCATCAGCGCCTGGTACTGGCGGAACGCCGAGGTGACGTCGCGCGGTCCCTCCGGCGTCCAGACCTGGAAGTTGCGCAGCTCGGGGATCGGCTCGGGCATGCCGATGTCGGCTTCCCGCCCCCACTGCTGCAGGCCGTCTTTCATGCCACGGTAGATCTGGTCGGCGGTCTGCCGGGCCCGGCTGGTGTCGGCGCAGACGATCCGGACCTTCGACCCGGGCTTGACGCTCTTGGACAGGCTGTTCCCGCGCTGGTGCGACTGCCAGCCGCCCATCGGGGTCAGGCCGGCGTCAGTGGAGTAGCCCTGGGTGATCCCGTGCCTGATGATCCGGATCTCGCAGGCGAACTCCTCGCGTGCCTTGCGCTCGGGCGGCGCGACGATCTCCTTCTCCCGCGAGGTGCCGGCGAACTCCGGGGTGAAGCGTTCGCCGTCCACCTCGAGCAGGGCGCTGGCGACGTCCTGGCCCGGCCCTTTTCCGCCGCGTTCCCTGAACCGGCGCAGGTAAAGCGGCAGGTCGGCGTCCGGTTCCACCGTCGTCGCAGCCTGGCTGGCCGCTTGCAGGGACTTCCGTTCGGTATATCGGGCTAGGTAGTAGGGGGCATCGGTACGGTCGGTCCGGCGGAATGCGGCGGGAGGCTTGCCGTTCGGGCCGCTCATCAAGAGTGGACCGTGAAGAAGCGCTCGTTGACCTCGCGGGCGTAGTAGAACATGGCCCGGCCCATCTCCTCCTCGGTCCAGGTGATCGGCTCGAAGTCGGGATCGACCCAGTAGCCGCCGGTGAACACCTCGTTCCTGTTGCCGACCGGGTCGAAGAAGTAGACGGTGTAGCCGCGGGTGACGCCGTGCCTGGTGGGCGCGACGTCGATGGTCACGCCGTTGTAGGCCAGCAGGTCGGCGGCGTCCCTGACCCCGTTCCAGTCGTCTAGCCAGAACGCGAAGTGGTGCAGCGCCCCGTTAGGCCCGGTGACGATGGCGAGGTCGTGCGGGGTATGCGAGCGCTCTAGCCAGGTGGCGAGCTGGTGGCCGTCGTTGGCGATGATCTGCTCGGTGAGCCGGAAGTCCAGCACGTCACGGAAGAACGCGGTGGCGCCGTCGACGTCTTCGGCCATGATGAAGATGTGGTCGAGCCGGGGCGGCGCGATGCCGACCAGGTTGGCCGGGCGGGGCGGCGGGTTGGTCAGCGGCAGCATGTTGCCGACCTTCTCCATGCCGTAGACGAGCTCGACCAGGTGACCCGACGGGGCCTCGAACCTGATCGCCTCACCCCAGCCCGGACCGAGCTCGGCCTTGGCGAAGCGCTTGACGTTTACGCCGGCTTTTTCTACCCGGCCGGCGTAGAAGTCCAGGTCGCCTTGCTCGGCCACCTTGAACGACATGTGGTCAAGGCCGTAGGTGGGTGCCTGGCGCAGCACCACCGAATGGTGCTCGTGCTCGTCCCAGCACTTCAGGAACACCCGGCCCTCTTCGTGGGCGACCTCGATGAGGCCGACCACCTCGGTGTAGTAGGCCGTGCACAGTTCGAGGTCGGGCACCCGGATCTCGACGTGCTGCAGGCGCAGGATGCGGTCGCTCATGGGCGCTCCTCAGGTGTGCATACGGAGGAACCGCTGGCTCAGGACGTTCTCGTAGTAGAACAGCCCGCGGCCGAACTGGTCCTCGGTCCAGGTGATGCTCGGGAAGTCAGGATCCGCGCGGTATCCCCCGGTGAAGACCTCGTTCCTGATGCCGAGCGGGTCGAAGAAGTAGATCGTGTTGCCCCGGGTCACCCCGTGCCTGGTCGGGCCCTGGTCGATCTGCACGCCGTTGTAGGCCAGGATGTCGGCGGCCTTCCTGACCTCGTCCCAGTCGTCAAGCCAGAAGGCGAAGTGGTGGAGCGCGCCGTTCGGCCCGTTGACGATGGCGATGTCGTGCGGGGAGTGGGAACGTTCGAGCCAGACGCCGAGCTGGTGGCCGTTGGCGTCGAGCACCTGCTCGGTCATCCGGAAGCCGAGGACCTGGCGGAAAAACGCGGCCGACTCGCCGACCTCCTCGGCGTTGATCAGCATGTGGTCGAGCCGCGGCGGCGCGATCCCGGGCAGGTCGGGCGGCGGCACCGGGCTCGGGTTCAGCTTGCCCAAGATGTTGCCGGTCTTTTCCAGGTCGTAGACCAGCTCCATGGTCTGCCCGGAGGGGATCACGAACCGGAGCGACTCCCCCTGGCCGACGGCCTCGCCGCGGCTGACCCGCTGAACCTGGCAGCCGTACTTGCTTATGGCGTTCTCGAGCTCGGATAGGTCATCCTCGCGCTCGACCCGGAAGCTGAACAGGTCCAGGCCGGTGCGCGGATCGTAGCGGAGCCGGATGGAGTGGTGGTCCTCCTCGTCCCAGCACTTCAGGTAGACGGTGTCGTCGTCGCGCCCGGCCAGCTGCAGCCCGAGCACCTCGGTGTAGTACGCGGTGGACAGCTCGAGGTCGGGGGTGCGGACGTCGACGTGGGCCAGGCGCAAGATTCCCACAGTGCCTCCAGAGGCAGGTAAAGCTTGACGGCTCGAACATACCTCGCCTACTGTTCCAGATAAAGCCCTAGCGTTCCGTATAGGGGAACATCTTGCCGCTGGGGCGGGAGAGGTCAGATGCCTGAGCACGCGCGGCCCGAGGACATGCGCAGCGCGGTCGCGCATTACGTCGAGGAGATCCACCGCGCCTACGTCGCGCAGGCCCTGACGTTCCCGGCCGCCGTCCGCGGCCAGATGCCGCTGCTGGCTCCCGGCCCGCTGACGGTCGCCGCGGTGGGCGCGCGTAACCTGCACGTGCTGGCCACCAGGGACTCTCTCGGTCCGGTGCGGGCACCAGAAGTTGAGCTACCCGGGTCGGTGGAGGGGCTGAACTGGACGCTGCGGTTCTTCGATCCCGTGGTGCTGCCCGAGCTCGCGCTGATCGACGAGTCGGCCGGGCCGGCCTTTACCGAGGTGCGGCACGCGCTTGGTGTCGGCACCGTGGTCTATCATTTCGTCGCTTCCCCCGGTGCGGGGCTGTCCGGGCACCAGGCGGCGCACGTCGGCACCGGGCTGGCGGGCGGGCATTCCGCGGTGGCGCGGGACTTCGAGACGATCCGCAGCCGGGTGCGCGGCCGGGAGGACCTGGTCGACGAGATGGCCGGGGCGGCGGCGGCCGGGCTGGTCCGGGCGCACGCCCTGCTGGCCGCGACGCTCGCGCCGCGTAACGCGGCGCTCGGTGCGCTGGCTCAGCAGCCGCGGCCCGATCCGGACGAGGTGCGGCGCGAACTGCTGGCCGCGGTGGGCGGGCGGACCCAGTGGCAGCCTCCCGCCCCGGCGCCGGACGACCGGACCTGAGGCCGGTCCGGACCTGAGGCCGGACCTAGGCCGGACCGGCTCCGTGACCGCGGGTGGTCCCCCGGAGGGCGGGCTGTCCACGGTGCGGAACGCGGCCAGGCTGCTCAAGGTGTTCCGGTCCCGCGAGGCCGACCTGGGGGTCTCCGAGCTGGCCCGGCGGCTGGGCCTGGGCAAGAGCACCGTGCACCGGATACTCACCACGCTGGTCGCCGAGGGGCTGATCGAGCAGAATCCGCGCACCGGAGGCTACCGGCTCGGCATCGTGATGTTCGAGCTGGGCGAGGCGGTCCGGGTGCACCTGGACCTGCACGCGGCGGTCGGCCAGGTACTCGGCGAGCTGCGCGCCCAGACCGGGGAATCGTCCCAGGTCGGCGTGCTGGACGGACACGAGGTCGTGTACGTGGACCGGCTGGAGAGCGCACACTCGCTGCGGCTGTTCACCGAAACCGGGCGGCGGGTGCCGGTGCACTGCACAAGCTCGGGCAAGGTGCTGCTCGCCTACCTGCCGGAAGCCCGGCGGCACGCGGTCCTGCGCACGGCCCCGCTGACCGCCCTGACCCCCCACACGATCACCGACCCCGAGCGGCTGGCGGCCGAACTGGACCGGGTCCGCCGCCGCGGCTGGGCCGAGGCGGTCAACGAGCGCGAGATCGGCCTGGCCTCCATCGCGGCACCGGTCCGTGATATCAACGGCGAGGTGATCGCCGCGATCAGCATCGGCGTTCCGCTGGCCCGGTGCACGGTCATGGCGCTGCGGCGGCTGGCCCCGACGATCATGGAAGCAGCCGAGGCGGCGTCCCGCCGCCTGGGCTGGTCCCCGGAGCTCTTGCAGCAGAAGGAAGGCTGAGATGCCGCTGACCGACGTACCCGGCAAGGCCAGGGCCCTGTACGAGGCCCGCCGAACCCGGCAGCCGATCGAGCCGTTCACCGACGCCGATCCCGACCTCGGCATGGCCGACGGCTATGCCGTGCAGCAGGATCTGGTGAGGCTGCTGCTGGCCGACGGCGACCGCATCATCGGCTACAAGGTCGGGCTGACGTCCAAGCCGATGCAGCAGATGATCGGGGTCGACCAGCCCGACTACGGGCCGGTGCTGGCCTCGACCGTCTACGCCGACGGCGACCTGGTCTCCCTTGGTGCCTTCATCCAGCCCAAGATCGAAGCCGAGATCGCCTTCGTGCTCGGGTCGCCGCTGGCCGGGCCGGGCGTGAGCGTGCTGGATGCGCGGGCCGCGATCGCCGGGATGACCGCCGCGGTGGAGATCGTCGATTCCCGGTTCGCCGACTGGCGGATCAAGCTGGCCGATACGGTCGCCGACCTGGCGTCCAACGGCGCGGTGGCGGTGTCGAGCCGCCTCATCCCGCTGGACGGGCTGGATCCGCGGCTGATCGGGATGGTGCTCACCCGGCAGGGCGAGCTGGTCGAGACCGGTGCGGGCGCGGCCGCGCTCGGCGACCCGGTCAAGGTGGTGGCCTGGCTGGCCAACACCCTGGGCGAACTGGGCGTCAAGCTGGAAGCCGGGCACCTGATCATGACCGGGGCACTGCACGCCGCCGTGCCGATGCGGGCCGGGGACGTGTTCCGCGCCGACTTCGACCGCCTCGGGCCCCTCACCGTCCGCGTGGCGGAGTAAGGACACACTGGATATGACCTCTCCTGACGAGATCGCGGCCCGGCTGACCAAGGCCCGCGCCGATCGCACCCCGATCAGCTCGCTGTCCGCCGAGCTTGACGGCTTCTCCCTCGGTGCGGCGTACGAGGTACAGCGGCTGCTGCGGCTCGAGGCCGGCCAGCTGGCGGGCTGGAAGCTCGGCGTGACCTCCCGCGCGAAGCAGGCTCAGGTCGGGGTGCACGACCCGGTCCGCGGCCACTTGGCCGCCGCGGACGCGCTCGACCTCGGCGAGCCGCTGGTGGTGGCCGAGCACATCCAGCCCCGGTGCGAACCCGAGATCGTCTTCATCATGGGCGCGGACCTGTCCGGGCCGTCGGTCACCTCCTCGGCGGTGCTGGCGGCCACGGCGTCGGTCGCGGTCGGCATCGAGGTGCTCGACTCCCGGTACACCGATTACAAGTTCACCATGCCGGACGTGGTGGCGGACAACACCTCGGCGGCCCGCTACCTGGTCGGTTCGGCCGTCCCGGCGGCCGGCCTTGACCTGCGGCTGATCGGCGTGGTGCTCGAGCACAACGGCGAGGTGGTGGCGACCGCAGCGGGCGCGGCGGCGCTCGGCCATCCCGCGGCGGCGGTGGCCTGGCTGGTCCGGTCGCTGGCCGGCGAGAACGAAGGCCTGCGGGCCGGCGACATCGTGCTGTCGGGCGGGTTGACCGCGGCCGTCCCGGTGCGGGCCGGGGACGTGGTGACCGCGACCGCGGACCGGCTCGGCAGCATCGAACTCGGATGTACGTGAGCGACGCCGTCGCGGAGGCGGCCGGCCCGGCCCGCTCCTGGTGCCGATCGAGCCGCCGGCGGGCCGGACGCAGTGGTCGTTCGAGCACGCCGGGCGGTCCTACGCGGTGTTCGTCGTCGGCGACGACGTGCACGTCACCGACGGCGCGTGCCCGCATCACGGCGGCCCGCTCGCCGAGGGGCTTGTCCGCGACGGCGCCGTCACCTGTCCGTGGCACTGGTACAGCTACGAGCTGGCCACCGGCCGATGCCGGACCGCGGCGGGGTACGAACTGCGGCGGTATCCGGTCGTCCTGGTGGACGGCCAGCCGCACGTTACGCTTCCATTGGCCGCACCGGCCCGGAGCTGGTCGGAGATCTTGCGGGCGCACGCCAGGCCGGACGGATCTCCGGCGTGACCTGGCGGTCGTGCGTAGATGCCCGGGGTGCGCTCGACCCGGTCGCGGTGGCTCGCGCGCTGCGCCAGGCCCGGCAGGCGGGGTGGACCCTGGACGTGCCGCTCTCGGCCGGGCTTTCGTTGTCGGCCGGGCTTTCGTTGTCGCTGGCGGATGCGTACCGCGTTCAGGACCAGGTGACGGCGTTGCGGCTGGCCGCCGGGGAACGGCTGGCCGGGTGGAAGCTGGGATACACCTCGGCGGCCATGCGGGCGCAGATGGGCGTCGCCTCGCCGAACTTCGGGCCGCTGACCGACGTCATGCTGCTCGACTCACCGGCGGTGCTGCCCGGCGGCGCGCTGCAGCCGCAGGTCGAGCCGGAGATCGGGCTGCGGCTCGGCCGCCGGCTGACGACCCCGTGCTCGGCCGAAGACGCCCTGGCGGCGTGCGATGCCGCGCTGGCGTGCCTGGAGATCGTGGACTCGGTCTGGTCGGGGTACCGGTTCACGCTGGAGGACAACACGGCCGATGGTTCGTCCGCCGCCTGGGTGGCGGTGGGAGCAGCGCTGCCGCTGGAGGACCTGCCGTCGCTTCCGGTGGAGCTGTCGGTCGACGGCGAGGTGGTGGAACGCGCGACCGGGGCGGCGGCGGGCGGTCACCCGGCGGCCGGGCTGGCGTGGCTGGCCGGGGAGCTGGCTGCGCGAGGCCGGGCGCTCGAGCCGGGTGAGCTGGTCATCACCGGGGGGCTGACGAGCGCCTACCCGCTTGAGCCGGGCCACCGGGTCAGCGCGGCTTTCGGCGGCTCCGGCGGCTCCGGCGGCTCCGGCGCGGTGGCGGAGGTGCGCCGACAGGGGCTCGACTGGCCTGGGGCGCGGGCGGCCGGGTGAGGCCAGAATGGGGTCATGTCGTTCCCGTCCCTGCCCGACAAGCACAGTTACCCGAGCGCTTACCCGCCGGGTACGTTCCTCGACGCGCTGCGGGGCTCGGGCTGGCAGGCGGGAACGGTCCCCGGCAGTGTCGTGTACACCTACGCTCGCTTCGAGTTGTACCTGTCGGAACATCCCGAGGCGTACACGCCGAACCACATGCTCGGCCCCGGGCCTGGTCGGTTCTTTGTCGTCAACGCTACCGACGGCCGGGTCGGCGTCAACTGTCTGGGCATCGGCGCCCCGGCCGCGGTCGCCCAGCTCGAGGTCCAGGCCGAGCTTGGCATCGAGCGGTGCGTCAGCATCGGCACCGCGGGCGGGTTCCAGACCGGCCAGGAGCCAGGTGACGTGGTGCTGATCACGTCGGCAGTGCGCGACGAGGGGACCTCCTACCACTACCTCCCGGCCGGCGCCGACGCTGAACCGGACGCTGAGCTGACGGCCCGTTACGGCGCGGCGCTGGAGGCGGCCGGCCTGGCCTACACCACCGGGGCCACGGTGACGACCGACGCGCCCTACCGCACGACGCGCGAGGAGATCCGTCATTATCGCGCCCGCGGAGCCCGTTCGGTCGAAATGGAAGCGGCCGCGCTGTTCGCCGTGGGTCAGGTACGCGGGCTGCCGGTGTGCTCGGCCGTGGTCATCGACTCCGTGCCCGACCAGGCGGGGAAGGCCTTCCGCATCGACGCTCCCCGCGCCGCCGCGGTCCTCCGGCACCTCTTCACCGCCACCATTGGCTTCCTCGCGGAGGCTCAGCCCTGATTGTGGATCGTTACTACCCGCCTGGGGGCAGTTTAGATCCACGATCATGAGGCGGGGCGGGGCGGGGCGGGGCGGGGCGGGGCGCTGGGGCCCGGGCTGGGGTTCGCGGTATGGCAACCACGTGCGTAAAAAGTACGGCATCCAGCCGGCGCGGCGGCTCACGGTCGAGGCGGCGGTTAAGCTCCGGGTCCGGCCAGCTAGCCACGCGAGGCCGCTTCCCGGGTGCAGCGGCACGGGCGGAGCAGCAGGCCGTGTCACCGCCCGAAACAGGACACCCGGCCGTGCCTCTCAACCGTCACTCCCGCCACGCTCCGCACCCTGGTCCACCCGGACCCTCCCGTACGAAAAAGCTCGTGGAAGATTCGGCTCTCACGGAAATCCAGGTACCCCATGATTGCCCCGATCTTCCACAACAGCCGGATCTTCCGCGCAAACTGGGCCGTCCCGGGCCCAGTCGGACGCGGATGGGGCCGGCGGGGCTGGGGGCAGGCGGGCCGGGTTGCGGGTTGGGGTGGGTGGGGCTGGGCGGGTTGGGGTGGGTGGGGGCGGATGGGTCAGGCGGCGGCTAGGATGCCGACGCGGCGGTCGGCGGTGAGGCGGCCTGATGATGTGCCGACGTAGGAACCGGAGGTCGGTGCGACGTCGGAGTAGTCGCGGCCGGTCGCGACGGTGACGTAACCGCTGTCGGTGCGGCGGCCGTTGCACGGGTCGAAGGCGACCGCCTCGGCCTGCTGGCCGTGCGGCACGATCACCTCGACCCAGGCGTGGGTGCCGCCCTGGCCGAGCAGGTGTCCCGACACGTACCTGGCGGGCAACCGGACCAGGTGGCACAGCGCCAGCATCACGTGCGCGAAGTCCTGGCAGACGCCGCGCCCGGCGGCCAGGGCTTCGGGGGCCGTGGTCGTGACCGAGGTCACGCCGAACTGGTAGGTGATCGCCCGGGAGACCTCGTCGCAGATCCGCTGGGCCATCTCCTCCGGCTGGCCGGCCCGCGCCGCGATGTCGGCGGCCAGGTCACGCAGCCGGTCGTCGGCGGCGGTAAGCCGGGTCGGCCGCAGCAGGCGCGGGTTGTGAAGGGTCTGCGCGGGGAGCAGGGTGGGCCCGTCGTCGCGGACCCGTTCGATCACCGCGGCGAGCCGGAACTCGATCGCGTGGGTCACCCGGTCGGCATGCAGCCAGGCGATGACGTTGCCGTGCGCGTCGCGGCTCACCCGCCGCCTGACCGGAGCGCCGTTCACCTCGAGCAGGTGCGCACGCCGGTACTGGTTTCCGTGCCGGGCGGGCGGCACGATGACCAGCCGCTGGCGCAGCGCCTCCACCGGCGCGTCGTATTCGTAGCGGAAGCTCTGCTGCAGGATGTAGTCGACCTTCCGGACGGCGCCCAGGTCAAGGCCGCGGTGATCGAGCAGCGGAGCCTGCAGCACCGAGGGATCGAGCATCATCGCGCTGCCTCCTCCGCCTGGACCACCATGGACTCGAGCAGGGGGCCGCCGAACGTCGTGGCCATGGCGACGTCCGAGGCGTCACGCCCCCGGCCGATCACGATACGTCCTTTGCGCCTGATGTTGTTGCGCGGATCGAAGGTCCACCACTGGTTCCCCAGCCACACTTCCATCCAGGCCGCGAAATCCATCGGCGCCGGATCCGGCGGGACGCCGAGGTCGGGCAGGTAACCGAAAACGTACCGGGCCGGAATGTTCAGCGCCCGGCAGAACGAGACCGCCAGGTGCGTGAAGTCCCGGCAGACACCCATCCTGGTCTGGTTGACGTCCGCGGCGCTGGACAGGGCCGTCGTGCTGCCGTACTGGAAGGTCAGGTGATTGTGCACGTGGTCGCAGATGGCCTGCACGCGGCGGTATCCCGGCGTCAGCCCGCCGAACCGGGACCAGGCCTCGTCGCCGAGCACGTCGGGCAGGCAGTACCGGCTCGGCAGGGTATAGATGAGCGTCTCGTCGGGCAGCTCGTCGGGGGTGCATTCCTTCGCGTCGGAGTCGGCGTCCTCGGTGGCGTCGGGGACCACGGCCGCCGCCTGGTACCGGAAGCTCGACCGGCCGGCCGGCAGCACCGCGCGGACGCAGGGGTTGCCGTACAGATCGTTATAACCTCGGATCGAGATCGGCGGCTCGGACGCCCACTGGCTGCCGGAAATGGCGATGAGCGGATCTTCGATCGGCTGGACCTGGAAGATCACCGGCGTGCTGATGGCCGCGACATAGGTAAAGTCGCATCCGATCAGGAGCCGGCGTGTTTCCATGATTCATGATCTATGCCGGATGTTTCCGGCGGGTTACGACACGCCGGCTGTGACGACCACTGTGGAGGCTGATATGCCGTCCTTTCAGGTAGAGGTGATCACCGCGGGCGACTGCGCCGTCCTGCGGGTGGTGGGTGAGGTCGACGTGTACACCGCGCCGGAGCTGCGCCAGCAGGTGATCAAGCTGGTCGACAGCGGCGTCTTGCACGTCGTGGCCGACCTGAGCAGTGTCGATTTCCTCGACTCCAGCGGCTTGGGGGTCCTGGTCGGGGGCCTCAAGCGGCTGCGCACGCAGCAGGGAACACTGGAGATCGTGGCCAGCGGCGGCCAGATCATGCAGCTCTTCGAGATGACCGGGCTCAGCCGCGCCTTCACGATTCGGCCCAGCGTCATGGCGGCGATCACCGCGGATCCGCGCTGGGAAGCCGCCCTGGCGGCCCAGGGCGGCAGCGCCGAGGACTGGTGCCGCCAGCACGAGCTGCTGCCGTAACGCCAGCTGCTGCCGTAACGCGAGCTGCCGCCAGCACGAGCTACTGCCGTACATCGAGCTGCTGCCGTCAATCGCCAGGGAACGGCGCCGGGCGGGTGGACTCGGCGATCTCCAGGGCCTTGTCGAGGTAGACGCGGTAGCCGAGATCGGACCGGTAGCCGTGTACCTCGGGGGTGTCCAGGCTGCGCATGAAGGCCAGGATCTGCGGGCTGAACACCTGGCCGGGCACCAGCACCGGGTAGCCGGGCGGGTACGGCGTGACGTAGGTGGTGGACACCACCTGCTCGCCGTTCTCGACCCGCTGCTCGGCCTCGTCCGGCGTCACGTACTCGCAGTAGCTGTCGTTGTACGACAGGTAGAACGCCCGCCGGACGTCCCCCTCGCCGGTGGCCTGATCCGGGCCGTCCGTGAAGCTGGAGTGAAAGCCGGTGAAGTCGGGCAGCGGCGCTGTGGGCGAGGTTAGCCTCCGCACGTCGCGCTCGTGTGCGGCGCGCTCAGCCGGGCTCATGTCCGCCACCCTGGCCTCCAGGTCGCGGGCGATGGTGACGAGCACCTCGATCAGGTAGGCCACCGAGCTGCGGGTCGTGCCGATCGTGGTCATGAACAGCACGGTGTTCCTCGAGGTCTTGTTGATCTGGACGCCGTAGCGGTCCATCAGGTGGCCGCGCTTGAAGTGATCTCCGTCGATGCCGGTGGCGCCGATGTAAATGGTGATCCTGGACGGGTCCAGGACGAACTCGTCGTCGGTCCAGGCCTTGATCATGTTCGGCAAGCCGGATCGGAGCGGCTGGTCGATGCCCGAGCGCCGGTACTGCGCCGGGATCAGGTCGGCCGTCGTCAGGCAGCGCATGTACTTGGACAGCAGCGGGTGATGGTCCACCGCGTCGCGGAGCCGCATCGCGTTCTCGATCTGCTTTTGCACCAGCTCGAAGCCTTCCAGGTCGGCCTGGCGCCGGCCCAGGTCGAGCGAGGCCAGGATCTGGTAGTTCGGCGAGGTGGAGGTGTGCGTCATGTAGGCCTCGTGGAAGGTGCCCTCGACCTTCTGGCTGAAGTCCTGGTCGCAGACGTGGATCATGGAGCCCTGCCGCAGCGAGGTCAGCGTCTTGTGGGTGGATTGGGTGGAGTACACCCGGACCCTGGTCCGGGCCGGGTCGGGTATCAGCTGCCGGTCAAGCAGCACCTCGTCGTCGGCGGCGTCGATCGCGCCGACCTCGGCGAGGAACGTGTCGTACTGCGCCAGGTACTCCGGCAGGCGGAGCCGTTCAATCAGGGTGCGGGCGGCCCGCATGGCCGTGCGCGGCCGGTAGACCGGATGGAACCTGGCGAACGCGAACCAGGCCTCGTCCCACAAGAAGACCAGGTCGGGCTTGATGGCCAGGCATTCCTCCATCACCCGGCTGACGTCATAGACGACCCCGTCGAACGTGCAGTTGGTCAGCAGCAGCATCTTGACCCGGTCCAGCTTGCCCGCCCTTCTCAGGGCCAGCAGCTGGCGCTTGATCTCCCGCAGCGGGACGGCGCCGTACATCGAGTAGTGATTCAGCGGATACGCGTCCAGGTAGGTCACCATCGCGCCGGACAGCATCAGGCCGTAGTGGTGCGACTGGTGGCAGTTCCGGTCGACCAGGACGATGTCGCCGGGCTGGACCAGCGCCTGCACCACGACCTTGTTGGCCGTCGAGGTCCCGTTGGTGACGAAGTAGGTCTGCCGCGAGCCGAACGTGGCCGCCGCGAGCTGCTGGGCCTCGCGCAACGGTCCGGTGGGCTCGAGCAGCGAGTCCAGTCCGCCGCAGGTCGCCGACGTCTCGGCCAGGAAGATCTCCATGCCGTAGAAATCGAGCATGTCACCGATCCAGTGCGATTCCACGATCGACTTGGCGTGCGAGATCGGCAGCGCGTGGAACACGCCGGTCGGCCGGTGACTGTAGCTCTTCAGGGCGTTGAAGAACGGCGTGCGATACCGGGCCGCGACACCGTCCAGGATGGACAGGTGCAGTTCGAGCGACCCTTCCCTGGCGTGGAAAATGCGCCGGAAATGGTGGCTGAGGTGGCCCGCCAGGTCTTCGATGGCGATCTCGGTCATCAGGTAGAGGTCGAGCTCGGGCCGGAGCCTGGCCAGGGACCGGCCAAGCAGCTGGGCCCGGTCCTCGGGCGAGCGTTCCATCACGTCGTCCGCGACCACGCTGTCCACGAACTGTGCGAGCGAGGACGAGTCGTAGGGAGACTGGCGGGCGAACCGGCGGCGGACCACGCACGCCTGGAGCCTGAAGTTCAGCCGCGCGGCCATGATCGCATCCTCGATGCTGGGCACCACGACGATCTCGTAGATGGTCGCGTCATCGGGCCGCCGCCAGCGGCGCAGCTCCTCCCGCAGCGAGTACTCCTGCTGCTCGGTCATGTCCTCGACGATCAGGACCTCGAAGTAGGGCCGGTCGGCCCGGGACGGCTCCGCCGGGTGGGCGGCCCGGTCCAGCGACTCCTCCTCGGCGCTCAGGTCCCAGTTCTGCCCGGTGCGGAACGAGTCGGTGGCCAGCGCCCGGTTGATCCCGCGCACCAGGGCGGCGAACCGGTCGTACTTGCCCGCGGCGAACAGCCGCTGCAGCTTCTGGAAGACCTGCATGCCGGGGAAGGCCCAGAATCGTTCGATCGGCCCGAGGACATCGAGCAAGCCGGCGATGGTCTCGCCTAGGTCCCCGACCGGACGGTGCCGGGCGGCGGCCAGCACCAGCTGAGCCGACGATTCCTCCAGGCTGCACCAGGCGTCGTTCCTGACCTGCCACGTGCTGTTGTAGGCGAGCGGGTTCGCTCCGTCCGGCACGGTAACCACCTCCGCGGTTTTCACAGAACGGCCCGGCGTCGTAGCCGGCCGTCTTGAGATCACCATGCCCCTGGCGCACGCGAGCGGCAACAATACCGGAAACAAACGCCGCGAATCGGCCGCGGGCGCGCACGGGTGCGGTGCGGACGAACCACGGTCCGTTCGGAAGAATGATCTTGATTTTAATGAGGGCACAGGTCATTTGTAGCTGGTGCCCTGAGCTATTTGCCAGAAGTGTCGTGCCGTTTACTAGACGCTCCTACTCCAAGGGCCTACGGTGCTGTCATGACAGCACGTGGGGGGGCTGCTGACGACGAAGCAGTCAGCCTCCTGTTCGGACAGCGGAACGGTCCCGCCGGCGACCTGGCCGGGCAGGCCGATGCCATCGCGGCCGCCTGTCACGCGATGGCGGTGCGTTTTCACCGGGGCGGAAAGCTCGTGGTGTTCGGCACGGGCGGGGCGAGCACGGATGCGCAGCATGTCGCGGTGGAGTTCGTCCACCCCGTGATCGTGGGCAAACGCGCGCTGCCCGCCATCTCGCTGACGTCCGACGCGGCCACCGTGACCGGGATCGCGGAGCGGGACGGCATGGCCGCGATCTTCGCGCACCAGATCCGCTTCCTCGCCGACCCGGCCGACATCGCCCTGGGCATCTCCGCCGACGGCCACAACGCCAGCGTGCTGGCCGGCCTGGAGGCGGCCAGCGACCTCGGCCTGCTGACGATCGCCCTGGCGGGCGGGACGGCTGGCCCGGGCCTGGGCGGTCCGATCATGGCCAGCCAGGCCGTCGATCACCTGCTGATCGCGGCCTCGTCCGATCCCCGGGTGGTTAAGGAGCTGCACGTCACCCTCTATCACCTGCTCTGGGAGCTGGTGCACGTGTTCTTCGAGCAGCCGGGAGTGCTGGCGCCTGGGGTGATCGCATGAGCGAGCCTGACGGGCTGCTTCCCGATTGCGTGGGTGAGGTCTGCATCACCTGCTCTGATACCGCCGTTCAGGTCACGGTGCTGCGGCTGCTCGACGACGAGCTGGCCGTGGTCGACACCGGCGCGGGCACCGAGACGGTCAGCGTGGCCCTGGTGACCGCGAGGGTGGGCGACACGATCCTGGTGCACGCCAGGGAAGCCATCGCCGTGGTGGGGAGGTGACCTGGTGACGCGGCAGGAGGGCCGGCCCGGCGGCTACGGGTCCGAGGCGATGGAGTCGCTGTACCCGTTCCTGTACTCCGGCACCTCCGACCTTCCGGCCGTGCTCGAGCAGGTGCGCGCCTCGACGGTGGCCAAGGTGGCCGAGATCGTGGCGCTGCGCCGCGAGATCGGCGCGCACGACGGGGCCCGGATCGCGGACTGCGCGCGAGCGGCGGCGGCCAGGTTCGCGGCCGGCGGCCGGCTGTTCGCCTTCGGCAACGGCGGCAGTGCCACCGATGCCGCCCAGCTCGCCACGCTGTTCCTGCACCCGGGCGGGGACGCTCGCCCGCTGCCCGCGTTCGGCCTGGGCAGCGACACCGCGGTGGTCACCGCGCTGTGCAACGACGTCGGCGTCGACGTCGTCTTCGCCCGGCAGATCGCGGCGTTCGGCGGCCGGAACGACATCGCGGTCGGGCTGTCCACCAGCGGTAACTCCGCCAACCTGGTACGCGCCTTCGACGAGGCGAGCCGCCGCGGGATGCTCACCATCGGGCTGGCCGGGTACGACGGCGGCAAGATGGCCGAGCTGGACAGCATCGACTACCTGTTCATTGCGCCGTCGGAGTCGGTGCACCGGATCCAGGAGGCCCAGACCACCGTCTACCAGGTGCTCTGGGAGCTGACCCTGGACGCTCTCGTCTCTTCGGGGCCTGGCGGCCCGGAGAGGATTTCCGGCCCTGGGGGCCGTTAACAATCAGGAAGAGGTGGCACATGTGCCTCGGCATACCAGGTGAGGTCATCGAGCTTCACCCGGAGCAACCCGATCTGGCCAAGGTGGACGTCAGCGGCGTCCGGCGGATGATCAACATTGGCCTGCTCGTCGACGATCCGCCCGTGCCCGGCGAATGGGTGCTGATCCACGTCGGCTTCGCCCTGTCGAAGATCGACGAGCGGGAGGCGACCGCCGCCATGGAGTTCCTCGAGGGCATCGGGCAGGCCTACGAGGACGAGATCGCCGCGCTGCGCGCGTCGTTGATCGAATAGGAGCGTGCGGACAATGCGGTTCGTCGATGAATTCCGTGATGCCGACAAGGCACGCGCGCTGGCCGCGAAGATCGCGGCCCTGTGTGAACCCGGCCGCCAGTACAAGCTGATGGAGGTGTGCGGCGGGCACACCCATACGATTTACAAGCACGGACTTGAGGATTACCTGCCCGAGTCGGTGCAGCTGGTCCACGGCCCGGGCTGCCCGGTGTGCGTGATCCCGATGGGACGGGTGGATGACGCCATCCACCTGGCCTCGCAGCCGGACGTGATCATGACCTCGTTCGGCGACATGATGCGGGTGCCGGGCAGCGGGGGATCCTTCTTCGACGCCAACGCCGAGGGCACCAATATCCGCATGGTGTACTCGCCGCTCGACTCGCTGAAGATCGCCCGGCAGAACCCGGGCAAGCGGGTGGTGTTCATGGCGATCGGATTCGAAACGACCGCGCCTTCCACCGCCATGACCATGCTGCGCGCCGCCCGTGAGGGGCTGACGAACTTCTCGGTGTTCTGCAACCACGTCACGATCGTGCCGGCCATCAAGGCCATCCTGGACTCGCCGGACCTGCGGCTCGACGGCTTCATCGGACCGGGTCACGTCTCCACGGTGATCGGCTGCCGGCCGTATGAGTTCATCGCCCGCGAGTACGGCAAGCCCGTGGTGACGGCCGGTTTCGAGCCGCTTGACATCCTGCAGTCGATCTACATGCTCATGGTCCAGCTGGCGCAGGGCCGGGCCGAGGTGGAGAACCAGTACTCCCGGGTGGTGCCGTGGGACGGCAACGCCGCGGCGCTGAAGGTCATCAACGAGACGATGGAGCTGCGGCCCTACTTCGAGTGGCGCGGCCTGGGCTTCATCTCCCACTCGGCGCTCAAGGTCAGGGAGAAGTACGCCGCCATGGACGCGGAGCTGCTGTTCCAGGTGCCCGGGGTGCGGGTGGCGGACCCGAAGGCATGCCAGTGCGGCGAGGTGCTCAAGGGCGTGCTGAAGCCGTGGGAGTGCAAGGTGTTCGGCACCGCGTGCACGCCGGAGACCCCCATCGGGACCTGCATGGTGTCCCCGGAGGGCGCCTGCGCGGCCTACTACAATTTCGGCCGGATGAACCGCAACCGGGTCCCTGAGGCCCAGGTGGCCAGGTCATGACGGCTGGAGATCAGCGTTCGTGGGTGGACCAGGCGCTGCACGAGCACGACGAGCACGAGCGGCTCGATGAGCTGGAAAGGGGCGCGGCGGGCCGCAGGCAGCTACCGCTGGCCGATCCGGAGCAGCAGGTCCTTGACCGCATCGACCGCGCCAGGCGCCGGCGCCCGCGGGTCAGGGAAGAGCGCATCACGATGTCGCACGGCGCCGGCGGCAAGGCCACCCAGACCCTGATCGAGGCGGTCTTCCTCGACGCGTTCCGCAACCCTGCGCTCGAGCCGCTCGAGGACGCGGCCGAGCTGACCATCAACGGAACCCGGCTGGCGCTGACCACGGACTCTTACGTGGTCAAGCCGCTGTTCTTCCCCGGCGGTGACATCGGTGACCTGGCCGTCAACGGCACGGTCAACGACCTGTCCGTGGCCGGAGCCACCCCGCTTTACCTGTCCGCCGGGTTCATCCTGGAGGAAGGTTTCCCCGTCGCGGACCTGTCCCGGGTGGTGGAGTCCATGGCCGCCGCGGCCGCGGCGGCCGGCGTGCGGGTCGTCACCGGCGACACCAAGGTGGTCGAGAAGGGCAAGGCCGACGGCTGCTACATCAATACCGCGGGCGTCGGCCTCATCGAGCGCGACGTGGTCCTGGGGGCGGCCCGGGCCCGGCCCGGCGATGCCATCATCGTGTCCGGGCCCATCGGCGACCATGGCATCACCATCATGCTGGCCCGCGGCGAGCTCGACATCGAGGCGGACATCTGCTCGGACACGGCCCCGCTGAACGGGCTGGTGGCCGAGCTGCTCACCGCGGTGCCCGGGGTCCGGGCGATGCGGGACGCGACCCGGGGCGGCGTGGCGACCATCCTCAACGAGATCGCCAAGGCGGCCAACGTGGGCGTCCTGGTCAGCGAGGACGATATCCCGGTCCGCGCGGAGGTCAGGGGCGCCTCCGAGCTGCTCGGCATCGACCCGATGTACGTCGCGTGCGAAGGCCGCCTGGTCGCGGTGGTGCCAGGTGCCGACGCCGATCACGCCGTCGCCGCGCTGCGCGGGCACCCGCTCGGCGCCCACGCCGCGATCATCGGGCACGTACGGGCGGAGCAGCCGGGGCTGGTCCAGCTGAAGACCGCGTTCGGCGGGACCCGGATCGTCGATCTGCTGGTCGGCGACCCGCTGCCGCGGATCTGCTGAGCTAAGCGGGCCTGGTCCGCGTTTCGGCGCGGGGCGGTCAGCTCGATCCGTACCATCGGGTGGGCTGCCCCGTGACCCCCGCTATGACGTCGAAGTCGCGGTCATGGTGGAGCAGCGTCAGGCCGTGCAACTCCGCGGTCGCGGCGAGGGCCAGGTCCACCGGGCCCGCGCCGCGGTGCTGGCCCTTACCGGTCAGTTCGCCCTGGACGTCCCACGCCCGGCTGAAGGCCCGGTCGTGAACCGGGACCCAGCCGAACAGGGACCGCATGTCGCTGAGGCCCTGCTCACGATCGACCAGTGAGCGCGCGCTGTAAAAGAACTCAAGCTCGGTAATGGGGCACACCGCGATCAGGCCCGCCGTGACGGCCTGGTCCCATCCGAAGGACTCAGCGCCCGGGCGCATGAGCCTGGCCAGCGCGCTGGTGTCGATCAGGAACTGCGCCGGGGTCACCGCCGGTAGTTCCTCTTGTCCGCCAGTAGGGCCAGGTCAAAGGCGCCGTCTGCGGTGGCCTCGCGCAGCTTGGTCAGGGCCAGCGCCCGGCGCCGGCTCTCAAGCACCTCGCGGAGCGCCGCATTGACCGTGTCTTTTTTGGTGCGGGTGCCGAGCGCCTGGGCGACGTCGGCCAGCATGTCATCGTCGAGGTCGATCACGGTTCTGCTCACTGGCGCGACCCCCGTATATCAGTGGAAGCACAAATGATATCACAGCTGATATAAAGCGAGCCGGTCCCGTGCTCCCGCCACCACGGCCTGGCCGAGGCTGATCCCGCCGTCGTTGCAGGGGATGCGGGAGTGCACCAGGACGCGGAACCCGCGCGCCTCCAGGCGGCTGATCGCCGCGCGCAGCAGCAGCTGGTTCTGGAACACGCCGCCGGACAGCGCCACCGTCTCCACGCCGCACCGTTCCCGGGTCAGCAGGCAGCCCGCCTCGACCAAAGCGGCGACGCCGTGGTGGAAGCGAGCCGCGATCACCGCCGGCGGCGTGCCGGCGGCCAGGTCGTCGATGACCGCGTGGATCAGGTCACCACCGCGGGCCCGGAACGGATGACCCGCCTCGATGCGCGCCTGGTAGGCGCTGGTCTCGGCGGGATCAGCCAGCTGCTCGAGTTCCACCGCGGCCTGGCCCTCGTAGTTGATCGCATCCCGGACGCCCAGCACGGCCGCGGCGGCGTCGAATAGCCGCCCGGCGCTTGAGGTCAGCGGGGAGTTGATGCCCTTCGTGGCCATGGCCACGATGGTGGGCCAGTCCGCCTGGTGACGCCGCCAGACGTCGAGGCGATCATGGGCTTCTGGGGCTTCTGGGGCTTCTGGGGCTTCGGGGGCTTCTGGGGCTGCGTCGAGGTAGGCGGCTGCCATTCGCCACGGCTGCCTGATGGCGGCCGCTCCCCCGGGCATCGGCACCGGCGCGAGGTGACCCGCCCGCTCGAAGCCGGCCAGGTCGGCGACGAGGAACTCACCGCCCCAGATGGTGCCGTCCGGTCCGTAGCCGGTCCCGTCGAAGGCGACCCCGATCACCGGGCCGTCCGCGCCGTTGTCGGCCAGGCAGGAGGCGATGTGCGCGTGATGGTGCTGCACGCCTACCAGGGGAAACCCGTCGGCGGCCAGCTCGAGCGCGTACTTGGTGGACAGGTACTCCGGGTGCAGGTCGTGGGCCACCACCTGCGGATCGATGTCGAACAGCCGGCGGAAATGCTCGATGCCCTCGGTGAAGGAGCGCAGGGTTTCGGCGTTCTCCAGGTCTCCGATGTGGTGCGAGACGAAGGCGTGGTCGTCCCTGGCCAGGCAGAACGTGTTCTTCAGCTCGGCTCCGCAGGCCAGCACCGGCCGGGGGAACCTGCGGGTGACCGGGAGCGGTTCTGGCACGTAGCCGCGGGACCGCCGGATCAGCATCGGGCGGCCGCCGATCACCCGGGCGACCGAGTCGTCCGTCCTGATGTGGATGGCCCGGTCATGGACCACGAACGCGTCCGCGATCCCGCCGAGCCCGTCCAGCGCGTCACGATCGCGGTACAGGATCGGCTCGTCGGACACATTCCCGCTGGTCAGCACGATTGGGCGGCCGACCGCCTGGAGCAGCAGGTGGTGCAGCGGGGTGTAGGGGAGCATGACCCCGAGACTGCGGTTACCCGGCGCCGCCGACGCGGCGATGTCCGCGCCCGCCCGCCGGGCCAGCAGGACGATGGGGCGGCTGTTGCTGGTCAGCAGTTCGGCCGCGGCGTCGTCGACCTCGCATAGCCGGCGGGCGGCGGCCAGGTCGGCGGCCATAATCGCGAACGGCTTGTCCTCCCGGTGCTTACGGGTCCGCAAGGTCGCGACGGCCTGCTCGCAGGCGGCGTCCGCGGCGAGGTGGTAGCCGCCCAGGCCCTTGATGGCAAGGACATGACCTTCGCGCAGCAGGGCGGCCGCCCGGGCCAACGGGTCGGCGGCCGGGGCGGGCGGGTCGGCGGCCTGGGCGGGATCGGGCAGCGCGTTCCCGGCGGCATCGAGCAGCCGCAGCCGGGGTCCGCAGGCGGGGCAGCACGTCGGCTGGGCATGGAAGCGGCGGTCGGCGGGGTCGCGATATTCCGCTGCGCATGGCTCGCACATGGCAAAGTCCGCCATGGTGGTCAGCGGCCGGTCATAGGGAACGTCGCGGACGATCGTGAACCTGGGACCGCAGTTGGTGCAGTTGATGAACGGGTACCGGTACCGCCGTTCGGCCGGATCGGCCAGCTCACGCAGGCAGTCTGCGCACGTCGCGGTGTCCGCTGCCACCAGGGTCCCGCGCCGCCCGGTGGAACCGCTGGCTGCGATGGTGAACGACTCCGACCCGGTGGAAGCGCTGCGGGTCCCGGGGGGCCTCGGGGACTTTGGGAACCTCGGGAGGATGTCCGTCGCGCCGATCCGGTCGATCCTGGCCAGCGGGGGCGCGTCCCGCTGCAACCCAAGGAGGAACTTCTTAACCTTGTCCGCTGGCCCCTCGACCTCGACGAACACGCCATCGGCGTCGTTACCGACGAACCCGGACAGGCCAAGGCCGGTCGCCAGCGTGTACACGAACGGGCGGAAGCCCACGCCCTGCACAATGCCCTCCACCCGGATCGCCGTCCGGACTACGGCTGAGGCGCCCATCGGCGCATCACCTCCCGTTCGGCACACTCTCACGTCAGACGCCCGGGACTCCAGCATCCCCGGATACGCACGTCATGCCCTTCGTCGGCGCGAACAAGACGGACAGCCGGCTCGCGGGGTTCATCTTGCTCGTCAGTCCGTTGCTTTCCTCTCGCTTTTGCATACTTACCACCACAAAGCGTTTGTTTCGATGGCATGCTATGTCCAGAAATTGCCTACGGGGGTCATCCGGAAGGATGCTGGGACGGCTACTGGCGCGAGCCGAGAACCCGCGCCCAGGCCAGATCGCGTGGTGCCGGAAGTTCCGGACCGCAGACCACCCGGTGGCGCAAACCCCAGGTCACGGCTAAGCCCCGACCTCCGCATGCTTGTTACCATCTGCTGCACGATCGGCAGACATGATAGGGAGCACAGATGACGGACCGACCTGTAACCGCCGTCCCTGAAGGGGCAGCCGGGGCCACCGCGATTCCGGGTCGGCTCGAGCCGAATGCCATCGGGGTCGCGCAGGACACGATCATCGGGCTGGGCAACGTCGGCCCGGCGCTGAGTGTCGGGCTGACGCTGGCGGCGCTGGCCGCGGCCTCGGCCTACGCCGGGGTACCGATAATCCTGCTGTGCCTGGTGCCGATGCTGGTGATCGCCAACGCCTACCGGCGGCTGAACTTGTGGAATGCCAACTGCGGCGCGTCCTTTGAGTGGGTCGGCCGCGCCATCAACCCCTACCTGGGCTGGCTCACCGGGTGGCTGATGATAGCAGCGAACCTCCTCGGGACCATTGCCGCGACCGTGATCCTGGCCCCGTCGGTGCTGGCCGTCTTCGGCGCGAATTCCACTAGCACCTGGCCTAACATCTTCATCGCCACCGGCGTCATCGCGGTCATGCTGACGGTCGCGATCGTCGGCATCCGGCCAACCGCGCGCGTCCAGGTCTGCATGGCCGCGGTCGAGTACGCGATCCTGATCGGCTTTTCCATCGCCGGCCTGGCCGCGGTACTCGCCCATCATCACGGCACGTTCAGGATCACCAGCGGCTGGTTCAGCATCAGCGGGATCGGCGGGAAGGGCAGCCTCTCGGCGGGGCTCCTCCTCGCCGTGTTCCTGTTCGCCGGCTGGGACGCCACCGTCTATGTCAACGAAGAAGTCCAGCACCGCCGGATCAACCCCGGCAAGGCAGCCGTCTACGCGGTTGCCATCCTGGCCGTGATCTACATCCTGGCCCAGGTGGGCTTGCAGGGTGCGGTCTCCCCGGCCCGGCTGCAGGCCAACTCGTCATCGGTGCTTGTCTACGTGGCCCAGGCGCTGGGCGGCGGCGGGTGGGCCAAGGTGATGGCCTTCGCCCTGGTGCTGTCGGTGAGCGCATCGGTCGGCGTCGGCATCGTGTCCCTGTCGCGGATCACCTACGGGATGGCCGGCTACCGGGTACTTCCGGCGGTCATGGGCAACGTCAGCCGGCGCTTCGCAACCCCCATGGTCGCCAGCCTCATCATGGGCGTGACCCTCATCGTGGTCACCTGGATTTACCTACTGTCCACCTCGGTCGCGAACCTTTTCTCGGAGCTGATCAGCGTCGATGGCCTGCTGTACGCCAGCTTTTACATCCTCACCGCGTTGGCCGCCATGGTCTACTACCGGCGGCGCGTCTTCAGCAATGTCTGGGACGCGCTGCTCGTCGGTATCCTCCCGCTTGGCGCTATCGCGTTCCTGGTCTGGATCGTGGTCAAGTCCTTGCAGTCCGGAACCTCTCAGGAGCGCTGGTCGCTGATCGGCATCGTCGCTGCGGGCCTGCTCGTCATGATCGCCTTCCGGGTCATCGTGCGGCCGGGGTTCTTCCAGACTCCTCGCGAGAGTGCCAGCAAAGCAAGCAAGTGAACCTGGAAGCCCGGGTACCTTGCCACTAACGCGGAGCTTCGCTGGCCTGCGCCAGGAGGTTGCGGGCTGGCGAGAAACCTCCGGCGGCGGTGGATGAGGACCGCGACCGCGCCGTCTGCCAGGCAGTAGTAGACCGGATACAGAAGCAGGGAGGGATGTGGCGCGCCGACGGCGCCGGCGGCGAGCGCGCCGCTGAGGCTGGCGAGCGCGAACGTCGCCAGCGTCTCGGAGCCGGGATCGCGATAGGTCTTGGGCAGCATCATCGCCACCCCGATCAGGTCGGCCGCGACGACGCACGCGATGGCGATCACCGGCTCGTCGGCGACGATCCATCCGACCACGCCGCCACCGGCAAGCGCGATCATCAGCACGTCGGCCGGCCTGAGTCCACCCTCGCCGTGGCGGATCGAGAGCAGGAAGATGATGCTGGTGAGGACGGCCTGCGAGGCGGCCATGACTATGCTCCAGGACGCCCCGTCGGCGCGCTGCGACAAGCACGCCACGATCGCCAGCACGCTCCAGATGAGCCAGGTCCCGCGGTGCGGCCGGGTGGTACCACGAACTGTGTCACGAACATACGGGATTGTGTCCGCGATGCTCACCACTCCGGCCAGCAGGCCGAGAACGGGTGCGATGTAGGTCATCAGTGCGTGCCGCCCGTCAGTAGCACCGGCCTCATCGCCTTTGCTAATTCCCGCTGTTCCCCCTAATTGTAACCGGTCACCGTTAAGGCGCACATCTGCGCATAGAACCGCCGCCGAGGCGCCCGGAAATCCACCCATCCCTGGGGGTTCGGCCCGCCGAGGATCGCGTGGAGCCGCGGAAAACGCGTGGTGCATCCCTGTGGCCTCAATCCACAAAGCACGGATCAACCACAAAAATTCGTCAAATGAGGCCGAACGGCTCTGGGTGAGGCAGCCGGGATAGGTGCGACGAGCGGGCAGCCTCGGGGGTGCGCACACTGCTCACATCCGCCCCGAATAGTGCCGGTATTGACGGCTGAAGGGGATCGCGGACGCTGGGGAAGCGCAACGTGGCCTTTATGCGAATGGTGCGGTAATCCGCGGTTTTTGTGCATCACGGAAAGTACTTATTTCTCATCCGCCTCGGCCTGTCGCGCTTGTTTGAGCGCCTTTAGCTGTAAGGATCGCAATTCGGTAACCGAAGGGGGGACAATATCATGACGGCATTTGGAGCCAACCGGGTAAGCAAGTGCATTCTCCGACCGCTGGCTGTGGCGAGCGCGGGGGCATTGTCGGCGGGATTTTTGTGTGGTTTCCTCGCCGCGCCCGCCGGGGCCAGCACAGGGGGCGCCTCGCCTCGCCAGGCAACCCCGGTGAGCACGCCGGCGGGGGTTAGCACGCCGGCGGGGGTGAGCACGTGGCCTGCCGGGAGCGCGGCGGCCTTGGTGCAGGCCTACGTATCCGCGCGGCAGCTGCCGGGGAGTTCGGTGGCCGGGATCCGCGCGGGGTCACTGCACACGGCGTCGGTCGGCGGGCTGATCTGGGCCATCGCCGTTTTTACACCCTCGGCGTCCTCGGGGATGCAGGCTGAATTCCAGGACGGCGCGGGCACGGGCATCTTCCGCCGGGTTCCGGGGCAACCCTGGCAGCTGGTCCAGACCGGACCGTACGGCTGCGGCCGAGGGCTGCCGGCAGGCCTGAATCAGGCCTGGGGGCTGCCCCCCGCGCTGACCTGCCAGCCAGCCGCCAGCACTCAGCTCAGCGCGGCGGCGGCAGCCCGCACGCGGGCGGGCGTGGCCCGCACCATCGGCCAGTCGATCGCGGCCATCGCGCTCGGGCAGGTCGGCGTCGGCGTCACCCCGGGCGAGACGAGCTTCGCCGACCTGGACTGCAATCCCTACAGCACGCTGGTCGGCGCCCTGTCACCGAACGCCAACGGCTGCGGCCTCGACTCCACCTTCAAGGTCGAGGATGAGAACGAGCTGTGGTGCTCGGACTTCGCCAAGTGGGTGTGGCAGCAGGCCGGCGTCACCACCGACGTGAGCGCGCTCAACGCGAGCGCCGGCTCGTTCTACGACTGGGGACTGGCCCAGGGCGAAAGCATGCCTGTCGACGGCGGGACGCCCGCGGCAGGCGACGCGGTGGTGTTCTTCCCGCCCGGTCACATCGCCAGCCCCGCGTACGGGGATCACGTCGGCATCGTGACCGCGGTGAATCCCGGCGGTACGGTCAACCTCGTCAACGGTGACTTCCTCGGCGCCTCGAACATCGGCGTGCAATACGACACCAATGTCAGCCTGACCAGCTGGGCCGCCCAGATCTGGGGCCCAGGCGAGCAGTGGGCGCTTGTCACCCCGCCGGTCGCCGCGCAGCGGACCGTCCCGACCGTCTCGATCTCCGCACCGCAGGTCGCCGTGGCCGGCACGCTTACCAGCTTCAGCGCCAGCGGGATGGTAGCGGGTGGAACCGTCTCACGGTATCAGTGGACGTTCGGCGTCGGCCGGACCGCCAACCAGGGTGGCGCGGAGGTGAGTGCCGTCTTCCCCGGCGCCGGGATCTACCCGGTGACGCTGACCGCCACCTCGAGCACTGGCAGCAGCGTCACGCGCGCTCTGGACGTCGATGTGGTCGGCGCGTCGGCCGCCGTGACCTCGACTCCGAACAACTCCGTCTGGTACTCGACCACGCCGGTCGGCCAATCCCTGTTCCTGCCCGCCAGCACGGGCGGGCTGACCGCGGAAAACTCCGACGGCGCGGGCGGCGGCCAGGGCTGGCTGCGGCAAGTGCTGCCCAGTCAGCCGGGCGTGAGCGGCGGGCTGACCGCGCTGGCGTACCCGGACCCGGCCGCTGGCGACGCCATGACCCCGCATGTCTACTACCGATCCCCCAGCGGGACGCTCGAGGAGACCTACACGTGCGGCACCTGCTGGACCACCAAGACCCTGCCCGGCCAGCCAGCACAGGGCACCGCGCTGGTCGCGACCACGGCGGCCAGCTCCGAGGTCAGCGCCGGAGCGGTCCCGGCCGTGTTCTATTTCGGCGCGGGAGGACAGCTCGACGAGACCGTCGAGCAGGGCACGAACTGGGTCACCAGCACGCTGCCCGCTGTGCACACCACTGACGTGGCGTCGCTGGCACTGGCCAACTCGGGCGGCGGGAGCACGGGGATCGAGCTGTTCTCCCTGGGCGCGACGGGCACGCTCACGGTGACCTCAGAAAACGGTCACGGCTGGCAGTCCACCACGGTCACCTCGCCGTACGGTGTCGCCGCGAACAGCCCGCTGTCCGCCGTCAGCACCTCCGCCTCGCAGGCCGGCGTGTTCTTCGTGGACGGGCAGGGCAAGCTGGCCGAGGCGAACCAGGCCGGCCAGGGCTGGCAGCTGAACGAGCTGCCCGGCACCACCGGCACCACCGCCCTGGCGGCCGTGAGCCACCCGATCGGCTCCGGCCTGCTGGCCCCGGAGGTCTTCTGGCTCGCCCAGGGGGGCCAGCCCGCCCTCACCACCTGGACCGGCCAGCAGTGGCAGACCACCATGCTGCCGGGCACGGCCTCCAGCATTCCCGCGGTGAGCGTCTACCCCGGCCAGCCGACCGAGCTCTTCCTCGCGGACGGCGCCACGCTGCGGCTGGACACGAACGCGGGATCCGGGACGGCCTGGACGGTGACGACGCTGCCCGGTACCCCGGCCACGCTTGCGGACCGCGTGCTGCTGTACGCGGCCACCACGGGCGATGCCGCTAGCGCGAGCAGTGCGGCCGTGGCCGCGGGCGTGCCCGCCAGCAACGTGACCGGGTCCTTCAGCACCGCCTGGGCGGCCGCGTTGAGCGGGAACTACCTGGTCATCGCGGTCGGGTCGGCCGCCAACGACGCGCTGTACTTCAATACGTGCGGCTGGACCGATCCGTCCGGCGAAGGCGCGGGCGGGACTCCCTTCGACCTGGCCGGCGCACCGTTGACCGGCCTGCCGGGGGTGGACCGGTACGAAGACGCCGCCGCGGCCACGACCTCGCAGACGCCTCAGCTCGCAGCCGACCTGGCCTACTACGCCACCCACGGCACGCTGCCGGCCACGGCGACCATGCTGCCGACGGGGGGCGCCCCGGTGCGGGCCTGTTCCGGTCAGCCTGGGTGAGCACCACGGTTCGTTCGGACCGTCCTTTTGCGGTTGCCCCGTTCGTCGTGGTGTTGTAGATGCCCAGACGATCGGAGAAGGCAATGAAGTTCATGATGCTGGTATGTATCGAGTCGTCGAAGGACGCGGCCGACGAGATGACTGACGCCGGCGAGAAGGAAGATGACAGCTTCCCCTGGCTTGATGACGTGATCGCCCGCGGCATCCGGCTGGACGGCGACCGGCTCGCGCCCACGCGCCAGGCCAAGACCGTGGCGGTGCGCGACGGTGAAATGCTGGTCAGCGACGGGCCGTTCGCCGAGACCAAGGAGGTCATCTGCGGCTACGACGTGCTGGACTGCGCGAACATCGACGAGGCGGTCCGGGTGGCCGCGGCGCATCCGGTCGCCGCATTCGGCCGGATCGAGGTCAGGCCGTTCTGGCGGGGCTGACCCCCAGGATTGGGGCTTGGAGTTAGGGCTGGATGGGCTCGGGCAGGTCGGCGGCGGCGGCCCCGGACAGGACCTCGTAATCGGGGTCCGACAGCCAGCCGCGGTCATAGGCGAGCACGACATCGTCGAAGGAACCGGGCACGTAGGGCTCGGGATCATCGATGGCCGGCCGAGCCTGCTCCAGTTCGGGGGGACAGACATCGGGAACCTGAGGCCAGCGGCGGGCCCGGAACTCCAGCGACAGGTCGTCCAGCGTGAGCTTGGAGTCCCGGAAGGACGTGAGCATCGAGGTCACGGCGCCGCCAGGGAAGGCGCCGGTGCCGACGGTTCCGCCGATCGCCCCGGCGGACCGCGCGCCCACGGCCCACCTGATGCGGTTCCTGGGCTCGGCGGCGGCCGGGATCGCCAGCGCCCGGATGGCCTGGACCCGAGGGTACCGGCCACCGTAACCGTGCCCGCGGCGGAATTCTTCTTCGCCGGCGCGATAGGACTCGTCGGAGCGCCGCGCCGCTTCCTCGATCTCGATGTCGGCGAACACCGCGTTCACGCCGTAATCCGCGAACCGCAGGGCATACGTCCAGGACTCCGCGGCGCGCCAGGACGCCAGCGAGATATCCAGGATCAGGTTCCGGCCCTCGGTCAGGGCCAGCAGCGCGACCCGCTTGGCCACGAACTGAGCCTCCCGGTGCACGCGGTCGGCTCGCGCCATCGGTGACAAGCCATCCACCGGGGGGATGAGCTGGCGGGCCGCCATCCGGCGCAGGATGTCATCGATGCTGACGGTTAGGTACCGGGACTGGTCCACGCCCGCCTCGGCCAGCGCGGCGGCCTTGTCGGCGCCGGGCAGGCCGCCCGCGATCACCGCGACGCGCTCGGCCGGTACCGCGGCCGCGCTCACGTGTATCTCGGCGACCAGCCGCCCTTGCTGCTGGTTACGCTCTGGGGTCCAGATCATGGACTTCACCCTCCCGTTCGATCTCCGTGATCACGAAGACTTTTGTCCCGGAGATGGGCTAAAAGTCTTCGTGATCACGACACAGCGTCCGGGACCAGGGCCTCGTTCCAGCGCACGGTACGGGCGGCGGGTGACCGCCCTTCGTTCGGACAAAAGACCGGCGTTCTTGAGGATGGTCAGCTCTCACCCCGCCGCCCGGCCTCCCCGTCGCTAACGTTTGCCGGTACTAACGTTAGCGGCTGCCGCCAGATGATCAAGAGGTGGGTCAGCCTTCCCTGGCGGCGCTCTCCAGCGGGATCTGGAAGAAGTTCGACCGCAGCAGGCCGAACCGCGCCACGAGCATCAAGATGACGCTGGCCACGACGACGCCGACCACGGACCAGACCTGCGAGACGGTTGCAGGCCGGCGGCCTGGTCACGCGGGAGGACTGGTCAGGACTCGTCTTCTCCGGCAGTACCTGCCGCTTCGCCGCCAGCCGCCCTGGCTTCGAAGACTCCTCGCTGAAAACCGGCGAGCCGGTCCCTGGCCGCGGCAGGCGACCTGGTCGGCACGACGGTTTCCGTGCTTGTGCTCGGGATAGCCCCGGGAACCAGATTGGCGTTCGGCATCCGCTTGGGGAGTCCGGCGGCCGTCGGGGCGCCCGCCGACGGCGAATTGACGGTCTCCGCGGCATTCCAGCCCGCGTCCGCCGGCGACGACCAGCGGGGGCCGGCGGTGGCCGGGGGGGCACCAGGAGGGTTGGAGCCGTGCTGGCCGCCTCGGAACCAGTTCGACTCGATCGAGTCGTAGATGGGCAGCCTTCGCCGTCCCGCGGAATCCTCCGCGGGCGGCATGACCACCGCGGGCTCGGTAAGGCCATTCTCCGGCCCTGCAGACGCAGCTGGCTCCGCGGGGATGCTGGCCTCCTGCGGGGCCTCACCCCGCCACTGCGCGGCGCGGCCGGACAACGGGCCAGGCCGCCGGCCCGTATCAGCTGCTATCCGCCGCCCGGACGGCACGTCCAGGACATCGTCACGCGACCCGAACTCCGGTGTCCTCGCGAGCACCCTCTGCTCCGCGGTGACGGCGACAGAAGGGGCGGCGGCGGGAGCGGGAGCAGCGGCGGGAGCGGGGGCAACGGCGGGAGCGGGAGCAGCGGGGGCAGTGGCGGCGGGAGTGGCTGGGCCGGGATCTGTCGCCTGGTAATGGGCATGCGAACGTGGCCTTGACCCGGCGAGCCTGCTGAGCCGCACCGGCGGAGCCGTGGGCTGGCTGGTAATGACCTCGTCAGGAAGCCAGGTCAGCGCCGTAAGACCACCGAACTCAGCCTGTTGCAACCGGATCTTGATGCCGTGTCGTGCAGCTAGCGTGGCGACCACGAACAAGCCCATCCACTTGGGGACGTTGATATCCGCGGTCGGCGGGTTCTCCAGCCGCCAGTTCGCGTAGGCCAGCTCTTTCGGGGCCATTCCGACACCGCGGTCGGTGATGTCAACCAAGACCCCGCCGCTGGCTAGCCCGTGACCAGAGACATCGACGGACATGTCCCCCGCGGAGAAAGACGTGGCGTTTTCGATCAGCTCGGCGAGCAAGTGCACCACATCGTTGACGGCCGGGCCGGACACCGCGATGTCGGGCTGCACATTCAGCGAGACGCGCTCGTAGTCCTCGATCTCGGCGGCCGCGGCCCTGATCACGTTCAGCAGCGAGATCGGCTGGTTCCAGTCGCTAGATACCTCGTGCCCGGCCACGACCAGCAGGTTCTGCGAGTTGCGGTGCATACGGCTAGCGATGCGGCTCATCTTGTACAGGCTCGACAGGCGCTCCCGGTCCTGCTCACCCTGTTCAAGGTGTTCGATGAGGCGGATCTGGCGTTCTACCAGGGACTGGCTGCGGTGCGAGAGCTTGACGAACATGGCGTCGAGCCTGTCGCGGAGGGCGGCCTCGTTGCCCGCCAGCCGCAGCATTTCTGTGCGCATCTGGTTGAAGGCGTGGGCGATCTCGCCGATCTCGTCGGAGGAATCCACGTCGATGGGATCGGCGGCCGACGGCATGTTCTCGCCGCTGCTCTCGGTGATGCGGCGGATCGCTTCGGGCAGCCGGCTGTCGCCCACCTCGCGTGCCCCGGCCCGCAGCTTGCGTACTGGCTTCACGACCGACCTGAACACGGCCGTCACCAGCCACAGCGCCAGCACCAGGACAACAACCGCCACCGCGCCGGCCACGGTCGCCTGCAGAATATACCGGTCATGCACGGAGCCGACGGCCGAATGGATCGAGGGGCTGCGCAGAGCGTCGACCAGGCGGACAGCGCAGAAGGCGATGACGGCGGCGGCCACGGCCGAGATGATGATGAGCAGCAGCAAACGCGAGCCGACGGGCCGGTCTTTCAGCTCACGGCGGGATTGGCTGCGCACGGCCGGCCCGTCGGCCCCGTCGGCCCCGTCGGCCCGGCTGGGCTGGCATCGTACCCAGCGGGCGTAGCCGCTGTCCCGGCGGCTTCCCGGTGGAACGCTTCGGCGGCACCCCCGTGAGCGTCTCCGCCCGGCCAGGGGCTGGCGTCATGGAGCCCTTCATCGTCGTGCCAGGACGCTCTGTCACGCCCGGTCCGGCGAAAGTCCCCGAAGATAAGGAGGACGGCGACCAGGACCACGACACCTATCACGATTCCGGCTAGCATGCTGCACACATCTCGCCGACGCGGGGGGCCGTGTGCGCGATGCGGCGCACTGCTGGTACCGGGCGGATGGGATCAGGCCGAAACGGTACGGTCACTGCGGGACCAGTCCGCTCGGTCTCTACGACGACCAGGAGCCCATTCAGCCGCGGAGCCGACATTATAATCCCTTCTCGGCAGCCTGTCCTGGCCATGCCGTCACATTGCCGAGTTAACTCTAATAGGTAACCAGCCGACACATGAAGATTCATATTTGGAGCGGAAAGTTTAGACTTATGGAGTTTTCGACCGAACGCGACTAAAACCATTTTTATCCCTCTTAATCCTTTATGTCTATTAGGTCTGATTGTACGTTCCACCGGCCTGGGGCCCTCGCCGCGTTTCCCGGTCCGCGGGTGCGTTCCCGGCAGGTCAGGCGCTGCCTGCGATGTTAACGAGGCTCTGACGGACCGCCTGGGTCAGCGGGTCGCCGTAGGGCAGCACCCGCTCACAGCGGCCGGCGACATCGCGGAGCAGCGTCGCCGCGTCGCCGAGCCGACCCGCGGTGTAGTACAGGTGCCCCAGGTTCGCCAGCCGGGTCAGGGTGTCCACGTGGTCGCGACCGATGACCCGCTCCGAGTCCGCGCAGCACTGCTCGGACAGCTGCATCGCAATCGGCATCTTCCCGGCGGCCTGGTAGGCGGCGGCAAGATCCGCGCTGGTCGCGATCGTAGCCGGGTGGCCACGCCCGAGGACCTTCTCGCGGTCGGACAGCACCCGTTTGTACTGCGAGACGCCATCCTTGACCTTGCCCGCGACCAGATACGCCGCGGCGAGGCGGTCCCGGGTGCTCATGGTCTGCCGATCGCGGGCGCCCTGGACCCGCTCGCGGTCGGCCAGTGTCCGGTTCAGCAGCCGGATCGCCGCGGTGCCATCGCCCGCGGCGAGGTAAGCGGCGGCCAGCTCGTCGCTGACGTTGAGCGTGTCCGGGTGGCTAGGCCCGCGGAACTGTTCGCATTCAGTGACAGCGCGATGCAAGACGATCACCGCATCGGCGGGCTCTCCCGCCATGATCAGGGACCGGGCCAGGTTGACGCGGGCCGCCACGATGGCCGGGTGGCCCGGAGCGAGCTCACGGCCCCGCTCGGCCAGCACCCGCTGATACCAGGTCACGGCGTCGCCCGCGTATCCCGCGGCGAGGTAGGCGGCGGCCAGCTGAGCGGCCACCACCAGGGTGTCAGGATGACCGGGGATCAGCTTGCTGTCGCAGCGAGCGGCGAGATCGCGCCAGTGCTCGACGGCAGGCCCGGTCATCCGGGCAGTGTCCAGGCTACGGCCGGCCCGCAGCATCAGCGGGTGGCAGCCATCAGCCCACAGCACGTCGGTGGCCGATCCTTGCAGGCTCGCCGCGTTGGCCCGGAGCCTTTCCGCCGTCCACGGTTGCTGTTCCTCGGGCGGCCACGCCTCGAGAAGCGCACTCGCGGCCGCCCGGGCCGCAGGGTCCTGGACCTGAGCGGGTGCCGCCAGCCTGATCGCCCCCTGGAGCACCGAGCTCATCAGGATCGTCGGCGGCGATTCGGTCCGGTCGATGGTGATCAGGCCGGCCCGCTCGATCGCGAGCAGCGCATCCCAGGCTGGCTTCGGGTCGACCGCCGTCGAGAACGGGGTCACGGCTCCGCCCAGGTAGGTCACCACGGCCTGCGTGCTGAAGATCGCTCCCGGGATCCCGTGACCATCCAGGAGGGCGACGAAGACCAGCACGGCCCGGACCGAGTCCCCCGGCAGCAGCGACTCGGCCTGTCCCAGGGACAGCGTCCAGGTCACCGCGGCCGCGGACGGTACTTCCCCCGCTGCGACCCCGATCTGCTGCCGCCTGCGGGCGAAGTAGTCCCGGTAGTCACGGCAGGCCAGAGTGGAATTTGCGACCACCGCGGCAGCCTGCGCCAGCGCCAGCGGCTCCCGGCCGAGAGCCTCGATGAGGTCAATGGCGCCGTGCCGCTGCGCAGGGTTCACGCTCAGCCTTTCGGTTAGGCAATTCAGCGCCTCGCGGACGCTGAAGAACCCGACCGGGATCACCTGCGTGCCACGGCGCCCGGTCACTGCGGAGTGCGGGCTGGTGGCCAGGAGCCGGCCAGACGGCCCTTCCGGCCAGAGCCCTTCCAGGTCGACCGAGTCGGACAGGTCGTCGAACACCACCATCCACTGCTGGCTGGTAGCGCTCAGCCAGCTGATGAAGCGCGCCGCGATCGATTCCGCGATTCCGGTCGGCTCGATGCCGCTCGAGGCGACCGACGCCTCGACGAACCCGGACAGCACGGACGCCCGGCTGGTGGCGTTCACCCAGACCAAGATGTCGATGGCCGCCGACCGCCAGAGCGACTCGGCGATGATCACGGCGATCTGGGTCTTGCCGCAGGCCCCCAGCCAGTTCTGCGGGCCCTCGGCGAAGGGCGAACCGGGCACGAGGGCCACGGACGCACCGGGCACTAGCGCATCGGCGATGCCGCGGGCAGTATCGGGACGTTCGGTGAATCCCTCAGCGAGCGGAGGCACATCTCCGACCCGAAACCGCCGGGTTCCCGGCTCCGCTGGCATTCCTCCTGAGGGCACCACAGCCCGCTACCCCATCTATTCATCCGTATCGAAAACCTCCTCGGAATACTTCATCAGCAACACGCGGAGGTTGAGGCACGGTGAGGTTTTTCCATATCGGAATCTTCACTAACACCCCATTATGCACGTGCACCAGGGTTTAGATACAGCACTAACGGAGGTCCGGTGCACGTGCTACCAGGTCGAGCAGGGGCGCTACTGAGGGTAGGAAGCCGACGTTACGGGAGGGTTTTACCGGGTTCCTGTGAACTTGGGACCCCGTCGAGGCCATTGTCATCTCGTTGACTGACAGGACTGTTGGGTATCAAGTTACGGAAGTTACTAAAGTTGCGGAAGATATTTCTGGTTTCAGGGGCCGAATTACCTCTCAGGCCGGAACTACCGGGGAATCGGCCACCGAGGCCAGCAAGGCGCCGCGGGCCTGGGCCACGGCGGCCAGCATGGCACCGCGCAGGACGGGCTCGTCCGGGACCCCGGTTGGCACCACCCGGGGCCGGGCGGGGAAGATGCTGGCCACCCCGGCAGCCACCCGGTCGGCCAGGGCGGCGCCGCCGGCCCGGCCCACGTCGCCGCCGAGCACGACCAGGCCAGGGTCGAGGACCGCGCAGACGGAGGCGACCCCGACCGCGACCCGGTGCGCGAGTTCGTCCAGGAAGGCGCCACCGCGGGACCCGGACGACACGGCGGCCTGGACCGCCTCGGCCGCCGTGGGCGCGGCGAATCCCTGCTCGGCGGCCAGCGCGCGTACCGCGCTAGCGCCGGCCAGGGACTGGAAGCCGCCGCTGGCCGGGTGCCTGATCCCGGTTTGCAGCGGGGCTCCGTGCACCGGCAGGTAACCGATCTCGCCCGCCGCCCCGGCCGTGCCCCGGTGCAACTGCCCGCCCAAGATGGTGGCCAGACCAAGTCCGCCGCCCAGCCAGACCAGGACGAAATCGTCGGCCCCGATCGCCGCACCCGCGGCGCGTTCGGCCATCGCGGCCAGGTTCACGTCGTTTTCGATCACCACCGGCTTGTGCCAGGCACCTCGCAGCGCCTCAAGTGCTCCCTCGTGCCACGCGGGCAAGTTGACCGCCAGCCTCGGGTCACCCGTCCGCGGGTCGACCACGCCCGGACTGCCGATGACGAGCGCGCTCAGCCGGCCCACCTCCACCCCGGCACGGGCGCAGGCCCGCTCGACGGCGCCCCGGACGATCTCGACCGGACCGTCCGCGCCGTTCGGGTTGACGCTCACGTCGGCCACCCGGCGGCCTGTGACGTCCGCCACCGCGGCGCTGACCAAGTCGGACTCGACGTAGAGCCCGGCCACGTAGGCGCTGGAGGGGACAACCGAGTACAGCGCGGCGTTCGGGCCCCGGTTACCGGCCTGCTCGCCCGCCACCGCGACGAGGCCGCGTTCCTCCAGCCTGGTCAGCATCTGCGACACCGTGACCTTGGAGACTCCGGTGTACTCGCTGATCTGAGACCGGGTGAGCATCTCACCGCCGAGCAGGAGGTCCAGCGCCGCCCGGTCGTTCAGCTCGCGCAGCAGGCTCGGCGTGCCTGGCCGGACCCGTGGTTCGGGGTGAAGCTGCATCGCGTTCCCTTCGTCACGTCCACGACTCGTCACGTCCACGATCGTAAGGTCTCGATCCGGCCACGGGGTCTATCTTATAGGAAAGTTTCCGGTTAGTTTCTCTGTACGGCTAGTCGTCAATTCAACACCGAGTTCACCACCCGGGAAGGAGTGCCAGCAATGGGACTCAGAAAAACACCAGCGGCCCTCGCCGCCCTCGGCGCGGCGGCGGCACTCGCGATCGCGGGCTGCGGCTCGAGCGGCTCGTCATCGGCCGGGGCGAACTCGGGGTCCGCCTCTTCGGCTCCGGCTCAGCTCACGGTGTGGCGGATGGGGGCATCGGTACCGTCGGAGGTCACCTGGATGAACGGCGTGGTCACGCAGTTCCACAAGGACTACCCCGCTGACGCCAAAACCAAGGTCAAGGTGGTGTGGGTGCCGTGGACCAACGCCACCGCCGACTGGACCAACGCCCTGGCCAGCGGGAAGAACGCGCCGGACATCACCGAGCTGGGCAACACAGAAACGCCCACCGAGGCCTCGCTCGGCGCCCTGGCCAACATCTCCACGCTCGTGAACGCCTGGTCGGCCAAGCCCGACGTGGTGTCGGGCATGCTCGCGAACGACACGCAGAACGGGGACGTTTACGGGGTCCCGTGGTTCGGCGGCGTGCGCGGCATCTGGTACCGCACCGACCAGTTCAAGGCGGCGGGCATCACCAGCCCGCCGGCCACCTGGGCGCAGCTTGTCGCCGACGCGCAGAAGCTGATGGCCAAGTACCCGGGCACCTACGGCATCGGCGCCCCGAGCAACGACACGGACGCCATCGCCAGCTTCATCTGGGGCGCCGGCGGCCAGATCGCCACCCAGAGCAACGGGAAGTGGACCGCCACGCTGACCTCGCCCGCAGCCGAGGCCGGCATCAAGTTCTACGTCGACCTCTACCGGACCGAGCACCTCTCCCCCGCCAAGTACGTCGGCCAGACCGAGCTCGGCAACATCGGGGCGACGTCCGGCGGCGCCAACGAGGACTTCGCGCTGGGCAAGCTCGACCTGTACATCGACGGCCCGTGGGCCTCGGCCAACTTCCCGGCTAACGCGGTGGGCAAGTCGGACTGGGCCTCGTTCCCCATCCCGAGCCAGAACGGCCCGAACCCGGCGCCGGCCTTCGCGGGCGGCTCGGACCTGGGCATCTGGGCGACCAGCAAGTACAAGACGGCCGCCTGGGACCTGGTCCAGGTCATGGACAGCACGTCGAACGCCACCTCGTTCGCCAACCTGCAGGGCTTCTTCCCGCCTTACACCTCCGCGCTGACCGGCGGCGCCTACTCCAGCAGCCAGCTCATGGCCGGCTTCGCCAAGGCGGCCTCGAACACCCAGATCTCGCCGCTGAACGCCAAGAACTGGGCCACCGCGGACTCGACCGACTACGTCATCCCGACGATGATCAAGTCGCTGATGAACGGGGCGCCGTTCGCCGCGACCGTCAGCAAGGCCAACACCGAGCTGCAGAACGTCCTCAACACCGGCAACGAGAGCTAGCCGGGGCTATTGTCTCCATGGTGACAACCGCGGCAGGCCAGCCGGGCACCCCGGCTGGCCTGCAGGACCCGCCGCCTAGAGCCGGGGTCGTACACCGCACGAGAGCGCGTCGCGTCCCTCATCCGGCGGCGGCACCTGTCGCCCTATCTCCTGCTGCTGCCGTCGGTGGCCGTGATCGGCGCCCTGGTGGTCTGGCCGGCCGTGCAGATCGGTCTCTTCTCGTTCCAGGACTACGGGCTGCCGCAGGTGACCGGGGCGGCGGGCACGCAGTGGGTCGGCGTGTCCAACTACACCACGATCTTGTCCGACCCGGAGTTCTGGCTGTCGCTGCGGATCAGCCTGATCTTCGCGGCGGTGGTGGTGCCGCTCACGCTGCTGACCGGGACCCTGGTCGGGCTGCTGCTGAACCGGCTGGGCCGCCGGATGGCAACGTTCGTGTCCGGCGCCGCCCTGCTGGCCTGGGCCACGCCCGCGGTATCGGCCAGCGTCATCTTCGTCTGGCTGGCCGACCCGGACGGCGGCATCGTGGACTGGGCGCTGAGCCCGGCTGCCGCACTGGCTGGGCGGCGGTGCGCACTGGGTGGGCTTCAGCTGGACCAACTCCGCGCTGCCCGCCTACACGCTGCTGACCGTGCTCGTGCTGTGGCAGGGTTTCCCGTTCATCGCGGTGTCCGTGCTGGCCGGGCTCAAGACCATACCCGCCGAGCTGCACGAGTCCGCCCGGGTCGACGGCGGCGGCCCGTGGCGGATCTTCTGGCAGGGTCACCTACCCGCTGCTCAAGCCGATCTTCCTGGTGCTGTTGCTGCTTTCTGTCATCTGGGACTTCGGCGTGTTCACGCAGGTGTACATCGTCATCGGCGAGCTCGGCAACCGGGACGAGTACAACCTGGGCATCTACGCCTACGACCAGGGCGTTCTCGATGCCGCCCGACTACGGCGTGGCGTCCGCGCTCGCGTTCATCCTGACCATCGTCCTGCTCGTCATCACCGTCGGCTACGTCCGGTCATCCATCAGGCAAGGAGCGCTCCGATGAGGCCGAGCCGAGGAAGACCGTGGTCCGGGGCCGGAGTCGGGCTGAACGCCCTGGCGGTGCTGGTCGCGCTGGTGACCTTGTTCCCCATCTTCTGGATGGTGTCCACCGCGTTCAAGCCGGCCAGGAGATCTTCTCGCTGACCCCGCACCCGTTCCCGCTCCATCCGACGCTGGCCAACTTCCGCACGGTGATCGACGGCAGCGTCATCGGCATCCGTACTGGAACTTCCTGAAGAACAGCCTGTTCGTCACGCTGGTCATCGGTCGCGGCCGCGATGCTGATCGCCATGCTCGCGGCGATCGCGCTGGCCCGGTTCCGGTTCCGGCTCCGCACCTCGTACCTGATCATGCTGCTGATCGTGCAGATGCTGCCGCAGCAGGCGCTGGTCATCGCGCTGTTCCTCGACTTCCGCCGGCTCGGCCTGCTGGACAGCCTGGTCGGCTTGCTCGCGGTCTACACGGCGTTCGCGTTGCCGGTCACGATCTGGATGCTGCGCAATTTCGTGGCGGCCGTTCCGCGCGAGATGGAAGAGGCCGCCGCCATCGACGGCGCCGGGCCGGTGCGGATCTTCTGGCGGATCCTGCTGCCGCTGGTGGCACCGGGGCTGGTGGCCACGAGCGTGTTCGCGTTCATCTTCGCGTGGAACGAGTTCGTGTTCGCGCTGACGTTCCTGGGCACCGACACGGCGAAGTACACGCTGCCGATCTACGTGCAGTACTTCTACGGCCGCGGCTCGGTGGACTGGGGCGGCATCATGGCCGCCTCCACCCTGTTCACCGTGCCGGTCATGATCTTCTTCCTGATCGTCCAGCGCCGGATGGCGAACGGCCTGGTGGCCGGGGCGGTGAAGGGGTGAGCCAGGACAGGCGTGGACCCCGCGCTGGCCCGGCTGGCCGACGCCATCATCATTCCCCCGTTCCCCGGGCTGCCGGCGCCGCGCTGGATCCTGGACCGCGCTGGGCCGTGGCCTGGCCGGCGTCACCTTGTTCGGCCAGAACATCTCGACTCCGGACCGGGTGCGCGCGCTGACCGCTAGCCCTGCGCGCGCGCCGCGGCGGAGCCGGTGATCGCGATCGACGAGGAAGGCGGCGACGTGACCCGGGTCGCATACTCGGCGGGCAGCCCGTACCCGGGTAACGCCGCGCTCGGCGCGGTGGACGACACCTCGCTGACCCGGGCCGTCTACCAGGCGATCGGCGCCGACCTGGCGGCTCTCGGGATCAACTTCAACCTCGCGCCCTGCGCCGACGTGCTCGGCTCGGCGGACAGCCCGGCCGTCGGCACCCGCTCGTTCGGCGCGGACACCGACCTGGTGTCACGGCACACCGTGGCCGCGGTGGCCGGCTTGCAGGGCGCGGGCGTGGTGGCGTGCACCAAGCACTTTCCCGGCCACGGCCGGACCGGGACCGACACCCACGAGGCCATCGCGACCATCGAGGGCGGCCTGGACGAACTGCGGCGGCACGACCTGCCGCCCTTCGCGGCCGCGATCAAGGCCGGCACCCTGGCCATCATGCCCAGCCACCTGCGCTTGCCCGAGCTTACCGGCGACCTGCCCGCCACCGTTTCCGGCGCCGCGATTACCGGCTTGCTGCGCGGCGAACTCGGGTTCACCGGCGTGGTCGTCTGCGATGCGCTGGAGATGCGAGCGACCAGGGACGCTTTCGGCGTCCCCGGGGCCGCGGTGCTGGCCGTGGCGGCCGGCACCGATCTGCTCTGCCTGGGCCGGGACGGCGACGAGGACCAGTACCTGGCGGTCCGGGCGGCGCTGGCCGGCGCCGTCCGCGACGGGGCGCTCACGGGCGCCCGGCTGGAGGAGGCCGCCGATCGGGTGGCGCGCCTGCGCAGGGGCCTGGCGCCCACCCGCGCCCCTTCCGGGGCGCCCGCCGGGGCTGACAGGGCCGGCCGAGGTGGGGCTCGCGGCCGCGAGAAGGGCAGCCCGGATGTCCGGGCCCCGGCCGGTCCTTGACCGCCCCCTGATTATCGAGGTCGAGCCGCGGGAGAACATCGCGGCCGGGCGGTTCACCTGGGGACTGAGCCCGTGGGTACCGGCCGTCAGCGTACGCCGCGTCAGCGCTGGGGCGGCCAGCGGCGGGGCAGGCTACGCGGCGGGGATGCCTGCGAGGCGTCGGCGGGACGGTCGCTGGTGCTCGTCGTCCGCGACGCGCACCGGGACCAGTCCACGCAGTCGCTGGTCACCGAGCTGATCGCGGCCCGGCCCGATCTGGTCCTGGTCGAGATGGGGTTACCGCACTGGGTCCCGCCGGGCGGGATCTACCACCTGGTTACCTACGGCGCGTCCCGGGCCAGCGCGCAGGCTGCGGCTGAGTTGCTCGGGCTGGCCTAGCGGTCCTGGCCGCGCAGCGCTCCGCCACCTGCGGGGCCGGCGGCTCCGACGGCAAGCGGTGCCGGGCCTGGAAGGACCAGCTCGCCCGCCCGGGCGGACCAGCTCGCCGCCCGGGCGGACCAGCTCGCCCGCCCGGGCGGAGCAGGGCGGCCTGGCGGTCACCGTGAGGTCACTTCCCGCCCGGCACGTATTCAGAGAATGCGGCTCTCTACCGCAAAGAACCGGTACGCTGCCGCATTCTCCCGAAACTGGCGCCGTACGCAAGTGAGGGGAAACGTGTGCTGTGACGTGAGGGGCCGGTCAGCGCATCCCGGCCGAGCAAGCGGCCCGATCCCGGGCTCGGGCGGACCGCTCCGCCCGATCCCGGGCTCGGGCGGACCCACCCGGCCAGGCCGTGCGCGGCGGACCAACGACTGATGTTCTCCGCGTTGCGGGTGGGGAAGAACGCGCCCCGCGGGTTCGCGATCACGCCCGGCCCGGGGGCAACCTGCGACACACCCGAAGTTAATAACAGCCGCGGCCCGGCGACAGTTTCTGGCCACGATCATGAAACCAACCAGCCCGCACCCGCCCCGCCTGGCAGGAGGCGAGAGTCCAGCGGGGCCGAGGATTCCCGTCCCAGACGCGGGAACCCGTCGTAGCCAGCGTGGAGTGGATGCGAGGACGGGATAGAGGCGCGGACGTTCTGTAACGCTTTTGTTACGCTGCGATCGGGTCGCCTCGGGCCGCCGCTCGCTAATGCGATAAAAGCAGTGGGGAACGTGCATAATGACGAACATGCGACTGTCAGCCCGGGCCGACTATGCGCTGCGCGCCGCGATCGAGCTCGCCGCGACCAGCAGCGGTCACGTCACCGCCGATCAGCTTGCCCGTGCGCAGCAAATCCCGGGTAAGTTCCTGGAAACGATCTTGACCCAGCTCCGGCGGGCCGGGCTCATCCGCAGCCAGCGCGGACCCGACGGCGGTTTCTGGCTGGCGCGTCCGGCGGCTGAGATCTCGCTGGCCGACATCATCAGGGCGATCGACGGCCAGCTGCTCGGCGTCCGTGGCGAGCGCCCGGAGAACGTCACCTATCCCGGCGTGGCCGAACCTCTGCAGCAGGTATGGATCGCCCTGCGGGCCAACGAACGGGCCGTGCTCGAGAAGGTCATGCTGGCCGACATCGTGTCGGGCAACCTGCCCGATATGGTCCGCCACCTCACCGACAACCCCAGCGCCTGGGTCTAGGGTCAGGGCGAGCTCTACCGCCGGGCTACACCGACACCATGTCGGTGACGTCGAAGCCATCAGCGGCGCCGAAGCCGGACTCATCACCGCCGAATTCCAGCGACGGGTCCTCGCCGGGAACAATGGCGCTGATCGGGGCGTAACCGCGCTCGGCCGACTTCAGGCCGACACTGGCCTCAGCGGGCACCCGCAGTCCGGGCTCCCTGGGAATGCTGAGGACGGGCTCATTTTGCAGCTCGGCCAGAGCGAAGTTGTCCGACACCTCACGGAATACTTGAGACAGCGGGGTGTTAAGCGCGCCGCAAATGGCCGCGAGCAGCTCAGAGGAAGCTTCCTTCTGCCCGCGCTCGACCTCGGACAAGTAACCGAGGGACACGCGCGCCGAAGCCGAGACCTCACGCAGCGTGCGACCCTGCCGCAGGCGAAGCCGGCGCAGAACGTCACCGAGCAGCTGACGGAGCAGAACCATAGTCGCACTCCCTTTCCGAGGCCATACCGGCCAACACCTCCACGTTACCTGGCATCACCCTCAGTCCGCGAGATCATGCCGTGCTGTGTTCGCTGCCAACGTAACGCTGTAATCAGTACTTCTCTTCCCCAAGCCTGCCTAGCAGCAACCCCAGAGCATGCTCTACGGTCAGTCTACGGATCTCCTGCCGATTTCCGGTCAGCGCGATGGTGCGGACCACCGTGTCGTCCGCCACGCTCACGGCGATATGCGCCGTACCCACCGGCTGACCGTCGGCGGGTTCCGGTCCCGCCACCCCGGTCGTGGCCAGCCCGTAGGTGGCTCCCAGCCTGGTCCTGACGCCGTCCGCCATCGCCACGGCGACCGGCGGGTACACCGCGCCGTGCCGGGCGAGCATCAGGGTGTCCACGCCGAGCAGCCCCGCCTTGAGGTCCGTCGCGTAGGTGACCACTCCGCCGCGGAAGGCCGCGGATGCGCCCGGGACGTCGGTCAGCGCCGCCGCGACGAGGCCGCCGGTCAGCGACTCGGCCACGGCCACCGTGTGGCCGGCGGCCCGCAGCCGGTCGAGAATCTGCCCGGCCAGGTCGCGTGCGGCCTGGCTGCAGGAAAACTCCGAGGACCCCGACGACTCCAAGACCACGATTATGCCTCCCCAAGGTCTGAACGGCTCACTGGCTCAGGTACAGAGCGCCGCAGGCGCATCGCCTGAAGCACATAGTCCACACCGGTCACTACCGTAACCACCACCGCCGCCGCCATGAAGAGCCCCCGGATGATTCCCGGCGGGCTCAGCGAGCCCGGCAGCACGTAGAGGCAGATCGCGATGACCTGAAGGAGGGTCTTCGCCTTCCCGCCGCGGCTCGCCGCGATGACGCCGCGGCGAATCACCACCAACCGCAGCACGGTCACCCCGAGCTCGCGGAACATGATCACTCCGGTGACCCACCACGGCAGTTCGCCGAGCGCGGACAGGCAGATCAGCGCCGCCCCGGTCAGCGCCTTGTCGGCCACCGGGTCGGCGATCTTGCCGAAGTCGGTGACCAGCCCGCGGCTGCGGGCCAGCCGTCCGTCGAGCAGGTCGGTCAGGCTGGCGATACAGAAGATGGCCAGGGCGATGAGCCGCCAGGCCGTTCCGCCTGCCAGCAGACAGGCGACGAACACCGGAACCAGGACGATACGCGCCATCGTGAGGACGTTGGCCACATTCCAGAGCCCGGCCTCCGAGGTCACCGCAGGGTCACGTCGCCCATTAGGGCCGACGCCACCAGATCGACCCCGTCCGAACCGGTCACCACGGCGCGGACCATATCGCCGACCGCCAGCGGGGCGCTGGAGCTGACGGTGGTGACCCCGTCGACCTCCGGGGCCTGATGGGCCGCCCGGCCCTCCCAGCGGCCGTCCTCGGCCTGTTCCTCGATCAGCACGTCCAGCTGCTCGCCGAGCCGGCTCTCGGCGCGCTGGGACATCACCTCGTCGGCCAGGCTGGCGAACTCCTCCACCCGGCGGGCCACCTCGGCGCCGTCCAGCTTGCCCGGCAGCGATTCGGCCTCGGTGCCGTCCTCGTCGGAGTAGCCGAAGATCCCGATGGCGTCCAGGCCGGCCTGGCTGAGGAACAGCTCGAGCTCGGACAGGTCGGCCGCGGTCTCGCCGGGGAAGCCGACGATGAAGTTGGATCGGACGCCGGCCTGCGGGCTCAGCTCCCTGATCTGGTCGATCAGGGCCAGGAAACGCTCGCGGTCGCCGAACCTCCGCATCATTCGCAGCACCCGGCCGCTGGCGTGCTGGAACGACAGGTCGAAGTAGGGGGCCACGCCCGGGGTGGACGCGATCACCTCGATCAGCCCTGGCCGTAGCTCGGCGGGCTGCAGGTAGCTGATCCTGACCCGCTCGATGCCCTCGGTAGCGGCCAGGTCGGGCAAAACCTCCTCGAGCAGCCGCAGGTTGCCCAGATCCTTGCCGTACGAGGTCGAGTTCTCGCTGACCAGCACCAGCTCGCGCACGCCGTTGTCGGCGAGCCACCGGGCTTCGGCCAGGATCTCGGGGGGACGCCGGGAGACGAACGCGCCACGAAAGGACGGTATCGCGCAGAAGGAGCAGCGCCGGTCACAGCCCGACGCGATCTTCAGCGGGGCGACCACGCCGCCGGACAGCCGTCGCCGGTACACCCCGCCGGCCGGACCCACCCACGGGGCGGCCGGGACGGCCGGGACGGGGGCCGGGGCAAGGAGCGGGGCCTGGCGTTCGGCCGGGCTGATCGGCAGCAGCTTGCGACGGTCCCTGGCGGTGTGCGCGGGGCGGCGGCGGCCCGCCAGCACGTCGTCCAGCCGCGTGCCGATGTCGGTGTAGTCGTCGAAGCTGAGCACCTGGGCCTCGGGCAGCTCGCCGGCCAGGTCGGCCCCGTATCGTTCGGCCAGGCAGCCAACCGCGGCGACCTTCGCACCCGACTCCGCGGCCGACAAAAGCTCGTCGATGGATTCCTGCTTGGCCGCCTGGATAAAACCACAGGTGTTGACGAGCACCACGCTGGCGTCATCGCCGGAGGTCAGCTCCCAGCCGGACGCGGTCAGCCGCGCCGCAAGCTCTTCGGAATCGACCTCGTTACGCGCGCAGCCCAGCGTGACCAGGCTGACCGTCCGCGCTGCTGACTCTGAAGGGGCTGACTCTGAAGGGGCTGACTTAGGTGAAGACACAACGAGAGCCTACCCAGGCCGCTAACTAGATTGGGGGCTTGTGCCGGGGCTGAAGTCCAGCGTCACCGGCTGGGCGGTGTCCGGGGTCTGCCGTTTGCCGTCGACGGTGAGCACGATTCCGGCCGGGTTGCCCAGGGTGACCTTGACCGCCTGCTTCTCGGTCCAGGTCATCGAGCCGCCGGCCGGGATGGTCCCCATGTAGATCTGCGACCCGTCCAGGCTGCTGGTGAGCTCGACCCAGCAGTCCTCGTTGGCGGTGAGGTGAATGACCACGTCGGAGGGCGTCGCGGACGGCGTCGGATGCGCCGTCGGCGTCGGCTTGGGTGCGGGCTTCGCGGCGGCCGAGGGGCGGGTGCCGGCGAGGGCGTGGTGACCACCGCGGGCGGAGGTCAGGTGGTACACGCTGAACCCGATGATGGCGAGCAGGACCACGGCCACGATCAGGCTGAGGCTAGGCGAACGCCGCTCGCGAATCTTGATCGGGGTGGACGGCTCGAAGACGTCGGCGGCCCGCATCCCGCCCAGCGGCCCGTGCTCGGCGTCGTACTCGCTGATCAGCGGCTGGGCTTCGACGCCGAGGGCGGTGGCGATGCTGCGGATGTGGCCGCGCGCGTAAAAGTCGCCACCGCACGCGGAGAAGTCGTCGGCCTCGATGTCCCGGACGATCGACTCTCTGATCCGGGTCTGCCGGCTGACCTCGGTGACGCTGAGGCCGGACTGCTGGCGAGCCTCCGCCAGCGTGCTGCCGATGCTCACGCTGCGCCTCCACCTGCACTGTGCCGCGATGGGTTCATCCTCGGTACGAGGACCAGCACCCAGTGTAGACAGCAACCGGTGACGGAGAGGTGAAGGCAAGTGGTGCCGTCAGCCACCACTCAGCGAGTTCAGTGTCTCCTCCAGGTCATCCGGCCTGACCAGCACGTCGCGCGCCTTGGAACCTTCGCTCGGGCCCACGATATTGCGGCTCTCCAGCAGGTCCATCAGCCGCCCGGCCTTGGCGAAGCCGACCCGGAGCTTACGCTGCAGCATCGAGGTCGAGCCGAACTGGGTCGAGATCACCAGCTCCGCCGCCCGGAGGAGATCTTTCAGGTCATCGCCGATGTCCTCGTCGATGTCCCGCTTCTCCGGGGCGACCGCGACGTCTTCCCGGTAGGTGGGCTCGGCCTGCTTCTTGGTGTGCGCGACGATGTCGCGGATTTCCTTCTCCGACACGAACGCGTTCTGCAGCCGGATGGGCTTGGACGCCCCCATCGGCAGGAACAGCGCATCGCCCTGCCCGACCAGCTTCTCGGCCCCGGGCTGGTCCAGGATGACCCGCGAGTCGGCCAGGGACGAGGTCGAGAACGCCAGCCGGGACGGCACGTTGGCCTTGATCAGGCCGGTCACCACGTCGACGCTCGGCCGCTGGGTGGCCAGCACCAGGTGGATCCCGGCCGCCCGGGCCAGCTGGGTGATGCGGACCACCGAGTCCTCGACGTCGCGCGGGGCGACCATCATCAGGTCCGCCAGCTCGTCCACGATGACCAGCAGGTACGGGTACGGCAGGTACACCCGCTCGCTGCCTGGCGGGGGCTTGAGCTGGCCCGCCCGGACCGCCTTGTTGAAGTCGTCCACGTGCCGGAACCCGCTGGCGGCCAGGTCGTCGTACCGCCGCTCCATCTCCCCGACCACCCAGTCCAGCGCCTCGGCCGCCTTCTTCGGGTTGGTGATGATCGGCGTGATCAGGTGCGGTATCCCGTCGTAGATGGTCAGCTCGACCCGCTTGGGGTCGATCAGGATCATCCGCACCTCGTCCGGCGTGGCCCGGGTCAAGATAGAGGTGATCAGCCCGTTGAGGCAGACCGATTTGCCCGCGCCGGTCGCCCCGGCGATGAGCACGTGCGGCATCTTGGCCAGGTTCGCGACCATGACCCGGCCCTCGACGTCCTTGCCCAGGCCGACCACCATCGGGTGGTGATCGCCGATTGCGACCTGTGACTTGAGCACGTCGCCCAGGCTGACGACTTCCTTGTCCACGTTCGGGATCTCCACCCCGATCGCGGACTTGCCCGGGATGGGCGAGATGATCCGCACGTCGGCGCTCTTGACCGCGTAGGAGATGTTCTTGGAAAGCGCGGTCACCCGCTCGACCTTGACCGCGGGGCCGAGCTCGATCTCGTACCTGGTCACCGTCGGTCCCCGGCTGAACCCGGTGACCTGCGCGTCCACCTGGAACTGCTCGAGGACCTCGGACAGGGCGGCCACCACGATGTCGTTGGCCCGGGTCCGGGCCTTCGGCGCCGAGCCCGGCTTGAGCAGCGCCGTCGGCGGCAGCGTGTAGGCGATCGCGTCGCCGGTCAGCGTGAGCTGCTCGGGCCGCCGCAGCGGGGTCTTCGGATCCAGCGGGGCCTCGGAGTCCAGGGGGGTCCTGGGGTCGACGCCGATGGCCAGGTCGGCGGCGGCCGGGTCGTGGGCGGCGGGTGCGGGCACGTCAGGAGGGGCAGCGTCGTGGGTACCGAAGCCGAGCGCCTCGACCAGGCCGTCGCTGCCGTCGGGCCGAGGGGCGCCGGGTCCACCGGGTCGGCGCTTGCCCGGCTCGATGATGGGGGTGTCGTACGGCTTGACGTGCTCGCCCGCCTCGATGGCCGGGCGCAGCCGGATCTGCCTGGCGATCTGACCCCGCACCCTGCGGGCCGTGCTGCCGGTCCCGGCCTCGTAATCCTTGTCCAGCTCCAGGTCGTCGTCGCCCTCGTCGCCGGGCAGCCCGGCCGTGGCCGAGCAGTTCGCGAAGCTCGGCGACACGATCGGGTATGCGGTGCAGCGGGGTGCCGCTGATGACCAGGATGCCGAAGAGGGCGAGCAGCGTGAGCAGCGGCGCCGCAACCCAGGCGGTAAGCGCGGAGGAAAGCGGGCCGGACATCGCGTAGCCCAGGTAGCCGCCGGCGCCGCGCATCGCCGCCGCTCCGGCGGACGGATGCGGCGTGCCCTTCGCGATGTGGATCAGGCCCGCGGCGCCGAGCAGCAGCGCGGTCCAGCCGATGGCGGCCCTGATCGTCTCGGAGTTGCGGTCCGGGTGACGCAGGTACCGCCAGGCGAGCAGCGCAGCGAGCACAGGCGCGACCCAGGCGAGCGACCCGAACGCACCGCCGATCACGGTCTGGACCGCACGGCCGACCGCGTTGTCCATCCGCGCCCACAGGCTGGCGGCGAGCACGATGGCCACGCCCAGGGTGAGCAGCCCGAGACCGTCCCGGCGGTGATGCGGATCCAGGTCGCGTGCGCCGCGACCCACGGCCCGGGCCGCGAACCCGACGGACCCGGCGATCACCATCCAGGCGCCCGCGAGGGTGCGGCCAAGCCAGCCGATCAGGATCACGACCGGATCGTGGGACCGGGGGGAGCGGGCCGGGCGTCCCTTCGTCGGACGTCCCTTGGTCGGACGTCTCTTGGCGGTGCGGCCCTTAGCCGGAGGAGGCTTGCGGCCGTTTCTGGACTGGCCGTTCCTGGACTGGCCGTTCCTGGATTGGCCCGAACGGCCCGTGGTGCTCCGGCCTGTGCCCTGGCCCGTGCTTGTGCCGCGAGGTGACCGGCTGGTCGAACCGCCGCGGCTGCCCGGACCGGTTCTGGGGCGCGGGCGCTCGTCTTCGTCGGGGCCTGGCGCCCGCAAGACAGCCTCGGCTAGCCCGTCGCGGTCGCGGGCTGATCCGTTTCGGGCACGGGTCGCCATAGTGACAAACGTAGCGAGAAGTCCCGCAATGCCCAAGGACCGCGCCCGCGTGTCGCCTAAGCAGGTGGCGCTACTCGGTAGTGGTAGCGGTGGGCGTCCCGGAACCCGCACCGGGCGTAGAGGGCACGGGCCGACGTGTTGTCCGCCTCGACCTGCAGCAAGACGCGTCGCGCGCCCCGGCGGGCGGCCGCCGAGGCCAGCGCGGCGGTGAGCGCGCGGCCCAGCCCCTGCCTTTGCCGGCCGGGGTCGACCTCGACGGCGGTGATCGCGGCCCACGAGCCGGCCACGGAGACCCGGCCCACGGCCGCGGGCGGGGCGGGCGCGGTCGGCGGGGCGGGCGGGGTCGGCGGGGTCGGCGGGGTCGGCGGGTCGGACCGGATGCTGGCGAAGGCCTGCCAGGGAGCGGAGAGCAACAGCGTGCGGGCGATCGGCGGCAGGTCCTGACCTCGGTAGCGGTACCGGGCGAGCCAGGCCGCGTCGGGTTCGGGATCCAGCTGCACGATGACCTCCGGCGGCGGGGCCGGGATGTCGGCGATCGCCGCGGTCATCACGAGGGCGGGGCTGGAGCGAAGCACCCAGGACCGTTCGGCCAAAAAAGTATCGAGGCGGTGACCACGTGCAGGTTCGCCCGGACGCAGGGCCAGCGGGACCGCGATCATCGGCGGCAGGGCGCGCCGGCGGTACCAGCCGGTGACGGCGGCCACCGCCTCGGGCAGCGGCAGGCCGGGATCGCCGCACGGCAGCGCCGAGTTCGCCCGGCCGGTGAAGCCCCGGGCCGCGCGGAGCAGCCACTCCCCCAGCGGTTCGGTCTCCGGCGCCTGCCAGTGCCGGGCGGCGGCGCGCTCGAGCTCGTCGACCGTCAAGCGTTGGCGGGCAGTTCGGTGCCGGGGCCGCGGCGGCGGACGCGTACCAGGTCACGCCGGTGGCCGGGCAGCGTGCGTTCCTGCTGGCCCTCCACGGTGAAGCCGGCGTCGGCGATCATCTCCAGGTCACGGCCGCCCGGCTGGCCCTCGCTGGTCAGGTAGTCGCCGAGGAAGATCGAGTTGGCGACGTGCAGGGCCAGCGGCTGCAGGCTGCGCAGGTGGATCTCGCGGCCGCCGGCCAGCCGGACCTCGGCGTCCGGGCAGACGAACCGGACCATGGCCAGGATGCGCAGGCAGCGCTGCGGGGTCAGGGTCCACTGCCCGCCCAGCGGAGTGCCCTCGAACGGGATCAGGAAGTTGACCGGCACCGAGTCGGGGTCAAGCTCCCGCAGCGCGAACGCCACCTCGACCAGCTGCTCGTCGGTCTCCCCCATCCCGGCGATCAGGCCCGAGCACGGCGACAGGCCGCCCTGCCTGGCCTTGTTGACGGTGTCGGCCCTGTCCCCGAACGAGTGGGTGGTGCAGATGTCGCCGTAGCCGGATTCCGCGGTGTTCAGGTTGTGGTTGTAGGCGGTGGTACCGGCGTCGTGCAGGCGCTCGGCCTGGCCAGCGGAGAGCAGGCCCAGGCAGGCGCAGACCTCGACGGCGGGATGTTCGGTCTTGACCGCCGCGATCATGTCGGACACCCGCGCGACGTCCCTGTCGCTGGGGCCGCGCCCGCTGGCCACCAGGCAGACCCGCTTGGCCCCAGCCTGCACGCCCGCCTTCGCGTTCTGCAGCACCTCGTCGGGCTTGAGCCAGGTGTACTTGAGCACGTCGGCCGCCGAGCCGAGCCGCTGCGAGCAGTAGAAGCAATCCTCGGGGCACAGGCCGCTCTTGATGTTGACCAGGTAATTGAGCTTGACCCGGCGGCCGAAGTACCGCAGCCGGACCCGGAACGCCGCCGCGACCACGTCCATCAGCTCGTCGTCTGAGCTGATCAGAACCTTGAGCGCTTCTTCCCGGGTGGGCAGCTCGCGGGCCAGTGCCTTGTCCGCCAGCGAATCAAGCCAGGTCATGTGGGCCTCCTCCGGGCCGACGCTACCAGCCGGACCGGCCGCCGGGTCTTACCGGGTCTTGCGGGTAATGTCGGGCCCATGCGCGTCGCGATCCTTGATGACTATCAGCAGGTGGCCCTGGCTAGCACGGACTGGAGCGCGGTCCGCGCGCTGGCCGGCATCGACGTGTTCACCGAGCACATCGCGCGGACCGAGGCCCTGGTCCGGGCCCTGGAACCGTACGACGTCATCGTGGCGATGCGCGAGCGGACCTTCTTCGACGCGTCGCGCCTGAGCCAGCTGCCGCGGCTGAAGTTGCTGGTCACCACCGGCATGATGAACGCCTCGATCGACTCGGACGCGGCCGCGGCGCGCGGCATCACGGTGTGCGGGACCGGCGGCAGCGCCACCTCGACCGCCGAGCTGACCTGGGGGCTGATCCTCGCGGTGGCGCGGCATATCCCGTTCGAAGATCAGCGGATGAAGCTGGCCGGGCAGGCGGGCGGAGCGGCGCTGTCCGGCCGCGGCGGCTGGCAGCACACGATCGGCACCGGGCTGGACGGCAAACGGCTGGGGCTGGTCGGCCTCGGCCGCCAGGGACAGCAGGTCGCGCGGATCGGCCGGGCGTTCGGCATGAAGCTGACGGCGTGGAGCCAGAACCTGGATCCGGACCAGGCCAAGAAGGTGCACGCCAAGGCGGTCAGCAAGCAGAAGCTGTTCTCCTCGGCCGACATCGTGACCGTGCATTACAAGCTGAGCGAGCGCAGCACGGGGCTGGTCGGCGCGGCGGAACTGGCGCTGATGAAGCCGTCCGCGTACCTGGTCAACACCTCGCGCGGGCCCATCGTGGACGGCGCGGCCCTGCTCGCGGCGTTGCGGTCGGGGTCGATCGCGGGCGCGGCCCTCGACGTGTACGACGTCGAGCCGCTCCCGCTGTCCGACCCGCTGCGCACCGCGCCCCGCGTGGTGCTGACCCCGCACCTCGGCTACGTCACCGACGACGCCTACCGGGTCTTCTACGGCGAGGCGGCGGAGGACATCGTGGCGTTCGCCCAGGGCACTCCGGTGCGGGTACTGGTGTAGCTTTGCCGCTTAGCTAGGGTCGCCAGTGCGGGTCGCGGCCGGACAGGGCCAGGGCCCGGTCGAAGGCCGGGGCGTCGTCGGGGACGGCGACGGTATCGGCGAAGCCCTGGTACTTCCTGAACAGCTCGCCCTGCGCCTGGACCTGCTCCAGTACCAACGCGGCGACGGCGTCGTCGCAGGCGTATTCCTGCCCGGTGGCCCTGGCGACGTCCCAGCCGTGCAGCGCCATCTCCATGACGAGCATCGCGCCGACGTCAGCGGCCGGGGTGGCGTCCCCCATCACCCCGATCTCGCCGGCCCAGGCCTTCGGGTCCGACCAGGCCTGCACGGCCTTGTCGAGCTGGGCCACGTAACCGGCCTGGTAACCGGGCTCGGCGGTGAAGTCCTTGGCCATCAGTTCCTCGGCCACGCTCTCGCCGTGCGCACGGCGTTCGGCGGAGTACGAGGTCCACAAGATGACGTGGTTGAGCAGGGTACGCAGATCCCAGTCCTGGCACGGAGTGGGCGCCCCCAGCGCGTCCTGGCCACCGGAGACCCCAGTCACCACGCGGGCCGCCTGCGCCGCAGCGGCGGTCATCTCGGCGTGCCGGTTCTTTGTTTCCGTCTTCTTCGTTTCCATCCAGCGAACCTTACCGGGGCCAGCGGTCGGGGTCTTGAACAAACGCGACAGCTACCCTGATCGGGTGCCAGATTCCCGCACCTTCGGCCGTGAGTCCCGGACCTTGGGCCGCGAGCCCCAGGCCTTGGGCCGCGGGTCCCGGACCCTGGGCCGCGGGGTGCTGCATCCTGACCTGGCGGCGACGCGGTTCGCCCTGACCCGGACTCGGCCGTCAGCCGCACTCGCGCCGTTCGTCGACTTCTACTGGATTATCCGGTGGGACCTGCGTGGGCAGCCGCCTCATCAGCAGACGATCTTGCCGCACCCATGCGTGAACCTGGCCTTCGAGGCGTCCGGAGCCCGGATCTTCGGCGTCGACCGCCGGCTCTTCACCCGGGAACTGAGCGAGCAAGGCCGGGCGTTCGGGGTGCGGTTCCGGGCTGGTTGCTTCCGGCCGTTCTGGCCAGTGCCGGTCTCGCAGCTGACCGACCGGGTCGTTCCGGCCTCGCGGCTGTTCGGCCGACGGGCGGAGGAGACCCGGCGGGCCGTTATGCGAGTGGACCCCGGCGGGGAGGCCGGTGGGGACTCCGGCGGGGGGGCAGGCGGGGACTCCGGCGGGGATTCCGGCGGGGGGGCCGGCACGGACGGGGAGATGACGGCGTGCGTGGAGGCGCTGCTCGGCTCGGTGCGGCCCGAACGCGATCCAGCGGCCGAGCAGGCTGCGGACCTGGTCACCCGGATCACCGCCGATCCAGCGCTGCGGCGGGTGGACGAGCTGGCCGCCGAGGCCGGGATGACCGTGCGCAGCCTGCAACGGCTGTTCGTCGACTACGTGGGCGTCAGCCCGAAGTGGGTGATGCGGCGAGCCAGGCTGCACGAGGCCGCGGAACGAGCCGACAGTGGGGAACCAGTCGACTGGGCCGAGTTGGCCGCCGGTCTTCGGCTACGCCGACCAGGCTCACCTGACCCGGGACTTCACTGTGACCCTAGGGGTGCCGCCCACTCACTACGCCGCGCCTCCCGCTGTTCGCCCGCCGGCGGGCTGAAACAGCACGGTTTACCTGCCTCGCGGCACGGCGCGGGTGCTGGCGCGGCTCCTGGCGCGGGTGCTGGTGTGGGTGCTGGCGTGGGGTCCTAGCCGGCGCCAACGGCGGGCTCGCCACACGGATCGGTGCGCAGGTTCAGCGGCGGGCGACCGCGGGCACCCTCGAGAGCGGCCCGGATCTCAGCCACTACCTGGTTAGGCTCGGTGCGGACCTGTTTGGGGGTAAACCGGAGCACGTTGAGCTGATGGATGGCCATGCGCCGGCCGCGAGCGAGCGTTTTCGCGTGGTCCTCAGGAGAGGTGCCATTGCGTTGAATCCACCTCGACCGCTACACCGAACTCGGGCCACCAGGCGTCGGGACTTGCGATGAATTGATCACCGGCGTAGACCATCGGGTTGAACAGCGGCATGGGAAGCCCGGATCGGATCAGCAGATCCTTCAGATCCCCCTCTGTGGCTGACCTGATCCCGTCGGCGACATCGGTCAGCGCCTCACGGAACAACGCCGACCCGACGTTCGGCCCGGCCGCCAGTTCGGCAGCGAGGTCCGACACGGTGCACCTGCCTCGCTGCACGGCATCGGCTACGACCGATCGCACGTCGCGCAGGTTGTCGAGGCCGCGGACGGCATCGGCGACGGCCCGGGCGGGCGGGGCATAGCGGAGCGGGCCGAACCGTGAGACCTCACCGGGCACCCGGCTGGTGCGGTGCAGCCGGACGAAGGTCGCGTCCCGCCGCCGTCGCGAGGCAGGCATCAAGACGTCGATGACGTCCGCACCGGGGCCTCGGATACGGTGATGGCGCACCGCCGCCGGGCCGGTAATCACACTGCCCCGGCGCGCGTGCAGCAGCGCCGCCATCTCCTGCTGAACAATGGTTGGCGTGCCCGTCACAGCTAGGTAGACCCCAGGCAGCAGGCGCTGCCACGGTCCGCCCGGGCGAAGTCGATGCCGGAGCGCATTGACAGTGACGCCGGACGCTAGCGCTTGGCTGCGCGTTATCACGTCGATCTGGCGGCTCAGGATCTGCCCGAGCAGATCCTGAGCAGGTGGTGTCGTGCTGGCCATACCCGCATCATGCAGAACCGGTCTGACAAAACCCGGCTACGCAATGCCGACAAATCTGCTCAAGTATGGCTTTTACGGACGAAATTTTCCGAGGCTTGAACCACGACGATGGTCCATTGAAGTTGTTGGGGCACAATGCTAGGAATTTAAGGGAACTCGTGGGTGCCGAATTTCGAGGCTTTGCTGCTGGTCAGGATCCTCGCTGCGGGTTGGGCCAGCGTCGGAGGGCGGCGCGGGTGGCGGCCTGCTGTGGTACAGCGTCAGCCGCCGGCCGGTAAGGGCAACGCGAGCCCTTTACGTACTTTATGCCGGGATTTTGGGTGGCGGCATTCCGGCGCCCATCATGATCGTGGCCAGTTCCGGTACTACGGCCGCGGCTGTTATTAACTTCGGGCGTGTCGCCGGTTCTCCCCTGCCCCGGGCCGGGCTGATCGCGAACCCGCGGCGCGCGTTCTTCCCCGCCCGCAACGCGGAGAACACCAGCCGCTGGTTCGCCGCGCACGGCCCTGGCCGGGTCCGTCCGAGCCGGGGAACCGGGGCGCCCCGCTCCGCCGGGACGCGCTGACCGGCCCCTCACATCACAGCACACGCTTCCCCTCACTCGCGTACGGCGCCAGTTTCGGGGGAATGCGGCAGCGTACCGGTTCTTTGCGGGAGAAAGCCGCATTCACTGACTACGCGCCAGGCGGGAAGTGACCGCCCAGTGACCGCCAGGCCGCCCTGCTCCGCCCGGGCGGGCGAGCTGGCCCTTCCCGGCCCGGCACCGCCTGCCGCTGAAGCCGCCGGCACCGCAGGTGACCAGCCGCCGCCGCGTCCTCCTCGGGAAAGCCGTGGTCGCGCACCCGCTCATCCGCGACCGGCCCCACCACCGCGAACCTCGCCACCAGCACCGCCACGGCATCCTCAGCAACCGCCGCAGCACATCCTGACACGCCAAAACCGCAAACCACTACATAATGACCGACGCGGCCTATACGCCCGTTTCTGGCCATGATCATGAGGCAGGCAGAGCCGAGGGCGCTTCCTTAACTTCCTGGCATTGTGCTGGGGCAACACCGATGGTCCTACATAGTGGTAGCTGATCGCCCGTTACGCCGGGATGGAGGGCCCAGCCGGAGGAGGAGAAGGCTGCCAGAGGAGGACGGGGAGGACGGGGAGGACGGGAACGGGGTCAGGCGTCCACCCAGCCGTGGTTCTTGGCTAGCTCCACCATGTGCTGCCGCATCACCAGGATCTGGTCGCCCCCCAGCGGCGGAACGACACGCAGCAGCAGCTCGGTGAGTTCCTGCCGGAACTCGACCTCGGACAGCACGTCACACAGCTGCTCGTCATCGGGAGCAGAGGGCGCCGCGGCCGACGGCGCTACCTGAGGAAGCTGCTGGGGCGCCGGGTCGGATTCCCCTGACGCGAGATGCGCCGCGAATGCCTTGCGCCCCCGGTCGCCCGCCATGACCTCGAATTCGACTCTTACCCCAGGGACCAGTACGGCGGAGTCTCCGTCGAAAACCGACGCGTGCAGGAAGATGTCCTCGCCGCCATCCTCAGCTGCGACAAATCCGTAACCGCGCGCCTGGTCGAATTGCAGCACCCTGCCAGCAGCCACTTGTTTCACCAATCAGGCCTCGACTACCACAGGAATGATCATAGGGCGGCGGCGGTAGTTGTCGCTAACCCACTTGCCCACGATGCGCCGGGCGAGCTGGCTCATCTGGTGGGTGTCGACGATACCGTCGGCCGCGGCCGCGGTCAGGGCTTCCTCGATCTTGGGCCGGATCTCGGCGAAGGACGCGTCGTCGATGCCCGCGCCGCGGGCGTGGATCTCCGGGCCGGCCACCAGCTTGCCCGAGTTGGCGTCGACCACGATCACGATCGAGACGAAGCCCTCCTCGCCCAGGATGCGCCGGTCCTTCAGCTGGGACTCGGTGACCTCGCCGACGGTGAGCCCGTCGACATAGACGTAGCCGCAAGGCACCGCCCCGACCACCGAGGCCTGCCCCTTGATCAGGTCGACGACCACGCCGTCCTCGGCGATCACGATGTTGCGGTCGGGCACGCCGGACAACGCGGCGAGGCGGGCGTGCGCCCGCAGGTGCCGCCACTCCCCGTGGATCGGCATGAAGTTACGCGGCTTGACCAGGTTGAGCACGTAGAGCAGCTCGCCCGCCGAGGCGTGCCCGGACACGTGCACCAGGGCCGAGCTGCGGTGCACCACCCGGGCGCCGAGCCGGGTGAGGCCGTTGATCACCCGGTAGACCGCGGTCTCGTTGCCCGGGATCAGCGACGAGGCGAGGATCACGGTGTCGTCGGCGGCAATCCTGATCGGATGGTCACGGCCGGCCATCCGGGACAGCGCCGACATCGGCTCGCCCTGCGAGCCGGTGGAGATCAGGACCACATCGCCGGGCGGCAGCTCCTCGGCCTCGCGCAGGTCGACAAGCAGGCCGCCGGGAACCCGCAGGTAGCCGAGCTCGCGCGCGACGCCCATGTTCCGAACCATGGACCGCCCGACGAAGGCGACCTTGCGCCGGTGGTTCACGGCCGCGTTGAGCACCTGCTGGACCCGGTGCACGTGGGAGGCAAAGCACGCGACGATGATGCGCTGCTTGGTGTTGGTGAAGATCTCATCAAGCACCGGGGCGATCTCACGCTCGGAGGTCACCACGCCTGGCACTTCGGCGTTGGTCGAGTCGGCCATCAGCAGGTCGACGCCCTCACTGCCGAGCCGCGCGAAGCCGGCCAGGTCGGTAAGCCTGCCGTCCAGCGGCAGCTGGTCCATCTTGAAGTCACCGGTGTGCAGGACGACGCCGGCCGGCGTCCTGATGGCCACCGCGAGCGCGTCGGGGATCGAGTGGTTGACCGCGAAGAACTCGCAGTCGAACGGCCCGAACGAATGGTGGCTGCCCTCGACCACCTCGACCGTGGCCGGGTCCAGGCGGTGCTCGGTCAGCTTGCTCTTGACCAGGGCCAGGGTCAGCTTCGAACCCGCGAGCGGAATGTCCGCGCGCTCCCTGAGCAGGTACGGGATCGCGCCGATGTGGTCCTCGTGGGCGTGCGTGATGACGACCGCCTCGACCCGGTCGAGCCTGCCCTTCAGGTACTCGAAATCGGGCAGGATCAGGTCCACGCCGGGCTGGTCGGGATCGGGGAATAGCACACCGCAGTCGACGATGAGCAGCCGGCCGCGGTACTCGAAGACCGTCATGTTCCGGCCGATCTCACCGAGCCCGCCGAGCGGGACGATGCGCAGGCCGTCCCGGGGAAGCTTCGCGGGCGGGGCGAGATCCGGGTGCGGGTGGCTCACGCGCCGATCCCCGGCAGCTTCACGCCGCCCGCGGTCAGGTCCAGCGTCAGCTGGTGCCGTTCCGTGTCGGTGGCCGCCAGCAGCGGGGCGCGGACCGCGCCTCCGGGTTGGCCGAGCAGGTCAAGCGCTGCCTTGGTCATGACCGCTCCCTGATTGCGGAACATCCCGTCGTACACCGGGACGAGCTCGTAGTGGATCTGTCTGGCGCGGGCCACGTCGCCCGCACGATGCGCCTCAATCATCTCACGCAGCCGGTCCCCCACCACATGCCCGACCACGCTGATGAAGCCGACGGCGCCGAGGGCGAGCCACGGGAGGTTCAGCATGTCCGTGCCGCAGTAGTAGACCAGGTCGGTCCGGGCCAGCACGTGCGAGGTGGCGCCGGGAGCGTCCTTGGCGTCCTTGACGCCGATGATCCGCGGGTGCTCGGCCAGCCGGACCAGGGTCTCGGTGGCGACGGCGGTGCCGGTCCGGCCGGGGATGTCGTAGATGAGGACGGGCAGTCCGGTCGCGTCGGCCACGGCGGTGAAGTGGGCCTCGAGCGCGGCCTGGGGCGGCTTGTTGTAATAAGGAGTGACGACCAGCAGGCCATGCGCCCCGGCTCGCTCGGCGGACCGGGCCAGTTCGATGGTGTGCGCGGTGGCGTTGGTGCCGACCCCGGCGACCACCTTCGCACGCGTGCCCACCGCCTCGAGCACCACCCGGAGCAGGCGCTCCTGCTCCGCGTCGGTCGTGGTCGGCGCCTCACCCGTGGTGCCGTTGATCACCAGGCCGTCGTTGCGCATGTCGGTGACCAGGTAATCGGCGAGGCGGGCGGCCCCGTCGTAGTCCACGGTCCCGTCGGGATGCATGGGGGTGATCATCGCCGTGATCATCGGGCCGAACGGCGCTTGGATCGTCATACGTGAACGCTACCCGCAACCGGGTGCACTAAGTAGGCGGCTTACCGTCACCTCCGCGGGAAATCCCGCCACCATCAGGACGGCGTCCTCAGCGCTCTCTATACGCTTATCTCATGACGATTCCCACCGAGCCGATCGGCAGCATTCCCCGCCCGCCCGCGCTGCTGGCCGCGATGGCCGGTCACGAACGAGGTGAGGTCAGCGACACCGAACTGGCCGCCGCGCAGGACGAGGCCATCCGCGACACCATCCGGCGCTTCGAGGAAACCGGGTCACCGGTGATCACCGACGGCGAGCAGACCAAGCCCAGCTTTGTCACCTATCCGATCGCCGGGCTCGGCGACCTGGCCCCGGACGGCATCGTCATCCCCTTCGCCGATGGCCACCAGCGTCAGCTGCCGGTGCTGACCGGGGGTCCTTTCCGCTATCAGGTCCACGCCGACGCCTATCTGAAGGCCGCACTCGGGCACACGAAAGCAGCGGTCAAGCAGGCGGTCATCGCGCCGTCGGCGCTGAGCCTGCTCTATCCCGCCGCGGACCTGCGCGGCTACCCCCGCGAGGCGTTCCTGCGTGACCTTATCGACGAGGCAGAGACCGACATCCGGAGCACGCTCGAGGCGGGCGCGCACGTCGCCCAGCTTGACTTCACCGAGGGACGGCTCTCCCTCAAACTCGACCCGAGCGGCGGCGTCCTGGACAACCTCATCGCCGTCAACAACCAGGTTCTCGAACGTTTCAGCGACAGCGAGCGCCGCCGCATCGGAGTGCATACCTGCCCGGGCGGTGACCAGGATTCGACGCACAGCGCGGATATCGACTACGCCGGGCTGCTGCCCAGGCTGTTCCAGCTCAAGGTGGGGAATTTCTACATCCAGCTGGCGAGCGAGGCCGACCAGGAAAAGGTCCTGGCCATCGTGGCCGAGTACCTGCCGGCCGACACACGGATCTTCATTGGCGTCACCGACCCGATCGACCCGCGGGTAGAGAGCCCGGAGCTGATCCGCGACCGGATCCTGGCCGCCGCCCGGCAACTGCCGCCAGAGGTGCTCGGCACCTGCGACGACTGCGGCTTCGCACCCTTCGCCGACGACACCTCGACCTCTCGCGATATCGCGTTCGCCAAGATCAGGGCGCGGGTCGAGGGGACGGCTCTCGCGGCCAGCGAGCTGGGACTATGACGTAGCGCGGCCCGGGCTGGTACGGCCGGGCCGCGGGTGGAACCGCAACGCGCTGGAATCGTTACCAGCCTCTGGCGTGCTCCAGCGAGCGGTTAAGGCCGTCAAGTTCGGCCTCAAGGTCAGGCAGGGCCAGCAGAGCGGGCAGATCCGTAAGGCTCCTCGGGCGCAAGGTGATGTCCCCGAGGCTCGCCCGTACCTGGCCCCCGCCGCCCACGAGCAGGTGCCGCCGGGTCCATGGTTCGGGCTCATCGGTGTCGGCTACCGCCACCACGTGCAGGAACCATCGGCCATCCGGGACCTTCGGCAGCCAGTACGGGTGCGACCGCTGGGACGTCATATCGAGCATGGCGGCGGACTGCGGCCGGTGTTGCAAGATCCGTGTATCGAAGACCCCGAGGTACACGCGAGCCCCGGCGTATCCCTCCGGGAGCCGCACCGTACCGGTCACCACGCCTTCTGGCACCGGAGAATCCGGCGGCGAACCGCACGCGCTCACGCCGCCCCGGAGCGGGGCATCGTGATATGAGGCATCGTGGTGTGAGGCATCGTGGTGTGAGGCGCGGCGGAAGCGGCTCGGGGAGATGCCCACGCTGTCGGTGAAATGGCTCGTGAATGAGCCGAGGCTGCCGTAGCCCACCGCGGACGAGACCCCGGCGACGCTCATCGAGCTATGCAGGAGCATGCGCTTGGCCTGGTAGATACGGACTGCGGCGAGGAACTGTCCGGGCGACACACCGGTCTGCTCCTTGAAGATGCGGGCAAAATGAAAGCGGCTCAGCAGGGCGCTGTGCGCCATGTCGGCGAGCGACAGCGGATCGCTGTACCGCTCCCATATGCAGTGGACCGCTCGGTCTACGGCACTGTTCATGCGGTTCCCCCGCGGTTGATCTCGCAGCGAAGATACCCGTTGCATAACACTGTTCTGTTATGAACAGTAGCCCGTTTCATGCGACCCTGTCAAGGGTGAGCCCGCGTCGCCAAAACCCGGACAACCGCACCACCCTGATCGATGCCGCCGCGAGGCTAGTCGCCGAGGGAGGTCCCCGCAGCCTGTCCGCTCGCCGGCTGGCTACGGAGGCAGGCACATCGACCATGGCCGTGTATACGTACTTCGGCAGCATGAGCGCGATCGTGCGAGAGATCGTGCACGACGGGTTCGCGCGTCTTCAGCGCCTGTTCGATCTCGTCGAACCCACCGACGACCCGGTCGCCGACATGGCTCTGCTTGGCCGGATCTACCGGCACAACGCCATCACCAACCGGCACGTCTTCGAGGTCATGTTCGGCGGCTCATCCCTCGCGGGCTTCGCGCTCACCGAGGAAGACCGGCAGCATGGCCGCTACACCCTGACCACGGTGGTCGACTGCGCGCACCGGTGCGTGGCCGCCGGGCGCTTCCGGCGAGGGGACCCCGCGCTCATGGCCCATCACATGTGGCTCGGCGTGCACGGAACGGTGCTCCTCGACCTCGGGGGTTATCTGGTGCCGCCGTACGACGTGAGCCTGTGCTTTGAGTCCCAGCTCGTCGGCCTGATGATCGGAGCCGGGGACGATCCGGTGAGCGCCGCCACCTCCGTCACGGCCTCGGGGATGCGCTTCGACACCGGATTCGCTGGCGGCCTGGACGGCGCCTTCGGCGGCGGGGTCGGCGGCGGGGTCGGCGGCGGGGTCGGGGGGGCGGCAGGCAACCTAAGAGGTGGTTCCGCGCCTGGGCGCAGGTGATGATGCCGGGGAGAAGCCGCGTCATCCCCCAGCGAGAGGTAGCGCCGTGAGTGAACCGACCGACGTGTACGCCGACCTGAAGACAGAAAACGAAGTCCTCGACCAGCTGGTGGCGGGCCTCGATGCCGCGCAGTGGGATCTCCCGACTCCCGCGCCCGGGTGGACGATCAAGCACCAGGTGGCTCACCTCTCCTCGGTCGCCCGGATCGCGGGCATCGCAGCGTCGGACCCGGAACTGTTCACCAAGGTGACAGCAGGGGCCGACAAGAATTTCGACGGGGCGGTCGGGGCCATGCTGACGCCGTACCTCGAGGCCTCGCCCGCGGACCTGCTGGCCCGCTGGCGCACCGAACGCGACGAGGCCGCCAAGGCGCTCTCCGTCCTGCCGCCCGGTCAGATGCTGCCGTGGGTCGTCCGGCAGATCCCGGCCGGCGTCCTCGCGGCCGCCGGGCTCATGGAACTGTTCGCGCACGGCCAGGACATCGCCGATGCCGTCGGCGTGCACCCCGAGTACACCGACACGATCGGGCACCTGGCCTGGTTTGCCACGCGTAACCGTGATTTCGGTTACGAGGTGCGTGGCCTCACGCCTCCCGATGTGGAGTTCCGGTACGAGCTAACGGCACCTTCGGGGATCCGGTGGGAGTTCGGTCCGGCCGAGGCCGAGAACCGGATAACGGGTCCGGCGGTGGACTTCTGCCTGCTCGTCACGCGGCGGCGGCACCGCGACGATCTCGCTGTGTCGGCCACCGGCCCCGAAGCGGGCCGCTGGCTGGATATCGCCCAGGCCTACCGCGGCTCTCCTGGCCCTGGCCGGGAGCCCGGACAGTTCAGCAAGCAGTAGAGACAGCCGCCCCTCCGGGGAGCCGATCCCAGCCTCGTGGTCCGCTTACTGCGCCGACCCGCGGGACACCACGCGTCACCACCGCCCCATCCGTGTTCCCGAATCACGTCCGTTCCGGCCAGACGCGAACTTTTCGTGGAAGATTCAGGCTTGCTGAGAACTTTTGTGGATCATAGTACCCACAAGTCTTCACGAAGCCCGAAAATACCAAGATCTTTGTTCGATTAAGGCGGACGGCGCTAAGCCCCGGGTCCTGCGCTGCCTTGGCCGCCTCGGCGGAGGATCTGGTCCGCCGTCGTCAGAGGCGAGTATGCAGGTCGCAGCCCTGACCGGCAAGTAAGCCAGGGTGGCATGGGTGCCCAAGCCCGGTCCTGTCCACCGCGGAAGTCACGCTGGGCGGGGACGCGAACCCGGCGAAGGAAGGTACTCGATGTGCCATAGCACCCCTTGGGGGTACGACGGCACATCGAGTACCTCGCGTTCAGGAGCCGGCGGGCCGCCGGGGCGGGTGCAGCGAATGAGATGTCAGGGATTGCGACCTGGCTTACGGCGGTCAGGCTGGGTCCGGGGCCTGCTCGCGCAGCCACGCGCCGACCGTGCGGGCCGCCGCCATGCTCGCCCAGGACGTGAGGGTGACGACCGCCTTGTCCCCGGTCTTAGCGACCGACCGGAAGCCTTCGACGTCGGCCTTGGTGACCTGGTAAGGGGCGAACGTCGTGAGGACCGCCAGCCGGCCAGCCGGACGGTCAGCCTGGTCCAGCTGCGCCACCGCCTCATCGGCCCAGGCCCGGCTCGGGCCGGCGGCAGGCCGTCCCAGGTGCGCAGACGGCCGGCGACCAGCTCGCGGACGGGTGGCGTGACGACCTGTGCCGCCGCTTCCTCGATGGCCGCGGCCGCGCCGCCGAGGGCCGCCGCGATGCGGGAATCGCGCGCCGCCCAGGAGAACTCGGCCGGCAGCGCCGCATCGGGCAGGAACTCCAGCGAGGCACCGGGGACCGGCCGGGGCGTGGTCATGCCCGAGGCCAGCATGCCCATGACCCAGCCACCCACGGCCTTCGGCGTCATGGGAGGCAGCGGCGACTCGGGGAGGAAGATGGTGACCATCCGGTTCAGGTACTGGAAGGTGACTGCCACCCCGGCAAGCTCGGCGAAATTACCCGGGGGCGCGGACTGGCTGTCCCCGCGACGGCCGCTTGCCGACGCCCAGCCGGCTGTCTCCTTGAGCAGGGGGTTGGCCAGGTTCCCGGCGGCGATCGCGGCCGCGTCGAGATCGGGGATCAGGTCATGGGCGGCGGCGGTGTGCACCGCGACGCAGTACGGGCAGGTGTTCGCCGCCGACACCGAGGCGGCCACGACCTCCTTCTGCACCCGGTCCGCCTGGCCGGTGACCAGCAGGGTCTCGCGGAGCATGGCCCAGGCCGCGGCCAGCAGGGGCGGGGCGGGCGAGTGCAGGGCCAGCGGCGGCGCGACCATGCCGAAGTCGCTCTCGGCCTGAGCGTAGACGCTGGCGACGACGCCGTCAGCGGCACCGGGCAGGACCGGGGTGACGTACCGGATCTGGGCTAGTGACCTGCGGAGGCCGTTGGCCATGATCGCGTTTTTCATCGTGCCACCAGCCCGGGGATCAGGCCCGAGACCGCACGGGCGGCGCTCGTCGCGCCGTCCGGTGCGGGGGCGCCGTATTTGACAGCTACGCCTCGCTGCTGCGCGGCGTGGACGATGCCGGGGATGGCCCGCTCCGCCAGCGCCGCGATGGTCAGCGCCGGGTTGACGGTGAGCGCGCCCGGTACCGCGGAGCCGTCGGTGACGAAAATGCCCGGGTGACCGCGCAGCTCGTGCCGGTCGTCCAGGGCCGAGGTGGCCGGATCGTCGCCGATGCGGCACGACGAAAGCGGGTGCACCGTGTAGGCGCCTACCAGGTCGTTCGTCCACGGCCGCACCCGGGCCAGCCCGTCCCGTTCCAGGATGTCCTTGATCTCCGCGTCGGCCTCGGCCCAGCCGCGCAGCGTTTCCTTGCTCGGCTCGTACGCGAGCGCGCCGCGGCCCAGCATCTGCTGCGAGATACGGACGGCGTTGCCGGTGGGCGGCGGCGGCCCGAACACCCCTTCATTGTTGTCCTCCGACAGGATGAAGATGGTCAGCCATGACTCCCAGTGCCGTAGCATCTCCTTTTTCTCCGGCCCGAACCAGCCCGGGCCCTCGACGCCCGGCGCCTGCGCCAGGATCGTGCCCAGGCCCGGCGGAAAATACAGTTGCTCGAGGGCGAACCGGGAATGCTCGGGCAGCGAGCCGTCCAGACGATCCCAGCACACCACGGTCGGGCCGCGCCCGATCTGGTTCGCCGCGTATGCCCGGCCGTCGGGGCGGGACAGGCCAAGCACCTCGCGGGCCTTGTCCTCGTCGATAACAGCCGTGTTGAGCCGCTCGCCGTTGCCGGAAAAATACCGGCCGACGCCGTGCGGCATCGTGCCGAGCTCAGCCTCCGAGCGTTGCAAGATGACCGGCGTGGCCCCCGCGCCCGCCGCCACGATCACGATCTTGGCGTCGATCTCGCCGCTACCGGTGATTTCCCTGTAGTCCTCGTCATCGATCACGTTGTAGTGCACCCGGTACAAGTCATCCGCTTTGGATATCTTCTGCACCTCGTGCAGCGGCCTGATCTGCGCACCGTGCGAGACCGCCGCCGGCAGGTAGTTCAGCAGCAGGGATCGTTTCGCGTCGAAGCGGCAGCCGGCCATCATCCAGTTGCAGTTGGTGCACAACGAGGTGTCGATCGCGACGTTGGGCAGGTTGGCGGTGCGCCCGGCATGGTTGCAGGCGGCGGCCCACAGGCCACCCGGGTAAGGCACCTGGTCCCAGGACTGGCTGCTGAGCGGCAGGGATTCGGAGACCCGGTCGTACCAGGGCTCCAAGGCGTCACGGTTGATGACCGACGGCCACATCCGCCTGCCTATGCTGCCCTGGCGCTCGAAGACGAAGCCCGGCGCCCGCGGCATCGTGGCGAAGTACACCACGCTGCCACCGCCGACGCAGTTGCCGCCGAGCACGCTCATGCCGTCGCCCGCGACGAAGTCGAAGACTCGCGTGCTGGACGTGCCGAGCTCGAAGCTGTGGTCGAACTCGTCGCTCGGTACCCATGGCCCGCGCTCGAGAATGACCACCTTGGCCCCGCCCGCCGCTAGGTGATAGGCCGTGATGGCGCCGCCGAAGCCGCTGCCGATTACCAGGATGTCGGTGCGCTCCACGCTTGTGCCGGTTTCCCTGGCGGTTGTCATGCCGGATCTCCGTTCGGTGTCGTATCCGGGTGCGGCCGGGCGAGCTGACGGCCATAGCTGTAGTCGGGGAACCGCCACAGGCCGTCGGCATCGGGTTCCGCGAAACCCATCATCCGCAAGCCCGGATGGCCGTCCTTCATGGCGCTCACCGTGTCCATATGCGCCCCCGTGTCGAAAGCCATGAAGCAGAACAGCGCGGTGAGGATCCAGAATTCTTTCTCCGGATGATCAGGCGCCGTCAGGATCGCCATCAGCGCCGAGCGGTGCTCGTAATCAAGTGCGACGAACGGCGGTACGGCGGCATCTTGCGATAGCCCATGCTCGGCGGCATAGCTGCTTGCGTGGTCATTCAGGGTGCTGACGATGTCGTCCAGACCCTCAGCAATGCCGGCCGCCGGCGTCTCGAGCAGTTCAATGGCGCCCGCCGCGACCGCTCCGGGCCCGGATGCGGCACCCGCGATCGCGACATCGTCAGGTGAGCGTTTCTCCCCGGGCACAAATGTGTCAGCGAATGCCTCCAGGGTCAGGGTCCTATAGGCTGTTTCGGCCGAGGTATCCAATGTTCCTCCCGCCCAGTCCGGTACCATCCATCCTTAAGCATTGTGTAACGCGAAGCGATAGATAACTTCTCCTGTTCTGCCTTATTCGCGGTAGGCGAGCAGTGCGGGGACGGCGGGCAGGCCGATGTCACGCTCGGCACGCGTGCGAGCGGTTCGGACCATGGTGTAGCCGCCCGGCCGTACACGCCGCGGCAGGTGCTCCCGTTATTCTGCGGTGAAATGCGCCCGGATCCGCTGCCGCCACAGCTCATAAGCGGGCTCAGATCCTGTACCTGACGTCGTCACAGCGGTAGCGTCGGCGAGCGAGACGACCTTGTCCACCGACATATCCGTCAGGGCCGAGCAGGCGGTCAGCGTGTGGTCAGGCACCAGGCCAGAGTAGGAGCGCGCCTTGGTGGCGAACACAGACCCGAGAGCGAGCTGCGTCCACTCATCACCCGCCGCACGCCGCAGCGCGGCCAGGCCGTCGGCGTCACAGCCGCCGGCGAACGTCGCGGCCAGCCCGATACCGCTCCACAGATCCGGCTGCCGGTGGCTAGCGAAACGTCCGGCCGCGGCGGCGACATCCGGTGCCTGAGCGCCGCAGATAAACCACAGAGCACGCCCGATGCCCTGGTCAACCGCGCGGAGAAAGTAGTCAGGCGAGCCCTCCCAGGAATAGGGCGCGGGAACCTTCTGCGCGTCGACCCAGCGCTTGGTCTCAAAGTAGGCACGGTCGAAGCCATAGCCGTCGACCGCGAGCCAGCTCATCGTCGGGTAATAGGGATCGGGGGTCAGGTCAGGGACAATTTTCTTCCACAACGGCCTGGGCAGCCTGGCCATCGCGAAACCGATTCCGATGTAGGCGAGAAAGATATGCCGGCTGCCGGGACCTTTCAGCAGGTCACGAGTATGGTGGCCGCGTGGTCCCATCGCGTCGAGGACGGTGAATGCCATCGTCACGCCTTCGTAGGCAAAGCCGCGCTGTTCGGCGTCCACCAGGTCCAGCCGTCGCTCCACTTCCCATTGGTCACGCGCGTCGATTCCCCATTCGAAACCGCAGATGACAGCCTCGGGGATCGCCTCGAGCCGCTGGGTAGCGGCCGACGGGACGACCGGGAACCCCCGCTTGGCAAACGTGACTTCCTTGAGCTGGGGCGTGAGCAGCCGCCTGCGTACCGATCCGAGGTTGGTCGGCATAACTTCTCCTGTCGTTGAGCCCACGATGGCGACGCCACGGACCGCCGCATGAACATCGTGTGGCGACAAGAAGGCGCACGCACCCTCACGATTGCGGTGTTCGACGTCCCAGCCCAGCTCGCTAGGGCAGCCAGCCCGCCTCGCGCGCGGCCCTTATGGCGTCCACCCGGTTCCGCGCGTTCATTTTGGTCACGATGTTGGTGAGGTAATTGCGCACCGTCCCCACCGACAGGTGCAGGACGGTCGCGATCTCCGCGGGTTCGGCACCGTCGGCGGCGATCCGGAGCACCTCGTGCTCCCGCGCGGACAGGGGATTCTCGCCTGCCTCCCAGGTCGACACGGCCAGATGGGGATCGATGACCCGCCGGCCCGCGACGACATTGCGGATCGCCCAGGCGAGATGCTCGGGTGGGGCATCCTTGAGCAGGAACCCGGACACGTGAGCGGCCAGCGCGCGTCGAAGGTTACCCGCCCGGCCGAGGTTGGTCAGGATGAGGGTCGGGCAGGACGGAAGCTCAGCGTGTAGCTGAGCGGCCGCGGTCAGCCCGTCGAGGCCAGGCAGATCGATATCGATAATCGCGACGTCCGGATGAAAGGCCAGCGCCTGCGAAACGATATAGTCTCCGCGGTCGATGGCGGCGACCACCTTCATATCGGGTTGTAGTTCGATAAGTGCGACCAGAGCACCGCGAACCATGGCGACATCCTCGGCGAGCAGTATCCTCAGCGAGAGCACGCCCGCCTCCGCAACCAGGTCAGCCTGCTGGCCCTGCCATCATGCACTGTCCATCTCCTCTCAGCCCATGCCCTCTTTTCACGCGGCACGGGTCGCGCAGGCTGCCATGAGAATGCCGCACATGAGGTCAGGCGACGCTAGCGCGCCAGAGATTTCGAGGCGAGGCAGGTGCATTAGCAGACATAGGCCATATATCGGATACACGCCGCACTTGACCATAGATGGGCCGCCGCGATCAACGCGACACGCCGGCGGCCGGGAGAAGATCCAGCGCCACGGCATCGCAGATACCGGCGGCCGGGCGCCCTCTTGCCTCACGGCTAGGCTCCCGAGCAGGCGAAACCTGATTACCAATGTTACGTTCTCTTTTCAGCCCCACCCGGAGCCCCTCCGGAGATGATCACCAGGGAGGCCTCTCACCAGGAGGTACACCTATGCCCGGGTTGCCTTGACGTCCGGCTACGCGCCCTTCGCCGGGTTCACCCTGAGTAAGAAGCTCGTATCATAACAGCGAAATTCGCGAAAAGGCCACACCTAACTTTATCGGGACATATTAATATGCTCAAATAAAGTGGCCATCAGCTCCCAGGTGCCTGGGTGCCTGAAGCCGGGCCGCCAAGAGTACTGAGGGGTAGCCGCAAAGTATGCCTCGCCGCCAGCACAGGCCTGGTTGGCTTTGGAGAGAGCCCACGTCAGGGTCGCAAGGTCAAATCGGCGGCCAAGGCGCGGCCAGCGCAGGACCTGATACACCCGCATCGTCGGGCGGCCAGCCGCCGGACCGGGTGTGGACCCAGCGCGCAAGCTCGCAACTGCTCCTGTCCGGCCTCTTCACGGCCCAGCTCGCAGGCATCTTCCTCACATCCATCCCGCGACATGACCTTGCCCTCGGGCTGGCCCTGATCACCACGGCATTGCTGTTCGTCCTGCAGCTCGGTATCGCCTGGCGGGGAGCCGCGGGCTGGACACTGCGGCGGCGGCTGAGCACGCTGCTGGCGATGGGAGTCCTCACCTACCTGCCGCTGGTGGCGCTAGGCGTGGAATGGCCGGGTATGGCCGGGTTCTTGGCCGGCTCGATCCTGATCCTCAGGCGGCCCGGGACGTCCTGGGTCCTGTTCGCTGTGGTCATGGCGAGCATGCTGGTGACGCCGCTTGAGCTAGGGGTAAGCGCCCGCGACGCCACCTACCTGATGATCGCCAGCCTGAGCAGCGGGCTGGCGGTATTCGCCGTCTACCAGCTACGGCTGGCTTCCAAGCGGTCGCATGGAGCAAACGTGCAGCTCGCGCAGCTCATGTCGGTGCGGGAACGGGAGCGCTTCGCCAGGGATCTGCACGACATCCTCGGGTACAGCCTGTCCGCCATCACGCTGAAGGCCGAGCTCACCAGGAAGCTCGTCGACAGCGAACCCGCACTGGCCCAGGACGAGCTGGCCGAGGTCGTCGAGCTCGCCCGGCAGGCCGCGACGGACGTACGGCTGATAGCTGGCGGCTACCGCAACATCTCCCTGGTGCAGGAGGCGGCGTCGGTCGCCTCCCTGCTTTCCGCGGCGTGCATCACGCCCCGGGTCGAGATCGACTGCGGGGCGCTCGACGACAAGGTCGACGCCGTGCTGGCGACGGTGCTCCGGGAGGCGGTCACCAATGTCTTGCGGCATAGCACGGCGCGGAACTGCGCTATCGAGGCGAACCAGGAAGACAAGATGATCACGCTGAGTGTGGTCAACGACGGGGTACCGCAGCCGGTGCTTCCCGGCCCGGATGGCCACGGCCTACGGAACCTGGCCTGGCGGCTGGAAGCCATCGGCGGCGAGCTGACCACCGGGGTCAGCCGCGATGACCAGTTCAGCCTGCTGGCCAAGGTGCCCGCGCAGGACGCGCCGGTGCCGCGGCCAGCCCGATGAACCGGGCCGGCCGCGGACCACAGCTGTCCTGACCTAGGCGGATCTCATCGTCTGCGCGACGGCAAATTCGGCCTGAGCCGGGGTGCCGTCGGTGGCCGAAGGCTCAAAGTCGGGCAGGGCGAGCAGGATCGGCAAGTCCGTCGGTCGTCTTGGCCGCAGCTCGATCCGGGCGGAGATAACGGCGTCGGCGTCGACCGTCACCGGGCCGACCCCGCCGACGAGCAGCGACCTGCGGGTCCACGGCTCGGGATCCGTGTTGTCCGCTACTGCTACCGCACGGATGAACCACGTGCCCTGCGGCACGTCCGCGAGCTGAAAGGAGCAGGGTACCGCCGTGGCCGGGGCCTCGACGATGACGGCCGCGGCAGGCTGCCGCTGCACGATCGGCGTGTCGAAAGCCCCCAGGTACACCCGCCCGGAGGCGAAACCTCGCGGGAACACGATGGTGCCGGTTACCGTCGCAGGCGACGAGGACGGCGCCCGCTGCGGGCGCGGCAGCTTGAAACCTCCGCTCTTCGATATGCGGCGGAAACGACCAGGCGCGATACCGACGCTGTCGGTAAAGTGGTTGCTGAATGAGCCGAGGCTGTTGTACCCGACGGCGAACGCGATCTCGGTTACGTTCATCCGCGTATTCAACAGCAGGCGCTTCGCCTGGTAGATACGGATGGCGGAAAGAAATCTCCCAGGGGTGACACCCGTGGCATCCCTGAAGGTACGGCAAAAGTGAAACCGACTCAATATCGCGCTGTTAGCGATATCAGCGAGAGACAGCGGCTCGCTATATCTCTCATATAGGAATCTGATCGCGCGTTCCTCGGGACTGCTGCTCACTTAACTTCTCTCCCTCGGGTAACGTAGGTCACGTACGGGCTAGAACGCGGTGCGCGGAGCGAGTTTCATTAATCAGGGTCCCTGATCCCGCTCACAGGATTACAATGCATCACGCCCCTCGCATGGCTCTCGCATGCCGGTCGAGTCCATCTTGCGCTTCGCTTGAGTTTGCCTTGACCCGGTCTTTAGGGCTCACTTAAGCAATTCTTGAGATTTGCGCCCAGGCCGTACCTGGTAGGCGTCGTCTTTAAACTTCCGCTGGCCTTGATATTTTGTGACCTTGGCTGGGTGTTTCAAGGTAGCGGCTGGGCGCCCTCGCACCGTCCTGGCCGCGCGGACGACGGCCACGGGCTACGGGTACGGGCTACGGGTCGGGTAGCCGGGTTACGCGGCTACGGGCTACGCCGGCGGATTCCCGTGCTTGCGCGGCGCCAGCTCCGGACGCTTCTGGCTCAGCATGTCCAGCGCCCGCGAGATCACGGCGCGAGTCTCCGCCGGATCGATCACGTCGTCGACGAGGCCCCGCTCGGCCGCGTAGCAGGGAATGCATCAGCTCCTCTTTGTACTCCGCCGCGAGCTGCTCCCTGAGCTGATCCGGGTCGGTCGGCGGCGGAGAGTTCCTTGCGGTACACGACGCCGACCGCCGCCTCCGCGCCCCATGACGGCGATCTCGTTCGTCGGCCAGGCGAAGGACAGGTCCGCGCCGACCGACCGGGAATCCATCACGATGTAGGCGCCGCCGTAAGCCTTGCGGAGGATCACCTGGACCCGCGGCACCGTCGCGTCGCAGTACGCGTACAGCAGCCTGGCGCCGTGGCGGATGATGCCGTGGTGCTCCTGGCCCACGCCGGGCAGGAATCCCGGCACGTCGACGAGCGTGACCAGCGGGATGTTGAACGCGTCGCAGAGCTGGACGAACCTGGCCGCCTTCTGCGAGGCGTCGATGTCGAGAACGCCGGCGCGCACCAGCGGCTGGTTCGCCACGATTCCCACGGTCCGGCCGCCGAAGCGGGCCGAGCGCGCACACGATGCTCCGCGCCCAGTCGGCGTGCAGTTCCAGGAACTCACCGTGGTCGGTGATCTCGGTGATCACCTCGCGCATGTCGTAGGGCTGTCGCGGCGACGCCGGCACGATGTCAAGCAGCCGCGGGCACTTCCGGTCGGGGGGATCGTCGGCCGGGACCGCGGGCGGGAGATCGTGGCTGTTGGCGGGCAGCAGCGAGACGAGATACCGGACGTCCTCCAGGCAGGACTCCTCGTCGTCGTAGGCGAACGTGGCCACGCCCGACTGCCTGGCGTGCACCTGGGCCCCGCCCAGATCCTCATGCGTGATCGACTCGCCCGTCACCGCCTTGACGACGTCCGGTCCGGTGACGAACATGTACGAGGTGCCGCGCACCATGAAGACGAAGTCGGTCAGGCCGGCGAGTAGGCCGCACCGCCGGCGCACGGGCCCAGGATGACGCTGATCTGCGGTATCACGCCGGACGCACGCACGTTGCGGCGGAAGATGCCGCCATACCCGGCGAGCGCCGTGACCCCTTCCTGGATCCGCGCGCCGCCGCTGTCGTTGAGCGCGATCAGCGGTGCGCCGGCGGCGAGCGCGAGGTCCATGACCTTGTGGATCTTCGCGGCGTGGGCTTCGCCCGAGCGAGCCGCCGAGGATGCGGAAGTCCTGCGCGTAGACGAATACCCGGCGGCCGTACACGGTGCCGGACCCGGTCACCACGCCGTCGGTGGGCGGCCCGCCGCCCGCGCGTCGGCCCCGCCCTCGCGCCGCCGGAACAGGTCGAGCTCGATGAAGGACCCCTCGTCGAGCAGGCGCTCCAGCCGTTCCCGTGCGGTCAGCTTGCCCTTGGCATGCTGCCGCGCGGTCGCGAGCTCATCGCCGCGCATCGCCGTCTCGCGCTCGCCTGGATGCCGTGCGCAAGGTCGTGCGCGACGTCCCCGGCGGTGACGGGCCGCCTCGGAGGACGGCGGAGCCGCCTCGGCGGTCACGCGCGGCGCACCCTGCATCGGGAGCCCGCCGCGCACCCGCAGCGACAGCATGGCTTCGGGTACCGGATGGACGCCCGCGGCGATGCTCGAACCGGAAGTCACGCGCGACCATGGCCGCGACCAGCGTCGCCTCCATCATGCCGAGGTGGCTGCCGACGCAGACCCGCGGACCCGCCCCGAACGGGATATAGGCGTACCGGTGCGCGGCCACCGCGGCCGAGGTCGCGAACCGCTCCGGCCGGAACTCGTCGGGCTCGGCCAGAACCCGGGATGCCGGTGCAGCGTGTACGGGGAGATCATGATGTCGGCGCCGGCCGGGACCCGGTAGCCGCCGATCTCGTCGGCGGCGCACCGACTTGCGGGTCAGCCCCCAGACCGGCGGGTACAGCCGCATGGCCTCCTGGATCACCATGCGTCGTGTACGGCAGGCGGGCCAGGTCCTCGTGGCCGGGCGTCCGGTCGCCGAGCACCTCGACCGCCTCCTCGTGCATGGCCGCGGCCGCCTCCGGGTGGCGGCTGAGCAGGTACCAGGTCCAGGACAGCGTGCTCGCCGTCGTCTCGTGGCCCGGCCAGCAGGATGGTGACCAGCTCGTCGCGCAGCACCCGCCACCGCTTCCGCGCGTCCGGGTCGTCGGCGTAGGCGCGCCGCCAGCAGCGAGAGCATGTCGCTCCCGTCCCGGCCGCCGGCGTGCGCCCGCGCGGCGACCAGCGCCTCGACCGCATCCTCGAGCTGGCCGCCTGGCGTCGCGGAACCGGCGGTTGCGCGGCAGCGGCAGCCAGAGCGGCAGCGCGCCGAGCGTCACCATCTCGAACATCGCCTGGTCCTGCGCGACCTCGAACGACCGGCCCGAGCATGTGCAGCGGCGCCAGATCGGCGGCGAGCAGCGCCCTGCCCAGGACGCTCATCGTCAGCCGGGTCATCTCCTCGGCGAGGTCGACGGTCGCCGCCCACCCGAGCGGCCGAGCCTGGCCGAGCAGGGCCTCGCCGGCGTCGGTGACCACGCCGGCGAATCCGGCCAGCGCGATCGCGGCGGAACGCGGGCTGCGATGATGCGGCGCTGGCGTCCGCCACATCTCGCCCTCGCTGGTGAGCAGGCCGTCGCCGAGTATCCGCCGGCGGGCTTCGGCCAGGCCCAATGCCCTTGTGATAGTTGGCGGCGTTGTCCGCGAGCACGTGCTTGGCGTGATCGGGATGGTTGAAGAAGTAGATGGTCTTCGGTCCCATGGCGAACTTGACCACGTCGCCGAACTCGCTGGCCGCGTCCGTGAGCAGGGCCAGGCGGTCGAACCAGAGCTTGCGCAGCAGGCCGGGCACCGCGAGCGGCGACGGCCCGGGATAATCGCGGCCGCGACCCGGCGATGCCGGCGATGCTGAATCTGGCGAGGCCGGCACGGTGACGGTCATGCCGACTCCTCGATAGATCCGGGACTTGGTGAGCTGCGGCTGATGGAAGCCGCCGCAGAAGAAGAGCAGGGCGTCGTTGCCGGCCCGGAGCCGCTGGCCAGCACGGAGCCGATGAAGATCTCGTGGTCCCCGCCGTCGTAGGAGTTGGTGAGAGCGCAGTCGAGCCAGGCCAGGGCGCCATGCAGGACCGGCGCGCCGGTGCTGCGGCCCGGGTGACCACTCGACCGAGGGAACTCGATCGGCCCGCGCGGCCTGGAGTGATCGGCGAAGTACCGCGCCACGTGCTCCTGGCGGGCGGAGAGCATCGAGACGGCGAAGCAGCCGGCTTCGAGCACGGTCTTGTAGATCGCGGCGTTCCGGTCCACGCAGACCAGGATCAGCGGCGGCTCGAGCGACACCGACGTGAAGGAGTTCGCCGTCATGCCGCACGGCGTCTCCCGGCCGGCGGCCACGACCGTGACACCGGTCGCGAACCGCCCCAGGACCGACCGCAGCGCGGTCCTGCCCGGGACGGTGCAGCCCGTCACGGTGCTGGCCGAGACGTCTTCGCGCTCACGCTCACGCCCGGCCCCCGGTGCCGACAGCGGGCGCCCGCGCTGCGGCGCCCTGATCGCGTAGCCCTCCAGCGCCCGCCGCAGCTGCTCCGGCACCCGCGCCGGGGCGGTGGCTCCGTTGGCGCCCCGCATGCACGCGATCCGCTGCCGGCCCCTGGCGACGAGCTCCTCGCGGCCATCGCGGATGCGCACGTAGTCGAAGGCGAAGCCGATCTGGGTCTGGGTCAGCTCCTCCAGGCGCATCCTGATGGCCAGCTCGTCGAAGGCCGTGGCCTCGGACAGGTACTCGCACTCGGCCTTGATGGTGAAGAGCTTCAGGTCCTCGCGCAGCTCGTCGAGCACGCTGGGTGCGTGCTCGAGCAGGAACATCTCCCGGCAACGTCCCTGCCAGCGCACGTAGTTGACGTAATAGACATTGCCCGACGAGGTTTGTCTCCTCAAAACCAACCACGTGCCGGTATTCGTAATACTGTTCCATTTCCGTCCTCTTCTGTCAGGATCGTGAAGATCACAAGGTCCGGTTGGTCCAGCACAGATGTGACGAAGGTGGCGATCTTCGCCGCCCCGGACTCGAGCAGTACCCAGCCGGGCGGGCCGCCAGGGGCCAGCGTGATGGGTCCGGAGAGAGTTCGCCCGGCCTTGCGCAGGCATTCCACGGCGCCCCAGACCCGGGTGGCGGCGACCGACGGCCCCTCCTCCCGCTCGCGCTGGATCAGCTCGGCCAGCGCGAACTGCTCGGTCGTCAGCAGCAGCTGCCAGTCCTCCGGCAGCCGTTCGGCGACGTTCTCGACGTCACAGGCCACGCACCCGCTGCCGGCCACGGCCAGCGTCACTCCGGCGCCATGCGAGGCTGAGATGGCGATGTCCGCGTCGGCGACCTCCGGTTTGCCGTCACCGCGGTAGGTGACCACCACCGGGCGGTCCAGCATCCGCCCGACCGCGACCTTCGTCTGCCTGCGCCGGGCGTCACGGCCGTTCGCGCCCGACGGGGGATCCGGTTCCACCGCGCACCCGCACTCCGCTCCCGGTGAGCTCCTCGGCCTGGCGTTCCAGGAAGGGCCCGAGCAGCGGCGGGAATCCACGGCCCGCTGCCATCGGTCTTGCGCACGGCCTGCAGCCGCAGCCCCTCCCAGCGCTCCAGGATCTTCCCGTCTTCGGCGCAGACCTCCAGGTCGTAGGTGTACGTGTCGCCGTCCCGGCTCCGCTCCACCGCGTGCAGGATGACCTGCCCGGTGAGCTCGTCCGGGTCCGCCGGGTAGATCCGCTCGACCCCGGCCGGAAGCAGCGTCGCGTTCGGGACGCAGCACTGGATGCCGTGCATGAACGCGTCGCGGGCGCCGGGATCCCCGAGCACCAGGGTCCGGGAGAGGTACGAGCCGAACCACTCGTCGCCGGAGCCGAGCCCGCCGGCCGAGTCGGTAGCGACGGCCGAGATCTCCACCGCACACGACGTGGCGGCGAGCCTGCGGTAGCCAAGCACGCGCTGGAAGCGCTTGCCCTGGAAGAAAATGCCGCCGTACAGGTCGGTCGCGGCATCAAGCGGGACCCGTGACTTACCCAGCGCCGACACCGCCCGGCGCGCGGCGAAAGGGACGGTCACCCGTGTGCCGCAGCGTCGCGCGGAAATGATCGGCCTGGAAGCCGGTATCGCTGCTGCGGATGGCGACATCGACGCTGCCGCCCCGGTTGAGCGCGGCGATCCGGATCGTCGTCGTGCCGTCCGGCGGCACCACGATCGGGCGGAGGAACTCCACGTTCTCCAGCACGACCGGGTGACCGGGGGCCGCCAGCACCGCGGCCTGGGCCATGGCCTCCATGCCGAGCACCGCGGGGAACAGCAGGTCGCCGTCGAGCAGGTGATCGACCAGGTAGGGGTCGCGGTCCGCGGACAGCTCGGCGTCGGCGACCAGCTCGATGCCGGGGTAGTGGACGCGCGGCTGGTCGATGAACCGGGTCAGCGGCAGCTCGCGCGGCTCCAGCGAGATGGTCGGCAGGTCGCCGGCCCGGCCCATCACCACCAGGCTGGACGGTGCCGCCGGGTTGGCGACCACCCGGCGCAGCATCTCCAGGCCGTCATCGAGGGAGATGGGGCTGATGCCGTCCCTGATCAGGGACTCCAGGACGCCGAGTTTCTCGCCCATCCCGGCCCCGGACCAGACCGACCACTCCAAGGCCACGTACCGGCAGTCCGGGTGAGTCTCGGCCAGCCGCTTGGTCATGTCGGTGAGCCAGTCGTTGGCGGTGGCGTAGTCCGCCTGGCCGCGCAGCCCGGCCCGCCCGATGATGCTGCCGAACGTGATCACCAGCTTGAGCGCGGCCGGATCCACCGCGGCGAGCAGCGCCTCCAGCCCGCCGATCTTGGGGGCCAGCGTGGCCAGGAAGGCGGTCTCGTCCAGGCTGGCCAGCGGGACCGGCGCGTTGCGCCCGGCCCCGTGCAGCACGGCCGTGACCGGCCCCAGGTCGGCGTCGACCCGCGCGACCGCCGCGGCCACCTCGCGGGCCGAGGTCACGTCGGCCCGGACGTAGGCATGCCTGACCCCGGCGGCGTCTATCCGGCGCAGGTTGGCCGCGAGCTCGGTGTCCTGCGCGGGATCGGAGCGCCCGAGCAGGGCAATCGCCGCGCCGGTATCCTGCGCCAGCGTCAGCGCGCATTCGGCGGTAATGCCCTTGCCGCCGCCGCTGACCAGCAGCACGTCGCCTGGTCCGAGGGGCAGTTCCCCGCCGTGGTCGGCCAGGTCCGTCACGGGCCTGAGCAGGGGCACCCGGCGGGTGCCCGCCGCGTCGTAGTGCACCTCGCTGAACTCCGCGGTCGCGGCGACGTCGGCCACGATCGCGGCGGCGAGTTCGGTGGCCCGCGCCGCGGGTACCGAGTCGGGCAGCGGCAGGGTGACGATGGTGACCGGCACGGCGGGCGCTTCCAGGTGCAGCGTCTTGGCCAGCCCGGCGGCACCGCGCCGGTCCTGAACGGCGACGAAGTGGCATGGCCCGGCGTGGGACAGCGCGGCCCGGGCGGCCTGAAGCATGACGCCGATGTGGTCGGGACCGCACTCCCGCGGCAGCAGGAGCGCGACGCCGTCGCCGAGCCGGGCCGCGCGCAGCGCGCGGCTCAGGGCCGCCCGCAGCGGATGCCCGGGCGGCGAGAACACCTCCCAGTTCCCGTCGGCCGGGACGGCCGCGGGCGCGGGCCGGCGCTGCGCGGTGAGTTCCACCGAGAACGCCCGCACCCAGGGCTCGATGCCCTCCGGCGGCAGCTCCGCGTCGGCGTCCGAAGGCAGCGCGGTGTCCGCGAGTTCGTCGAGCACTTGCGCCAGGTCGGCCAGTCGGGAGGTGGCGAAGGCGGACGTCACGATCGGCGCGGACACGCCGAGCTCCCTCGCGGCCTGGTTCATGATCTGCCCGACGGTGATCGAGGACATGTGCAGTTCGTCCAGCGGATGGCTGTCGGCGCGCACCGTCTCCAGCGGCAGCTCGGCCCGCTCGGCGGCCAGCCGCCGCAGGATCTGCAGGCTGTCACGCGGTGTCTCGCCGTCATTTTCTCCGAACGGACCGTGGCTGGTGGCCAGGGAAGCCGCTGGCCGTCCGGGGGCCGCGGAGTCGAGGGCGACTATGCCCGCGGCCACCGAGGTGGCGGCCACCGAGCCCTCGAAGTCAGGACCCGCGGACGCCGTGCTCGCGGCCAGCGGGTCGGCGGCGGCCGCGTCCGCGGGCGCGGACTCGCACGGGCTGGCGAAGAAGCGGAACTCCTTGTCCAGCGGCAGCGGCCGGGTGAAGCGGTCGGCGAAGAGCGCCTCGGTCCTGACCGGCGCGCCGAGCACGTAGGCCGCGGCCGCGGCCGACAGCACGCCGGCCAGCGAGGCGCCGTCGGTGTCCAGCGGGATCACCGGAACCTCCGGGGCGATCCCGGCGGCCAGACCGGACAGCACCCGCCCGGGGCCGACCTCGATGAGCAGGTCCGCGTCCGCGGCCAGGTTGCCGACCGCCTCGGTGAAGCGGACCGGCTGCGCGCACCTGCCGGACCAGCAGGTCCCGCAGGTCCGCGTCGGTTTCCAGCGTGTTACCCGTAACGGTGGACAGCACGCGCCGGATCGGCACGCTGAGCTCGACGCCGGTCAGGTAGCGTTCGAGCCCCGCCGCGGCCGGCGCCACCATCGGGGAGTGGAAGGCGTGCGAGACCGCGATCCTGCCCGTGCCCAGGCCGGCCGCCGCGGCCGCGCGGCACACCCGCTCGACCGCCGCGGCCGGACCGGAGATGACGGTCTGGTCGGGACTGTTGTAACCGGCGATGACCACCTCGTCGCTGGCCACGCCGTTCGCGCCGGTCAGCAGCGGCTCGACCTGCTGCGCGCTCGCTGCGACGCTGGCCATGGCGCCCCCGCCTGCGCTAGCTTGCGCCATGACCCGGCCTCGTTCGGCGGCCAGGGCCAGCAGGTCCTCCTCGTCCATCGCGCCTGCCCAGTGCAGGGCGGTGAGCTCGCCGAGGCTGTGCCCGGCCGCCGCGTCGGCTTCGATGCCGAGCAGAGCCAGCACCCGCAGGCCCTCGAGGGAGGAGCTCACGATCCGGGGCTGCGCCACGGCGGTGGCGACCAGGTCACCGTCCGCGGGCGGGACGAACGCGCGGCCAGCGCCGCGCGCGGCCGCGAAGCGCCGGCCGAGCGCGCCCTCGGTGCCGTGGCCCGATCCCTGCCCAGGGAACAGGTATCCGATGCGGGATTCCTCGGTCGCCTGGCCGAAGAACACGCCATTGGCCGCGTCGATCGTCCGGACCGGGTCAATCGTGTCGTCCGCGCCGTTATCCAGCAGCTCAAGCAGCCGGGCCAGACGGTCCGCGGCCTGATACGGGGACGCGGCCACGACGGCGGCCCGCACGGGCCCGTCGCCGAGACCCCGCGCCAGGGTCGCGGCCAGGTCCCCCAGCTCGGCGAACGCGAGACCGCGGCACAAGCCGGCCAGGTCAGCCACGCGGTCGCGCAGGCCGGCCGGACTCGCGGCGTCCAGCAGCAGCAGCTCGCGGTCCTGCCGGGAGTTGACGAGCCGGATGGTGCGCGAGTCAAGACCGGTGCGGCGCGCGGCCTGCGCGTCGCTGTGCGCGGCCAGGACGACGTGCGCGTTGATCCCGCCGAACCCCATCGACGACACGCCCGCGCGGATGAGCTGATCGGCCGGCCACAGCTCCGCGGTCAGCGGCACCCGCAGGGCCGGGGTGCCCTCGGTCAGGATCGGGTGGGGATCGACGTGACCGGTGGCGGGCGGGATGACCTGGTGATGCACGGCCATGGTGGCCTTGATCAGCCCGGCGACACCCGCGGCCGCCTTGGTGTGCCCGATGTTGCCCTTGATGGTGCTGATCGCGGCGGCGGGCGCGGTGGGGCCGACCGCGCGGCGGGCCTCGCTGAAGGCCCGCAGCTCGGTGGTGTCACCGACGGCGGTGCCTGTGCCGTGCCCCTCCAGGTACCCGACCGTGCTGATGTCGAATCCCGCCAGCTGGTAGGCCCGGTTGATCGCCAGCCGGTGCCCGGCCGCCTCCGGCCTGGTCATGCCGCCCTTGCCGTCGGAGGAGTAACCCCAGCCGGCGATCGTCGCGTAGATCCGCAGCCCCCGCGCTTCCGCGTCGCCCTGACGCATCAGCACGAGCATGCCGCAGCCCTCCCCCGGCCAGAAGCCGTTGGCGTGCCGGTCGTAGACCCGCATCTCCCCGGTGGCCAGGGCGCCCGTCTTCGCGAAACCGATGGTCTCGAACGGGTCGATGCTCAGGTCGACACCGCCGGCCAGCGCCACTTCGGTCCTGCGGTCGTCGAGCGCGGCGCAGGCGGTCAGCACAGAAAGCAGCGACGATGAGCAGGCGCCGTCGACGGCGAAGCCACCGCCCTTGAAATCGAAGTGGTTGCAGATCCGGCCCGCGATGGTGTTGGACAGGCCGCCCGCCAGCGAGTCCTCGTCGATGGGCGGGAACGCGCTCTTGTACCTGACCTCGAGGCCGGGCAGGAAGGCGGCCAGCTGGTCGTCATCCCAGCCCGCCTCCTTCAGCGCGGTGCCCACCGTGCGGCGGACATAGGGCCAGCGCAGCCGCATCAGGTTGGCGCGGGCGAACTCACCGGTCAGGCTGTTGCCGACGATCACCGTGGTGGTCGCCCGGGGCAGCCCCTCGCCGTCGGGGAACCCGGCGTCCTCGAGCGCGCGCGACGCCGTGTCAAGCGCCAGCCAGTGCGTCATGTCGGTGCCGCGGAACGTGCTGCCGGCGATCTTGTACTTCACCCGGTCGAACTCGAAGCCCTCGATGACGGCGGCCCGGTCCGAGTAGAGGCGGTCAGGAGCCGCCGGGTCGGCCGACCAGTAGTCCTCGAGGCGGAGGCGTTCGTCCGGGATCCGGCGAAAGGCCCTCCGCCCGGCGAGCACGTTCTCCCAGAGTTCAGCCGGGGAGTTGGCGTCGGGATACCGGCAGGCGATACCGACGATGGCTATGGACGTGCTCATGCGGTGACCGTTTCTCCCGCCGCCACTTTGCTACCAGCACCGTTGCTGGCGGACCCGTTGCTGGCGGCCGTGTCGGTCGCGGCGCCCGGGTCGCCGATGGCCGCGCCCGTGGGGCCGGCGTCCGCGGACCTGCGCTGCTTGATCCAGTAGGCACCCCACCAGCCCAGGCCGCGGATGCCGCAGACGATGCAGACCGCGAAGAACAGGGTGTAGACGATGTTGAACTGCATCAGCACCGCGTAGACGAAGGCGACGCTGCTGCCAAACATGAACTGGGCCCGCGGCCGCGTCGGGGTGGTGCCCGGGTCAGTGATCATGTAGTTGGTGAACAGGATGAACGCGATACCGGTCATGACGGTGAGCGCGGTGTTCAGCTGCACGCCCCACAGCCAGTGCCGGACGAACGCCTGGATGAAGAAGCCGCCCATCCAGCCGACGATCAACGCGACGCGCTTGGTGAGCATGGTGTTCAGCACGGTCCCTGAGACCAGGATGACGATCGGGATGAACAGGCGGAAGTAGGAGCTCGCCCACTCGGAGAACATGTACGGCGGCGAGATGCTGATCCAGCGGGCGAACACCAGCAGGCAGACGCTGATGCCGAGGTTGGACGGGTTCATGAAGTGGCGCATCTTGCCGTTGATCGGCGCCCGGAACACGTACTTCCCGGCGACCGTCACCATCACGCCGAACATGATCGGCCAGAACTGGTTGTTGGCGTACAGGAGCATGTTGCAGGCAAGCGACCCGATGTGCGCCGGCAGCAGGAACTCGTACAGGCCGCGTAGCCCCCGGCCGCGGTACTCCGGGCGGCGCTTGTAGGCCCAGGCGCTGATCGTCTCTAGGGTGATATCCGTGGTGTATCCGATGAGGACCGCGAACAGGGGAAACAGCCAGGGTTGCTCGAAGCCAAGCAGGGTGTAGCCGAAGACGTTGAAGGCGCTGATCGAGATCGCGAAGTTGCGCAGCGCGATATAGCGGGGGTCGGCAGGCTTTTTTGCCTTCGCGGGCGGCGGCGAGGTAAGCGCGCCGTCCTGTGCCTGGATCGTGGCGGTCATGAGCTAGCAACCTCCGTGGCGGTGCCGGTGAGCATCAGGTTGTGGGTACCTGGGGTGAGCGTGATGGTCTGTTGGTGCTGCTGGCCGCTGTTGTCGACCCACTGCAGGTGCGCCGTGACCATGCCGGTGTAGGAGCCGAGCCCGAAGGAGACCTCGAAGCTGCGCTTGCCCGCGCTGCCGCTGCCCCCGTCGAGCTGAGAGATCTGGGTGTGCCCGGGAGTGTCGATCGTGACCGTCGTCCCGTACGCCGGGGCGCCGAGGCCGGCCAGGCCCTGGCCCGCCGTGCCACCGCCGGTGGCCGGACGGTACAGGTTCAGGCCGAGGTAGTTGCCGACGTTCGGCGAGGAGTTCGAGTAGAAGATGGGCGGTCCCCACTGACGAGCCAGCGCGAAGTCAAGCCGGCCGTTGCCCTGCACGTCCGCCGTCGCGACGCCCCTGGTCGGGGTCTGGTCGGCGGTGGTGCACATGCCGAGCTGCTTGCTGATGTTGACGAACTTGTCGTTGCCGCCGTTGGCGTAGAAGGCCGGGCACTGGCTGCCCGCGATGTCGTCTCCCGGCTCCACCAGCGGCCAGTTCGCCGGGTTGCTGAGCAGGTCGTCGTTGGTCATGGCCATCTCCTGCAGCCAGTTCCAGCGGTCGATCGTCCCCTTGATGAAGCCGTCCGTCTGGACCTCGTCGTCGCTCCCGCTGTTCAGGAAGTCACCGGACTTGACATCCCAGGTCCAGCCGGTCCAGGCCATGCCCATCTGCTCGGCTTCGTCGTCGAAGGGCGCGAAGCTGCGCGCCAGGTCCGAGGCCATCGCCTGGCCGCTTGAGGCCTGGTTCATGAAGACGAGGTTGCTTTCCTGCAGGCCCCAGGGGGTGGTGATGTCGCTGACCATCAGGTCGTACTTGCCGTTGTCGGCCAGGTCGCCGAAGTCGGCGCCCATGCCCTTGAACGACCCGCGGCCCAGGACGAACGACTTGGGCGTGAGCGCCCCGCGCTGTCCCCACGCCAGGGCGAACTTCAGGTGCCCGGGGGTGGACTCGTTGTAGAGCAGGTGGCCAGGACCGAAGTCGTTCGCGATGTACAGGTCGGGCAGCCCGTCACCGGTCAGGTCCGCGGTGGCCGCGCCCAGCGTCCACCCGGTCGAGTCGGCGTACGGGATGGCGTCCTTCACGATCTGGTAGTTCACGCTCGGGTTCGGGCCCGACGTGCCGCCGAGCCACTGGAACATGTAGTCGCCACCGCCGTTCTGCGCGTCGGACAGCGACGAGGGCATCTGCACGTTGTTGATGCCGTTCGGGTCGAGCACCGCGGAGTCAGGGAAGTAGTTGCCCAGGAACAGGTCGGGGTGCCCGTTGCCCTCGAAGTCGGCCACGGTGACGTCGTTGGTGTTCCAGTCCGGGCCGTTATACTGCCCGTTGATGTCTTCCGGCATCAGCTCCACCGGCTTGTAGGCGCTGGCCGACGGCTGCGTCGCGGTCGAGCGGGCCAGGAAGACGATCGGCGTGCGGCCCCAGTAGTACACCAGGAAGTCCATCCGCCCGTCGCCGTTGTAGTCGCCGGGTACGCAGCCCATCGGGGCCATCGTGCTGTTCATCGGCAGCGGCGCGGCGTTCAGCACGAACGGCGTGAACTGGTCCGCCGCCGGCGCCGTCGGCGCGTACGTGACGATCACGTCGTCCGTCCGCGGGTCGACAATGCACAGGCCGTCGTCCCGGCCATGGCCGGTCACGTCGGTCGCCGCGATGCCGGCGCCCACCGACGAGATCCACGACACCAGGTGCTGGTACGCACCGTTCACCTTGCGGATCGTCTGGGTCGGGTGGTAACCCGGCGGCAACGCGATCGGCATCCCCTGGAACTTGTACTGCGACGCGACCTGGTTGGCGTTGACGGGTGACGCAACGGCCATGTTCGCGCCGACGAGAAGCCCAACCAGTAGCGGGATAGCCACAAATACGGGCAGGAGGTGGCGCAACTTGGTGCGCTTAGATGACATTTTTCCCCTCACAGCTGGCAAGTAGCATTGCCGGGCACAGGACGGCAGGTCGGTGACTGCATACGCCCCTAATGTGCGCCGGCCGCGGGCCCGGTCCCATCTCGGAACTTGCTCATTGCACTGCGACCTGTGTTACGCAAGCAATTTCCGAGAGAAAAGACCGCTCTGGGAAAGCCGCCAGTGGAAAAGCACAGTGGCGCGCCACCGACCGCGGTGGCGCGCCACGAGACCCGAAGCAAATCAGAGAAAGAACGTATTCGGCTCCTGGCCGCACAGGACCCGCCCGTAGAGTTCATAGTTCTTCACCGGCATGTTCAGGGCGTGCAGGCTGATCGCCTGAAGGTCGCGCTGAATCCGCTGGACGGGCATCGAGCTGTAGACGCCGCCCGCGCCGCCGGCCATGTTGTAGATGTTGACGGCGTCCAGGCAGAGCTGCGATACCCGGCCCACCGCGACCCGGCAGTACGCGCGCTCGGGCAGCGTGTAGGGCTCGTTGCTGAAGTTCTTGTGGTCCACCAGGGCCGCCAGCCTGCGGGCGTGATACTCGGCCTCGTCGATCTTCAGGTCGGCCTCGGCCACCTGAATGTGGGTGATCGGCCACTCGGCCTGCGTCTGGTAGTTGGTGTGCTGGATCGTCCGGCCGTAGATGCGCTCGAGGAAGGCTTCCCGGGCGGCCTGCGCCAGCCCGACCTGCTTGCCGGTGTTGATGTTGGAGAGCACCCCGACCATCGGGCCGCGGTAACAGGGCAAACCCTCGGTCCGGCTGGCGCCGTACTCCTGGCGGGCGACCTCGCTCATCCACTGGAAGCGCTCCCGCGGGATGAACACGTCCTTGGCGACCAGGGTGACGCTGCCGGTGCCGCGCAGGCCCGCGACGTCCCAGTTGTCGATGATCTCCAGGTCGCTCATCGGCACGACCGCCGCGATCGGCTCGATCTCGCCGACCGAGTTGGGCGCGAACGTCGAGAGCACCTTCCACGTGCTGTGCCAGGCGCCGCTGTTGAAGCCCCACTCACCAGACACGATGACGCCGTCCTTGGTGAGCTCGGCCTTGCCGTTCGGCACCAAAGTCCCGCAGATCCGGACGTCCGGATCGGCGAAGACCTCGTCCTGGACCGAATCGGGAAAGTGCGCGACCGCCCAGCACTGGGCCCACCAGGCGGTCGCGCAGAAGGCGGGCGACCCGTCGCCCCGGCCGAGCTGGATGCCCACGTCGACAATGGTCTGCATGTCGCTTTCGTAGCCGCCGTAGTAGGCGGGAACCAGCATCCGCACGACGCCGGCGCCGATCATCGCGTCGACCACCTCGTCGGCCAGGCGCCGCTCCTGCTCTCCCCGGCGGGCATTTGCCCGAAGCACGGGCACGATGTCCGCCACGCGCTGAACGATCTCGGCGGATGACGGGATTTTCACGGCTTCCACAAACGTCTCCTTGGTAACCCGATCGCGGCCATCCAGGTGCTGATCGCCCACATCGCGGCGGTCCACGCGCTTACCTACTCACCTTGCGGCGACGCCGCATAGCGGCACATCTCCGAGATTGCCTGGCGCCGCGGCCGCCATTGACGATTCACTCGTGAGTTTGCCTGAGACTTTTGTGCACTATAGGGACTGCTGCGCTGCTAATCGGTCTCTTGTGTGGCGGATCCGGCTTCGCACGCGAGGAAGTCGATGGTGCCATAGCACCCCTTAGAAGGGTCGCTACGGCACATCGAGTACCTTTCACGCCGCGCTCGCCTCCGCTCGTGGCGGACGGCGGCCAGGGGAGCCGGCGCGCGGGGGCGTCGTGACGCAAGGAGGGAGATGCGCGGCCGGGGGGCCCGGCGTCACCGTTGGGGTTGACGCTGGTTTCGACATGTGATGGAGGAACAGGACATGGGCGGCGGATGGTCGAAATCGCGGCTCGCGCGCATGCGCGACGTCATGGCGGGGTATGTCGAGCGCGGCGAGGTGCCCGGGCTCGTGCTGGCGGTGAGCCGGCGCGGCGAGGCGGTGATCGAACCGATCGGCGCGACCGACTCCGATGGCACGCCCATCGGTAACGACACGATCTTCCGCATTTCCTCGATGACCAAGCCGGTCACGGCCGCCGCCGCGATGATCTGCGTGGAGGAATGCAGGCTGCGGCTGGATGAGCCGGTGGACCGGCTGCTGCCCGAACTGGCCGGCCGCGTGGTGCTGCGGGACCCGAATGGCCCGCTGGACGACACCGTGCCGGCCAGCCGGCCGATAACCCTGCGCGACCTCCTCACGTTCGTCTGGGGCTTCGGCATGGTCATCGCACCGCCAGGCACCTACCCGATCCAGCAGGCGATGGACGAGCTGGAACTGGCCCAGGGCCCGCCCAACCCGGAGGTGGCGCCGCCGCCAGATGAGTGGATCCGCCGCCTCGGCACGCTGCCGCTGATCCACCAGCCCGGCGCGGGCTGGATGTACAACACGGGCTCGGACGTGCTTGGCGTGCTGATCGCGCGCGCCACGGGCCAGCCGTTCGACGAATTCCTGCACGAGCGGATCTTCGAGCCGCTGAAGATGGCCGACACCGGCTTCAGCGTGCCGGCCGCGAGCCTGGCCCGGCTGGCCACGGGATACGACGACAACGGCGTGGATGTCTACGACAGCGTCGCCGACAGCAAGTGGCGCCTGCCGCCGGCGTTCCCGTCCGGTGCTGCCGGACTGGTCTCGACGGTGCCTGACTACCTGGCGTTCGGGCAGATGATCCTGCGCGAGGGCAGGTATGACGGCGGGCGGCTGCTGTCCCGGGCGTCGGTCGAGATGATGACCACCGACCAGCTGACGCTCGAGCAGAAGCAGGGAGCCGGCCCGTTCGCCCCCTACTTCACCACCCACGGCTGGGGCCTGGGCATGTCGGTGGCCACCAGGCAGGAGGGCCTCGGCGAGCCGGCCGGGCGGTTCGGCTGGAACGGCGGGCTCGGCTCGATCTGGTACGCCGACCCCGCCGAGGACCTGGACATGATCCTGATGACCGGCTGCGCCAAGTTCGTCTTCACCCCGCCGGACATCTACCGGGATTTCTGGACCCTGGCCTATCAGGCGATCGACGACTGACCAGGTGCGCGACACAGATGCGGGGGCCGGCGAGTTGCGCTGGTAGCGCCGGCCATCCGCGGCACCGCGACCAATGGCGTGCCCCACGCAGTCCGGCCCGCGCCGAGGGCCGGACTCACCGCCGCCGAATCGAATCGAACACATATGGTGGAGGATTCTGGCTTCACGGAGACTTTTGGGTATCATAATGCACAAAGGCCTCCACCAAGCCAATATCCTCCACGAAAATCCTTGGCTAGCTGAAACGGACGCGGCCCGGCAGCGCGGATGGGACAGGAGATAACGCGAAGTGCCCGCACAGAGCCGGTCACGGGCTGCGGACCGCGCGGACCGCCGGACAGCCGTCTGGGTTCAGTCCCTTCTCGCTTAAAGACCCCGGCCGGGCGATCGACGACTGACCCGGCCGCGGGCCGACCACGGGCCCCGGGCCTGCGCGTTGCGCGCAGGCCCGGGGCCCGTGGCTCAGCCGAGCTGGAGCGGCGCGTCGGGTGAGGGCAGGACCTGACGCAGGACCTGCGAGAACTCCGTCGCCATGGCGTCGATACCCGGCTCGCCGAAGATGCTGCGCTTGAACGTGATCGTCCCGATCATCTCCCCCGACGTGGTGTTGCTCAGCGTCCACAGCACCCCGTCCGGCATGGCCGAGGTGCGCTCCTGCCCCCGGGGCTCCCGCGCTATCTCGGTGAACTTCGCCTCGCCCGGGGTGCTGTCGTCGAGCATGACCGGGTCGGGGAACACCTGGAACACGGCGGCGGCCGTGTTGTCCGTCATGGCGGGCCCCATCAGCTGGGGCGCCAGCCCGAAGATGTGCAGGCTCGGGATGTCACGGGAGTAGGCGTCCAGGCAGGTGCGGCGGGTCCGGTCGAGGACCTCGCGGAACGTCGCGCAGCCGGTGAGGTCGGTGCGCAGCGGGATGAAGTTGAAGAACGACCCGACGGTGTCCTGGAACAGGCCGGCCCGGCCTGGGGTGAAGGTCGCGACGACGACGTCGGAGGACCCGAGCTTTCGCCGCATGACGACCTGATACGCGGCGAGCAGCACGATGGCCGTCGTGCTCCGGCTCGCGGCGGCCAGCTTCGTGGCGGCCGAGGCCAGGTCGGCGGGGATCGAGAAGCGGTACGCGCCGGTCGTCGCCGGCATGCTGGCGACCGGGCGAAGTCGGTGGGCAGCGCGCTGATCAGGGCGTCGGACAAGGTCGTGCGCCAGTACTCGATGGCGGCGGCGGGCTGAGCCTCGGGCGCCTCGCGGCTCCAGGCGGCGAACTCACGGTACTGCGGCGCTTGCGGCAGCGCAGGTACGTCCAGCCCCAGCTGGGCCGCGTAACGGTTGACCAGGTCGCGGATGATCACCCGCACCGACCAGCCGTCCGTGGCGATGTGGTGCGTGACCAGGGCGAGCACCGAATCCCGGTCGTCGAACCTGGCCAGCACGGCCCTGATGAGCGGCGGCTTGGCCGCGTCCATCGTGCCGTTCTCGAGTTCCCTGATCAGCTCCTGAGCCTGCTGATCGCGTGCCAATGAATTACGCTGTCCCGGCTCGGCGGGCAGGTCGCGCACCGAGAGCTCGGGCGTCGAGGCCGGATAGATCTCCTGGTATTTGTCGTCGCCGTCGCGCACGATCACGGTGCGCAGAGCCTCGTGCCGCTCCACGACATCGCGCAGCGCGCGCTGCATCGCCGCGACGTCGACCGGCCCGCTCACGCGCCAGGCCTCGACGATGTGGTAGTGCGGACCGAACGGCCCGTCCTCGCCGCCGGAGTCGAACAGGCAGACGAATTCCTGGTTCAGTGACAACGGGACCCGTTCGGTCTGTGTCACCGCTGGCTGTCCAGCGCTGGTGGTACTCATGGTTCACGCTCCTTTTCGCGGTTGGTCTCAGGCCTGGGATTGCAGGGCCCGGGAGAGCTGCTGGTCGAGCTCGGCCACGGTGGGAGCGTCGAAGACGTCAGAGATCAGCAGCTCGACACCCAGGCAGTCCTGGATCGAGCCGATCAGACGCATCGCGTCGAGCGACTCTCCGTGCAGATCGAAGAAGCTGTCGTCGACCCCGACCCTGGGCACCCCGAGCACCTCGGCGAACAGCGAGCAGAGCAGCTCCTGCCGGGCGGTCTCCGGGGCGCGGTAAGGGGACGGGCCCGCCACGGCAGGCTCGGGTAGTGCCTGCCGATCCACCTTGCCGTTCGGTGTCAAGGGCAATGAATCGAGCGTGACGAACGCCGACGGCACCATGTACTCGGGCAGCAGCTCGGTCACGTGCGCCCGCAGCCCGTCGGTGCTGATCTGCACTGGGTTGAGCTGGCCGGCCTCGGGGACGACGTAGGCGATCAGGCGCTTCTCGCCGTTCTCGGCCTCGCGCGCGACCACGACCGCGTGCGCCAGCCCGGGGTATCTGGCGAGCACGCTCTCGACCTCGGCCAGCTCGACCCGGTAGCCGCGGATCTTGACCTGGTCACCGGCCCGGCCGACGAATTCGATCAGGCCGTCCGGCCGCATCCGGACCTGGTCTCCCGTGCGGTACAGGCGCTGCCCGGACCGGGCGAACGGATTGGCGACGAACCGCTCGGCCGTGATGCCTGGCCGTCCGTAGTAGCCGCGCGCGAGCCGGGTCCCGGCGACGTACAGGTCGCCGACCTCGCCCGCCGGCCGCGGCCTGAGCTGTTCGTCGAGCACGTGCAGCCGGGTGTTGTCCAAGGCGCGGCCGACCGGCACGGTCGGGCCCATGGAGTAGGGTGCCCGCATCGGCGATCCGGTAATGAACAGCGACATCTCGGTCGCGCCGTACGTCGCGCGCACCACCGTGTCCGGGCACGCCTGGAGCACCTGCTGTACCGCCTTGGCCGAGATCACGTCCCCGCCGGTCAGCACCTCCCGCACGCCGGCGAAGCTCTCAGGCGCCTCGTCGGCCACCACCCGGAACAGGCCGGCCGTCACGTGCACGGCGGAGATCTGGTGCTCGGTGAGCAGTCGCCGCAGGGTGCCGACGTCCAGCCGGCCCGGCGGCGCGAGGACCAGGTGCCCGCCGCGCAGCAGCGGCACCCACAGCTCGTAGGTGGACACGGAGAACGCGTACGGCGCCAGCATCAAGATCCGCTCCTGGCTGCCGCCGTCCCAGCAGGAGTCGAGCGCCAGCCCGAGCACGCCGCGATGAGTGACGGCGACCCCCATCGGGTCGCCGGTCGAGCCCGAGGTGTAAATCATGTGCACCAGGTGATCAAGCCAGGTCCGCACGTCCGGGTCGATGCCGGGCAGCGAGCGCAGCCTCGCGTCCGAGTCGACGAAGACGACCGTGGGGACCTCGGGCAGGCCGCGCTCGCGCATGACCGCGTCCGCCAGCAGCACGGGCCTGTTCAGGCTGTCGGCGATCCACTGCAGGCGCGGCTGCGGATACGCGCTGTGCAGGGGCAGGTACAGAGCACCGGCCTTCACGATGCCCAGGATCGAGGCGACCATGTCGATGGTTCGCTCCTGCAGCACCATGACCGGATCCTGCGGCCGGACGCCCAGGCCGATCAGCCGGCGGGCGATGCGATTGGCTCGCTGGTCGAGCTCGGCGTACGTCACCGCCCCGGCGGGCGACGATACCGCGATCGCGTCTGGCGTCCGCGCCACGACCTGGGCAAAACGCTCCTGAACGGAATTGGAATCCATCATGTTGCCCCGCTCCGCCTATTCGTGACAGCCGCCCGCGTAGCTGAAGGTCCGCGGATCCGATCCAACCCGCACCGTGTACAGCGACGATGCCAGCGATTTGCTATCAGCCGCATCTCCCGGATTGCGTTGGCATTTGCGCCGCGCAATCCGGGAGATGCGTCAGCTGGGGCTAGGTGTCACCGTCGGAATGCAGGTCAGCAATAGCCGGCAGGAAAGGCCGTGCCCGCAGCGAAGAAAGCGAAGGCAACCGCAATGGTAGACCAATCCAGGGAACGGGCGGTGGTGCTCGGCGGCGGCATAGCCGGCCTGCTCGCTGCCCGCGTTCTCTCCGATACGTACACCGATGTCGTGGTCGTGGACCGCGATGAGCTGACCGGGGTGAGCGGTCCCCGCAAAGGCGTGCCGCACGGTCGCCACGCGCACTGCCTGGTCGCCAGGGGCCAGCAGATCTTCGAGCAGCTGCTCCCGGGGGTCACCAAGGGAATGAGCGAGGCCGGGGTGACGCTCGGCGACTTCAACGGCCAGATCCAGTGGCACTTCAACGGCCAGAAGCTGGCCGCGTCCGATTCGGACCTGATCTGCGTGTCGTCCGGGCGCCCGATCCTCGAGGAGCACGTCCGCAATCAGGTCCAGGCCATTGCCAACGTGCGTTTCCTCGAGGGGTACGACATCGTGGGCCTGGAGACGACGCCGGACAAGCAGCGGGTCACCGGGGCGCGGATCCAGCGCAGCGAGCCGGGCAGCGAGCACGAGGTGCTGCTCGCCGACCTCGTGGTCGACATCACAGGCCGCGGCTCGCGGATGCCGGCCTGGCTGGGTGAGCTGGGCTACCAGGCGCCCCCGGAAGACAAGATCAAGGTCGACCTGGCGTACACCACGCGGCACTACAAGTTCAAGACCAACCCGTTCACCACCGACATCGCGATCAACCAGGCCGCGACGCCCGCGTTTCCCCGCGGCGTGTTCTGCTACCTGCTGCCGGACGGCGAGACGACCGAGCTGTCCCTCACCGGGGTACTCGGGGACCACGCGCCCACGGATCCCGAGGGCTTCACCGACTACGTCAAGTCGCTGCCGCTGCCCAACCACTACGAGTACGTCCACGACGCGGAGCCGGTCGACGATCCGGTGCGGTTCAAGTTCCCGGCCAGCGTCTGGCGCCACTACGAGCAGCTGACCCGGTTCCCTGACGGCCTGCTGGTGATGGGCGACGCCGTGTGCAGCTTCAACCCGGTCTACGCGCAGGGCATGACCGTCGCCGGGATGGAGGCGCTCACGCTGCAAAAGCACCTGCAGAACCCGGCCGGGCTGAACGCGGCGGCGTTCTTCGGCGAGATAGCGGGGCAGATCGCCGGCCCGTGGCAGTTCTCCGCCATCGCCGACCTGGGCTACCCCGGCGTCGAGGGCGAGCGGACCAACGAGGTCCGCCTGGTCAACCAGTACATCCCGGCGGTCCTGGCCGCCGCGGCGCACGACCCGGTCGTCACCAACGCCTTCCTCCAGGTGGCCGGCCTGGTCGCCGACCCGATGTCGCTGATGCGCCCGGACATCGCCATCCGGGTGGGGCGGGTGCTCCAGCAGGCCGGGCGTCAGCAGGCCAGCGCCCCGCCCGCGACGGCACCGCCCACGTCAGCCTGAGATCGGCCAGAGATCGAGGACGGTCCTTAGATTCTTCGAAAGAGGTGCACGATGCGTCAGTTCAAGGTCGACATCCCGCAGTCGCAGCTCGATGACCTGAAGCAAAGGCTGGCGGCCACCCGCTGGCCCGACGAGATGCCCGACGTCGGCTGGAGCCGCGGCGCTCCGCTGAGCTACATCAAGGAGCTGGCCGAGTACTGGCGCACCAGCTTCGACTGGCGCGCCGTCGAGGCGCGGATGAACGAGTTCCCTCAGTTCATCACCCAGATCGACGGCGTGCAGGTGCATTTCCTGCACGCCCGCTCACCCCATCAGAACGCGACGCCGATCATCTTCACCCACGGGTGGCCGGGATCCTTCGTGGAGTTCCTCGACGTCATCGATCCGCTGATCAACCCGACGGCGCACGGCGCGGACCCGGAGGACGCGTTCCATGTGGTCGTCCCCTCGATCCCCGGCTACGGCTTCTCCGGCCCGACCCACCAGCTCGGCTGGGACACCGAGCGGGTCGCGGGCGCCTGGAAGGAGCTGATGCGCACGCTCGGGTACGACCGCTACATCGCTCAAGGCGGCGACTGGGGCTCGCCGATCTCGCTCCGGCTCGGCCTCGCCGATCCCGAGCACGTGGCCGGCGTCCACGTCAACATGCTGGTAACGCTCCCGCCGCCCGACCCCGCGGCGATGGCGGAGCTCATGCCCGACATGACGGAGTCGGACCTGGAACGGCTGCAATTCGCCGGTTACTTCTTCCAGGACGGCTTCGGCTGGATGAAGATCCAGGCCAGCCGCCCGCAGACCCTCGCCTACGGCCTGACCGACTCACCCGTCGGCCAGCTGGCCTGGATCGTGGAGAAGTTCAAGGAGTGGACGGACTCCACGGACCGGCCCGAGGACGCGGTGAACCGCGACCACATGCTGACCAACGCGACGCTCTACTGGCTGACCGCGACGGCCGGGTCGAGCGCGCAGCTGTACTACGAATCCGAGCACCTCGACGCCGACTTCTTCCGCACGTGGGGCGGCCCGTGGCCGCTGGCCATGCCGGCCGGCGTGGCGTTCTTCCCCAAGGACGCGGCCCGGCCGATCCGCCGCTGGGCCGAGAAGATCCTGCCCACCCTGACCCACTGGACCGAATTCGACCGCGGCGGTCACTTCGCCGCCATGGAACAGCCGAAGCTCTTCGTCGGCGACGTGCGAGAGTTCGCCCGTTCCCTGCGTTAGCAATAAGTAAAGAAGGCGGCATGACCACGTCCTCGCGCGCGCCGGAGCTCAGCGGTACCCGCTGTCCTTTTCCCAGGAATGGTTCGTCACCCTCGACCACGGCGGTGATGGCGGAGCGTTCGGCCCAAGGTTCCTGCTGGTGTGCGCGGTCCGCATCACCGGTCACGTGGACCTCGCGCTGCTCCAGGGCGCGCTCGACGACGTGGTCACCCGCCACGAACTGCTCCGGACCCTCGTGGTCAAGGACGCCGACCCGCCCTACCAGGAGATATACCCGCCATGCCGGGTACCGCTCGAGGTCAAGGACCTGCCGCCGGCGGCCGGCAAATCCCGGGACATCGTGGCCCAGGAACTGATCGCCGAAGCCGAAGCCGGCCGGATCAGCGCCCAGGAAGTACCCACGCTCCGGGTGCTGCTTTGCCGGTTCGATGACCGCGACAGCGTCCTGGTCCTGACCGTGCATCACTCGGTATCGGACGGCTGGTCGCTCCAGGTGATCCTGCGCGACCTCGGCGCCTGCTACGCGGCCAGGCAAAGCGGCCTTCCGGCGAAGCTGCCGCAGGTCAGGCAGTACCGCGAGTACGCCGAATGGCAGAAGGCCAGCGCCACAAGCACGGCCGAGGACGGCTCGCCGAGATACTGGCAGGACAAGCTGCTCGGCGCACGCGAATTCACCATACCGAACGACCACGGGCACCAGGACAGCTACTCCAGCCCGTACTCGCTGTACAACGACACCATCGACGCCGACGTCATGGCCGCGGCCTCCGCGCTCGCCGCGCGGGCCCGCACCACCACGTTCACGGTCCTGCTCTCGGCGTTCTACGTCCTCGCCCAGAACATCACCGGCGCTACCGACCTGGCGATACGGGCCTTCACCGCCGGCCGCAACGAGGAACAGTTCCAGGACACCATGGGACTGTTCATCAACGTGCTGCCGTTCCGTACCGACCTGACCGGCTGCACGAGCTTTCGCGACATCCTGCGCCGCGCGAAGGAAACCTTCATCGACGCCCTCGCGCACGAGCTCCCGGTCACCGTGATCGAGGAGACATTTCCCGATTTCGTGAAATCACGCGAGACCTGCACACGTCACAGTTCATCATCTCGGAAACGCCGACGCAGCTCGGCGACGTCGTCTTCCCCATCGCCGAGGGCGCCCGTGAGGTCCACCAGTACCTGCTGGAAGAGAGCCGTCACCACGACATCCCGACCGGCCTGGTGCGGGGTCTGACGCCGAACCCAGACGGCGGGGTATGCAGCGGCGTGCTGTTCAATCCCGGCGAGTTCGACGAGAGCACCGTGGTGGGCTGGGCGGGCGGCCTGCGGCGCATCCTGACCAGCGCCGTCCGCGACCCCGACCAGGACTGGAAAACCCTGTAAGCTCGCGGGACAGCCTACTGATCCAGGTACTTGCCGACGGCCCGGACCGTGGGATTGCCGATGAGGCACTTCAGGCTGATCTTGATGCCCATCCGCTCCGTCAGCCTGGCCACGAGCACGGCGGCGAGCAGGGAGTGGCCGCCCAGGTCGAAGAAGCTGTCTTCCGCGCCGACCCGGTCGATCCCCAGGACCTGGGCGAACAGCTCGCACAAGGCCCGCTCCCGGGCGCCGGCCGGGGCCTGGAACGTCCTCGCGCCGGCCGCGTAGTCTGGCACAGGCAGGGCCCGGCGGTCGAGTTTGCCGCTCGTGGTCAGCGGCAGCGCCGCCAGCACCACCACCGCGGCGGGCACCATGTACCCGGCCAGCACCCGGGTCGCGGCCTCGCGCAGCACGGCCGGGTCAAGCACGGCCCCCGCCGCGGCGACCACGTACCCGGCCAGCCGCTTATCCCCCGGCCGGTCCTCACGCAGCATCGCCCGGGCCTCCGCCACCCCCGGCTGGGCCGCCAGCACCGCCTCGATCTCGCCAAGCTCCACCCGGAACCCGCGGATCTTCACCTGATCATCAGCCCGCCCGCGGTACTCAAGCTGCCAGGCGGCGTTCCACCGGGCCAGGTCTCCCGTCCGGTACATCCTTTCTCCCGGCGTCCCGAACGGGCACGCCACGAACCGCTCCGCGGTCAGTCCCGCCCGGTTCAGGTACCCCCGGGCCAGCCCCGCCCCCGCCACGTACATCTCTCCCGTCCCTCCTGGGGGTATCAGCCGGAGCCGCTCGTCCAGCACGAACACGCGCAGGTCCGGGATCGGCGTCCCGACCACCGACGCGCGCCTACGGACGCCGCGCCTACGGACGCCGCGCCCTCGGCGGCGGCGTCCACCACGTGCCCGGTCACGTGCACCGTGGTCTCGGTAATCCCGTACATGTTCACCAGCGCCGGAGCCTCCGGCACCGCCCGCGCCCAGCGCGCCACCTGGCCGCAGTCCAGCGCCTCGCCGCCGAAGACCACGTACCGCACCGCCAGCTCGGTACCGTCCCCCCACACGCTCATCAGCTGATAGAACGCGGCCGGCGTCTGGCTCAGCACCGTGACCCGGTCCGCGGCCAGCAGCTCCCTGAACTCCGCTGGTGACCGGGCCACCAGGTACGGCACCACCACCAGCGCGCCGCCGGTCCCCAGCGCCCCCCACATCTCCCACACCGAGAAATCAAACGCGTACGAATGAAACAACGTCCACGCATCACCGGGCCCGACATCAAACCATCCGCGGGTCTGCGCCACCAGCCGCGCCACACTGCCGTGCGGCACCACCACTCCCTTGGGGCGCCCGGACGTCCCCGAGGTGTACATCACATAGGCCGGATGCTCCGGCCGCAGCGGCGCGACACGTTCGGCGTCGGCGAGCCGCCCCGCGGCCAACCCCGCCACCGCTCCCGCGCAGACCGGATCGTCCACGACGACCCGCGGTACCTCCCCGCCGGGCAGCTGCGCGGCCATCACCTGGTCACAGACCAGCAGCACCGGCCGGGCGTCGCCGAGCATGAATTCCACCCGGCCGGCCGGGTACTCCGGGTCGACCGGCAGGTAGGCCGCCCCCGACTTCAGCACCGCCAGCAGCACCACCACCAGCTCAACGGACCGTTCCATCACCACCGCCACCAGCCGCTCCGGCCCCACCCCCAGCGACACCAGATACCGCGCCAGCCGGTTCGCCCGCCCGTCCAGCTCCGCATACGACAACCCGGCGCCCTCACACGTCACCGCAGCCGCATCCGGAACGCGCGCCACCTGCGCCTCGAACAACGCCGGCAGCGTCAATTCCGCCGCGTCCGTCCCCGGGCCGAACAGCCGATCCTGTTCTTGCTCGGTGAGCAGGTCAAGCTCTCCCACCCGCCGACCCGGGTCGTGAGCCGCGTGACGCAACAGCATCATCAGCCGTCCCGCGAGGGCCTGCACGGTGGCCTGGTCGAACAGGTCACGGGCGAACTCGAAGGTACAGCTGATTCCGCCGGGCGTGCCGTCGTCGGCGTACTGCTGCCGGAAGACGCAGTTCAGGTCGAATTTGGCACTGCTCACGGAGACGGGCTCCGCCTCGGTACGCAAGCCCGGCAATTGCCACTGCCCGGGACCGGTGTCGTCGTCGGAGACGATCATGACCTGGAACAGCGGATGCCGGCCCGGCGCCCGGTGCGGGTTGAGCACCCCGACCAGGTGCTCGAAGGGAACGTCCTGGTGAGCCTGGGCGGCCAGGTCGGTTCCCTGACCTGGTCCAGCAGGCCGGCGAAGGTGGGATCGCCGGACAGGTCGGCCCGCAGCACCAGGGTGTTCACGAAGAACCCGACCAGGTCGTGCACGGCCTCATCGGTTCGCCCCGCGGCCACCGACCCCAGCGGGATGTCGGTGCCCGCCCCCAGCCGGGATAGCAGCGCGGCCAGGCCCGCATGCAGCACCATGAACACGGTCGCCTGATGCGCACGCGCCAGGTCGGCCAGCTCCGCGTGCAGGCCCGCGTCCGCCAGCTGCCGCCGGATCGCCGCGCCGCGCTGCGACGGCTCGGCCGGCCGCGGCCGGTCAGCGGGCAGCATCAGCTCATTCGGCAGCCCGGCCAGGGCCTTGGTCCAGTAGCCGAGCTGACGGGACATGATGCTGCCGGGATCGGTATCGCTGCCCAGCATCTCCCGCTGCCAGAGGGCGTAGTCCGCGTACTGCGCGGGCAGCGGGCCCCAGCCTGGTGCCCGCCTCTCGCGCCGGGCCGCGTACGCCGCGGCCAGGTCGGCCATCAGCACGTGCATCGACCAGCCGTCACTGGCGATGTGATGACACAACAGGACCAGCACGTGCTGCTGCTCGTGTTCCTGCTCCTGCTCCTGCTCCTGCTCCTGCTCGGGCAGCGTGAACAGCCACGACCGGATGGGCAGCTCGGCGGCCAGGTCGAACTCGTGCCGCGCCGCCGCCGCCACCATGGCGGGCAGCTCAGCGGGTACAGCGGTGTACCTGGTGACCGGGACGGCGGCCTGCCCGGCCGGGATGACGTGCTGATACGGCTGCCCGCCTTCCACGCCGAACACGGTGCGCAGCGACTCGTGCCGGGCAACCACGTCCCCGAGCGCCGCGGCCAGCGCGGCGGGGTCGAGGTCGCCGTCCAGCCGCCACGCGAACGGCAGGTTGTAGGCCGTACCCGGGCCGTTGAACTGCTCAAGGAACCACAGCCGCTGCTGCGCGAACGACAACGGCAGCCGTTCCGGCCGCACCGCGGCCCGGGTCAGCGGCGGCCGGGCTGCCTCCGCCCCGGCCAGCAGGCCGGCCAGCGACGCCACGGTGGGGTGATCGAACACCGTCCGGATGGACAGCTCGGCACCCAGGACCGCCCTGATCCGCGACACCAGGCGAGTTGCCAGCAGCGAATGCCCGCCCAGGTCAAAGAAGCTGTCCTCGGGCCCGACCTGGCCGATGCCCAGGACCTGCGCGAACAGCTCACCAAGGGCCCGCTCTTGGGCGGTCGCGAGCTCTCGCCCGCCGCCCGCGGCCGCGTAGTGCGGGGCCGGCAGCGCCCGCCGGTCCAGCTTCCCGCTCGCGGTCAGCGGCACCCGGTCAAGCACCACCACAGCGGCGGGCACCATATACCCAGGCAGCACCCGCCCGCCGCCTCCCGCAGCCCGGCCGGGTCCAGCACCGCACCCGCCGCCGGGACTACGTACCCGGCCAGCCGCTTGTCCCCGGCCGGTCTTCCCGCACCACCACCGCGGCGTGCGACACCCCCGGCTGGGCCGTCAGCACGGCCTCGATCTCGCCCAGCTCGATCCGGAACCCCCGCACCTTGACCTGGTCATCACCGCGGCCCAGGTACTCAAGCTCCGCACCCGCCTCCCCCGCCCCCTGCACTGTCCACCGGGCCAGGTCCCCGGTCCGGTACATCCGCTCCCCCGCTAGCCCGAACGGGCACGCCACGAACCGCTCCGCCGTCAGCCCCGGCCGCCCCAGATACCCACGCGCCAGCCCCGCCCCGGCCACGTACAGCTCCCCCGCTACTCCCGGCGGCACCGGTCCCAGGCACTCGTCCAGGACGAACAGCCGCGTATTGCCGTTCGGCCGGCCGATCGTCGGAACCAGGTCGGCCTCATCGGCCGGACTCCACGACGTGACATACACCGTCGTCTCCGTCGGGCCGTAGATATTAACCACCCGCGCCCCCGGCCACGTCGCCCGGATGAGCGCGAGGGCCCGGGGCGTGAACACCTCCCCGCCCAGCACCACGGTCCGCGCCCGGACGCCGACCCTTGCTGTGCTGATGACATTCGAGATCGCCGACGGCACACCGGTGATCATCCGATCGTGGTCCGGACCCGGCACACCCGGCACCCCTGGCACCCCTGGCGCCCCGTCGAGCAGGTCACGACCGGCCGCCATCGTGGTCAGGACCGCGACCGGGCGGGCCTCGGCGAGCATGTACGAGATGCGGTCCGGCGGATAGGCCAGATCGACCGGGACGTAGGCGGCACCGCCAGCACCGCCAGCACCGCCAGCACCGCCACGACCATGTCCACCGAACGAGGCATCGCGACGGCCACCAGACCTTCGGGTCCCGCCCCCCGCGACACCAGGAACCTCGCCAGCCGGTTCGCCCGCGCGTTCAGCTCGGCATAAGAAACCTCGCCGCCCGGCACCGGGCTTGACGTTGGTCACACGTAGAACGTGTCGGGCTCGAGCCCGCATAGGATCCGCCCGTAGAGTTCGGCGTTGGTGTCCGGATGCATCAGGGCGTGCATGGTGACCGCGTTGACGTCGCGGGCGATCCGCTGTATCGGCTGGTCACTGTAGATGGACGAACCGCCGCTTGCCGACGCCAGGATGTCCACGGCTTCCTTGCTGAGCCGGCACACCGCACCGAGGTCGGCGCGTGCCCTGACCCGCTCCTCCATGGTCCACTGGTCGTTCTCCTCCCCCTTGGTGTCCACCAGCGTGGCCAGGCGGTGAGCGTGGAAGTCCGCCTCGTCGATCTTCATGACGGCCGCCGTGACCTGCAGATGGGTCAGCGGCGCCTGGGCCTGCTTCTCGTAGCCCGTATAGGTGATCTTGCGTTCGGGCAGCCGCGCGAAGAATGTCTCCTTGGCGGCCTTCGCCAGGCCAAGGACGCAGCCCACCGAGGACGCGGAGGCGACCGGGAGCATGGGGATCCGGTAGATCGGCGAGGCGGCGTTCTCCGGCGAGGCGGACATCCCCTGCAGGATCGCGCCAATCGGCAGCACCCGCTCCTGCGGGACGAACAGGTTCGTCGCGATCGTGCTGATGCTGCCGCTGCCCTTCATGCCCGACGTGTACCAATCGTCGATGATCTGCAGATCCGAGATCGGCACCAGCGCGACGATCGGCATCGGCTCGCCCTCGCCGCCGACGAGGATCGCGACGATCTCCTGCCAGTGGCTGTGCAGCGCCCCGCTGACGAATCCCCATTTGCCGTTGACGACGATGCCGCCGTCGGTCGGGATGGCCATCGCGCTTGGGCTGAGCGTCCCGCACACCCTGACGTCCGGGGTCGAGAACACCTCGTCCTGCACCTGGTCAGGGAACATGCACGTCATCCACGTCGGAATCCAGTACACCGACGCCGTCCACGCGGTGGCGCCGTCGCCGCGGCCGAGCTCCGAGGCCACGTCGACCAGGGTCCGCGTGTCGGACTCGTATCCGCCGTAGCGCGTGGGTACCCGCATACGAAAAATGCCTGCGTCGGCCAGGGCCTCGATCGTCTCCTCATGAAGACGACGATTCTCTTCGGACCAGGCCGCGTGCTTCTGCAGCAGCGGCACGATTCCGGACGCGCGCTGAACTAGCTGCTCTCGCGCCGGGACATCAGTCTTCCACATCATTTTCCTCCCAAAGCAGCGCCGTCAACGAGACCTCCTGTCGACGATCGCACCTGGGGGCCCGCTCCGGCATATTGCGGATTGCGGATAAGCGGTGAATTCTTCGCCGGAACGGAAACTTGGCATTGACAGGAGATGCAGATGAGAAAAGGCTTGGCAATCTGAGAGGTGCGTGCCTATCTGGAGGCAGGCCTACTAGGGGTGCGACGATGCTTGCCGTATGCAGGCAGCCCGTATCACCCGCCCGAATCGGAGGGATTTGCATGTCACTTGGAGTAAAACGGAGCGCAGCATCCGTAGCGCGACTGCTACGGAAAGCCATCCCCGCACGCGGGTGGCGACGGTACGCCACCGGCGGTCTTGTGGTTTCGCTGGCGGGATTCGGCACGGTCACGGCGGTCAATGTCCTGCCCGCCCAGGCGGCGCACAGCGCGCCCGCGCAGACGGCGTCCGGCGGGTGCCTGCCTCCCACGAGTCCCACGCTGGCGGGATTCAGGCAGGGCATGGTCGCGATCCCCGGCGACAAGCTTCATTACGTCATCGGCGGGTCGGGGTCGGTCGTTGTGCTCTTGCACGGCTGGCCGATGACCTGGTGGGAGTGGCACACGGTGATGCCGACCCTGGCCAAGACCCACACGGTGCTCGCCTTCGACCTGCCGGGGCTGGGCGACTCGACCGTCCCCACCAGCGGCGGGTATACCACGGCCGACGCCGCGGTGCGGCTGCATGAGGCCGTCACGGCGATGGGCTTCACTAACATTTCGCTCCTCACCCATGACCTCGGAGTGAACATCGGCTACGCGTACGCCCGGCTCTACTCTTCGTCGGTGTCCCGGCTGATGGTGCTCGACTCGGAGCTCAACGGGTACGGCCTGGAGGACAGCTACAGCTTCAGCTTCCATTTCGACCTGAACATGGCCCCGTCGCCGACGCCCGAGGACATCATCAATGACCGCGAGGCGGAGGTGGCGTACCTGAACTACTTGTACAGCTTCGCCGCCAAGCCGGGCGCCATCACCACCCAGGACAAGAACATCTGGTACGGCGCCTACTCGTGCCCGGCGAACCGCGAGGCCGGCTACAACTACTACCGGGCGTTCCCGCAGAACGAGACCTGGGACATCAGCACCAACACGTCGAAGCTCACCATGCCGGTGCTGGCGATGGGCGGCGGAGACAGCTTCGGGACCGGGGTGGCAACGTCCTTTGACAATGTCGCCTCCGACGTGCACGGGATCGTGGCGCCAGGCTCGGGTCACTACATTCCCGAGGAAGATCCGGGATTCGTGACCGAGTGCGCGAGGTTGTTCTTCAACTCGTCCACGAACGAGCAAGCGCCGAGCGGCTTCTCGGCCTGCATTCCCACCTAGCACCGCCTGAACAGCACGGCCTGCACTGGCAATGTCCGACGGGCACCCGGCACCAGCCGGGTGCCCGTCGGCGCGTCGGCGGCCGGGTGGGTCAAGCGGCGACCCGGTGGGTGAAGCCGTGGCACGGCCAGGGGATCACCCCGGGAAAGAACTCCCCGCCGGTCGTGGACGCCCGCTACTGCCAGCCCGCCGGGGCCACCTGAGGACCTCCGGCACAACAAAGACCCCGAACCTGGACGCAGGTTCGGGGCCGTAGATCCGCGGTCTCGATGTCCTGGCCGTGCGAGGACCCGCGCGGCGGACTTCTCGCGATCAGCTCGCCGGGTCGCGCGGGCTGTTCTGGTAGACGGCAAGCCGCCACGTGCCGTCGTCCTTGACCAGGATCCAGGACGCGCGGATCGCCTGCTTGGTCGACACCTCCTTCTCGCCGGGCTCGAGCACGCCACCCACGGTGAGCAGCGCGAAGGCGCCGGTGCCGAGCGGCTTGATGTCAAGCGGCGTTCCCGTGACGCTGGTTCCCTTGTACGGCCCGGCGTACCCGGCCTCCATGAACTGCCGGATTTCGTCGCGACCCCGCTTGTATACGCCCGGCAGGATAAGCACACCGTCTGGGGTGAATAGCTGGGCGAATGCCTCGGCATCGTGCGCGGCCCAAGCCGAAACCAGACGGCCAGGCACGGCCGCGATCTCCGCCTTCAGCGTGTCGGGTACAGACGTTTCAGTGGTCATACGTGTCTCACTTCCCGTGGAGGACCCGGACTTATCCGAGGATCAATTGGGTCAGGAACCCGGTACAAACCTATTGGCTCGGGATGTACCTGCACCTCTCTCACGATGCTGCATCCGGGGCGCAGTCCCCTACGCCGGAAAGCGCCGCCGGCTCACAGCGCGGTCTGCTCCAGGAGCCAGGGCAGCCGATCCGCGACCGGGACCGCCACGAGCCGCGTCGCGGGGTTCTCACCTCGGGAGAGCCGCTCGCGCAGCGGATCGAGGTAGCGGTCTTCGGCCAGCCCGCGGGCCGACAGCCCGCGCTCCGCGATCGCGAGCATCTTCTCGACCAGGGGTACGACCGGAACGGTTCCGACCTGGGCAGCAAGACCGCGGTCGCAGGCGTCCACCCGCGCATCGATCCACCACCGCAGGGGCAAGGCGTCCGCCAGGTCGCCGAGTTCCCCGGCGCGCTCGACCAGGCCGAGGACGAGGGCAGCATTGGCGATCTGCTCGCCCGGCGGCTGGGCGCAGGCGACACGATCTTCGACCGTGCCGAAGTCCGGCGACAACCTGGTGCATGACCAGATGGCGCCGAGGTGTTCCAGCGGGTCGCTCACGCGCGGCTGCAGTCGGTGCCGCCCCCCGTCGACGTCCCAGGCTGCGACGGGACGTCCGGAGCGGAGCAGCTCGACCCACGAGACGGGCTCCTCGATGCGCAGGACCCGCCCGTCTCGAGACGCCAGGAAAGCATCCGTCGCCAGCAATCTCCGGGCGTGCTCCGCGAGGGTCTCGCTCGGCGGCAAAATCCCCCACCGTCGCGGCCGGTCCGCAAACGCCTGGTCCCAGAAGAGCTCACGCCGGGCCTGCCCGGTACCGGGCAAGCCCGCCGACCAGGGCGAGTTGGCCATCAGGGCGATCCGCAGAGCCGCGGTCCGGTTCAGGGCACCCGTCACCGATGCGGCTTCGGTCACCGATACATCCACGTGAACCTGGCTCGATGCCGACAGACAGAGGAGGCCGCCCCACCGCGCCCCGTCGTGTGCGGGCATCGAGCCATCGTGCAGTTGTCGGTAACGCTCGCCCGGCGACAGGAGCCAGTCCCCGATCCCCGCCCGAGGCTGCAGGCCGTACCCGAGGAGACGGCACCCGTCGGCGCCGAGCCTCGCCGAGAGTTCGGCGAGCAGACCTGTTACGCGCCTGTCGAGCACGTGCAGGTCGCTGACCGGTCCGACCCGGGCCTCTAGCGTGCTGCATCCTATTTCGGTCGTCACGGAGGTGCCGAACCGCGCCGCGGCATCGATCACGCGCGCCCGCTCCGCCGAATGCCCGCGGGTGTCGACGACCGGGAATTCGAGCTCGACGCCCACCGACCGGGGACCGGCCGAACGCCTGGCCACGCCCGCGGAGAACCATCTGACGTACCTGTCGGCGAAGTCGCCGGCCACATCCCCGATGATCAGCTGGGGACTGGCCACGATAATCCTCATTCCGTTATGCGATGCCGTCCCGCGGGGTGCCGAGCCAAGAAATCCGCAGCGCCGTGCCTATTCGCTAGGCATCCTCGCAGGTCATGCCGCCGGGATCACCTCTGACATTGCGGCCGGCCCGCGCGCGGCTCCGCGTCCCGCATCACCACGCTACCCAGTAGCTCATGGCGCTGGACCAACGGAACCGTTCCGTCGGAAAATCCGGCTGGGCCTGCCCGGCGGGCCAGGTGCCGGCGGCAACCTCGAAGGTGCCTGGCCACGGCGCGGCGGGGAAGGGTATGGAAGCGTGGCTAATCCTCTTACAGATGACGGCGTGGTTGACGACGACAAGATCGTCCGGCAGCTCGTTACCGGCACGGCTCAACCGGTCCTGGTGGCCGATTTCCAGGCCTTCTCCTCGGCACCCCGGCTCAGCCACCTGGTCAGCGACCAGACGGAAGGCCGGCCGATCTATCAGGTCGATCCGCTCGACGCCCTGTCCCAGGACCGACCCTACATATCCCTGGCCGACCTGGCCGCCGAGGCCGTCGAGGCGTTTGAGCGCTCCCAGCCCGCCGACGGTCGTGCCTTCGTCATCGGCTACTGCAGTGCCGCTGCCCTGTCCGTACAGATCGCGACGCTGCTGGCACGCTCGCGGGAGGCAACCGCCGTCCTGCTGCGGCCGTCCTGGCCCGACGCCGAGAGCGTCCGGGAGAACTTCAAGACGCTGGCGGGCAACCTCGGCGCGCGCCAGCTGGCGTGCCCGGATCTTGACGACGACCCCGAGCACTGCGTACGGCGCATGGAGGAGCTACTTGGCGGCCAGCTGGCGATCCTCGCCACCAGCCAGGGGCTGGACGAGTCGGCCGACACCTTCAGTGAGCTACTGCTGACGTACCGGTCATGGCTGGCCTTCTTGCTCGCGTGCCGGAACGACTCGCTGGCCGGCGGGGCGGCCGGGACCATCCCGACGACCCCGGTGACCCCGGTGACCGCGGCGACCCCGGTGACCGCGGTGACCGTGCTGACCGAAACTCCGGAGAGCCTCACCGTTCCCGGGCTGTCTCCCGGCGAGTTCGAGGTCTACGCGCTGCCCGCCTCGGACGAGGACAATCCGGTCACGCCGGAGGTCGCCGAGCTCCTGGTCGCGCGGATCACGGGGTAGGCGGGCCGCGCGCAGTGGCACCGCCGCCGCTACATCATCTCGCGGCGTAACCCCGCAGAACCCCGCCGTCCAGGGCGCGTCAGGTCTGCTGGTAACCAAGATCATCTTGTCCGACCCCAAGGCTGGCGTGGAGGCGTCGCCTGGTTGTGCACTACGCAGCAGATCAAATCGCTCGTCCGGCTATTCCGCCACCCAGAGCAGACCGCCGCCCGCCGTCGACACGCCCCGCCGTCCCACCTGCCCCACCCGTCTCATGCGCCGGGCCCCTACCCGGGTCTGCGGGGATCGTGGATCGCTACTACCCTCATAGGGCGGGTAGGTATCCACGATAATTCGAATGCCTGGATGAGAGTCGGGGTTGGGGGTTGGGGGTTGGGGGTGGGGGCGGTGGGGTGGCTTACGCCGCGGTGATAGCCGATGGTGCACCCAGTGAGCCAGGTCACGCACGCTGCTGAACACCCGCCCATCGGGGCGAACGCGCCGCACGGCTCCATCGGCGGCTCGGCCCAGCCGTCAGGCCCGGGGCCATATCCCAGGGGCAGGTCCGTCGCGAACCCAGCGGCCCGGCATAACCGGTGGCCCGAAAATCGGGCGTAGCAACATCAATCCTCGCGCTGATGGCGGCGCGGTCTCGCTGCCCTGCTGTCCAGCGGCGCGGGTCGTTGTTGATGACGCACCAGCCAGCCCCGGATGATGAAAACGGTGCTGCCCGTCACGTTGGTGGCGGCACGTAAAGGCGCTTCAGCTCTAACATGACTCACCTCGCCTCACGATGCCGACGCTGTGGCCCTGGGCAGGCCTGCAAGCGCGGACTGATGCGAACTGGGACGGCTCACTCCAAGGTCAATATCTCAGCGGCAACTCGTCCGCGCACCTTCTGCGTTGCGGGCCCGGCCGGGCGTCACCATGGTCCCCGGTCCGGGGTGAGGAAGGCATCCATGTCGTCCGCTGGATCACCGGACAGGATGGCCTGGTACAGCCGCTGCATCCGAAGACTCGGGTCGATGCCCAACTCGTCATCGAGTATCGTGCGGAGCCGCTGGAACGCGTCCAGCGCCCGAGCGGCATGACCGGCCCGGTAGAGGGCTGTCATCAGCAGCCCCCAGAAGTTCTCGTTCATCGGATGCCGGGCCACGAGCAGCGTCAGTTCCCCCAGTATGTCGGCGTGCCGGTGCAGCGCGAGGTCGGCCTGGATGCGGCGTTCGAGTACGCCAAGTCGCGTTTCCTCCAGTGAGGCCGCCTCCGTTTCAAGGATCCGGCCTTGCCGGACATCCGACAGCGCGGGCCCGCGCCACAGGTCAAGGGCACGGCCCAGCAAGTCCGAGACGGCTTGCGGGTCTCCCGCCTCCGCCGCCTCGCGCCCCGCTCGCGCGAGGCGGCGGAACTCCTCGACATCGGTATGGCATTCAAGCTGGTACCCGGAGTGCCGCGTGCGGAGGAACTCGCTGGCGACACGCTCGCGCGACATGTCCACCGCCAGGCTGTTACGCAGGTGAAAGATGTACGTCTGAAGCGTGGTAGACGCACTGCGCGGCGGGCGGTCACCCCACAGCTCCTCGATGAGCGCGGAAACCGTGACGACCCGCCCGGCGTTCACCGCGAGCAGCGCCAGCACCTTGCGCTGCTTGGCCGCGTTCGGCGTGATAGTGCGGGTTCCCAGGGATGCGGACAGCGGGCCCAATAGCTGGATGCTTATCTGCGTGGAATCCAATACCATCGCATCCTCTTTTTGCTAGTGTGTGTCACTCATTTCCCTTGAGCATGCGCCACGAGGAAGCTGTAGTTCCAGTGACCCCCTCATGACCGAGGCTATGAAAGATTCATGTCAAGGTTGTGACGTGGTACCTGGTGGCCTGATAACAGGACCCTCGTGGGCTATTAATGGTGAAGAGATGAAATCTTCACTACCTTGACGGGTCGGCCTGGGTGCAGCCTAGCTGCTGGACCAGAACCCGCTCAGGTGGCGGTGTGAGCTGTTCTGGCGTTCTTCCCTCGTGGACGGGCCGGGCAAACGGCTAGGCATGCGTCTGCCACGTCCTGATGGCCGTTGATATGGTCCCGACCCCCGATGCATGGCACGATAGTGACAGCTGATGACAGCAACGAACAGTAGCTCCGACGGGGCGAGACGACCTGAGCTGTGGTCCCTCCGCGACGATGTGAACGTCGAGGCAGACCCCGTTCGCGACCTGGTGCGGCTGAGCGGCCGCTGGGGCGATACCACCATCTGGCGCTCTTCACGCCTGGTGCGCGAGACGGTGTACCGCATGAGCCTCGGGCCCATCTCGCTGGAGAATGCGACCAGCGCGGCGGCGATGCCGGCCGGGGGAACCTACCGGGACGCGGACGAGGCGCCGACGCAGCTGACGGAGCTGCATAGCGTGCTAGAGCGCCTGCAACCGCTGATCGTCAGGTCGCTCGCGACCGAATCGGGCGAGCCCCTGCTGTCCGTGGTACCGCTCACCATGCGGTCCCGGTTTGATCCTGTTCCGCTGGCCGCCGGGCTGCCGTTCCGGCTGTCCGTCTATGCCTGCCTGCGGGCCGACGGGCGCCAGTACACCATCGAGTCACCGCTGTCGCTGCACCGGGTGGTGCTGCACCGGGCTGCGGCGATGCGGCTGATCGCGCCCCTGGCCAGTCCGATCACCCCGGCCGCCTTTGCCGCTGCCCTGTCGCCCGCGGAGCCGGCCGCCGCGAGCGTACTCGAATATCTCGCGGCCGTCGGTATGGTCGTGCCTGCCCAGGGGGCGGGCACGACCGCGGTCTTCACGGAAGACCTGGACACCGCCATCGTCGGCTGGTCACCAGTTGAGATGATGTTCCATACCCGGAGCACTCTCGGCCGGCATGATCACGATTTCGGCGCCACCTATCCGGCCGGGACGACCCGGCCGGCCGAGCCGGTGGTCAAGCCGCAGGCGAGCCGGCACATACCGCTGCACATGCCGCGCTGGGAAGACCTGTGCCAGAGCGACCCGCCGGTTGTGGTGGCCATGGAGGGGCGCCGTTCGGCACGCCGCTACGCGGAAAGCCCGGTGACGGCGGTACAGCTCGGTGATCTGCTGTACCGGACGGCCAGAGTGCGCTCGCTGGTCACCGCCTCGCCCGGGGGTCACGACCCTCCCGACCTGCCGGCCACAGGCACGTCGTACAGCAGTCGCCCGTATCCCAGCGGCGGCGCCTGCTACGAGCTCGAGCTTTATCTCACGGTCGGCAACTGCACGGGTCTCGCCAACGGCGTTTATCACTACGATCCGCTCGGGCACCGGCTCGAGCCGGTCAGCGCGGATCGGGCCGCGGCCGACGAGCTGCTGAGCGCCGCCTGCATGGCCGCGGCGCTGGACGGCCCCGTACAGGTGCTGATCAGCATGACGGCGCGTTTCCGACGGCTGTCCTGGCGATACGAAGGGCTGGCGTACCGGCTGGTGCTCATGCACGTGGGCGTGCTGATGCAGAGCCTGTACATAGTCTGCGCGGCGATGGGACTCGCGCCATGCGCCCTGGATGCCGTGGACATCGACCTAGCCGCACGATCCTTCGGCACCGACTGGCGCACCGAGCCTTGTGTCGGCCAGTTCCTGGTCGGCGGCAAGCCCGACGTGACTGAGGAACACTGGGCGGACCGCGCGCCCTTATCTCGTATATTGCTGACTATGCCACCGCTTCTGGACGGTGCCCATTTCCGCTGTCACGATGATCTCATGGAGACAAACTGGGCGGGCAGACTGCGCTGCCGGATATTCCTTCCCGATCAATCTGAGGCCACGTTCGCAAAGCGCGGGTTTACCGCGCCTGATGCCACCCGTCAGGCCAATATTGAAAGGGTGGGAACGATATTCCTGGTTGGCTTCGAATACGGGATGGCCGGCCAGTCCCTGGCCGCTATCGAGTCATCGCTCGAGACGATAGAGCCAGCCTTCCGCGGGTTTGCCTATGAAGGTTGCACGATGGCGCTCGCGATACGCGACGGTATCCGCCCTGCCGGTCGCCACTGGGTTCGTGACCTGCTGGCCAGCAGGGGGGCCAATCACGTCTATATGGCCTACATCGGGGTGGGCTGGGCCATGGCGCGGCTGCCCCGCCTGCGCTGGCGCGCGATCGAACCGCACGACCCGTTGCTGCGCTGGCTGGCCCTTGACGGTTATGGCTTTCACCAGGCCTACTTCCACACCAAGCAGTACGTCTGGCAGCAGCATCAGGCCCCGATTCCGGGATGGGAGCCTGCCGGGTACGCCAACCGCGTCGTCGACCAGGGCATCGGTCGTGCGCTCTGGTTCGTCAACGGATCAGATGTCCAGGGGGTCGCCACCACCATCGGCGCATTCCCGGAGTCCCGTCAGGGCGACCTGTGGAGCGGAGTGGGCCTGGCGAGCGTGTACGCGGGCGGCGCCGATGCCGGCGAGCTCTCGGACATGGTGAGGCTGGCCGGACAGTACCGGTCGCACGCTGCTCAGGGTGCCGCGTTCGCGGCCAAGGCGCGCTTGCTGGCTGGCCTGGTGATGCCCGGCACCGAAATCGGCGTCAAGGTGAACTGCGACATGTCCGTCGAGGATGCCGCGGCGGTCACCGACGAGGCCCGGCAGGGGCTACCCCCAGAGGGGGCTAACCTGCCCAGCTTCGAGGTCTGGCGAGAGCGGATCAGGAAGCGGTTCGAATAGGGGTCCATAGCGCGCATGCTGGCCTTCGTCGTCGGCTGACCGGCGCGCCGCCTGGCCCCGCTGGTCAGTCCAGGTTCGCTCGTTTAGACCCGGGCACCCTCCCTGATGTCTCATCCACTGCACCCGCCCCGGCGCCCCGCCGGGGACCGCACGCGAGGGGCCGCTTGAGCGATCACGGGCACCCGGTCGACCTGTACGCCCTGGCGAGCGGATGATCAGCGCCTTCGCCCCGCGCCACTACTCCGCCACGAGCCGACGCGGCCCGGCGAGCGGACGAGTTCTGCTAGTGCCGCTCAGGTAACGTTCGCCCCGCTTGTCACAGCTTCGCCGGGGCAGAACCCGGGCAGAAACCCCAACCTGACCCACATCGAAGGACCATAGGCGTTGCTTGGGGAACAGTTGCTTGGGTAACCGCGATGGACCATCGGTGTCGTTGCCGAGCGGGACCAGCCCGGCGCGGGTGGGTCAGCGAGGCGGGTGGTGTTCGCGGGGTGGTGACGCTGCACCGACCGGGATAGCCCGACCCGGGATAGCCCGACCGGGATAGCCCGACTGGTGTAGCTCGGACCGGAGAGCCGACCGGAGAACGCGACTGAGCATAGTCGGCTATAGTCGTGCCGTGTAGAGTATTATCGGGGAATCGAAAGACTTCCGTTCGGCACCGGCCGAACAACGGGAAGGACGCCCTTGTGAACTCCCACGACGCCAGGCCGGCCGAAATGGTCTCCGACGCCCCATCCCTCCCGGCGACGGCGGCCGCCGAGGTCCCGCTCCGAGCCGAAGGGGGCCCGGAGCGCGGCGCGCCGGAATGGCGCCAGCTGTCGTTTCGCACGAGCGGGCTGATCATCGAGCTCGAGATCACCAGGGCCGGGGAGGACCGGCGGATGGTGGGCCAGCTGATTCCACGGCAGCCAGCCGTGGTGGACCTCAGGCATCCCGGCGGTGTGATCACCGTCGAGGCCGACGCGCTTGGCCGGTTCAGCGCGGAGGCTGTGCCGCTCGGCCAGGTCAGCCTGCGTTGCCGACTGGGCCCGGAAACTGACCATTCCCCCGTCGTCGCCGGCTGGATGACCATCTGAGCCGCCCGCGGCCAGGTGGGAATGGGCCAGACGGGACAGGGCCCAGGCTGGGACCGGACCGGGCTAGGACCGGCCCGGGCTAGGACAGGGGTGCGGGGTCGGAGTAATACGCCGACAAAGCACGCCCGCCCGGGAGGTACCCGGGCCGACGTGTTGGTAACGCTGGTGTCAGCCGATCCTTAGGGGAAGCGGGCGAGCGACGGGACGAACTTCGCCGCGTCGACCGTGCCCCAGCCGGTGGCCAGGTTGTAGCCGGGCGCGGCGTCATAGCCGGTCACGCCGCCGAAGGAGTTGTTGCCCGAGGTGACATCCACGATGCCGGTCCAGGGCACCCCGATGTGGTGCAGCGCGCCCAGCGTGTAAAGCGCCGGGTTGATCAGGCCGAGCCGGTGGCCCGCCTGCTGGTCGGCGAGGGCAACGATGCCGGAGAAGATCGGCGAGGCCTCGCTGGTGCCGCCGAAGATGTACCAGCCTGGATCGCTGACCCCAGGTGACTCGATCCCCGCGAAGGACATGTACACCCAAGCGCCGCCGTTGACCGCCGCGCTCATCGAGATGTCGGGAACGCCGCGGTGCTGGCCGACGATATTGGCCACGCCGATCTGGTAGAGCGGACGCGGGAAGACGACCGAGGTGCCACCGCCGCCGGCGCCGTAGCCGTCATTCCAGACCACGTCGGGTGTGATCTTGTTGCCGGCCTGGTCCAGGTTAAGCTGCGTGCCGCCGACCGCGGTCACCAGCGGGTCGGTGGCCGGCCAGCCGGTCACCCGGTAGGGGTACAGGGTCTCGCCGTCGGCTTCGTCGTTGGTCGCGCCTTCGTCACCTGTCGAGGCGAGCACGGTCACATGGTGCGCTTCCGCGTCCTTGTAGGCGTACCTCAGGTTAAGCAGGCTCGAGTCGTTTCCGGGGACGCCGGGGAAGGTCTGCTCGGTCGCGCCCCAGCTCTGCGAGATCACGTCGCCGACGCCCTGGTTGATCAGCGACTGCTCGGCGTTCTCCAGCTCCGGGATGCCGGTCACGCCCTTGGTCTCCGCGACCGCGGTCTCGGCGAGAACGATCTTCGCACCGGGTGCGATCGCGTGCGCGTACTCCACGTCCAAGGTCGTTTCCTCGGCCCAGCCGACCTGAGTCTCATTGGTCGAGTCGAACGGCGGGACGTTCCCGAACTTGTCGATCTGCAGGACGGGGTCGGGGAAGCCGAACTGGGTGTCGAAGGTATGCAGGTCGCTGACGATGGTCGGCGAGCCGAACGAGTCCGCGATCACGATGGTCCTGCCCGCGCCGGTGATGCCCCTCGCGTAAAGCGAGTTCAGGTCGTAAGCGACCCGGTACTGCACCGGCGTGTAGCAGTTGATCCCGAAGTCGGCCTGGCACTGGGCGATGGTCTGCGGAGCCGGGAACTGCTTGGTCTTAAGAACGGGGCCGGTCACGTCGGGGACCGCGCGGATGGCCGCGGTGACATGCGCTGCGCCGGGGGTCGCCGCCAGGGTGGCGGCCGGAGCGGCTAGCGACAATGCGGCCAGGCCGCCCGCGGCCGCGACCGGAAGTGCGGCCCTCGCGGCCACCCGGGTGAGTGCGGACCGGCCGCGCGAGTCCGCGCGATCCGGGGACGATGCGGCGCTGGGCGCCGACCTTCTGCTGAACACCGTTATTTCCACTCCTTTAGGACGTCTGGAGCCCGGGCAGGGTAAGCGGCGGGCACCCAACTGGCGTGCGGGCCCAGCACGGTCGGCCGGTATTTCCCCCCACACCTGAACCGTTATCCCACAGCTCAGCATGGAAGTCGATAGTTATCTCGCTAATTAATGTTCGCTCTCGGCAGGCAGATGTGGTCCCATGTCGCAATAATGTCGCAATGAACGCGGTTTGAACGGTATAAGCAATCGATTTCATCCGAGGCACGAGGGGCGGGCGACCCCGTATTCGCCCGAAATTCCCGAAATGTCGGATTCTGGCGGATTGCGGGCGGCGGCGGCCTGCGGGTGGCGTGTGGCGGCCCACGACGGCGTTGGTGGCGGGCGGGCAACGGGTGGGCGGCGGGGGCGCCGGGGAAGTCGCTGGCACTCGAGGGTTACTGCGAAGGGGAAGGGACTTATCACCGGGCAGCTATTGTGAAGGACTTGTTTCGAAAGCTATCTTTCAGGTATGACAGACGATTCGGCTGCGCCGGGGACACCTGGGAATCCGTTCAAGCTCACTGACCCGCGGATGATGCGCGCGCTCGCGCACCAGGCGCGGATCGCGATCTGGCTGCATCTGGGGCTGCGCGGGCCGGCGACGGCGACCGAATGCGCGGAGATAGCGGGGCTGTCGCCGTCGGCATGCAGTTATCACCTGCGGACGCTCGCCCGTTACGGGTTCGTGGAGGAAGACCTGGCCAGCGCGGCGAACGGGCGCGAGCGGCCCTGGCGGGCTCGGCTGGTGGCCTTCACCATGGAGGACGGGCCCGACGAGACAGCCACCAGCCAGGTCGCGAGCCAGCTGCTGGTGGAGAACTTGCGCGCTTCCGCGGAAGAAACCCGCGCGCGGTACCTGAATCGCAGGCAGGAATATCCCGCCAACTGGCGGGCCGCGGCGGGTGAAACGTTCAGCGTCGCGCACGTGACGCCGGAGGAGCTTAACGCCATGCGGGCCCAAATGCTGGAGGTCATGGCCCCTTACGTGCGGCTGGACCCGGCCGAGCGGCCACCTGGGGCGTTGGCGGTCCGGGCGATGCTTGACCTGTTCCCGTGGTTCGGGCCGGAAGAGGCCCGGTGAGCGTGGGCGGCGGGCCGCTCGCCGCGGTGCGGCGGTCGATGGGGACCAAGGGGGCCAAAGGGGCCGGGCCGCTGGGGGTGCGGAGCTTCCGGCTGCTGACGGGCGGGCAGTTCGCATCGACGATCGGTGACTTCTGCTACGCGGTCGCGCTCCCCTGGCTGGTGCTTTCCAGCCATGGCGGGGCGGTCCTGCTGGGCACCGTGCTCGCCTGCTACGGAGTGCCGCGTACCGTGCTGATCCCGGCCGGCGGGGTTCTCGCCGACAAGGTGGGGCCGCGGACGCTCATGCTGGCGGCCGACGCGGTCCGCTGCGTGCTGGTCGCCGTGCTCGCCATGCTGGCGGCCAGGCACACGGCTTCGCTGCCCACGCTCGGCCCGATCGCTGCGGTCATCGGGGCCGGGGAGGGCCTGTTCATCCCGGCTTCGTACGCGATCATGCCGTCGCTACTCGACGGCGAGCAGCTCACCGCGGGAAACGCGTTGTCCTCGGCCGCGGTGCAGGCCGGGTCGCTGCTCGGCCCGGCCCTGGGCGGCGCGCTGGTGGCGGTGACGCGCTCATCCACGGCGGCCTTCGTGGTGGACGCCGCGTCCTTCGCCATCTCAGCGCTCACGCTGCTGTTGATTCCGCGGCGGCGGACGACCGAGGCTGACGAGGTGGGGGTGGCTGAGGGGGCTACCGGCGGGGGCTCGGGGACGGTTGACGCGGGCGGGGGCTCGGGGACGGTTGACGCGGGCGGGGGGGGGTGCTGGCGCTGCTGAGGCGGTCGCGGGCGCTGCAGGTGATCATGGTGGTGGTGATCGCGGCCAACCTGGCGAGCGGGGGCATGGGTGAGGTGGCGCTGCCGTCGCTGGCGCACGCCAAGTTCGGGGCGGCCGGCTACGGGGCCTTGCTGGCCTGCCTGGCGGCTGGCGGGATCATCGGTACGCTGGCCGCGGGCCGCGGCGGGGGCCTGCGCAGGCCGGCGTTGTTCGCGGCGATGGTGTTCCTGCCTGAGTCCCTCTGCCTGGGCCTGGTGCCGTATCTGGGGGGCGAGCCGGGTGCGGCGGCCGCGCTCTTCCTGGTCGGCGCGGCCAACGGCCTCGGCAACGTGGTGTTCCTGACCGTGGTCCAGAAGCAGATTTCCCCGCGGCTGCTCGGGCGGGTGATGGGCGTGGTCATGCTGTGCGCGTTCGGCAGTTTCCCGCTCTCGGTCGCCGTCACCGGGCTGCTGGTGCACCGGCTCGGACCCGCGCTGTTCTTCCCGATCGCGGGCGGCCTGGTCGCGGTGGCGATCCTGGGCGGGCTGACGCAGCGGGACTTCAGGAACTTCGGGGCGGCCGGGGACACGAACCGGGCCGGGGACACGGAGGTGGCCGGGGACACGGAGGTGGCCGGGGACACGGAGGTGGCCGGAGCGTTAGGCGGGGGTTAGCCACCGGGGCGCGCAGGTGGATGCGGAGAGGTACCACGGTCCGTTCGGCAGAAATAAGGGTCTAGGCGGCACTGGACCTTAAGGCGGCACTGGACTCACGCAAATAGGCGGCCCACTGGGGGTCGCCGTCGTACTGCGCGCCCACCAGTCGCCAGTGGGCGCCGCGTGGTACCACCGGGGGGACCGCCAGGGTCCAGCCGAGTTCCTCGAGCAGGCGGTCGGCCTTGCGGTGGTTGCAGATGGTGCAGGAGGCGACGCAGTTCTCCCAGGCGTGCGGGCCGCCGCGGCTTCTCGGGATCACGTGGTCGATGGTCTCGGCGCGGCGGCCGCAGTAGCCGCACTTGTAGTTGTCCCGACGCATCAGGGCGGCGCGAGTCAGCGGGACGCGGTTGCGGTACGGGATCCGGACGTAACGGCTCAGCCTGATCACGGACGGCGTCTGCAGGGCGACCGACGCCGCGTGCAGGACCGCGCCCGCCGCGTCGTGGTGGACAACTTCGGCCTTGCCTCCGAGCACGAGGACGACGGCTCGGCGTAGCCCGACGGTGGTCAGCGGTTCATACGTCACGTTGAGCAGCAAGACTCGCCGCACCGCACCTCCCGCTGGCGTCGACCCGCTATCTGGACTCCATACATCTAGTGTGTCCCCTGGTACGCTGATCCGCCACCTCATACGGCTACAAGCTGGCTCGCGTCGTAAAGTTCCTGCATGAAGGAGTTCAGGTATCCCCAGGCCCGCAGGCTCGATCTGACCGAGAATGTCCTCGGATACCAGGTCAGCGACCCCTACCGCTGGCTGGAGGAGGACGACGCCAGCGACGAGCGGGCCCGCTGGCTAGCCGCTCAGGACGACTTGTTCGCCGCGCAGCTCGCGGACCTACCCGGCCGGGAACACTTCGCCGGGCAGGTCCGCGAGCTGCTCAACGTCGGCTACGTGGGGACGCCGGCCTGGCGGGGCGAGCGCTACTTCTTCACCCGCCGTGACCCCGGGCAAGAGCACGGCGTGCTGTGCACCCAGGAGGCTGATAGCCCGGTCCAGGTGCTCGTCGACCCGGCGGCGATCGACCCGTCCGGGCTGACCACGCTGGACGACTGGCAGCCGGACAAGGAGGGACGGCTGCTCGCCTACCAGCTGTCCGAGGGCGGCGACGAGGAGTCCCAGCTGCGGGTGATCGACGTCACCACCGGGGCCCTGGTGGACGGGCCGATCGACCGCTGCCGGTACTCCAACGTGGCCTGGCTGCCCGGCGGCAAGGCCTTCTACTACACCCGCAGGCTGGCTCCGCAGGACGTGCCCGAGGGCGAAAGCCAGTACCACCGGCGGGTCTACCTGCACCAGCTCGGCACGCCTGCCGACTCCGACGTGCTTATCTTCGGCGCGGGGCGGGACAAGACCGACTACTACTCGGTCTCGGTCAGCCGGGACGGGCGGTGGCTGACCATCTCCGCCTCGCGCGGCACCGCACCGCGCAACGACCTGTGGCTGGCCGACCTGTCCGAGGGCGACCCCGCGGCACCCGACCTGCGGGTGGTGCAGGAGGGGGTCGATGCCTGGACGGGCTTGCGGGTCGGGCGCGACGGGCGCCTGTACGTGTTCACCGACTCCGGCGCGCCGCGGGGCCGGATCGCGGTGGCCGACCCCGTCACCGCCGGTGACCACGCGACCTGGCGGGATCTGATCGGGCCGGATCCGGAGGCGGTGCTGCGCGGATACGCGATCCTGGACGGGCCGGAACTGGCCCGGCCCGTGCTGCTGGCCAGCTGGACCCGGCACGCGCTCAGCGAGATCACCGTGCACGACCTGGACACGGGTGAGCAAGTGGGTGCCGTGCCACTGCCCGGCCTGGGCACCGTCGGCGGGATCGGCGAGCGGCCCGAGGGCGGGCATGAGGCGTGGTTCGTCTACACCGATTACACGACGCCTTCCGTGGTGCTGCGGTTCGACGCCCGGGATGCCACGGTGAGCACCTGGGCGACGCCACCTGGCGTGGCCCAGGTTCCGGCCGTGACCGCGCGGCAGGTGACCTACCCGTCCCGGGACGGCACGCAGGTGCGGATGCTGGTGATCAGCGGGACGGCCGAGCCGGACGCGCCCCGGCCGGCGATCTTGTACGGGTACGGCGGATTCGACATCAGCCTGACGCCCGCGTACTCGCCGAACATCCTGGCCTGGGTCTCGGCGGGCGGCGTGTACGCCGTGGCCAACCTGCGCGGCGGCAGCGAGGAGGGCGAGGAATGGCACCGGGCCGGGATGGGAGCTCGCAAGCAGAACGTCTTCGACGATTTCCACGCCGCGGCGCAGACGCTGATCGACGAGGGGTGGACCACGCCGGAGCAGCTGGCCATCTCGGGCGGGTCCAACGGCGGGCTGCTCGTCGGGGCGGCGCTGACGCAGCGACCCGAGCTATACGCCGCCGTCATCTGCTCGGCGCCGTTGCTCGACATGGTGAGGTACGAGAGGTTCGGCCTGGGGCAGACGTGGAATACCGAGTACGGCACGGCGGCCGACCCCGAGGAGCTCGGCTGGCTGCTCTCGTATTCCCCGTACCACCACGTGGTGCCGGGGACGGCGTATCCGGCGGTGCTGTTCACCGTGTTCACCAACGACACGCGGGTGGACCCGGTGCACGCGTACAAGATGTGCGCCGCGCTGCAGCACGCGACCTCCTCCGGGCCTGACGGGTCGGACGGGCCGCCGGACGGGCCCGACGGGTCGGGGCGGCCGGTGCTGCTGCGGGCCGAGGGTCAGGTGGGGCACGGGGCGCGCGCCGTCAGCCGGACCGCGGAGCTGTCCGGGGACACCCTCGCGTTCGCCGCCCGGCACACCGGGCTGAGGGTGGGGTCTTAGGTCGGTCCCCGGGTCAGTCGCGGCTCCGGACAGGCTCGGGTCAGTCGCGCCGGGACCGGAAGTAGGCGGCGGGGGTCTGGCCTGTCTCACGCCGGAACGCGGCCACGAACGCGCTCGGCGCGTCGTAGCCGACCCGGCTCGCGACCCGGCCGACGGGCTCGCCGCGGGCCAGCATCGGCAGCGCAGCCTGCAACCGCAGCCGGGTCCGCCAGCGGCCGAACGACACGCCGGTCTCAGCCGCGAAGGCCCGTGCGAGCGTTCGTTCGCTGGCCGCCACCTGGCGGCCCCACTGCTCCAGCGTGCGCTGGTCGGACGGATCGGCCCGCAGCGCCTTGGCCAGCGTCCGGGCCGGGCCCGAAGTCGGCAGCACGACCTGGATCGTCGTCATCGGCATCGGCGTCAGCAGGTCCGCGAGGAGCATCTCCGCGTGCGCGCGGTGCTCCGGGCTCAGGGTGCCCCCCAGGTAGTTGATGAGCTCGGCCAGCAGGGGGCTGGCCGCCACCGGGGTGGGGCCCTGGGTCCGCGCCCAGCAGCCGGCCAGAAGCCCGGCCTGATGTACAGCGTGCGCATGGTGGCGCGGCCGTCGGAGCCGGTCTCGTGCGGCAGCCCGGCCGGTATCCACAGCGCCCGGGTGGGTGGCAGCACCCAGGTCGCGTGCTGGGTCAGCACGGTGAGCACGCCGCTGGCCGCCCAGGCCAGCTGGTGGTCTTCGTGGGTGTGCCAGTCGAACCGGGTACCGGCGGGCATGGGGAAGGTCGCGACCACCACGGCCGTGCCGTCCGGGATGCTTTCGCCGTCTGGGAGGCTTGCTGCGTCTGGGCGCTGTCCGGCTAGCGACACAACATGGCAGCTTACGCGCTAGGCCCGCGAAGGCCCGGCGGCCTAGCGTCGAGGCTATGAACGAGAATCACGCGAAGCTGATGCCGAGCCCGGAATGGTTCGCGCACATTCAGGATGAGGTCATCCCGCAGGCGACCGCGGGCGTCACGCTCGGGGAGGACCTGCTCGAGCTGGGACCGGGCTGGGGTGCGGCCACCGAGTGGCTAGCGCCCCGGGTCGGCCGGGTCGTCGCGCTGGAGCACGAGCAGGAATCGGTCACCCGGCTGGCGGCAAAATACGCGGGGAGCAACGTTTCTGTCGTTCTCGGCGACGCGGCCGCGCTGGAATACCCCGACGCCTCATTCGACACGGTGGCCACCTTCACGATGCTGCACCACGTGCCCACACGCGCCCTGCAGGACCGGGTGCTGGCGGAGGCGTTCCGGGTGCTGCGGCCGGGCGGGGTGTTCCTCGGCTCGGACAGCCTGGCCAGTGACGGGCTACACGGCTTCCACGAGGGTGACACCTACAACCCGGTCGAGCCGTCCGCGTTCCTCACCCGGCTGCAGACGGCCGGCTTCGCCACGATCACCCTGCACGTGGCGTACAACCTGATCTTCACCGCCCGGAAGGAGGACTGAGGCCGGCCAGCCCAGAGCTTTCTCCGCGGGCGGCACGCGGAGCGCGGCGGCGCAGTAGCCTCGCGTGAGGCCGCCCCCGTCGGAAGGAGCTCTGTGTTTCATGCCACCGGCTTGGCCTTCGTCCAGGCATCAGGCACGCTGACGAACAGCTGCGGTAACGACCCGGGGATCGCTTGCCGCCTGGTCTGGGACCTCAGTCACAGCAGCAACGCCGCGGAACTGGTCAAGGTCTACCTGGCGGGCCCGGCCAGCCGGATAGGCCGGATCGTGTTCATCATCGTGCTCGCGCTGCTTGTGCGGTCCGTCCTGTGCCGACTGCTCAACCGGATGGCCGAACGCGCGGCCACGGTGAGCCTGCCGGGGACGGCCACCAGCCGGGTGCACAAGGCGGCCGTGGCCGTGCACGCGGCCGGGCTTGAGCGCCGGTCCCAGCGAGCCCGGGCCCTCGGCTCGATCCTGCGCAGCGGGGTCTCGGCCGTCGTGTTCGGCATCGCGGCGCTGACTATTCTCGGAATCCTCGGCTTCGACCTGGCGCCGCTGCTGGCCAGCACGACCGTGCTGGGCGTGGCGCTCGGTTTCGGTGCGCAGAACCTGGTCCGTGACTACCTGGCGGGCATCCTCATGCTGGTCGAGGACCACTACGGGGTCGGGGACACCATCAACGCGGGGGTCGCCACCGGAACCGTCGAGGCGATGACGCTGCTCACCACCCAAGTGCGGGACGTGAGCGGCGTCGTTTGGCATATAAGAAACGGCACGATCGACAGCGTGGGCAACGAATCGCAGGGCTGGTCCCGCGCGGTCATTGACTATCCGGTCCCCTACGGCGAGGACCTGACCCGGATCCGGCAGCTGATGGAGCAGGCCGCGGGCGGCCTGTACCGCGAGCGCGGCTGGCGCAAGGTCATGCTGGAAAAGCCCGAGGTCTGGGGCGCCCAGGAGCTTTCCAGCAAGGAAGTGACGATGCGGATCGTGGCCAAGACCGCTCCCATGCGGCAACTGGAGGTGGCCCGCGAGCTGCGGGCCAGGGTCAAAGCGGTGCTGGACGAGGCCGGGGTGCCGCCGGCCGGCCCGGACACGATCGTCATCACGGCGCCGTCAGCCTCGCCCGGCGAGGCCGGTCCCGGCGCGCTGGAGGCAGGCGCGGAGCGTGGCACGCCGTAAGATTTGCCCATGAGCCAGCCGACCAGCTTCTACCAGGCCGTGGGCGGGGAAGAGACCTTCCGCCGACTGGTCCACCGGTTCTATCAGGGCGTCGCGGAGGATCCCGTGCTGCGGCCGGTCTACCCGGCGCAGGACCTCGGGCCGGCCGAGGAGCACCTGGCCCTGTTCCTCATGCAGTACTGGGGCGGGCCGCGCACCTACGACGAGCTACGCGGGCACCCGCGGCTGCGGATGCGGCACGCCAGGTTCGCTATCGGCGAGGCCGAACGCGACGCCTGGCTGCGGCACATGCGGGTGGCTCTCGACGAGCTCGCCCTGGACCCGGCGCTTGAGGCCCAGCTCTGGGATTACCTGGTCATGGCCGCGCACAGCCTGATTAACGTCGATCAGGCCCCCGGCCGGCCCGATCTTGGCCTGAAGCCCGCCTGAGAAGCCTGATTTAGTACGAAAACGCGTGATGCGGCGCTGATTCGTCCGGCCGGGAAGACGTTGACCTGAGGCTGGTTGTGATGAAAAACTCCAGGAGTCCAGTCGCCCCCGGGCTCCCGTCCTGGAGATTAGGCGCCTGACTTCCAGACTTTGACACCCACACCGGAAGAGGACCAGATGTCGGAAAGGTCATCCGGGCCCGGTCCCGCCCGGCCAGCCGGTGGTGGTGACGACGAGCCCACGCAGATCTTCTGGGACCGCGCTCCGGCAGCCGGGGTCGGACCTTCGCATCAGCCGCCGGCCGACGACGCGTCGCCGTACGCGCCGACGTACGTCCCGCCGACAGAGATCCGGTCGCCGTTCGCGCCCCCCGGCGTCCAGCCGCAGCAGGCCACGCCGCGGGAGGCCGCGCGGCGGGAGGCGCCGGCCAGCGTCCCGCCGGCTGCGGCCGCGCCGTCGTACACGCCCACCTACGTCCCGCCGCGCGAGCCCCCGGCAGCCACCCCCGCACCGCACGAGCCCAGCTACGTCCCGCCACGAGACGGCGCGGCGGCGAACCCGCCCTCGGACGTCGTGCGGTACGGCCCCGGGGTTCCCGTGAGCCAGGCCGGGGCCACGGCCGAGCAGGTGTGGCGGACCGGCCGCCTGCCTGAGCCGGCCCGTCGCCCGGCCCGGCTGCGCCGGCTGGCCGGCGCCGCGCTCACGGTGATCTTGCTGGCGGCCGCGGGCGTGGTGCTGTTCCTGCGCTTCCACCACGCGCCGTTCCATGTGACCGGCGTGGCCATCACCCAGCAGACGAAAACCACGTGCGGGGTCGACCTGACCGGACGGATCAACACCAACGGCTCGGCCGGGACGGTCTCCTACCAATGGGTGTTCCGGCCTCAGGTACAGGCGCCGCAGCCGCTCAACCAGTCGGTCACCGCTGGCCAGCATGCGGCGTACGTGACCGTCGCCGTCGAGGGTGAGGGCCACGGCAGCGCATCGCAGACCGTCACCCTGCAAGTTCTGGGTCCCGACACGGGAACCGCTACCATCCACGTGAGCGTCAGCTGCTGACGGCTCCGCACTAGGGAGCAGATCCGCATGGCGGACTGGGATGTTCCTGGCTTTACCGAACTGAAAGCGCTCGGTTCCGGCGGATTCGGCGACGTGGTACTGGCCAGGCACGACGCGTCAGGCACGCTAGTGGCGATCAAGTACCTGCGTCGTAACCTGCTGGACGATCCGGAATTCGCCCAGATGTTCCGCAGCGAGGCGGCCGTCCTCGCGTCGGTCGACGACCCGAACGTCATCCGGCTGTACGAGTACGTCGAATCGCCGGCGGGCGCCGCGATCGTCATGGAACTCATCGACGGCGTCTCGCTTCGCGAGATCCTGGTTCATCAGGGCAAGACCACGCCGGAGGCGGCGCTCGTGGTCTTGCTTGGCTCGCTGCGCGGCCTGGCGGCGGCGCATCAGCGCGGCGTGGTGCACCGGGACTACAAGCCGGAAAATGTGCTCGTCAACGGTGGCGGAGCGAGCAAGCTGACCGACTTCGGCATCGCGGCGCGAGTCGGGGACGAGGCGATTCCCGCGGGAACCCTGGTCTACGCGCCACCCGAGCAGTTCGGCGGCACCCCGGCCAGCCCGGCCAACGACGTCTACGCGGCCACGGTCACGTTTTACGAGTGCCTCACCGGCGCCCCGCCGTTCCGCGGCGAAACCGCCGAGGCGCTGCTTCACCAGCATCTGGTCGCGCCCATCCCGCTGGACCCGGTGCCCGAACCGCTGCGCCCCCTGGTGACAGCCGGAATGGCCAAGGATCCCGAGAATCGGCCGACTGACGGCACCACCCTGGTCGCCGCCCTCGAGGCGGCGGCCCGGGGAGCCTATGGCCCAGACTGGGAGAAACGCGGCCGGTCGCACCTGGGCGAGGCAGCTTTGCTGCTGGCGGCGCTGTGGCCGTCCGGCAAACCGCCGGCGGCAGAAGGCTTCACCGTGGAGCGGATCCCGCTGTCGCAGCGGATCCCGCTGTTCCGCCGGGCCAACGCGGTCAGGGCCGCCGCCGTGGCCATCGCGGTGATCGCGGTCGCGGGGGCGGGGACGGCGCTGGCCGTCACGACCATCCATAAGGCTCCGGCCCCGGCTTCGGCCCCGAGCCACCCCGCGGCCGAGGTCCAGCACCTCACACTCCAGCCGCCGACACCATCGCCGTCATCCTCCTCGCCGAAGCCGTCGCCATCCCCGAGCTCGACCCCGACACCGCCGTCCGTATTCTCGCCCCCGCCGACAACACCGTCGTCCTCGACGTCGGCCACGCCGACAACCTCGAAGAAACCCTCGCCGTCGCCGTCGCCGTCGCCGCCCAAGCCGTCACCATCGCCGTCGCCGACCACCGCCTCGCCGTCGCCGAAGCCGTCGCCATCGCCGACCTTTACACAGCGCTGAGTGTGCGCGGACAGGGATGGTTCGTCGGCTCGGATCCCTGCGCCGTGGGGCTCTGCGCCGTGGGGCTCTGGGGCGTGGGCCCTGGGTCGTGGGTCGTGGGCCGAACGGTCAGGGGCTTACGCTGGCGCGAAGGCCGGTGACGTCATAGAGGTGATGCACGGGGTCGTGGATGAAGTACCTGGCGAAGGTCTCCACGGTGAAGGTGGCACCGTCGCTGCGGTCGCCGGTCCGCTCCCACTGGTCGCCGGTCACGCCCTGGAAGCGGTGGGCGATGAGCTCGGCCGACTCGGCCAGCTCGGCGGCGACCTTGGCGGCCTGTTGCTCGGCGTAGCGATCGGCGATGGCGGTCTCGTCCTGGTCCCAGTTCGGGAACAGCGGGTCGTCGCGGCTGAGCATCATGTCGAGCCGCTCGTCATACAGCCGGAGGACGTCGCGGACATGACAGCCGTACTCCAGGGGCGACCAGGTATCTGGCCGGCGACGAGTTCGGACGTCACCGGGTCCGGTCAGCACCTCCCGCCAGGCCACGGCGTTCGCCATGATCATCTCGGGCACCGCTTCACGGGGAAAGGTCTGGGTATCGAAGCCGCACTCGGGACAGGGCCGCCGCAGCACCCAGGTCCAGTCTTTGGTATCCGGAACGATGGTCATACCGGAAATGCTAGCGACGCTCAGGACCGCGACATGGCCGACGACGGCCTACATCAAGCTCCGGGCCGACATCAGATCGGGTAGCGGGTGGGTTCGGTGGTGTACTGGCGTCCGGACGGGGCTGTCCACCGGAAGGTGCCCGGGGTGATCTGCTCGCAGTTCCAGCGGGGGTGCTGTTTGAGCCGGTGCTCGAACCGGCACTTAGGGCCGCCATTGCACAGGCACGTTCTGCCGCCGTGTTCGAACGGGATGTTGTGCTCGAAGTCCGCCTGGGCGGACGGTCGCCGGCAGGTCGGGCCGGTGCAGGTGGCGTGCCGGATCTGGGTCAGGTGGCGGAGCTTGACGCCGGGGTCGTGGCCGCGGGCCTGGAACCGGTGGTCGCATTCGTCCAAGGCGATCGGGTCCAGGGTGACGAGCAGCGCGGGGCGGCCGGGGATGCCGGTGGTCAGCCGCCAGATGCCATACCCGCCGGGCGGGCCGGGCTGGCCGGAATCGGTGAAGGTGAACCCCGGCGGGGTCGCGGAACCGGTCCCCCCGGGCGGATCGTGGCCGCCGGGCGGCTCGTGTTCGCCGGGGGGTTGGGGTCTGGGGTCTTTTGCGGTGCGGGTGTGGTTCTGGGGTTCGGGGCGGGCGCAGCCGTGGCCGATGGCGTGTCCTTGGTCGTCGGTGATGGTGACGCACCAGGTGGTCCTGGGGTTGGCGGCGGCGGCGCGGGTCAGGTCGCGGGCCAGGCCGGGGTCGACGGGGCCCAGGCGGCGATCTCGCCGGGGCGGTCGGCCAGGCCTAGCTGGGTGGTCAGGGGGACGGTGAGGTTGATGTGGCCGGTGAACCCGACCGGGATCACGCCCGCCGTCGGGGGGGTGTGCGGGCTCGGCGGGTCCTGCGGGCCCAGTCCGCCACCGTCATCCGGTCCGCCGTCTGGTCCGCCGTCTGGTCCGCCGTGGTGCTGGTTTTCCCGGCCCGCGGCGGGGCGGGAGTCGCGGTTGAGCATGATGTCGGTGTAGGCGATCGCGCGGAGCTGATCCATATCTCCGTCCAAACCCGCCTTTTTCAGCTGGCGGGCCCACCAGGAGATCCGCTGGTCTGCGGCCAGGACGTCGGCGGGGGGCAGTTCACGGCCGGCCAGGCCGGCGTTGCCGGAGTCCTCGGCCCAGCGTTCCACCCGGGCCTGCTGCGCGGCTTTCTCCCGCTGTTTCCTGGCTTTCTCCGGGTTGACCTCGATGACAGCGTGCCTGATCGCGGCGCGCAGCCCGCCAGGGGTGAGTTTCCCGGCCCGGTCCAGGACTTTCGCCTCGGCTTGGCGGGCTTCGGCGGGGGTCAGGTTGACCACGGCGCGGGCGATGATCGCGACCTTGGACTCGCGCAGGATCCCGGACCGGAACGCCGCGTAGGTGCCGGGCAGTTTCGTGGTCAGGGTGTGGGCGAGGTCGAGCATGAGGTCGGCGGCCCAGCGGGTGTCGGCCAGGGCGCAGGACAGCTCGGTGCCGGTGAACTCCTCCCAGCTGGCCTCATCGGAAAGGGCCGGCTCGGTGTCGGGGGCCGGGCGGCGGCGGGTCAGCTCGGCGACGGCGGCGTGCTTGAGGGCGCAGGCGGCGGCCTCGGCCCGGTCCAGCGCGCAGATGATGCCGGTGAGCTCATCATCGGTGATGCCGGGGAACCGGTCACCGGGCCCGGCGGCGTTCTCGGCCAGGCCGTGCAGCGCGGCGCCCCCGGGCGCCAGGTCCAGGGTGTGCCCGGCGGCGAACGCGCGGCCGGGGGAGGCACCGGGGGCGCGGCGGGCCGAGCCGGGCTGGCCCGGACCCCGCCGGCGGCCTCCGGAACGGCGGGCGACCCCCCTGGGAAGACGGGCCGCCTTCGCGGTGCCGGTTCCCTTCGCGGTGCCGGTGCCGGTGCCGGGTTCGGGCTCGTCTTCGTCGTCCTCGTTGGGCCCGGCCCATTCCCATTCCTCGGGCTCGATCTCGGCCAGCCACGCCACCCACTGGTCCTCGGTCAGCCAGTCCTCCCGCGAGGGCGGCAGCTCACGCCAGCCTTCGGGGACTTCCCCGGTCTGGTCCGGCTCGCCAGGATGCCCGGCAGGATCGTCGTCCCGCTGGGGGTCTGGAGAAGCCGGTTCGTGGGACACGCGCCACCGTCCGTTCGGAAGAACGCCTTACTTTCTCACTAGAACATAGTAACTAATTTTTATGCGAACTGCAACAATAACCGTTATTTTCGAATAAAGTGACTGGAGTTGTTCGTGGCGCTGGATAGCTGGGCTAGCCTCGCCAGGGAGTTAAGCGTGCCGACGGGCATGGGGGCTAGCCCACCCCGGCGGTCTGCAGTTCGATCAGGTTCACGTGCTGGCCCCGACCGTCTTCGCGGAGCAAGACGAGCGCCGCGATGGCCGAGGCCGCGACCAGTCCCGCGCTGACCACGAACCCGGCATGGAAGCCGCCGGTCATCGCGGCCGACCCGGTTACGCCGCGCGCCAGCAGCGCGCCAGTGCTGCTCGCCACGATCGCGGAGATCACCGCGAACCCAAGCGGGCCGCCGAATCCAGCGAACTGGCGATGATCATCGACCGTGACCCGGCGGTACTCGCCATGATCGACGAGCGGCTGCCGCGGACCTCACGGGAAATGACCGAGCAGGTGATCGCCGCTATGGCGGCTCCCGGCGGCGGTGACCGCGCCGCGATCCTGCGGGCACACGCCTCGTTCGGCGTCGTCAAGGGCGCGACCGTGGCGGCCACGGCCTCCGCCGACGGCAAACTGAGCGAGACCGACCGAGCCGAGATACTCGCCGCCGCGCTGCGCGCCCTCGGCTAGCTCCCCGGCACCGGGGTTAGCCGCGGGTCAGCTTGCGGTAGGTGACGCGGTGCGGACGGGCGGCCTCGGCGCCGAGGCGGTCGATCTTGTTCTTTTCGTAGGCATCGAAGTTGCCCTCGAACCAGAACCAGTTCGCGCCGCCCTCCCAGGCCAGGATGTGGGTGGCGACCCGGTCCAGGAACCAGCGATCGTGGCTGGTGATGACCGCGCAGCCGGGAAACTCGAGCAGCGCGTTCTCCAGCGAGCCGAGCGTCTCCACGTCCAGGTCGTTGGTCGGCTCGTCCAGCAGCAGCAGGTTCCCGCCCTGCTTGAGGGTGAGCGCCAGGTTCATCCGGTTGCGCTCCCCGCCGGACATGATGCCGGCCTGCTTCTGCTGGTCCGCGCCCTTGAAGCCGAACGCGGCCACGTACGCGCGGCTGGGAAACTCGACGTTGCCGACGCGGATGAACGCCTCGCCATCGGAGATCGCCTGCCAGACGTTCTTCTTCGCGTCGATGCGCTCACGGGACTGGTCGACGTAGGAGATCGTTACCGTCTCGCCGATCTTGATCGTGCCGGAGTCGGTCGGCTCCTCGCCGACGATCATCTTGAACAGCGTGGTCTTGCCAACGCCGTTCGGCCCGAGGACACCGACGATGCCGTTGCGTGGCAGGCTGAAGGAGAGCTTCTCGAAGAGCATCCGGTCATCGAAGCCCTTGACCAGGTCGTTGACCTCCACGACCACGCTGCCCAGGCGCGGGCCCGGCGGGATCTGGATCTCCTCGAAGTCGAGCTTGCGGCCCTTGTCGGCCTCCGCGGCCATCTCCTCGTACCGCTGCAGCCGCGCCTTGCTTTTCGCCTGACGCGCCCGGGGACTGGAGCGGACCCATTCGAGCTCGTCGGCCAGGCGCTTCTGCTTCTTGGCGTCCTTGGCCCCCTCGACCTTGAGCCGGGCCGCCTTGGTCTCCAGGTAGGTGGAGTAGTTGCCCTCGTACGGGTAGGCGTGGCCGCGGTCGAGCTCGAGGATCCACTGGGCCACGTCGTCCAGGAAGTACCTGTCGTGGGTGACCGCGACGACGGTGCCCGGGTACTTGGCCAGGTGCTGCTCGAGCCACTGCACGCTCTCGGCGTCCAGGTGGTTGGTGGGCTCGTCGAGCAGCAGCAGGTCGGGCTGGGACAGCAGCAGCCGGCACAGCGCGACCCGCCGCTTCTCCCCGCCGGACAAGCTGGTGACCTCCGCGTCGGGCGGCGGACAGCGCAAGGCGTCCATGGCCTGCTCGACCTGGCTGTCCAGGTCCCAGGCATCCCGGTGATCAAGCTGCTCCTGCAGGCGGCCCATCTGATCGAGCATGTCGTCGGAGTAATCGGTCGCCATCTTCTCGGCGATCTCGTTGTACTCGTTGAGCAGCCTCTTGGTGTCGGCCACGCCGTCCTCGACGTTGCCCAGGACCGTCTTGGTCTCGTCGAGCTGAGGCTCCTGGTCGAGCAGTCCGACGGTGAAGCCCGGCATCAGGCGCGCTTCGCCGTTGGACGGCTGCTCCACCCCTGCCATCATCCTGAGCAAGGTCGACTTGCCGGTACCGTTCGGACCCACGACGCCGATCTTCGCGCCGGGAAGAAACGCCAGCGTGACCTCGTCGAGAATGACCTTGTCGCCATGCGCCTTGCGCACGGCACGCATCTGATAGATAAATTCGGGCATATAAGTAAGCCTACGGGCACGCGTCCGTAGGCTCGTCCTCCTGCGGTACTTCAGCCAAGGCGGAGGCTGCTTCATTCCCGGCGGGTTCCGGGCCGGGCGCGTAGACCTGCACCTGGTTGCGGCCCGCGTCCTTGGCCCGGTACAGGGCCAGGTCCGCCGCCGCCAGCAGCTCGAACAGGTCGTTGCCGTGCTGGCCGAGCGCGGCCACCCCGATCGAGACCGTGACCTGGATCCGCGCGCGGGCGGCGGGCACGACCAGCCCGCTCGCGCTGCGTCGCAGCCGGTCGGCGATCCGGCAGGCCCCGGCGGTGTCGGTACGGGGTAGCAAGACGGTGAACTCTTCCCCGCCGAACCGGCCCACCACGTCCGACTCGCGGACCTGCTTTCTGAGCTCTTCGGCCAGACCCCGCAGGACCTCGTCCCCGATGAGGTGACCGTGGTTGTCGTTGACCCGCTTGAAGTAGTCGACGTCAACGAGCAGCAACGCCAGCGGCGTATCCGACCGCAGCGCCCGGGTCACCTCCGCATCGGCTTCGCGCTGCCAGGCGGTGGCGTTGAGCAGGCCGGTCTTGGGGTCGGTGCGAGCCGCGGCGGTCAACTGCTGGTGCATCATGCTCCGCTGCAGCATGATGACCGGCAGCAACGCCAGCAGCAGGAGGAGGAAGCTGAGCGTGCAGGTGATGGCGACCAGAACGCCGACGGAGGTTTCTGTCACATCGAGCAGCAGGCTCTCCCGGTCCCAGATCCCGTTGGGCAGCGGCGTTTCTGGCTCGGCCAGGTGCGGGGCGACCGCGATGACGCAGGTGTTCACCACGGCGAACAGGACACCGCAGGCGATGGCGGTGAGCACCACCGACGGGCGGGTCAGCCAGGCGTTCGAGCCTGTCAGGGTGAACACCGCGGCATTGGGAACGAACCGGTGAAACGTGGCCGACGCAGCCGCCCCGGCCAGCCCGAGGGCAGCTGAGCTGAACACGCGCCGGTAAACGGGGATCCGCTGCGCTCGCAGGTACAGCACCCCGCCGAGGATCAACGGCGCTAGCAGGGCATACAACGGTGGCAGCAGCAGCGCGATCGGGAGCCACCACGCGGAGAGCAGGTCACGGCACACACCGGACGGCTGGCCCAGGTGCCGCATGGCCTCGATGCAGATCACCGCGGCGGCCAGCAGCGCGGCGAACAAGATCAGGTCGTTGGTCTGCGGTTTGCGGAGGTCGGCCAGCTGCCAGCCGATCAGGGCCAGGTCAACGCCGAGGACCGCGACGACGTACACAACCAGTGACGTAGGCGTGCCGAGCAGCGGCCAGCGGGACGGCCACCTGACCAGCCGCGACACGCGTTTCTCGTCTTGTTCTAGCGCCTCTTGAACAGCTGACATGCCTTGCCCATCATGAGCTACGGTGTTGTCGCCGATGACTTTATTACTTTAGGTAACATTGTAAATGCGAGGCGTGTTGTCGCGTCGGCGAACGAGCATGTTGGCTGACGCGGATTTCCCCGCCCGGACTACGGAATCTCAGGCTCGAAGCCACGAAGAGGTACAACGGGCCGCTGCGGGGAAAGCTCGACGCGATTACGGACCGTGCCGTTGGTGCCGCACAGAATAGCTACGCTGAGTTTTCGAACGTACGCTCCGTGCGGCACCTGACCGGCCGGCCAGCACCTGACCGGCCGGTCAAGGCAGCCCGACAGCTCTCCGCCTCGACAGCAAGGCACCTGACAGCACAGGCACCAGACAGCACGGGCACCAGACAGCACGGGCACCAGACAGCACGCGGCTGGCCCGGGCCGACTCTGAGGAGAGTGGACTCGAGGCCAGGCGAGGCGTCATCTGGACTTAGCGCTCAAAAGGACGTGGTGGCGTCAGCTTCCTCGTCCTCGTCGAGTGCTGGCGCGGCAAAGCCGGCTTCGTTGAGACTCTCGTCCAGGTCCCGGCCGAACCGCTCGATCGCTTCCTCGTCGACCAGCCCGTCAGGCTCTCCGCCCGCAACCGCGGTTTCCGGGTCCGCTGCATCCCAGCTCTCGGCCTGGTCGCCTTCTGTCTTTATCGGTGGCGGCTGATGCCGCATGTAGTTCGCCACGCCACGGTTCAGGTCATGCCCGACGGTGTCGGCCTGGATATCGATCACGTTCCTGAGCTGCCCCGTCTTGTCCTCGTAGCTACGGGCCCGGAATCGTCCCTTGACGAAAACCGGGTCGCCCTTGCGCATGCTGGCCTGCACATGGTCACCTAGCCTGCGCCAGCAGCTGACGTCGTAGTACGAGGTATCCGCGTCATGCCACTCCTGAGTGGCCCGGTCTTGCACCCGGGGCGTGGCGCCAATCCGCAACTTGGTGACCCGGCCGCCTTTGGTCTCATGCTGTCGCGGGTCCTGGGCCACGAAGCCGACGAGGGTCACGTATCCGCCCTGGCTCATCACGATCCTCCTTGGGATTCCCGGCCGCCCAACGCCGCCGGGTCTCCTCGACAATGGCCAAACCGCACCGTGTTGCGCTAAGCCGATCTGACGCCTGTGGATAACTCACATCAAGCAGGCATCCCTGTGGACAACTCGTGCCGTGTCAGGTAGCGCCGCCCCGCTTCCAGCCGCTTCGCTGGGGCAGAACCCTGAACCTGACCCACATCGAAGGACCATCGGTGTTGCTGGGACAACCGCGATGGACCATCGGTGTGGCTGCAAAGCGGGAGCGCCCGGTGCGGGTGTGGCAGGCGAGGCGGGCGGTGTAAACGGGGGTGCTGACCCTTCGCCGGGCGGGGCCTTGACTGCATCGAGTAACCGGACGGACGCTGGTTGTGAGGTACCAGCTAGGTGCGTGCGGTCGGTTAGAGATAATTCAGACGGGCCATGTCGTCGGCGGTGAGGGAGAAGCTGAATAGGTCCATGTTCGACTCGATGCGCTCGGGCCGGGCGGACTTGGGAATGACGATGACGCCGAGCTCAAGGTGCCAGCGCAGGACCACCTGCGCGGGTGTCACGCCGTGCGCGGCGGCGATCTCGGCCAGGACCGGGTTCCGCAGCCTGGTCTTCTTGAGCGAGCTGTAGCCCTCGACCGCCACCTTACGTTCGGCGTGCGCAGCCAGCAGCGCCGGATCGTACTGAGATGGGCTCCACGGAATCTGGTTGACGGCTGGCCGTTCTCCGGTGGCGGCGATAAGTTCGTCGATCTCGGCCACGCTGTAGTTGCTCACCCCGACCGCACGGCACAAGCCCTCGTCCCTGATGGCGAGGAATTCCCGCCACAGCTGAGGCGAAGCCTTGCGACGGGGTGGCCAGTGCACCAGCCACAGGTCGACGTACCCGGTGCCGAGGGCGCGCAGGCTCTCGTCGATGGTGGCCCGGGCGTTCCCCGCGTTGCCGGGCGGCAGTTTGGTGGTGATAAAGATGTCGCTGCGGTCGAGGCCGCTGGCGGCGATGGCGCGGCCGACCGCGTCCTCGTTCCGGTAGATGGTGGCGGTGTCGATGTGCCGGTAGCCGGCCTGGAGCGCGTGCCGGACGGCGTCCTGGGCCTGGCGTCCCTGCAGCTGCCAGGTCCCGAATCCGACTATCGGGATGGCAACATCACGGCCCAGGTCGACCACGGGGATCTCGGTCATGTTGTCGATTATCTCAGGTAGGGAGGGCAGGGACGGGCTCAGGGCAGGACGGCGCGGATCGAACGGGTGAGTTCGCCTGGGACGTCGGGGAGCAGCAGGTGGACACCGTCGCGGATCACGTCGCGGCCGCCGATGACGACGCCGCGGACGTCGGCCGCCGAGGCGGCGAATATCGCCGTCTCCAGGGCCAGGTCGTCGGGAGCGCCTGCGGTGCGGATGCTGTCCAGGGTCACGGTGACGAGGTCGGCCCAGGCGCCGGGGACGATCTCGCCGGCGTCCGGCCAGCCCAGGCTGGCGTGACCGTCGCAGGTGGCGGTCCGCAGCAGGGCCTCGGCGGTCAGGTGGCCGCGGGAGCGGCGGGTGAGCCGCTCGGCGTACTCGACGCCGCGGGCCTCTTCGAGCATGTCCACCACGGCGTGGCTGTCGCTGCCCAGGGTAAGCCTGCAGCCGGCCGCGACCAGCGGGCCAGCCGGGGCCAGCCCGTCTCCCAGGTCCCGCTCGGTGGTCGGGCACAGGCAGGCGAAGGACTGGGCGCCCCCCAGCAATTCCAGGTCCACGGCGCTGACGTGGGTCGCGTGGACCACGGTGGTCCGGGGGCCGAGCACGTCCTCGTCGTACAGCAGCCGGGCCGGCGAAACACCGTAGACGGCCCGGCAGGCCTCGTTCTCGGCCAGCTGCTCGGACATGTGGACGTGCAGCGGGGCGCCGCGGTGGCGGCTCCAGGCCACCACCGGGTGCATGTGCTCTGGCGGCACGGCGCGGACCGAGTGGATGGCCGCGCCGGCCCGCGCATGCGGGGAGATCATGCCGTGTTCGTCCAGCCCGAGCGCGTCGACGCGGGCGGCCCACCGTGATGCGTCGCCGTCGCTGAACCGCACCTGCGGGCCGGCCAGCGGCAGCACTCCGGACGGGTCGAGGCCGCCGGTCAGGTAGCAGGCGTCTAGCAGCGTCACGCGCAGGCCGGCCTCGGCCGCGGCCTGGATCACCGCGCGCCCCATCGCGTTGGGGTCGGCGTACGGGCGCCCGTCCGGCTGGTGATGCAGGTAGTGGAACTCGCCGACGCAGCTGATCCCGGCCAGCGCCATCTCGGCGTACACGGCCCGGGCCAGCGGCAGGTAACTGTCCGGGTCCAGCCGGGCCGCGACCTGGTACATGCGCTCACGCCAGGTCCAGAACGTGCCCCGGTCCGCCTGGGTGGCGGACCGCAGCGCGCGGTGGAAGGCGTGCGAGTGCGCGTTGGCGAAACCGGGCATGGTCAGGCCGTGCAGTCGCGGGGCGCCGGGGTCAGGCGGGGCGGCTGGGACGACGGAGGTAAAGCGGTCGCCTTCGGCTTCGATCAGGACGTCGCGGGCTAGGCCCTGGCCGGGCAGCCAGGCCAGGTCGGCGAGCCAGCGCCGGACGGTCACAGGCGGGGCGGGTCGGCGGGGCCGGCGAGGTCGGTGAGGACGGCGGCGAGGGCGCGGACGCCGGCTTCGCAGTCGGCCAGGTCGGCGTGCTCGGCGGGCGAGTGCGAGACGCCGGTCGGGTTGCGCACGAACAGCATGGCCGTCGGCACCCGGGCGGCCAGCACGCCGGCGTCGTGACCAGCGCCGGTGGGCAGCACCGGCGGGGGCGGGGCGGGAGGACTGGACGCGGCTAGCACGGCGGTGATCCGGTCACGCAGGCCTTCGTCGAAACGCACCACCGGAGTGTACGACTCCTGGCGCACGGTCAGCGTGACCCCATGCTCGGCGGAGAATTTTTCCGCGGCCGAACGGACTTCGGTGACCGTATCCCGCAGCGTGTCCTCATCCGGGGCGCGGGCGTCCAGCCAGGCCCTGACCGCCGACGATACCCCGTTGGACCCGCCCGGCTCGGCGATCACCTTGCCGAAGGTGGCCAGGGCGCCGGAGCGTTCGGCGGCCTGGCGGGCGGCGAGCACCGTGGCCGCGTAGGGCAGCATCGGGTCGCTGCGGTCGGCGAACCTGGCCGTGCCCGCGTGGTCGGCACGGCCGCCGAAATCAAGCCGCCAGCGCCCGTGCGGCCAGATCCCCTCGGCCACGCCGACCGCGGCGCCCAGCGGGGCCAGCGCACGGCCCTGCTCGACGTGCAACTCGACGAAGGCGCCGACGGCGCCGAGCAGGTCATCGCGGGGACCGATCCGGCCGGCGTCGAAGCCCGCGGCGGTCATGGCCTGCGCCAACGTGACCCCCGCGTCGTCGGTGAGCTGACGGGCCGCCCGGGGCTCGATCGCCCCGCTGAGCAGGCGGCTGCCCAGGCACGGGACGCCGAACCTGGCGCCTTCCTCCTCCGTGAACACCGCAAGCACCACGGGCCGTTCGGGATAAAAATTTTGCTCTTTCAGCAGGTCGACAGCGGCCAGCGCGGCCACGACGCCCAGCGCGCCGTCAAAACCGCCGCCGTCAGGGACCGAGTCCAGGTGGCTGCCGGTCATGACGGCATCCGTGCGTCCCTTACCCCACCAGGCCCATAGGTTGCCGTTGTTGTCCGGCTCGACGGTCAGGCCGCGTTGCTCCGCCTGGCCGGTGAACCAGGCGCGGCAGGCGGCGTCGGCCGGGGTCCAGGAGTAGCGGCGGTAGCCGCCGGTCTGCGGGTCGCGGCCGAGCGGCTCGAGCGCGCGCCACAGCTCGGCGAACCTCACGCGCGGATTTTCGGGTCCATCGGGACGCGAACCCCGCGCTCGGCGGCCACGGCCGAGGCCCGGGCGTAGCCGGCGTCGGTGTGCCTGATCACGCCCGTGGCCGGATCGTTGGTCAGGACCCGTTCGAGCTTGGCGCCGGCCAGTTCCGTGCCGTCGGCCACGCAGACCTGGCCGGCGTGGATGGACCGGCCGATGCCGACGCCGCCGCCGTGGTGGATGGACACCCAGGACGCGCCGGAGGCGGTGTTGACCAGCGCGTTCAGCAGCGGCCAGTCGGCGATGGCGTCCGAGCCGTCGGCCATCGCCTCGGTCTCCCGGTACGGTGACGCGACCGAGCCGCAGTCCAGGTGGTCGCGGCCGAGCACGATGGGCGCGGACACCTCGCCGTTGGCCACCAGTTCGTTGAAGCGCAGACCGGCCAGGTGCCGTTCGCCGTAGCCGAGCCAGCAGATCCGAGCCGGCAGTCCCTGGAAGTGCACCTTCTCCTGGGCCAGCCTGATCCACCTGGTCAGGGCCTCGTTCTGCGGGAACAGCTCGAGGATGGCCCGGTCGGTGGTCGCGATGTCCTTCGGGTCGCCGGACAGCGCGGCCCAGCGGAACGGCCCCTTGCCCTCACAGAACAGCGGCCTGATGTAGGCCGGCACGAAGCCAGGAAAGTCGAACGCCCGCTGGTAACCGGCCAGCTCGGCCTCGCCGCGGATGGAGTTGCCGTAGTCGAAGACCTCGGCCCCGGCGTCGAGGAAGTCGACCATGGCGGCGACCTGCTCGGCCATCGACGCGCGGGCCCTGCTGGTGAAACCGGCCGGGTCTTCGGCGCGCAGCGCGGCCATGTCCTCGAAGGCCACGCCGCGGGGCAGGTAGGTCAGCGGGTCGTGCGCCGAGGTCTGGTCGGTGACGATGTCGATGGGGGCCTTGCGCTTGAACATGGCCGGAAAGATGTCGGCGGCGTTGCCCAGCAGCCCGATGGATTTCGGTTCGCTCTTGTTCTTCGCGGCGACGGCCCGGCGGATCGCGTCGTCGATGTCGTCGGCCTGCTCGTCGAGGTAACCGTGCTCGATCCGGCGGGTGATACGGGACGGGTCGCACTCGACGCAGATGACGACGCCGCCGTTCATGGTCACGGCCAGCGGCTGCGCGCCGCCCATGCCACCGAGTCCGCCGGTCAGCGTGATCGTGCCATTGAGGGTTCCGCCAAACCGCTTGGCCGCGATCGCGGCGAACGTCTCGTAGGTGCCCTGGAGGATGCCCTGGGTGCCGATGTAAATCCACGAACCCGCGGTCATCTGGCCGTACATGGTCAGGCCGAGCTGCTCAAGCCGCCGGAACTCCTCCCAGGTCGCCCACTGCGGAACCAGGTTGGAGTTGGCGATCAGCACCCGCGGCGCCCACTCGTGCGTGCGCAGGACGCCGACGGGCTTGCCGGACTGGACCAGCAGGGTCTCGTCGTCCTTGAGCTCGGTGAGGGTCTTGATGATCGCCGCGTACGCCTCCCAGCTGCGAGCGGCCCGGCCGGAGCCGCCGTAGACGATGAGCTGGTCGGGATGTTCGGCTACCTCGGGGTCGAGGTTGTTCATCAGCATGCGCATGGCGGCTTCTTGCGCCCAGCCCTGGCAGCTGAGCTGGCTGCCACGCGGGGCGCGCACCTGTTCGTGACCTTGGCTCATGTGCCCATCATTCCCCTCGTGAAGCCAGGCGACGCACGGGGTGTCCGAGCTGCGTGAAGCTGCTAGGTTCGGCTGCTGTGCGGCGCGTCTCGATGATCGGCATCTCGGGCTCGGGAAAATCGACCCTGGCCCGGGAGCTCGCGCGCATCCTCGGGCTCCCGCACACCGAACTCGACTCGATCATCCACCAGGCGGGCTGGACCGCGCTGCCCGTTGAGGAGTTCCGGCGCCGGGTGTCCGTGCTCGTGGCGCAGGACCGGTGGGTGCTCGACGGCAACTACTCCGGCCAGGTGCAGTCGATCATCTGGGCGCGAGCGGACACGGTGGTGTGGCTGGACCTGTCCAGGGCGTTGGTGATGCGCCGGGTCATCATCCGGACGCTGCACCGGGTGCTGGGCCGGGTGGAGCTGTGGAACGGGAACCGCGAATCCTGGCGCCAGCTGCTGAGCTGGGACAAAGAGGAGAACGTCATCGCCTGGGCCTGGCAGATGCAGGGCGTGCAGCGGCACAGGTACACCGCGGCGATGGCGGACCCGGCGAACGGGCACCTGCGGTTCATCCGGCTGAGGAGTCCCGGCGAGGTGAGGGGTTTCCTGCGCTCGGCCTCGGGTGGCTCGGCCTCGGGTGGCTCGGCCTCGGGTGGCTCGGCCTCAGGCGGAGACTAGCTCTGAGGGCTCGGCGATGACGTCGACCAGGGCGCCGTTGCGCATCACGGTGATCGCGAGCGGGCGGCCGATCGCTTCGGAGAACATCAGCCGCTGCAAGTCCTGGGCGGCTTTGACCGGCTTGCCCCCGGCGGTGAGCAGCAGGTCGCCCGGGCGCAGGCCGGCCCGGTCGGCGGGTCCGCCGCTGACTACCTCGGCGACGCGCAGGCCGGTCGTCCGGCCGAGCCGGTCACGCCAGCTGGCGGGCACCGGACCGGGCATCGTGACCAGGCCCAGGTAGGCCCGCCGGACCCGGCCGTCTCGCATGAGCGCGGAGATGATCCGCCGCGTGGTGGCGTTTACCGGGACGGCCATGCCGAGGCCGACGCCGGCCACGGCCGTGTTGATGCCGACGACGCGCGCGCCCGAGTCGGCCAATGCCCCGCCGGAGTTGCCCGGGTTCAGCGCGGCGTCGGTCTGGATGACGTCTTCGATCAGCCGCCCACGGGCCGGCAGGGACCGGCCGAGCGCGCTGACCACGCCGGCCGTCACCGAACCGGACAGGCCGAGCGGATTGCCCACCGCCACCACCAGCTGTCCGACGACGAGCTGGTCGGCCTCCCCAAGCTCGGCGGGTTCCGGGGTCTTCGGGTTGGGGCCGTTGGCGCGCAGCACCGCGAGATCGGACAGCGGGTCCGCGCCCACGACCACGAACGGAACCGACGTGCCGTCGGAAAACGATGCGGTACCACTGCTGGCCTGGCCGACCACGTGCGCGTTGGTCAGCAAGAATCCATTGTCGGTGAACACCACGGCCGAGCCGAGGCTCTCCCCCTGGCTTCTACCCGTGGCCCGGGGCACCCGCAGGCTCGCGACCTTGGGGGTGAGACGTTCGGCGACACCGGAAACGATCTGCGAATAAGCGTCCAGCGGGTGACTTGCCTCCATCACATCTCCTCGCCAGGTACACGATTTGATTACAGGATTACATGTAACCATGAAATGAAGGGAGGTCTTCCCCGTGCGTGTTCCGCCTGAAGCGGAACTGGGGCCGTGGAACCCTCCCCCAGCCCCGCGCGATCCGCTTACTGCACCGGGTCGTGGGGCACCACGCGTCACCACCGCCCCATCCGCGTTCCCGGATCACTCCGTTCCGGCAGCTGTAAACTTTACGTGGAGGATTCAGGCTTGGTGGGGACTTTTGTGGATCATAGTACCCAAAAGTCTTCACGAAGCCTGGATTTACCACGATCTTTGTTCGATTATGCTGGACGGCGCCGAGCTCCGGGTCCTGCGCTGCCCGGGCCGCCTCATCGCGCACGCCAGGCGCCGCGGCGGCCGCCCGTCCCGTTGAGGCGGCCGCCCGTCCCGTTGAAGCGGCCGCCCGTCCCGTTGAGGCTGGGGGGCAGGCACGCCGAGGCGCGGGCAGGCACGCTTGATCGTCATCGCCGCCACCAGCGAAGTCATCAGCTGTCACCCGTGGAACGGGAATCGGTCAGCGGGTGTGGGCGGCCAAGCCGACGGGGTTTCCTTCCGGGTCGAGGATGATGGCCAGGGTACGGTCCGGGCCGTCGGGAGATGGGGGCTCCTGGATCTGGCCGCCATGGGTGGTTACCTGGTGGAGGGTCTCGTGCAGGTCGGCCACGTGGAGCCAGAGCATCGGGCCGGTGTCGGGCGCAGGCGGCCGGTCTTCGACCCACTGGCCGATGAGGCCGGGAGCCACGAAGTCCGGGGCGTGCTCTTCAACGTCCCAGCCGAAGACGGCCGCGTAGAACGCCGCCGCCCGACTGTGGCTGACCGCCGGCAGCTGCAGGTAGCAGACCTGGCCGTGCACGAGACCTCGTGCCCGGCTGGTTTCGGAATCCTGACTCACCCTACGTCCTCCTTGCCTATCCTGCTGGTTCCGGCGCGGGGCGGCACTCGACCACGTACCGGCCGGACGATTGGGTGCCGGCCGCGAGGATGTCCAGGCCGGCCTGCCTAGCGAGCTCGGTGAAATGCGTCAGCATGCTGGACTTGCCGCCCGCGACCAGCATGTCAATACCCAGGGCGTGCGGCAGTTCGTCGGGCGAGACACCGCCGAGGATGGCGATGCTGCTATCGGGCCGGGGTC
>CAWEFK010000027.1:0-221473 GCA_963808315.1 uncultured Actinomycetes bacterium | reverse complement strand
CACCCCGGCAGGCTCAGGCAAGACCCACGTCCTGACCGAGATCGCCCGCGCGTGGACCGCGTCCGGCCTGGGCCCGGTGATCGGCATCACCGCATCCCAGTCCGCCCGCAATACCCTGGCCGCCGGAGTCCCGCTCTCCTTCAACGCCGCCCAGTTCCTGGGCCACCTGCCCGGCCGCCGCGGCGCACGCGGCCCCCTCCCGGTCACCCCGGCCACCCTCCTGCTCATCGACGAGGCCTCGACCATGCCCGCCCCCGACCTGGCCGACCTGATCGCCTACGCCGGAGCCACCCACAGCAAACTCATCCTGGCCGGGGACACCAGCCAGCTCCAGGCGGTAGAACAGGGCGGCATGTCCCTGCTCGCCGACACCCTCGGCCATATCCGGCTCACCGAACCAGTCCGCTTCCGCGCCCCCTGGGAACAGCACGCCAGCCTGCGGCTCCGCGACGGCGACATCACGGCCCTCGCTGAGTACGAACTGTTGCCCGGCGCTGAAGACCACCACGAAGGCGGCGTTCACGATGCCGATGTGGGGATGCGGGAAAGCCCCGCAGCCGGGGTGACTGCGGGGCTTTGGTGGTGGTGGTGCCGGTGGTTGTGGGTGAGGTGCCGGTCAGGTGTCGGTGACTTCGGTGATGGCGGCGCGGGCGGCTTGCTCGTCGACGATGGCTTTGCCGGCGGCGTAGGTGGCGACGAGCGCCTGGATGGCCAGGTTGTTGACCGCGCGGGGGTAGCCGCGGGAGGTGGTGTGGACCAAAGAGGCCGCATCATCGCTGAACAGGGGGTCTGACCGGCCGGCGAGCTTGAGGTGGTGGATGATGTAGCTGCTGGTTTCCTGGCTGGTCATCGGCGGCATCGCGTAACGAAGGGCGGTGCGCTGCTCCAGGGCTGCGAGCACGGCGAGTTTCATGGTGCGCCGCAGGGTGGGCTGGCCGATGAGCAGGCAGGCGAGCGGGGAGTCGGCATCGAGGTTGTGGTTGGTCAGCATCCTTATCGTCTCAAGCTGCTCATATCGCAGCAGGTGAGCCTCGTCGATGACCAGGACGGGGGTCTTGCCGCGCTCGTCGCGTTCGGCGGCGAGGATCGCGCTGGCCTGGGCGGTGAGCCGGGAGTAGCTGCGGTCGGGCTGGCCGCCGAAGGTCGCGACGATCATCTCGTGCAGCCCCCGTGTGCCGATCATCGGGTTAGGCAGGTAAATGATGGTGTGCCGGGAGGCGTCCAGGCCGGCCAGGACGGTGCGCACTGAGACAGTCTTGCCCGCCCCGACTTCACCGGTGATCACCCCGATGGCCCGTTCGGCGATGCACCAGGTGATCCGGGCGCAGGCTTCGTTGTGGGCGGCGTGGCGGTGCAGCATGCCGGGGGCCAGGTCGCGGCCGAAGGGCATGCGGGTGAACCCGTAGTGGGCCTGGAGCTTGTCGATCATGGCTGGTCCTTGCGGTCGCGGGGGCGGGGGTTGCCGTTGATGAGGGCGAGCTGCTGCTGGGCGGCGTCCAGGTCGCCGGCCAGGGCGGCGGCGCTGGTGCGGGCGTCGCCGAGGAAGATCGCGGCGGCGTCGATGGCCGCGGCGGGGTCTTCGCCGAGGTCGTGGCCGAGCCGCCCGGCGGCCAGGGCGTGATCTAGCCACCGTTCGATCTGGGTGAGCAGCTGTCCCAGGCGGGAGGCGGTCAGGGCCAGGGCGCCGGTGATGTCGTAGGCGGCTGATGGCTGGGCCAGGCCGGCGTCATGGCGGGTGAGGTGGTTCAGGCCGCGGACTGCCTCGGCGGCGGTGCGGGCCAGGCGCACCGTGTCGTCGCTGGTGGCGTGGTCCAGGTCGATGACCTGCCGGAAGTCATCCACGGCCGTCCTCCTCGCCTGCATCCCGCCCGTCCTGCCCCTGGCCCTGCGCCCCGGAGCCGGGCGGGGCGTCGTGGCTGCCCGCGCCGGGCATGAGGGCGTAGTAGTTGACCGCGCGTTCCCTTTGCCGGTCGTGCTGCTCGCCGAGCAGGGCGATGTAGTCCACGCCGGTGGCGCGGGGGGCGTCGTCACCGCTGCCGGGGTCTTCCGGGCGGGCCCTGGGGTGGGAGTGCCGGGTGATGTGATGCGGGGTCGCGGTCCCGGCGTCCTTGCCGTCGCACCGCACGAACAGGACGGTCAGGTCAAACGGGTCGAAGACCAGCTCGACACGCCGGCGGGCCAGCGCCGGATCCACCTGGTACACGTTGCCGTGCAAGGACACGGTCGCGGTCTTGGTCACGGTCCGCCGTTCGGACCAGCGGAACGCCTCAGCCAGGTCCCCGTCTGCCGGACGCGGGAACGGGCCGCCGGCTTCCCACCGGGCCAGCGGCGGCTGCCCGGTCTCCGAATGCACCCGGACGTGGTAGACCGTCTCGATCCAGGCGGTGAACAGCTTGTTCAGCTCGGCCAGGTCCGCGATCCGGGCGGCGCGCTCCTCGGTAAGCTCGACCAGGAACTGATCCCGCACAGTCCTGAAAAATCTTTCTATTTTTCCCTTCCCTTCCGGCCTTCTGGGCTGACTGTGGATCAGCTTGATGCCCAGCTTGGCGCAAGCGCGCAGCAGCCACGCGTCTACGAAAGCGCTGCCGTTATCGACGTAGGCGTGCGCCGGGATCCCCCTGGATCCCAGGGCGGGGCGCAGCGCGGCGGCCAGCCGGATGGTGTCCTCGGCGAACCCGAACCGGGCGGCCATCACCGCGCGGGAATGATCGTCGATGAACGCGAACAGGTAGGTCTTGCGGCCACCCAGCCGGATCGCGTGCATCGCATCCCCGGTCCAGATCTCATTGGGCCGCGACGCCTCCCACCGCCCGAACGCCGGCACGGCCGGGGTCAGCGCGGTCAGCCCGGTCCGGGTGAACATCCGCCGGATCGTCGTCTCATCCGGCGCCCACCCGGACTGCGCTTTCAGGATCCGCTGCACCTGGGCCGCGGTCCGCGCCGGGTTCTCCTTCTTCAGCGCCACCGCCAGCTCCATCACCTCCGGCGGGGTCCGCGGCGCACACTGGCGCGGCGACGGGACCAGAGCGTCGAACCCGTCCTGGCGCCACCTGCGGATCCACACATCCAGCGTCCACCGGGTCAGCCGCACCGGCCGTCCCGACGGGTCGGTGTGCTCACGCGCGGCGATCTCCCGCACCAGCTTGCCCCGCTGCCGCGTGGACAGCGCGGGATCAGCGGCCTCCCTGATCAGCATGTACCGGAACAGCCCCACTGCCCGGGCCCGTTCCAGCCGTACCTGTTCTTCTTCTTCGGCCTTGCTCATGCCCATCGGGCACCTCCTCGGTCACACCGGTGATGACCGGGACACCATCGCGCGCCCGCCCGGCAGCGCGTAACGGGTCAGCTCGTGTTGCACCCGGCCGGCGGCCAGCCCGGCGCGAGCAGCAGCCCGCCGCTGGCCGCTGAGGCCGCCGCCCACACCGGCACCGCACCGACCGCGGGCCAGCGCTGCGCCACCGCAGCCGCCGCGCCCGCGACCGCCGACACCGCAGCAGCCACCGGCCCGGCCGCCCCGGCCGGCATCACCGGGTCCGGGCTGGTCCTGGCCAGCAGCACAGCGAAGAACACCCGCACCTGCTCCGCCCGGCCCGCGAACCGGCGCAGCCACCCCCGCACCGTCGGTGCCGGGCGGCCCAGCCCCGCCGCGACCTTGCGGTGCCCCGCCCCGGCGGCAGCCGCCTCCAGCGCCGCGCCGATCACCGCGCCCGCATCCGCCCGCCGCGACAAGAACTGCGCCGGCAGCAGCACGTGCGTGCCCCCGCACCCCTGACAGCACCGTGACCTGCGCGGTACCAGCACCTCATCCGGCCCGGCCAGCATCCGCACCACCCGCTGCCGCGCGTGCCCCCACCCGCTCAGCACACCGCCGCACGACGGGCACTCCAGCTCCCCCCCTGCCAGCTGCCGTTCGACTACACCCCGGTCACCGTTTACCGTGAGCACGACGCCTCCAAGCGTCAACCCAGCGGCCCTCCCCAGAGCTTCGCCAAAAAGATCACGGGGAGGGCCGCGCCTCATCCGACTCGCTCACCTTGCCGGCGCGCACCCACCCGTGCCCTACCCGCAACACCAGTGACGCGGATCCGCTACAGCATCGTCATCGGCCAGGTGCCGCCGCCCACCAAGACACCCCCAGCCGGCTCAGCCGCAAACCCCCATCGGCATCCCCAATGCCGCCACAACCCCCAGATCATCGGAATCCTGAGCGCCGTCCAACAACCAGCACGCCCGCATCACCGGCGGCACCCCCGAGCAGATGACCGACGCCGCCGCGGCCGCCTACGTCGCCCTGTCCACCAACGGCACCGACACCCTCCTGATGGCCGCCAGCCACGAACTGCGCCGCGAGCTATCCCGCCGCATCCGCGACGACCTCATCACCCTTGGCGTCGTCTCCCGCAGGCCGTCCGTCAGCATCGCCCACGGCGCCCAGGCCAGCCCCGGCGACCTGATCATCTGCACCCGCAACGACCACGCCACCGAGGCCGGCGAACCCGGCCGCGCCCTGGCCAACGGCGACCTGCTCCGCATCGAGGCGGTCACCAAAGCCGGCCTGATCGTCCGCCGGGCCCTGGACGCCGACCCCCGCACCGGCCGGCGCCGCTGGACCGACCGCACTTTCCTGTTCGCCGACTACGAAAACTCCGAGCTCGGCTACGCCGTCACCAATCACACCGCCCAGGGCCGCAGCGTCCACACCGGCCTCGCCGTCATCACCGGCACCGAGGACCGCCAGCACGCCTACGTCGCCCTGACCCGCGGCATCGACCACAACCACGCCTACGTCTTCACCACCTCGCCGACCCAGGCCGACCCGCTACCCGGCCCCAGGCCCGCGCCCGAACTGGCCCGCTACGACCAGATTCATTCCGAACGACCCAGCCTTCCCGCCCCGGCCGCCCTGCCCGCGCCCCCGGACCGGGCGCTGACCGTGCTGTCCGCCGTCCTGAACCGCGACGGCCAGCAGCAGTCCGCCACCCAGACCCACCGCCAGGCCCTAGCCGACGCCGATCACCTCGCCCTCTTGCACGCCATCTGGACCGCCGAGACCGCCCCGCTCCGCGAGCAGCGCTATCGCGAGCTGCTCGCTGCCCTCCTGCCTCCGGGCCACCACGCCGACCCCGGCCACCAGTCCAGATGGCTATGGCGCACCCTGCACGCCGCCGAACTCGCCGGCCTGGACCCCGCCCAGGCCCTCACCGCCGCGATCGCCGGACGCGACCTAACCGGAGCCCGCGACATCTCCGCCGTCCTCGATGCCCGCCTACGCCACCGGACCACCTCGCTCGTCCCCCGCCCAGCCGGACCATTGTCCGCCCGCATCCCCGTGATCACCGATCCCGACCGCCGCGCCTACCTCACCGAAATCGCCACCCTGATGGACGCCCGCACAGCCCGCATCGGCGAACACGCCGTCGCCCACCCCCAACCCTGGGCACTGGCCGCCCTCGGCCCGGTCCCCGATCATCCCCTCCGCCCGGCTGGACTGGCAGAAACGAGCCGCCGCCATCGGCGCCTGGCGCGAACTGTCCGGCTACGCCCATCCCGCCGACCCGATCGGCCCCGAACCCGCTACTGCAACCCCGGAAGCGCGGGCCGCCTGGCACCAGGCCCTCGCCGCCCTAGGCCCCACCGACGGTCCGGATATCCGCGGCATGCCCGACGGCAGGCTCCTGCATCTGCGCGACACCTACCCGGTCGAGACCGCCTGGGCCCCCGAGTACGTTGGCGATGAACTCCGCCAGGCCCGCGCTGCCGCCCGCGACGCCCACCTGGCCAGCCTCAGCACCGCCGCCGAAGCCTACGCCGCCCAAAAACAAGGCCACGACACCGACGCCGCCCGCCATCAGGAACTGGCGGCCAGCTACCAAGCCCTGCACGACATCTACAGGCAGCGCGAGAATGTGTTCGCCGCCGTCATGGCCGACCGCACCGACTGGGAAGCCGCCACCCGCGCCCAGCGCCACCTAGCCGTAGCCGCCGACGCCGAGCTACGCCGCCGCCACCCCGATCAGCAGTTCCCCCGCTCCGCTCAGCCGAACCAGAGCCCGCCACCCAAACCCAGCCCGCCGACCTCGCTCTGAGCATGAATGACCCGGCCCCGAAGACCAGCCAGTGGATCAAGGACCTCGCCGCCCAGCACCACGCGTTCGCCGACAAGCTGGCCGCCCGCCAAAGCCTGCTGATCCCCGCCAAAGATCCCGACTACGGCTACCTCGGCCAGGCTTCCCCGCCTTGGCCCGCACCATCCACAGGCGCCATCCTCCAACCGCCCAAGCCCGAGATCCCGCCCTCCGAACGGATCCTGGAACGCGCCACGGACCGCGACCTGGACTTCGAAGCCGGAGACTGATCGCGGCGCGAAGGTCTGGAGCCTATGCGGTGGTCTTCACCTTCGCCGCGAACCTGCGCCATGCCTCGACGCCAACAGCGAGCACAGGCCCTTCCCGGTCCTTGGTGTCGCGGATCAGTACCGCGCCCGGTGCATCCGCGACTTCGATGCAGGCACCGCCGTTGTTGCCGCTGTAGTTGCTCGTGCGCCAGATGAGGGGTTCCATGTTCATCCTTCCGCTGCCTTCTCGATCAAGTCCCTGGATACACCGCGCTGCAGGGCCTCGGAGCGCAAGGCGTCAAAGTTCCTCATAGCTTGAGCCATCATGGCTGCATCTTCGGTCACACGCCCGTCGCATGCATCCTCTAGAAACACGATAGCTGGGGAATCGCCCAGCTCCGCGATAATAAATGCCCCCAGCAGACCCGAATGCCCGCCCGCCGTATAGGGCACGACCTGCACGGTGATGTTCGGCCGCCACGACATCTCTGCCAGCTGGAGGAACTGCGCGCGCATCACGTCATCTGGCGCCACCGGCCGGTGCAGCACCCCCTCGTCGAGCAGAACGTACAGCAGCGGCGGGCTGTCCCGCGACAGGATCTCCTGACGGGTCATCCTGGCCGCCAGCAGCTCGTCTATCTCGTCCTCGGTGGTGTTCGGCCGAGTGGACAGCACCGCCCGCGCATACTTCTCGGTCTGGAGCAACCCAGGCACCAAGGCATGCTCGTACCAGCGCAGCGCCGTAGCCTCCGCCTCGTATACGGCAAACGGCCGGAACGACGCAGGGAACGGCACGTTGCGCAGCCGCTTCTCCGCCCGGGCAAACGTGCCCGGTTCGTCGAACACCACATCAAGCAGATCCGCGAGCTTCCGCGACGGGATCCGCTTACCTGACTCGATCATCGCGATCAGCGACGCGCTGTAATTCACCTGCGCCGCCAGCTCATCCCGGCTCATCGCGGCCTTCCCGCGGTGCGCCTTCAGCTCCTCCGCGAAATCCATCAAGGCACGCGGGGGATCGAGCTTCGGAGACATGTCACACCCCCACACAACCGGGCTGCCTGTGTCACTCATGGCTTCCCCGCCAGCACAGCGAGTCGTAGCCGCTGTCCACCGTACGCCCCCGGAGGCACGATGAAAACTCATCCCGGCCCGGTACCCCTCGAGGCCGCAGGTTCCCAGCGAAGGAGCGCAAACGTGGGCACGGCAGCGACCGCGACGGAATACACGGAGACCTTTAACGGCGCCGCCGACCAGGTATCCCCGGTCCGCCACGAGGTCGCCAGGCACCTGGGGGACTGCCCGGTCACCAATGACGCCGTGCTCATCGCATCCGAGCTCGCCACCAACGCGATCCTGCACAGCCGCTCGCGCGGGCAGACATTTACCATCCGCGTAGCACTGCACCAGCATCACATCCGAATAGAGTGCCACGACTCCGGCGGTCCCTGGCGAAGCAGACAACAGGACGGCCGGCCCCACGGCCTGCACATCGTCGAAGCCCTCACCGGCCCAGACTCCTGGGGCGCCCAGACGACCGGCGTCGGCACCCGCATCGTATGGGCACAGCTCAAATGGTGAACATCGGCCTCGGCAGGAACGACCCGCGCCGGTGGGTGCAGACCGCCTACGCCGTCCTGGACACCATGGAAAACGGAAAGACAGATCCGCGTGATCCAGTCCCGTCCAAGGCCGAGCTCACCAGGAAGCTAAGCATCTCGGCGCACACAGCCGGCCGGGCACTACGCGAACTGGCAGACATGGGCATCGTCTACCACGTCCCAGGACACGGCTACTTTCCCACACAGCAGGCAGGGAGCGACCACCTCAAAGCGACGAAGCTCAGTGACGAAGGTTCTACCTCGAGGACGATGCCGTCTCGCGCCCAGGTCCAAGAGGCATTCGCCCCTAGCAAGCCACTGAGTCGCGATGGCGTAAATCATATGGTGAAATGTGGGCCTCAGTCTGCCGCAGCATCGTAGGCTCAATAGCAAGGCTATGACAGTAAGCTGCGCAATCCAGCAAGACATGCCTCACACCGGCATAAGCAGGCAAGGCCCTGCTGGATCCTAGGATCCCGCCCGGCCAGCGATCATGGATTTCATCGCCTCGACAAGGATCAGGGCCAGAGCACCCAGACCCTGGTTGGACCGACCGTATCGCAGCCATTCATATCTGGCTTCCCTTCGGGGAAGCTTGGAGCTGAGAGACGCTCAGGCAGATTTCCGCGTAGAATACCGTCTGGGATCCGTTCACCGATATGGTACTGGGGTTGAGTCACCGATTATGCCTAAGATCGACATCACCGTACGAGAGCTAGTTGACATGATCGATCGTGGCGAGCTGCGGTTGCCTGAGTTGCAGCGCCGCTACGTTTGGCCGGTGACGCGAGTGCGGGATTTGCTCGATTCGCTGTACCGGGGCTACCCGTCGGGAGCGATCCTGGTGTGGGAGACCACCGAGGACATTCCGTCTCGTGACCTTGCAATCGAGCAAAGGATGAGCGTCTTCGGTAGCCACAAGCTGCTCTTGGACGGTCAGCAGCGGTTGACATCCCTGACGGCCGTGCTTAGGGGAGAGCCGCTTAAGTTCAAGAACCGCGTGCGGCCGGTGGAGATCGCCTTCAACCTCGACCACCCCGAGGGACCTCCGACGGAGGTCACGGAGGTTGACGATGACGAACCTCTCGCTGATCTAGGCGTCGATGAGGATCCCGACCTGAACGGGGACAGTCGCAGCGTGCAGGAGCGTGTGCAGAATCGGACCTTCGTCGTCGCTTCCCGCGCCCTTTTGTCCGATCCGCGCTGGGTCAAGGTGTCGGACATCTTCAACCCGAAGGTTCGCGAGTGGGATCTATTGAAGAGGCTCGTGGATTCGCCAGATGATCCCCGCTATGAGCGGTACAGCCAGCGCCTGCAGGGGGTTAAGAAGATCGGTGACTACCAGTACGTCATGCACGTACTGGAGCGTGATCTTTCCTACGAAGAGGTTGCCGAGATCTTCGTTCGCGTGAATTCCCTCGGTATGAAGCTGCGCGGTTCGGACCTAGCTATGGCGCAGATAACCGCTCGGTGGCCAGGTGCCTTGGATAAATTTGAGGAATTCGCAGAAGAGTGCGAGAAGGAGTGGTTTACCTTCGATCCCGGTCTGCTGGTACGCACGCTAGTCGTCTTTGCCACCGGACAGAGCAGATTCCGTACCGTCGCAAGCATCAGCGTGCCAGAGATGGAGAACTCTTGGGAGAAGGCAAAAGACGGCCTTCGCTTCGCTGTGAGGTTCCTGCGAGCGAATGCCGGAATCGAAGATGAGTCGCTGCTCTCGTCACCTCTGCTGGTAATCCCGATTGCCGTGTTGGCTGTGAGCAATAACTTCCAGTTCTCCGAGGATGAGGAACGGCAGCTCTTGCACTGGCTATTCGTCGCTAACGCCACTGGTCATTATTCCCGAGGATCGAGCGAGACCATCCTCGATGTAGATCTTGCGACCATCCTCCGGCGCAAAGGCGGCGCGAGAGAACTTCTTGATCTCGTAAAGAATCAGTTCGGGCGGATTCGCTTCACCGCAACCGATTTCGCTGGGCGTGGCCCTCGTAATCCCCTTTTCCAGACTGCGTACTTGGCCGTCAAACGTGCGGGTGCGAAAGATTGGCGAAGCGGGCTAGCTATCTCACTCACTAATTCCGGAAAATCTCATTACATTCAGACTCATCACATTTTTCCAAAGGCGGTCGCCGGAGACTATGAGGCAAATAATCTCAACGAGATTGCGAACCTCGCCTTTGTCGGTGGTAGCCAAAGCCGTTCTATCAGCTCCAAGGCACCGGCCGTCTATTTGCCAGATGTCGTGAAGTCTAGGGGCTTTGAGGCGTTGACCGCGCAAGGTATTCCAATCGATACCGAACTCTGGAAGCTAGATAACTTCCAGGCGTTCTTGGAGTACAGACGGGCTGAACTAGCCCAAATAGTCAACGACTTCCTTGATGATGTGGTCCAGGAAGGAGGGCGACGTACTAGTAATATCGCGGACCTCATAAGCGACGGCGAAGGCCCAACGTTGGAGTTCAAGCAGAGAGTGAGGTCCAACCAGCCAGCGGGATCATCAGACAAGGTGCTAGAAAGCGTCGTCGTGAAGACAGCGGCGGGCTTCATGAACGCGCATGGAGGGGTACTGGTCATAGGCGTAGACGACAACGGGAATCCCGTGGGCCTGGATCGGGACTTGGACACACTGCCAAAGCCCAATCTAGACGGCTATGAGCTATTCCTGCGTAACCTCCTTAATCCTGCGGTCGGTACAGACCTGTGCGCCCGAATTAGCATCGAATTTCCCACGGTTGGCGAGACTCAGGTATGCACATTGCGCATGCCTGCAGCGCCACGAGCCGTATGGGTTAAAAACGGAAACGACAAGGTGCTATACGTCCGCAGCGGCAACTCTACGCGACCGCTCGACGGCGAACAGGCGCACCGCTACATCACTACCCATTGGCGCGAGCGAACTTAGCCGCCACGAGTTATCGCAAGGCCGAGGGACTTTTCAGGACATCGGCTGGCGGTCAGGGCCGGTCCATTTCGAGATGTCGGCTGACAGCCGCGGCGATAGCGTGCAGGTCTGTCTCGTCCGAGCTGACGACGAGGTCGTGGCGGCGGAGGGCTCCTTCGACGACGCAGGCGTCCACGATGTCGCTGGTGGCGGCGATCGCAGCTAGTGAGCCGACCGCGCGGGCCTGGCCGTCGTCGAGGGCTTCGACGGCGCATCCGGCGAGTAGCCGGGCTAGCAAGGCCTGGCGACTTCCGCCGCGCCAGGACTGGGCGACGACCGGTGCAGGAACGGTAGGTACTTCGCGCAGCATCAGGAGGGCACGGTGGCGGGCCCACATGCTGCGTTCTCCCCGGTCCGCTGCGATGAGCGCGCCGGTGTCGTAGGTAACGCCCATCACGCGGTCCGGCGCTGGGTGCTGCGGCCGGTCCGGCTGGCCCGCCGGACCGCGGTGGCGGCCCATTGCTCAGCCTCGGCCAGCTCATCGGGGGTGAATGCCCCGTGGTCGGCCTCGAACTGGGTAACGGCGGCCAGGCCGGCCCGGATGATGAATTCTTTGCGAGCGGTGTCGGCCAGCCATGCGCTGTAGCTCATGCCCGCTTGCTCGGCCGCGGCCGCTATCTCGGCGTCGAGCTCGGGCGGCATCGAGATCGAGCGCTTCTTCCGCACTGCCATGAGAATCATGGTAGCACAGCGGTAGGACAGCAGGCGCTAGCGCACGTAGGCGACGACTGCGGCTTCGGGATGGAGCGTCCCCGCCTCGCGGGTAGAGCTAGCGGCCTGGCAACCTCCGCCCTAAACGGCCACCGCACGACACACACCGCTGTGCTCACTAGCCGGGCCTTCTGAACTAATCGGCACTGCCCCGGATGCAAAAATTTTAGCGGAGTCACCTGTATTTTTGGGAGCCACGCTGGGAGCCAATGGTGCCAGGTACCAGACGACACCCAGCCACAGCCAGCCAGGGTATCCGCAGGTAAAAAGCATATTGGGCGACGTCAGGCCATGCCCAGCGATAGCCAAAATTTACTTTGCAAGCAAGGGGTCAGGGGTTCGAGCCCCCTTAGCTCCACGCAAACGCAGAGGGCTAGATTGGGCTCCCAGTTGCTGGGAGCCAAGATATCGACGTCGCGGGCGTGGGTAAACGCGGTTCTGGCCACGACGCCATCTACTTCGGCGACTGCGCGACGCGAGGCTGCACAAGAGCTGTAGCGGGTGGTGTCGCGGCGCGGTGTCGCTTGGTTACGGTCCGGACGGCAAGCGGATCCCTCTCGGAGCAGACGGCCGTTGGGGGCCTCGCATGCCGCACCATAGTGGTGCCTGGTCAGCTTGGCCGGTGTTCGTTGCCTGGGTGTCTCGCGTAATAGTCCGCGACGGCTGTGAACGATTTCTTGGGCTCCCATGCCATGTCTGGGTAGGTGGTGCCGTGTCTGCCGCGGGGATAGGGCTTGACCAGGCTGTAGCTGTCGGTGTCGAGGTCGTGCCGCGGGTCGTCTGCATGAGTCCACAGGGGGGCGGTGAAGGTGTAGACGAATGCGCCGTCGACCCCGGCCGAGTCCAGCAGCTCAAGCTGGCGGAGCAGGCTGCGGGCCTGCAGGTCCTCGTCGCGTTCGCCGGTGGTCTTGACCCGCGGCTGGACGAACCGGCCTGTCAGCGGCAGCTTGTGCAGGGCAAAAGTGACCGGGTCGATATTCGCCGTGCTCGCGGGACCGGTCTGGTCGGCGCCGGTACAGGTGCGGAATCCCAGCTCGGTGATCACCACCGGCTTGCCGGCGGCCAGCAGCGGCTCCACCTTCTGGAGGTAGCGGTCCTGGTGGGGCTCCATCCAGTAGTGGTTGATGCCGATGATGTCGAAGGTGTCCCAGTCGACCCGCTCGGCCGGCAGCGACGCGTAGGTGACCGGGCCGCCGAACACCTCACGCACGGCCGCAGCAGCCCGGGCCAGGAACGCGTTCAGCGGCGCGTTGTGGGCACCGGACCTGAGGACCTCACGCAGCACCGGCATGCGGGTGCGCCTGCTGTAGGTGCGTCCTTTGATGATGCCGTGCATGAACAGCGTCAGTTCACCGCCGACGCAAAAGACCAGCCGCCCCGGCCACCTGGCCCGCAGTTCCTCGGCAGCCGCTGCCGAGCGCGCCAGGTGGCGCAGCGTCGCATCCCGGGACCCGCTGGACAGCTCCGGGCAGAACCACACGTCCATGCCCTGCCGCAGGGCGTCCCCGGCCGCGGCGGCGAGCCGCCCGGTGTCCCGGGCCCAGATCCTGACCGCGTTGCAGTGCAGGCCGGTGCTGATGATCTCCAGCTCGCGGTGCACCAGCGCCGGGCTGTAGTCCGGCCGCCAGGTCACGCCGCCCATCACACGGCCCGCGTCGTAGAGCACGCCCCGCCACCTCATCGTGGTGATCTCCTTTCCTGCGGCGCGCGGCCAGCTGATGGGCGGCGCCCGGCCGTCCCGCGCCGCCCCGCGCCGGGCCGGGGAGGACGATGCCGGTGTCGTAAATGACTCCCCGGCGGTTCACACCCAGCACATTACATCATCTACAGATGGATCTTTAGATGATGTAATGTGCTGGGATGGACGCGCTCGACCTGTTCCAGCTAGGACGCTGGCTCACGCGACTGGGAGAGGACGCGATGCGTCCGCTCGGTGCTCCCCCGTCCCCGCCAGGGCAGCGGCTCATTCTCATGGACACGTTCGCGTTCCCGGACAGTTCGGTCGGCGAGATCGCCACCCGGACCGGGCTGCCTCAGAGCTATGTCTCCACGGTCGTGGCCAGGCTGCGGGACCTAGACGCGCTCGAGACCAGAGCCGACCCGGACGACCGGCGCCGCACGCTGGTGAAGGTCAGCGACTCCCTGCCGCCCGTCGTGGCCGGCCTCGGCGCGGCACCAGTGGACGAACTACTCACCGAAGCTCTCGGCGTGACGCCCGCGGACCGTGCGGCCGGACTCATCGCCGCACTCAGTGAAGTCGCCGCATGCCTCCGAGTCCGGCTCGGGGGACCTGGAACTCCGGAAGGCCGCCTGCGTGATGCGCAAGGGAGGCGCCGGTAAACCCGCCTGAATTCAATCGCAGCTGCCCGGTCACGCACACAGAACCGCCGATCTGCACGGCTAGCTGGTCGCTGGGGATTTGTATCCTGGCGAGCCAGAACTGACAGTTCTGCGTGCCGGCGGCTACGGCGGTTTCTCTGGAAACCGCGACCTGGCTAGGGCTGTCGGAGGTGAGCGGCGTCCGGTCCCAGCCCGCCTAGCGGTCCCGGAGGCCGGGCGGTCAGGTTCTCCGGGCCGGGCGTGTCTTAAGGGTATGCACATCGCTTACGTTATGGTCACGATCGTCGTGGCGCTCGCGAACAGTTACGCCGCCGTTTTGAGCTTCGCCGGGGCGGAGTCTGTCAAGGTCGTCGCTGACGAGGTGCGGGTGTCGCAGAAGTGGATGATTCCGTTCGGGATTCTGCTGGCCTCCGGGGCGGTCGGGCTGCTGGCCGGGTTCGCCGTGCCGGTGCTTGGCACGGCCGCGGCGATTGGCCTGGTCGTCTACTTCATCTGCGCTGTGAGTGCGCACATCCGGGTGCGCGACCCCAAGGTCGCCGGTGCGGTCAGTTTCCTGGTGATGGCCGTCGCCGCCCTGGTCGTAAGCCTCGGCTACCACGACCACTGGTGATGGCGTCCTGCTCAACGGGGGGCCGCCATCCCCATTCGGTCACGGCCGCTGGAGCCAGAAGGGAAGCCTCCTTGCCAAAGCAGCATACGGCTCCGCCGGTTCTCGATCTGGTCAGCGTGGTGCCTGATCCCGCGGCGGGGGCGGAAGTGCTCAGCGCGGCAGCGCCCGGCTTGGCCTCAGTCGGGCTCGGTCTCGCTGCTCCGGCTTGCTCAGGGACTGGAGAGGCGCGCTGATGACGGAGGAGCGCGAGTGGCTGACGGAGCGCTTTCAGCGGCACCGTTCGCATTTGTGCGGGGTCGCCTACCGGATGCTGGGGTCGGTGAGCGAAGCCGACGACGCCCTCCAGGAGGCATGGCTTCGGATCCGCGACCAGGATCCGCGGAGCGTGGAGAACGTGCAGGCCTGGCTGACCACCATTGTCGGGCGCGTGTGCCTGAACATGCTGCGCGCCCGCCGGGCACGGCGTGAAGAGCTCTCGGAGGTTTACGTGCCCGGCCCCGTCGTCAGCCTGGAGGGCAGCGCCGACCCCGAGCAGGAGGCGCTGGTTGCCGACTCGGTCGGGCTGGCGCTGCTCGTGGTGCTCGACGCGCTCAGTCCCCCCGAGCGGCTGGCGTTCGTGCTGCACGACGTGTTCGGCGTGCCGTTTGCGGACATCGCGGCTGTCCTGCATCGTTCCGAAGCCGCCGCGCAGCAGCTCGCCAGCCGAGCGCGGCGACGCGTGCACGGCTTGCCCAAGCCGGACCCTGACCCCGCGCGACAGCGCGAGGCCGTCGACGCGTTCTTCGTCGCCTCACGCGACGGCGACTTCGGCGCCTTGGTAGCGGTGCTCGATCCCGACGTCGAACTGCGGATCGACGGCGGCGTGCTGCGCGAGGAAGCCTCGCTGATCCTTCGCGGCGCGAAGGCCGTAGCGGCCTACTCCTCCACCTACTCGAAGCTCTACCCGTTCGTCAGGCCAGCGCTCGTCAACGGCGCCGCGGGCGCCGTGGTAGCGCCCGCTGGACGAGTGTTCTCCGTGATGGCGTTCACCGTCACTAACGGAAAGATCGCCCGGATCGATGCCCTCGTAGATCCAGAGCGCCTCGGACAGCTCAACCTCGTCATCCCGCCCGGCCGATGAATAACGACGGCGAAGTCACTCGGACGCAGCACCAGCGTGCTGGGCGCGCCTCGAACACGCGGAAGCGGCCACGGCGATCTCTCTAGGCGCTGGTCTGGGAAGACCAGCGCAGCAATGCCCCGCGGCGCGGCCGGGCTGGCTGCCGCGATCGGGTGCGCCGAGCCTGGAGTCCCCGTCGAGCTTCACGAAACCACCGGTGCGCAGCCCGCCCCAGTGGCAGAAAACGCCTGAACGGAACACACAGAAGTGGCCGACCTGCACACGCACGGCCAAAGAAATCGACGCATTCAGCGAAGCGCCGATTCGGCGATCTAGTGCAGAGATGGAACCATCATTTAGTTACGCAGTTTTGTCGCCTTGGTGGTTCGCGATCCGGGATCGTGTGGTCAAGCGCGTCTGGCGTTCGGGGCGGTAACGGTTCAGCCCTGGGTTACCGCGGAGCGGATCAGTTGTGCGACCGCGGTGGCGGACTCTAGGTAGGGCTGGTGTGCCATGCCGGCCAGCACGTGGTGCCGGGCAGCGGGGAGCCGGGCGGCGAGCAGGCGGCAGCGGTCTACCAGGAAGGGCACGTCGAGGTCGCCGCACGCGACGGTAACCGGGATGGTGATCTCGGCGAGGCGGTGCCAGGTGTCCATATCGGTGGCTCCGGCGGTCTCCGGCACGTCGTTGCTGATGATGATCGCGTTCATGTTGAGCGCGAGCTGCCGGGCGGCGCCGCCCACTCGTCCTTCTAGCTGGCTGGGGCCGTCCAGCCACAGCCAGGTCTCCAGGCGGTTGATCTGCTCGGCGTCGTGTGCCGCGTAGGCTTCCTCGAGCAGGTGATCAAATCGCTTGGTGTCGGCGTCGAGCTCGGGTTCGGGGGCGCCGCTCACCGCGGTGCCCATCACCACCAGCCCAGCGACCCGTCCGGGGGCGGCCAGGGCGGCGTCAAGTGCCAGCCCGCCCCCCGCCGAGGCGCCTGCCAGCCACACCGGCCCCGAAGTCGCATGATCGGTGACGGCGAGCAGGTCATCTAGGTGCGTGAACGACTCGGTGCTGGGCGGCGTCTGCCCGTAGCCGCGGCGGTCGTAGGCCACCACGGTCAGCTCAGGTGCCAGCAGCCTGGCCACCTCCGCCCATCCTCGCCGGTCCGCGACGCCCTCATGCAGCAGCACCACCGTCTGGCCGCCACCAGGCCACCGTTCCCCGGCCAAGCTGGCGCCGTCCCGGCTGACATCGAATCGCTCCGCCATGGCCTTATGCTCCCCGTGGTGCTCACCGGGGGCAAATGAATTTACCTGGCCCGCACATGCCTGTCCCTTCGCCCGGCCCGGCCGGACTGGCGCGGCTGAGCGCAGCGCACGTACTCGCAGTCCGGGGACCGCCTTACCTGCATCCGCCGGTGACCGCAAGGGGTCGATATGGGGTTTGCGCGGTCATGGTTGTCCTGGTCTGGGGATGGCTGAGTCTGCTCCCTGTCCCTGATAGCTGCCGGGTTCTGCGAGCGGGCGCGCCGGGTCCAAGGGGCGCGTAGCGCCCGCGCAGCGGCACCGCAGGTGCCCTTGACGCGGCCGTCCGGGAGCGGATCATGCCAGGCGGCGGGGGCAGGGAGCCCTGGTGGCGGTCTGGTTCAGCGGTTCGGGATGGTGGCCTTTCTGCGCGGGGTGATCAGCCGTGGCGGCCGGGGGCGGGGCCAGGAGCAGCCAGCCTTACCTAGGTGCGCGGGGCGCTTGGGCGCTGCCCCGGCGACATGATGATTGATTGGGTGTCCCCGGCCTGCGGGGATGCGGCCGCTCAGTCTAATCAGGCCGTCCGCCTGGCGCTGCGGTGGCAGGGCCGGCAGCGGCTGACAGCGGTTCGGCGGGAGCTGGCCGCGGTGGTCCCCATCGGGTGAATTCGGCTGCATGCGTGGTCCGGGCGTCCCGGCGGTCATGGGCTGGTCACCGGTGTCATGGAGCAAGGGGGTCTCAGGCGGCGGACAGTGCGTCGTCGCCGAGCTCGGCCAGGATGTGGCAGGCCTGGCGGAGGATCTTGCGGGCCTCGGACAGCGCGGCGCGCTTGCCGTTGCAGCGCTCCTTAACCTGGGCATAGTAGGCGTGATCCGGGGCCGAGGACCGGGCGTGGGTCTTGCCGGCCTCGTAGACCGCCCAGCGCAGCACCGGGGGCCCCTGCCGGGACAGCCGCCCGGGCCGGCCTTTGCGGTCGGAGGAGTAGACGGTGACGTCCAGCCCGGCGAACCGGACCGCCTTGCGGGAGGAGGAGAACCGGCCCGCGCCGCCCAGCCAGCAGGTCATCGCCAGCGCGGTGACCGGCCCGACCCCGTACAGCCGCGCGGCCAGGACCTTCGCGCCGGTCAGGTGCCGGGCGGCGTCGGTCAGCTGGTGCCGCAGCTCGTGCAGCCGGGTTTCCAGCATGTCAGCCATGTCCAGGGCGGTGGCGACCTGCAGCTGCCCGGCCGGTGACAGGCAATCGGCTGAGACTGCCCGCAGGGCGGCCAGGCCCTGCCCGGTGCGCAGCGTGCCCTCGCCCAGGGCCGGGGCGCCCTGGTGGAACAGCACCGCGTGGATCCGCTGCACCCAGGCGGTGTGCTCGGCCCGCAGATCGTGGTAGGTCTCCAGCAGCGCCCGGCACTCCAGGATGCGGGCCGGCGGGATCCAGCACTCCGGCAGCCGGCCCTCGGCCAGCAGCATCCGCAGGTGCCGGCAGTCGGTCTTGTCGGTCTTGGCGTGCCGCTTGCGGCCGCGGGCGAACGCGGTGTCCGCCGGCTCGGCCAGGTGCGCCGTGACGCCGGCCGCGGCCAGTTCCTCGGCGACGTACCGCCATCCGGTGCACCCCTCGGCCGCGAACGCGACGTCATCGCGGCCATGGAACCGGACCAGCCAGGCCCGCAGGTGCTCCCGGTCGGCCGGGCTGACCTGGCCGCGGCACACCTGCCCGGTCACAGTGTCGAGGTAGTCGAAGGTGATCTGCTTCCGGTGGATATCCAGCCCGCCTACGATGGGCATCGGCCCGATGCATGTCATCTAATTGTTTTCTGGATGCGCTGCGGCGTTGGTCGTAGCGTTGAAGGGGTCCGATGGGCTGGCTCCCGAACCGCCTGCCGGCCGCTGTGGCCTGGCTTTAGAACGATGTGCCAGCCTGCCGGGCCCCGCCGTGGCGTGGCTCGAAAGAGGTGCGACCGCTAACCGATCCGGAATTAGGCATGCCCGCCACGGGATCTCCGCCGGAGCTCGAGAGGAAGGGGCAGCCGATGGCGGCAGTAATGATCGGAGTGGACCCGCATAAGGGGTCGCACACCGCAGTGGCGATCGGGATGGCAGAGGAGCTGCTGGGCCAGGTGCGGGTGCGGGCCTGCGCAGCACAAGCCGGGCAGCTGCTGGCCTGGGCCGAGCCCTGGCCAGAGCGGACCTGGGCGGTCGAAGGCGCCGGCGGCCTGGGACACCTGCTGGCCCAGCAGCTGGTCGCCGCGGGTGAGCAGGTGCTGGACGTGCCTCCCAAGCTGGCCGCGCGGGTCCGGCTGCTGGGATCAGGATCGACGGACAAGAACGACCCGGACGATGCCCGGCCGGTGGCCGTCGCGGCGCTGCGGTCGGCGGCCTGCCCCCTGGTGCGGGCCGATGACCACGCGGCGGTGCTGAAGGTCTGGGCCAAGCGGCACCGCGACCTGAGCCGGGCCCGCAACCAGGTCGTCTGCCGGATGCATGCCGTGCTGTGCCAGCTGATCCCCGGCGGGGTCAGCAAACGCATCACCGCAGGGCAGGCCGCCCGGATCCTGGAGCAGGCCGAGCCGCAGGGCGCGGCCGGGATGGCCCGCTGGGTGCTGGCAGAGCAGTTCCTGACCGGCCTGCGTCGCATCGACATCCAGCGGCGCGACGTCGAGCGGAAACTGGCCGCGGCGGTCCGGGGCTCCGGCACGACCGTGACAGAGATCTTCGGGGTCGGCCCCGCGGTGGCCGCCGCGGTGATCGGTGACGTCAGTGACATCTCCCGGTTCGCCAGCAAGGATCACTTCGCCGCCTACAACGGCGCCGGCCGAGGTGTCCTCGGGCAACCGCGTGGTGCACCGGCTGTCGCTGCGCGGGAACCGGCGGATGAACCACGCCGTCCACATGTCCGCGGTCACCCAGATCCGCTGCCAGCACACCGAGGGACGCGCGTACTACGACAAGAAAGTAGCCGGGGGCAAGACCTCCAAGGAGGCGCTGCGGGCGCTCAAACGCTAGGTCAGCGACGCCATCTACCAGCGGCTTAAGGCTGACGCGCGGCGCGCCGCGGCCAGTACTGCGGGCCCGGCAGGGCAACCGGGGAACGGCTCTGCCGCCAGCGCGGCCGGCTTGCACCCCGCAGACCGGTTCTTCGGCCAGGCCACTCCCGGACCTGCATCCACCCTATGACCGCAGCCCGGCCCGTCCAAGGTCCCTCGCCCGGGCAGGTCCCGCCGGACCAGGAGGCCCGTGCCCGCCCGCAAGCCCGCCTAGCCAGCGTCCCCGTTGCACCTCCGCCGGGTCCGCATGCCGCGCGCAGCCGGGGGCAGGCCCTGGCCTGCCCGCTCTTCCTGCCCCCAGGGGCCGTAGAGGCTCCGGTGTCAACGGGCGGCCGCAGGCCGTCGCGCACAGCGCGATGCGCAGCACCCTTTACACCGGAGGGGCGGCCCCGTAACCTGCGCGGCACACCAGGAACACAGCGGCGGCGAAGCCGCCACCTTTTTCCATCCCCACCCAGAAGCAGGAAACTCGACGATCCTCTTGACACCATGAACAAAGAGGAATCGTTCTGTACGGCAGCCACGCCAGCCTGCATCGCGGCCCGAGCCGTACTGAACCGCGGTATCTGTGCCGGACTGCCGCGAGCGGAGACGGGTGTCCTGGATAGGGCACCCAGTGAGAATCTCCACCGGGCGCGGTATACGGACGTTCCTGAGCGGGCATGGCCTCCCATCTGCAAGATTCCCGTGGCGGATCCGGCGTCTGACCGAGCTCGCTCGCGGTACGGAAGCGCGCGAGTGATGTTCTGCACACCTGTCTACAATTCGAACGAAGGCCTGGGGTCCCACGAGCTCGTAGCGACCAGTCTCGGAATCGTCCGGCTGCCCGGACGGGACAGGAGTGCCGCGTTTCACCGTCCATCGGGACACCGATGACCGCGTGTGCGTCGTGCACAGGATTTGACCGGAGGAAACAGATGGCGTCGGACCCAGTTGCCGAGATCGACCTTGTCGGCGTGCGTTTTGACGGTATGGGTCGTTCGCCCGGCCAGGCAGCGGCTCCGCAGGCGCTGCGCGCGGCCGGCCTTGAGACGGCGCTGCCGACCGCGGAGCTCGCCTCTGACGTCATCCTCCCCGCGCCGACCAGCGCACGCGGCCCGGCCGGCTTCGTCAACGAACCCGCACTGCTGGCGATGGTCGACACCGTCTACTCCCGCGTCGGGCACAGTCTGCGCACCGGCCGTTTCCCGCTGCTCTACGGCGCGGACTGTGCGGTCCTGCTTGCGGCGATCCCGGCGCTGCGCGACACCACCGGCCGGGCCGGCCTGTTGTTCGTCGATGCCCACGAGGACGCCACCACGATGGAGCAGTCGGACAACGGTGAGGCGGCGAACATGGAGATCGCGCTGCTACTGGGCCTGACCGGTACGCACGCGCCGGAACCGCTGCGGAGCCGGCTTCCGGCTCTGGACCGGGACACCATCATCATGCTAGGTCAGCGCGACCAGCTCTACCGCCGGCAGATCGGCGTGCCCACCATCGCGGGCCAGGTTCCGCTGCACCCTCTCCAGGAACTGCGCGGTGACCCCGCGGGTATCGCGACCGATGCGGCAGAATACCTCGTCAGGCACGCGCACGGGTGGTGGCTGCACATCGATCTCGACGTGCTCGCGGGCAGCGAGTTCCCGGCCTGCGATGCGGCCACCGACCCCGCCACTCCCGACGGACTCACCTGGACCGAGCTCGTGACCGTCACGACGGCCGCCCTGCGTACCGGCGGGTGCCGCGGATGCAGCATCGGCGTCTACAACACTAACCTCGATCCGGGCGGACACGCGGCCAAGCGCATCGTCGCCTTCGTCGCCGACGTCGCCGGCGCCCGGACCGGGTGAGCAGACCCTATGCCCGGTGTGGAGCGGTAGCCGGCATGTCCCGACGACGGCTGGTCATGGCAACACGCTGGTCCATCACCGTGGCAAGCAACACATTCGGGCGGATTTAGCCCTCCGCGGTTCTCACCCGCCAGGTGCGGGCATGGCTGGAGTCGCTGGTCCCGGCGCAGGCGGGAGGCGAGGCCGGCCGTGTGCCGCCTCCGGGCCCCGGCGGTCTGCGGCATCCGCTTGACGACCCGGCAACGCTCCCGTAACGGACGCAGGCTCATCTGGCCGCCCGGGATCCGCTTACGGCATACCGGCGATAACCGGGCAAGAGCAGAGACAGAACTGGTCAATCGGCGCGCCGACCACCGCGCGGAAGTCGCCAGCACACACGCGCATAGTCGGCGATCGGCGCGCTCGAATACGAGCTACCACAGTGAATCGGTGATCAGCGCAACCCGGACCCGAGAAGCAAACGCGGCATGATCACTTTGATCCCTGCGACCGCTCCCACCCAGTTGGCCGTCGGCTGGGGCTGGGGTAGGGCGAGCAGAGCATGTGTCCGGCTGACGCCACGAGGCCGACGTTACCTGAGCCGGTTCCGGCCCGCGATCAGGCGATCTTGCGGGCGCCGGGGCCCGGCGTCGGGGTGACCTCGCGGGCTGAGTCAAGGTCGTGCCCGGCCCGGCAGGACAGCTGGAGCTGTACCGGCTCCCCGCAATCGCGGTGCCGGAGCAGGACCTGCGGACCTTCCGGGCCGACCGCATACCGATCGCCCCAGGCCATCAGGGCCACCAGCACCGGGTACAGGTCCAGGCCCTTGCCGGTGAGCCGGTACTCGTCCCGGCGGCGCTGGCCGCTGTCCCGGTAGGGAACCTTGCGGAGCAGGCCCTCCTCCACCAGGCGGGCCAGCCGGTCGCTGAGGACCTGCCTCGGCACTCCGGTGCGGCGCTGGATGTCATCGAAGCGGCGTACCCCGTTGAACGCCTCGCGCAGTACCAGGAACGTCTGCCGCTCCCCGATAATCCCCACCGCCGCGCCGATCGCGCAATTGGCTGAGTCGTAATCCAGGATCCAGGGTCGCTCCATGATCGCATGCTAAGTCCAGTTGACAGACTCAGCAACTCCGGGAGATGCTGGGTTCATGAACCGAACCCAGGGGGCTGAGGTCGGCGGCCTCGCAGCCGCCGTGATCCGCCCGGCGCGCCCAGCGGACCTGCCTGCCCTCCGCGACTTCTTCGCGGCGCTGTCCCCGCAAGCCCGCTACCTGAGATTCTTCGCCCCGGTAACACCCAGCCTGGCCCTGCTCCACCTCCTTTCCGGCGGCGTCGGCGCCACCGACGCCGTGGTCGCCACTCGGGGTGCGATCATCATCGGGCACGCCATGGCAGCGGACCGGGGCGGCTCCTGTGACTCCCGATGACCGATATCGGCGTGGTGGTAGCCGATGCCTGGCAGGGCCAGGGCGTGGGATCGGCGCTGGTGCGCGCCCTGATCACCAGAGCCCAGGCGCGAGGCGTGACGTCGATAGAGATGGATGTTTTGCCCAGCAACCATCGGGTGCTCGCCATGATCAAGGGCCACTGGCCCGCAGCGCGCACCGGCCATTCCGGGGACTACAACACCATCTGCGCCCAGCTTCCGCACAGGCCGTCGACTGACTCCGACCCAAGCATGAGCTCCCGCACCACGGAGGTCGTGTACCGCCGCGAGCCGCGCCCAGTGTTCACCACTGGCGCCGAAGTTATGGTGGCTGGGCGACTGTGACCGTTGGCAGCCACTGAGGCTTCCAGTTAGCCCAATCCGTCGATCATCCTTCCAACGCTGCGGGCTTTTCATCGACATCGGCGGCCGAGGTAGGCGTGCAGGTGACCGGCCAGGGCCTCGGTGTCGGTGGCTGTGCCGTGGATGTAGGTAGAGGCACGGGTGCGGAGCACCGGCAGGCCCAGGACGTAGAGTCCCGGGGCGCCGGTGACCACTCCGCCGTCGTGGCGGATGCCCCCAGTCCGGTCGCGGACGGGGATGTCGAGCCAGGAATGGTCGGGCCGGAAGCCGGTCGCCCAGAGCACGGTGGTGATCTGTCCACTGGTCAAGTCCAGCTCCAGCGGCGTACGAGGGTCAACGCGGGTGGGCGGGAAGCGGTGCGGCGGCGGGAGCTCGTCATCCAGGCCGGATTCTGTAGCCCACTGGTCGGCCCGCTTCAGGAACCGGTTCGAGCGCCCCACGGTGAGGACGCAGCTGACGCAGAGCGTGGTAGACGTCGGCGGCCCCGAGGATCCGGGGCCGGCAGTGAGAGGGCCTCTCCCCGCAGCCCGTGCGGGTAGCCCGAGCCGTCGAGCCGCTCGTGGTGGAGTGAGGCGCACTGCCCGACCTGAGCCAGCAGCGGGGTGCGGGCCAGCATCCGCTCGGTGAGGTACGGGTGGGTCCGGGCCCGCTCACGCTGGGAAATACTCCACTGGTCAGGCTCGTCCCAGACGCCGCTAGGGACGCCGATCATGCCGATGTCGTGCACCAGCGCCGCCCGGCGGAGCATGACGACATCGGCGGCCGGCAGGCCGAGCTTCGTACCGGCCTGCCCGGCGAGTTCGGCGACTCCCCGGGAATGGCCCAGGCGCGGCGGCGACTTCAGGTCGCTGAAATCGGCGAACGCGCCGAGCGCCCGGTCGAGCTGGTCGTCACTAAGTGCCGTGCCGAGCTGCGGATCGAGCGCGATCACCTCCTCCCACGCTGAGATGCCCCCCAGCCCGGCGAGAATCTCCGCGTGGCGAGCGCAGAAGCAGTCGACAAGGCCCGGATCGAACTGTGTACCCCGCCGCTCACGGGCCACAGCCAGCGCCGCCTCGGCGCCGCCAGCATGATGGAACGCCTCGATGCTGTCAGCTAGGTGAACAAGCCGGATGGCCGGGGCCAGGTCATCGGCGCCGGCGCGACCCGGGTACCCCCCTCCCGTCCCACCGCTCAAAGGCCTGCCGCAGCGGATTGCACACCGCCGGGCCGAGCCCCAGCTGATCGGCAAGATCACTAGCCTCCTGGCAGTGCTCCTGCATCACCCGCTGCACCGACCGGCCCGCGGATGCCAGGAACTTTCCGACCATCCCGACCCGGTGGAAACCCGACTTACCGCGGCCTAGATGACGAGCGACGAAGACCGCCAGGCTGATACCCCCCAGGTCCCCGTCGCGCGTCTCACCATAGAACTGCGTTTCGTCGCCGAACAGCGCCGCCACCTCAGTGGTGTCGACGGCGCATCCCACCCACGTCAGCAGCGAGGCGTAGTACGCAGACACGCAGACCGCCGGATCCATCCCGGCCGCCGCCCCTAGCCGCATGGCGACCACGGTCTGGCGCAGCACCCGCTCCATCGGCCGCCCCATTCCCAGGTCTGCCACCAGCGACAGCGTCGCTACCAACTCGGCCAGGGTTACCGGGCGCAAGGAATCCGAGGTCACCCCCCTATTCTCCCTAATGCACGCTGAGCAGGCGAGGGCCCCACGGTGGGTCGGCCCTTCTCCGCATGCCGGTCCTTCCGGCCGCCGGGCGCTGAGCGGCCGCGGGTCGGCCGTCCTGGTCTAGCGGCGCGGCGGGCGGGTCAGTGACCGGCCTACCGCGGCCGAGATCAGCAGCACGAGGAGCAGCAGTCCGAGCGTGACGATGCTGGTGAGCACCAGTCTTCTGGTCGCGTGCGACCTCAGCGCGCCGGCCCGGGCGGTGACCTGGCCGACGAGCTGGTTAGCGACCTTACGCGTACCACCGATGGTCGTGCTCATGTCGGCGTACCACGTCGCAGCGTCCACCCCGAAACGGCCCGCCCCGACGCCGCATTTCCCCCGCGGTCGCGTGTTGATACGCCGCACCGGACATGGTGTTCTCGAACAGCCGCTGCTCGGTCGTGTCCGCGGCGGCGTAGAAGTCGCTCAGATCGGCCTGTTGCTGCTCAATGACCTGCCGCTCTCTGGTCAGGTCAGCGGGAGCGAGCACGGGCGGTCGCGCGCTCAGCGCGGCGTACAAGATGGCTCGCTGCACCGACAACTCGTTCTCCTCTCGGAGCAGCGCGGTCAGAGTAGTGACGGTGGCCTGCAAGCGCGCGTCGCCGGTGCCGTCGCCGGCCGCGGCGCTGAACGTGCTCGCGGGGCCGATAACGTCGAGGCTGTACAGCGGGATGACCCCCGGCGCCGACACCGTCCCGCGGATGTCTCCCAGGACGGTCAGGGCGGCCAGCAGGGCCTTCAGGTCCTGCACGGTGCCGGCTGGGTAACCCGCGCTCACGCCGGCCGCGTCCGCCCGCACGGCGCTGGCCGCCGCGTCGGTGGCCGCACGCGCCCGGGTCAGCGGCCCGTTGTCTTTGCGGGCCGCGTAGGCGGCGGACAGGTCGCGCTCGTCTTCCAGCTTCTGGGTGAGCGTGACCACGGCGGCGTCGAGCCGGGCGAGATGCTGCACCCGGCCGGACGCCGCGTAACTGCTCACGTCGCCGCTGATCTGCAGGGCGCCGAGCACGGCGGCGATCACCGTCGGGACCGCGACAATCGCGGCGAGCCGCCAGCGCACCCGCCGGCCGCTCAGGGAAAGCGGCGGCCCAGATGAGCCGCTCGCCGCCCCGGCTTCGGCGGCGAGGTCAGCGGGGGAGCCGAGTCGGCTCAGGGTCGCGGCCACCTCGTGATCGCCGGCCTGCTGGAGGGCGTCGTCCAGGTGCGCGGTGATCTGCTCCTTGAGCTCGCGCGCCTGGGTGTCCGGCAGGCCGCGCATGGCCTTATCAAGGTCGCGCAGGTAGTCGCGGACCAGCCGGTGATCGAGCGCGGTGCCGCTCATTGATGCCGTCCTTTCCCGCCGGTGCCGCTGTCTACGGCGGCGTGGTTCAGCACGCCTGCGACAGTCGCGGAGAACCGGGCCCAGTCGGCGCGGAAGGCCGTCAGGCTCTCCCGCCCAGCGTCGGTGATCGAGTAGTAGCGCCGCGCGCGCTCGCCGTCGCGGTCCCGCCACTGGCTGGTGACCAGGCCCGCGTCACGCAGCCGGTTGAGCAGCGGGTAGACGGTGCCATCACTGGTCAGCAGGCCGTCGGCCGCGGCGAGGTCGCGGACGAGTTCCAGCCCGAAGCGGGGCCGGACCTCAAGCAGCGCGAGGACGCACGGCCCGAGCACGCCCCGGCGGAGCTCGGTCATGCCTCCCTCTACTGCCATGCGTCACATGATGCCTTGTCACGCAAGATAAGTAAACTTGCGCCTCATTCCAGTCAGATCTCGAACCAGAAATGGCGAGGGAACACGTGAATCTAAGGCAGGGCCAAGACGCGAAGGGCAGCTGGCACCCGGGCGCTGGTTCCAGCTCACGATCGACCTTGATCACCAGGTGCCTCACCTAGCAGCAGGAGACTAGATCGAATAAAAACTCCACAGAAGCTAGAGCTTCCCATACGGATCGTATTTATGTTCTAATATGGATGAGTCGAGCTCATGAGCCAGGCCTGCGCCGGTCCCCGCCGGGTCGGGCCCAGCCGGCCGCGAGGCGGCCGACAGCTGCCCGGGGCTGCCTCGCGGGCAGGCCGTGCCGTGCCGGCCGGGAGTGCCCAGTTGAGGCCGTGTGTCAGGGGTGATGGTAATGGACGAGCGATTCGAAATTTGCCGAGGACAATGATGAGTGGTTCTCGGATATGGAGCTCAGGGTCCTCGATCTGGAGAAGGAGGTTTCTGAGTGGCGGGAGTCGGGGCCCCGCGAGCTCACCGAGCCAGCACCCGGCCACACTGCAGCGTTTCGCCGCGCCGATGGCGCCGCCGGCCCCCTGCGCCGGGAGTTCCCGGGCGCCACCGGCAACTCGCGGCACGAACGCGACTCCGGCCGGACCCCGGGTCTCCGGACTCGGCGCTCTCCCGCGGCCGGGCACGCCCGGCCCATCCCGCAGGGCGGGCGGCGCCCGGCCGACGACCGGACCCAGGTGCTCATCGACCGGGGGCGGCGCGCGGCCCGGCAGCCCCGGCCCCGCCGCGGCCGCAAGATCGCCATCGCGTCAGCCGCCGGCCTGGTGCTGCTGGCTATCGGCGCGACGGTCGTGTTCAGGAAGGGCCCGTCGTGGCCGCCGAGCGTGGCGACCGTGCAAAGCGAGATAACCACTGCCTGCCAGAATCCGGACGTCGTTTCCGAGCCGGGCCAGGTCAATTTCGCCTGCGGCAAGGACACGAGCCAGATCCTGTGGGTGTTCGCGCTGCTGACGAGCAACGACAATCCCGGCTACGCCGACGCCGGGACCGGCAGGAAGGGGCTGGAGCCCATCACGCCCGCCCAGGGCGGCCAGATCGCGTGGTCGCTGAACCTGCATCATCCTTACGACCCGTTCCACCCGGTCGACAGCCTGGAGGTGGCGGCGCGGGCCATCAACGACATCATCGGCGGGGCGACGGTGACCGGCGCCAGCGGCAACCCGGCGGTCCAGCCGGGGCTGGAGAGCAAGCCGGAGAACTGCGCCAGGTACACCGGATCGCCGGCCATCATCTCCCGCGCCGGGTTCCCCAGCCTGTGCGCCAGCCCGGTGACCAGCGGGGAAGGCCAGGCCGCGCTCGTGGCCGACGTGTACCAGCAGTGGATGGTCGGCGCCACCGCAGTCGCCGCGCAGGACGCGAGCGTGCTCTTCGACAACGCCGGCAACCCCGGAGACCCGCAGGTGCAGGCCATCCTCAAGACCCTGCCGAATTCCGGGAGGTAACGACGATTCAGCACCGGCGGCACAGTCCGGGGCCGGGGAAGGATCTGATTCCGTGCGGTCCGTGAAGAAGCCGGCCTGGCGGCAGGCCACCGCGCTGGTGAGCCTGAGCACCTGCGGAGCGATGACCGGATACACCTTCGCCCACGGCACCGTCGCCGAACTGACATCCCCGGTGGGCATCCCGGCCCATTTGACGGCACTGGACACGCCGGTCTCGTCAACCGACACCGCGCTGCGGTCGGGGATCGTCAGCGTGGCCAAGCACTACCTGGAGATGGCGCAGAGCAAGACGCCAGCCGAGATGGAGGCGCTTATCTGGCAGGCGGACAGCACCGATGGCGTCGACCATGGCCAGTCATGCGCGGCGTTCGCCAGCCTTACGCTGGCGCTCGGCGCCCAGGCGGCCGGACAGCAAAGCTGGGTGACCGGGGGTGACTCTTACCCGTGGCCGCTGCACCGGTGGGCCGATGTCCGTGTGCAGCCCAACCCGGCGTCGCCGGACGTGGTGTCGATGTTGCAGGACGCGCAGGCGCATCACCGCTGGCACCCGCTCGGCGACGGCTACCGGCCGCGGCCGGGCGACTGGGTGCTGTTCGACGGACACGTGGAGGTGGTCACCGGGTATGCCGGCGCCGCTCTGTACACCGTCGGCGCGGACTCGCTGCCGGACCTCACCGTGAACGCGCACAAGTTCCCGGCCCCGCTCGCCGCCCAGGGCGTGCTCGGATTCGTCGACAACGGCGAGCTCGTCAGGCAGACGGCCAGGCCGGCGGGGCGGCTGCACGCCGCGGCTGACGCAGCCCAGGTGCCGGGGATGACATCGGAGTCGCCGGGACGCGACCCGGCCGGACCACGGATCGGCGGCCATCCCGGGGACGCTCGCAGCCACCCCAGGACGGCAGCTCCGCCGCGGCAGCCCGCTCCCAGCTACACCAGGCACGACCAGCCGACGGGCGGCCCGGGCACCGCTGCCCAGCAGGCGTTCATCAGCCTGGTGGCGCCGGGAGCCATCGCGGCGCAGCAGAGGTACGGCATTCCGGCCGCGGTCACCATAGCGCAGGCCATCGACGAATCGGGCTGGGGGCAGAGCGAGCTCGCGACGGCGGACCACAACCTGTTCGGGATCAAGGGAACCGGTCCGGCCGGCAGTGACATGCGGCCGACCCAGGAGTACGAGAACGGCACCTGGGTGACCCGCACCGCCCCGTTCCGGGTGTACCGCAACATCGCGGAGAGCATCGCGGATCACAGCCAGCTGCTGGCCACAGGCCAGGCCTACCAGCACGCCATGGCGGCCCGGCACGTCCCGGACGCGTTCGCGGCCGCCCTGACCGGCGTCTACGCCACCGACCCGGACTACGGCTCCAGCCTGATCGCGCTGATGCGGCAGTACAACCTGTACCGCTACGATCCCGCGCCCCCGGCCGCCGCGCAGGCGGTCGCGCCCCCGGAGCATCAGGTCGCGGGCCAGCAAGCGGTGGCGCCGCTGGCAGCCGTGCCGGGCACCTCGGATCAGGGGGCGCCGGCCGACAGGACGTCGGCCGGGGCGGCGCCAGGTGTCCGGGAGGTCGCGGGCGTTCCCGGGGGCTGGGGAGCTCGCGGGGCCCCCGCTGTTCCCGGGGGCACGGGAATTCCTGGCGGGGCGAGGATTCCTGGGGTGGCCGGCGCCCTGGCGGCCGGCGTGGCCGGGGCGCGCGCGGCCGGAAGCAGGCGGAGCGGCAGCGGGTCACGGCCCAGTGTGCCGGACGTCGAGGGTAAGACGGGGCGGATGCCGGCCATGCCACGCGCGCTGGAAGCGGGACAGCGGCCCGGGCCGCGGATCGCGCCCCGAGGCTCGCGGATGAGCACCCGCGGTTATGTGCCGCAGATTCCGCAGGCGGTAACCGCCGGCTTCGTCGCGACGGCCAAGGGCCCGCTGACCCGGGCGCAGCCGCTATACCAGGATGTGGCCAGCCGTACTGGGATCTCCTGGGAGCTGCTGGCGGCCTGCGACTGGATGCAGTGCCAGGCCCGGCCGCGTTACTCGCCGGTGCAGGGCGAGAAGCTGGGTACCGCCAATCCGGACGGTACCGTGTTCCGGACCAGATCGGCGGCGCTAGCCCAGTGCGCCAGCGACCTGATCGAGCTGGCCGAAGCGGTTTACCTCATCCGCCTCACCGCGCGGCGTCCCCTGCCGGTCCGCGAGCTAGCCAAGGTGTTCGCCGCGTTCCGGTGGGGCGCCCTACTGCAGGTGCACGCCATCTCGGCCATGGAATTCCCGTACTCGGTAGCGGGACTGACCACCCAGCACCTGAAGATGCGCTGGCCCGACATAAATGACCCGCGCGCGCCGGACAAACCCGGCACGCGGTCCCGCCTGCCCTTCGGGGCCGTCCCGGTTGTGCTGAGCCTGGGTTACCGGGCCGTGCCTTGATGACAATGACCAGCCCGGGCAAGCAGAGGTAAGGCAGCTGGCCTACGGTGCCCCTGCTACTTCGGGGGGCTCGGACGGTCGTGGTTCGTCCAGTAGGGGGTGCCGAAGACCTCATAGGAGAACAGGCCGTCCGGTGCCGACCAGTGCTGGCCGGCTGGCAGCTGGGTGTAGCGGAGTTCCTCCGCCAGTGGCATCCCGTCATCGAGGCCGATGACCAGGACCTGCTGGATGGTGCAGGAGGAGAACAGCGGGGCGTTGGACACGGCCGAGGACGTCAGGTCGGTCTGCGTGCCGCAGTTCGAGTACCTGGCGGTGTAGGCGACCGCGGCGCCTTGCTGCCCGGCGACGTCGGTGACCGCGCCCGTATCCTGCACTCCGGGCAGGCTGGCCAGCAGTTTGTATAGCGCGGCCCGGACCGCTGGTGTCACCGGCATCTCCAGGACCGCTGGGATCGTCTGGAAGAGGTAAGAAGTGCTGCTACGACCCGACCAGCCCGCCAGCAGGAGGGCCTTGAGCTTGGCCGGGTCGGCCGGCAGGGCCTGCAGTTGGCGCAGGGACAAGGCTTCGTCGCCCACGTTGAACGGCTGCGCGCCGTACGCGGCGGTGATCGCGGTCAGCTTCCCGGGAGCCGTGGTCAACGGGCGCAACCACCCATCGGATGGCGCGACCGGATCGGCCAGGCCTGTTTCCTGGCCGACGTCCTTCCATACTCGAGGCGAGCCGTCCCGGCGCCATGCGGCCTCGTCGGCGGGTGAGGCTGCCTGCACGTAGCGGGCCTGCGACATGTCCGGGCTGCCGTCACGCGGGTTCGTCGCCGCCCAGTACTGCGTGTTGACCACCTCAAGGACCAGGTAGCGGTTTGCCAGGCGGCCCTACCCGGACAAAGTTGCCGACGATTCCCGGCGTCACGTAATAGCGCTCCGGAGCGGGCTGCGCCGCTTTCGCCGCCGTCCTGGCCGCCGTGAGCAGGATTTCCCGGCCCGAGCCGACCGAACCGCCGACGGCGGCACCACCCGGCAACTGGAATATGGCGATGCCGCCGGCCCCGTGTGAGACCGCGGGCGCCGGTCCCACCGCGGCCGGCTTGCGCACGGCAGGCCCCGGGGCCACGGCCACGGCGGCGACGACCGCCGCCGCCGTGGCGGCCACAGCGGGAATGCCCAGCCGCAGCAACAGGCCCCTGCGCCGACCGGGCCGCGGGCGTTTGCCGGATCGGCGCCTGACGGCTGGTCCCCCGGCGGACATGCGCGCCTTCGCGGCGGCAACCATATCCGGGTCCGGCGGCGACGGCTCGCCGAAAAAGTCTCGCACCAGCTGCAGCTCATCCATGGCCGCTGTCCTCCCGTTCGATCTCAAGCGGAACGCTGGCGAGCCCGCGCAGCTTCTTGCGGACCCGGTTCAGCCGGGAGCCCACCGTGCCGTACGGAATGCCAAGCGCCGCCGCGACGTCCGCATGGCTGAGGCCGCCGAGTGCGACGAGCAGCAGCACCTCCCGGTCGCCTCGGGGAAGCTTCGCGAGCGCCCCCGCAAGCTCGCGACCCGCCGCTCCGGCGTCGACCCGCTCGGCGATGCGATCCGCATGCCCTTCCTCGACCCCTGGCGTGGCAGCTCGCGCCAGGATCCGGTACGCCCGTACCTCCTGGCGGTGGTACGCGCTCATGTGATTGGTCACGATCCCGTACAACCACGCTTGCACCGTGCCCCGGCTCGCATCAAACCGTTGTCGCGATCTGAACGCGGTCAGGAACGTCTCGGCAGCCACGTCGTCTGCGGCGTCGCGGCTGAGCCGTTTGGCGACGTATCCGTGTATCTCGCCGAAGTACCGGTCGAATACCACCCCGAAGCACTCCGGGTCGCCCAGGGACAGCTCGACCTGCTGCGCGTCGTCGTACCGCATGCGAGGGGAGCTGGCGGTCACGTGAGCCAGTCCGTCATGTCGCCGCTCCTTGGTGCGAGTAGGCCGTCACTCCTACTTGTCGCGAACGGCGGGTGTCTTTCACGGGCCGCGCGAGAAACGGCGGGGCCGCGCAGGCCAGTGGTGATGGCAGACCGGCCGGCGCACACTGAGGCTGCCGGAGCGCCGGCATCCGGTGGGCCAGCCGCGCGCGTGAACTCAGGGCCGGCAGGCCTGGCCGGGGTGCCCGTGAGCGCGCTTTCGCCGCCGGGCGGCTACTCCGGCTGGGCCGTGCCAGTGGGCGGCGGGGAAACGCCGGGTTCGAGCAACGCGCGGCACACATCGGTGATGTCGACGATTCCGGCCAGGCCTTCGTCGCCGACGACTGGCAGGTGCCGGAAATGGCCGCTCGTCATGACCTGGGCCGCGTCACGGACGCTAGTCGTGGTCGTGATGACGGTCGGGCGAGCGGTCATCAGGGCATGGATCCGGGTACTGTTCACGTCCTTTCCGTCGGCGACCGCGTGGGCAATGTCCGCCTCGGTGATAATGCCTGACGGCCGCCCGGACTGGGGGTCCAGGACCACCAGGGCGGTCGTGCCCGCGCGCTTCATCAGATAGGCGGCCGCAGCGATGTGGTCGGCCTGTTGCACAGTCGTCAGCGGTGGCCGCATGATGTCTGCGGCGGTAACCGGGGCGGCGTCGCTGGTCTGCTCGGACATGTCCTCTACCTCTACCTTTCTGCCCGGGCCCTTCGCCGGGCGCCAGAGCCGGGCGCCGGAGCCGGGCGCCGGTCTCAGGGCAGGAGGGTTCACCGCGCCCGGTTCCTATCTCCACGTTATCCGTCGGCTACCGGGTCACGGCTCGTCGGTCTTGGCATTGATCATTTGCCTGCCGGTCTAGGTCCTTCGAGAATCGCGGGATTCGCCGTCCAGCGCCGGGCCACGGCCGGGCTAAGCGTCAGGTTAGCTTGGACGTGCCGACCAGTCCGCTGTTGTAGGCGGCGATGACTAGCTGGGCGCGGTCGCGGGCGCCGAGCTTCATGAGCAGGCGGCCGATGTGGGTCTTGGCCGTAGACAGGCTGACGTGCAGCCGGTCCGCGATTTCGGTGTTGGACAGGCCCAGACCGACCAGGGTCAGCACCTCGCGTTCGCGCTCGGTTATCTCCTCGGGCGCGGTCGCCGGGCGCGGCGCGGGTTCGGGACGGCGGGTGAATTCCTCGATCAGCCGGCGGGTGGCGCCGGGAGCGAGCAGCGCGTCGCCGGCCGCGACGACCCGGATCGCGGCCAGCAGGTCGGTCGGCGGCGTGTCCTTGAGCAGGAAGCCGCTGGCGCCGGCCCGCAGGGCGGCGAAGACGTACTCGTCGAGGTCGAAGGTGGTCAGGATCAGCACCCGGACGGCGGACGTCGCCGCGTCCGCGGTGATCCGCCGGGTCGCCTCGATGCCGTCCATGCCGGGCATGCGGATGTCCATCAGCACCACGTCTGGTGTTTCCCGCCGCGCCGCCTCGACGGCCTGGGCCCCGGTCGCCGCCTCGCCGACCGAGGCCAGGTCGGGTGCGGTGTCCACGAGGATCCGGAAGCTGCCGCGGATCAAGGCCTGGTCATCGGCGACCAGCACCCGGATGGTCATGCCGCGGCGCCGGTCAGCGGGAACCGGGCGCTGACCCGGAAACCGCCCTCCGGCCGGGGCGCGGCACTGAACTCCCCGCCGTACATGCTGGCCCGCTCACGCATCCCGGTGATGCCGTGACCGGTTCCCGGGTCTGGCGTGCCTGGGGCCGGACCGATCCCGTTGTCGGTGATCTCCAGGTTCAGCGACTGGTCCGCGTAGCCGACCGCGACCCGGCAGCGGTCCGTCGCGGCATGCTTGATCACGTTGGTGATCGCCTCCTGGATGACCCGGTAGGCCGCGAGGTCCAGCCCGGCGGGCAGCGGCCGCCGGTCGCCGTGGATGTCCAGGTCCACCCGTACGGTGACATGCTCGACTCCCGGTATCGCCCTTGACCGCATCCACTGCAGCATGGCGTCCCAGTCGAGCGGACCGTCGAAGGTCAGCCGGAGCGCGATGCCGCCATCGACCGCAATTCTGTCCTTGGCCCGGCGCCTGGCGCGCAGATCCAGCGGGGTCGCACGGAACGTGTCCTGGCAGTCAGGTGTGACGCCCAGATGCTGGACGAACAGCCGGCGAAGATGGCGGCCGGACAGGCCGAGCGACGCACCGAGATCTTCCTCGGTCAGGTCGTCGAGGGCTCTCAGCTGTCGACAATCTGTTCGACCCTCGGCCAGACCGATACGGCAGTGGCCTTCCCCGAAATGAAGGCCACTGCCAGAGCATGGATCATTATCCGGCCGGCCACAGGCACTCCGGAGTTGTCTTTCCGTACGAGCCTGTCGCCGCGATCACGTTGGACGGGCTGCCCGAGGCTGAGCACAGATAGTAGGTCGGTGTGTTCCCTGGACTGGCGCCTTCGCTGTAGATGAGGTCGTCGATGTAAAGAAATTCCTGGTACGGGCGGCCGTTGCAGGTCGCCAGACCGAAGTCCTGGCCCGACGGCTGCCAGGTGATGCACTGGCTTTGCGAGCGGCGAGTTCCCGGGCATAAACGGTGTAACCATCCCACGTCTTCTGCCAGACATTGGTGTAATTGCTCAGCGTACCCTTGATGGCTCGCAGGTCGTTTCCGCTGGCGTCGTTCCAGCACAGTCCGCTGTCATGCTGCGGCCACGGCCGGGCTGACGGGCACTGCCCTTAACTTCCGGGACTTACGTCTGTTTTCGGGAGGTTTGACGGGACGATGGTGAGGGTGTATTCGGCTGGTTCGCTGGTCCATTTGCGTCGTTCGGCGGCGGTGCGGCCGGAGGTCCGCTGGCGGTCCGCGCGGCCGGGCGGGAGGGCGGCGATGGCGGCGACGAGCCCGGCGGTCGGTGTGTTCTGGCTGGTCGGTCGCTTGTGGCAGTGCGGGCAGCAGGTGTCCGAGGTGATCGCGGCGCGGGCGAGGGACAGCACGGCGGTGAAGGTGATCTCGCCAGGGGTCAGGTCGGCGGTGGCGGCGGCGCGGGCGGCTAGCCCGGCGATCATGTTGTGCGCGAGGAGCAGTGCCCAGGCTTCCTGGCGGACCAGGATGGCGGAGCGCCCGCGCAGGACGCGGCCGGCGCCGCGGACAGTTTTCTTCAAATGGAAGAAAGCGATTTCGATTAGCCATCTTTTCTGATACAGCACGGCGAGTTCCGCGGCCGGGCACAGGTCCGGGTCCAGCAGCGTGGCGAGCAGCCTGACCTGGGTGGTTTTCATGCGCCCGCTGCGAGTGCGGGTCAGTACGGTGAAGCAGGCGAGCCGCGCGGTCGTGTCGGGCAGGGACGACAGGGCGGGGTCGCCGGCAGCCGTGCGGCGGCGGCCCCGCATGGACGTGCTCTCGCGCAGCAGCACCAGCTCCGAGCCGTCTTTGAGTACCTTCAGGGTCCTGAACGGGACGCACTTCGCGGCGTTCTTGACGCGCCACAGCAGGTCCGCGCCGGTGCCGGAGAACCGGATCCAGCGGTCCATGGAGAAGAAGCCGCGGTCGGCGAGGTTCAGCTGCCCCCGGCCGAACGCGTCCTGCAGGCCGTCGGCCAGGGCGTTCTCCCCGTCGAGGTAGCGGCCGATGGCGGCGGCCTTCCACCGGCGGGTGCCCGAGTGCAGCAGCCCCACGAGCCTCAGCAGCGGCTTCGCGCCGGGGGCGGGGATCCCGAACTCCTCCGCGAGCAGCGGGTCGCTGAACAGTTCCAGGGTGGTGCCGTCGATCTGGGTGAGCTCCAGGCCGAACGCGGTCCCGTCCTGGCCTGCGGGAACATCGCCGCGGGCCGCGTCGGCCATGAACATGGCCCGCGCGGGGGCCTCGCCGGACCGGGCCCGGGCCTTGGAGTAAGCAGGGCCGGCCGGCACCGGGGTGCCGGGCCTGGCCGGCAGGCCGGGCAGGCCGAAGACCAGGGCGAGGACGCTGTCATAGCCAAGGACCGGGAACAGCGCGCCGGTGACCAGGCACAGGGCCGTGACCTCGGCGTTCAGTGCGCGTTCCTGCCGGTGCTGGTGTTCCGCCCCGGCAGCCGCGGCGATCGTCCCGTCTGCCAGCAGCGACTCCGGCAGGCTCTCCCTGCGCAGGTCAGCCAGCCAGTCCTCGTCCTCAGGCCAGGCCAGGCCCGGCCACGACCCGGACGGCCAGGCCCGCCTCCGGCGGGCCCGCGTCATCGCCGGCAGTGGACGGGGCAGGCACGAGCATGACAAAATTCGCGGGCAACGAGGCTCCAGTGACTGGCGGGCTTGGACTAGACACCCCCCGTCATAGCAGGGGCCTCGTCGCCATTTCCGCCCGCCGGCACCCGCGTACCGCACCGAGACCATCCTGCGGTCAAGCCGTCACCGAACGCCAAAAAAACGGTCATCACCGGACATAGCCCACGGAAGTAAAGGGCAGTGGGCTGACGGGTGTGCCGCCGCGCTGCAGCGCCGGCCGCGCTGGCCGGCTGAGCGGCCGCCGCGTACGCGGGACCTGCCAGAGCGGCCATGCCAAGCAGAACGGCCAGGGCTCCGATGATTCTCTTCAAGACTTGCCTCCCGATCTCGTTTCTGGGCGGAGATGTCCACTCACCCAGGCCGATTCTGCGGCGCGGCATATCAGCGAATCTGGCTATATCCGGACACATCAAAATACTTGTCCGGATATGTCTTCTGCGCTTGGGAACGACTGCAAGCAATAACAGGGTGGCTGACCCTGGAGAACTGTTTCCGTTCCGGGTGCCGGTTTCGGCTACTGGTTCATATGCTCGGACACATCCCAGAGCCGTTCCGCGGTTTCGGGGTCGAGCGCGTAGGCAGCGACCCCGGCGGCATCGGTCCCGGCGGCGGTCGGGTCGTCCGGGGTGTCTTCCTGGCAGTTCTCGAAGTACCGGCCGGCCACGCCGTTGAGCCGGGGCGAGGTGGCCACGTAGACGCTGGTGGCCGCGCCCTGGGCAAGAGTCTTGAAGGTGTACCGCCCGGACGAGCGGAGCGCGTCGAGGTCTGCAGGGTCGTAGTAGCGGGAGAGGTTGGAGTCGGCGATGGCTCCCGGGTGCAGGGCGTTGACCTCGATCCCGTCATCGCTCCAGTGCCGGGCAGCGGCCACGGCGAACAGCACGTTCGCGGTCTTGGACTGCGCGTAGGCGAGCGCCGGGTCGTAAGGGCGGTCGCGGTAGTCGATGTCGTCGAAGATGACCGTGGAGTTCAGGTGGGCCCGGGAGCTGACCGAAACCACCCGGGCGCCGCCGGCGGCTCGCAGCGCGGGCAGCAGCCCCAGGGCGAGTCGGAAGTGGCCGAGGTGGTTGGTCGCGAACTGCAGCTCATGTCCTTCCGGGCTGCGGCGCAGGTCGGGGACGGCCATCACCCCGGCGTTGTTGACCAGGATGTGCAGCGGGCCGACCAGGTCACGGACCAGCTGGTCGACGGAGCCGCGGTCGAGCAGGTCGAGTCGGGCCACCGAGACGGCCGGGTTCCCGGTCGTGGCCCGGATGTCGGCGACAGCCCGCTCAGCGGCGGCGAGGTCGCGGGCGGCGACGACCGTCTCGGCGCCGGCCGAGGCCAGGGCACGGGCCGTTTCCATGCCGATGCCGCTGGCTGCCCCGGTAACCAGGGCCCGGCGGTCGTGCAGGTCGATGCCGGCGATCACCTCGGCCGCGGTGGACTCGAAGCCGAACGGGGAGGTGGTGCGAGAGGTGATCATGCGTTGTCCTTCGGGTTCATGCGGCGGATGACCGGGGCGAGTTCCTCGGCGACGGCAGCAGCCTTGTCCAGGTCGCCTGCCTCGCGGGCACTCCAGTAGTGAACCTTGAGGTCCAGGCCGCACCGGGCCGCAGCCTCGGCGATCGTCATCCAGTCCTCGTTCACACGACCAGTATCGGAAACTTGAAGCACTTCAAGTCAAGCTCCGCGTCGGCCGGGTGAAGCCAGCGGTCCGCACGAGCGGCCGCGCCCGGGCTGTCAGCGGATTAGGCCGCCCCGGTCCGGTTGCTGAGGAAGGCACGGACCTCGGCGATTTCCTGGTTGCCGATGCCGTGCGCGAGACCTGGGTAGACGCGCTCGGTGAGGGTGGAGTGGGCGGTCAGCCACTGACGTGTCCGCTCGATCGCGTCGGCGGGGATCATGGGGTCCCTGTCTCCCCGTCCCCAGAACACGGCGGGGCGCCGGGCGGCCAGCTGCTCGTCGGCCGGCTGCGGCGCAGCCTGGACGAAGCCGGAAAGCACGACCGTGGCCGCGACCCGCTCGGGACGGGTCCGCAGCAGCTGGGTTGCCATCAGACCACCCTGGGAGAATCCGACGGCGGCCACCGTCGCGTCCGGGGCCAGGTGAGCGTCGATCCACTGCCAGGCGGCGTCGGTGGCGCGGGCCGGGTCCCGGTCGCCAAGCGCAATGGGCGGGAACCACGCATAGCCGCCCGGAGCCACCGTGAGCGGGGCGCGCAGCGCGGCCCAGGGCAGCGCAGGTGCGAGCATCGGCCCGAGCGGGGCGAGATCCTGCTCGTTCGCGCCGTAGCCGTGAAACAAGACCAGCGCCACTGCCGCGTCCGGTGTCCAGCCCGCGGACACCTCGCCGTGCAGCACGCCCGGCCCGGCGCTGCCTGCCATGGCTATCACTCCCGGCTTCTCGACGACCAGAGCGCATCGTCCCGCCCACGCTGTCCGCGCTTACGCAGCTCCGAGCTCCCACGGAACCGTACCAGCATTGTCCTGGCGTGGTATATGGCGTTGCGCGCCGCTTGATTCATATCGGGTGAGTTCGTTACGTGCCAGATGAAGACGAGACCGGAAGGAGCTATCCGGCTATTGCCCGCGCCGAAGGCGGAATGTCAGCATAATTTTTCCATTGCCCGTAGTGGGTGTCGCTACTGACGAACAGGAGGCGTATTGGCCGAACCTCGGGGAATGCCATGCTACCTGGTGCCGGGCGGATGGGTGGCCGCGAAGCTGACCGGACGGGATACTCCCGTCGCGCGCGGGGAGTTGCTATGCCTTATCAGTGAACCGCGTGCGCGCCCGCGATGGCGGCTGTTGTGGACTCTATCCGGCCCTCTGGCAGTGGCTGGCGTTCGCTGCTCTGGCCATGTCAGCGGGCCTTTATTTTGCCACCTTGTTTCTTTACGACACCATGCATATGCCGCACCGCTTCTGGTCAAGCCGGCTCCCGCCCCCTTCCCCTAAGGGCGGCAGCATCCAGGCGATCTCGGCGCGTCTTCGCCACGGCCATCCGTCGGTCAGGTCCCCCCGACATCTACGGCCCGGGTCCTTCAGATGAGTATGGTGCAGGTCTGGGCCTGGATCTTTACACCCGCCACTGCCTTGGCCGGCGCCGGAGTCGCTTTCCTGTCGTTCGGAGTCTCTGAACACGGCAAGCCGGTGGCACTGCACCCGTGGCAAGTGCTCGCCGCGATCGTCGGGCTCGCGACCCTGGCCTGGGCCTGGGTAGCTTGGCAGCATCTTGACCTCGGTGCCTCGGACTAGCGGGATCGGCGGGCCCTGCTCCAGGTAAGAACACCGCGGCGGTTTCATCGCGTTCACGCCCGGCTCCAGCCGGGATGGTTCCGCCGCGGCCGCGACTGTGCATAACGAATGTCTCGCGCGCCCGAGTGCCACCGCCGTCGTAGGATGCGACGGGCCGACCAGGAAATCGGGCCGCCTGACGTGAAATACCGGGAGCGTGAGCCATGAGCAAGGAAGCCGGTACGGCCGCCGGCCGGCGGCCAGCGGTCGCGGCGCTGGTGGTTGCGGCAGGCCTGGTCGCTGGCTGCTCGGGAAGCAGCAGCAGTGGTAACCCGAGCACCCTGGCGTGCTCGTCTAAGCACGGCGCGGCGGTCACCGGGACCGCCCCGGCCGCAACGGGCCGGCCTGCGGCGGGCTGGACCCTGCCGGATGCGGACTTGGCAAATACCCGCGACGTGGCCAGCGCGATCACCAGCGCGAACATCTCGAAGCTTGGGGTGGCCTGGACCGTACCGCTGACGATTCCCACCGCCCACACCGACGGGGCCTACGCGACCACGCCGGTGATCGTGAACGGGGTGGTATACCTCCAGGACCTGGATTCCGACGTGTACGCGATCCGCCTGGCCACTGGCAAGGTCTTGTGGACGCACGACTACAACTCGCCCAACGGCGGGCCGGACGGCGTCACCGTCGCCGGCGGGGTCGTGTATGCGGCTACCAACCATGCCGCGGTCGCCCTGGACGCTACAACCGGGGCGCAGTTGTGGAGCCGGACGCTGACCGGCAACGACCACGAGGGCATCGACATGGCCCCTGGCTACGACCACGGCACCGTGTATGTGTCTACCGTGCCGGTCAACCCGCTCTTGGCTGAGTACGGCGGCGGCGGCAAGGGGATCTTGTGGGCGCTGAACGCGCAGACTGGCACGCCGGAGTGGTCCTGGGACCAGGTGCAGAACCTGTGGGGGAACCCGGGCGTCAACTCCGGTGGCGGGCTGTGGTACACGCCGTCGTTCGACGCCCAGGGTAACATCTACCTCGGCATCGGCAACCCCGGCCCGATCTTCGGCACCCCGGGCTACCCGCTGGGGAGTCAGCCGGCCCGGCCCGGACCTGTACACCGACTCGGTGGTGAAGCTGAGCCCGGCCGGGAAGCTGCTGTGGGACTACCAGCTCACCCCGCACGACCTGTACGACTGGGACCTGCAGGACCCGCCGCTACTCAGCACCGCGAACGGGCGGCCGGTGGTGATCGACGGCGGCAAGGCCGGCATCCTCATCGAACTGGACGCGCAGACCGGCAAGCTGCTGTGGCAGCGCCCGGTGGGCGGGCACGACGGGCACGACAACGACGGGCTGCTCACCGAGCACTCCACGGCCACCTCCCGCGGCGTCCTGCCCGCGCGCTACTGCCTCGAGCCAAGCACTTACGGCGGCATCGTGACCCAGCTGGCCAGCAACGGTTCCACCACCTTCGCCGCCGTCAACGACCTCGCGCTACCGACCACCCCGGGCGGCTACACCCTGCCGGAGGCTGCCATATTCGAGGACATCGAGAAGGCCTCAGGCGAGCTGGTCGCGGTCAGCCAGGACACGGGCACCGTCACGTGGGATACCCCGCTTCCGTCCTCGCCGTACGGCGCCGCAACGGTGACCAACGACGTCGTGCTCACCACCACCTTCCACGGCGACCTGTACGCGCTGGACGCGGCCACCGGCGCCATCTTGTTCAAGACGCCGATGTCCGCCGGGAGCAACGCGCCCGTCGCCGTCGACGGCGACTACATCATCGCGGGCGCCGGCATCGCGTTGCCCCCTACGCAGCGGGACATGATCATCGCCTACAAGCTTGGGGCGACGGGCAAGCTCCCTGACACTGTGGGCTCTAACCTGACTCGGGCCGGCCTGGCACTCGACCGGTCCGCAGACCCCGCGAGCCACGCTTCCTCCCTGCCGACGGTACGAACCAAGTTGGCCCAACTCGGGGCACGCCCGACCTTTATCGGACGGTCGCGCCCTGCTGGGCAATATGCGCAGCACCGCCCCGGCTACGCCAAAGCGGCAATTCGCTGGTGCCTGGCACCGGTCAGCCTGAAGCAGGTCTTACCACGGCGGGGAACCCTGTCCATCGCAGCTCGGGCGGGAGGTGCCCGGCGTCGTTGAAGCTGATGAGCCCCGCTGCCAGTCCGGGCAGGTAGGCAATGACCGTCAGCGCACAGTTCATCTGATTCAGGCCCAGCCAGCGCCACGGTGGCGCGTCCAGCGCCTGGCTGACGAACCAGCCGATAAGGAAGTTGTGCGTCACGATCAGCTCATGCGTGTCCTCCTGCTCGCCGCCCGCCTCCGCGAATCGCTTGAGCGCTGCGGCGGCCAGTTTCGGCCCGTCGGCAAGTTCAGCCGCCGAGAACCCAGCGAGAAAGCTCGCAAAACTCGGCGGAAGATCGTCCGGGTCGGGGGCGAACGGTACGTAATCCCCGGCGAGGTCACAGACACATACGGGAACCCCGGGCAAGCTGGCTGCGATCAGGTCCGCTGTCTGGGCAGCCCTGGGCAGCGGGCCGTGATAGATGCCGTCGAACGGTACGTCCTTCAGCCGCTGCCCGGTCAGCTGCGCCTGCCGCACGCCGGCCTGGCTGAGGGGACCGTCGTGAGGGTCCGCCTTCCCGTGCCGCACCAGGTACAGAAAATGAGTCACCAAACGCCTCCAGGTATCGGATATCCGAAGCTACCGAATCTTTAGCTGACGCTATGCGCGTGCGACCTCATCCGCGCCGCGAAACGCCGGCTATGCCCCGCGGCCGAAAGCCAGCTTCGGACCGTCCACGCTGGCCGCCGACTCACTGGATGCCCTGAGCCTCGCTGGCTTGAACCGGCAGCGCCACGACGGTCTGGACCGGCCCGACGGGATCGGTGCGCTGGCCGGGGACGCTAGCGCGGCTGGCCTTGGGCGGCCGCCGGGCGCCGGGGAGCCACAGGGACAGGAACACGGCGACGGCGGAGAAGCCCGCGGACCACCAGAACGCCACGTGGAACGCGTCCGCCGCTGTGGCCGGATGCGCGGCGACGGCGCCCTCGAGGATCACCGCCAGGACGGCGGTGCCGAACGAGCCGCCGATCTGCTGCGCGGTCCTGGTGAGCACGCTGGAGTGCGGGATCTGCTGCTTGTCCAGGCCGATGTAGCCGGCGACCATCACCGGCATGGTGACGGCTCCCAGGCCGAACCCGCGGATGACCATCCACAGGGCGAGCAGCCACTCGCTGGTATGCGGCCCGGCCAGGGCGAACGGAACGGTCGCGCCGGCCACGATGACGAAGCCGGCCACGGCGATGGCGCGGGAGCCGAACCGGTCGATGTTGCCGCCGGCGACGGTGCGGGACAACAGGGCGCCGATGCCTTGCGGGACAAGCATGACCCCGGCGCCGAGCGCGGTGGCGCCGCGCACGTCCTGGTAGTACAGCGGTAGCAGGAGCATCGCGCCGTACAGGGAGAAACCGGAGAAGAACAGCACCGCGCTGGAGGAGGCGACCGGCCGCCTGGCCAGCAGCCGGACCTCGACGAGAGGGCGGCTCTGACGCAGCGCATAGCCGGTGAAGGCCACCAGCAGCGCGGGCCCGGCGATAAGCGGGATGATGACGCCCGGGTGGGCGAATCCGGCGGCGGTGCCCGCGTTGGCCAGGCCCAGCAGGACGAGCGACGTGCCGGGCGCGATAAGCAGCAGCCCGGGCACGTCGAGCCTCGGCGGGCCGGCCGCGGGGCCCGGGCGGCCGGGCGGGTCGACGTTCAGGTAACGCCAGGTGAGCAGGATGCCGACGACACAGAACGGCACGTTCACCCAGAACATGAACCGCCAGCTCAGGTGGGTCAGGATCGCTCCGCCGATCAGCGGGCCGAGGATCGGGCCGAGCAGGGCCGGCATCGCGATGTAGGTGACGAGCCGCCCGAGTGACCTGCCGCCCGCGGCCTGGAAGATGAGTGTGGTCATCAGCGGGAGCATGAGGCCGCCGCCGATGCCCTGGACGACCCGCCAGCCGATGAGCGAGCCGACGTCCCACGCGAGGCTGGACCCGACCGAGCCGGCGAGGAAGACGGCGAGGGAGAACATCCACAGCCGCTTGCCGCCGAACCGCTGCAGGCCCCAGGTGCTGAGCGGCACCGCGATGCCCAGTGCCAGCAGGTAGCCGGTGGTCACCCACTGGATCGTGGTGACCGAGGTGTCCAGCTTCACCGAGAGCGTGTGCAGGGCGACGCTGACGATCGTGGTATCGAAGATGACGGCCATCGCGCCGACGATGAGGATCAGGGCGGTCTTGACCACCGCAGGGTCCAGCTTCTCGACTGCGGGCTTCACTGGTGTCGCCGCCATGCGGGGCCCGCCCCTCTATAAGAGATAAATGCTTCTCTTATAAAATAGGGCAACGGTAAGGAATGCAACCATCTCTTAATTCTCACGAGCCGCTATGCTGGATGCCATGACCGAGCAGGTGCAGCAGGCCCGGCACCGGCGGCGCGGGGAGGAACTGGAGGCCGCGCTGCTCGAGGCCGCGTGGCAAGAGCTCGTCGAGGCAGGCTTCGCCAGGCTGACGATGGAGTCGGTCGCGGCCCGCGCGAAGACAGGCGTGGCGGTGCTGTACCGGCGCTGGCCCAACAAGGACGACCTGGTGCTCGCCGCCATCCGCCACTACGGCACGGCGCACCCCGTCGCCATCCCCGACACCGGCAGCCTGCGCGGCGACATGATCGCGCTGCTCAGCAGCGCCAGCAGCACGCGGGTCAGCTTCGCCGCCATCGTCAGCGCCGCGTTCTCCGGCCTGCTGGCCAGCACCGGCCTCACCCCGGCCGAGGTGCGCGAGAAGATCATGGCCGACCGCCCGGTGTGGTCAAGCGAGATCTTCGCCCGGGCACACGAGCGCGGCGAGATCGACCTCAACCGCATCCCCCCGGTCGTCCTGACCACGCCACTCGACCTGATGCGCCATGACATGCTGATGACCTACAAGCTGATCCCGCCTGAGCGGGTCCTCGCGATCGTTGACGACCTGTTCATGCCCCTCGTCGCCATTAACCGGCCTACGCGGAACTAGACGCTGTCACCGCCGACATCCCCGACTGGCGGCCAACGGCCCGGCCGCCGGAGAACACCCGGAAGTCGTACAACAAGACGTTGATCCGACGCGGGACCGCCGCGGGCGTGGGCGTGGCCCTTACCGCGACGATAGCGGTCGCGGCATGGGAAATCCTGTAGCCAGCTTGGTCGTCGTGGGTTGGTCGGCGTCTTGGTGGCGGAGCTTCTGGCGGGGCTGCTGACGCTTGTCTCGTGGGTCCCGGCCACGGCCTTCAGCAGGCAGCCCTCGCCGGGGCCGCCGCCTCGCCCGAGCCGTAAGGCAGCTAGCTCAGCGCCTGGCATCGGCCGACTCGGCCGGATCGTCGGCACAGATCAGCTGCGATCCACCGCACACGGCCGAAGCCGCGCGGCGCCTTCCCGGCCGCGTTTGCCCCAGTTTGAAGTCGCCGCATCGATGGACCGTCGCGTCTTCGTGGCGGCTGGAAGGCGGGATAGTCGCGGCTCCGACGGGAAAAGCAGCTTGTGCCGTGTCAGTTAACGTTGGCCCCGGCTTCCAGCCGCTTCGCGGGGGCGGAGCCGCGAACCTGACCCACAACAGCGGACCATTGGTGTTGCTTGGGCAACTACGTTGGACCATCGGTGTTGTTCGAGGGCGGGAGCGCCCGGCACGGGTGTGCCAGGCGAGGCGGGTGGTGTCCGCGGGATGCTGGCCTTTCACCGTGCGTGACCTTACCGCACCGGGCGACCGGGCGAACGCTGGCTGCTGAGGCACTGGTTTCCGCAGCCGATGGCGGTGCCGGTCAGCCGATGGCGGTGCCGAACAGGTGGCCGATGCCGTAGGTGAAGGCCAGGCCGAGGGCGCCGCCGATGACTACCCGCAGCACGGCGCGGCGGATGTTGCTGCCGCCGATGCGGGCGCTGAGGGCACCGGCCAGTCCCAGGGCGATCAGCACGGCGGCAAAGGTGACCGGGACTCGCAGCGCGGCCGGGGGCAGCAGGATGGCCAGCAGCGGAAGCAGGGCGCCGGAGGTGAACGACAGCGCCGACGCGGTCGCGGCCTGGACCGGGCTGGCGATGTCATCGGGGTCGATGTGCAGTTCGGCGTCGAGGTGAGCGGCCAGTGCGCCGCGGGCGGTCAGCTCAGCGGCGACGGTGCGGGCGGTGGCCGCGGACAGGCCCCTGGCCTCGTACAGGGCGGTCAGCTCGGCCAGTTCGGCCTCCGGGGTGTCGGCGAGTTCGCGCTTCTCCTGAGCTATCTCCGCACGCTCGCTGTCGCGCTGGCTGGAGACCGACACGTACTCACCCAGCGCCATCGACACGGCCCCGGCGACCAGCCCGGCGAGCCCGGCGGTGAAGATGGGGCCGCGGGCCGATGTGGCCCCCGCCACGCCGACGACGATGCCGGCCACCGACACGATCCCGTCGTTGGCCCCAAGCACCCCGGCCCGCAGCCAGTTCAGCCGCCCCGCGGTGCCGCCGGCATGCGGCTCCCCGGGATGCGTGGCCCGCCCCTCGGCGGCCGCCCGGACCTGAGCGTCGGAGGGCGTGACGTCATCAGCACTCATGTCTTCCTCCTAACCCGCCGGTACTGCCGCTCAGGCATAGCCGCCGGCCAGGGAGATGATCAGCCCGGTCGCGCCGGCGATGAGCAAAGTGAACACGACACCGCGGCGCAGCCCGAGCAGGAGCAGCAGGGCGCCTGCCAGTACCGCGTACTGCCATGGCCGGCTCAGGGCGGCGGTCAGCGGGATGGCCGTGCCGAGGATCGCGCCGATGGCGGCCGGGCCGGCGCCGTCCAGGAACGCCTGGGCGTGGCGGTTGCCGCGCAGCGAGCTGAAATACCTGGCCCCGCCCAGTACGAAGACGAACGAGGGCGAGAACGCGATCAGGGCCGCGAGCAGGCCGCCGCCGAGGCCGCCGGCCGCGTAGCCCACGGCGGCGACGGTCTGCACGACCGGGCCGGGGGTGATCTGGCCCAGCGCCACCGCGTTCAGGAACTGGCTGCTTGTCATCCAGTGGTGCCCGACCGCGTCGGCTCGCATCAGCGGGATGATGACGAAGCCGCCGCCGTACGACAGCGCCCCGACCTTGAGCGCGGTCCAGGCCAGGGCGGCCAGGCCGCCGGCGGCGACCGTCGTCCCGGCGGCGACCGTCGTCCCGGCGGCCCGCGCCGCTGCCCCCGGCAGCATGACCAGTGGAAGCGGCGTGATCCGCGGTGCGGTGCGGGTGCCGGGTGCGCCCCGGTCAGCCGGGCGGTGCGGGTGGCGGATGGCCAGTTCGGCGAGCCCGCAGCCGAGCAGGACCAGGACGAGCCATGGCCCGATGGCGGCCGCGGCGCCCCCGCCGGCCAGGAGGTAGAGCGCCCAGCGGACCCGGCGCGATGATCCGGCCTGCTTGGCCCGGGTCCAGCTGGGCAGGAGCAGGGACCAGCCGGCCTGGACCGCGACCGCGGCGACCGCGGCGCCCGCCCCGGCGCCGATCCCCCTGACCCACAGGGGCGCCGCGCGGGCCAGGAACAGGGCGGCGAGCGCCAGGATCAGGATGAGGCCAGGCACGATGAACGCGACGCCGCCGGCCAGGGCGCCCGGGCGGCCGCGCACCCGCCACGCGCAGAAGATCGCGAGCTGGGTGGAGGCGGGTCCCGGCAGCAGGTTGCAGGCGCTGACCGCGTCCTCGAACTCGGTCGCATCGAGCCAGTGCTCCCGGTCCACGCACAGCTTGCGCAGCAGCGCGATGTGCGCCGGGGGACCGCCGAAGCCGATGCACCCGATGCGACCCCACTCCCGCAGCACCGTCACCAGGCTGGCCTGGTGCATGGCCGGCCGTTCGGCCGCAGGGGTTGGTTCCTGCCCTGGACTAGCGGGCATCTGCGTCGAAGACGACCCTCGGTTCCACGCAGGCCTGGCGTGAGGCCGGACCGGTGGGGGCCAGCCGGACGAGCGCGTTGTAGGTGACCAGGGCGATGGCCAGGTGCATGACGAACAGGACGGCCACCGCGTCGGCGGGCTGGCCCCGGTACAAGATGTAGACGTCTGGCCCCCACAGCACCAGCGTGACCAGGACGGCCAGGCGGAAGAACAACCAGCGGGGGTCAGCCGAAATCCGCGTCACGACCGGCCAGGCCGCGCACGCGATGATGACCCCGATCACCGTCAGCTTGGCGTAGTCGTGAAACTGGAAATGCACGTATCCCAGGGTGCCGGGGAACACGGCCTGCCCGATCATCACCAGCAGGGCGTCTGCGGCGAGGGACCCGGCCACGGCGGCGAGGGTGGCCAGCACCACCCGGGAAATTCTCGGCTGGGCGTGCCGGGGGCACAGGTCGATCCGGGCGGTAGCTGCGAGCTGACTGAGCATGCTTGGAGCGTAGGCGGTAGGGCCGTCACGGACGGCCGTTGTCATGCTTCCTTCATGTCGCCCCGGTAGACCCTTGAGGAACACAGCCCGCATTCCCGAGGAGGACAGCTGAGTGGCCCGACCTGGATACCGGCATGCTAGCCGCTGCGACACCGGGCCGGACGTCCCCGTTCCCTCCGACATCGGCCCGGGGCGATCCCGGCGGCCGGGAGCCAGGCGCCACCGGGGCCGGATCCGCCGCCGGGGCCGGATCCGCCGCCTGCTTGGCCACCGTGCGGTCCGGGCCGGGCTCGTCCTGATCGCCATCCTGTGCTGCTGGACGGCCTTCTCCGTCGGGCGGGCCCTGACCGCGGCAGATGGCGGTTCCACCTCCGCCAAGCTGGCCGAATGGGCCCGAGACCACTACCTGGGCCCGGTGGTGACGTTCGGCGAGTGGCTGACCTACTCCCCGCCCAAGGTCGGCGGCACGCCTGGCTTCTCGCTGGCCGCCCCCCCGAGCAGCGCGGCCGCGAGCAGCACGGCCATGGCCAGGTCCGCTACCTCCCGCTCGCCGGGATTCCAGCCGATCATCCCGGCCCGGCTGAGCTCTCCGGCGGGCGCGCCGCTGCCCGGCGAGGGAGCCTGGCGCGTGCTGGAGACGGTCGGGGGCCAGCCCGCCATCTTCGGCACCTACCTGCGCCCGGACCGGATACACACCTCGTACGTGGCCGGGATCGTGTCGCTGGACCAGCGGCTCGTCCGGTTCCAGCTGCGCCCCGGCGCGGAGGACCCGGGCCCGGGTAACTGGAAGGCCAAGCCTTATGTGCCCGCGGGGACCCGCACCGGCCTGCTGGCCACGTTCAACGGCGGCTTCAAGCTGAACGCCGCGGGCGGCGGCTTCTACCTCAACGGCACCACCCATGGCAGCCTGACCAGCCGGGCCGCGTCGGTGGTCTACTACCGCAACGGCACGATCAAGATCGGCAGCTGGGGCCAGGAGGTCCGGATGACGCCGGAGGTGGCCGGGGCGCGGCAGAACCTCCGGCTGATCGTCGATCACGGCCGGGTCCCGTCGTCGGTGAACCAGAACGTGCTCGGCAGCTGGGGCGCCACCCTGGGCGGCGCCTACTACGTGTGGCGGTCCGGCCTGGGCGTCACCCGGGACGGCCGGGTCGTCTTCGTCTACGGCCCGGCGCTGGACGTTCGCACGCTCGCGGACCTGCTACAGCGGGCCGGCGCGGTCGAGGCGCTCCAGCTGGACATCAACCCGTACTGGATGTCATTCGAGTACTACCAGGCGCATGGTCATCCGTCCGACCCCCGTCCGGCGAACCTGCTGCCGACCCAGCAGCAGAGCGCCTACCGGTACTACTCGGTCTACAGCCGTGACTTCACGGTGGTGTACGCGCGATGACCGCCGAGGCGCAGGCCGGGTCGTCCCCGGCCCGGCTGCTGCTGCGCTGGGTCACGGCCGTCCTGATCACGGCGCGGCCGCGGCAGTGGCCGAAGAACCTGCTCGTGTTCGCGGCGCCGCTGGCCGGAGCCACCCTGGGCCGGGACGACGGGCTGGGCTACGCGCTGGTGGCCGCGGCCGCGTTCGGCTGTGCTTCGGTGGCGGTGTACCTGGCCAACGACGTCGCGGACGCCGAAAGGGACCGGCGTCATCCGCGCAAGCGGCACCGCCCGGTCGCCGCCGGCGACCTGCCCAAGTCGCACGCGATCGCGGTGAGCGCGGTGAGCGCGGCGGCCGGGCTCGCCGCCGGGGTGGTCATCTCCGAGCCGCTGCTGACCGCGTCGGTGGGCGGCTACCTGGGCATCTCCTTCCTGTACTCCGGCCTGCTCAAGCACATCCCGGTGCTCGAGCTTTGCTTCGTGGCCTCCGGGTTCCTGCTCCGCGTGCTCGGCGGCGCGGCCGCCACCCACGTGCGGCCGTCCGGGTGGTTCCTGCTGGTCTGCAGCCTGGGCGCGTTCGGGGTGGCGGTGGCCAAGCGGTACACCGAGCTGACCAGCCTGGGGCCTGAGGCGATCGCGCACCGGCCGGTGATGCGCCGGTACCGGGCCGGGGCGCTGCGGCTGACCCAGCTCGTGACCGGCGCCGCGATGATCGGCGCCTACCTGACCTGGGCGGCCGGCCAGCCAGCCGGGGCAGCGACCTGGCACCTGGCCAGCGGCCTGCCGCTGGCGGCGGCGCTGGTCCGGTTTGGCGTGCTGACCGGCCGCGGCACGACCAGGCCGGTGGAGGACCTGCTGACCCGGGACGGGCTCATGGTGGCCTGCGAGCTGGCCTGGCTGGTGCTATTCGTGGCCGGGCTCTAAATGGTGCCGCGCCGGGTCTCCCGGTGAGCGACTCCGCTGAGACCCTTAAGCCGCAGGTAGATTCGGGGGTTGTGAGGGTGCTGGTAGCGGAGGATGACGAGAATCTCGGCGAGGTCCTGGCCCGCGGGCTGCGGGAGCAGGGCTACGTCGTGGATCTGGTGCCCGACGGCGAGACCGCAGCGAACTACCTGCGCTTCTACTCCTACGAGGTGGTGGTGCTTGACTGGCGCATGCCCCGGCTGTCCGGCCTGGACCTGGTCCAGAAGCTGCGCCGGGCCGGCGCTGACACGCCGGTGCTTATGCTGACCGCCCGGGATACGCCCGCGGACCGGATCGCCGGCCTGGACGCGGGCGCCGACGACTACCTGGTCAAGCCGTTCGACTTCGGCGAGTTGCTGGCGCGGCTGCGGGCGCTGCAGCGCCGGCCCAAGGTGAGCCAGCCGCCCCGGATGGTGATCGGCGAGGTCGAGTTCGACCCGGCCACCCGTCAGGTGCTGGTCCGTGGCCAGGCCCCGGCGCTGACCGGCACGGAGTTCGGCATCCTGGAGATCCTGATGCGCCGGTCGCCGAACGTGGTGGACCGCCGCTCGATCGCGCAGCATGTCTGGGACAACGAGGCCGACGCCTTCGGCTCCAACACCATCGACGTCCACCTGGCCCGGCTGCGGGCCAAGCTGGCCGGCGGGGGGGTGCGGATCGAGACCGTCCGGGGTGTCGGCTACCGGATCACCCCGGCCTAAGGCCCGCATGAAAGCAAGGATGCGCCCGAGCCCCGCGGTCAAGGTCGCCGCGGTGACCACCGCGATGCTGGCCGTGGCCTACGTGGCCGCCGTGGTCATCCTCAACCTGCTGGTCGGCGCGCACCTGGCCGGGCCGGGCGAAGCCCGGCTCGCCGACCGGCTCTCCGACGCCCGGCATGACCCGGCCCAGCTGACTCGCCAGCGCGGCCCCGGCGGTCGCCGCGAATCGGGTGACCTGGACGCCGATTCGGCGCCGGTGTACCTGTGGCTGGCGAACGCCAGCGGGACGGTCACCGCGCACAGCCCAGGCGCGCCGTCCCTGCCCGCGTCCCTTTTCCGCAGCACCCTGCTGGCCAGCGATGGGGCCCGCGACGGACTGGTGCTGACGGCCGGCCTCGGCCCGCGGGACGCGCCGTTCCGGCTGAAGCTGGCCCGGGACGGCAGCGGCTGGCTGGTCGCTGGCCAGAGCATGGCCGGCGACGCCCATACCCAGAACCTGCTGCGCAACGCCGAGATCGTCGCCGGACCGCTCGTGCTGGCCGCGATCTTCCTCGCCTCGCTGGTGGTGGGCCTGCGGGCGCTGGCCCCGGTGGAACAGTCGCGCCGTCGCCAGCTGGAGTTCACCGCCGACGCCTCGCACGAGCTGCGCACCCCGCTGGCGGTGATCCGGGCCGAGGCCGACGTGGCCCTGTCCGCGCCACGGGACGCGGCCGGATACCGGGATGCGCTGACCCGGATCCAGGGCGAGACCCAGCGGCTGCGGCAGCTGGTCGAGGACATGCTCTGGCTGGCCCGGTTCGACTCCCGGCCGCCGCCTCCTGGTGATGAGCCGGTCGACCTGGCCACGCTGGCCCAGGCCTGCGCGGACCGGTTCCGGTCCGTCGGCCCGGTGGTAACCGCGGACACCCCGGTTACGCCCGTGCTGATCAGCGCGCCGCCCGAGTGGATCGACCGGCTGGCCGGCGTGCTGGTCGACAACGCCTGCCGCTACGCGGGCCCCGGTGCCCAGGTCCGGATCAGAGTCCTGGCCCACGGCAGCCGGGTCAGCCTGATCGTGGAGGACAACGGCCCCGGCATCCCGGAGACGGAACGGTCCCGGCTGTTCGACCGCTTCCACCGGGCCACCGAACACGGCTCAGGGACCGGTCTCGGCCTGGCCATCGGAGATTCCATCGTCCGTTCCACCGGCGGCCGCTGGCAGGTCGGCGACTCCGCCCTCGGCGGCGCCCTGATGTCGGTGTCCTGGCGCCACGCTCAGCCCCGGGCCGTCCGTCCGTCCGAACCGAGTGCCGAACGGCCCGGCCCGCGTCCCCTCCGCGACGGCGGCACCTGACCTGAGTTGGCGTTCAGCAGCCTTGACGCTTCAACGCGCGCCAGCCGCCAGGCCCGGTTGTTGGCGATGATGTGCCCGAACATAACGCTGAGGGCGGCCGCTGGCGTCATTCGGGCCTGGGGTCCCAGCGGAAGCGCCTGATCGCGACGAAGCCGCCCACTACCCCCCAGATCGCCAGGACCAGCAGCTGGTGGCCCGCGAATCCGCGGTCCAGGGCGAACGGGTTCAGCAGGGCCTGGTTGAACGGCCGGACCGGGAAGACCCCCGCCAGGTCATTGAGGAACCGGGAGGTGACCTGGAAATAGGTGCCGGAGATGAACACGAGCGGGAAGAAGACGAACTGCACCACCGCGGGCGCGGCCTCCGCGTTGCTGATGAGGCTGGCGACGGCGACTCCGAGCGCGCAGAACGCGGACGCGCCGATGACCAGCGTGACGATGATGGCGGCCCAGTGGGTTGGCATCGGAACCCCGTACAGCAGGCCCAACCCCACGATCAGCACTGCATCGACGAGGCTGAGCATGATGCAGTGCGCCACCAGCCCGGCGAACATCACCCAGGCCGGCAGCGGAGTGCCGCGCAGTCGTTTGAGGATGCCCTCCTGGCGGCGCAGCGACAACATGATGGCCAGCTGGGAGTAGCAGGCGCCCATCACAGACACCGCCATGATCGTGGAGGTGTAGTACTGCAGGCCGGTGACGGACCGGCCGCCGATTTTGGCCAAGGTAGCGTTCCCGAACACGCCGGCCATGATGGCGAAGAAGACCAGCGGGAAGGCGAAGATGAAGAAGGCGCTCTGCGGATTGCGCCAGAAGGCCAGCTGCTCGTAGCGGATCTGGTGCCATACCAGGGCCGCGGTATTGCGGCGGGTCGGCGTCGCGGCGGTCACGGCCTGGCTGCTCATCCGCGCCCTCCCCATCTTGCCCATCCTGCGCCGGGGGGCCGGTGCGTCCGCGGGCGCGTCGACGGACTGCGCGGCCGTCAGGCTCAGGTAGATGTCCTCCAGGCTCGGCCGGTCCACGGTGAGCCCGGGCAGCGTCGTGCCGTGGTCCAGAGCCCATCCGGTCAGCTGGTGCAGCAGCGCGGTCGGCTCGTCGGCCTCGATGCTCAGCCGGTCGTTCTCGTCGGCCGCGGCTGTGACCGGAAGGTCGGCCGCGGAGTACCCGGCCGGGAGGGTGAAGCGGATCCGCGCGCGGGCCACGTCACGCCCGCCGAGCGTGGCGGGCGTCCCCTCTTCGATGATCTGGCCGGCCGAGATGACGGCGACCCGGTCGGCGAGTTCCTGCGCCTCGTCCATGTAGTGGGTAGTCAGCAGGATCGTGGTGCCCAGACCGGAAAGCCCCCTGATGACCTCCCAGGCGCCGCGCCGCGCGCTCGGGTCGAAGCCGGTGGTCGGCTCGTCGAGGAAAAGGACCCGGGGGTTCCCGATGATGCCGAGGGCGAGATCCAGCCGCCGCTTCTGCCCGCCGGACAGCGACTTGACCTTGCTCTTCTCCTTGCCGGTGAGGCCGACGAGCTCGATCACCTCGCCGACATCGCGCGGATTGGGGTAGTAGCCCGCGTTGCGGGAGATCGACTCGCGCACGGTCAGGTAGGGCTCCACCGCGAGTTCCTGGAGCACCAGGCCGATCTGCTCACGCAACTGCCGCCCGGTGTGCCTGTCACCCGGATCGAAGCCGGCCACCACGACCTTGCCCTGGTCCGCCTGCCGGTAGCCCTCGAGGATCTCAAGCACCGTCGTCTTGCCCGCGCCGTTCGGCCCGAGCAGAGAGAAGATCTCCCCGTACCTGACGGTAAAGCTCACCCCGGCCACGGCGTGGGTGGCGCCGTAGCTCTTCCGCAGGTCCTCCACGACGACAGCGTCCACGGCCTCCTCCTGGGCATCTCCTGAGCACGACGCTCAGAGCTCACATCGCCAGCGTCTGGAGCAACGAACCCGCGGCCGGGCCTACCTTCCACGACCGCACCCGCCTTACCGTACCCCCATCAGACGGCCTTGCGAGGCGAGGTCTCCCCAGTCGCGTTTTGGCCGCGACCCTCAGCATCCCCCGCGAACACCATCCGCCTCTCCTGTCCCACCCGTGCCGGGCGCTCTCACTCTGCAACAACACCGATGGTCCATCGGTGTTGCCCAAACACAATTCAGGAACTTAAGGAAGCGTCCCCGGCTCTGCCTGTTCCATGATCATGGCCAGAAACGGGCGAATACCCCCGAAACTAGCCATGATCATGATGGGCGCGCGGAAAGTCACCATGCGAAAGCCCCAGATTCAGGACATAACGGACCCGGGGGCGCCCCGTAGACCCGGCCGTCGGCGCTCTACCACAGCAGGGCGCCGCCCGCGCCGTCCGCCGACGCTGGCCCGACCCGCAGGAGCATCCTGACCAGCAACAAAGCCCCGAAAACCAGCATCCGCAGGCCTCTTAAGTTCCTGACATTTTGCCCAAACAACACCGATGGTCCTTCGATGTGGGTCAGGTGCAGGGTTCCGCCCAGCGAAGCTGTCGGAAGAGCGGTACGGTCATCGAGACGAGGGCCAACGCCGTGAGCGGCGAGCCGAAGTCGCGCCTGAGCGCGGCCGAGGGAACACGTCAGGCCAGGGCCGTCACCACGGCGATGATCGCGACCAGGGCGATCAGCATGTAGGCCAGGTACGCGTCGAGACGGCCGGACTGGAGTCGTTTCGCGACCACCACGACCGACGTGAACGCCCGGAACACGGGCCGGTACAGGTAGGCCTCCACCACCTCGCACCACGTCGGAGGCGTACTGCAGGTGCGCGGCCTGGCCGCTCTCCTCCCCGGTCGGGCCGGTCCGGCGCGCCGGCGCCGCCGTCGTGCCGTCGTCCTCCAGCATGACCTGCCGCACCTCGGAGCGGGTGTGCAGGACGCCCGCGAGCACCCGGCGGCTCGGGTTGGCGTAACCGAAGGCGGTGTAGGAGTCCGCCCCGTCGACGCCGATCGTGGCCGAACGCCAGGCCGGGACCCGGCGCACCCGCAGCAGCCGCCGGCCGGACACGGCCAGGCGAACAGCACGACGAGAAGGAGCATCACGGGCATCCCGACCCACAGCCACGACGGCGACAGGATCGAGAACCCCTCGAACACCGGCTGCAGCACCCACGGGGACTTCAGCGCGCCCTTCGTCAGCGCGCCGGGACATCCGGCGTCAGCCCGGCGGCGAGCACCCTGATCTCCAGCGGGGTCACCGCCGCCAGCCCAGGCAGCAGGCCGAGAGCACCAGCACCGCCGCCCGTCCGGCCCCGCCCCGGGGGTCCCGCTGAGCGCGAAGGCCCCCCCGTCCGCGGAAGGCTCTGGAGGGAACGTCCCCTGGCCGTAGGCACGACCAGGCCGACGAGGCGGACGAACGTCACGCCGGCGAAGCCGGCGGTCAGCGCGACCGCCGCGCCGGCCAGCGCCAGGACGAGCCGGTAGCCGAGGCCCGGCACCCGGAACTGCTGCATCAGCGACTCGAGCAGGAACCACTCGGACACGAAGCCCGCCGTCGGCGGCAGGCCCGCCAGGGTCACCGAGCCGACGGCCAGGCCGAAGCCGCTCCACGGCGTCCGCCGCGCCCGGCCGCGCAGGCCCTCCAGATCGTCGCTCGCCCGCCGCGGCCTCGATCCCGGCCACCGAGGTGAACAGCAGTGACTTGGCCGCCGTGTGCGCCACTAGCTGCAGCGTCGCGGCCAGCAGCCCGGCCGCGACCAGCGCGCCGGTCCCCGACCGCCGCGCCGGTCAGCGCGATGCCGAACCCGGTCACGATCAGCCCGCTGTTCTCGATGCTGGAGTAGGCGATCACCCGGGACAGCCGGTTCTGCACCGCCGCGTGGGCGATGCCGAGCAGCGCCGATCAGCGCGCCCAGCACGAGCACCCCGCCCGCCAGCCAGCCCGGCGCGCGCCCGAGCAGCGCCAGCGTGCGCCACATGCCGTAGAAGGCGACGTTGACGCGCACCCCGGCCATGATCGCCCGGGCCGGGCCCGGCGCCGCGGAATAGCCGCGCGGCAGCCAGATCTGGAACGGCACCAGCCCGGCCTTGACCGCGAACCCGGCCAGCAGCAGCGCCTGCGCGGTGGTCCGGGCCGCGCCGCCGGGCACCCGCGCGAACGACGCCAGCGCGATCGAGTGCGACCGGGCGGCCAGCAGCAGCAGCCCGATCAGCAGCGCGGCCCCGCTGAGCTTGCCGAACGCGAAGGTGATCTGGCCCGCGGCGGCCCGTCCCGGCTTGTGCCGCTGCGACCCGGCCAGCAGGTAGAAGGCCAGCGTCAGCCCCTCCCAGCCGAACAGCACGGTGAACGCGTCCCGCCCCGTCATGATCACCGCGACCGAACCGAGCGCCAGCGCGTAGCTCGCGCCGAGCCGGCGGGGGGTACGGGGGGGCGGGCAGCCCGGGAAAGCAGCAAAGGCCACCGAGACCGGGACGGCCGCGCCGAACGCCATGGCCAGGAACAGCCCGGACAGCCGGTCGGCGGCCAGTCCCGCGGTCGGCTGGCCGGGCACCGGCTGGCCGAGCCAGCCGCCCACGCCGAGCTGCACGGACCGCCCGGTCAGCGCGAACCCGCCGAGGGTGGCCAGGCACGCCGAGCCGGCCGCGCCGAGCAGATACAACGGCCCCGAGCCCATGAACCGCGCGACCCGGCCGCCGGCCAGGTCCGCGGCGGCGGCCACGGCCAGCAGGATCAGCCCCGCCGCGAACAGCCCGCTCACCGCGACCCCCTCCCGCCGTCGGCCAGCTTCCCGACCGCGACAAGCAGCGCATTAATGATGCCGAACGGCGATGGCGGAGACCCGGCGAGCCAGACGTCAACCGGCACGGTGGCGGCAATTCCTCCGGTGGTCGTCTCGCTCTGGCCGAGCAGGCCGCCGCTGACGGCGTCGGTGCCGACCGCGATGACGACCTTCGGATCCGGCATCGCGTCGTAGGTGGTGCGCAGCGGGACGGCCATGCCGCGCGCCCCCGCGCCGGTGACCAGCAGCACGTCGGCGTGCCGCGGGCTCGCGGTGAAGAACACCCCGAGCCGGTGAATGTCGTAAACGGGGCCGAGCAGGGCCTGGATCTCCCACTCCTCGCTGCCGTCCGACCCGGCGTCCACGTGCCGGATGTGCACGCTGCGGCGCAGCGCGGCGGTCCGCTCCCGCAGCCGGGCCCGGGCCGCCTCGATCGCCTCGTCGGTCTCCGCGGCTTCCGGCACGATCAGCGCTTCCCGTCGCAGCGCGGCCGCGCCCGGACCCGTCGCACCGCGGGACCAGGCGAAGACGTCGGGCCGCTGCGCCACGCACCGGCCGCACAGGATGCATGTGCCCTGGTCGAGGCGGACGGTGTCCGCGGTGACAGAGATGGCCCCGGTCGGGCAGAGCGCCGCCACGGTATCGAGGTCTGGACCGGCACCCCCGGGCCGCGGGCGCGCGGCACCGCGCCAGGCTTCGGCGTAGTCGTCGGGCCTGGCCGGCCAGCGGGTGGTGACGACGCCGTCGCGCAGGCCGCGGAGCACCCAGATGCTCACAGGCTCACCCCCGCGACCGACAGGCCGAAGCTGGCCTCGATGAACGGGAAGTCGGTCAGGATGTCGCCGGTGAAGACCTCATGCATCAGCACCAGGTTGTGGAACGACGCGGACCTGGGGTGGCAGCGGGTGATGCGGCAGGCCTCGATGCTCACGTCGTACAGGACCTCACCCTGCGGGGCCTCGGCCCAGCCCACCGCGCGTCCACTTGGGGGCTCGCAGGGAATGCGTGGGATAGCCGGCGGCCGTTCGGCCGAAAATTGATCGGCGACCTGCCGGAGCAGGCGGAACGAGGAGTCCACTTCGTCCCATCGCACCCGCAGCCGGGCCAGCGCGTCACCGCGGGCATGCGGCCTGGCCGGCGGCACGGCGAGCACCAGGTACGCGTCGTAGGGGCGGGCCAGGCGGGCGTCGTCGGCGAACCCGGCGGCCCGGCCGATCGGGCCAAGGGCCCCGTGCTGCCGGGCGCGCTCGGGGGTCAGCGGTCCGGTGCCGCGGAGCCGGTCCAGGAACGAGGACGTCGCCATCAGCGCGGCCGTGTCGGCGGCGATCGGCTTGGCCAGCCGGTCGAGTTCGGCGCGGAGCTGGGTCGGCGGCAGCGTCGGCACCGCGCTGACCCCGCCCGGCACCACCACACCGCGGCCGAACCGGGTGCCGCACAGCCTGCTGACCAGGCGCATCACCCGTTCCTTGTGCAGGGCGAACCGGGCCGTGGCCACCGCGAGCCCGGCCGCGTCGGCGAGCCTGACCGCGACGTCGAGGTGGTTCGCGATCCGCTCGAGCTCGGCGTGCAGCACCCGGGCCAGCTGCGCGGTGAGGGGCGGCTCGCAGCCGGCGATCTGCTCGACCGCGTGGCTGAACGCCAGGGCGTGCGCAACCGACGCGATGCCCTCGGCGCGCTCGGCCAGCAGCACGGCGTCGGCGGGCGTCATCCCGGCGAACCGGGCCGCCACGCCGCGGTGCTTGTAGAACACCCGCATGTTCAGGTGCGGTATGGCCTCGCCCGGCGTCTCGACCAGGTACTCGATGGATTCCAGGACCCCGGAGCGGACCGGGCCGTGCGGGATCGTGAACATGCCGTAACCGCTGACGTGCCTGGGCAGAGCGGGCGTTTCCGGCCCGCCGGGCCGGACCAGCGGCGCCAGCCGGGGATGGCCTTCCGGCACGACGCCGAAAGCGTCGTGGATCTCGCGCTCGTACCAGAACGCCGCACCCAGCCGCGGGGTGAGCGCGGGATAGCTTCCCGCGCCGGGCGGCAGCGGCGCTTCCAGCGTGTCGACGCCGCCTGCCGTCGCCACGTGCGCGCACAGCGTCAGCGGCTCTGCCTCGGCCGGCCTGGTCGCGAACAGGCCGGCGAACCTGTCCCCCCGCTGGACCCTGGATTCGAGGTCGTCCCAGAGCGCTGGCACGCCCGGCGCCATGATCGTGCCGGTCATCGTGTCGTCCCCAGCTGGGTGACGGCGCGTGCGATCAGGTGAGTGAGCTCACCGGGCGGATGCAGGCCGAGGATGAGCAGGACGACGACACCGGCCACCACCGGGACCACCATCGCGGCGCTTGGCTCGCTGCGCGTCAGCGCCCGGGCCGCGGGAGTTTTGGGGATGTCGGCCGGGGTGAACAGCATCCGGGTGGTCGAGGCGGTCAGGCCGAAGAACACCACGGTGACGCCCGCGACCAGGAACGCCGCGGCCGCGTCATGGCCCGAGCTCAGGCCTCCGTAGACGATCTGGAACTCGCTGCGGAAGATGCCCGACGGCGGCATCGCGGACAGCGCGAAGACGGCGAGCAGGAACAACGGGCCGCTCCACGGCAGCACGTCCAGGCCGCCGGCCAGCGCGGAGATCTGCTTGGTGCCGAACTTCACGGTGAACACGCCCGCCCCCATGAACGCGTTCCCCTTGGCGGCGGCGTGCGCCAGCACGTGCAGCAGGACGCCGGCCAGCGCCACCGGGGCGCCGAAGCTCACCCCGATGGCCAAGATGCCCATGTGCTCCACGCTGGAGTAGGCGAGCAGCCGCTTGATGTCCCGCTGGCCGAACACGTACAGCGCGGCCAGCAGCAGCGAGGCCACCCCGAAGGCCAGCAGCGCCGCCCGCGGGAAGCTGCTGCCCAGGTTGGCCGCGGCCACCTGGTAAAACCGCAGGATGGCGTAGAAGCTGGTCGCGAGCAGCGACCCGGACAGCAGGGCGGAGACCGGCGTGGGCGCCTCGGAGTGCGCGTCAGGCAGCCAGGTGTGCACCGGGAAGAAACCGACCTTGGTGCCGTAGCCGAGCAGGGCCAGCATGAAGGCGAGCCGTACCGGGGTGTGCGGCAGGTGCGCGGCGGTCTGGATCAGCGGGCCGATGGCGAGGTTGTAGTGCTCACCGAGCAGCTGGGATCCGGCGAAGTAGGCGAACACCGTCGCGAGCAGGGCCAGGCCGAGTCCGGCGCTGGCGATCAGCACGTACTTCCAGGCGGCTTCGGCGGCGCCGTCAGTGTCCTCGATCGCGACAAGCAGCGCCGAGACGACCGTGGTGATTTCCACCGCGATCCACAGCAGCGCCAGGCTGCCCATGACCGGCGCGGCCAGCATCGCCCAGCCGAACAGGTTGAGGCCGGTGTAGAAGCGCCTCGCGTAGCGGTCCGGTTGGTCGCAGTCGTGGTGCCGGAGGTACCCGGCCGAGTACACCGCGACGGCACCGTACAAGAAGCCCGTGGCCAGCAGGAAGATCTCACTCAGCGCGTCGACCCGCAGGTAGGACAGGTAGTTCAGGTCCCGGTGGGTAGCCGCGGGGACCAGCGCGAGAACGAGCCAGAAGGACGTGATGCCCGAGGTCACGGTGACCGCCGGGGCGCCCCTGGCGGGCAGCAACGCGCAGGCGATCGCCGCCGCCAGCGGGACGATCAGCAGGGCGAGTATGACGGCGATCACCGGGTCACCCCTGCAGCTTGGTCAGGTCGGCCGTGGACAGCGACTCGGACCGGGAGTGATGGGCCCGGATCAGCATCCCGAACACCACCACCGCCACCAGCAGGTCGAACAGGAACGCGGTGGCCAGGATCAGCGGCAGCCCGGACGCCACCACCAGCGACGCCAGCGAGATCGCGTTCTCCAGCGAGAAGAACCCGATGGCCTGGGACGCGACGTCGCGGCGCACGATCATCAGCCCGAAGGAGACCAGCACCATGGCGGCCGCCAGCGAGAGCGCGAGGGCGGGGGCGGTCGTCGGGGCGGGCCCGTGGAGGCCGAGCGCCCCGAAGCAGAAGAACCCGAACGCGGCCAGCACGATCCCGGCCAGCACCGCGGTGGCGGGGCTCAGCGTGTTGCTGCCCGCCACGCCGGTGGTTTCCTCCTCGTCCAGGCCGAAGCGGCGGAACAGACGGCGCAGCACCAGCGGGACCGCCACCACCTTCAGCGCCGCGGACAGCCCCGCCAGCGCGTACAGGCCAGGCAGGTTCCGGTCCGCGGCGATCACGATCGCCAGCACCGAGATCAGCGCGGACTGCGCCGCATAAAGCCGGACCTGGTCCCGGACCAGCGCCTGGCGCAGCATGCCGAACTCAAGCAGCAGCATCACCGCGGCGATCACGTTGGCCGCGCCCTCGTAGACGCCGGGCGCCCGCACCGGGTCCATCACCCGCCCCCCAGGTACAGCGTGAACACGCCGAGCACGGCGAGCAGGAAGGCGCCCGCCACGAACTCGGTGATCTTGAACAGGCGCAGCTTGGCGAAGGAGTTGTCGATCACCGCGACCACGCAGCCGACCACGCAGGCCTTGGCCAGCAGCGCCGCGATGGCCAGCACCACCGAGTCGAGGTGCTGGCTGGACGCCAAACCCCAGGGCGCCAGGAACACGTCGGCCAGGATCGTGTACAGGATCAGCTGCTTGAGCTCGCTGCCCCACTTGAGCAGCGCCAGGAACGGGCCGGAATGCTCGAAGCTCCTGGCTTCCTCGATCATGCCGAACTCGTTGGTCCCGGTGTGCGTCTCCACCGGGATCCGGCCGGTCTCGTGCAGGATCACCATGAACAGCGCGGCCGCCGCGAGCAGGTGCGCCGGGCGGATGACCTGCCCGGCGCTGGACCGGACGGTCGCCGCGAGCGCATACGGCAGGTCGGTGCCCGTCAGCAGGGCCACGGTGAACACCACGAACAGCACCACCGGCTCGGTGACGGCCGAGAACGTCTTGGCCCGGCTCGAGCCGAGCTGCGCGTACGGGCTGCCGGTCGCCAGCGCGGCGGTGGCGATCACGAAGCTGGCCAGCGACAGCAGGAACCCGCCGCCCAGGATGTCGCCCATGTACCCGAGCGGCAGCCCGTAGCTGGTCAGCACCGGGATCAGCAGCGGGATGGTCAGGTAGGCCGCCACCGCGATCGGCGGTGCGGCCAGGAAGAACCAGCTCGCCCCCTCGGGGGCCAGCGCCTCCTTACGGAACAGCTTGGCCAGGTCGTAGTAGGGCTGGCGCACCCGCGGTCCCCGGCGCCCCTGGAGCCGTGCCTCCACCTTGGCGATCACGCCGTTGACGCCGGGCGCGCCCAGCGCGATCGTCAGCACCTGCAGGAGCTGGATAACGGGAACCGGCACGATGACGCCTCCTACCCTCACGGCATGATTGCCACCAACAGGGGTAGAAGCCATTAGCGCGGGTGCCGCCGCACGGTTAGGGCGAGCTTCATCGCCAGCGCCAAATATACGCCACCGTCGATCAGGCGCGAAGGCGCCTGGCATCACCTCGCCACATGGGCCACCATCAGCACTGCCGTCCCGGTTGTCCGTTCCGGCCGGGACGAAACGATAATGGTGCAGTTGGGGTGCAGCTGCGGGAGGGGAGATCGCCGGATCATGGCCGACCGCCAGATATTCACGTCCCGGCTGAAGGGCCGCCCGCTGCTGGACAGCGAGGGCATGACCATCGGCCGGGTCCGCGATGTGGTCATCCTGCCGGCCGCGGGCCCGGAACCGCCCCGCGCGCTCGGGCTGGTCGTGACGTTGCAGCGGCGCCTCATCTTCGTCAACCTGGGCCGGATCGCGGAGATCTCCATCGACGGCGCGCACCTGCGCGGCGGAACCGTGGACCTGCGCCGCTTCACCCGGCGGACGGGGGAGATCCTGGCCTCCGACCTGTACGGCCGGCAGACCAAGGCCGGGATCGTCGTCGATGTCGCCATCGCCCCCTGCGAGCAGCAGCGGGTCGGCTGGGAGGTCTCCACCTTCGCCGTCACCCAGGGCCGTGGCCTGCTGCACCGGGGCACGACGATCGTGCCGTGGGACCGGGACCCCGAGCTCTTCCAGGCGGGTCCGCTGGGGATCAGCTGGCCAGCCTGCGCGAGATGCGGCCGGCCGACCTCGCCGCCGCGGTCGAGGGGATGTCGCCGAGCCGGCGCAGCCAGATCGCCGCCGCCCTGGCCGACGAGGAACTGGCCGATGTGCTTGAGGAAATGTCCGAACAGGACCAGATCCGGCTGCTGGCCGGCCTCGGCCTTGAGCGCAGCGCCGACGTGGTCGAGGAGATGGAGCCCGACGACGCGGCGGACCTGCTCGCGGAGATGCCGCCCGAGCAGCGCGAACGGCTGCTGGCGGCGATGGAGACCGTCCAGGCCGCGGACCTGCGGCGGCTCCTGCTGTACGACGCGACCACGGCGGGCGGCCTGATGACCTCCCAGCCCCTGATCTTCACTCCGGAGATGCCGGTCGCGGCGGTGCTGGCCCAGATCAGGGATCCGGAGGTGCCGGTGACCGCGGCCGCGCAGGTGTTCGTCTGCGAGCCGCCGATGATCACGCCGACCGGCCGTTACCTCGGTACCGTCGGGTTCCAGCGGCTGCTGCGCCAGCCGCCCGCGGCCGAGGTCGGCGAGTGCGTCGAGGCGAGCGTCTTCGTCCGGCCTGACCTGCCCGAGCGTGAGCTGGCCGCCCGGCTCGCCGCCTATAACCTCATCAGCGTCGCGGTGTGCGACGCGGCCGGGCGGCTGCTTGGTGCGGTTACCGTAGACGACGTACTTGACCGCCTGCTGCCGGTGGGCTGGCGACGGACGGGAGAGTAAAATGTCACGGCTTTCCTCCCGGCTCAGCGAGCGGGCCGATCTGTCCGTTCCGCGCGGCGCATCGCCGCGGATGGGCACCAGGTACGACGCGGACGCGTTCGGCCGGATATCGGAGGCGGTCGCCCGGTTCCTTGGCACCGGCCGGTTCCTGGTGGGCCAGACGGTGCTCGTGATCGGCTGGATCGCACTGAACACCCTCGGCTTGATCAAGCACTGGGATCCTTATCCCTTTATCCTGCTCAACCTGGCCTTCTCGACCCAGGCCGCGTACGCCGCGCCGCTGATCCTGCTCGCGCAGAACCGGCAGGACGACCGGGACCGGGCCAACATCGAGCGCGACCGGGAGGTGGCGGCCAGGACCCAGGCCGACACCGAGTTCCTCGCCCGCGAGCTCGCCTCCGTCCGTCTCGCCCTCGAGGACGTGGTCACGACCCGTGACCTCGAGGACTCGCTGTCCCGGCTGGCCAAGCTCATCGCCGACCAGCCGCTCCCGCCCGGGCCCGATCCCCTCGCCTCTTCCGACGATTAGTTACCGGGCCGTAACAGCCGGCCCATCGTCTGGCCAGGTCAGGCCGCCCACGGGGGGAAGTGCGCGTTACCTGCCGTATACAGCGGCCTGGCCCGGGCTTAAGATGAGATTGTCCTGTAAATGGGGACACGAGCAGGTGTGATGCGGGGTGGGGACATGGGTCTCGTAGCGGGACTTCAGCCGGGGGATCCGCGCGAGATCGGACCTTACCGGATGCTCGGGCGACTGGGCTCTGGCGGCATGGGACACGTGTTCCTTGGCCTGTCGGCGGGCGGCCGGCCGATTGCCGTGAAGGTCATCCGCGAGGAACTCGCCGACGACCCCCAGTTCCGGACCCGGTTCACCGATGAGGTCGCCGCGGCGCGGAAGGTGGGCGGGCTCTTTACCGCCTTCGTGGTCGATGCCGAGCTGGACGGCCCGATGCCGTGGCTGGCCACGGCCTACGTCGCCGGGCCTTCGCTGCTCGAGGCGGTGCGGGAGCACGGACCGCTGCCCACGCGTACGTTGCTCGCCCTGGCGGCGGGCCTGGCCGAGAGCCTGAACGCCATCCACGCCGCGGGCGTCGTGCACCGGGACCTGAAGCCGTCCAATGTCCTGCTGGCCGAGGACGGCCCGCGGGTCATCGACTTCGGGATTTCCGGCGCCGCCGAGGCCAGCGCGCAGACCAATGCGAACGTGATGATCGGCTCGCCCGGGTTCATGTCTCCCGAGCAGGTTCTCGGCCATGGCATCGGACCGTCCAGCGACATGTTCAGCCTGGGCGCGGTCCTGACCTTCGCCGGGACCGGTCAGGGGCCGTTCGGTTCCGGATCGAACGCCGCGCTGGTCTACCGGCTGGTCAACTCCCCGGCCGACCTCGCCGCGCTGCCCGAGGAGGTCCGGCGGCTGGTCGGGAGCTGCCTGGCCAAGCACCCGAGTGACCGGCCTACCGCCCGTGACCTGCTCGCGCAGGTGGGCGCGATCGCGCCCGCGCCGGGCTGGCTTTCGGAAGCGATCATTTACGGGTCGACAGGTGATCAGGCCGCCGACCTCTCCGACTCGGCCGCGGCGAGCGGCCTGCCGTCCCCCGACCTTGCCCGGGACGAGCCCGAGAAGGGCAAGGCGGGCCGGCCCGCACACCGCCGCCTGTCACGGCCGCTTGTGTCGGCCTGCCTCACCGCCGGCCTCGTCGGCGCCTGCGCTGCCGTGGTCTTCGCCCTGACCGGCGCCGGGCCCGCCCGGCCGCTCACCCCGCAGGCTCAGGCGCAGGCCGGAGGGGTGCAGAGCGCGCCAAGCGCGGGGTCTCAAGGATCGGCGACCCCGCGCCCGCTGTCGTCACGCCCGGCCGCGCCCGCACCGAATGCGTACCTGACCCCCGCGCTGTCGGAGTTCCTGACCACGTCGCCGCCCGCGACCGTGCTGCCGACCAGGTCGCCCGCGCCGCGTAAGTCGCCCGCGCCGGGCAAGTCTCCCGCATCCAACAAGTCGGCCGCCCCGTCATCATCCCCGTCCCCGTCAGGTTCCCCGTCTCCTTCCCCGTCCACGAGCGCGTCGCCGTCGCCGTCTCCTACCGACACCGGGAGCGCGTCGCCCTCTCCGTCGCCATCGGCGAGCGCGTCGCCGTCTCCCTCCGACTCCGCCGTCGCGTCACCCGCACCTTCGGACTCGGTGACCCCGAGCCCCGCATCGTCCTGACCGCGCATCGCGGTCAGGGTCGTTCCGCGCGGACCAGGGTGTCGATCGCGGTGGCCGGCCTGCCGTCGTGCTCGACCGGCCGTCGAACCCGGTCGGCCCGCAGGACGCGCAGTCCGCGCAGCTCGGCCGCGATCGTCTCCGGGGTGTAAAGCACCTCCGGGTACCGCGGGCCGCCGGCGCCCTCGGTGAGGTTAGTCAGGTCGTGCCCGACCACGAGCAGGGTGCCACCCGGGGCCAGCGCGGTGGCGGCACCGGCCAGCACCCTGGCCCGCAGGGTCGCGCCGACCTGCAGGTAGGCCACGAGCACGAGCTCGAACGCGCCGCGGGCCGGCTGGTAATCGCTCAGGTCCGCGACCACCCAGTCCACCTGCTCGCCGGTGAGGCCGCGGGCGGCGCCGAGTTTTCTCGCCTGCTCCAGGCCGACGCGGGAAAAATCCACGGCGGTCACCCGCCAGCCGTGCTCGGCCAGCCAGACCGTGTGGCGGCCGTGCCCCGCGGCCAGGTCAAGGGCCCGGCCGGGCGGTAGACCGGCCAGTTCGGCCGCGACGAACTGGCTCGCGGGCAGCGTGGGCTCGAACTCGATGCTCGCGTACCTGCGATCCCATCGCTGCTGGTCCACCCGGTTACTCTGACCGATCACGCGCGCCGTCGGCAACCCCTCGCTTCGGGACCGGGCCGCCCCTGGCGCGGCCACGGTCTTCCGGCGCCGCAGCCCCTTGCAAAAATAGATATCACTATGCTAAACATGTGTTATCAGGTCCACGACCGAAGGAGGGGCCATGAAGACGCAGGCGGCGGTGGAGATCACACATCTCCGCAAGACCTACGGGAATATCGTTGCGGTTGACGATCTGTCACTCTCGGTTGCCGAGGGCGAGATCTTCGGCATCCTCGGGCCGAACGGAGCAGGCAAGACCACCACCGCGGAGTGCGTGCTCGGGCTCCGGTCACCCGATGCCGGATCGATCCGCGTGCTTGGTCTGGACCCGCAATCCGATCGTGACCGGCTGCACCTGGTGGTGGGCGCGCAGCTGCAGGAGAGCGCGCTGCCGGCCAAGCTGCGGGTCGGCGAGATCCTGGCGGAGTACCGGTCCTTCTACCGGGACCCGGCCGACGTCACAGAGCTGGTCGAGGGCCTGGGCCTGGCCGGAAAGGTCAAGGACTACTACCGGTCCCTGTCCGGCGGCCAGCGGCAGCGGCTGTCCATCGCGCTGGCCCTCATCGGCCGGCCGAAGGTCGCCGTGCTCGACGAGATGACGTCCGGGCTCGACCCGCAGGCCCGGCGGGACACCTGGGACCTCATCGAGGGCGTGCGCGACCGCGGGGTCACGATCCTGCTGGTGACGCACTTCATGGAAGAGGCCGAACGGCTCTGCGACCGGGTCGCCCTGATCGACGGCGGGCAGCTGGCGGCGCTCGACAGCCCGGCCGCACTGGCCGCGCGGGCCAACGGCGGGAAGACCATGCGGTTCGTGCCCTCGGCCCCCTTCGACGATCGCTTCCTGACCGAGCTGCCCGAGGTGGGCACGGTCACCCGCAACGGCTCGCACGTCGTCGTCACCGGAACCGGCGAGCTGGTCAACGCCGTGATCCTGGCCCTGGCCAAGCCGGGCGTGACCGCCCGTGACGTGCAGCTCGATAACTCGTCCCTGGAGGACGCATTCGTGAAGCTCACCGGCCGGCATCTGCACGAGGAAGGAATCCCGGCATGAACACCAACACGTTGGTGCGGCCGAAGGCCCCGCACACCAAGACGCTGCTCCCGAGGGCCCGGTTCGCCAAGGCCGGGCTGGCCACGCTGCTGCCGGAAACGGCACCGCGCGCCGCGTTCGGCCAGATCGTCCGCAACGAGGCCAGGCTCACCTGGCGGGTGCCGGCCGGCCTGATCTTCGGCATCGGGCTGCCGGTGCTGCTGCTGGTCATCTTCAACGAGATACCGAGCTTCCATCAGGTTCAGGCCAGCCTCGGGGGGCTGACCGCGTTCGACGTCTACGTCCCGATCCTCATCGCCATGGTGATCGCGATCTTCGCGCTCATCAGCCTCCCTGGTCCGCTGGTCACCTACCGGGACCTGGGGATCTTGCGCCGGCTCTCGACCACCCCGGTGCCGCCGTCCTGGGTGCTGGCCGCCCAGGTCGTCATCGCCTTCTGCATCACCGTCACCTCGCTGCTCATCCTCATGGTGGCGAGCATCACGGTCTTCGGGCTCGCCGTCCCGAAAAACCCCGGGGCGCTGGTGCTGTCGATCCTGCTCTCGATCGCCGCGATGTTCGCCATCGGGCTCTGCATCGCGGCGGCCGCCCGGAGCGGGACCGCCGCCCGCGCCATCGGGGCCGGGGCGTTCTACCCCATGCTGTTCTTCTCCGGCATGTGGTTTCCCCGGCAGCTCATGCCGGCCGTGCTCCAGGACATCAGCAACCTCACCCCGCTCGGCGCGGCGGTAGAAGCGATCCAGGACTCGATGCAGGGCCAGTTCCCGCCCGCGGAGCCACTGCTGGTGCTGGCCGGTTACGCGCTGGTCTTTGCCCTGATCGCCAGGCGCTTCTTCCGGTGGGAATGAGAGGATCAGACCCGTGAACGCAGGAGGTTCGATGAACACGCAGACGCCAGCCGTCGCCGTCCCGAAGTTCCCGGCCCAGCCGGTGAGCGAGTATAAGGCCTGGTCCGTACCCGGCCTGCCGGTCCTGCTCCTGGGCCTGGTCGGCCTGGCCCTCGGCGTCATACTGCTTGTCCTGCACGGCTCGGGCACCCGCGCGGAGGTGCTGACCGTGCTGGGCGTGCTGTTGCTCATCGCGGGCGAGCTCTGCTTCCACGGCCTGACGCCGGTCATGACCGGCGAGGCCCGCGTCGTCCAGCTGTTCGGCCGCTACCGGGGCACCGTCCGCTCGCCGGGGCTGCAGTGGGTGAACCCGTTCACCCGCCGTCGCCGGGTGTCGACCCGGATCCGGAACCTGGAGACCTCGATGGTCAAGGTGAACGACGCCGACGGCAACCCGATCGAGATCGCCGCGGTGGTGGTCTGGCTGGTCGAAGACACCGGCAAGGCCATCTACGCGGTCGATGCCTTCGAGAAGTTCGTCGCCATCCAGTCCGAGACCGCCGTCCGGCACATCGCCTCCAGCTACGCCTACGAGGTCGGGGACGGTGACCGGCTGTCGCTGCGGGCCAACGCGGACGAGATCACGGCGCGGCTGTCGGAGGAGATCGCGGCCCGGGTGGCGTCGGCCGGCGTGCAGATCGTCGAGTCGCGGCTCACCCGGCTGTCCTACGCGGCCGAGATCGCGCAGGCGATGTTGCGGCGGCAGGCGGCCTCGGCCGTCGTCGGAGCCAGGCAGGTGATCGTCCAGGGGGCGGTCGGCATGGTTAAGCTGGCCTTGGTCCAACTCGAGGAGCAGGGGGTCGTCGAGCTCGACGAGGAGCGCAAGGCGGCGATGGTGTCCAACCTGCTCGTCGTGTTGTGCAGCGAGCAGGCCACCCAGCAGGTCGTCAACACCGGCTCGCTCTACCAGTGACGGTCGGCTCGGAGGTCCGGAATGGCTGAGCGCAAGGGCGTTCTGCTGCGCCTCGACCCAGCCGTGCACGACGCCCTCGCCCGCTGGGCCAGCGACGAGCTGCGCAGCACGAACGCCCAGATCGAGTTCCTGCTCCGCCGGGCGCTCGCCGAGGCCGGGCGGCTGCCAGGCAACGCGGGCAAGATGCGCGGCCGCGGCCGGCCGCCGGCCAGCGAGGGCCTGACCGAGGAGACCTCAGCACTCGATGACGTTGACGGCTAGGCCGCCACGCGAGGTCTCCTTGTACTTGTCCAGCATGTCGCGGCCGGTGCTGCGCATGGTGGCGATGGCCTTGTCGAGTGAGACGAAATGGCGCCCGTCCCCGCGCAGGGCGATCCGGGCCGCGTTGATCGCGGTCATGGACGCGACCGCGTTCCGCTCGATGCACGGCACCTGGACCAGGCCGCCGACCGGGTCGCAGGTCAGGCCGAGGTTGTGCTCGATCCCGATCTCCGCGGCGTTTTCCACCTGCTCCGGCGTTCCGCCAAGCACCTCGGCCAGGGCTCCGGCCGCCATCGAGCAGGCCGACCCGACCTCGCCCTGGCAGCCGACCTCGGCACCGGAGATGGAGGCGTTCTCCTTGAACAAGACGCCGATCGCGCCCGCCGTCAGCAGGAACCGGATCACGCCTTCGGCCGATGAGCCGGGAACGAACCGGTCGTAGTAGTGCAGCACCGCGGGGATGATCCCGGCGGCGCCGTTGGTGGGTGCGGTGACGACGCGGCCGCCGGCCGCGTTCTCCTCGTTGACCGCGAGCGCGTACAGCGTCACCCAGTCCATGGCCCGCAGCGGGTCATTGCCGTCACCCTCGCAGGTGAGCTGGCGCAGCAGGCGGGGCGCGCGGCGCTGGACCTTCAGGCCGCCCGGGAGCATGCCGTCGGTACGGCCACCACGCTCGACACAGGCCCGCATGACCTGCCAGAGGTCATCGAGGTCGCCCCGTACCTGCGCCGCCGTCCGGCCCAGCGCCTGCTCGTTCTCGAGCATGATCCCGGAGATGGGTAGCCCGCTGCGGGCGGTGTGCGCGAGCAGCTCGGCCGCGGTGGTGAACGGATAGGGCAGCACCGGGGCAGCCGCGGCCGGCGATCCGGTCCCGGCCTCGTCGGCGACGAAGCCGCCACCGACGGAGTAGTAGGCGCGCTCCCTGATCACCGCGCCCGCCTCGTCGTGCGCGGTGAAGCGCATGCCGTTCGGGTGGTAGCTGAGCTTTTTCCTGCGGTTGAACTCCAGGTGCTCGGCCACGGTGAAACCGATCTCGTGCTCGCCGAGCAGCCGCAGGTTTTTCCGCCGAGCGATGGCCTCCAGCCGGGCCGGTATCGCATCCACGTCGACGGTGGCGGGCTGTTCGCCCTCGAGGCCGAGCAGGACCGCCTTGTCGCTTCCGTGCCCGGGGCCGGTCAGCCCGAGCGAGCCGTACAGCGACACGTGCACCGCCCGCACCTGCGGCATCAGGCCGTCGTCGGCCAGGCCCACGGCGAACATCCGGGCCGCCTTCATCGGCCCGACCGTGTGCGAGCTCGACGGGCCGATGCCCACCTTGAACAGGTCGAAAACGCTGATCGTCATGATGTGCACCACCGGAGGACATGGTCGGGGGAAGACGATGATCCGGTTCCTTTAGTGGAAGAGTACGGGCCGGCCGTCGTTCCGCAACACCTACTCGGTGCGCAGGCTGACCCCGGGCCGGGTCCGCGCGGCCATGGTCGCGGGCAGCGCGGCCAGCAGGTTGCCCGCCACGACCAGTACCGCCAGGCCGCCGACGATCGCCGGCAGCGGCACCTCGACCAGCGGCACGACCCCCAGCGAGTCCGCGAAGGCATGCCAGGCGAGTCGGCCGCCGACCACTCCCAGCGGCCCGCCGGCCAGCACGGCGATCAGCAGCGTCAGCGTGGTCTGCCAGCCGACGACCGCGCGCACCTGGCCACGGGTCATGCCGAGCGCCTTAAGCAGGGCCAGCTCGCGGCGGTGGCGGCGGACCAGGCTCAGGACGGTCAGGGTCAGCGAGAGCACCGCCGCCGCCGCCAGGCCGAAGCCGAGTGCGAGTGGCTGGCCGCCCAGCTGCTCGGTATTGATGATCGCCGAGGCGAGCGCGCTACGCAGCTCGTAGGTGCCGCCGGGCGTCCCGTCCGGGTTGGCCGAGACGACCCGGTGGACGAGCGCGGCTCGCTGCGCGCCGGTGGTGCCAGGCGCCCAGTCGATCGCCACCGCGGAGGGGAAGACCGGCACCGACTGGGCGACCGCACCCGGCTGGTGGCCCGCGCCCGCGGCCGCGAGCAGAGTGGCCTCGGGCACCATGGCGCCGCGGCCGAGGGAGACGTGCTCGGCGCCGCCGACGCCGAACGAGGGGAGCGTCACGGTCCCCGTGATCACTACCGTCCGGGTGTACGGCGGCGTGCCGATCCGGACCGTGTCACCGATCTTCTTGCCCAGCGCGGTGAGGGTCACCGTGCCAAGCTCGATCTCATTGCCGCCCGTGAGAGGCCGGCCGCGGTGGTCGGGGGCTGGACCGAGCCGAGGTCGCGGCGCAGTCCGAGCATCGGGACGACCCGGCCGTCCACCGGCAGCTGGGCGAACGAGAACTCGGACCAGCCCGCCACGGTCTGCTGGCCCGCTAGGAGCTTGCTCATCACCCCCGGGTTGAAGCTCCCGTAGCCGCCCTCGGCCTGAATGACCGTGTCCCAGTTCCAGCCGTACCTGGCGGGGTGCGAGGTCAGCCCGGCCAGGCTGGCGTCGAACACCACGGCGCTCACCACCGCCGTGACCGCCGCGATGGCGCCGAGCAGCACCGACCGTACCGGGACCGAGCGTCCCGGCTGGAGCGCGTTGCGGGTGCCCACCACGACCGCCGCGGGCAGGCCCGCGGCCGCGGCCGCGCGCGCCAGGGCGGACGGGCGCGGCCCGGTCCAGGCACCGCGCCGGCGGCCGGACCGGAACGCCAGCACGCTGAGCAGCCCGAGCAGCAGGACGCAGCAGGCGGCCGCCCCCGCGCCGAGCACGAGCGGGTCCGCCGCCATCCCGCGGCTCGGGTCGAAGCGGCGTACCGGCCCGACCGGGGCCAGCGGGGACAGGGCGATCGCGCCGGCCACGGCCAGCACCGTCCCGCCGAGGACCGGGATCGCTCCGGGCAGACCCGCGGCCAGCGCGGCCTGGCCGCGGCTGGCGCCCAGCGCCCTGAGCACCGCCAGGTCCGGCGCGCGCCTGCTGACCAGCTGGACCAGGCCCTGGCCGGCCAGCACGAGCATCGCGACCCCCGCGACGGCGCCGAATATGCTCAGCGCGATCACCTCAGGCGCGATGGCCTGCCGTACCTGGCCGCGGATGACGTCGGTGCGGTTGACGCCGAACGACACGTCATTCGCGTCATGACCGGTTTGCTGGTTTATCTGCCGTTGCAGGTTGATGGCCAGCGCGGCCAGCTGGCCCTGCAGGCGGCTGATCCCGGCGGTGCCGTCGGCCAGGCGCAGCCCGATCCAGGCGTAGTAGTACTCGGGCAGCAGCTGCCTGGTCGCGCCCGGCGGCAGGACGCTGCCCTCGACCTCGTCGGACTGGTCGACCAGGGCGGGCGGGATCTCGGCGATCGCCGCCACCCGGTAGGAACGGATGAACGGCTTGCCTGGCGGCTGCCCCTGGCCGGCCGGCGGGGTGAACAGGTACCGCACCGTGCCGCCCACACCGGTGCCGAACATCCGCGCGACGACCGGGGTGAGCACGACCGTGTTCGTCGACCCAGGCGGCGGGAGCGCGCCCGCCAGCACGGTGACCCGGTCCTGGCTGAAGTACTCGCCGTCCAGGCTGCCGTTCACGCTGTCGGTCAGGAAGGCGACGTCTGGCCTGCCGTGCACCACGGGTTCCCCGGCCAGGCCGATGTACGCGGCGTGGGCGACCACGCCGGGCAACGAGGAGATCAGCGTGATCGGCCGGGTGGCCGGCATGCCGGGCAGCACTCCGGGCACGTTCACGTACACGTCGCTGGCTTTGATGGCGTCCAGGTAGCGTCCGTAGGCGGTCGCCGTGCGCCGGGCGCCGGCCAGCGCCCCGAGCGCCACCGCGCCCAGGATACCGACCAGCAGCGCCAGCGCCGTCGCCTGCCGCCAGGAACTCCGCATGGCGGGCCGGTAGCAGGCCAGCGCGACCCGGAATGTTGTCCTCCCCATAACGCTCATTGTGCCGGCCGTCCCGCGGGCTGGCCAGCATGCCTCCCGGTGCCGGAGCCCGGATGCCAGCACGCCCGGCCCGGTGATGCCAGCTTCCTCCGGCTGGTCGCCTTGGCCCTCGCGCCGCGCGCCACCACGTTACGATCAGGGCACCATGGCCACCATCCGCGTCGCGCTGGCCGAGGACAACGTCCTGCTGCGGGAGGGCGTCTCCCGGCTCGTCGCGTCCACCGAGGACTTCGAGCTCGTCGGCTCCGCCGCCGACCTGCCCGAGCTGCTTGCGGTCATCGAGCGCAGCGAGCCTGACGTGGTCGTCACCGACATCCGGATGCCGCCGACCGGCCGCGACGAGGGCATCCAGGCGGCCGCCTGGCTGCGCGAGCATCGTCCGCAGGTGGGCGTGGTGGTGCTCAGCCAGTACACCGCGCCCGGCTACGCCGTGGCCTTGCTCGAGCACGGCTCGGCCGGCCGGGCCTACCTGCTCAAGGAGCGCGTGGCCAGCGTGGATGACCTGGTGCGCGCCATCCGCACGGTGGCCGCCGGCGGCTCGGTGATCGACCCGCTGGTGGTCGAGGAGCTCGTCCGGTCGCGGTCTCACCCGCGTGCGAGCAGCCTGGACTCGCTGACCCCGCGGGAGGCGCAGATCCTGGCCGAGATGGCGCAGGGCAAGAACAACGCGGCGATCGCCGTGGCGGTGTCGGTGTCCGAGCGGGCGGTGGAGAAGCACACCAACTCGATCTTCGCCAAGCTGGGGCTGAGCGAGGAGTTCGACGTGAACCGCCGGGTCAAGGCGGTCCTGCTGTTCCTCGGCCGGGGCCAGGGGAGCTGACCCCACCGCGGCGAGGGTGGCAGCACCCTGCCGCGGTGCCGCGGGTCGTGCCAAGCTGGGAATGTGACCGGCCCGCACACGGTCCTGGTGGTGGACGACCAGGCGCCCTTCCGTTTCGCGGTCAAGGCCGTACTCCGCCGGATGGACTGCTTTCAGCTGGCCGCCGAGGCGTCAAGCGGCGCCGAGGCCGTCACGCTCGTGGACGAGCTGCGTCCTGCGGTGGTGCTGATGGACATCAACATGCCCGAGATGAACGGCATCGAGGCCACCCGGCGCATCGTGGCCGCCCATCCGGACGCGGTGGTCTTCCTGTGCTCGACCTACGACGTGGCGGACCTGCCGCGCAGCGCGGCGGCCAGCGGAGCCAGGGGCTACGTCAACAAGGAGCGCTTCGGCGCCGACGCGCTGCGCCAGCTCTGGCAGGAGCGGGACTCCGGCGCCTTCGCCCGACGGTGAACACCGGGACCCGGCCGGGGAATCAGGGGATCAGCGGTACCGAGCCGGCGACGACGGCTCCGTGACCCGGCCGCGAATCCCAGCGGACGGTCCCGCCGATGGCGCCGAGCCGGTCCGCCATGTTCACGAAGCCGTGCCCGCCGCGGGCCACGGCGGGATCGAACCCAGGCCCGTCGTCGGTCACGCTGAACAGCAGGCCACCGGACTCGGTCCACAGCCGCAGGTCGACCGTCGCGTCCTGGGCGTGCTTGCCCGCGTTCTGCAACGCCTCCAGGCAGGAGAAGTAGATCGCCGCCTCCACCTCGGCCGGATACCTGCCCACGTCGTCCGCCACCGTCACCCGGACGGTGAGCGGGCTGCGGCTGGCGGCGGCGCGCAGCGCGTCCGGAAGCCCGTTGTCGGCCAGCAGCGGCGGGTAGATGCCGTGGGCGAGCTCGCGCAGCGCCTTGATCGTCAGCTGCACGTCCTGCCCCAGCTGGCCGAGCATCTCGCCGGCTCCCTCGGGATCCTCGGCCACGATGTCACGGGCCAGGCGCAGGTTGATGGCGAGGGCCACCAGATGCTGCTGGGCCCCGTCGTGCAGGTCGCGTTCGACCCGGCGGCGTTCGGCGTCGCCGCTGGCCACGACGCGGGCCCGCGATTCGCGCAGCTCCTCCGCCTGCTTGCGCAGCGCGTCCAGCGTCGCCTGCAGCGCCGAGTCCAGCTGGGAGTTGTGGAAGGCCAGGCCGGCCTGCCGGGCCAGCTCGGTCAGCACCCGGTCGTCCTCGTCGGTGAAGGCGTCGGCGCGGGCCGCCCGCTCCACCACGATCAGGCCGAGCAGCTCGCCCGCGTGGCTGATCGGCGCCACCCTCAGCTGAGCCTCCTCGCGGCCTTCCAGCAGGGTCGGCAGCCAGACCAGGGCCCACGCGCTTCCCGACACCCCGGCCCGCGCCACGACCGGCCGCTCGCGGTCGGTGAGCACGATCGACTTCGGGTCCGCATCGGGGACCGACACCGCGCGCTCCAGCACGTCGCCCAGGCCGGTGTAGATCTCCGCGCAGGTCAGCTGCATGGTCTTGCGCAGCGACTCGGCCAGCTGCAGCAGCAGCTCGTCCATGGCCACGGCGCGGGTCATCCGGCTGCCGAACGTGCGCAGCGCCTCGCCGGGCGCCTCCCTGGTCCCGTACACGAACCGGGTGGCCGACCCGATCAGGCGTCCCCGGACCGGCAGGTAGCCGATGGCCGCCGCCACCGCCGCGAGCATGGACAGGCCGAGGATCCTGCGGTCCTCGGGATCGCCGGGCGCGCTCCCGAGGCCGAGCACGATCAGCAGGTAGATGCCCGCCGCGGCGATGCTCGAGCCCGTGATCACGAGCGCCTGGGCGAATACCCGCCCCCCGTACGGCGCGAGCCGCGGCCACTCCGCCAGGACCACGGCTAGCGGGACGATCAGGGTCGCGCAGGCCGCCACCACGCCCGCCGGGCCCGGCCAGTCCACCAGCAGGTGGAGGGCCGCGCTGATCAGGGCCACGCTGGCGGCGATCACCAGGCCGGCCCCCAGCCACTGGAGCCGCTCCTTGTCGCGGCCGCCCGCCCGCGAGTATCGCATCCGGACGGCGGGCAGCGCGCACGCCACCGCGAGCGGCCAGATCACCTCGGCCGCCGGCCGCGTGAACGGCTGCCCGGCGATCGCCAGGCCGATCCCGGTGCCGGCCGCGCCGGCATAACCGAGACCCGCGAGGATCCGCCGCCCCGGCCGGCCGAGCCGGCCATCGGGCAGCGCGAGCAGGTAGTGGAAGCTGACCGCGATGACGGCGCACGCGGCCACGGTGGCCAGCACCCGGGCCGGACTGTGGGCGTCTCCCCCCGAAGCTCCCGAGGCCCCCGAGGCCCCCGCCGCCACGGACGCCCCCGTCCGGGCGGCGGTCAGCCCGATCGCACCGGTCAGCGCGCCCAGCGCGATCAGCGCGGCCGCGGCCCGGTCCGCGGACCTGGCGGTGACCAGCCCGGCCAGCGCCCAGGCGATGGCCAGGGCGAAGCCGGCCGCGTCGATCGCGCTCAGGCCGGTTACCCGCAGCCCGTCGGCCGCGACCGCCACCGTGGCCAGCGGGCCGAGCAGACCGGACACGACCAGCCGGCCCCGACCGCGGGCCCGCCCCTGGGCCTGGTCGCGGTCCTGGGCTTGGTCCCGGTCCTGAGCTTGGTCGTGGGCCCGCCCCGGGGCCCGGGCCGGGACGGCGGGATCCATGCTCACCGCGCCCGGGCGACGGTGTCCCCGGCGGCGGCCGGCTCGGAATCCACGATCCGGCCGTCCCGCATCCGCACCACCCGCTCGGCCGCCGCGGCGACCTCGGAGTCGTGGGTGACCAGGATGATGGTCTGGCCGCTGCGGTGCAGCCGCCGCAGCAGCTCGATCACCTCCTCGCCGCCCGCGGAGTCCAGCGCCCCGGTCGGCTCGTCGGCCAGCAGCAAGGTGGGGTCATTGGCCAGGGCCCGCGCGATGGCGAGCCGCTGGCGCTGACCGCCGGACAGCACACCGGGCACGGCCGCCGCCTTGTCGCCGATGCCGAGCAGGTCAAGCAGATCCCGGGCCCGGGTCTCGGCCATCTTGCGCTTGCGGCCGGCGATGATGGCGGGCAGGGCCACGTTCTCCAGCACGGTCATGCCCTCGAGCAGGTTGAAGAACTGGAAGACCAGTCCGACATGGCTGCGGCGCATCCGGGCCAGCTGATCCTCGGTCCGCCCGGTCACCGGCTCGCCGGCCACCGCGATCTCGCCTTCGTCGGCTACCTCGAGCCCGGCGATCAGGTTCAGCAAGGTGGACTTGCCGCAACCCGACGGGCCCATCAGCGCGGCGAACTCACCGGCCCCGATCGTCAGGTTCACCCCGCGCAGCGCGCGGACCGGGGCGTTCTCAGCCTCGAAGGTCTTGCGCACGCCGCGCATGGTCAGCGCCGGACGGCTCTGGCTCTCGTTCATACTGCCCCCACCCTGGTGATCTTGTAAGGGTAAACCGGAGCCTCTCGCCCCTTGACCCGCTGCGCGCCCAGCGCCGCCGCCTCCACCGGGGTGCGCAGCGCCTTGAACGTGGCCTCGGACAGCACAGTCTCGCCGGGGTCGGCCAGCTGCTGCAACCGCTGGGACAAGTTCACGGTGTCTCCCACCAGGGTGTACTCAAGGCGTTCGGCCGACCCGAGCAGGGCCGCCGCCGCCTCGCCGGTGGACAACCCGAGCCCGAGGCCGAACGGCGGCAGGCTGGCCGCCTCCCACCGGCCGTTGATCTCCTCCTGCAGGGCGTGCATGGCCAGCGCCGCGGCCACGGCCCGGTCGGCGTGGTCCGGCTGCGGGAACGGCGCGCCGAACACCGCCATCACCGCGTCGCCGACGAACTGCATGACGGTCCCGGCCTCGCCCAAGATGGCCTGGTTCATCGCGGCACGGTGCGTGTTGAGCTGCCCGGCGAGCTGGCTCGGGTCGGCGTGCTCGGCGATGGTCGAATAGGAGCGGATATCGCTCATCAAGACCGTCACCGTGACCTTTTCTGTCTCGCCGATGGCCCGCCGCTCGGTCCGCAGCTTCTCCGCGAGCCCGCTGGGCAGCAGCCGGGACAGCGTCTCGCCCTGCTCCTCGCGGTCCACGATGGCCTGGTGCAGCTGGCGGAGTCGTTGCAGGGCGCCGTGCCGGCCCGCCGACACGTCCTGGGCCAGCTTGACGAAGACCGCGTCCACCTCCGCCGCGACCGCCTCGGGCGGGACCCGGCGGGCGGCGGCGATCGCCTTGATCGTCCGGCCCTGCGCGACCATCCCGAGCAGCTCCTCCTCGGCGGGCAGCAGGCCGCCGACCGGGACCACCGGGGCGACCAGCGCCTCGACGATGGCCGGGTCCAGCGCGGTGCCGCCGGTCGCCACCGTCCGGATCGCGTCGGCCAGCTGGCTGCCCTCGGCGACCCGGTCCTTGAGCAGGTAACCGTACCCGGCCGAACCCTCGGCCAGCAGCGACACCGCGTATTCGGGGTCCTCGTACTGCGAGAGGACCACGACGCCGGTGCCCGGGCGCCGCTTGCGCACCTCCCGGGCGGCGTCGATGCCCTCCCGCTGGAACGTGGGCGGCATCCGGATGTCGGTCACAAGCACCTGCGGCCGGGTGGCCTCCGCCCCGCTGACCAACTCGCCGTAGTCGGCGGCCACGCCGACTACCTCCAGGTCGCGGCGGGCATTGATGAGAGCGCGCACGCCCTCGCGCACGATCAGGTTGTCATCCGCGAGGAACACGCTGATCGGGCCGTGCAGGCCCGTGCCGTTCTGCTTCACCCGCCCAGTTTCCGCGTACCGCCGCCCGCCTGGCCAGTAGGCAGGCATGCGTTGAGCAGGTGGTGGTAGCACACCGGGACAACCAGCGGCCAGCACCCTGCTCTCCGCCCGGGCCCGGCGCGAGCATCGGATCATGCGCTACGAAAGCTCTGTCACCTCACTGTCCTGGATCCCGTCCGAGGCCGTCACCGGGACCAGCCGGATGGCCTTCGAATCGGGGTTCACCCACTATGACGCCCCGCCCCCGACCGAACTCGGCGACATCGAGGAGCTGCGCGCGGCGGACCGGTTCCGGTTCGCCAACCGGCTGCGAGCCTGGATCGAGGTCGACGCCAGCGGCCGCATCACCGACGGCGGCTACGGCGGCGGCGGCCTGATGGGCACCACCACCGTCCGGCTCGGCGCCCTGCAGCACACCTTTCAGGCCGTGGCGCTGCCGGACATCCAGCGCCCCCCGGAGCGCGGCGAGTCGTGGCTGCGCTTCGTCCAGACGGCCGGCGGCCGGACGGCGCTGCCCGCGCCGCGGCCGGTGCGGCGGCCGCCCTTCGTCCAGTGGCAGCCGCCGCTGGTATGGACCACGCTGGCCCTCACCCTGCACGCCGACGGCCGGGCCGACTACGAGGTCACCGGGGCCAGCCGGTTCCCCCGCCACTGGATCTACGACGCCGGCGGCGCGCTGGCGCACAAGTCCGGCCTGACCGACTACGCCAACTGGGCCTCGGTGTCGTTCGGCCGCCGGACCCCCTGGGGAGAGGAGGACTCCCCGGCCCTGGTGACCGCGGTCGAGACCGCCCTGGAGCACACCCTGTCGGCGCGGCTCATGCACGGCGCCGCCCGGCCGCGGATCAGCCAGCTCCAGGCCGGCCACGAGCTGGTCCGCCAGGGCGAGGCCGGCGATGAGGTCTACCTCGTCCTGGACGGGGTGATCCGGGTCGAACGGGACGGGACCCGGCTCGCTGAGTACGGACCCGGGGCCATGCTCGGCGAGCGGGCGGCGCTTGAGGGCGGGGCCAGGACATCCACGCTGGTCGCGGTCACCCGGTGCCGGGTCGCGTCGGTCAGTGCCGCGCAGTTCGACTCCTCCGACCTGTCCGAGCTGGCCACGGGGCACCGCCGTGAAGACGCCGGGCAGGCCTGAGGGTGCGCGTCCACCTGTGCGGCGTCCGTGGCTCGACCCCGGCACCAGGCGCGGAGTTCGTCCGCTACGGCGGCCACACCTCGTGCGTGGCCGTCGCCCCCGACCACGACCCCGCCCCCCGGCTTATCCTGGACGCGGGCACCGGCCTGCGCCGGGTCACCGGGCTGCTGCGCGGCGCGCCGTTCGCCGGCACGATCATCCTCACCCACCTGCACTGGGATCACGTCCAGGGGCTGCCGTTCTTCACCGCCGGCGACCGCGACGACGCCCGCGTCACGCTGCTGCTCCCGGACCAGGAGACCGGCGCGGTGGCCGAGCAGGTCCTGGCCCGGGCCATGTCCCCGCCGCACTTCCCCATCCCCCCGGCCGGCCTGCGGGGGCAGTGGTCCTTCGGTTCGCTGGCGCCGGGCACCCACAAGGCCGAGGGCTTTACCGTCGAGGCGCGGGAGATCCCGCACAAGGGCGGCCGGACCTTCGGCTACCGGGTCAGCGACGGGCACTCGACGATCGCCTACCTCCCCGACCACTGCCCGACCGCGCTCGGGCCGGGCCCGGAGGGCTGGGGGGAGTACCACCCGTCCGCTCTCGCCCTGGCCGCGGAGGCGGACCTGCTGATCCACGACTCGTTCCTGCGCCCGGAGGAGGTCGCCGCGCAGGCATCGTTCGGCCATCCGGCCGCGGACTACGCGGTGGCCCTGGCCGGGCGGGCCGGTGCCCGGCGGGTCCTGCTCGCCCACCACAAGCCGGACCGCACCGACGACGAGCTCGACGAGCTCGGCGCCCGCTTCCGCGCCGAACCGCGGGTCGCGGTCGCCGCCGAGGGCCAGCTCATCGACCTCTTACCGGGCGACGTCGAGGGGCCGCTAGTCGCCTAGCTCGCGGCGGCGGCGCAGGACGTACTCGTCGAGCTCAGCGCGGATGGCGTCGTCGACGGGCGGCGGGGTGAACTCGTCGAGCTTCTTCCGCCAGATGTCCCCGGCCCGGGCGGCGGTGTCCTTGCCGCCCAGCTTCAGCCAGCGCTCGAAGTTGGCGGTGGAGGACAGCATCGGGCGGTAGAAGCACTCGCGGAAGCGCTCCATGGTGTGCTCGGCGCCGAGAAAGTGGCCGCCGTGTCCCACCTCTTCGTGGGCGCCGAAGGCCAGCGAGGCCTCGGTGATCTCGAGCGGGGTGAATTCCACCCGCAGCTGGCGCAGCAGCTCGATGTCGATGATGAACTTCTCGTAGCAGCTGACCAGGCCGCCTTCCAGCCAGCCGGCCGCGTGCATGACGAAGTTGGTGCCGGCCAGGAAGGTCGGCAGCAGCGTCATCAGCGCCTCGTAGGCGGACTGCGCGTCCGCGGTCTGGCTCGAGTTCAGCCCGCCGCCGGTGCGGAACGGGAGCCCGTAGTGCCGGGCCAGCTGCCCGGTGCACAGCAGGCCGATGGCCGATTCCGGGGTCCCGAACGAGGGCGACCCTGACTGCATGTCGATGTTGGAAAGGAACGAGCCGAAGATCACCGGACAGCCGGGCCGGATCAGCTGGGCCAGCGCGATGCCGCTCAGGGCCTCGGCCAGCTGCTGCACGAGCGCGGCCGGGATGGTGACCGGGGACATCGCGCCCATCAGCAGGAACGGCGTCAGCACGACGGGCTGGGCGGCCGCGCAGTACTCGAACTGAGCGTCCAGCATCCGGTCGTCCCAGCGCAGCGGCGAGTTGCAGTTGATCAGCGAGATCGTCGCCGGCGTCTGCTCGATCACCGACCGGCCGCCGAACAGGATCTCGGTCATCTTGATCGTGTCGGCGGCGTTCGGCCCGGAGACCACGTTGCCCATGTAGATCTTGTCGGTCAGCGTCTGCAGGGCGTAGATCATGTCCAGGTGCCGTGAGTCGAGCGGGGCGTCGTTCGGCTCGCAGATGACGCCGCCGGCCGAGTCGAGCTCGTCGTAGGCCTGAGACAACATGGCCAGCTGGCGGAAGTCGTTCATGGTGGCGTCCCGGCGCACGTCGCCCTCCCGCACGAACGGGCAGCCGTACACCGAGCTGAACACCATGTGGTCGCCGCCGATATGCACGTTGTGGGCCGGGTTACGGGCCTGCACGTCGAATTCGCGGGGCGCCTTGGCCACCTGCTCAAGGACGAACTCCGGGTCGAGCTTGACCACGTCACCGTCCACCCGCTGACCCGCCCGGGCGAACAGCTCGACGGCTTCAGGCTTGGCGAACTGGACGCCGATCTCGGAGACGATCCGGCGCCAGCCGCGGTCCAGCACCGCGATCGAGTCGGCGGAGAGGATCTCGTACCTCGGCATCGTGTTGACGAACATCGATTCTCACCGGGCTCTCGGGTGGGGTCTGCGGGAGTGAAACGCGAGCTTGACCGCATATTAGACCCGCCCGTACGATTCACATAGCGGAACTAGGTCCCATAAAGTGGAACCAAGCTGCTGGAAGCGGATGGGAAACGGAATCGCCGATGAGCAACCAGAACGGCACCCAGGCCGTCGACCGGGCCGCTCGTCTGCTCTCAGAGGTCGTGCACGCGGCCGATCCGATGACGTTCACCGAGCTGAGCGCCACCACCGGGCTGGCCAAATCCACCACGTCCCGGCTGCTGCTCGCCCTGGAGCGCAACGGGCTGGTCAGGCGCGACGACCACGGCCGGTTCCTGCCCGGCGAGATGTTCGTGAGCTTCGCCTGGCGGGGCGGCGCGCAGGCGGGCCTGGTCGCGGTGGCCCAGCCGTTCCTCGAGCGGCTCGGCAAGACGACCGGGGAGACGGTCAACCTGGGCGTGGCCAGCAACGGGATGGTCGAGCAGATCGCCCAGGTCGACAGCACCTTCATGATCGGCGGCACCAACTGGGTCGGCAAGTCCGTGCCGCTGCACTGCTCGGCGCTGGGCAAGGTGCTGCTGGCCTACGGGGTGGCTCAGCTGCCACCCGGACCGCTCGAGCGGTGCACGGACCAGACGATCACCACCGAGACGGCGCTGCGCGCCGACCTGGCGAGCGTGCGCGGCCGCGGCTACGCGGTCACCGACTCCGAACTCGAACCTGGCCTGATCGCGGTGGCCACGCCCATCTACGGCTACGACGGCATGGTGGTCGCGGCGCTCTCGGTGTCGGCGCCGGCCAACCGGATGACCCGGCAGGACGTGGCGGCCGCCGCGGCCAGCTGCGTGGAGGAGGCCGCGGGCCTGTCCGCGGTCCTGGGCTACCGGCAGCGGTCGGCCCGGCAGAACCGGAAGGAAGGGTAACGATGAGCGAGCCGGAGGGGCCCTGGAGGCGAGAAGAAAGCACTGCACTGCTCAAGCAGCTCTACGACGACACGCTGGTCGGCAACAAGCCCTCGGTGCTCGAGCTGACCAACGCCGGGCTGGCCATGGGCCTGGGCCCGGAGACGCTGCTCTACGAAGCCCTGATCCCCTCGCTGGAAGAGGTGGGCGCCCGGTTCGAGCGCGGCGACTTCTTCGTGCCCGAGATGCTCATCGCGGGCAAGGCGATGGCGGGCGCGCTGGAGATCCTGCGCCCGCTGCTGGCCGAGACCGGCGCCCAGACCATCGGCACGATCGTGATGGGCACGGTCAAGGGCGACGTGCACGACATCGGCAAGAACCTGGTCAACATCATGTTCGAGGGGGCCGGCTTCCAGGTCATCGACCTCGGCGTGCAGGTCGCGCCGGAGAAGTTCATCGAGGCGATCAAGACGCACAAGCCCGACATCGTCGGGTTCTCGGCGTTCTTGACCACCACGATGCCGATGTTCAAGGCGAACATCAACGCGCTGCAGAAGTCGGGGCTGCGGGACCAGGTCATCGTGATGGTCGGCGGGGCCCCGGTCACCCAGGAGTACGCCGACGTGGTGGGCGCGGACGGGTACGCGGCCGACGCGTCCGCGGCCGTGGTCCGGGCCAAGGAACTGCTCGCGCAGCGCCGCGCGCTCACGAACGCCTGACCAGACTCAAGCGCCGGAGGGAACCAGCCCGTGCACACCATCGTGTCCTCGGCCACCAAGACGGTCCGGATCGGCGACGACCAGCCGTTCGCGATCATCGGCGAGCGGATCAACCCGACCGGCCGGAAGATCTTCCAGCGGCAGCTGCGCGACGGCGACCTGTCCCGGCTCGAGATCGACGTCGCCGAGCAGGTGGCGGGCGGGGCCATGCTGCTCGACGTGAACATGGGCGCGCCGCTGGCCGACGAGGCGGCCCTGATGACGCAAGCCGTCACGCTGATCCAGCAGCTGACCGACCTGCCGCTGGTCATCGACTCCTCCATCATCGAGGTGCTCGACGCCGGGCTGGCCGCCTACCAGGGCAAGGCGCTCGTCAACTCGGTGACCGCCGAGGACGAACGGCTGGACGCGATCCTGCCGCTGGTCAAGAAGTACGGTGCCGCCGTGATCGGGCTGCCGAACGACGAGGAGGAGATCCCAGAAGAACCGGCCAAGCGGGTCGAGCTGGCCCGCAAGCTGATCCGCGTCGCCACCGGGAAGTACCAGATTCCGATCGAGGACATCGTCATCGACCCGCTGGCCATGCCGGTCGGCGCGGACACCCTGCACCCGGCCCGCACGCTGGAAACCATCGCCCTGCTCAAGGCCGAGTTCGGGGTGAACATGACGCTGGGGGCCTCGAACGTGAGCTTCGGCATGCCGGACCGGCACGCGATCGCCGCCGCGTTCCTGCCCGTCGCGGCCAGCCACGGGCTGACCAGCGCCATCATGGACGCCCGCTCGCCGCAGATCGTCCGCGCGGTCAAGGCCGCCGACCTGGTGCTGAACCATGACGAGTGGGGCGCGGCCTGGATCGCGGCCCACCGGGCCCAGCAGGCCAGGGACAAGGCGGCCGCCGAGGCGCAAGCGGCCGCCGAGGCGCAAGCGTCGCCGAGGCGCACGCGGCCGCCCCCGCGCGGCCGGGGGCCACGTGAGCGTGGCCGATGAGGTGACACCCGGAGCCGTTCGGATCAATCTTGTCTTCAATGACCGTCCGGTGCGGGTGCCGGCCGGGGTGACGCTGTTCGACGCGGCCAGCTGGAACGGCATCGCGATCGACTCCACCTGCGGCGGCCACGGCACCTGCAAGAAGTGCCGGATCAAGATCACCGAGGAGCCGCCCGCGCCGACCAGCCTGGACATCAGGGCCTACACGCCCGGCGAGATCAGGGACGGCTGGCGGCTGGCCTGCCGGACCCTGGCCACCCGGGACACCCGGGTCGAGGTGCCGCCGCTGACCACCCGGCCGAAGGCCGCCACCGTGGGCGTCGGCCGGCAGGTCATCTTGCGCCCGGCGGTGCAGAAGCGGTACCTGGAGCTGGCCGAGCCGAACCTGGCCGACCAGGCCACCGACGCCGAGCGGGTGCTGGCCCAGCTCGAGGACCTGGAACCGCGGGCCGAGCTGACCGTGCTCAAGACCCTCGGCCGGACGCTGCGGGAGGCGGACTACAAGGTCACCGCGGTGGTCGTCGACGACGTGCTGATCGCGGTCGAGCCCGGCGACACCACCGGCCGCCGGTTCGGCATCGCCTTCGACCTGGGCACCACCACGGTGGTGGCCACCCTGCTCGACCTGTCCACCGGCACCCCGGTGGCGGTGGAGTCCACGCTGAACAAGCAGCAGCCGTTCGGCGCCGACGTGATCACCAGGATCAGCGCCACCATGATGGACCCGGGCGCGCTGGACAAGCTCCAGCAGCTCGCGGCGGAAACCCTCGGCGAGCTGGCCCGGGCGGTGTGCGCCCAGGGCGGGGTCAGGCCCGGCGAGGTGTACGAGGTCGCGGTGGCGGGCAACGCCACCATGACCCACATCGTGCTCGGCATCGACCCCGAGCCGCTCGGCATGGCCCCGTTCATCATGGCCACCCGGCTGTGGCCCGAGGTGCTCGCGGCCGACGTCGGGCTGGCCGGCGCGGTGCACCCGCGGGCCCGGGCGGTGGTGTTCCCGTCGTTCGGCGCGTACGTGGGCGGTGACATCACGGCCGGGCTGATGGCCAGCGGGATGGACCGGGACGCCCGGGTGCGGCTGTTCATCGACATCGGCACCAACTGCGAGATCGTGCTGGGCAACCGGGACTGGCTGCTGGCCACGGCCGCGCCGGCCGGCCCGGCCTTCGAGGGCGCCGCGATCAGGTGCGGGATGCGCGCCGCCGACGGCGCCATCGAGGTCGTCACGATCACCGCGGAGCAGGTCAGCCTGAAGGTGATCGGCGACGCCGAACCGCAGGGGCTGTGCGGCTCCGGCCTGGTCGACGCGGTCACCGGCCTGGTCAGGACCGGGCTGCTCGACTCCTCCGGCCGGTTCATGCCCGAAGCCGAAGCCCGGGTCACGGCCCCGGGCCTGGCGGGCCGGCTGACGATGATCGGCCAGGAGCGGGTGTTCGTGCTGCACTGGCGGGGCCCGGACGCGGCCGACAGCATCTACCTGTCCCAGCGCGACGTCCGCGAGCTTCAGTTCGCCAAGGCGGCGATCGCGACCGGCTGGCAGATCCTGCTCGAGGAGGCCGGCCTGACCCCGGCTGGACGTCAAGCAGGTGCTGCTGGCCGGGTCGTTCGGCAGCTACCTGTCGGCGGCCAGCGCGATCCGGATCGGGCTGGTCCCGAAGGTGCCCGTGCCCCGGGTCGTCGCGGCGGGCAACGTCGCGGGCGAGGGGGCGAAGATGGCGCTGCTCAGCCTGCGCGAGCGGGCCGGCGGCCTGGCGCTGCTCGAGGAGGTGAGGTATGTCGAGCTCTCCGACCGCGCCGACTTCAACGACCGCTTCGTCGACCAGCTGGCTTTCCCGGGGAGTTGATGCACCTTCCCCGCGCGTTGAGGTCATCGCCTGCGGGGCGCTGGCCGGGCCGGTGCGGGAGATCGTGGCGCGCCGCGGCTGGCCGGTCGCCGTTCGGTCGCTGCCGGCCGTGCTGCACAACCGGCCGCAGAACATAACCCAAGCCGCCGAACGGGCCGTGGTATCAGCCCTGGGCTCGGGCAGGACGGCGGCCCTGGCCTACGCCGACTGCGGCACCTACGGTGCCCTGGACGAGCTGTGCGGCCGGTACGGCATCGCGCGGCTGCCCGGGCTGCACTGCTACGACGTGTTCGCGGGCGCGCCGCGGCTGGCGTCGATGTTCTCCGCCGAGCCGGGCACCTACGTGCTCACCGACTTCCTGCTGGCCGGGTTCGACCGCCTGGTGCTGGCCGAGCTCGGCCTGGACCGGTACCCGGAGCTGTGGGATGACTACTTCGGGCACTACCGGCGGCTGATCTGGCTGGCCCAGGAGCCTTCCCCGGTGCCTTCCCCGGCGCTGGCGGCGCAGGCGGACCGGGTGGCGGCGATGTTCGGCCTGCCGCTGACCCGGGTCCGGACCGGGGTGAGCCGGCTCGAGGCGGCCCTGGCCGCGCTGGTCGGGGAGTCGCCGTGACTCACCTGGACGCGCTGCTGGCTCAGCCCAGGTACGAGGTGTTCCCGTCCCGGGGCACCGAACAGGCGGTGGCGGACTGGGTACCGCCCGGGATGACGGTCGCGGTCACCGCGTCGCCGGTCAAGGGTCTGGACGCCACCGTCGAGCTGACCGAGCGGCTGACCGCACGGGGCTACCGGGTGGTGCCGCACCTGGCGGCCAGGTCGGTGGCGGGAGACGCGCACCTGGCCGAGATCATCGCCCGGCTGACGGCCTGCGGGGTGGACGACGTGTTCGTGCCGGGTGGCGACGCCACCCATCCGGCCGGACCTTATGACAGCGCGCTGCCGCTGATCCAGCGGCTGGCCGAGCTGGGCCGCCCGTTCGGCCGGGTCGGGATCACCGGGTACCCGGAGAGTCATCCCAGAATTCACGACGACGTCCTCGTCCAGGCCATGTGGGACAAGCGCAGGCACGCGGACTACATCGTCAGCAACGTGTGCTTCGACCCGGCCCGGCTGGCCCGCTGGATCGGCCGGATCCGGGCCCGCGGGGTCACGCTGCCGCTGCAGGTGGGGCTGGCCGGCCCGGCCGAGCGGGCCCGGCTGCTGAAGATGGCGGCGGTGGCGGGCGCGTCGGAGTCGGCCCGGTTCATCGGCAGGCACCCCAGCTGGATCCTGCGGTTCTGGGCCCCCGGCGGGTACCGCCCGGACCGGTTCCTTGACCGCGCGGCCGCCGTGCTCACCGCCCCGGGCTCCGGTGTGGCCGGCCTGCACCTGTTCACCTTCAACCAGCTCCAGCAGGCCGAGCAGTGGCGCCGGGCGGCCCTGGAGCGCACCGTAACCGGCAAACGACTACTGGCGGGATGATCATGACTGAGACTCCGACCCGGCCCCGGAAGGCTAGCGCCGTCATCATCGGCGCGGGCATCGTCGGCAACAGCCTCGTGCACCACCTGGCCCTGCTCGGCTGGCGCGACCTGGTCCTGGTGGACAAGGGACCGATGCCCAACCCGGGCGGTTCCACCGGCCACGCCTCCAACTTCATCTTCCCCATCGAGTACTCCAAGATGATGTTCGAGCTGACCGAAGACAGCACCGCGCAGTACCAAGACCTCGGGGTGTTCACGCAGAGCGGCGGGATCGAGGTGGCCCGCACCGCGGAGCGGATGATCGAGCTGCGCCGGCGCTGCAGCCAGGCCAAGGCGTGGGGCATCCCGGCCGAGCTGATCACGCCGGGGGAGGTGAACAAGCTGGTGCCCTACCTGGATGATTCGGTCATCTTGGGCGGCGCGCACTTTCCCACCGTGGGGGTGGTCGACTCGCTGCGGGCCGGCACGCTGATGCGGGAACGGGCCCAGGCCGCCGGCGCGCTCACCGTGCTGGCGGGCACCGAGGTGCACGGCATCACGGTCGCCGGTGGCCGGGTGCGGGCGGTGACGACCAGCGCGGGTGAGATCGCCACCGACAACGTGGTCATCTGCTGCGGGGTCTGGTCGCCGCGGATCGCCCGGATGGCCGGGGCCAGGCTGGCGCTCACCCCGACGGTGCACCAGATGATCAGCGTCGGCCCGATCGCCCTGTTCGCCGACACGACGGGCGAGATCTCCTACCCGATCGTGCGGGACGTGGACACCAACATGTACGAGCGCCAGCACGGCGGCGACATGGAGGTGGGCTCGTACGCGCACCGCCCGATCATCGTGCCGCCGGACGAGATCCCGTCCATCGAGGAGTCGGTGCTCTCGCCGACGGAGATGCCGTTCACCTCCGACGACTTCGACCCGCAGCTGGAGCAGGCGCTCGAGCTGATGCCCGAGCTGCTCGGCGACGAGCGGGCCGGCATCAGGTACGCGATCAACGGCCTGATCTCGATGACCCCGGACGGGCACCCGATCCTCGGCGAGCTGCCGGAGGCCCGCGGGCTTTGGTCGGCCGCGGCCAGCTGGATCAAGGAGGGCCCCGGCTGCGGCCGCGCGGTCGCCGAGCTCATGTCCGGGCGGGTGACCACCGTCGACGTGCACGAGGCCGACGCGGCCCGGTTCTACCCGCACCAGCAGACCGCCGCCCACGTCCGGGACCGGGCCAGGGAAGGCTTCAACAAGATGTACGGCATCGTGCACCCGGCCGAGCAGTGGTCCTCCGGGCGCCCGGTGCGGGTCAGCCCGGTGTACGAACGCGAACGCGAGCTCGACGCCGTTTTCTACGAGACGGCGGGCTGGGAGCGGCCGTTCTGGTACGGCGCGAACACCGCCCTGCTCGACCGGTACGCAGGCGCGCTGATGGAGCGGACGGCCGAGTGGGAATCGCGCTGGTGGTCGCCGGTCATCAACGCCGAGCACCTGGCCATGCGGGACGCCTGCGCGCTGGTCGACCTGTCCGCCTTCGCCATCCTGGAGGTGTCCGGGCCTGCCGCGCTCGACGCGATGCAGACGCTGTCCGTCGCCCAGCTGGACGTGCCCGTCGGCCGTGTCGTCTACACGTCCTGGCTCGACGACAACGGCGGGTTCCGCGCCGACCTGACCGTCATGCGGCTGGCGGAGGACCGGTTCCGGGTGGTGACCGGCGGCGCGACCGGCCGGTCGGACGCCAAGTGGATCAGCGACCACCTGCCCCCCGGTGCCTTCCTGGCCGACCTCACCTCGGCCTGGACCACGCTCGGGCTGTGGGGCCCGCGGGCCAGGGACGTGCTGGCCGCGGTGACGGACGACGACGTGTCGCCCACGGGGTTCGGGTTCGGTACCTGCCGCCAGATCGAGGTCGGCGGGACCGTGGTGCTCGCGTCCCGCATCTCCTACGTCGGCGAGCTCGGCTGGGAACTGCACGTGCCGATCGAGCAGGGTCTGCGGCTCTGGGACACCTTGTGGGAGGCGGGCCAGCCGCACGGCCTGGTGCCGGCCGGCATCGGCGTGTACGGCACGACCGGGCGGCTTGAGAAGGGGTACCGCGCGTTCGGCGCCGAGCTCACGCCCGACTACACCCTGGTCGAAGCGGGCATGACCAGGCCCAGGGTCAAGCCGCAGCCGTTCGTCGGCAAGGAGGCGTACCTGCGGCAGCGGGCCGAGCCGCCGTGCGCGGTGCTGTGCACGCTGACCGTGGACTCGCACGTATCGGCCGACGGTTCGCTGCGCTACATGCTCGGCGGCGAGCCGATCCTGTCCCCGGCGGGCGAGCGGCTGGTCGACGCCAAGGGGCGGCCGTCCTACGTGACCAGCGCGGGCTCGGGTCCGTCGGCCGGGCGGCACCTGCTGATGGCGTATCTGCCGTTTGATGACGCGGTCGAGGGGGGTTCACTGCTGGTGGAGTACCTGGGCGAGCCGTACCCGGTCACGGTGGCGGTGGCCGGCGCCACCCCGCTGTTCGACCCCTCGAACTCCCGGATCAGGAGCTAGTCGTGCACGTGCTCGTCTGCATCAAGCGGGTGCCCACCGTGGGCGGCCGGATCGCGGTGACCCCGAACGGCCAGGACGTCGACACCCGGATGTCCGGGTTTTCCATCAGCCCGCACGAGGAATGCGCGGTGGAGGAGGCGGTACGGCTCACCGAGCAGGCGGGCGGCACGGTGACGGTGCTGACCCTGGGACCCGAGGCGGCGATCGAGCAGCTCCGCGGCGCCCTCGCGCTCGGCGCCGGCCGGGCGGTGCTGCTTGAGACGGACGGCCGCGAGTTCGGCCCGATCGCCACCGCGGCCGCCATCGCCGCCGAGGTCCGGGCGCACTCCTATGACCTGGTGCTGCTCGGCAACGAGGCGGCCGACACCGGCGACTACCAGGTCGGCATCCGGCTGGCGTACGAGCTCGGCTGGCCGGTGGCCACCGGGATCAAGAACCTGGCCGTGTCCGCTGACCAGGTGACCGCCCGCCGCGAGTACCGGGGGGTGGAGGAGGCCTACTCGCTGCCGTTGCCCGCGGTGATCACGGTCAAGGAGGGCATCAACCTGCCGCGGTACCCGTCGCTGCCGGGCCGGCTCCGGGCCAAGCGGGCGCCGGTCGAGCGTTCCTCCCCGGCCTGGGCGGCCGAGGGGCTGAGCAAGGAAACGCTCCGGGTGCCCGCCTCGGCCAAGCATCAGGCCGCCGTGCTCGGTACCGGTGCCGACGCGGTCCCTGACCTGGTCCGCGTCCTCGACGACTGGGGGTTGCTGCCATGACCGTGCTCTGCCTGGTCGAACTCGACGGTGCCGGCCCCGTCGAGCCGGCCGACGCCTCGCTGCGGGCGCTGACCCTGGCCCGGAGCCTGGGAGACCCGTCTGTCGGGGCCGTGGTGTTCGGCGATTCGGGCGGCGTACCCGCGGCCGCCCTGGGCGACTACGGGGTCACCGACGTGTACGTGATCGAGCCTGCCGCCCTGGCGGGGTACGCGCCTGCGGCCTGGGCCCGGACCCTGGCCGGGCTCGCGGCGGACACCGGCGCGACCGCCGTGCTGGCGGCCGGCACCGACCGGGGCAACGAGGTGCTGGCGCACGTCGGCGCGATCACCGGGCTGCCGATGGCCGCGAACTGCACCGTGGTCACGCCCGACGGCGGGCGCACGCACCGGATCGTCAGGCACCGGTGGGCCGGGCTGCTGCTCGAGCACGCGGTCATGGAGGCGCCGGTGGCGTTGTTCACGGTGGCCACCGACGCTGTGGCCCCGGTCCCCGCTGGCGCGGGCCCGGTCGTCCAGGTGCATGTGCACAAGCCGGAGCTGACCGAGGCGGACCTGGTGGTGCGCGCGACGGAGTCGGCCGGGCGGGCCGGCGGGGTTTCGCTGGCCACCGCGCGGGTGGTGGTCGGCGGCGGCCGGGGCGTGGGCGGAGCCGACGGCTTCGCGCCGCTTGAGGAGCTGGCCGAGCTGCTCGGCGGGGTGGTCGGGGTCTCCCGCGTGGTTACCTCCGAGGGCTGGCGGCCGCACCGGCAGCAGGTCGGCCAGACCGGCACCAAGATCACCCCGGAGCTGTACCTGGCCTGCGGCATCAGCGGCGCCATCCAGCACATCGCGGGCTGCGCGGGCGCCAAGCACATCGTCGCGATCAACACCGACCCGGGCGCCCCGATCCTGGCCCACGCCGACTACGCCATCATCGGCGACCTGCACCAGGTCATCCCGGCCTTGATCGAGGCTCTTCGCGCCCGTTAGGCCGCAGATCCGCGGTGCGATGCGCCGGCTGATCCAGGCCGTGGCCGTTCGGCGGGGCGATGGACAGTTGCGTGGACGCCAGCTGACCTGGTAGCCGGCGATTCGCGGCCGGGCTATCGGGAGGAAGCGGATCCGGGATATGCGCCCAGCCTCGCCGCAGCCGGCGGCCGACCCGGACCCGGACCAGCGGCTGGAATGACGCGTCGTCCAGGTAGCCCTGCTGGACGATCCCGTGGAAGATCTCCTCAGAGACCACGAGGATGAGCGGCGACGCTGCGGCCTTCTTGAGCGCCTTCTTCAGCGTCTGTGCTTCGAGCAACCGGAAGGCGGCGTCGAGGTCATCTCCGTAGAAGCCCTTGTCGTCCTCGTGGATCTCGCCGGCGTGCACCACGGCCCGCAGGCGCATCTGCAGTTCCGGTCGCGCGACTACGGCGTTGTGCTCGGCGAGCAGGGCACTGAGGATCGGTACCAGCAGGCTGAGCGCCAGCGTTTTCGGCACGTCGTCGTGCGGCTTGATCAGGATCAGTACGCTGTCGCCGCGATCGGTGAACGGCTCCAGGTGCCTGGTGCCGATCCCGGCCGCTTCCAGCGCCCGGTCGAGCACCTCGTACAGGATGCGCCGGAGCTCGCCCTTGGCCGGGTTGGTCCGCTCGGTGGATCCCTCGATGTCGACCGCGAAGATCAGGCGATGCACAGGGCCGTAGGGCAGCCGGACGTCCAGGCTGGTTGGCACCGCTGCGAGCAGAATGCTCATCAGCCCTCCCTGCTTGTTATGGTGTTCCTTTCCTAGCATGGACCCGGTTGGGTTCTATGTGACGAATGTGGGTAGAGCCGCACCATGTGTGGACGCTTATTTTTAGTAGGCGTGAACACGGCGAAGGGGCATACGCCGAAATCGGCTATTGATAACGTGTACAAGATTTGACAAGCTTGGACATCGCTGGACCTTGAGAGGATTCAATCGGTGGGGGCTATTAAGCGTGAACCGACTCCGCCCGGGCCAATAACTGACCTCTTCGACCGGTTGCATGCCATCCATTTGGCCGCCGGCCAGCCCTCGATGCGCCAGATCGCGACCAGGACCGGGCGTGGTGTCGTCAGCTCGTCGACTGTCCACAACATGTTCCGCGGTCCACGGGTACCGAAGTGGGGCTTTCTCGAGCTAGTCGTCGAGGCGTTGCGCGGCAATGTGGTGGAGTTCCGGGATCTGTGGCAAGCGGCCCGGCTGGCTGAGGAGGCTGCCGATAGACCGGAGCAGCTGAGCGCGGCGGGCAACGGCGGGCCGGCGGTCCCGCCGCAGTCGGCTATGCGGGCCAATAGCTCGGTGCACGCGGCTCCCACGGTGCTCGCGGGGGGCGGCCCGACCCAGCGGATATGGTCGAACGAGGTTCCGCAGCGGAATCTGCACTTCACCGGCCGGACCGCCGAACTGGAAGCGCTGCGGGCGAATCTTACCCAGGACAGCCGGCCGCATCCGGCGGCCCAGCTCATCTCCGGGATGGGCGGCGTCGGTAAAACCGAAATAGCAACCGAATATATTCATCTGTACCGACACAAATACGAGATCATCTGGTGGATCCGCGCCGAGCAGACCGATCGCGTCAGGGATGCTCTGGTCAAGCTGGGGCAACGGCTGGAAGTACGGCCGGCGGGCACGGAAGGAGGCCGCGACCGGACGATCGCGGCCGTTCTTGGCGCCTTGGCGTCCGGCAGCCGGCCGAATTGGCTGCTGGTCTACGACAACGCGGCTCAGCCGCTTGAACTGCAGAAATATCTGCCCGCCTGCCCCCCGGGCGGTCACATAATCATTACCTCGCGGCTGCAGAACTGGCCCGGCTACATCGAGAAGGACAACGTCGGGGTCTCGCCTTTTACCAAGGACGAGGCCATCCGTTTCCTGCGCCACCGGGTACCAACCCTCGGCGACAACCCGGGGCTGCCCGCGGACGAGGACGAACGACGCACCAGCGAGGCGGGACGCCTGGCCGAGGCGCTAGGGCATCTGCCCATCGCGATCGAGCACGCCGCCGCCTACCTGGCCGAGACCGGTCACAGCGTCGACGGCTATCTCAGCCGGTTCGATGAGAATGCTCACCGACTGCTCAACGAGCAACCCGGGGACTTTCCCGCCTCGGTCTCGACCACGTGGACGATGTCGACCGAATTGCTCACCCCGGACGCCGTGCACCTGTTCAACCTCTGCGCGTTCTTCTCCCCTGAGCCGATCGCCGTGGAACTGTGCCTGAACCACGGCCGGGCCGTCAGCGACCCGCCCGGACTGCGTGATCTTCTTTCCTCCCCGCCCCGATTCCGCGCCGCGGCCACCCAGATGCACCGCTTGTCGCTGGTCAAGCTCGACGGGGCCAGGGACCAGATTCAGATGCACCGAGTGGTCCAGGCCGTCACCCGAGGTCAGCTCAGGCAGAACCGCCAGGATGCCTTCCTGGCGTACCGGGACGCCGTCGAAACCCTGCTGGCCCAGTCCAATCCGGGTAACCCGGACCGCGGCAGATTCGATGCGGTCTACGACCTGTCGCTCCAGCACCTGGAGTCCGAGCGCAGCTTCCTCAGAACGGCCAACGGGGACCTGCGGCGTCTCATCATCGACCAGGTGCGACGGTTGCATCTGCGCGGTGGGCATGTCGAGGCGATGCGGTTCGGCCAGACCATACTCCGGGTATGGCGGGAGCGGCTCGGCCAGGACGACCTGCACGTGCTCGCGCTCGCGGTCGAGGTGGCAATCGCGATGCAGCTGGACGGCCACGCCGCCGACGCCCGCAAGCTGATCCACCAGACGCGGACAGCGCTGGACCAGCTCAACGAGGTTCGGCGCGAGATCACTCACGAGCAGCGTGAGGTCACCCTGCTGTGCGACAACGCCTACGGCGCCGACCTGCGCACCCGGGGCCAGTTCAACGAGGCGCTCAAACTCGACCGCGCCTTGTGGCCCGAGTTCGAGGCGGTCTTCGGTTCGGAACACGAACGCACCCTGAACGTCAGAAACAACATCGCCGCCGACTACCGCCGCCTTGGGCGTTTCGGCGACGCCCTGAAGATCGACCAACGCACCTTCGAGGACCGGGGCCGGATCCTCGGTGCCAACGACCCGCGCACCCTGAACTCGCACGACATGGTGGCCATCGACCTGCGCGGGCTGGGTCTCTATCAGGAATCACTGGATATCGCGCGCAAGGTCGTCGCGGCGTTCGAGGCCAGGGGCGGCCGGGAGAATCCCGACTGGCTCAACGCCCGGACGGGTTTTGCCGCCGCGTTGCGCAAGGCCGGTCACCACTGGGATGCACTGCAGTGGAGCGAGGAGGTGGTCCAGCGCTACCGCGACTACCTCGGCCTGGATCATGCCCATACGCTGCGGGCCGCCGCCAACCTCATCAACGACCGTCGCGCGGTGGGCGAGCTCGCCATCGCCGAGGAGCTGGGCGTGGAGATCTGCGAGCGGTGCAGCGCCGTGGCGTCTCCCGTCGAGATCATGTACGCCGCGACGGTCAACCTCGCCTCGGTGCTGCGCGCGGCAGGACGTCCGGACGAAGCCCGCCCGCTTGACCTGCAGGCCCGGGACGCCCTCTTGGGCATCTACGGGGATGAGCATCCCTTCACCCTGGCCGCCAACATAAACTATGCCTCCGATTTGGCTGCGTGCGGTGACCTGGCCGAGGCCATCAGGATCGGTCAGGACACCCTGGCCAACTGCCGCAGCATGCTGGGGCCGGACCATCCGGACACCCTGATGGCGGCCGTCAACCTGGCTATCGACGTGGCGGCCTCGGGGGGGCAGGGGCGAGCGGAGCAGCTCCGTACCGAGGCCCTGCAGCGGTACGCGGAGACGCTGACCATGGAGCATCCCGAGGCCAGGGCGGCTCAGCTGGGTACCAGGCTCACCGCAGAGATCGAACCGAACTGAGGTCGGCTAGGTCGCTGGTCACCCGCTCTTGGACGTGCGTGATCAGCCGCATCAGGTCGGTGCAGTAGACCGAGGGGTGACGGAATCCCGCACCATCGCGGTAGCGGTGCGGATAGAGGCCACCGCCGCAGATCTCCATGACCGGGCAGGCCTGGCACTGGGCGGACAAAGCATCGGCACCTATCTGCCTGGCCACCGTGGTGGGGTGGTCGAGAGCAGCGTCGAAGGAGCCGGTGAGGACGTGCAACCCGGTGTCGGCGGCGCCGGGATAGGCCGAGCTGAGCGAGTCGAGCTGTTTGATCGTGCCGTCCGTGTCGACCACGATGAGCGTGGCCGGCCGCAGGCCCAGGTTCTCCACCGCTCCCGCGCCGCCCAGGATGAGCTGGATCAGCTCGGTGAACAGGCGGATCTGAGTCTCCTGCACGGGCGCGGAGTACCAGCGCTCGAAGATCTCGATCAGCCAGTCCGCGTAACCTGAACCGGGAGGCGGGGAGTCCCAGTTCGCGTGCGGCAGGAGCAGGTCAAGCGCCGGGGGTCCGAACTCAAGCAGCAACTCATAGGTGCCGACCGGGTCGTTGCGCACGTCAACCGCGCACAGGATGCCGCCGTAGATCTCGCGGAACTCGGGCGAGCCGAGCAGGTGCAGTCCGTCCGCCACGTCGTCATAGCTATTACGGCCGCTGGGATACAGGCGATGGCGTCCGGTGGCTTCGGCGTCACCGTCCAGGCTGACGCCGACCCGGATGCCGAGGTCCCTGAGCGTCTCCAGCATGGGCAGGCGCAGTAGGGTGCCGTTGGTCTGGACGGTGACGTTCACCTGCGCCGATATCTGGTCCCGCAGCAGTCCGGTCAGCTCGGTCAGGCCTCCCGCTCCGGCCAGCAGGGGCTCGCCGCCGTGCAGGATGACATCGACGCTGGACAGGTGATGCCCCCGGGCGTGCTCGTCAATGCGCTTGGCCACCATCTTGGTGACCGCCGGACTCATCAGCCGAGGCTGCTCACGCCACGCTTGGTCCGCCATTTCGTACACGTAGCAGTACGAGCAGGACAGGTTGCACCGGCTGTGCACCTTGAGGATGAACTGCTGGAAAGGAACGGCTGGGTGGCCGCTCTCCCGGGCCTTCGCGATGTCGAGGTCCAGCAGTGGCCATCGGGCCGGGTGACCGGTCATCCGAACCAGCCCGCCAGGTCGAGCGGGTCGCACCCGGTACCGAGACAAGAATGGACGTCCAGCAGGACAGGCAGGTGCGCGGCGAAGGCGTGCCGAAGCGGCGATGACGGGAGCTGGTGCAGCGCCAGGGCCAGGCCGATCCAGGCGTCCGGCTGCGGATCGGCGGAGTCGGTGATCAGGTCCAGGTACCCCGCCACGGCGGCCTCGGTCGCCCGGTCGAGCAGCAGGCGGTCGGGCTTACTGAGCGGGACAACGCCGCCTGCGCACAGCTCGCGGTAGCGCGCGGGCTCCAGGTAGCTCATGTTCAGCAACCGGCTCCGCACGCTCGAGCCGAGCTTGCGGATGTCTTCCTGCACCCAGACCGCGGTGCAGTCCTGGGCCGGGACAGGCTCACCGCGGCGATAGGCCTCCGCGAGGCGCGCCATGGCGCCCTGGTCGGTCGCCAGGTGCCGGATCTGCCAGGTCAGCTGGTGATCTAGGGCAACTTCCCTGGCGATCTGTTCGGCCTGACCGGGTACCGGCTCGTCGGCCAGGACGCTGCCCTGGTCGCGGAGCAGGGCAGCGAACCGCTCGCCCGCGGGCGACATGGAGCCGGTCCGCAGCAAGGTATCGACGGCGGTGCCGATTGTCGGCCGCCAGCGGGCGAACTGCACGTGAGCGCGGAGAATATCGTCCGGATCGGTTTCGGCCTGTCGTTGCGCCTGCCAGAAGCGGACGATGCCCAGGTGGGCGTAGACGCCTTGAAGAAGGCCGGCGGCCGGCCGCGGATCCTGTCGCCACGGGGCGTAGACCTTCTCCCCGCCGGATTCGGTCAGCGGCACCATGTCCAGCAGGCCGCAGAGCTTTACGTGCTGGAACTCATGGACGAGCGTTTCAGCCATCGTCACGGGTTCGGGCGGCCAGGACGTCGCGACGGCGCCGAACGCGGCCGGGCTGGTCGCGCTGACCAGGTCGGTTTCCGACTGCGGGGTCAGCGGCACGATGACCGAGACTCCGTCCGCGATCGCCTCAGCGGCCCAGCGGTGATGGCGTACCAGTATCTCCCAGGCGGCCTGGACGCGTTGCCGCCAGCGGCGCAGGTCACCTGCGGTCAGCCCGGCGGACATCGGGAGCGTATAGCGATCCAGGTACGGGTCGTCCGTTACCAGCAGGACGTCCCACTCCAGGCCGTCCGCCCGTGCGCAGATGGCGGGCGTCCCGCGCCAGTTCGGCACCTGCTGGCCTGACCCGTAGTCCGGCCCAAGGACGAGCCGGGAAACAGCCTCGTCGTCGCCGGCCGCCAGCTGCTCGCCGTCGTAGCGCAGCCGGACCCACGTGCGGTCGCCGCCGGCATCCAGGCGACCCAGGCCGGGCAGCAGGACGCAGCGGTCACGGACCGGGACGTCGAGATCGAACGGGACACCCGCGCGGACCGCGCCAGCGGCCGCCGCGCAGGCCAGGTAGGCGAAGTCCGCAGGCATGCCCTGCTCACTGCGGATCAGGCCATCATGAGCCCATCCCCCCAGGTGCGGCAGGCCAAGCAGCCATGTCCAAGCGCCAGGATCCGCGGCCTGAATCCGGGTGAGCAGCTCACAGCCTGCCCGGAAGGCCGCTATTCCAGGATCGCCATCGCCATCGCCATCACCGGCGGCTTCGGCGATGGCGTACAGCAGCATGGTGTGCTTGCTCCGCTGCGCCTCGCGCAACAGGCGAATAACAGCCGGTTCTCCCCCGCCTGCGGCGAGAGCGGTGAATGCCGTGTCCGGCAGCCGGTGGGTCTTAAACGCGGCGACCCTTTGCATCAGCTTCGTTCCTATATCCTCGCATTAAAGGAACTTAGCGGTACGCCGTTTTCCTTAAGCCGTTCCCGGTAAAGGGCAATGGAGTGCGCCAGTGGCGAGGAACCGAGCTCAGCCAGCAGGTCTAGTGAAAATTGTCTCAAATCGGGCACTGACGTCACTATTATTTTTTCCTGTGAAGTCATATCATATCTCCGGACGATCGCGGGACAATAGGGATGAGCCCGCGCTCGTCGCCGAAATTACGCATCCCGCGACGGGCCGAAGACCCAAACCGACATCATGCCTGCCAGCGGCGGCGGGATGCGTCCGGCGCGCCGGAAGATGGCACATGGACTCACGCCGTCAGCGGCACAGATGCAGCCAACACGCCAACACCGGCCGAGACAAGGTTTTGCGCGAACAAGTGGATTCGGCGACGACTCTTGACAGTCGTGGACAGCGCGGGACGGATCGTCGATATACCGCTACCCGCTCGCAACCCAATCGTGACATCGGCCTCCGGTTCAACACGCGCCTCACGCGCCCCAAGCCCCAGTATTACTCATGCTCTCTCCCGGCCTGGCCGTTCACGGCGCCCGGCAACCCAAGAGCTGCGCGGGCAGCCGGCGCGATCAGGGCGTGACCGGCGCCTAGGGCGGTGGCCCCGCCTGGGCGGTGCCGCAGATATATTCCTGCGGCGCGTTATTCGGTTCCGCTGCCGGGAAACCCGGCCCGCGGGTAGCGGCGCCGGGTCCCGCGCGGCGGATATCCTGACGTCTAGCCGCCACGGCAGGTCGTAATTCATGCTGCTGTTAATGATCCTCACGCCACGCCCAGCACAGCCAGCGCCAGCGACAAATGCGCGGCGTGTACAAGAATACCGCGGCCACAATGGCGACCGGCACCGCCGGGATTAGTCGGAGGCGGACCGCAGCCAGAGCAACGAACCTTTGCCCCTTTCAGTCGCTTCTGGGCGAGGGCGATAGACTGCCCGAGAGCGGAATCGGTCCGCTCAGTTAGGTAATCCAGAGGAATGTCCCGTCGGCCATTGACGGACCTTCGGCAGCTAAAGCGTGATCCGCGAAGATACCGTTAGCGCTCTCGCATCGCGGGCTGCGCGGCCGCCGAGCACATCATCGCGATCAGCGACGGCGGTCCCCGGCGCCCCATGCCAAGGCGGGGCGGCGGCAAGAAACTTTTGCCCCGCTTGCCGCACCTCCACGGGAGCGGAACCCCGAACTGACCCTACGATGGTCCTTTGGTGTTGCGGGAGCAACACGATGGTCCATCGTCGTGCCTCGAAAGCGGAGCGGCCTGACACGGGTAGGGCGGGCGGGTTGGGTGGGGCGGCCGGGGCTCGCGGGACGCTGAGCCCTGCGCCGGGCGTGAGCTTTACCGCCCCGAGCACCGGTGAACGCTGGCTGCCGGGGCATGGGGGCCGCAACGGCCTTCGTGAAGCACCGGGGTGGGGTGTATGGGACGCCAGGGATCGCGGTCGGATGAGCGGGCATGTCTGTTCGGGCTCAGACCGAGCCAACAGGACGCGACAGCTCAAGGCCGGCTTCTGTTCGTGATGACGTCGGCCGTGGATGCTGGCCGCTTTGTTCGTAGAGGCCATGTCGCCGGCTTCTGATCGAGGTCGGCTGGCTTGTGTTCGAGGCCGGGCGGTGTGTCTCTCTATCGGTTCTGAGCTGGCCTTATTCTTCCGGCAGATGGATCTCCGCAGAACCAAACATATGCTGAGGGGGTTTGTTCTCATACTGCGACCAGGTGACCGCTGCGCATGGTCGTCGCAAGGATGGGAAAGTGAGTGATCGTCGGAGCGCATGTTCAGCGGGAGGGAAGGGAAACCTTTGGCGGCGACAGCCGTGTGGCCGGGTGACAGTTATCCACTGGGGGCTACCTACGACGGGGCGGGGACCAACTTCGGCCTGTTCTCCGAGGTGGCGGAGCGGGTCGAGCTGTGCCTGTTCGACGAGGACGGCAAGGAAACCAGGATCGACCTGCACGAGGTGGACGGGTTCGTCTGGCATGGGTACCTGCCCGGGATCAACCCGGGGCAGCGCTACGGGTACCGGGTGCACGGCCCCTATGACCCGGCCGAGGGACAGCGGTGTAACCCGCACAAACTGCTCCTCGACCCGTACGCCAAGGCGATCGAGGGCAGCGTCAACTGGGGCCAGGCGGTGTTCTCCTACCCGTTCGGGCATCCTGACCGGCGGAACAACGCCGACTCCGCACCGCACGTGCCGCGCTCGGTGGTGGTGAACCCGTACTTCGACTGGAACCTGGACCGGCCGCCGCGAACTTCTTACCACGAGACGGTCATCTACGAGGCACATGTCCGGGGCCTGACCATGGAGCACCCGGTCATCCCGGACGAGCAGCGCGGCACCTACCTGGGCCTGGCCCATCCCGCGGTGATCTCGCACCTGCAGGGACTCGGCGTCACCGCCGTCGAACTGCTGCCCGTGCACCAGTTCGTCACCGACAGCCACCTCAGCGAGAAGGGGCTCGGTAACTACTGGGGCTACAACACCATCGGCTTCTTCGCCCCGCACAACGCCTACGCGGCCGGCGGCAGCCGGGGCCAGCAGGTGCAGGAGTTCAAGACCATGGTCCGGGCGCTGCACGCGGCCGGGATCGAGGTCATCCTCGACGTGGTCTACAACCACACCGCCGAGGGCAACCACCTGGGGCCGACGCTGTCCTTCCGCGGCATCGACAACTCCGCCTACTACCGGCTCGTGGACGACGACCGGCGCTACTACATGGACACCACGGGCACCGGCAACAGCCTGCTGATGCGGCATCCGCACGTGCTCCAGATGATCATGGACTCGCTGCGGTACTGGGTGCTCGACATGCACGTGGACGGCTTCCGGTTCGATCTCGCCGCCACCTTGGCCCGCCAGTTCTACGAGGTGGACCGCCTGTCGGCGTTCTTCGACCTGGTCCAGCAGGACCCGGTCGTCTCCCAGGTCAAGCTGATCGCGGAGCCGTGGGATGTGGGCGACGGCGGCTATCAGGTCGGTAACTTCCCGCCGCTGTGGAGCGAGTGGAACGGGAAGTACCGGGATACGATCCGCGACTTCTGGCGCGGCGAGCCCTCGACCGTGCCCGAGTTCGCCTCCCGGCTGACCGGGTCGAGCGACCTGTACCAGCAGGACAGCAGGCGCCCGGTCGCCTCGGTCAACTTCGTCACCTGCCACGACGGATTCACCCTGGCCGACCTGGTTTCCTATAACCACAAGCACAACGACGCCAACGGCGAAGACGGCCGGGACGGCAGCGACGACAACCGGTCATGGAACTGCGGTGCGGAGGGCCCGACCGAGGACAAGGACGTCCTGGCCCTGCGGGCCAGGCAGAAACGCAACTTCCTCACCACACTGCTGCTGTCGCAAGGCGTCCCGATGCTGCTCGCGGGCGACGAGATGGGCCGCAGCCAGCGGGGCAACAACAACGCCTACTGCCAGGATAACGAGATCTCCTGGATGGACTGGGCCGTCCGCGCGGAAGACGACCAGGCGCTGCTTGACTATGTCCGCAAGCTCATCCGGCTGCGGGCCGACCACGCGGTGTTCCGCCGCCGCCGGTTCTTCCGCGGCCAGGCGCTGCGCGGCGGCCGCAACCGGCTCGGCGACATCGCCTGGTTCACCCTGGCCGGGGAGGAGATGACCGACGAAGACTGGGACGCGGGGTTTGCCAAGTCGCTGACCGTGTTCCTGAACGGCCGGGCGATCACCGAGCCTGACCGGCGGGGCGAGAAGGTGGCCGACGATTCCTTCCTGCTGCTGTTCAACGCCAGCGACAACGATCTTCAGTTCGTCATCCCGCCGCGCCGCTACGGCCCGCGCTGGGCCAAGATCTTGGACACGGCGTACCCGGTGGTGGAATTCGACGACGAAAGTCCGGTCAAGCCGGGAGACGTGATCAGCGTGATGAACTATTCCCTGCAGTTGCTGCGCCGTGGCTGAGCCCGCCCGCGGCCCCGGTGACTCCCGGGTGCCCGTTTCCACCTACCGGCTGCAGCTGCGGGACAGTTTCGGCTTCGAGCAGGCGGCCGCCCAGGCCGGCTACCTGGCCTCGCTCGGCGTGACGCACGTTTACCTGTCACCGATCCTGCAGGCCAATCCGGGATCCGCGCACGGCTACGACGTGATTGATCATTCACTTGTCTCCACCGACCTCGGCGGGGAAAACGCGTTCCGGGCGATGGTGGAGACGTTCCGCCGGCACCGCCTCGGCGTGGTGGTCGACGTGGTGCCCAACCACATGGCCCGCCCGACCCCGGAATCGCTGAACAAGCAGCTGTGGTCGGTGCTCTTCCAGGGACGCCAGTCGCCGTACGCGCACTGGTTCGATGTCGACTGGGACGCGCAGGACGGCAGGCTGCTGATGCCGATCCTGGGCGGCCCGATCGAGAAATGCCTGGACGACTTCATCATCGACACGGCCTTGCGGGATCCCGGTTACCCCGGGCACCCGGGGCACTCCGGGGCGGTGCTGCGCTACTTCGACCATGTGCTGCCGCTGCGGGACGGCGTCGCCGACCTGCCGCTGGGGGTGCTGCTAGCCCAGCAGCACTACCGGCTCGCCGACTGGCACGAGGCGGCGACCCAGCTCAACTGGCGGCGGTTCTTCGACATCGACACGCTCATCGCGGTCCGGGTCGAGGATCCCGACGTGTTCAACGCCACCCACCAGGTGCTGCTGCGGCTGATCGACGAGGGGCTGATCGACGGCCTGCGGGTGGATCACCCGGACGGGCTGGCCGACCCGGCGGGCTACCTGGACCGGCTGGCGTCGGCCACCGGCGGGGCCTGGGTCGTGGTGGAGAAGATCCTGGCCCACGACGAGGAACTGCCCGGCTGGTCCTGCGCGGGCACCACAGGTTACGACACCCTCAACCTGGTCGGCGGCCTGTTCGTGGACCCCGCCGGGGAAGAGCCGCTGACCCAGGAGTACACCCGCTTCACCGGCAGCAGGCAGAGTTTCGCTGAGGTGGAGCGGGACGCCAAGCAGTCCATCGCCGGCGGTACCTTCACCGCCGAGCTGGCCCGGCTGACCCGGCTGTTCGCCCGGGCGGCCTACCCGGCGCTGGCCGCCTTCAGCGCCGCCGACCTGCACGACGTGCTGGTGGCCATGCTGGCCACCTTCGGCGTGTACCGGGCCTACGTAACCCCGGGTCAGCCGCCGCCCGGTGCCTCTACCGGCGCGGTCCGGGCGGCCGCCTCGGCCGCCCGCGAGCACCTGGAGGAGCGCCTGCATCCGGCCTTGGATGCCGTCTGCGCGGCCGTGCTCGGCCGGAGCAGTGCCGCAGCCGACGCAGGGCAGCAGACGGCCCGGGACGAGCTGGTCGTCCGCTTCGGCCAGACCACGGGCCCGGTGCTGGCCAAGGGGGTTGAGGACACCGCGTTCTACCGCTGGTCGCGGCTGGCCGCGCTCAACGAGGTCGGCGGGAACCCGGAGGTTTTCGGCGTCAGCCCGGCGGAGTTCCACCACCAGGCTGGCCGTCTGGCCGCCCGCTGGCCGGCCACCTTGACCACGCTGTCCACGCACGACACCAAGCGCCAGGAGGATGTGCGGGCCCGGCTGAACGTGCTGGCCGAATGGCCGGCCGAATGGGCGCATCAGGTCGCCGAGTGGCACGGCCTGGCCCGGTGGCTCACCGACGGCGCCGCGTCGCAGGCCACCGAGCGGGCACCCGAGCCTGACCTCGAGTACCTGATGTGGCAGACCCTGGTCGGTGCCTGGCCGGTCGGCGGCGAGCGCCTGGCCGGATACCTCGGGAAGGCGATGCACGAGGCCAAGACGCGGACGTCCTGGACCGTGCCGCGGCCCGGGTACGAGTCAGCCGTGCTCGGGCTGGCCGAGGCGGTGTCCGGCGACCCGGAGCTGACCGCGGCGGTGGCCGGTTTCGTGGCCAGGATCGCCCCGGACGCCCGGGTGAACTCCCTCGGCGCCAAGCTCGTGCAGCTCACCATGCCGGGGGTGGCCGACGTCTACCAGGGCTGCGAGCTCACCGGCTTGTCGCTGGTGGACCCGGATAACCGGCGGCCCGTCGACTATCAGCGGCGCTGCCGCCTGCTGACCGCGCTGGAGGCGGGCCCGGACGCCGCGGTGGGCCTGGACGCGGAGAAACTGCTGGTGACCTCCCGTGCGCTGCGGCTGCGCCGGGACCATCCGGAGTGGTTCTCCGGCGGCTACGTCCCGCTGGCCTGCGAGGGCCCGGCCGCCGAGCACGCGGTCGCCTTCCTGCGCGGCGACCACGCGGTCACCGTGGTCACCCGGCTGCCCGCCGGGCTCCGGCGGCGTGGCGGCTGGGCCGACACCGTGCTGCCGCTGCCCGAGGTGCATTGGCGGGACATGCTGACCGGGGTCAGGCACGCCGGGACGCGGCCCCCGCTGGACGAGCTGACCCGGCGGCTGCCGGTGGCCCTGCTCATCCCCGACCGGGTCTACGACACCGGGTACCGGACCGCCGCCGGTGAGTACGGGGCCCACCGCGGGGAGCAGGACCGGCTGGCCGCCGGGAGCGGCCGGTGACCACGTTCAGCGTCTGGGCCCCGACGCCGGGACGGGTCGAGGTCGAGGTGGCCGGACAGTGCTACCCGATGAGCCAGGAAAGCGCCGGCGCCGGCGGTCAGGAAAGCGCCGGTCCCGGCGCCGGGTGGTGGGCCGCGGAGGTGCCCGACGTGGCGGCCGGGATCGACTACGGGTTCCGGCTGGACGGCGGCGAGCTGCTGCCCGACCCGCGGTCGCTTCGGCAGCCGTTCGGGATCACCGGCCTGAGCCGCACCTACGATCATTCCGCCTTCCGCTGGACGGACCGGAGCTGGCGCGGCGGCCCGCTGCAGGGGTCGGTGCTCTACGAACTGCACATCGGCACGTTCACCGCCGAGGGCACGTTCGACGCGGCCATCGGCCGGCTCGATCATCTCCGCGACCTCGGCGTGCAAACGGTGGAGCTGATGCCGGTGGCGGCGTTTCCCGGTGAGCACGGCTGGGGTTACGACGGCATCAACCTGTGGGCGGTGCACGAGCCGTACGGCGGCCCGGACGGGCTGAAGCGGTTCGTGGACGCCTGCCACGCGCGCGGCCTGGCCGTGCTGCTCGATGTGGTGTACAACCACGTGGGCATCGGCAACCGGCTCGGCGACTTCGGTCCGTACTTCACCGCGGCGCACCAGACGCCCTGGGGTCCCGCGGTGAACCTGGACCAGCCCAGCTCGGATGAGGTCCGGTCCTTCCTGCTCGGCAATGCGCTGATGTGGCTGCGGGACTACCATTGCGACGGGCTCCGGCTGGACGCGGTGCACGCGCTGGAAGACCACCGGGCCCTGCACTTCCTGGAGGAGCTCGCCACCGAGGTGCAGGCGCTGGCGGCCCGGCTCAACCGCGAGCTGGTGCTGGTGGCCGAGTCCGACACCAACGATCCCCTGATGGTCACCTCCAGGGAAGCGGGTGGCCAGGGTCTCACCGCGCAGTGGAGCGACGACTTTCATCATGCCGTGCACGCGGCCATCACCGGCGAACGGCAGGGCTACTACTGCGACTTCGGGTCGCTGGCCGCGCTGGCCAAGACCTACACCAAGGTGTTCTTCCACGACGGCAGCTGGTCCGAGTTCCGCGGCCGGAAGCACGGGCGTCAGGTCGACGTGTTCCGCCTCCCGGCCCACCGCTTCCTCGGCTACCTGCAAAATCACGACCAGATCGGCAACCGGGCCACCGGTGACCGGATCTCGGCGGCGCTGTCGGCCGACCTGGTCAAGGTGGGGGCCGGCCTGGTGCTGACCTCGCCCTTTACCCCCATGCTGTTCATGGGCGAGGAGTGGGGCGCCGACACCCCGTGGCAGTACTTCACCGACCACATCGAGCCCTGGCTGGCCGAGGCCGTGGCCGAGGGCCGCAAGGCCGAGTTCAACTCGCACGGCTGGGGCCAGGAGGTCGAGGTGCCCGACCCGCAGGACAAGCAGACCTTCCTGCGCTCCAAGCTGGACTGGACTCAGGTCGACCGCGACCCGCACCTCGGCATCCTGGCCTGGTACCAGGAGCTGATCGCGCTGCGCCGGGCCCGGCCCGAGCTCACCGACCCGCGGCTGGACCGGGTGCACGCTGACTTCGACGAAGACGCGCGGTGGATCATGGTCAGCCGGGGACGGCTGCGGATCGTGGCCAACCTCGGCCCGCAGCCCGTCCAGCTGCCGCTCGGGCAGCGCGGCATCGCGGCGCTCACCGCGTCAAGCCCCGGGGTCGCGATCAATCAGGACACGGTCGCGGTGCCTTCCGCCGCCTTCGCCGTCATCGAGACCAGAGCCCTTCGCCCCGACCCGGAGTTATGCGTCAGGCCGAAGTTACGGCCAGGCTCATGGCGGGCAGCTCGGCGGGGCTCGTGCTGGCCGGCTCCGGGCCTGGCCGCCGGGTCTGCGGGTCGGGGTGCCGCCAGGGGGCCGCGCCGAGGACCGTCACGCCCAGCAGTACCAGCAGCGGTGCCGTGTTCGGATCGGTGCTGATGCCCGACCAGAACTGGCCAAGGCCCTGACCGGTCGCCCAGAAGGCCAGCGACAAGACGATACCGCCCAGGACGGCCGCCCGCCTGCTGCGGCGGCCCGCCAGGACCCCGAGCCCGACCAGGACCTGCAGGACCACCAGGTCAAGAACGAGCGAAACGCCGTCGTAGGGCGCCAGGGCAGACAGGTGGTGGTCCAGGCCGGCCAGCCAGCCCGGTGCCCCGGACGCGTTCATGCTCACGGCCATGGACAGGGACGCGTTGGTGTCACTGCCCGGCAGCAGCTGAAGCAGGGCCCCGCCGAGCCAGGCCGCGGCCCAGGCCGCCGCCGCCCACCGGGCCGGGCGCCGGCCGGACGCACCGCGGTCCCGCCGCGGCCACACGGTCAGGGCCACGACCGCGTACATCAGGGCCGACCCGGGTGCCCCGGTGAGCAGGCTGGCACCGCCGCCGAACAGGCCGCCCAGGCCCTCGCCCAGGTACCAGACGGACAACGCCCAGCCCACCGAGGCCGCCAGCGCCCAGCGGACGGTCCGCCGGTGCAGCAGGCCGGCGCCCAGCGCCAGCTGGATCAGGCCGAAGATGATGTCCGCGGCGGCCGGGGAGCGCGCGATGATGCCGGCCGCCTCGTGCACGGGCCAGGAGACGAACCCCGGCTGGCCGCTCCCGGCGGGCGCGATCACCTGCCGGGCGAACGCGGACGTCAGCATGGCGGGCTGGAATTGCAGGGCGCCGTCGACGAGCCACAGCAGCCCCAGCGTGACCTGGATTCCCCGCCGTGTTACCCGGGGCCTGTCGTTGGTCATGAGCTCGTTCCCGGCTGGGCGAGGGCCGCCGCGTACGCGGGCCAGTACTGGCCCGCCGGCGGCCCGCCCCGGCACGCTCCGTCGCTGGCGCCGGGATCCTTGATCCACAGATAGGCGTCGATCCCGGCCGGGCCAGGGTTGAGCCTGGGGGCGGGCCCGAGCGCGCGGCCCGGCGGATTGCACCACTGCGGCGAGTCGGGACCGGTGTACGGGCCGCGGCCGTTGCGGCTGGTGTCGATGACCGCCCCGACCGTGCCGCCGAGGGCCCGTTCCAGCTGCTGGCTCCAGGTCACCACGCCGGCGGTCCAGGCGAAGTTCGACACGTTGGCCGAGAAGCCGCGGCCGTCGCGCAGGCCGGCCGTCTCGAGTGGTCCCGCCAGCTGGGCCGGGTCGCTGAACATGCCGGGATTGCCTGCGTCCAGGTAGACCCGGGCGTGCGGCAGCGCGCCCAGTTCCTTCATCGCGTACCTGAGCAGCTGGTAGCGCTGGGCGCTGGCGGCCGGGCTCAGGCATTGCCGGACGATGTCGGCCAGCCCGTCGGGTTCGACGATGACGATGTCGTGGCCGGTGCCGATCGCGCCGGCCAGCTGGTCGATCCACTTCTCGTAGGCCGCCGCGGTGAGGCTGGGCGCGGCCGACAGCTTTCCGCAGGAGTCACGGCCGGGCAGGTCGTAGGCCACGATGACCGGCATGGCGTGGGCCTGGCCGGCCGCCATGGTGACGCTCCGGACCATGGCGATATCACCGGGCTGCCCCGTGACCCAGATTCCAGAAGGCGTCTGGGCGATCGTCGTCAGCTCGGCGGCCACCGTCCGGTCGGCGCCGGATTCGGCGGCCGCGGCGGGGGCGTAGAGCGGGTTCGCCGGGAAGGCGTAGAGTCCGGGCGCGGTGGCGGTCGACGCCGCGCCGAAGGCGACGGCGACCACCGCTGACACCCCCACCGCCACTGCCACCGCCACCGCGATGACGACAGCCAGGATCAGCGTGCGCCGGCGGCGCGGCCGGCGAGGATTGCGCATCAGCATTACGGCACCTGGACCCAGTAGCCGGCCGAAGGAACGCCCTTGCTGTTCGCCGCGAAGAGCATGTAATAGCTGGGCGGCAGCAGGTTGGCGTTCGACGGCAGGGTCACCCTGAGCTCGCCGTGGCCGGCCTGGGTGAAGCTGACCGCCACCGACCGCTCGTTGACGTCGGTCACGTGGGTGGGATTGTCCGGCCGCATCAGCCGCAGGTCCTTGATGCTGGCGGCCTGCGACACCTTGATCAGGTAGCTGTGCGACAGCCGCATGACCTTGGGCGCGGACGCGATGACCGGGCGGGTGCCCTGGAACATGTAGGGCGGGAAGTAGACGTCGATCTCGGTGTTGAAGGTCTGCGGCTTAGTGTCCTGCTTGTTGCCGTACAGGGGGTTGCCGCCCAGCGTGAGCACGCTGCCGTTGGGGAGCAGCAGGCCGCCTGAGTGGTAGTCCCGGCCGGTGAGGGAGTCCGCGGCCCAGGAAAACGAGTTGCTGGCCGTGTCGTAGACCCGGGTGTCGCGGTTGTCGCTCCCGTGCATGCCGCGGTACTGCGACGACCCGCCGGTCACCAGCACGTTGTCGTCGGGCAGCAGCACGGTGATGGGGTACCGGGTGGGCTCGGCCAGGTTCGGCCCGCGCACCCAGGTCGGGTCCGGGGCGGCCACGTCGATCAGCGCGGTCCGGGCGGTGACCGAGGTCGACTGCCCGACGCCGCCGCCGCCAAGGACCATGATCTTCTGGTTCTGGGCGGGCGGCAGCAGGACCGAGGCGCTGGTCTCCAGATCCTGCGCAGCGGGGATGCCCGGCACCGGCAGGAACGCGTTGGTCTTGGTGTTCCAGAACCCGGGCGTGCGCCAGGCCGCGGTCGCCGGGCCGTAGCCGGAGTTGGAGCCGGTGAAGAACAGCTGGCCGCTCTCGGTCAGGAACGTCGCCGGGTAGGTCGGGAACCCGCGGACCGGGCCCTGCGTCCACGTCTTGGTGACGGGGTTGAACATCTCGCTGTTCATCGTGACCTGGCCCGAGCCGTTGAGGCCGGAGACGGCCATGTCCATGCCGTTGCCCATCTCGGCCAGGGTCGGGTACCAGCGGGCGTAGTCCATCGAGTTGACCTTCACGTACTTCAGGGTCTTGACATCGAAGATGTAGGCGTCCTTGGTGCCCTGGAAGTCCTGCTGCTGCAGCGTCATCGGCGTGCCGATGCCGTACAGGAGATGGCCCGCCGCCAGCCCGACCGGGCCCTGCACCCGGTACTGCTGGTCGGTGGCGATCAGCGACCCCTTGCCCTTGGCCACCGCGTTCACCCAGACGTTCTGCTGGCCGGCCACCACGGTCGGCTGGCCGCCGCCGGTGCCAGGCCGCTTGGTCGCCCGCGGCACCGAGATCGCGGCCGCGGAGGCGAACTTCGCTCCGTTCGGGGCGGTGAAGATGGTTCCCTTCGGCAGCACCCAGGCGCGCGCGTCGTTGTTGTTGTAGACCGTCATGCTCCCGGCCGCGTAGGTCGGGGTGAGGTTCTCGTACTTGGCCGTCCCCCCGGCCACCAGGATGTTCCCGTCAGGCAACTCGATGTGGCCGGCGCAGAACAGGTCCCAGGGCGTGGCGATGAGCTGCTCGTGCATGGTCACCGGATCGAGCAGCAGCGTCTTGAACGTGCCGGCGTTGAAAGCCGACTGATTGTTCCCCGACCCGGCCATGATGAGGACGTCGCCGTTGTTGAGCAGCGTCGAGTGGATGCCGTTGATGCGGAACTTGGCCGGGATATTGAGCTTGGTCCAGAGCCCGTACTTGGCTTCGTAGGCCGGCCGGGTGATCTGGTACTGGTGGTAGTAGGCGGCGACCGTGGCCCCGACCGTGGGGACGTTGACGCTCAGCACGCCGCCCACGGTCAGCACGGCGAGGCCGAGACCGATGACGCGGCGGGTGAGGGAACGCTTCAGCATGACGACTCTTCCTCTTAGCTAGGGCGTGAGGCGGGGGTGCGGGCGCGGTCGAACAGCCAGATCGCGATGGGCGCCAGGCACACGCCGAGGATGATGCCGGTCCAGGCCAGCATCATCGGATAGGGCCGGTGGTGGATGACCGCCATGGCGATCAGCACGCCTGGCACGACCGCCCACATCAGTGAGTACCGGAAACTCCACAGCCGGTCGGGGTTTACCGAGGACCCCTTGGCCGTGACGTTGAAGGACAGCTTGCGCCGGAGCAGGACGTTGACCAGGCTGCGGGCGTAGACCGGGGCAGTGAGCGCCGACACGGCCATCCCGGCCAGGCCCGAGGACCCGGCCGGCTGTGCGGGCTGACGTTGTGCCGCCGCATGAACCGGTACAGCACGAACTGCATGGCCGCGATGTCGACGTAGTAGGTGAGCCACCAGCCGCCGTCGGTGCGCAAGCTGGAGATGCCGAAGCCGAGGTAGCAGGCGCTGATCCCGATGCCGAGAATCCAGCCGATGGCGACCGACGGATAGTAGGTCAGCATCAGGAAGTAGTGCAGCATCGCGCCCGGCCGGAGCTTGAAGCCCACCCGCCAGACCTGACGCATGATGGCGTCGAACGTGCCGGCCGACCAGCGGGTCTGCTGCCCGAAGAACTCGGTCCAGGAACTCGGCCCCTCGCCCACCGCGACCAGGTCCGGGGTGTAAACCGACCGCCAGGCCCGGCCGGTCGCCTCGTTCTTGCTCGCGTGGATGCGCAGGCTGGTGGCCATGTCCTCGGTGATGGACTCGGCGTAGCCCTGCCTGATGGCGCTGGTCCTGATGGCCGCGTTAGTGCCGACCAGCATGGCGCAGCCCCGGCGGTTGCCGGCCCGCTGGATGACGCTGTGGAACAGGTACTGAGCCGACTCGGCCCAGCGGGTGATCCGGTGGCCCTGGTTGCCGTAGAACTGCGGGCCGACCACGAACGCCACGTCCGGGTCACGGAAGTAGCCGAGCAGCCGTTCGGCCATGATCGGCAGCGGCACGTGGTCGGTGTCGGCCACCATGACCACGTCGTAGTCGCCGCCGTGCTCCCAGAGCCAGCGGTTGTGGTTGCCGTGCTTGGTCTTGCTGGCGAAGATGCCGGTCTCGAACTCCAGGTGGCCCCGCCCCTTGCGGGTGAAGTGATGCACGCCGAGCCGCGCGCACATCGCCTTGACGTCCCCGGAGTCGCCCTCGTCGAGCAGCCACACGTCGAAGGTGCCGCCGTAGACGATCTCCCGGGCCGCCGCCAGGGTGCGCTCGGCCATCTCGATCGGCTCCTTGCCGGGGACGATCGTGGTGAGGAACGCAACCCGCAGCGTCGTGTCCGGCTCGACCGGAATGGGGTCCCGGGCGGCCAGGCAGGCGCGGGATATGGTGAGCACGTTCATCAGCAGGAACAGCTGCATCACGACCGACCCGACGGCCAGCCCCACGAGCAGGAGGATGTAGGCGTCCGTGGCGGCCGCGTGCGCGGTCCATGACCAGAGCCAGACGCCGAGGTGGGGATGGTGGGACTGGACGACCAGCCAGTAGATGAACCTGACGTCCACGGCCGCGAGCAGCAGTGCGATAACCCTGATCAGCACCCGTTCGCGCCGACTGTGGTGGATGCCCCGGTACTGAACCCGGTAGGGCTTGTCCGGTGCGGGCTGGGTTAGCGGGCCGGACAGGTGAGTGAACAGCTCGTAGTCGAACGCGGAGGCGGCCAGGCCGTCGTCCACCGGGGCCAGGGTGCCGCCGGCCTCCATGTAGCGGCGCGTACGGTCCGCCTGCTCCCGCTTCGGCCGCTCCCGCTTCGGGCCGGGGGCGGGTGCCGGGATCGTCTCGGTCCCGTCCTTGACCGCGGACGCGGCCCGGTCCGCCAGGGAGCAGCGGTCCGGGCCAGAGACCCAGACGGGCGTCAGCTCCGCGGTACGACCGAATTCGGTCCTCGTCGGCGCGACTGTCAGCTCTTTGCTTGCCACAGCGTTCTCCCGGTTCCCTTGGTGCTGTGGCTAAGCGTCGCTAATGTGACTATCGGTAATGGTTCGTACGGAGTTGCGATCGGGTAGCAGCGGGACGGAGCGTGGCCCGGCCCCGGTCCTGGCGGTCTGGCGACGGTCCAGCGGTCCAGCGGTCCAGCGGCCTAGCGGCCAACCGGCTTAGCGGCCAACCGGCCTAGCGGCAGCTTTGCCCGGCCGCCGTGACCACGGAGGAGAAAACCCAGGGATTTTGCGGGGCGGCATCGCCCTGGAGTGACTTCGGCAGTCCCTTCGGGAACGTGAAGGACGCCCTGGACCAGAACCAGCGGGTGCCCGCGGCCGAGCAGACCTTGACCGGCTGGCTGAGCGTCACCACCGTGGCCACGTCGGACACCAGGCCGGCCGCGCAATTGGGACTGCAATCGTCAAGTTTGTAAACGCCCGTCCCGACCGCCTCGGCGGCCGACCACACGGACCATTTCATGGCGGAAAGAATGGCGGTGGAATCCCCGGAAAGCGGGCAACCGGACAGACAAGTGGGCTCGTGCAGCGCGGTGGAGTTGATGTCCTGCCCCAGCGCCAGGAAGGTGCTGGTGCCGGACGGCGCGGCGGTGCCGCTCGGCGAGACCGACGGGGCGGCGGCCGCGGATACCGGCGCGCTCGGTGCGGCCGCCGAGGTTGGTGAGCCGGCCAAGGTCGGTGCGGCCGCCGCGGTCGGTGATCCCGCGGACGTGCTGCCGGTACTCGCGGCCGGCGAGCTAGCCGATGAGCCGCACGCCGGCACCAGCAAGGCGAAACCGGCCAGCGCGGCCCCGGCCGCCACCCGCCGGGTTTTTCGTGAATGGGCGGTCCACATGGGTTCATCCCTCAACTTTCCATAGCGGCTCGGCGAGCCGGTCACCTCTACGACGCGCGCCACCCCACCGTGGTTGGAACTGACGTGGCGAGGGTTAAACCACGGATCCGTTCGGCATAAATATCACGGCCGGGACCGGTGACGGCGGTCAGCGCACCGAACGGACCTGGGTGATGGTCCAGGCCGGCCACGAGCGAGGCCAGGCCGGCCAGCGCGAAAAGCGACGGGTAGCTGTGCATAAGGCCGAGCACCGCGCCGGCGATGATCGGCGCGACGACCAGCGGCAGCGAATACGCCACGTTGATCACGCCGAGGTCCTTGGCCCGGTCCGCCGCCGCGGGCAGCACCGCGGTCAGCACCGCCGGGGCGGCCGCCCAGTAGGTGCCGAAGCCCGCGCCCGAGCAGCGGCGCGGCAACCAGCGCCGCGGCCCAGGTGGGCGAGATGACCAGGATGACCGCGGCCAGCGCCGCAGGCGACGTCGGCCGCCACGATGAACGGCTTGCGGCGGCCCGAGCGGTCCGAGGCCGCGCCGCACACGCACGCCCGCGATGGCCAGCGCCACCGCGTACAGCGCCATCAACGTCAGCAGCCCGAGCTGCGGGTCGTGGTAGTGCACCGCGTCGGCCAGGAAGTACAGCAGGTAAAGGGTGCCGAGGTCGTTGCCCAGGTTGACCAGGAAGTGCGTCAGCCAGGCCCAGCCGAAGTCCGGGTGACCGCCGCGGCGAGACCCACAGCGTGCGCAGCACCCTCGAGACCGGCTCGCCGCGGCTGAGCTCGGCCGGCAGCGGCTCGTCCGGCGTGCGCAGGGTGAACGCCAGCGCGCCCGCGATCACCAGCAGGGCGCAGGTCAGGTAGCCGGCGGAGATGCCGGTCACCAGCACGGTGACGATCAGGGCGCCCAGCGACGGTGCCGAGCATCTGGCTGATGCCGATCAGCCCGCCCAGCGCGCCGCGCTGCCGGGCGGGCACCCGGTCCGGCAGGGCGGAGGTCAGCGTGGCCAGCATGCCGCCCAGGCCGACCTGCGCGATGCACCAGCCGAGCACCATCACCGGGATGTCCGGGGCCGCGGCCAGGACGGCCAGGCCTGCCGCGCCGACCAGCGCGCCCGCGACCGTCCACGGATGGCGACGGCCGCGGCGTGACGTGGTCCGGTCCGACAGCGCGCCGACCACCGGGTTGGCCAGCAGCGACGCGATCGCGCCCGCGGCCATCACCACCGAGAACAGCACCGCCTTGTCCGCGGGGTGCAGCGACTGGACCTGCTCGGGCAGCACGACCTGGATCGGGGCGTAGATGGCCAGCCACATGCCGACGTTGGCCAGGAACAGCAGCGTGATCCACGGCGCCCGGACCGGCTCGGCGGGCTCCGCCAGCGCGGCCGGCAGCTCCGAGCCCGCGCGGACCGTCTCCTGCTATCCACGGCTCCGCCGGCCCTTCCCGGCGGCCGGGCCGGCGCTACCCGAAGCACTGGCCCTCGCCCCGGTAGGTCGGCACCGCGGTGACCTCGCCGTCGCCGGTGCAGCACGTGATACTCCTTGAAACGTTCGGCCAGCTCGCCGGCCTTGGCGTGCCGCAGCCAGACCCGGTCGCCCGGGCCGCAGCGCACCGGCCGCGGCGCCGCGCACCGGCGTCTGCACCTCGCCCGCTCCCTCGGCGCCGGTCAGCCGCAGCCCGGGCGGCAGGTACGGGCCGGGGCAGCCGGTCCGGGGTCCCGGTGCCCGGAGGCGACGTAGCCGCCGGAGAACAGGGTGGCGATGCCCGGCCCGGGCCGCCGACCACGGGCAGCGCGAACAGCAGGGCCGGTGCCGGGCGGAACCGGGTGTACGCGTCGAACAGCGTCGGGCCGACCAGGCCGGAGCCCGCCGTGCAGCTCGGTCACCGACGGGTCGCGCGCCGGTGCGACTCCAGGCTGCCGGTCCCGCCGCCGTTCACGAACTCCAGCTCGGCCACCGCCTGGATCCGCGCGGATGGTCTCGGCCCGGCGCCGGTGCAGCTCGGTGCCGAGCGAGCCTGGATGCCCCGGATCAGCCTGGCCCGGACCGGATGCCCGGGCGGGGCGTCCCCCAGCCCGGCGATCTGGCCCTCGTACCCCATCACGCCCGACCAGCCGGAAGCCCGGCCGGGCCGCGATCACCCGGGCGAACGCCGGCGGCCTGCTGCGGGGTGTGCAGCGGGGAGCGCCGGGTGCCGATGTGGACCACCGGCCTGCGGGCCAGCGGCCGCCAGGACACGTCGAGCTCCAGGCAGACCCGGATTTCCGGGTGGCCGTCGCCCAGGGCCCGGTCGACCAGGTCGAGGTGAGCGGTCGAGTCGACCATGATCGTGATGTGCCGCCGGGCCGCCTCGTCGCGCGGCCAGCGCCCGCAGCGCGCCCGCGTCCACGGTGGGGTAGGCCACCAGCAGGTCGTCGCTGGTGCCCGGGGGCGTGCAGCCACAGGGCTTCGGGCAGCGAGTAGCACATCGACCCCCCGGTAGCCCGGCGTGGCCAGGGCCCGCTCGATCAGGAACCGGCACCGCAGCGACTTGGTGGCGACCCGGATCGGGCGCCCCGCGGCGCGGCGGGCCAGGTCGGCGGCGTTGCGGTCGAACGGCGTCCAGGTCGACCAGGGCCAGCGGCGGGTCGAGCTCCGCGGTGGCCCGGTCGTACCGGGCCCGCTGGCCGCTCGGGGATGGCCGGTGCCCGGGCCGGGCTCCGTTCGGCCGCGACGCGGGTGCGCACCCGCGGCCTGGGTCGACTGACATGCTCGCACAGTAGACCAGCGCTGCCGAAATATGAATACTGTCCGGTAATGAAGTGTTCTGCTGACCGGCCGCGAGTGTGGCGGAACTGGGCCGGGACCGCGACCGCGACGCCGGCGCGCTGGTGCCGCCCCGGAGCGAGGCCGAGATCTGCGCCGCGGTCAAGGACGCGGCCGCGGCCGGCCTGACGGTGCGGGCGCTGGGCAGCGGGCACTCCTTCACCGCGGTCGCGGCTACCGCGGGCGTGGCCCTCGACCTGTCCCGGTGGACCGGGGTCACCGCCGCCGACACCCGGACCGGCCTGGTCACGGCGCGGTCGGGGACCACGCTGCGGGCCCTGAACGCCGAGCTGGGCGGGCTGGGGCTGGCCATGGCCAACCTGGGTGACATCGACGCGCAGACGCATCGCGGGCGCGCTGTCCACCGGGACGCACGGCACCGGCGCCCGGCTGGGCGGGCTGGCCACCCAGGTCGAGGCGCTCGAGCTGGTGCTGGCCGACGGCTCGGAGGTGACCTGCTCGGCCACGGTCCCGGCCGGACCTGTTCGCGGCGGCGCGGGTCGGCCTCGGCGCGCTCGGCGTGATCACCAGCGTGACGCTGCGCTGCGTGCCGTCGTTCACGCTGGTGGCGGACGAGCGGCCGATGCCGGTAGAGGAGGTGCTCGAGCAGTTCGACGCGCTGGCCGCGGCCAACGATCACTTCGAGTTCTACTGGTTCCCCTACGGCCGCCAGGCCCTGGTCAAGCGGAACAACCGGCTGCCGGGTGACGCCGGCCCGCTGAGGCCGCCCGGCCGCGCCGGGCGCCGGTGCCGGAGTGCCGCCTGGCGGCGGTTCTGGGAGTTCGAGGTGATGGAGAACGTGGCGTTCGGCGCGCTGTGCCGGCTCGGCCGGGCCGCGCCCGCGGCTCATCCCCTCGCTGAACCGGCTTTCCTCGGCCGCGCTGTCCTCCCGGGTCCTACGCGGACGCCTCCCACCGGGTGTTCGTGACCCCGCGGCGGGTCCGTTTCGTCGAGTCCGAGTACGCCGTTCCACGTGAATCATTGCGCGACGTGCTGGCCGAGCTGCGCCGCGCGGTACCCCGGCTGGCCGACCCGGTCATGTTCCCGGTCGAGGTGCGGGTGGCCGCCGCCGACGACATCTGGCTGTCCACCGCCTACGGCCGGGACACCGCCTACGTCGCGATCCACCAGTACGCCGGCCTGCCGTACCGGCGTATTTCGACCTGTTCGAGTCCATCGTGGCCGAGCGTGGCGGGACGGCCGCACTGGGGCAAGCTGCACTCCCTGGTGCCGAGCCGGCTGCGCGCGCTCTACCCTCGCTACGACGACTTCCGCCGGGTGCGCGCTGAGCGTGGATCCGGAGGCCCGGTTCGGCAATGCGTACCTGACCCGGGTGCTCGGGCGGCCGGACCAGGGTAAGCCCCGGGCGCCGGGCGACGGGCCCCGGCGTTGTCGTCTGGCGGCCCCGGCGGTGCGCCGGGCCGACTTATTACCCGCGATTACGCGCGCCGCGGAGCTGAACCGGGCCGGGCCGGGCCGCCCGTAGTACGAGGTAGTGGCCCGTGCACGCGGCCGCCATGAAGATCATGGCCCGACCGGTCGTTAGTTCCCGACGATCGTCAGGTGCATGGTCACCGCCTTCTTTACTGGCGGCCGCGGGCACCGGTCACGCAACTTATCGCGCGGGACGGTGACGATGATCATGCATGGACAGGTCATTCCGGTGGCGCTTGTGGCGTCCGCCGCGGCGCACACGGGCCGGAGTAGTCCGGTGCTTGGCCAGGTCGTGCTGGTCGCCGTCGTGGTTGCCGCGGTGAGCGTCTTCGTGGCGCTGCAGGTCCGGGCCCGGTCCGGACGACGGTCGCCGGCGACAGGTGACCGCCGGCCGCGGGGGACGCAGGACTGGAGGACCCAGGACTGGAGGACGCTGCCGCCGAAAGACGAGAGTGAGCCGCAGGACTCTGCGATGTCAGCCGCCGACCAGGAAGACTACGGGCCCTTGTGGCGATACGGCGTGCCGCTCGGGTACGGTCGCGTCTACGACCCCGGTGACCGGCGCCCTTCCTAAATGCGACCTAGCGTGTCTAAGCTGTCCATATCAGTAACTAACGGCGGGTTCCGGAAGCGGCGGGAAGGAACGTCGTGACGTTAGCTTGGGATGGGCTGAGCAGCTTGACGCGTACCGGGTCACGGAGATCCCCCGCCGGCCGGACACCGGAGCGGCAGAAACCCCCCGGGAGCAGCCGAACGACGCTGGCCGGACCCAGCGGGTCGCCGCGCTGGTCGCGGCGTATCACGCCGGAGCGGAGGCCAAGGACGCCAGCACCGGCGCGCTGGCCATCGGCTGGGTCAGGCATCACCCCGGCGGCCCGGTCCACTATCTCGTGGCCGGCCCGGGCCTGGTCGGCAGCGGCGCCGATCGGCCCGGTCATGACGTCTTCCTGACCCTCCCCGGCGGCGCGCGAGCCCAGCCGCTGCCCGGCGGCGCGCTGGCCGCGCTCATGACCCAGCTGCCGGCTTGGCGCACCATCGGCGGGATCAGCGACGGGCTGCTGCCACTCCGACGACCGCCGCCCCGGTGACCGGCCGCCACCCTCGCTGGAAGAGTGCCTGCTGGCCGTGTGGCCGGGGCCGTTCGGCATGCTGCTTGTGGTCGAGCCCGTGGGCGCGGCTCAGATCCTCCAGCTCGCGGACGAGGTGGCGCGCCGCGAGCACGCTGTCCACCGGTAACTCAGATCGCTTTCCCGAGCGGGCCATGGCGACTCGCCGGCTTCACCTGCGTCATGCGGAGCTGCGGAAAGGCACCTCGACCGGGCTGTGGCGGGTCCGGCTGCTGGCCGGAGGCAGCGATCCGGACGCGGCCGCGCGCGTGGCCGGGCTGGTCTGCGCGTCGGCCGACCTGGCCGAGCTTGCCCTACGCGCTCGCCCCGGTCAGCCAGGCCGCCCGGCCCCTGCCCGAACTCTGGCCGGACCCGGCCCCGGCCCCGGCGGGCGATGAGGCGGTCCTCGGCTACCCGTTTCACGCCAGCACCGAGCTGGTGGCGGCCCTGTCCCGGCCGCCCGAACGCGAGGTGCCAGGGATCCGGCTGGCGCTGCGGCCCGATTTCGACGTCACCCAGGAGACGGCGGCCCGGGCGCGAGACGATCACGGTGGGCGAGATCCTGGACTCCAGCCTGCCGGCCGGCCGGGCCGTTCGTCCTGCCGCTGGACTCGCTGAACCGGCACGTGTTCGTCTGCGGCGCCACCGGGGCGGGAAGTCGCAGACGGTGCGGAACCTGCTCGAGAGCGCCAGCCGCGCGGGGATCCCGTGGCTGGTGGTGGAGCCGGCCAAGGCGGAATACCGGCTGATGGCGGCGCGGCTGGCCGGCGCCGGGGCGCGAGGTGGTGCGGATCCGGCCGGGTGAATCCGACGCGATCGCGGCCGGGCTCAACCCGCTGGAGCCGGCACCGGACGCCCGACGGCCGTCGCTTCCCGCTGCAGACCCACGCGGACCTGGTCCAGGCGCTGTTCATCGCGTCCTTCCGGGCCGAGGAGCCGTTCCCGCAGATCCTCAGCGCCGCCCTGACCCGGGTGTACGAGAACGCGGGCTGGGATCTGGCCCTGGGCGAGACGGTCACGCCCGACCCGAACCCCGCCTACCCGACGCTCACCGACCTGCAGCGGGCGGCGATCAGGATCGTCCAGGAGGTCGGCTACAGCCAGCGGATCACCGATGACGTGCTCGGCTTCATCAAGGTCCGGCTGTCCAGCCTGCGGCTGGGCACCACCGGCCGCTTCCTTGAGGGTGGCCACCAGCTCGACTTCGGCAAGCTGCTGCGGACCAACGCCGTGCTCGAGATCGAGGACGTGGGGGACGACAGCGACAAGGCGTTCTTGATGGGAACGCGTGCTGATCAGGCTGGCCGAGCACCTCCGGATGGCGCACCGGGCCCAACCCGCCGGTCCCGCTGGTTCGCCTGGTCTCGCCGGGCTCCGCCACCTGACCGTCATCGAGGAGGCGCACCGGCTGCTCCGCCGCCCGGACGGTGCCGGGGCCGGCGGCTCGGGCGGGGCGGCGGCGCACGCCGTGGAGCTGTTCGCGGGGCTGCTCGCCGAGATCCGCGCCTACGGCGAGGGGCTCATCATCGCCGAGCAGATCCCGGATCGCCTGGTCCCTGACGTCATCAAGAACACGGCGGTGAAGATAACCCACCGCCTGCCCGCGGCCGACGACCGCGATGCCGTGGGCGCGACGATGAACATGACCAGGGCCCAGAACCGGTTCCTGGTCACGCTCAAGCCGGGTGAAGCGGCGGTGTTCACCGACGGCATGGACTATCCGCTGCTGGCCAGGATGCCCGACGGCACCGGCCGGGAAGCGGCCGAGGCGCCCACCGCGCCCCCGGTTGGCGTGGTCAGGCCGCGCAGCGTCACCTGCGGCGCGGACTGCGCCGGACGGCCGTGCACGCTGCGGGACATGCGGGTCGCCCAGCGCGCGCTGGACGAGTACCCGGCCATCCGGCTGTGGGCTGAGTTGTCGGTCCTCGCCCACCTGACCGGCTGGCCGATGCCGGTGCCGCGCACCGAACTGCTTTCGCTGCTGCAGGTGATGCCGTCCCGGTTGCGTGACTGTGCGCTCTCTCACGGCGTCGACACCGCCCTGGCCACGCGAGTACAGGTCATCGCCGGCCGGGTCAGCGCGGTCGGCCTCGCCTCCCATGTCAGCACCGCGATCAGGTCCAGGCTGTCGCGGGGAAGCTGGCTGTGCCAGCGGGAAGAACCACGGTGGCTCGCTCCCGCCTACCAGTGGACGCTGGTCCTCGACGCGCTCAAATCGGCCGACCGGAAGAATCCCGGGTGCCGCCCCGCACCCGCGAAGCCTGGAGTGGGAACGGACGTATGGGCAGGCCATCACCGGTGACACCCTGGCCCGGCAGGTCGGCACCGTGCAGCGATGGTACGACGGCGCGCAACGCGATGACTGGGAGGTCAGGGCGGTGGCGTTCGGCGTCGACAGTCCGTCTGGCAGTGGAAAGGGCCGTCGGAGCCAGCGCGGAGGACGACGACTTCGAGGAGCGCCTGGCCGGCATCCTCAGCCAGTTCCTCGATTGCCACTGGCCCCGGTCTGTACCTGACCGCCGACCCCTTCGGCGAGCCCCCCGAGCACAGGTAAATACGCGCCTCCGGTAAATACGCGCCTCCGGCCCGCCCTGGTCTGTGCCGCCCGGCCCCAGCCCGCGATCCGCTTACTGCGCCGGTTCGCGGGACACCACGCGTCACCATCGCCCCATCCGCGTTCCCGGACCACTTCCCGTTCCGGCCAGGTGCGAACTTTCGTGGTAAATCCTGGTTTGGTGAAGACTTTTGTGCATCATAGTACCCAAAAGTCTTCACAGAACCCGAATCCACCACGATCTTTTTTCGATTTAGCCGGACGGCAACAGGCCCCGGGTCCTGCGCTGCCCCGCCCGCCTCACCGCCCACGCTAGGCGCTGCGGTGGCCGCCTGTCCCGCCGATGCGGGCGCAGGCACGCCGGCCCGTGACCACCCGCAGCCGCCCCGCCGCACAAGTTTCGCGGGAACCCCGCGCCGCCAAGACCCAGTGACTCTTCCGGAAGATCAGGGCAGGCATAGGGTACCAGAACTTTCAGGTAAGCCGAATATTCCACGATCTTTTTCGAGAATTGTGACGGGTGGGTTCCGGGTGCGGGGAGCGGCGGAGGGGGGCGGGGCTGGGGCTGGGGCTGGGGTGCGGCGCTTGGGGCCCTAGAGGGCGACCGTCGCTTCGATCGTGAGCCATCGCGCCCGCCGGTGTTCACAGTTGGCATACAGCACGGGGATGCGCCAGCTACTGCACGTGGCCGTGGCGCTAGCGGACAAGTCGGTTTCCGCGCACATAGTTCTCCACAGAGGAATCCACAGAACTGTGCGTTGACAGGCCAACTACAGATGCATTCTGGTCAATTGCGTCAATAGTTATCCACAGTGCGTGGTTGTGGAGAACCCGGCCCTAGGCCGGCGTTCCGGTGACTAGCTGGTGGTTTTCATGGCCAGACGGTACCCGAATTACCAGCGGGATCCGGGCCGCCCGTGCGCACGCAGGCACCCGCGGCGACGTCCGTGCTGTCGTTTCCTGCGTATCAGCACGGCACGCGGTGCCGCGGGTGCCTGCCTCGGCTGAGACTTCCTAGCGCTGGCCGACCCTGGCGCAGGCTAGCTACCAGGCGTCGTGACCCGCCCGTTCACCTCGGCACCCGTGACTGATTCGCTGCCGGGTTCGCCTTCTGAGGCGTCCGTAGCGTCCTTAGCCTCCGCGGTGGCGCTGGCGTAGCGACGCATGGTGACCGCGGCTGCGGCCCCGGCGCCGGCCGCCACCAGGCCGATGCCGAGCAGCCAGCGCCAGTTCAGCAGCCTGCGCAGCCCGGTCTTCTTCGGCGTCGGCCTGACCTGCTGCGCGGTGGAACGCAAGGCAGACGACACCTTGGGCGCGACCGTGGTGGTGACGGCCTCTGCGGCGTCCTCCAGTCGCGGCGCCGCCCATTCACGCGCGCCCTGTACGGCGTCCTCGATACGCGGCGCCGCCCATTCCCGTGCGGTCTGGACGCCCTGGCGGACGCCCTGAACGGCTGTCGAACCCGCGGTCGTGACCGCATCCGTAACCGTACCTGTGGCGTCCTCCAACCGCGGCGCCGCCCATTCACGCGCGCCCTGAACGCCCTGGCGGGCTCCCTGAGCCGCTGTCGTTCCCACTCGCTTGCCTATCGGGACAGCCTGCGCGGCGGCGCTCTTGGCGCGCTCGCCTAGCTCGGCCGCCCCGTCGGTGGTGCGTCTGGTGTTCATAAGGGACACAGTAAACCTCCCGAGCGTGATCCCGTTCTCCCAGGCTTCCCGGCTTTGCTGGGTTCAATCATCGCGCGCGACCGGTACGGTAAAGACTGGAGGAAATTAACAACGACGAAATGTCCAGCCAGCTCGCTGGCGGGACGAGGAGTCAAAAGTATGACAGACACGCTGACCGCCACGCTCCGCACGAACTCCGGACCCGTCGTCATCCGGCTTTTCCCTGATCACGCACCGAAGACCGTGCGCAACTTCGTGGAACTGGCCGAGGGTGGCAAGCAGTGGACTGACCCGCGCACCGGGCGGACCACCACCGACAAGCTTTACGACGGGACCGTGTTTCACCGGGTCATCCCCGACTTCATGATTCAGGGCGGGGACCCGCTCGGTACGGGCCGGGGCGGACCTGGCTACGAGTTCGCCGACGAGATCCACCCGGACCTCAGGTTCGACCGGCCGTACCTGCTGGCGATGGCGAACGCCGGACCAGGCACCAACGGCTCGCAGTTCTTCATCACCGTCGGGGCCACGCCGTGGCTCAACGGCAAGCACACGATCTTCGGTGAAGTCATCGAGGGATGCCGACGTGGTTGACCTGATCAGCCGGGTGAAGACCGGAAGCCAGGACCGGCCGGCCGAGGACGTGGTCATCGAATCGGTCACGGTGGAACGCGGCCAGGCCAACTGAGCGGCCCGGCCAACTGAGCGGCATTGCCAACTGATTGGACGAAGCCGTGAGTACGCCCAGCGATTCCGGACCGGGCGAGACGGTCCCGCCGGACGCAGTCGTGCCCGGCGGCGCCCCGGACGTTCCCGCTTGTTACCGCCATCCGGGCCGGGAGACGTACGTCTCCTGCGTCCGGTGCGGACGCTACGCGTGCCCTGACTGCATGCGTTCAGCCTCGGTGGGGCAGCAGTGCGTGGAGTGCGTGGGCGAGGGTGCGCGCAGTACCCGCGCGGCCAAGACCACGTTCGGTGGCCGTCCGGCCGCGACCGCCGTGGTCACCTGGACGCTGGTCGCGATCAACGTTGCCATCTTCCTGGTGACCTGGGTCCGGCCCGAGCATCGTCACCAACCTGGAGATGCTCGGGTCCGCCTCATACACCTACGGCGGCGCCGCGCATGGCGTCGCCGCGGGCGAGTGGTACCGGCTGATTACGTCCGCGTTCCTGGCCCCGGCCACCGGCCTCGGCGGCCTGGGGTTCATGGACATCTTGTTCAACATGTGGGCGCTCATCTTCGTCGGACCCTCGCTCGAGGGCCTGCTCGGCCGAGTCCGCTTCCTGGCCGTATACCTGCTCAGCGCCGTCGGCGGCGGGTTGATGTACTACTTCCTCGCCGCCGCAGAACGAGCCGGCCGTGGGCGCCTCCGGCGCCATCTTCGGGTTGTTCGGGGCGTGGTTCGTCGTGTCGAGGCGACTGCGTCTGGATACCCGCGGGATCGTCATGCTGATCGCCATCAACCTGGCCCTCAGCTTCTTCTTCCACAACATCATCGCCTGGCAGGACCACATCGGCGGACTGCTCACCGGGGCGCTGATCACGGCGGCCTACGCGTACGCGCCCCGCAAGAACCGGCCCGTGCTGCAGTTGCTCGCCACCGTCGTCATCGTCGCCTTGATCGTGGTCGCCGTCGTGGTCAGGAACGGTCAGCTGACCGGCGGGTGACCGTAACGGCCGGCCCGGCACGGGGACACGCCGCCTGGTAGACCGCGCGGGTCAGCGCCACCTGGTGGACAAGGTGACGCCCGCGATGATGAACGCGAAGCCGACCACGAGGTTCCAGGAGCCAAGCGCGGTCATGCCGGGAATCGAACCCTGGGTGAAGTAATAGGTCACGATCCAGGCCAGGCCGATGATCAGGCAGGCCACGATGGTGGGGCCGACCCAGGGCGCACTGACCTTCCGCCGCGTCGTCTTCGACGGCGGCGGCGTGTAGACGGTCTTCTTCCGGACGCGCGACTTGGGCACAACGGCCTCCTGCGTAGCAAACCCTGTGGAGCAAACCTGCGGTAAAACCCGGTGATGCGGACCTAAGCGTAGCCGGTCCCCGGGGTGATCGTCCCGATCTGGGGACCGGCTAGCCGTCCCGGCTCCGAGCCTACGGCGGGACTGCCGCCCGCGCTCGGTGTGGGCGAGGCGCGAGGGCGAGGCGGAGGGCGTGGCCGCGGCCTGCACGAAGATGGTGACCTTGGATCCCTTCGCCGCGTTGCCGCTGGCAGGCTGCTGGGCGAAGACCGTGCCGGCCGCGTACTGGGCCGGACCCGACCCTTGCTGGACCACGACCTGGAATCCGGCGATAGTCAGCACGCTGCTCGCGGTCGCCTGGGAAGTCACCGACGACCGAAGGCACCGGGACCGCTCCGCCCGAGACGGTGATGGTGACGGTGGAGCCAGGCAGGGCCGTGCCGCCGCTGCTCGGGTTCTGACTGAGCACGGTCCCGGCCGCAGCGGTGGAGCTGGGATCCGGATTGACGCTGACCTTGAAGCCCGCGCTCTGCAGCGTGCCCTCGGCCGCGGTCTCCTGGTGTTCGACGACGTTCGGGACCGTGACCGGAGCCGCCCCGCTTGACACGTACAGCGTCACCAGGGTGCCGGCCGCCTCGTTGTTGCCCTCCGGCGGGTTGGTGGTGATCACGTAGCCCTTCCGGACCGTGCCGCTGGCCTGGTTGACCGGCGTGGACCGCAGGTGCGCGGCCCTGATGGCCGACTGGGCCTGCGCCAGCGGCTCGCCGTTCACCAACGGCACGGCGTACGTCTTGCCGCCGCCGGCGAGCAGGTAGTACGCCACCCCCGCGACCACGCCGATCACCAGGACCAGGCCAAGGACCCATGGAATCCACCGGCGGCTCCCGCCGCCGCTGCCCCCGTGTTGGTCGTAGTCGCCGCCCGCGTAGTCGTAGTCCTCGACCGGGGGGATCTGCGTGGTCCCCGCCATCGCCGCGCTGTTACCCATCCGCTGGGTCCGCGGGTAGTTGTCGAACCTAGTCGGCGGCGCGGCCGACACCGGCATGCCGGAAGCAGCCCGCTGCAGGTCGGCGCGCATGTCGGCGGCCGTCTGATACCTGTCGTCCGGTGACTTGGCCATCGCCTTCAGCACGATCGCGTCGGCCCAGGACGGCACGTCGGGGTCGACCCGCGACGGTGGCACCGGGTTCTCCCTGACGTGCTGGTAGGCGATCGCGACCGGTGAGTCGCCGGTGAACGGGCGGCCTGCCGGTCAGCAGCTCGTACAGCAGGCAGCCGGCCGAGTACAGGTCACTGCGCGCGTCGACCCGTTCGCCCCTGGCCTGCTCGGGCGACAGGTACTGCGCGGTGCCGATCACCTGGGCGGTCTGGGTCATCGTGGCCTGGGCATCGCTCATCGCCCGGGCGATGCCGAAGTCCATGACCTTGATGTCGCCGTTACGGGTCACCATGACGTTGCCCGGCTTGATGTCCCGGTGCACGATGCCGGCCTGGTGGCTGTAGTCCAGCGCGCGCAGGACGCCGTCGATGATCTCAAGTGATCGCTCGGGCAGCAGCCGGTGGCCCTCTTGCAGCAGGTCACGCACCGTACGGCCGTCCACGTACTCCATCACGATGTAGGGCACGGGGACGCCGGTGGCCATGTCCTCGCCGGTGTCGTAGACCGCGACGATGGACGGGTGGTTCAGCGAGGCGGCCGACTGGGCCTCACGGCGGAACCTGGCCTGGAATATCGGGTCTCTGGCCAGGTCGGCGCGGAGCGTCTTGATCGCGACGATCCGGTCGAGACGGATATCGCGCGCCCGGTAGACCTCGGCCATGCCGCCGCGGCCCACCACGCCGTCGAGCTCGTAGCGGCCACCGAGGAGACGGGGCTGTGTCATATCTCGCACTGTGCCAAACCACCCTGCGCTATTTCTAGTTCTCTCGGTCGACGGTCGAAGAAGTCGCGGCCGGCGATGAGGTGCTCGCCGATGCGGTCGCCGTCGGTGAACTCGTGGCCGTCGGCGAGGTGCTCGCCGATGCCGACGCGCTCGCCGTCGGCGAGGCCTTCTGTGTCGGTGTCGGTGTCGGTGTCGGTGACTTCACGGGCTGCTGGCTGTAGGTGGAACTGAACGATGGTGCCGGATGTGAGCTACCACACTAGGCGGCGACGAGGAGCTCGGCAGCTCGCTCACGCTCGGCGTTGGCGTCGCGCTCGGCGAGTTGAGGTGCTGTGCCGTGCTATTGCCGGTTTGACCGCTGGCCGGGCCGCCCATGTGACCGCTGAGGTACAGGCCGATCCCGGCGGCCGCCGCGCACAGGACCGCCGTCGCGCTCGCGGTCGCGATCCGCCGCCGGCGGCGCGCGGCGCGCGAGCCGCCGCTACGAGCCGGGACTGGCGTGGCTTGCGTGCCCGCCGGGCCGAGCAGGGCGCCGGTCGCCGCCACCGGGAGGTCTGCCCGGGTCAGCCCGCCCCGGGTCAGGGCCGCCTGGGTGAGGCCCGCCTGGGTGAGGCCAGCATGATCGTCCGCATAGTCGTCCGCCGGCCCGGAACCGCCCAGGGCCATGGCGTCGCGCAGCAGGTCGGCGCGGTCGGCGACCACCCGGACGTTGGCCGGGCGTTCTTCCGGGGTCTTGGCCAGCATGTGGTACACCAGATCGCTGACCGGCGGCGGCACGTCGGGCGGCAGGTCGGGCACCGGCTCGTGCTTGTGGGCGAACGCGATGGCCAGCGGCTCACGGGCGGTGAACGGCGGATGGCCGGCCAGGCACTCGTAGGCGACCACGCCGAGCGAGTAGATGTCAGAGGAGTCATCCACCGGCGCGCCGGTGGCCTGCTCGGGCGAGACGTACATGGCCGTGCCCATCACCATGCCGGTCTCGGTCAGATGTGACGCTTGCGCGGCGCGTACCGCGGTGGCGATGCCGAAATCGGTGATCTTCGTGGTGCCGTCCGCGGCCACGATCAGGTTGCCCGGTTTGATGTCGCGGTGCACGATGCCGGCCTGGTGCGCCACCTCGAGCGCGCGCGCGGCCTGGCTGACGATGTCCAGGGTGGCGTCGGGAGACAGCCTGCCGTCCTGGGCCAGGATCGCGGACAGCGGCTCGCCTTCCACCAGCTCCATGACCAGGTAGGCGCCGCCGAACTCCGAAGACTCGCCGTAGTCGTAGACCCGGGCGATGCCCGGATGGGACAGGCTGGCCGCGAACCGGGCCTCGGCCCGGAACCGGGCCAGGAACGCCTCGTCGCCGGCCCGGCCGGTGGGCAGGAGCTTGACCGCCACGGTGCGGTTGAGCAACTGATCCTCGCCGCGCCACACCTCGCCCATGCCGCCGGCCGCGATACGGCCGGTCAGCCGGTATCGGCCTGCCAGCAGGTAATCGCTCACTGATTCCCCAGGGATTTCAAGTATGCCTTGATGACCTGCACCGCGATCGGTGCGGCCGCGGTGGCCCCGTAACCGCCACCCTGGATTATGACGCCTACGGCGATCTTCGGGTTGGCGTAGGGAGCGAAACAGGTGAATGCCGCGTCGTCCAGCCCGGTCACCGTACCGGTCTCGGCGGTCCCGGTCTTGCCCGCGATGACCAGCCCACCCTCGGCGTTGGAGTTGAAACCGTACCCGGTGCCTTCCGGATCCTGCACCACTGCGAGCATCATTTTCCCCACATCAGAGGCAACGGTCGAGGAGACCGGTTGGCTCAGACACCGATTGCGGCGTGGTCTGCACCGTGCTCAGGTCGCTGGCGGTGACCTGCTGGACCAGGTAGGGCTTCATCAGCGTGCCGCCGTTGGCGATGGTCGCGGCGAACATGGCCTCCTGGAGCGGCGTCACGGTGTCGCTGTACTGGCCGATGGCGGAATAGGCGGTCAGCGGCAGGCTGGCCGGGACCACGTAGTTGCTCTGCGCCACCGGCAGCGGGATGGTCAGGTTGGCGTTGTTCATGCCGAACTTGGTGGCCATGGCGTTCAGCGCCCCCGGGCCGAGATCCTCGCCGATCTTGCCGAAGGTGGTGTCGCAGGACTTGGCAAACGCGTAGATCAGGGTGGCCTGGCCGGTGGGGCTGCAGACCTCGCCGAGGTCGTTGGTGAGCGCGTGGGTGGACTGCTGAAAGGTGAGCGTGGTCGGCGACGCGAAGTTCGTGTTGATCGTGGTGCTGGGATTGCTCGCCAGCAGCGCGGAACTCGTCACGATCTTGAAGGTCGAACCCGGCGGGTACGTCCCCTGCAGGGCGCGGTTGAGCAGCGGCTGCGCCTTGTCGGCGAGCAGCTGGTTGTCGATCTTGATGAGCTGCTTGCCGTCGTGGGTGGCCAGCTGGTTCGGATTGAAGCTGGGATAGCTGGCCAGGGCCAGGATCTTCCCGGTCGACGGGTCGATCGCCACCACCGCGCCCGGCTTCCCGGTCGACTGCAGGGCGGCCCAGGCCGCGTCCTGCGCCTTGGAGTTGATCGTGACCGTGACCGTGGCGCCCTTGGTCGTCTTGCCGGTGATCAGGTCGACGAACTTCCTGACGTCAAGCGCGGAGTCGTTGCCCGACAGCAGCGGGTTCTCCGCCCCCTCGATACCGGTCTGGCTGTAGAGCGTCTCGTAGCCGGTCACCGCCGCGTACTCCGGGCCGAGCGGGTAGTACCGCTGGTACTTGATGGAATCATTGGGTCGGTGCTCGGCTCCGACGCCGCGATCGCCACGTTGTCTGAGGTGACGATGCTGCCGCGTTCGTACTGGTTCTGCGTCGCGTAGAACGCGCGGGAGTTGCCGGGCTCGTTCGCCAGGCTGGCGGTCTCGAAGCCCTGCAGGTAGTTGACGTTGACCAGCAGCAGCAGGAACATCACCAGGATCGGCGACCGAGATCCGGCGCAGCGCCCGGTTCACTTGAGCGTCACCACCTGGGTCAGTCCCTCTTCCTGGATCGGCCGCGGTGGCGGCCGCCGCGCGGTGTCACTGAGCCGGGCCAGCAGGGCGATCAGAATCCAGCTTCCGACCAGCGAGGACCCGCCCTGGGACAGGAACGGCGTGGTGATGCCGGTCAGCGGGATGAGCCGGGTCACGCCGCCGATGATGACGAACACCTGCAGGGCCAGCATGAACGAGAGGCCGCCGGCCAGCAGCTTGGAGAACGGGTCCTTGACCAGCATCGCGGTCCGCAGCCCGCGCTGCACGATGAGCCCGTAGATCAGCACGATGGCCATCACCCCGGCCAGCCCGAGCTCCTCGCCGAACCCGCTGATCACCATGTCGCTCTGCACCAGCGGGGTGATGTACGGCTGGCCGCCGCCCAGGCCCTTGCCGAGCAGGCCGCCGCTGGCCATCCCGTACAGGGCCTGGACCGGCTGGTAGGCGATGCCCTCGGGGTTGTTGCCTGCGAACGGGTGCAGCCAGACGGTGAACCGCTCACCGACGTGGCCGACGAGCTTGCTGGCGGCGTACGCACCCGCCACGAACATGATGAAGCCCAGCATCAGCCAGGACGTCCGCGAGGTCGCGATGTACAGCATCGCGACGAACAGGCCCATGAACACCGCGCTGGTGCCGATGTCGCTCTCGAAGACGAGCAGCAGCAGGCTGGCCGCCCAGGCGACCAGGATCGGGCCGAGGTCGCGGGCCCGGGGCAGGTCGATGCCGAGCACCCGGCGGCCGGCCAGGGCCAGCACATCACGCTTGGCCACCAGGTAGCCGGCGAACGAGATGGCCAGGGCCAGCTTAGCGAATTCCTCCGGCTGGATCGTGATCAGTGAGCCGAACCTGATCTGGATCCTGGCCCCGTACACCTCGCTGATCGACCGGGGCAGCAGCGCGGGCAGCGCCAGCAGCACGATCCCGATGGCGCCGAGCGTGTACGTGTAGCGCTGCAGCACCCGCGGTTCGCGCACCAGGGCCAGCACCGCGACGAAGCAGCCGACACCGATGGCCGAGAAGAGGATCTGGATGTCGGTGGCCGACGCGCTGAGGATGGGGCTTCCCGTGCCCGGGTCCACCTGCGACGCCAGCCGGTACATCATCACGATGCCGAGGCCGTTGAGCAGGGCCGCGAGCGGAAGCAGCAGCGGATCCGCCCACGGGGTGAATCGCCGCATGGTCAGGTGCGCGACGCCGATGATGACGATGTAGGCGGCCAGGTATCCGGCGATCCCCGAGGGCAGCCTGCCCTTGAGGCTGAAACCCACGTTCGCGAACGCGAACGCGACCAGCGCGACCGCGAAGACGAGCATGATCAGCTCGGTGCGCCGCCTGCTCGGCGCCACCAGCGGGCCGTCGGGATCAACCACGGGCGACGGCGCGGTCATGCTGCTCACGAGCTTCCCGCCGCAGGCAGGGTGACGGCTTTGGCGGCGATGCCGAAGGCCTGCGGGGGCGGGCAGGTGGATCCGGCCGCTGGCGGCGGCGGGCCCGGCTTGGCGATCTTGTCTGTTGGCTTGTGGTTCTTCCTGGCCAAGGTCACGGCCGCCTGGTACCGGTTGTCCAGCGTGACCCAGGACTGCAGGGCGGCGTACTGCTGCTGGCAGGTGGTGACGGCGGTCTGGACGTTCGCCACGATGGCCTCGGCGCTGCTGAGGTTGCTGGCGTCGTCGTTGTCCTTGACCGTCTGCTGATCGGGCAGCGGGACCTGGGCGAGCTTGATCCCGGTCTTACGGTAGGGCTTGAACAGGCGAGATGCCGGCGATGCGCTGGTTGACACCGCGGTAGATGACGACGTTGCCCGCGTTGTCGGCCCCGACGTAGTACTGGTCCTGGCTCCACTGCCAGGCGAGGTAACCGCCGCCCACGATGACGGCGAGCAGTACCACCAGCGAGGTGGTGACGATCGGCCAGCGGCGGCGGTGAGTCCTGGCCGCGCGCCTGGGCGTGGCCCGGTGACTGCGCCGCCCGGGAACCCCGTGCGGGCCGGTGCCGTTCTCGCTGGCCAGCGGCACCTACCTCGAGGTCGGCGCCGTCGGCGCCCAGGGCCATCGGCGGGGACCCAGAGGACCCAGGCGCCCCGGGCTCGCTGAAGTGGTTGTCGAAGTGGTCGTCAGTGACGTCGAGAGGGCCGGTGCCGTCGATCATCTGGCGGGGGTCGCCGACGCTGGCCGCGGCCCCGGCCAGCACCGGGGTCTTGGTCGCCGGGACTCTCATCGTGTCCGTGTCCACCACGTCCGCCACGATGCAGGTGATGTTGTCCGGGCCGCCGCCGCGCAGGGCAAGGTCGATGAGCTGGCGGGTGACGTTGTCGGGATCGGCGATCGTGGCCAGGGCCTCGCGCAGCGCCTCGTCGTTCACCACCCCGGACAAGCCGTCCGAGCAGAGCAGGTAGCGGTCACCCGGCAGGCCTTCGTGCACCGAGAGGTCGGGCTCGGCGACGGACCGGCCGTCCAGGGCTCGCAGCAGCAACGAGCGCTGCGGGTGGGTGGATACGTCGTCGGCGCTGATCCGGCCCTCGTCGACCAGGGATTGCACCAGCGTGTGGTCGTGGGTGATCTGGTAGAGCTCGTGCTCGCGCAGCAGGTACCCGCGCGAATCGCCGATGTGGCACACGGCTGCGCGCCCGTCCGACCAGAACAGCGCGGTGAGCGTGGTGCCCATCCCCTCGACCGCCGGGTTGGCGATGATCTTTTCCTGTAGCCGCATGTTGGCCGCGCCACGGCCGCGGCCAGCTCCGCCAGCATGTCGTCGCCGGGCGGCTCAGCGTCGAGCTCGGCCATCGAGGCGATGGTCAGGGCGCTGGCCACCTCGCCTGCGGCGTGGCCGCCCATGCCGTCCGCGACCGCGAGCAGGCGCAGGTCCCGCGTACGCCGAGTCCTCGTTTCCTTCACGGAGGAGCCCGACGTCGGAACGTATCGCGTAGCGGAGTACCAGTGTCATCTGCGCAGTTCCAGAACGGTCTTGCCGATGCGGATCGGCACGCCCGCAGGCACCGGCATCGGCCGCGTCACCTTCTGCCGGTCCAGGTAGGTGCCGTTGGTCGAGCCGAGATCCTCGACGATCCACTGACCGTCCTGCGGGAAAATCCGGGCATGTCGGCTTGAAGCGTAGTCGTCGTTGAGCACTAGCGTGGCATCATTGGCCCGCCCCAGCGTGATCTGCTGCTGCGCGAGGTCCAGGGTCGTGCCCTTGAGCGCTCCGGCCGTCACCACCAGGGTGCGCGGCGAGCCGCGGCCGGCCCGGGACGGCTTGGCCGGACGAGCCTGGCGCGGCGCCGGCGGCTGGCGCACCTTGCCCTTGCCCCGTTTGGCGCCCGGACCGCCGAGCAGGTCCGTGCGGACGACGCCGATGGCGGCGATGACGAACAGCCAGAGCACGGCCAGGAACGCCACCCTGATCAGGGTGAGGGACAGCTCGTTCATCTGCGGCCACGCCCTTGAACGCTAGTAACTGCTGCCTGAGTAACCACTGCCCTGGCCATCCTGGCGGTCTTGGCGGAAGACCAGCGTAGTCCGGCCCAGCGAGACGTGGGTGCCGTCACTGAGCGCCACCCGCCGGACCGGCTGGCCGTTGACAAACGTACCGTTCGTCGAGCTGAGGTCGACCAAGCACCACCTGGTCGTTTTCCACCCGCAGTTCCGCATGGTGCCGGGACACGCCCGGGTCCACCAGCCGAAGGTCGCAGTCCGTGCCCCGGCCGAGCAGCGTCACCGGCGTGACCAGATCGTACGTGTGCTGGTCGCCGCCGGTTGAGTTCCGCCGGGCGCGCCCGGGCCGGAGACGAGCAGCCGGGGGTGGCCGGGGAATCCTCGTCCTTGCGCGGTGCGCGGCAGGTCGCTGGCCGGCAGCCGGATCTCGCCGCCCTCGATGGTCGAGCCCCGGATAACGCCGGAACGGATCCGGAACGTACCCGTGGTGATGTCCGGTACTCCCTCGAACCGCATCCGCACCGGGCCCACGAACGAGTAGCCCTGCTCCTTGGCGTAGTCCCTGGCCAGGTTGGCCAGCTCGACGCCCAGGCTCTCGGCGTATACGTCGAGGCGCTCGTGGTCGCTCTCGGCCAGCTCGACCACGAAGTCGTTCGGCACCAGGGTGCGGCCCTTGGCCACGATGGCGGCCCGGTCGTCCATTTCGCGCTGCACCGCGCTGGCCACCTCGACGGGCTGCAGTTCAGACCTGAAGGCGCGAGCGAAGGCACCCTCGACCATGCCCTCAAGCCGGCGCTCGAAGCGCTGCAGAACTCCCAACGTGCCACCTCCCTTCGCGTCACCTGCCCCCGATCGTATCCGGGGCGCGGGAGCGCTCGCGGTCGTGCTAACCTACTCGTTGCCCGGGGCGGGTGGCGGAACGGCAGACGCGCACGGTTCAGGTCCGTGTGTCCGAAAGGACGTGAGGGTTCAAATCCCTCCTCGCCCACTGAGAGAGATAATTCATACCGCGGTCCTGCATCGCCTGGTCACCCTCAGGGCACGACGATGACGGGGCAGCGGGCGTGCCGGGCCAGCCACCCGGACACCGAGCCCGCCACTCGATGCCAGAAGTGCCTGGGTGCTCCGATCACGAGCGCATCGGCGCTGAATTCTTCTGCGGCGGCGGCGAGTTCCCTGGCCGGGCTGCCCCGGCGGGTGCGGACGTGCACCTCCATCTCGGTGTGGCCGGTCACCTGGTCGAGCTCGGTGAGCAGCCATCGCTCCAGCGCCTCGGCGTCACGCGGAACCCCCACGACCTGTCCGGTGAGCGGCTCGCAGTAGATCCCGGAGGAGCATACGTACACGACGAGCAGCGGCCGGCCGAGCCGCCGGCAGACTCCGGCCGCGTAGGCCAGGGCGTTGCGGCTCGACGCCGAACCGTCGTAGCCGACGATGACCGGATGGTCGAGCCGGAGCGCAGCCGCCATGACCTCGGGCGGCCTGGGGCTGGCGCTCGCAGCCGCTCCGGCTGGCGCCGTCCCGGCTGGCCCGGCGGTGGGCTTGACTCTGCCTGGTCCATAGTCCGTGTCCTAGCGGAAGACCGTTTCCTGGACAGCCATACCGTAAAAGATGCCCCGGATGGACAGCCTTACTCGTTATTTGAAAAGCACTATAGATCAGCGCCGGGCCATTTGGGCAGGATCTTCCGGGCGAATCCTTACGGTGCGTACTCTCCGGATCGCGCGGTGCGTGCCGTCAGGTACGTGGCACGATGTCCAGGTGACCGCAGAGCAGGCGGGGACGCTCGGCCATCAGACCGACGCAACGGCACGCATCGTGATCGAGTGCGCGGCCGATGCGATCGTGGCCTTCGGCACCGACCGGACGGTGATGCTGTGGAATCCGGCCGCTGAGCGGATGTTCGGCTGGGCCGCCGAGGAGGTCGTCGGCCTGGAGCCGCAGATCATCCCCGAGGAGCTCAAGGCCGAGCACAACGCGGTCCTCGAGCGGGTCAGGGGAGGCGGTCAGATTTCCTTCGCCACCCGCCGGATCCGCAAGGACAGCACCGTCATCGATCTGCGCATCGACACCAGCGCGCTGATCGATGCGGCCGGGCAGGTGACCGGCTGGGTCAACGTCTGCCATCAGACCGGCGAAGACGACGTGGCCAGGCATTACATGGCCGAGCGGGCCCGGGTGGTGCGAAGGCTCGGCGACGTGGTCGCCGATATGAACGCCCAGCGCGACCTGGAAGCGGTCCTGGACCGCATCGCCGCGAGCCTGCGCGAGCTGACCAGCGCCGACGCCGGCGGCTTCGTGCTCATCGAGGAGGACACCCTCAGGCTGGTGAGCATGGCCGGCTTGCCGCACTCACTGCGCGGCCGGACCGCGGCCCTGGCCCGGAGCCTGGTCGGTGAGCTGATGGAGTCGGGCAAGACGGTCATGATGGCGACCGGGGAATCGGGCGGCTTCGACGAACTGATCTGGTCGGCGCTGCCTGGCCTGCACACCATCGCGCTCAGCCTGTCGCACGTGGCGGGCAAGCCGTACGGGGCGCTGTACGCCCTGTACAGCCGGCGCACGCTCAGCCACGTGGAACTCGAGCTGCTCGAGCTGCTCGCCGGGCACGCCGGCGTGGCGCTCACCAACGCGATGGCCTTCGAGGAGGTAGTGCGGCAGCGGGCCCACGAGCGGGCGGTGATCGACGGCAGCGCGGACGGCATCGCCGTGCTCGATGCGGCCGGGCTGGTGCGGCAGTGGAACCCCGCGGCCCACCGGATCACCGGGATAGCCGCCGCCGACGCGATTGGCCTGGCGCCGTCGTTCCCTCTCCCCGCGCCGGGAGCCACCCTCGCTCATAAGATGCCGAACGGCCGCTGGCTCGACGTCCTGTGCACCGCCCTCGCGGGGGGCGGTGAATTCGTCATCGACTTCCGTGACGTCACCGCGACCAAGGAGCTTGAAGAAGCCAAGGATCTGTTCCTGGCCACCACGAGTCACGAGCTGCGCACGCCGATCACGGTGGTGCAGGGCTTCGCCAGCACCCTGGCCAGCCGGTGGGACCAGCTCGCGGACGCCGAGCGACGGGCTGCGGTGCAGATCATCGCCGAGCGAGCCGGCTCGCTGAGCCGGCTGGTGGAGCAGCTACTGCTCGGCTCCCGGGCGGGTGCCGATCAGCTCCCGGTACGCAACGGCCCGTTCGACCTCGCCGCGGTGCTGCGCGGGGTGGCCGCCGCCTTCCGGCCGCTGTCGGACAAGCACGTCATCGTGGCGGACGTCCCCGACGGATTGCCGCTGGCCAGCGGGGACACCATGGCCACCGACATCATCGTCGGGCAGCTGCTCGAGAACGCCTTCAAGTACTCACCGGCCGGCGGCACCGTCCGGATCCGGGCCGAGGTGACCGGGGGGTGGATCGAGGTGACGGTGGAAGACGAGGGCATCGGCATCGCCGCGGGGGATCACGAGCGCATCTTCGACCGGTTCTTCCAGGGCGAGGCCGGCGACCGGCGCCGGTTCGGCGGTGTCGGCATCGGCCTGTTCATCGTCCGGCGCCTGGCCCACGCGCAGCACGGCGAGGTCACCGCGAGCTCGCGTCCCTCCGGCGGCACGGCCATGTGCCTGCGGTTGCGGCCAGCCGGGGATTGACCGGGTCCCGAGACCGCTCACACCGCGGTGTGCTCGGCGTCCCCGGGCCTGTCGCGATGGCGCGGCTCACCGCCGGTGGCCGCCAGGTAGGCGTCGACGATCTGGGGGACGTCGTAGCCCTCGCGGACGATCTTGCCTTTTTCCAGCCAGATGACCCGGTTGCAGCTCGCCTCGATCTCGGCCAGGTTGTGCGCGACCAGGAACACGGTCCCCGCCTCCCCGCGCAACGACATGATCTTCTCGTGGCTCTTGGCCCGGAAGTTCGCGTCGCCGGTGGCCAGCGCCTCGTCGATCATCAAGATCTCATGACTCTTAGCGGAGGCGATGGAGAACCGGAGCCGCTGCGCCATGCCGGTGGAGTAGGTGCGCATCGGGTACTCGATGAAGTCACCGACGCCGGAGAAGTCCACGATGGACTGGTAGCGGTCCTTGGTCTCCTGCGGGGTCATGCCCATGGCCAGGCAGCCGAGCACCACGTTCCGCTCTCCGGTCAGGTCATCGAGCAGGGCCGCGTTGACCCCGAGCAGGGCCGCCTGCCCGCTGGTGTAGACGCAGCCCTGCTCGGGCGGCAGCAGGCCGGCGATCGCCTGCAGCAGCGTCGACTTGCCCGAGCCGTTCCGTCCGATGATCCCGATCGCGTCGCCGTGATTGACCACGAAGGAGACGCCCCTGATCGCCTCCACCTCGCGGACCGAGGGGCGGCGCTGGCGCTTGAACACCCGCATCAGCGCGGTCGCCGCGGTGCCCCGGTCGCCGCCCGCCCCGTACACCCGGTAGACGACGTGCAGGCCGTCCACGATGACGGTGGGTTCACCCCGGTTGCCGCGGGGGGCAGCGGGGAGGTCTTTCCGCCGAGGGTGAGCTCAGCCACGGCCGTATCTCGTTTCCGCCTGCCAGAAGTACACGAACCCGATGACGATCGCGACGACGGCCCAGCCGGCGCCGTACAGCCACAGCTCGTTCATGGTGACCGTCCCGTGGCAGTAGGCGCTGTTTTCCAGGTGACCGCCGCCGACGTCGTAAAGCCTGCATTTCGCATCGTTGTACGGCTGGCTGCCCGGCCAGGCCGCCCGCTGCGTTTGGAGGATCGCGTTGCGCATCAGGTTGATGTAGACCGCGGCCGGGTTGATCTGGAAGAGATAGGTGAGCACCGGGCGGACCTTGAGGAAGCTGATCGTCGAGATGCTGAACATGACCCCTGAGGTGTACATCCAGGTCCGGACCAGGAACGGCATCAGCTGGCTGAAGTCGTCGGCGCCGGCGCCGAGGCGGGCCAGGAACAGGCCCATGCCGACGTTGAACGTCGCCTGCAGCAGCAGCGCCGGGATGGCCAGCAGCCAGTACCAGGTCAGCGGCTCGCCGGCGCCGAGCACGATCGCGGCGAGCACGATCATCGACACGACCAGCTGCTGGAGTTCGATCAGCACGTACCCGATCGGCAGGCAGCCCCGCGGGAAGGGCAGCGCCCGGATCAGCGGCAGGCTGTCGGTGATCACCCGGGAGCTTGTGATGAACGTCCGCTGGGTGAAGTTGAAGACGAAGATGCCCGTGATCAGGAAGGCCAGGAAGTTCGGCACCCCGCGCTTGGTGTCGATGATGATGCCGAAGATCAGGTAGTAGACCGCCGCGTTCAGCAGGGGCGTGAGCACCTGCCACAGCTGGCCCAGCCGGGCCTCGGTGTACATCGCGATGTTGCGCGCGGTGGCGAAGCCCACGATGAAGTGGCGGCGGGCCCAGAGCTGTCCGGCGTAGGCGAAGATACCGGGACGCGCGGCGCTCGGCCTGAGGTGGTACTGGGCCGCCAGGGCGGCCAGGGACCCGTCTGGCCGCGAGTCGCCGGCGTCGGGAGCGACCAGGTCGTCGGTCAGCATGCCCGGACCGCCCTGGTCTCGGGCGCGCTCCTTCATGAGCGCGAGCCTACGGGGCACCGGGCCGGCCACGTGCCGGGGAATGGGCTGACAACCTTCACGGACAGACGTTACCGTGCCGGCGGCGGGTCCCGTGGCCGCCGGGGTTTCTGCGGGGACGCCGTTACCGTTCAGATATCTCGGGAATGCCGTGTTTCCGAAGCGTCCCGACGGGGCATTCCCGCTCGTAGCGGGTTCGTTCACGTTACGGGACAGACGGCTGGGGCTGGCATGGAGGTGACCGAAGGGAGCGTGGTTATGCTTCCGTTCGCCGCTTCAAGCGTCGGCGTCGCCCGTCGGCGGCTGATGTCGGACCTCATCGCCGACGGCGTCGGAGATTCCGCCGTCTGCGACGTCGCCCTCGTGTTCAGCGAACTGCTCAGCAACGCCTTGCGGCACGCAGGCCCGCTGCCGGGCGGCCAGATCCGGGTCGCCTGGCGCCTGGACCCGGACAGCGTTCGGGTCAGCGTTCGTGATGGCGGCGGCCAAACCCGGCCTGAGCTGGGCCAACCGACCCAGGGCGCCACGGGCGGCCGCGGCCTGCGGATCGTGGAGAAGCTATCCCAGGGCTGGGGCACCAGCCAGGGCGAGGGCAACGACGACGACGAGGGCAACACGGTGTGGGCGCGGGTCCCGGTCAGCCGGCGGGCGCGAGACCGGGCGCCGGCTGGTGTGACCGCGGTGGCCAGCGAGCGCGGGTAGCCGGGCGATTCATCCAGGAACCTCTAAGGATGCGCTCAGCGGACTTACCTGGTTTCTCGGCGCGCGGCACGATAGGGTTCGGCTCGTGGAGCTAAATGTCTCGAGTCGATATCATGATGATCACACAACCGTGACCATTTGCGGTGAGATCGATCTTTACACCGCTCCGCGGCTCCACAGCGAGCTGGCCGCCGTCCTCACCGAGGGCATGCCCCCCCGGCTCGTGATTGACATGTCCGGGGTGGAGTTCTGCGACTCGACCGGCATGAACGTGCTCCTGTCCTGCCTGCGCCGGGTGCGCGAACGGGGCGGCGAGCTAGAGATAGCCTCCCCCAAGCCCGCGGTCCGCAAGATCCTCCAGGTGACCGGTCTCGACTCGGTGTTCACGCTCGTCGATGACGCGAACATGAGCAGGCCGAAGCCCGCGGTCCCGCGTAACTAGGGCCTCCGTTGGCCTAGGATCGGCCCCATGTCAGCACGGTCCCCCCGCAGCGAGGTCGCGGTGATCATCGCGGCGCGGAACGAGGCGGACCGGATCGCCACGACCGTCGCCGCCGCGACCGGTCTGGCCGGCCTCGTCGTGGTGGTCGACGACGGCTCCGGGGACGCTACCGCCGCGCTGGCCCAGCAGGCGGGTGCCGTCGTGATGCGGCACCCGAGAAACCGGGGGAAGGGCGCCGCCATGGAGACCGGCGCGGAGGCGGTCCGGCTGGTCGACCAGCGCGAACCTCTCGAGCATCCCCGGCACCTGCTCTTCCTCGACGCGGACCTGGGCGACACCGCCGCCGGGGCCGGCCCGCTGATGGATCCGGTGCTGGCCGGCACCGCGGACATGACCATTGCGGTCTTTGCCGCCACCGTCAAGCTCGGTGGGCACGGCTTGGTCGTCGGGCTCTCCGGAGCAGGCATCCGCCGGGCCACCGGCTGGCAGCCGAAGCAGCCGCTGAACGGGCAGCGCTGCCTGACCCGCGCGGCGTTCGAGGCCGCCCGGCCGCTGGCACCCGGCTGGGGGGTGGAGACCGCCCTCACCATCGACCTGCTGCGCCAGGGACTGCGGATCACCGAGGTTGAGGTGGAACTCGGGCACCGCGCCACCGGGACCGGCCTGCGGGCCCAGCTGCACCGCGCGCATCAGCTCACCGACGTGGCCAGGGCGCTCGCCGTACGCCGATGACCGGCGGCCGGGGTGCGGGTCCGGCGGGGCCGATGAAACGCGTGAGGTCTGAGGGGATGGACACGGGCCGGGCCGGGCGAGCGGGCCGGACCGGGCTATGGGCCATCGGCGCCAGCATCGTCTGCACCTTCGCCGTCGCGGTGGCCGGACCTTCGGTCATGGAGCCAGCGTTGCCCGGCCGGCCGGGACAACCACCGTGGTCGCTCGGCCTGCACCCGTCGTCCTATCTCGTGGTCGCGCTGACCGCAGCGGGGCTGGCGGCCGGCACGCTCGGGCTGGTGTTCGTGCTACGGGCGATGCGGGCCGGATGGTCGGTACCGCCCCGGGTCGTCGTGGTCGCCGGGCTGGGCGCCGCCGCGGTGCTCACGCTGGTCCCCCCGTTCGGCTCCTCGGACCATCTGAGCTACGCCGCCTACGGACGGATGCTGGTCACCGGCCACAACCCGTACACCACCACCCCGGCGCAGCTGGCTGCCCTGGGTGATCCCGTCGCGCGGGCGGTCCAGGACTGGTCGACGTCGCCGTCGGTATACGGGCCGCTCGCCACCGCGATCCAGGCGCTGGCCTCGCTGATCGGCGGGACCTCGGTGCGGCTCACCGTGTTCGGTCTCGGCCTGGCCAACCTGGCCGCCTTTTCCGGCACCGCGCTGCTGCTGCATCGCATGCTCCGGGGTTATCCGGCCCGCCAGCTGCGGGCCGCCGTGCTGTGGGCCGCCAACCCGCTGCTGCTCCAGGTGCTGGTGGCCGGTGCGCACGTGGACACCCAGGCGGTGGTGTTCGCCGTCGCCGCGGTGAGTTGTGTTAGCTGTGTGCTGTTGGCCCAGGGGGGCGACCCCCTGGAACCCCCGATCATGGGGGGGCTACCCGCCCCCCCATACCCCCCGGGCCCCCCGCTTACGGGGGGGATGCCGGGGGGGTCCGTCCCTTCATATCTTCCGGGCCCTCCCAGGCTCTCGTGTCCCCCTGGCGGGCGGGGGGAGCGGGGGTACTGGTGGGGCTCGGGTTTGGGGTCAAGGTCACGGTGGGGCTGGTGGGGCTGGGGCTGGCCATTGCGCTGGTGCTCCGGCTGGGATGGCGGCGGCGGCTCGTCGCGCCGCTGGCCGCGCTCGGTGCCGGGTTCGCCGTGACCGCCGGAGCGGCGGTGGCCAGCGGCGGGTCCGCCATGCTCAGGCAGTCGTCGCAGGCGAGCGACATGGTCTCGATCGGGTCACCGTGGCGCGCGATCCGGACCGTCATCCATCTCGTCGTCGGCGAGACGACCGCGACCGACATGGTCAAGGCCGGGGCCATCGCGCTGACCGTGGTGCTCGCAGTACTGATCATCCGCGGGATACCCGGGATCATCGGTGAGCCGGGCCCCGTTGCTCCGGTGGCCGGCCAGCCGGGCGCTGGTCCAGCGGGCGTTGGTGCGGCGGGCGTTGGTCTGCGGGGCGATGGTGCGGCCGGCTTGGCGGGCGGGTCCGTGGCCGCCGGTGTGGCGTTCGCGCTGGTGCTCGCGTGGCTCTTCGCGTGGCCCTATGTGCTGCCGTGGTACGACGCGCTTGGGTGGGCGCTGCTGCCCCTGGTGCCGTGGGTGTCCGCCGCGGTCGTGGACGGGATCGGCTGGCTCCTGCTGGCCAGGACCGCGGCGCTCGGCTTCGGCTACCTGCCCGCCCGGACGAGCCACGCGACGATGCCGCCTGGTCTGACCTGGTTGCAGCCGGTGATCAGGCACGGGGTGACGCCGGTGATCCTGGCCGCGGCCACGGTCTGGCTGGTGGTCCTGATGGTGCGTTCGGCTCGCCGGCGGCCGAGTCCGCACGGCCCGCGGGCTCCGCGGCACACCTCGGATCCGGCCGGCACCGCGGCCAAGGCCGGGTGAGCAGGATGAGCACCGCTACCGGCGCCCCGGCCGAGGCGCGGGCGGGGCGGGGTGGCCCCGCGAACTGGCCGGGCCGCCTGGCCGGGCGAGTGGCCGGCTGGCCGCCCTGGGCGATCACGGTGCTCGGCGTGCTCGCCTGGGTCGCGGCGCTCGCCGCCGTCGGGCCGCTCGTCCGCGGATACCTGACCAGCCCGCCCGACCAGCGGATGGTAGACCTCAGCGTCTACCGCAGCGGTGGCCTCAGCGTGCTGCAGGGCCAGCCGCTGTACACCGTACTCACCCAGCCGCCGCAGTTGCTTCCTTTCACCTATCCGCCGACCGCGGCCCTGTTCGCGGTGCCGCTCGCGCTGCTGCCCTGGCCGGCCGCGCAGCTGGCCTGGGTGCCGGTCATCTACGGCCCGCTCGCCGTGGTGATCTGGTTCGCGTTCGCGCCGCTGCTGCGCCGGGCGCAGGCCCGGCGGATGCGGGCCGTCGTGTTCGCGGTCATCTTCGCGGCCTGCGCGTACCTGTTCCCGCTGCGGGACGAAATGCGATTCGGCCAGGTGGACATGGTGCTGCTCGCGATGGCCCTGGCGGACTGCGCGGCCCGTGCTCCGCGGTGGCCGCGCGGAGCGCTGGTCGGGCTGGCCACCGCGATCAAGCTAGTGCCCGGCGTCTTCATCGTGTACCTGTGGCTTTCCGGGCGGCGGCGCGCGGCGGTGACCGCGGCGGCGGTGACGCTGGCCTGGACCCTGGGCGCCTGGCTGGTGCTGCCGGACGACTCCAGGACCTACTGGACCAGCGTGATCTTCCAATCCGGGCGGCTCGGGTCCAACGCCGGCACCTCGAACCAGTCGCTGCGGGGGATGCTGCTCAGGGAGTTCCTGCCCGGCCAGGCCCCCGGCCTGGTGTGGGCCGTGCTGGCGCTGGCCGTAGCCGTGGCCGGCGTGGCCGCGATCAGGCGGCTGGTCCGCGAGTCCAGGGAACCCGAGGCGATCGCGGTCACGGCGCTGCTCGGCGTGCTGCTTTCCCCGGTCTCCTGGATCCATCACTTCGTGGTGGTCGTGGTGGTCATCGGCGCGATCCTGGCGGACGGCCGGTCGGCGCGGCGGACGGTCATCGCGGCCGGAACCGCCGTGTTCTTCGCGCTGACCCTGCCGTGGACGGGCCAGGACCTGCTGGCCGGTTATGACGTGCCGGTGCAGGCGGCCCGGGTGGTGCAGGACGCCTTCGGGCTGGCCGCCCTGGCGCTCCTGGTGATCATCGTCAGATTGCCCGCGCCGCTGCGGCGTGGGCAGGCCAGCTAACCGTCCGTAGCCGACCGTCACGACGCGCCGCCCGGTCCGCGTCGCCTAGCTGGCGGTAGCGGCGTCACAAAGAGATGTCACACGGGGCAATCTGCTGTCCCCCCGGTGCCGAATAGCGGGCAGGATCCGGCGTGACGGATGTGCTGGATGAGACAGAAGTTAAAAGGGGCAAATAGCTATGAAGAACATCCTCAGCAAGATCTTCCTGGTGGGCGCGGCGGCGGCGGCCATCGCGGTGCCGGCCACGGCCGCCAGCGCAGGCACCGGTTTCGCGGCGCAGGACAACGGCGGGGTGCTGATCACGCAGCAGCACGTGTACGTGGGCGAGGTCCTCTCCTACCACGGTCACGCCGAGAGGGTCATCTACGTACACCCGAATGCCAGCGCCTCCGTCTTCCGCGTCTCGCCCAGCCTGCCGGACCCGAGCGGGACGGTTATCTTCGCGGCGAGCTAGAACTAACGTCCCGGCCGGGATGAGTCCGCGGGACCTCGAAGATCCGCTGGCTTATCCCGGGGTCGAGGCTGACCCGCGCACCCGGCCGAGGCTGGCATCATGTGGGCTATGCCTTACGCCTACCTGGGTCCGGAGGGCACCTTCTCCGAAGCGGCGCTGCGCGCCGTGGACCCCGACGCCGAACCGCTGTCCTGCCCGACCATTCAGGCCGCCCTGGCCAGCGTGCGGGAAGGGACGGCGCAGCGCGCGGTGGTCCCGATCGAGAGCTCGGTCGAGGGAGTGGTCACCGCGACCCTCGATGACCTAGCCACGGGAAACGACCTGATGATCGTGGCCGAGCTGCAGATACCCATCGCGTTCGCGCTGCTGGCGCGGCCGGGTATCGCGCTGGCGGACATCAAGAAGGTCGGTGGCCACCCGCAGGCCATGCCGCAGTGCCGTGGCTGGCTGGCCGGGCACCTGCCCGACTGTGAGTGGCTGCCGCTGGCATCCAATGCCGAGGCGGCGCGACAGGCCGCGGACGGCCAGGTGGACGCCGCGCTGGCGGGCGCCTTCGCCGCCGACAGGTACGGCCTCGAGGTGCTCGTCCCCGACGTGCACGACCGGGCCAACGCGGTGACCCGGTTCGTCGTGGTGTCGCCGCCCCGGCCGCTACCCGCGCGCACCGGGGCTGACCGGACCTCCCTGGCCGCGTTCCTCGCCGAAGATCATCCCGGTGCCCTGCTCGAGATCCTCACCGAATTCGCCGTCCGCGGCATCAACCTGACCACCATCCAGTCGCGACCGACCGGTGACCGGCTCGGCCAGTACTACTTCTTCATCGACTGCGAAGGGCACGTGGACGACGCTCGCGTCGGCGAGGCGCTGATGGGGCTGCGCCGGGTCTGCCGGGAGGTCCGCTTCCTCGGCAGCTACGCCCGGTGCGACGGCACCGCCACGCAGGTCCGCCCGGGCACCTCGGACCCCGAGTTCGCGGAGGCCGCCGCGTGGCTCGGGCGATTGCGCTTCGGCCGCCCCTGACCGGGACCCCTGGCTTGGGCCACCCTTGGCCTGGGCCACCCCCGGCCTGGCCACCCCTGGCCTGGGCCGCGGCCTCACCCGGGCCGGTCGGCCCCGGCACGGTAGGTCCCGGGACGACCCGAGGGACGGATGGTGACGCAGCCGGGGCCGTTCGGCAGAAATGATCTTTACAGGTAGGGGCCCGAGCCCGGACGCTGCGGCGGCTCCTGGTCGGGGGGCATCATCCCCGGCGGGAGCGCACGGCGCATCTGCTCGAGCTGGGACCGGGCCGCCATCTGCTGGGCGAACAGCGTGGTCTGGATGCCGTGGAACAGGCCCTCCAGCCAGCCCACCAGCTGCGCCTGGGCGATCCGCAGCTCGGACTCGCTCGGCACCCCGTCCTCGGCGAACGGCAGGGACAGCCGCTCAAGCTCGTCGACGAGTTCGGGCGCGAGCCCGTCCTCGAGTTCCTTGATCGAGCTCTCGTGGATCTCCTTCAGCCGGGCCCGGCTCTTCTCGTCCAGCGGAGCCGCCCTGACCTCCTCGAGCAGCTGCCTGATCATGTTGCCGATCCGCATGACCTTGGCGGGCTGCTCGACCATCTCGGTAACCGGCCGCTCGTGACTGGCGTTCTCGTCCTGTTCGCCACCCGCCATGATGCCGTCCGGGCCCACTACGAGGACCTGCGGGTGCTCTTGCGGTTGAGGATTCATCCCGTCGCTCATTCCCTTAGTTTTACCGGTCACACGCGCGGCTGCGCCTCGTGGGGTGTCATTCCGTTACGAGCAGGATCTTGCCGATGTGCTCGCTGGCCGTCATCACCCGGTGCGCCTGCGCCGCCTGTGACATCGGCAGCTCCCTATCGATGATGGCGGCGACCTTCCCGGCGTCGATGAGCGGCCACACGTGCTCCTGGACCGCCGCCACCACGGCTGCCTTCTCCGGCACCGGCCGCGCCCGCAACGTGGTGGCGTACATGCTCGCCCGCTTGCTTTGCAGGACCCCCAGGTTGATCTCGGCCTTGCTGCCGCCCTGGCGGCCGATGATGACCAGGCGGCCGTTGATGGCCAGCGCGGCCAGGTTCCGCTCCAGGTAGCTCGCGCCCATGATGTCGAGGATGACGTCCGCGCCCGCCCCGTCGGTGGCGTCCCGCAGCGCCGCCACGAAATCCTCGTCTCGGTAGTTGATGGTCACGTCGGCGCCGAGCTCGCGGCACCGGGACAGCTTCTGCGCCGACCCGGCGGTGCAGGCCACCCTGGCCCCGAAGGCCTTACCGAGCTGGATCGCCATGGTGCCGATCCCGCTGCTGCCGCCGTGTACCAGCAACGTCTCGCCGCTGGTCAGCCCGGCCACCTGGAAGAGGTTGGCGTACACCGTGCACGCGGCTTCCGGGAACGCGGCCGCCTGGGCCAGGTCCACCTTGGCCGGGACCGAGAGCAGCTGTCCGGCGGGCACCACCACCTGCTCGGCGTAGCCGCCGCCGGACAACAGCGCGCATACCTCGTCACCGGGCCGCCAGGTCGTGACCTCGTCGCCCACCGCGATGACCCGGCCGGAGCATTCCAGGCCGGGATAAGGCGACGCGCCTGGCGGCGGCGGGTAGTGCCCCTCTCGCTGCATCAGGTCGGCCCGGTTCACCCCGCTGGCGGCGACCTCGATGACCACGTCCGCGGGGCCGGGGACCGGGTCGGGCACGTCGAGCCAGCGCAGGACCTCGGGCCCGCCCGGTTCGGTGATGACGACGGCACGCATGGATCTCTCCCTCGTTCGTTCCTGCGATAGCCGGCTTCCCCGTTCGAGTCCGTTCCGTATGGAGAACGCCACTGTGCGGCCACGGGCTACCCGCTCAAACACCTGGCCACCGCGTCGCAACTAAGTGCCACCAGCCCAGCGCTCTGGGTGTCGAAATAGCGCGTGCTTTGGCTTACGCTCGGATAGATGCACGAACCCGGCCCGCATGCGCGCCCCCCATGAGGACCAAGGGGGACGACCTGTGACCACGAACAACGATACGCCGCAGATCTCCGGCCCAGGCGCCGGCACCGATGACGGCTTCTCCAGCGACTGGAGTGACCTGCTAGCGGGGCCGCCCGCCGCTGACGTGGGGGACGAGGACGAACCAGGCGGCGCGCACGACGGCCAGGCGCGCCCCGGAGGCGGACGGGGTGGCTGGGACGAGTACGCCGAACCCGAGCCGCCCGGCCCCGGCTCTTGGCAGCGGCCGCTCTATCCCCGCAGGCTTTCCGGTCCCCGTGAGGACTATCCGGTCGGCGCCGGTATACCCCCGTCCCGCCGGACCTGCCGTCCGCACGCGATCATCGGCCGGCTCCGGAGCAACCGGGTTATGCGCAGGAACCGGGATATGCCGTGGACGCTGGCTATGCGGCTGAGGCGGGTTACGTTCCTGAGGCGGGTTACGTTCCTGAGGCGGGTTACGTTCCTGAGGCGGTTACGTTCCGGGCGGCTACGTTCCTGAGGCCGGGCTACGTTCCGGGGCGGTTACGCCTGAGCTGGCTACGCGCGGCAGCTGGGATACCCGCAGGCCCCGGGGTACGGGCCCGAGAATGAGGACTACCCGGCGGCCGCGGGCTACCTGCCGGACCTGGGCTTTGCCGCTGACGCGGGCCACGTGCCGCCGATGGAGCCGCTGCCCGACCTGCGAGCCCCCCCCACCGCGGCGCGAGTCTCACCGCCGTCGTTTTCGCCCGCGATGCAGACCAGCCGTGAGGAGACCGGAGGCCGCGAGTTCGGCCGCGCGGGAAGACGTGCGGCCACTGCGGCCGCCGGTTCCGGAGCCCGGGCCGGCGCGCGAGAACTCGGACAGCCTGACCACCGAGTCCCTGCTGCACGGCAAGCGGGCGGCGCCCGGATCGGGTTGGCGCCGGAACGTCTACCGGGCGACCGGCGGCCTGCTCCGGTTCGGCGAGTCGGCGGCCGAGATGCGCCGCCGCGATCTCATCAACCGGGTACGGACCCCGGTCGCGGGCGGTCACCACCGGGTGGCGGTGCTGAGCCTGAAGGGCGGCGTGGGCAAGACGACGACGGCGGTGGGTCTCGGCGCGACGCTGGCGACGCTTCGCGGCGACCGGGTGATAGCCGTCGACGCCAACCCCGACCGCGGCACGCTCTCGGACAAGGTCCGCCTGGAGACCGCCGCCACGATCAGGGACCTGCTCAACGAACGGGACCAGGTCCGCCGCTACGCCGACGTACGCGCCTTCACCTCGCAGGCGCCGAGCCGGCTCGAGGTGCTCGCCTCCGACCGTGACCCCGCAGTATCGGTCGCCTTCGGCGCCGATGACTACTGTGACGCCGCCCGCGTGCTCGAGCACTTCTACTCGATCTGCATCACCGACTGCGGGACCGGCCTGCTGCATTCGGCCATGTCCGGCGTGCTCCGGCTGGCCGATCAGATCGTCCTGGTCAGCTCGCCGTCGGTAGACGGCGCCCGCAGCGCGAGTGCGACCCTGGACTGGCTGGAAGCGCATAACTGCCGCGACCTGGTCCGGAACGCGGTGGTCGTGCTTTCGGCGATAAGACCCAGGAGCAAGAGCACCGTCGACCTGGATCGGCTTGAGCATCACTTTGCCGCGCGCTGCCGGGCGGTGACCCGGATTCCCTACGATCCGCACCTAGAAGAGGGCGCGGAGGTCGAACTCGAGCTGCTCAGCGGCGAGACGGCCGAGGCGTACCTGACCCTGGCCGCGATCGTCGGCGACGGGCTGGCCTGGCCGCGCCGGATGACGTCGAGACCGTCGTTACCGTAGGCTGTGACGCACAGGAGGGCTCGCCTAGTGGCCGATGGCGATGGTCTTGAAAACCATTAGGGCGGCAACGTCCTCGTGGGTTCGAATCCCACGCCCTCCGCTCAAAGCCGGATCCGGCCAGCTACGCCCTCGCCTGCACGCGCCTGCACGTCCGGCCGAGATAGTGTTTCTCGACGACACGGAAAGGTGCGTGGCCGGTGCGCGTGACGCAGGCCTTCACGCCGTCCACTACCGGGACAACACCCAGGCCATCGGTGAGATCGAGAGACTGATCAAGGTTCCGTGACCGGGTCCGCACGGGAGGCGGCGGCCGGCAGGGAATCCTGGGCCGGGGAGAGGCGGCCGCCGAGGTGTCTGGGGTGGGCGATGAGGCGGGCGGGGCAGCCGGGACCCGGTTCTTGGCGCCGTCCGGCATAGTCGAACAAAGATCTTGGTAGATTTCGGCTTTGTGAAGACTTGTGGGTACTATGATGCACAAAAGTCTCCACCAAGCCAATATCTTCCATGGAAAGTCCACATCGGGCCGGAACGGAAGTGATCCGGGGACGCGGATGGCGGTGATGACGCGTGGTGTCTCGCGGGCCGGCGCAGTAAGCGGATCGCGCGGGGCTGGGGCGGGTTCCCCGGACGGCGGCTCCGCGACAGCCTCGATAGCCGGCACGGCGTTCATCGTGTCGGCGCGACCTCTCGTTTCTGGGACCAGCGGCATCATGTGTCACACGCCGAACAGGATCTGGCCGTCCCCCGGGGGGCGGGAGCGCCCGGACGGCGGCCTAGTAGTCTCGGCAGCATGGCAAGCCAGGCGCTGCCCCCCTTCGGGGTGACGGAGGTCGTCAGCCGGTGGCAGTTCGCACCGGTGGTGACGGGCTTTGCCGTGCTGGCGGCGGGTCTGTACCTGTGGGGCGTGCTGCGGGTACGGCGGCGTCATCCGGCGCGCCCGTGGCCGCTGTGGCGGACCGGGCTGTTCCTGGGCGGCCTGGCCGTGGTCGTGATCGCGACGCAGAGCGGCATCGGCAGCTACGACGACGTGCTCTTCACCGATCACATGATCCAGCACCTGCTGCTGATCATGGTCGCGCCGCCGCTGCTCGTGGTCGGCCAGCCGGCCACGCTGTTGCTGCACGCGAGCCGCAATCCCGTGCATACCTGGGCCAAGAAGACGCTGCGTTCACGGGTGATGACCGCTGTTACCTGGCCTCCGTTCGGCGCGGTGCTTTATCTCGCCACCATTGTCGGCACGCACCTGACCAGCTTCATGAACCTAGTCCTGACCAACGGGGCGGTTCACGACGGGGAACATGCCCTGTACCTGGCGGCCGGTTACCTGTACTTCCTGCCCCTGATCGGACGAGAGCCGATCAGGTGGCGGGTTTCCTACCCGTCCCGGATCTTCCTGCTATTCATCGCCATGCCGGTAGACGCATTCACCGGCCTCATCCTGGGTTCGGAAAGCAGCAACCCGTTCCCCGCACTGGGACAGCAGCGGCCGAGCTGGGCGCCCAGCGCGATCAACGACGTGCACACCGGCGGTGCGGTGATGTGGGTGGGCGGAGCGGGAATCATGTTCGTGCTCGTGCTGGCGGTGTTCTTCGCCTGGAGCCGGGAAACGAGCAGCGACGGCGGACTCGGGTGGCTGGAGGCCGCGCGCCGGGCGAACTTCGCCACGCTGGTCACCTCGCACCGGGATGCGAGCGCAGGCGGCGCGCCGGTCCAGGCCCCCCCGCCCCGCGGCACCGAGAGCGTCGATGACGACGAAGATCAGCTGGCCGCCTACAACGCCTTCCTGGCCCGGATCAACCGGCCTCACGAGCCCTAGGGTGTCCCGCGGTGGGGCTCCGCGACACGCCGGTAGGGGTTTCTAGGCAAATCTAGGGTTGAGGCTAGATCAGGCCATAGAGTCCGATGATATGGATCCGGTGCGTAACCCGTACGCCCCTGGCGCGGGGCAACGACCGCCAGAGCTCACCGGACGGGACCGGGAGATCCGGCAGTTCGAGGTGGTGCTTGAGCGGATAGCCCGCGGGCGCCCGGAGCGGAGCATGGTGCTCACCGGCCTCCGCGGCGTAGGCAAGACCGTGCTGCTGAACACCTTCAGGTCGATGGCCCTGCAGCGGCTCTGGGGGACCGGAAAGATCGAGGCCCGGCCGGATCAGTCGATCAGGAGGCCGATCGCGGCCGCGCTGCACATGGCGGTGCGGGAACTCGCACCCAGGCATCGCGCCCCGGACCGGGTCGAGTACTTCCTCGGCGTCCTCAAGGCGTTCGCCCTCCGCGACCCGACGGCGCCCAAGGGGTCTTCCGTCACCATCGCTCTTGGCATCGACGTGCCCGCTCAGCGCGGCCGGGCGGACTCAGGTGACCTGGAAGTCGATCTCACCGAGTTGTTCGCCGAGGCCGCCTCGGTCGCGGCCGACCTCGGCGTCGGCATCGCCCTGTTCGTCGACGAGATGCAGGACGTGCCCTCGGCCGACGTATCCGCCCTGTGCGCCGCCTGCCATGAGCTCTCGCAGACCGGCGGCCCGCTCATCGTCGTGGGAGCGGGCCTGCCGCACCTCCCGTCGGTCCTGTCGGCCAGCAAGAGCTACTCGGAACGGCTGTTCAGGTACACGCGCATCGACCGTCTGGAACGGGAGGCCGCCGACCTGGCGCTGCTCGCTCCGGCCGAGCGTGAGGACGTGACCTTCACGCCCGACGCGCTGGACGCGCTGTACGCCGCCGCCGACGGCTATCCCTACTTCGTCCAGGCCTACGGCAAGGTCACCTGGGATGTCGCCGCGTCGAGTCCGGTCACAGCGGCCGACGTGAGCGTGGCGGCGCCCGAGGCGGAGGGCGAGCTGGCGGTGGGATTCTTCGGCAGCAGGTACGAGCGGGCCACTCCGGCGGAGCGTGAGTACATGCGCGCCATGGCGGCCACCGGGGATGATCCGGTGCCCACCTCGATCGTGGCCGACGAGCTCGGCCGCAAGCCGTCGAGCTTGTCGCCCGCGCGTGACGGGCTGATCAAGAAGGGACTGATCTACAGTTCAGAACGCGGCCTGATCGCCTTCACCGTCCCGCACTTCGGCAAGTTCCTGCGCTCCCAGCCCATCTAGTTCTATCCGGGTATCGGGGACTCTAGCAATTTTCCTAGAGTTCGCTAGATACGGGCAGACTCGCGCGCCTCGGTCAGCCCGAGGATCTCGTCGGTATCGGCGTCGAGAACCGCCGCGCGAATGGCAGGCCGGCGAGCCTGCAGGTAGACGGCGAAGACGATGTCCACCCGCCGCTGCCGCACGATCCCCGGATAGACCACGAACCGCCAGCACCCTTCCCGCCAGACATCGACCGGGACCGCGGTGGAAACATCGGGCGCGTACTTGCGCCACAGCGCGCTTGCGTACAAGGAGGACATGGTCCGCCCCACCGGGAGCCTGCGAAGCTCGCATGGCTCCGAATAACCGAGCCGGACCAGGATCTCGCCGAGTTCCGGCGACAAGAAGGCGACCAGGGCCAGCTCGCAGGCCAGCAAGGCCAGCCACAGTTCAGCCTGGGCGGAAGAGGAGGGCATGCGGAGCGGCGGCACGCCGATCGTGGCCACTGCCGAGGCGGACAGCAAGGCGGAACGCGCCATCGTGCGCAAACCGATCGGCGTGTCGCTGAGTTCGCCGAAGCAGCCGCAGCCGGCATCGGGACGCCGCTGCCGCAGCTCGTTCAGCGTGCCCACGGCGACGAGGAAGAACAGCGCGGTCACCGTCCGCACGACGGTGCCAGGCACCCGGAAGGTTAGGCCGCCGATCTGGCTGGCGGTAGCGACGAGCCCGAGCCCGAGACTTAGCTCGGTGATGAACATCACGACCATGACCGGGCGCCGCAGGCGGAGCGGGAACAGGCCGGTCGGACCGGTCCTGGCCAGGCCGGGACGCGGGCTCAGCACCCGCCAGGCCTTGGCCGTGCAGCCGCCGAGCAGCATGATGGCCAGCAGCGGGATCTGGATCTCTCGCAGGGCGGTGAGCATCCTTAACCGCCGATCAGCATCGTCGCGTTGAAACAGCCCACTTCCAGGGCGCCCCCGAGTTCCACGAACGCGGCCATGGTGAGATCGGCGATCCGGCCCTTCCGCGAGGTCCCGCAGATGACACAGCGGTCGCAGAACAGCCGGGCCGTCGCCCCGCAGCCGGTCACCGGGACCAGCCTGGTGCGTTCCGCGCAGTCGTTGCGCAGCCGGAGCATGCTCCCCACCGACAGGTAGGGCAGGCGCACGCAGCCCGGTGCTGCCGCGTGCGGGTCGGCCGCGGGCCGGCGGCCGGAATGCGACGACGGCATACGGGCGCGATGCTCGCAGTCCGTCTCGCAGTTCGTCTCGGGGTCGAGGGCCGGGTAGGCGATTCCGAACAGGCCTTCCCGCTCTTCTCCAGGCTCATGCCAGACCGCCGTTCCGCTGACCGGATCGGGTATGTGCCCGCTGACCATGGGCGGTGCGGGCGGGTGCCCGGCCCGGTAGGGGGGCTGGGACGTGGCCGGTATCAGGGCCACCAGGAAGCCGTCATGCTTCAGGCCGATGACGTCGAGGAGGTAGCCAGGCTCGAGGCGGGGGAAGCGGACCTGGATCCGCCTGGTGGCCTCGGGGGCAATCATCACGACCCGGCGTCCGCGGGCGGGACCCTCGTCGACCAGCAGGCGAGCCGGGCCAGTCCGCTCGATGATCGTCCCGGTGACCCGGCCGACTTCGGCCCAGATACGGTCCAGCACGGAACCGCCGGGGAGGCTGCGCCGGGCGATGGCACGGTCGCCCGGCCTCAGGGCCGCCGGGGTGATCGACCCGCCTCGCCAGGCCTGCGCGGAGGCGGCCAGCGGAAACCGCTGTTCTCCCCGCACGGTCTGCAGGACGAGAATGCGCGGACTGACGTCCAGAATCCTGCCGGTGACCGTGTACAGCAAAGCTCTTTCTGGGGCGGCCCCTGGGCCGCTATCCGCCGCCGTTAAGGGCGGAAAGTCCGGTTTACCCGATTGGCCGAGCACCGCAGCCTTCAACCGCGACCGGCGCGCGAGACGGACCGGACTGGTGAAGTCCGTGACATCGTCGCCCCAGCGGGGAATGTCAGCCAAACGCCGCACTTGCCTTCCGTGGGATTGCATCGGACACATTATTTGACACTGCTTGGTGCGGACAGTTACGTCAAGCCGTTCGGGCCACCTTTGCCCGCTAGGTCACAGAGATGCATCCCTGGCGGATAGCCGACACGAAGCCGCGAGCGCGCACCACCCCAAGCACGGAACGTAGCATGAGTATTACCTTAAGTAAGGTAGTCCTCATGAGCTGCACCGGCAACAACGAAGAATCGCGAGCCGACGACCACGACGCGGCCTTCCGCGACTACGTTGTTGCGCGCGGTTCTGCGCTGCTGCGAATGGCGACCATGCTCACAGGTAACCGGGCCGACGCCGAGGACCTGGTTCAGGCCGCGCTGGCCAAAACCTATCTGGCCTGGGACAAGATCAATGATCGTGCCGCTCTTGACGCTTATGTCCGGCGCGCTATGGTCAACACGCATATATCGTGGTGGCGCCGTCGTCGGGTCGAGGAATTCCCGACCGATGAATTGCCCGATCAGGTGGTTGCGGATCATGCCAGGGAAAGCGATACCGCTGAGGTGGTCCGCCAGGCTCTTGACCGGCTGCCCCAGCGGATGCGTGCCGCCGTCATGCTCAGGTATTTCGAGGACTTGACCGAGCCGGAAATCGCCGCGGCGCTCGGAATCAGCCTAGGGACCGTGAAGAGCACGGTGTCGCGGGCGGTGGCCAGGCTGCGTATTGACGCGGAACTCGGCGCGAATGCCGACTCGTGACCCCTAGCGTCATCAATGATGTTTTCGGATGACGACGCTGGCTGAGGGTCTACTCCCGGCCGCCCGACTCGTGGCACTATCAGGTATGCAGGTCAGGCATGGCAAGGAGGTTGCTCTGTGCGCAGCACGATGATGGACGTCCCGCTGACGATCGGGTCGATCATGCGCTACGGAACGTCGATATACGGCAATCGCGAGGTGGTCACCTGGACCGGCGACGGGACCAGGCGACGCAGCTACGCTGAGGCGGGCCGCCGGGCCGCGCAGCTTGCGAACGCGCTACGCCGGCTGGGCGTGGACGCCGACCAGCGGGTCGGCACGTTCATGTGGAACAACGCCGAGCACTTGGAGGCCTACCTGGCCGTGCCGTCCATGGGTGCGGTGCTGCACACGCTGAATATCCGGCTCGCCACACCCGACATCGGCTATATCGCCACCCACGCCGCCGACCACACCGTCATCGTGGACGCGTCGCTGGTGCCCAGGTTCGCCGAAATCCTGCCGCATGCGCCGTCCGTCAAGAACGTCATCGTGAGCGGAGCGTCCCTGGCGCAGACGCCGGGCGCGGACGAGCTCACCGGGGCCAGCGTCTACGACTACGAGGAACTGCTCGCCGCGGAGGCTGACTCGTTTCCGTGGCCGGTGCTCGAGGAGCGTTCGGCGGCCGCGATGTGCTACACCAGCGGGACCACCGGGCACCCGAAGGGCATCGTCTACAGCCACCGATCCAGCTACCTGCATTCGATGGGTGCCTGCCTGGGCAACGGCTTCGGCCTATCCGAGACCGATCGCGTGCTGCCGGTGGTGCCCATGTTCCACGCCAACGCCTGGGGACTGGCCTACGCATGCCTGATGTCCGGCGCCGACCTGATCATGCCCGACCGGCACCTGCAGCCGGCCACGCTGGTCAAGCTGATCGCCGACGAGCACGTCACCGTGGCGGGCGGCGTGCCCACGATCTGGGCCGGCGTGCTGGCGCATATGCGGGCCGAGGGCGGGGACCTGTCCTCGCTCCGACTGATCATCGCCGGCGGCTCCGCGGTGCCGCACGCGCTGCAGGCCAATTACGAAACCGAGCTCGGCGTGCGCATCCTGCAGGCCTGGGGCATGACGGAGACCTCGCCGCTGGCCAGCGTGGCCAACCCGCCGCCCGGCGTGAGCCAGGAGCAGGCCTGGGAGTACCGGGACAGCCAGGGCCGGCTGTTCTGCGCGGTGGAAGGGCGGCTGGGCGGAGACGGCGGGGAGATACTGCCGAACGACGGCGAGGCAGTCGGCGAGATCGAGGTGCGTGGCCCCTGGATCACCGGCTCGTACTACAAGGACGACGACCCGGCCAAGTTCCACGACGGCTGGCTCAGGACCGGTGACGTGGGCACGCTGGACGAGCGCGGCTTCATCCGGCTGACCGACCGGGCCAAGGACGTCATCAAGTCCGGCGGTGAGTGGATCTCCTCCATGGAACTGGAGAACATCCTGATGGCGCATCCCGACGTGGCCGAGGCCGCGGTCATCGGGGTGGCCGACGACAAGTGGGGAGAGCGTCCGCTCGCGGCGGTGGTGCTGCGATCCGGCGCCGAGGTGACGGCGGAGAAACTGCGAGCCTTCATGACCGAGCAGGTCCCGCGCTGGCAGCTGCCCGAGCGCTGGTGCTTCATCGACGAAGTGCCCAAGACCAGCGTGGGCAAGTTCTCCAAGCGGCAGATGCGTGACGCGTACCAGCGTGGCGACTACGAGATCATCGAGGTGCGCTGACCCGACGCCGACCCGACATGGCGGGACGCTTTGCCGGGGCCGGCCCGTGCCGGTACGCTATGGCCCACCGCACTCCTGGTGCGGGTGGAGGATTCGCCTAGTCCGGTCTATGGCGCCGCACTGCTAATGCGGTTTGGTGGCAACACCATCCGGGGTTCAAATCCCCGATCCTCCGCGCTTGACCAGGGGTTTTCCGGGGAAGTCGTCTTCGGGAGGCCCCTGTTTTTGTGTCCGGAGGCGCTCGGCACGCACAGTGCACGCACAGCGGTCATGAGGCACCTCCTTCGGGTCGCAGCCTCTTCCGGGGGACGAGCGCGGCGGCGGCCTCGGCGGCAGCCTTGGCGACATCCGGGAAGACCGTCACGTACGTGGTGTCGGTGAAGCTCTGCCGCGAGTGGCCGAGCTGCGCGGAGATCTCCTTCGAGGAAGCGCCGGCGGCCTTGGCCAGCGACGCGGCGCCGTGCCGGAGATCGTGGAACCGGACATAGGGCAGGTCGGCACGCCAGGCGAGGGTAGCGAACCTGCGCGACAGCCACTGGCCCGTGATCGGCTGGCCATCCTCGTGCGTGAATACACGGCCGGTGCCGGGCCAGTCCGGTCCCCACGCGAGTCGTTCGGCAGCCTGGGCCTTGCGCCACGCCTTCAGGTCCTTCGCGACCACCGCTGAGAGCGGCACCGCTCGCGTGCCCGCATCGCTCTTAGGGTCGTTGCCGCTGCCTGTCTCCCGGACGTACGCGACGCCCTCGTCCAGGTCGACTTCGGCCCAGTTCAGGCCGACGATCTCATCCTGTCGGAGCCCTGAGAACATCGTGAAGATGAAGGCGGCGAACAGTCTTTCACCCTCGATGCTGTCGAGGAACTTACCGCAGTGGGCGGGGAGCCAGACCATGACCGGGCACGGTCGCAGGTCGGGAGACGCCCATACTTTCTCCCGCTCGACAGTGGTAAGCCGCTTGCCCTTGGTTGCCTCGGCCTCGCGCAGCCGTTTCCCGAGCGCCTCGCGGAACGCAGTCTCGCGAGGTGCTGTCCAGGCGAGCGGTTTCACTTGCCGTGCTCGCGGCAGTTCCACGCCATCGCATGGGTTGACCCCGATCTTCCTGGGCACGGCGGCGTTCATGGCTGCCCGGAACGGGGCGAACATCCGCCCTATCCGCGCCGGGGACAGCGGCTTAGTCGACTTCTTGTGCCGCGTCTCGCCTTCGGGCAGCACCCGGCGCTCGTCATCGGCGCGGGCCGCGGTCATGCGGAGCAGCATCTCGGAGACCGCCTGCGGGAGCTTCTCAGCTTGCGGCAGCGGCCGGTTGACCAGCTCCATCGCGGTGATGGCGTCCGAAACGTGGTGGTCGCGGACGTCCACGAGGCGCATATGCCCGAGAGCTGGCTTCCAGTAGAGCCGGAAGGCGTCGCTGTCGGTCTCCATCGTCCGCGGCTTCAGGTTCCGCTTTCCCGCGATATAGGCGTCCAGGTAGGCGGCCACGCGCAGCTTGCGGTCAGGTGCCGATCCGCCGCCGCCGATCCTGGCCAGCGCGCTGGCCAGCTCGTCTTCGCACTCCTTCTTCGTGTCGAACGGCCCGACGACGGGCTGACGCCGTTTCCCTTCGGTACCGCCTGCGTCGTATCGTGCGTACCACTTGCCGTGCTTCTTGTTCTTCAGCTTCGGGCACTTCGCTCGCAGCGGCTTCCCCGTTGCCGGGTCCCTGCACCAGCACTGCCGGTACGGCTCTGAACCTCTCATGATTACTCCTCTGTGTCGTGGTCGCTGAGCCCTTCGTTGTCGCTGGTCTTGTCGCCGACGCCCGCGTCGTCTCCGACGGGCCCCCACTCGATCACGTCGTATGTCCCGTCCTCGCGAAGGACTAGCACGCTGGCGTTCTGGCCGGGTGTGACGGCGGCACGCTCTTCCAGGTCCTTGAGGAGTTGATCGACGCCTGAGCCAGGGACGCCCTCCCACAGTGTCTGGAGCTGACCTTTGAGCAGTGCCTGGAGTTTCGCACGGTAATCGCGCTCGAACGCGCGCAGGCCATCGATCCGGCGCTGGAGATCCTCCACCTGCTCAATCCGCGCGTCTCGCAGGAGGGCCTCCGCTTTCACCCGCGCGATGTCGGTCCTTGCCGAGGCAACCTCGTCGGCGGTCAGGATATGGTCCTGACGGCCTGTCCCCGCCACGATGCACCGATGACGGTAAGCATCCATGGCAGGCGAGCTGCCTCCTTGGAAGGTGGGGAAGAAGAAGCCCAGCAGCCAGGTCGCGTACTTGTCTCCGGCCGCCGTGGCGATGAGGTAGCGGACTGCGACCTCGTCATCCTCGGGAGGCAGGAACAGGGCGGCCATGGGGACCCCCAAGGCGGTCGAGATATCGATGAGGTCTTCCGCGCTGAAGTTCCTGACACGCTTGGCATCCGACGATCGCTCCGCGGTCGACACCACCGACTTACCCCAGCCGATCCGCTCGCCCAGTTCCTCCTGGGTGAGACCGGCGGCCTTCCTGAAGTACGCCATGTTGAGGGCGACGATCGAGTTGACCGTCACCCGCCGGACAGGCAGGTCAGCATATTGGCCTTGGGTGAGGCCGCCAGGCGGCCTTAGCTCCTCCACGCCAGCGACCCTACCCTTGAGGAGTCCGCAAATCCAGAACTTTTCGGTTCAGTCCGCAAATTCTTTGCTATCACTGCCTGGCCGCACGCATACTGGGAGGAAGTTCGCAATCCGACGAACTTTGTTACAGGTCCGCGCGCTGCGGACTGTGATGTTACGGGCGGGCACCCATGAGTCAGCCAGAGATGTCTCTAGACGAACTGCTGTCCTTGCCGGTCTCAGTCGATCTGACCACCGCAGGCAGGGCGTTCGGTATCGGCAGGACGAAATCGTTCGAACTCGCGCGGCAAGGACGGTTCCCGGTGAAGGTCATTTCCGTAGGCCCCAAGTACCGGGTTAGCCGTACTGCGATCTTCGAAGCCCTCGGACTAGACCCAGCTACCGCCACCGCCAGCGACCAGCTGCCGGCAGCGCGGCGATGAGTGGCCTTGGCTGCCACGCCCGGGTGTGAGACGCCGACGCCGTTTCCGGCCGAGAGGACTGGAGGTCCGCCATGAGTGACACCGAAAAGAACGGGGAGCCGACGGAACATTGGCTTGAGGTCGAGTTGCCCCGTAGAGCCTTCAGGCGGGTCCGTAGGCAAGCGCGCGGGGCAGGCCTGCCGGTCGAGGAGTTCGTGAAGCGCGCCGCCCTCGCACATGCAAGAGGCGGCTGGGACTTCACTACGAACGTCCTCGACCGAGCAAGGTGGGCCGCAGTCACGGCGGCCACCCAGATCCGACATGGCCGCTCGGAGAGCAACTGGCTGTCGCCCTGGTCCTGGATGACGACGAGTTCCCGCAGGCCGCCGGATGCACGCGGCAGCAGGCAATCATGCGGCTGGACTGGGACATTACCGATGACGCCGAGGCCTGGATCACTGACGTCCGCGCCATCCTCTAGATCCGCTGGCCCGTGCTTCCGCCGGGATGGTTAACCCTTGGCTTCTACCACAACGCGTCCTGGGCAATGCCGCGGGACGACTGGTGATCATCGCGAGCAGCGAGAACGCCGAGTACCTCGGGTTGCTCGCCGACCTGGTCGCGCAGACGCACGTGCCTCCGATCGACGCCGCGATCCGCGAGTGCTGCGGGGAGCGTGCGTCGCCTCCTGTTGTGCCGCCTCGGGTCCGACGCGCCGACTGCGGACTGCTCGGCCCGGATATGACCGTGGGCCAGCTCGGCAGGCTGAGCACCATCGAGGGGCTGGCTGGACTCGCTAGCGGCGCGGCCGTCCAGGCCGTCAGGGAACGCCGAGCGGGGACGATGACGGCGTCGACGAGCACCGGCCCACGCGTCTCGAAAGCCGATCGTCTCCTCGCGTTGGCCAAGCACCACCATGAGCGGCGCGATGCGACGCGCTGGCCATACCTGTCGTGCGACGGCCGCATGGCGGCCTGCCGCCCCTAGCGCTGAGCACGTCGGCAACAACGTCAAGAGCGAAATTCAAGGTCCGCACACCGAGGCATTGCAATGTGCTGGTTACTACGGATCACGTGCCCTTACGCTGCGTGACCACTTCGCCGTGCCCTGGCGCGGGGACCCGCTGAACGCCCGCCCGGTCGCCAGGGGCGAGCGGGCGCGGGGAGGGGGGTGCCGCGCGTGGGCGCCTACGGATCAGTGAGCACCGGCTACGACCCGGGGTACCTTCTGCGCGAGTCGAGCAAAGGCATGGAGGGGTACTACCTGTCAGCGGTCGCCGAGTGCGGCGAGCCGCCTGGTGTGTGGACCGGGCGAGCCTGCTCGGGTCTGGGTCTTGAGCGCGGCTCGGAGGTCGAGCCGGACGTGATGGAGTTGCTGTACGGGCAGCTGCTGGACCCGCGCGACCCGCTGTTCGCCGACAAGGATGTCCTGCCCGAGGACAAGACCCACCTGGGCGCGCCGCCCCGGAACTACAAGTCTTTCCAGGAGCGGTTCGACGCGATGGTGGCCGCCGAGCCGGACGCCACTCCGGAGCGGCTGGAGCAGCTGGCCATCCAGGCCCGTAAGGACCAGCGCCAGGCGGTAATGTTCTTCGACTTCACGTACAGCGCGGACAAGACGACGAGCATCTTGCACGCCTCGCTCCAGGCAGCCGCGGTACGCGCGGAGAAGGACGGAGACGCCCAAGCTGCCGCCGGGTACCGGCGGATGGCGGGTGCGGTTGAGGACGCGGTGCGGGCCGGTGCAGCTGCCGCCTTGGAGTATCTCCAAGATGAGGCCGGGTACAGCCGCGCCGGGTACCACGGCGCCGTGCCGAAGGACGAGCGCGGTCGGCCGCTGGCCCGGCATGCAACCGGGCGGTGGGTCGATGCCCATCGGTGGGTCGTGGCCAGCTTCTTGCAGCACACCAGTCGTGACGGCGACCCTCAGCTGCACGTGCACAACGCCATCCTGAACCGCGTCGAGTGTTACGACGGGACGTGGCGCACACTCGACTCCCGGGCTCTGCACCGGGCTCGGGCGGCCGCGTCGGCGATCGGCGGACGGGTGCAGGACGAGCTGATCTCCCGCACCGTGCGGGCAGCCTACGAGCAGCGGCCGGACGGTCACGGCCGTGAGCTGAGCGGCGTCGCCCAGGACGCCAAGGAGCAGTTCAGCTCCCGCCGCGCGGTGATCACCGCCGAGGTAGCCGAGCTGGCCGCCGAGTATCAGGCCCGCCACGACCACCCGCCGAACGCCCGGGCCCTATTCGCGATAGCCCAGTTCGTCACGCTGAACAGCAGGAGAGCCAAGCCGCAGCGGGCCAGCGCGCCCACCCGCGCCCAGCAGCTGGCCGCCTGGGCCGAGCAGATGACGCGGGCTGAGCTCGGCGCCCTGGACGCCATCCCCGCCCGGGTGATCGGGTCGCGGGACCCGGCCGCACCGGGTCTGGCCGCGCTGGCCAGGGAGCAGATCAGCCGGATACTGGCCGCGGCGGTGGCCGAGGTCCAGGCCGCTCATCCGGTGTGGTCGCGCGGTCAGCTGCTCGCGGCGATCGACGCGCAGCTGCCCGGCTGGCTCGGCGGCCTTGACGCCGCCCAGGTCCGGCAGCTGATGGAAGAGCTGACCAGCCAGGCGCTCGCCGACGGACATGGCGTGGTGAACTTGGAGGCCGCCGAACTCGCGGAGGTCCCGGCCGCACTGCGCCGGCCCGATGGCCGCTCGGTCTACAGCCCGCACGACCGTGCCCTCTACACAACCCGGCCCCAGCTAGACCGGGAGGAGCAGCTGCTAGCCGCCGCCGGCCAATCCGGCGGCCCGGCCGCGCCCGCCGAGGCCGTGGCTGCCGCTCTCGGCGTCGACCTGGCCGAGCTGGATGCCCTGCCCGGCCGGATCCAGCCCGGCACCGCTCCCGCCGAGGCCGTGACCGGGGACCAGGAGCGCCGATATGCCGGGGGCCTGCGCCCGGACCAGGCCGCTGCCGTGTGGGGCGTCATGACCAGCGGTCGGCCCGTCGACCTCCTCATCGGACCTGCCGGCACCGGCAAATCCCGCATCATGGGCACCCTCGCCGCCCTCTGGGCCGAGCAGACCGCAGGCAACGTCGTGGGGGTGGCGCTAGCCGAAAACGCCGCCCAGGTGCTGGCCGCCGAAGGCCTGGCGCAGGCCTTCAACATCGCCCGGTTCCTCGCCCGCGCCGCCCGCGGCGAGCAGCTGCTCGGCGCCGGGGACCTGCTCATCGTGGACGAGGCAGGCATGGTGCCCACCGCGCAGCTCACCGCACTGCACCACCTGGCCCAGGAGGCCGGCGCCAAGCTGCTGCTCGTCGGCGACCCGGCCCAGCTTCCCAGCGTCGGCGCTGGCGGGGCCTTCGCCATGCTCGCCCGCGAGCACGGCCACTACCAGCTCACCACCGTGCAGCGCATGGAGCAGCGGTGGGAGCGGGAAGCCTCGCTGCGCCTGCGCGACGGCGACGCCGCCGCGCTGGCCGACTACGACCGGCACGGACGGCTCGCCGAGGGCACCGCCGAGGAGATGGCAGGCAGCGCGTATCGGCATTGGCTCGCCGACCGCCTCGGCGGCCGCGACTCCCTGCTCATCGCCCCGACCAACGAGCAGGCCGCCGAGCTGGCCGCCCGCGCCCGCGCCGACCTGGCCGGACTCGGCCTGGTCGAGCAGGACGCCCCCATCCCGCTCGCCGACGGCAACCACGCCGGCGCGGGGGATCTAGTCCAGGCCCGGGCGAACTGCCGCGCCATTAAGGATCGTCACGGCAGGTGGGTAGCGAATCGCGACATCTGGCGTATCGAGTCCTACGCCATCGACTCGCTTACCCACGAGCCCGTCACCGTGACGGTGCGGCGAGATCTCGGCCGTGACCCGGCCAGCGGCGAGCGTCTGTGGGATACGGCGTTCGAGATCCCGGCCGCCTATCTCCGCGACGCCTCAATGCTCGGCTATGCCGACACGGTGCACGCGGCGCAGGGCCGCACCGTCGATACTGCCCACGCGCTGGTCGATGCAGGAACGACGCGGGCCCTGGCGTACGTGGCGCTCACCCGAGGCCGGGCCGCGAACTACGCCTACGCCGTTACCGAAGCGACGGCCACCGGGCGGGGCTGGCAGCGGCGCGGTGCCGACCTGCGCCCGGGCACCCGGCCAGCAGCGCCGCTGGCCGAGCAGCAGGGTCAGGCCGTCGGCGATCCGACTACACCTTGGGCACCCGAGGCCGACCGGTTCAGCGTGTTCATCGCCGCCTTGGAACGGACCGAGACCGACGATCCCGCGCTGGCTGTACAGCGCGACGAGCCGGCCCGTGCCGTCCACCTGGCCCACGTCGGCAGCATTTGGACCGACCTGGCGGCCGAGGAGTCCGGCCGCCGCTACGACGCCATCCTGGCCCAGCTGCTCACCGCCGAGCAGTACCAGCGGTACCAAGCAGAGGACGCGCGCAGCACGCTACACCGTCAGGTCCGGACGGCCGAGCTTGCCGGGCACGACCCGGCCGCCCTGCTCACCCGCGCCGTCCGTCTGCGCTCCCTGGACGCGGACCCGTACCGGGGCCGGGCCGGGGACATATCACGCACCCTGCACAGCAGGATCAGGGACGAGATGATCGGCGAACCTGTGCCCCACCCGGCCAGCTACGCTGACCGCACCCCTGTGGCCGCCGACCCAGAGATAGGCCGCTACATGCAGGCCCTGGCCCGCCACATGGACGCTCGCGCTGCCCAACTCGGCGAGCGCGCCGCCCAGGATCCGGCACCGTGGGCCATCGACGCCCTCGGCCCCGTCCCGGACGACCCCGAGGACCGCGTCGCCTGGGTGCAGCGTGTCGGCCCGGCCGCCGCCTACCGCGAGCAGTACGGCCAGCACGACCCCTTCGTCGCAATCGGCCGCGAACCCCGAGCCCCGGAGGCGCGGGCAGCCTGGCACGCCGCCGCCCATTCCCTCAGCCTCAATGTGGCGGGCCATGACCTCGCTACTGCCAGCGACGGCGACCTGTTGGCTGCCCGTGCCCGGTACGAGCGCAAGCTTGACCGAGCCCCCGAGCATGTCGGTGACAAGCTGCGCCTCATCGCTCGCGCCGCCCGCGAGGAGTACACCGAGGCCGTGCTTTCCCGCGCTCGCGCCCGAGCTGCGGCCGGGCCCGAGCGGGAAGAACTGGCCGCCCAGGCGCACGCTCACGAGCAGCGCGCTGGCGCACTCGCCGACCGTGAACGCGAACTAGTCAAGGCGGACGAGCAGCGCACTGCCTGGCACGCCGCCACCGAGCCCGCCCGCGAGCAGGCTCGCGCCGCGACCGCCGAGCTGCGCCGGCGCCACCGTGACCTCGGCCTCCTCCCTTACCGCACGGGGCGCGACGACCCGGAGGTCGGCCGCGACCGCCAGGACGACAGCCGACCCGGCTCGCGATACGCCTACGGCGACACCGACCGCGACCCAGCCGGGCAGCAAGAGGAGCTGCACCACGGCGCCAGTCTGCCCCCCTCGGCCGCCGACCGCGGCCTGCGGCTCGCAATGCTCGACTTTCCCGTCGGCCCGTTTGCCCGTTCAAAGGCTGGTCTGGCAGCCCCTGTGCCGCCATCACCTCAACCACGCCGGACAGGAGCGCGGCACCGTCCGAGAGGCCCGTCGCAGTAGCAGCCAAAAGGGTCATATCGCCAACCTGGGCACGCGAGGCTGTAGCACTCCGAACGGATCCGGAGCGCAATTCGCAATCGACTTCCTGCTCGGATTGGGTCTGTTCGGAGAATTATGAGATGAGCCTGGAGGGCGTCATAGGTATTATTCGCTACGGTCGTAGCACCATATTGAGGTCTTAGTCCCCAGCAGCCTGATCTGCGTCCTGTTGGCGAGACGAAGTTGGCCTGGTACTAGCGCGCGGCTGATCGCAGGGGCGAGAAGTACGACGCGGCCTCCGGGCGCCGTGATGCGGGTTAGCTCGGTCAGTACCTTGCGCAGCCAGGTGTCGGTGTCTTCTTGCATCTCGTACTGCTGGCCGAAGGGCAGGTTGGATACGCAGGCGTCCATGCTGGTCGAGTCGCGGCTGAGGTGGCGGGCATCGCCGACCGCGAGCAGTGCCGCAGGTATGTTGTGGCGGGCGGTTTCGATGGCATGGGGGTCGACGTCTGTCCCGTACACCTGTTTCCAGCCCAAGCTGAGCGCTTCGTTCAAGATGGTGCCGGAGCCACAGCATGGATCGAGCAGGGCGTTGCCTGGTCGTCCGGCCAAGCGGACCATGGCGGCGGCAACTGTGGGCCGCAGTGCCCCGCGTCGTTCCTTGGCTCGGCCGTCGTGCTGGCGCATCCGCGCGTCGGATGCGCGGAAGCCCGCGAGGATCTTGCCCGGCTGGTATTCGAGGACCCAGAGTTCAAGGTCGGCGGGATCATCAAAGCGCCACTGGGGCTGTTGCTTGGCTATGGCGGCGGAGAGTTGTCTGCGTAGTTCGGTCCGCTGGAAGGACTGTTCCTGCAGGACGCGCACGATGACTCGATAGCTGGCGCGCTCACGGGCAGGACGGGTGATCTGGCCACGGACGTCGAGCGCCCGGCGGGTACGTTCAGGTTTGAGCAACCGCCCGGTGATCCAGTGGGCACGGTCGCCTTCGGAGCGGAGGGTCCGCCCAGCCTCGACGAAAATGTCCTCGGCTAGCCTCAGCTGGCTTAGGCACTTGAGCGCACGCGGTTCGACGGTGAAGTTCACCACATCTGAACGCCCGTCGAAGCCTGTCCCTTGGGCTTGGACGCCTTCGATCGCCTGGAGCTCCTCGGCCAGCATCTGCCCGAGTCCAGGTACAGCGAAGGCGAACATCCGCGCCGACCGCAATGGGCCGCTCGTAGCTGTCGCACGCCGGACCTGCGGGCCTGCAGGCCGTCTAGTGTTCATTCATGCAGCTTAGAGGCAGCCTGGCCAGGCAGGCTCCGCCTGATAGCCATCGGCGTGCTATGGGAGACGTGGGCTGCAAGCGTGCTGCGGCGCAAGATGCCGACGTGCGCTCGGGAGGATCCGCCCGTCTCAACCTGGCGGGCACTTGCCAGGAAAGCGCGCTGTCTTGCGGCTAGAGCCGAGGATTCGTCCCGCAGGTCAACGCCGAGCTCGCGCTGCGCAGCGTCCATCACCAGGTCCAGAGCTTCGCCGTCGCCCACGATCGCCGAAACTTCCGCTCGCCGCCTGTCCAGCACGCACGCAACGGCATCCTCAGGTGGCTGCTGGCGCGCTACATCGATCGCCTCAGCCATCGGCCAGTTCCGCGCTCTGGCGGTTGCCTCGACAAAGCCAGACACCGATGGCGCGCCACCATAGAGATCAGCGTTGTCGGTGAGTGCGGCGAGCGCCCGCCGTCCGTCGGAGCTTGCCTCAAACGGCATCCAGTCCGCCGTCGTGGTGCAGGGCACGAAGCCTTGCTCGGTATGGGCTCCCCGCATCACCGAGATCCGCTGCCCCAGGTCCATGTCTTCGAACAGTTCCACGGTTGTCGTGTATCCGCCTGCCAGAACGTATGCCTCCAGCGTGAAGGCCACGTTCCAGCCGGCTGTTACGACCCGGTTCCAGCTGAACTCGTACGCTTCGTTGTGCTCTGGGCGCAGTCGCGGGTCGGACAGTGCGTGTTCGCACGCCCGCCACGTGAGCCGCTCGACAAACAGCGGAAGGTACTCCAGTAGGTCAATGCTGCGCAGGTGCCAGCCGCGAAGGATGTCAAGTCCTGGCCGCCCGTCGAACGTGTCCACCACATATCGGGCACGGCCCCGCTCGATCCACTCGACGTCGGCATCCTCGGTTATCAGGTAAAGCGGTGCGGCTCGTCCTCTGTCAAGTGCCCGCTGCGCGACGACATCGACCGCGAGCTTGCGGGACAGCGGCAGGAAAGTGCGGCATTCTGCGGGCCATTCGACCTCGACAAGATGCACGGTAGCCAGATCCCGGTGCCGCGCGGTCCAGCAGTGCACCAAGTCGGAGGTCTCATCACGAGGCGTACCAGCCAGGTGCTGGCGTACGATCACCACTTCGGCGGCACGGCGCAGGCCCGACGAGCCGATGTCGGCCGCGATGGCGTCCAGGCAACGCCCGATCAGTTCGGCCTCGTTTCCCGCGAGCAGGAAGATGACAACGCGGTGGTCAGCTGGGAGCGGCGGCAGCCCGTCAGCATGCCCGCGTACCAGGTCTTTCCAGGTTGTCGGCTGATCGTCCAGGTAACGCCGCACCGCCGCGTACTCCGCGGCCGGGTTACGATCCAGGTGCGGCTGGCTGGTCCGCGCACGCAACCAGGGGTCAGCCAGGTAATCGGCCATGCTGAGGGGTCCCTGCATATCAGGTTCTGGCGCTGACGAGGCCGGTAACGAGCGCGGCGGCCTGGCCTAGCGAGTTGATCCGATGTGCTCGCGGAAGCTTAGCCAGGAAGGACCGCTGCCGTCGTGTGTAGTGCTGGATGTGCTCCAGGACCCGGCCCCGTACCTGAGCTAGGTCCGCGTCGGTTAGCTCGCCCACCGCCTTGCCCTTCTCAAACGCGAGTTCGAAGTATTCGCGGTACCCGTGCGTGTGCAGTACCTGATTCGTCGCGTCGGGCCCTCGGCGGCGCAGTTCGCGGTCCAGGTCGTACCGCTGCTCCAAGTCGAGGATCTCGCCGAACAGTCCTCTCCGGACCTGCTCGTCGTATGTGCGGGCCACGCGCTGGTCGATGGCTCGGGCGCCCGGGTCCAATGCGAGGACGCGGCTGCGTACCGCCTGGCTGCGACTCCCTTCGTGCGGCCCGCCGCCCATCACCCGGGCCAGCGCGTTGATGACAGCCTCGTAATTATTGGGATGGACGCGCGCGGCCGCATCCGGGTCCAATCGGCGCAGCGTCGCGTAGGCATCGCTGATCATGGTGCGGGGGAAATCGCGCCGCAGCGCGTTGCGGGCAGCACCGGTCTGCTCGGTGGCCCAGCCCTCCAGCAGGGCCTTAACGTAGACACCTGTGCCGCCGACGACAAGCGGCAAGTCACCGGTGCCGAACGCATTGGAAATGTGCATCCGCGCCAGCCGGGTGTACTCCTCGAGTTCCAGCTTGCGGATCGGCTCGAGCACGTCGATCATTTCGTGCTGGATGCCGCGCATTTCCGCTTTGGTGGTCTTGCTGGTACCTATGTCCATGTACCGGTAGACCTGGCGCGAGTCGGCAGAGATGATAACCACCCGCCGGCCAAGCTCGCGTTCGATGCGTTCGGCGAGATCGATGGAGAGCGCCGTCTTGCCCGACGATGTCGGCCCGTACAGCGCGACTAGCAGCCGCCCCTCGCCCATGACCTCCCTCACTGCCGCCGACACCTCGCAGAGCCCGCGATCCGACCAGCCATCTTACCCGCCCAGGTCATGCGCTATGTTTCAGAACATTTCGACTGCGGAGGGCGGCTCATGCCAGCTGAACGCCGCGTCGGCTGCGGCCAGCGCACCCCGGCGATGCTCCCGGATTCGGGCAGCCGCAGCGAGCGCTGCTAGCCGGGTGCCGCCAAGGTAGGCGGCACCCAGATCGCGCACGTCCAGGGACATATCGGGTTCGGCGGATGTGGATGCGCAGGTGGCACCTGAGTTGTCTCCGCTCAACCGCCACAACCCCGCGTTCTCCGGCAGGAGGTCGTCGCGCACGCTGAGAACAACGTCCACCGGCACCCGGTAGCGGCGACCTGCGAGGGCGGTCGGCAAGTCGGCTACCCGCACCCACAGCGCGTCAGCGAGAGCGCCGGCCAGTCGGCGCGGCTCTTCTACCAAGTGCAGCAGCGGATCGTCGACCGAACCGAACGGGTAGCTCACGGTACGCGTGAGGTCGACGCCCAGCAGAAACCGCCACAGCTCGCGAAGGGCGTCTGCGGCATCCGCCACCATCTCGCGCACTTCCACGCTGCCTGCGGGGCCGGTCGCCGACCACTGGCCAGTCGCGCGCCATATTGCGTATCCCTTGGCCCCGTCTGGCCCTTCGGCGACCAGCATGCGTAGGGGAGTGGCCCCGTAACGACGGCCGGGGGGATCCGCGGTGAGGTGGCGCCACCAGGCGTCTGTCCGTTCCGACCAGCCAGGCCGGGCGCGCCACACATTGTCATACACCACGCGCGCGGTACCCACACCGTCGGATACGGACAGGTCACGCAGCTGTCCGAGCCATTGGCCCGGCGCAGGTAGCCGCCCGATTTCCCGGACGTCCGCGGTGACGTCCAGGCGTGTGCTTGCCAGCCCGAAGCCGTAACGGTGGTAGATGCGGCCCTCGCTGGCCCACAGCACGGCGATAGCCTGACGGCGCGTCGCCAGGCCAGCCAACTGCCGAGCCATGAGGCCAGACAGCAGACCCTGCCGCCGGTAGGCCGGTGCCACGGCGATGAGCGCGACATGCGCGGCTGGACAGGTGTTGCCGGGCACCGCTAGCTGCCGCCCGTAAGCCCCGACGTGTGCCACGATCTGGTTTCCGTCGACCGCTAGCAGGCTGCGCTCCGGCTCGAACACCAACGGGTCCAGCAGCGATGTTCCGTCGGCGGTGCTGTCCAGGAAGGCCGATGCGAGCAGGCTGGCGATCGCCTGACAATCATCGGCGCGGGCAGGCCGCGTGGCAAGGGCCTTTGTCAACCGAGCCACCGCACGGTGTCGCACAACTCGCCGACCAGGCGGTCCCACGGCTTGGGAGCGCTCAACAGCCAGCGCAGGTTCGCCTCGCGTACCTCGGCAAGGCCAGGATCGTCTGGGCCGCTGCGCGAGATGTATTCCAGAGCGGAGTCCATGGCTGCGGCGAGCCTCTGATCCGCGTGAGGTATACAGTCGTACTGCTCGGCGATCTTATCGGACCAGGTGCGCACGCCGAGCGAGTGCACGTAGGCCAACACGCCGCTGGTCCCGACGACAACGGCAGGGCCACGCCCGAGCAGGGCCTTGAACGTCTTCTCCGAAACGAACCGACAGCCTTCCTGGCGGGTCTCGGTGACCAGTTCCATGGCGCATTCGCGCAGGACAACCGAGGGATGCAGGCCGACGAACGCCGAGTTGTCGGAGAAAAACCCGGCATCGTCGAAGCGGGCCGGCTTATCGATCGTCAGCGGCAGCATCTGGAGCAGTTCGCTGGCATCCGGGCCGGTGGCGTCGACCCCTTCGAAGCGCATCATCTCAGGATCAGGGCGCGGGAAACTGACCAGACCTCTGCCGAGGACGTCGGCCCTCCACAGCCTGTCGAGCACTTCCCAGCGATGGCGCCGAAACATCCGGTTGAGGCAGGCGTACCGGAACTGCGGCGTATTCGACTGAACCAAGCTCGCCCCTGGAAAAGGGAGCGGAACGCACTCCACCGTAGTGCCCTGCCAGCCGATGGCGTGCGGTCCCTGCCGCTGGAATGCGGTCATGGCGGATGGGCCACGACCGCAAAGCAGGCTCTGCGCGGCGCAGCCGCCAACGAACGCAGAGAACGGCTCGCACGCCCGGAAGGTGAACGGCAGCGTGGCGAGATTGCGAGCCCGCATCCAAGCACCCACTTCGCCGTCACCGTCCAGGTTGCCCGATACGAACCAGAGGCGCTCGCGTGGCAGCGCATACCAACGGCCGAACGCTGCCACGCGATCCAGCAGCGTAGGGCGGCTGTTGCCGCCCTGCTCGAATAGCGGCCCACCCTCATGGGCGATCGACAGAACCACGACTACCCGGCCTGCAGCGCTGGCCTGCTCCACTTCGGGCGGAAGCACGGCGAGCAGCTCGTTTTCCGGCGTGTTGGCGTGCCATTCGTGGGCCTCAAACCGCAATTCGACCGGGTATACGAACGGGACGCGGCCGGACGCTAGCACCGCGACCGGCGCTGCCCGCATCGAATCAGGGAACAGCGCGCACAGCAGCGGGAACCAGTATGTCCACACGGGACGGCTCAGGTTCTGCCGGCCGAGTTCTACGCGAAGAGGGCCGACGTCCGGAACAGAGTGGACCTCGTCGAAACCGACCTGGAGCGGTCCGGAATTCACGGCCGCTCGCCGATCCGAACCACTTCGATCCCCTCGGCCGGCTCGATCCGATGCCACGGATCAACCACAGTTGAACCGGCCGGGAAACGCATGGAAAGGAACTCCGGGTCCGGGCAGCCGAGGAAGAACGCAGCTGGCTGCGGAAATGACCGCTTAGGCAGTTCCACGCCGGTGCGGACTATCAAAATCTGCTGACCGCGCGATGCCATGAGGTTGGCGAGCAGCAGGCTCGAACTGCCGGCTTCCAGGGCCGTGTTGGGCTTGTAGGCGGTGCCTAGCAGCACCATGGGGCGACCTGCCGCCGCAGTAGTGAACTCGTCCGCCAGCCACTCTACGTACGCCTGGCGCTGGAGCATCAGCGCCGAAAACAGGTCCCTGGCCATGCCAACCTCACCGGCCAGCCATGACAGCGCGATGTTGTCACGCGGGTGGCACGGGCCGCCGTCACCCATCCCAGGGCCCAGGTAGCTCGCGCTGGCCAGTCGGTGATTGGCGGCAGCGAGTACGCCGAACACTTCGGTGGCGCTTGCGCCGACGCGGTGCGCTAGGTGTTGGACGACATTGGCCACAGTCACCTTCGCACTGACGAAGGTGTTGTAGGCAACCTTCGCTAGTTCCGCGCTCTCGTATGAGATCTCGAATGTTGGTGCTGGCGCGCGGCGCAGGCCCTCCAGCACGTCCTTCACCGCGTCCGGCTTCGCGTCTCCATACCCGAGCAGCGTGAATTCTGGGTGGTGCAAGTCGAAGGCGACGGTACCCATCGCGACGAACTGGGGACAGTAGATGAGCAGGTGCCCGGCGACCAGATGCAGCAGCCGTGCCCGGACGGTACCCGGCAGGACCGTGGAGATAATGCCGATCTCGACGGGACGGGTGGCCTGAGCTGCGACCGCAGCCAGCGCGACGCCGAGAGCCTCATAGGAGAAATCGGCCCGGGTGCTGGGCAGCGGTGTCACGCCCTCATAGGGTGCGCCGTGCGGAGTCTCCACCGCAACGAACACGCAGTCACTATCTCTGACCACCTCGGCGAGGTCACAGAAGCGCAGATCGAGGTCGCTGCCCAGTACTGTGCTCAATGGATGCGCGAGTTCCTCATCCAGCTCGTACTTCGGCAGCGCGGACAGGGTCATCCGGTCCGGCTTGATGTCGAAGCCCCGCACGGTGTGGCCATGGCGGGCCATCGCAACCGCCGTCGGCATGCCGAGCTTGCCCAACCCCACGATGCCGACCGATGCCCGCGTCACCTTGCGTGTCTCCTCACTCGCCGCCAGTCCTGCCTCGCAGCCTCGCCGGAATCGCCACGCCTGCCGTATCGGGCGCCAATGCCGACTGGACCGGCCGCTGGGTCCGTGATTGCGTGCTCACGTTACGACCCAGGCTCAAGAAATAACAAGGTACGGTGTTGATCACGATGAAGCCGGCATCGGCGTGTGCCTGCGTGGTAGCCATCATGGGATCCGGGCGCAGCGGCAGTACCCTTTTGGAGTTCCTGCTTGCCGGTCATCTCGACGGGGCGCGTGCTCTGGGCGAACTGGAGACGCTGTCAATTCGCGGGGTGCGGGACAACGAGATGTGCAGCTGCACCCGCCGCGCCGTGGACTGCCTAGAATGGCGGGACCTCCTGGCATACCTGGCTAAGGACCCCGGCCGCGAGCGCTGGGAAGCCTTGGTGGAGGACCGTCGGTACCGCCTCCCCTGGGCGATTGGCGTTTGGTTCGCGGCGGTCGGTTACCGCCTCACCGGTCGCCGCGCAGCAGATGTACCCCGCCGACGAGACCATTACGCTCCAGTGCTGGGCGTGCTCTCGGAGCTTGCAACTGTTCAGGGTCCGCTTATCGACAACTCGAAGACCCCGCTGCACTTCTTCGCGCTGGCCAGTACCGGGCGCGTGGATCTGCGGGTGGTCCACCTGGTACGCCGCCCGCAGGCGGTGGTGTGGAGCTGGAAGAGGCGCAAGCACCTTCCCGAGTCGGGGACTCTGAACTGGTACATGGAGCCGAAGTCGACATTCGTGTCCGGAGGCCGATGGATCTTCGATCAGATAATGGCCGCATCGTTCAGGCTTATCCACCCGGAGTACCCGTACGTCAGGATCTCGTATGACGAACTGTGCGCTGATCCGCGAGCAACCCTTGCCCGTTGTGCAGCGGTACTACATCTGCCACCCGCCGCGGTACCCGGCCGTCCGGGCAGCTACCACGTGCTGGGTGGGAATCCCGCCCGATTCGATGGGTTCAGCCAGATCGAGCCAGACAATGAGTGGCAATCCAGCCTGCCCCGCCGCCTCAGGGTCGGCCTCGCCATGACCGCCTCGCCGGTGTACCGTCTGCTGCTGCAGCGTGAGGACCGACGCCGCTGAGCGACTGCGGGGTCCCTTGGCAGGACATTCAAATCGGTCCCCTGCCCCGATCTGCTCTGTTCGGCGAAGCACCAGGTACGTCGTTCGCGTCCATCCAATGCTGACGACCGTCTTGCCGTTCGGCCCAGTGGCTCCGGTGTTGCGGCGTGACCTGCGGGGCTGTAATCGCAGCGCGACGTTTGGTAAATTGCCCACACAGGTGAGTCATTGCCAGCCTGCGAATAGGGGCCGTCGACGTGACGATAAGCGATGCCGGTGTCCAGGCAACCGCACATCGTGGCCGACTCGCTCCGGGCAGCCAGAACTGGCACCAGTTTCCGATTTCGGCCGGTGTTCCTGCCTTCTTCGCGTCCGCCAGCGGCCCCTGCGTGTATGAGGCCGACGGTCGAGAACTCATCGACCTCTACTGCGGAAGCGGCGCGATCATCCTCGGTCATGGCGCCATCGACCAGGTTGCGGCGGTACGTGCGATGCTTGACAGCGGCGCGAGTGTCAGCTTGCGGCACCCGGCGGAGCCACAGCTCGCAGAGCACCTCGTGGAACTCTGTCCGGGCGCGGAATATGCAGCCTTCTTCAAGACCGGCTCCGAGGCGGTACACGCCGCCATCACAACGGCGGTGCGGGCGACGGGACGCCGGCGGGTGCTGACCACGACATACCACGGCTGGCTATTGCCTCTCGGCGACCTGCGTCACATGAGCGGGTTCCAGATCGAGCCCCTCGACTGGACATCGCCGGCCCTGGTCGCTGACATCGCCGCTACGGCGGGACAGGCTGCGTGCATCGTGGTGAGCCCGACCACCGAATTGCCTGAGCCGGAGACCGTTCGCGCCGCTGTGCGGGCTGCCCGCACAGCCGGGGCGGTGATCATCTTCGACGAAGTCAAGGCCGGCTTCCGGTACTCCTATCCGACCGCCTCGGCGATGCTGGAAATCGAGCCGGACCTGACTGTGGTGAGCAAGGCGATCGGCAACGGGTTCCCGATCGCCGCGCTGCTTGGCGGCGACCTGCTCGCCAGCGTTGATACATTCAGCGTGTACAGCACGTACGCCTCGGAGATCGTGTCGATCATCGCGTCGCTCGCCTGCGTACGGGCCCTGGCTGATGGCGCATACGAGACGTTCGCCGCGAACTCCGCGACACTGTATGAGGCGTTGCGGGCACTTGGCGCGAAGCATGGCGTCGGGGTCCGCGGGGTACCGACGTTCTTCCGGCTGGAACTGCCGGACGGGACGGATCCGGACCAGTTGTGCCAGGGGCTATACCAGCGCGGCGTCCTGTACCACCCGCTCGACCAGGTAATCATCGGCGCCACCCACGGACGGAACATCATCGACCGAGTGTGTGCCGCCGTGCAGGAGACGCTGGACAGGATGCGCGATGAGTGAGCGTACTCCCCTCGTCCGGCTTGTCGCGATCAACCCCGACCGGTTCAGCCTCGGGCTCGCCTATCTACACGCCGCGCTGAACGCCAGGTTCGGTGCCGGGCTGTGCGTCGAGCAATCAGTCGTGGATCTCGACCAGATCCGCCGTCGCGAGATCGACTTGGCCGCCCTGGCTTTCCAACTCGTGGAGGGCTCGCCAGCGGTCATCGGCCTGTCCTGGTACTGCTGGAACCATCGGGTGATCCAAGACCTGGCCAGGCTCGTGCACGGCCTCGCGCCGGGCTGCCAGCTTATCGTCGGTGGCCCCGAGACCGGGACAATCGACGAGGCGGCGCTGGCAGCCTTCCCGGCGAGCACGCTGCTCGTCGTCGGTGAGGGCGAGGAGGTGCTCGCCGAGCTGGTAGGGCGGGTGCTCGACGCCGGAACAGCGGCGGGAGAACTGCCGCCGGGAGCCGCCCGGGTGGAACCGACTAGCACAGTACGAGCGCCGCGGCGCGCAGCGCTGCCGATAGCACGGATTCCATCCCCGGTGCTTGCCGGGACCGTTCGGGACGCCTCCTCCAACTGGCTGCCGTCATATGCGACGACCCGCGGCTGCGTGTACCAGTGCTCATTCTGCGCCTGGCAGGACGGCTTCCGGGAGCGAGAATTCGACCTGGAAACGGTGATGGGCGAACTCGACATGCTGGCCGAACGCGGGTACGACCGGATCTGGATCACCGACACAATCTTCGGCCGTAACGAGCCGCGCGGCCTGCAGATCCTCCGCCGCCTGCAGGAGTGGCCGACCCCCACCCGGTTCGCGGTTGAGCTGCACGCCAAGTACCTCTCGGATCGGCTGGCCCGCGCACTAGCCGAAGTGCGCCTGGCCTGGGCTGCAGTCGGCATCCAGTCGCTAGCGCCGAACGTTCTCAAGCTCACCCGCCGCAGCCCGTACACCGAGCAGCTGCTGGCCGCCGTAGGCCGGCTGTACCAGGTGATGCCCGACCGGTCGGCGATCCATCTGGACGTAATTTTCGGGCTGCCGCAGCAGACCGTCGAGGACTGCTTCCAGACCGTTGACCTGCTGCTGGAAGCTTTCCCCGAGGCAACCATCTTCACCGGCATGCTGCAGGTCATTCCTGGCACCGTGTTCGAGTCGCTGCGCTGGGAGGCAGGCTGGACGGTACTGCCACCCGAGGGCGATTTCGAGGTGGCGGCCACGCCAGACCTCGGCATCGACGAGATGAGCCGAATCCGAGACCTGTCCGCCGGTCTCGACGCATACCTGATCGGCCGGGCCGACCGACCGTGCCGCGGGACCGTAGTCAGCGCTGCGGACCTGGAGGCCCTCGGCCGGTCGATGCGCGGCAGCGGCTTCGCCGCGCATCCGGTATATGGCCGACGCGAGCGCTATACCGCCGAGCAGGTGCGGCAGTGGGGGCCGGTTAGCGAGGTGATCGGTGCCTGAGCTGGTCAGCGTCCTCATCCCGCTATTCGGTCGGCATCGGGGTGAGCAGGTCCTGGACACCGTATGCGCGGCCTGGGCACGCCAGGACGTGCCGTGCGAGGTCGTGGTCGCGGTTGCGGGGGATGCAGCAGTACCGGCTCACAGCCATGTCCGGCCGGTTGAAGTGGATCCAGCCCTTTCGGCCCCCGGCGTATTGCGCAACCGCGCGGCAGACCAGGCCGCAGGCGACTGGTTGTACCTGTCTGACGCCGACGTGCGCCCTGTGGGTGCCGACTACCTGGCGCGCGCGCTTCGACTGGCAGATACCGGTGCGCTGGCCCAGCCCTGGATGTTCCGTCGGATCAGTGCCGCACCATTCGTGGCGGGTCCCGACGACCTGAGCTGGGACGGCGAGCTGCGGCGGCTGTCCGCGACGCCTTGCTGCTTCATCCAGGATCCGGTGAAGGGTACCGCTCCCCAACCATGCACCGACGAGCGCTATGTCTGGGAGGACGAGACGCTCATGGTCATACCCCCTGCCGGGATTCCCCTTGCTAACGGCGAACTGCGATGGCGGCCACCCTTCCACTGGGGCGGCATGCTGGTGCGGCGGGACGTGTTCGATGCAGTGGGCGGCTACCACACCGGATACGTTGCCTGGGGCTGCGAGGACGACGACTTGCTGGCGAAGATCGGCGCGCGCGCGTCGGTCACAGTGGCCTGGCGAGCGGATCCCTCCCTGCGTTGCGTGCATTACGAGCACGCCCGTCCCTACGACGATCCGGGGTTCGCCGCCAACCAGGCGAGATTGGTTCAACGGCTAGCCAGCGGCCCGGAGGCAATGATCCAGGCGGATGTCAATATCGGCCGCACGGTACCGAACGAGGAGCGACCGACGTGCGCGTCTACCTGATCCCGGTCAGCTTCGGATTCGGCCCGGCCGCGCTGGCCACGGCGGTGGCCCGGCAACTGCACGTGCAAGGTCCCCAATCGCTTCCCACAGGGGTGGCAGACGGCATCGCTCTGGACTTCCTGTCCGCAAGTGGGCTCTTCGACGGAGCCCTACAGCAGGCGGCACCCGGACGACTGCCCGAGTCGATGCGCGATGACCGCGGGTCCGTCGCGGTCTTCTTCGCCGACTTCGACCGGCTCGTCGAAGCTCGCATACATGGCTGCCTGCGGACCGTGATGGTCGATCCGCTGTACTGGATGTGGGATCGGGATCCAATTGAGCCGTCAGAGGCGGACAGGTACTTCGCCCTCGCATTCCCGGGGGTGTCCGAGCGGATCGCTCAGCGGGGCGAAGCAGCACGCTCGGTCCGCCTCATTCCGCAAATCGTCGACCTAGACCTGCCGCTCCCCTCGGCACAGCGCAGCGGAACCGTTCTGAATCTTGGCGGTGCCGTCGCGCCGTCAGGGGACAGCACCCGCTATCTGAGGACCTTGATAAGAGTCGTGGCCGGTCTCGTCGAGGACGATTACGGGCTCCTAGTGACGTGTTCGGCTATGGCTGCGGCCCGCATCGGAAGCGATCTGCCGACCGGCGTCATGGTCGCGGCCCTGCCGTTCGACCAGATGATGCGTGAACTGGGCACCCGGGCCAGGCTCCTCACCCTGCCCGGCCAGTCGATCATGTGGGAAGCGCTCCGGATGCGGATACCCACCATTGTGCTGCCCGGCGCGAACTACAGCCAACATCGCCAGATGGGAGCGTACCAGCGATACTTCTCGTGCGCGGAGTTCATCACCTGGGACGACTTCACCGGGTACGCCACGCTGCCAGCCGGGCTCCCCGAAGACCAGGGCGTAGCCCGTGCGGCGCAACTCGGTGACCGGCTTGCTGAGGACGACGAGGCGCGCGCGCGGTTGGGCAAGCGGCTCGCCGAGATCCTCGCCACCGGACCGGTGGCGCCGCCGGTCCTCCGGGATGGGCACCCCTGGTCGTCGTTCGACGGGGCCGTTGAGGTAGCCCGAGAAATCATGCATCTCTCCGAGACTGCCGCTGAGACTTGATCTGGGAGCGATCACCATTGTGGCTACACGGCTGAGCTGAGGTAGGTAATACCCGACGGGAGAATCTCGCAGTCGGGTTTGCGGCACATAGCATCGGCATCAGGGCAGTCGCCTGCCGTCGTGGACCGGTGACCAGAGCGGTGGGAGTGCGCCCACATTCTGGGCGTGCCGTCTCGTTGGCCTTTTGCTCGGGCTCTGATGTACCGCGCTGAGCCGGTCGGAGGCGACGTCGGGTGTCGCAGTCAAGCCCGTCGGATCAGGTACGGCGGCATCACCAGAAGGTCGATGTCCGGTGCTTCATCAAACACCTGCAATGCGTGTCGCGGGGTGAGAACCATCGGCTGGCCGCACAAATTCAGTGAGGTATTGATGACCGCTGGTCTGCCCGACTCAGCGGCAACGGCGGAGAGCAGCGCGCCGAACTCGGTGTCCGCTGGGACGTACTGGGCACGGGACGTGCCGTCCACATGGACCCCCGCGCTCACGGCCGGCCATGCATCCTCACCAACCTGGTGGACGCACAGCATGTACTCGCTGAGGCCGACCGCCCGGGGCTCGATGTCCAGGCAGGTGAAGCCCTCACCGGTCAATGCGAGCGCGGCGGGCCGCCACGGGGCGCGCCCCTTGATCCGGTTGATCCGATCCAGCGTGGCCCGGGAGCGGGGTGAGGATAGCAGGCTTCTCGCTCCCAGTGCCCGCGGTCCCATCTCAATCGGACCGTCGAAGTACGCCACGATCTCACCTCGCCCGAGGGCGGCCGCGACCTCGGTGCGCAGCTTGACCGGTTCCATGCCCTGCCGGTTCGCTGGCGAGTCGGCTAGCGCCGCCTCGATTGCCAAGATCGATACCGACGGGCCGAGGAAGATCCGCAGCGGGTCGCCTTGTTCCGGGTGACCTATCTGCTCACCGAGCAGCCTGGCGGCGAGCAGACCCGCGCCAATCGCGGCTCCGCCGTCGTGCGGTGCCATTGTGCTGGCCACGTTGCGGTACCCAGTCTTGCGGGTGAGCAGCCGGTTAAGATGCGCGTTGAGGGCCACGCCGCCCGCTATCAGCAGGGTCTCCTCACCCGACCGTTGGCGCAACCTCCGGGCCAGGGCCAGCCCAATGTCCTCAAGGGTCGCCTGGATGTCGGCGGCGAAAGCGGCGTAGTCGAACCTGTTGCCGCCACCGGTAACGTAGGGGAATGCGCTGGCTTCGAAGATATCCACCCACTGGTGGGCCAGCCGAGCCTCTGTTAGCCCGCTCGTCGGCACCCCGCGCAGGGCCGGATCCAGCCGGAACTCCCCGCCGGGCGCGTCGAAAGTCATGAATCGACGGCCGGTCGGCTTTCCGTAGGAGCTGAGGCCCATTAGCTTGCCGGCCGCGTCCCAGCCCAGCCCCGCGTAGAAGCCGCCGGCTTCGTAGAAGACACCGAGCGACCACCGGTTTTCGTATCGGTCGAGCAGGCGGAACTGGCCATTCGTAACGTGGAACAGCGAGGTTGCCCCGGCACCGCCGTTGCCGTCGGCGACGAGCAGGTCGGCGCTGGGATACGGGTTAAACCAGTACGTCTGTGCTGCGTGGCAGAGGTGGTGATCGAAAAAGAAGATCTCCTTGCTGCCGAGCACTTGCGCCAATTCGGGCAGAATGATCGAGGTCAGCCGATCGGTGGCCAGCACTCCGCATTCGATGTCGGTTTCCACTCGTCGGTCGCGGTCGGGTGAGGTGTCGGCCCACGCGTACCCAACGGCGTCCACATCGGACGGATGTAGTCCATGGTCTTTTAGCAGCACGCGCACGGCATCCTGCGGCCCCTCACCTGCGGCGAAGCGCCGTCGGCTGATCCGCTCCTGCTCCAGTGCAGCGACGACTGCTCCGTCGATGATAAGGCATGCCGTAGCGTCGTGACACTCTGGTACATCGGGTCGGCCAATCAGGCCAAGGACGATCACCGGCACCTCCTGATCATGCGCACCCCTACAGCGCCGACAGCGCCCGCCGCTCCTGTGACCGCCATCCGTTTCGCCATTCCCGGCCCCATCCGGGCCGAGAAACCGTTCGCCTCCGATGACACCCAGTCGTAACGCCGCACCATGAGTTCAGGGCAGCGGCGGCGGGCGGCCGTGCTCAGCCTGCCCAGTTCGTATAGCAGTGACCACGCGGTCTGGACCACCACTTCCGGGACGGACGCCTCGCGATGCCGCTCAGCCAGTTCCACCGCCTCGCCGGTGTACCAGCTCAGGAGCCCTACGAGGGCTGCTAGTACCGCGCCCACCGGGCGACCTCCGGCCACCCGCGCGCACAGCGCCCCCCAGGCGGTACTGACCAGCAGGTTCTCCCAGCCAAGGCGGGTCCGCCGCGGGTGCAGCCGGACCAGCTCGCCTTCGGCCGCGCCATAATTTCGCGACCGCCGAGCATTGTAGCGGAACGAGTTCCAGGTCTGCGTGTCGTGGAGGGCCAGCACGTCGGGTAGCCCGCGCAGCCGCCAGCCCCCGGCGCGCAGCCGCATGCAAGCGTCAACATCCTCGCCGCCGGCCCGCAGCGGGAACTCCTCCCAGGAGAACCCATCGACTTCAAGTACCGCGCTGCGCCGGAACGCCGAGAATGTCGTGATCGCCCAGGTGATGTCACCGACCTCGGCCGTGTCGCCGAAACCGAGCAGCAGGTCGCTGTGCTGGGCAGCCCGGAACATCCAGGTCTGATCGCCGCTGAACTCGGTGACGACGAAGATCCCACCGATTCGGTTGCCGTCCTCGGCAGCGACGGCGCTAAGAATGCGGCTGACGCCGTCAGGTACCACCCAGCAGTCGTCATCGAGCATCAGGACCCATTCGGTCTGGCTTGTCTCGACCGCCAACCGCCGCTTCGCCACGCAGGTGGGTGCATCCGGGCGATGGATTAGGCGTACCCCCCGGGGCGTAGGGCTTGGCGCCGGGCTGCTGTCGATGACGACGAGCGGGAGTTCAATGCCGGCGTTGGCGATCGACTCCAAAGCCGAACGGATGGCATGATCGCGCAACGCGGGCCGATTGTGGCTGATAATTACCAGAGTCGCTGGGGGGCCGCCTGTTGAACCGAGGCCGGAACTCTGCGGCAAGGTCACGAATTATCCCCTTGCTGGTCGCCCATCACCGCCTGGTCCGGGATCGCGCACGCCCATTATATTCACCCAGACCCACTCTCACCAGGTGCCTAGCTACCAAAATGGCCTGCCGCCCAAGACGCCGCCGTTTCACATACGATGAGCCACGCCGTTCGGCGTGATCGGGGAATCGGCGCGGGGAGCGCTTCGCCTCTTCTCGCGGCCAGTTTCCGCCGGTATGATGGCGATTACTGTCGGTTTATCTGGTGGGAGGCAGTGATGGCGCGACTGGAGGAGACCCTCACCAACCTCGACATCTATCTGGGCGACGCATGCAACCTGCGCTGTGTGCACTGCCCGTGCTGGATCACCGAAGGCGCGCCCAGGTTCGAGCCCGACATCCTGGAGGCGCGCCTATTCGAAGCGACCGAGTACGTCGCGGCGCACTGCCCGCGCTTCGACAAGGTGATGCTCATCGGCGGCGAGCCATTCATCCACGAAGGGATGGTGCGCTTCCTTTACAAGCAGCGCCTTCCCGTCTGCATCACGGTCTACACCAACTTCGTCTGGCCGGATCCGGCGGTGCCCCTGCCGGACAACGTGTTTTTCCTCAGCTCGATGGACGCGCCCCGACAGGAGATCTACGGGCAGCTACGGCGCACGCGGGACTTCGCATACTCGCAGGCCACGATGCGGGAGCGGGCCAAACAGCTAATCCACGTGGACACCACAGTGTCCAAGGGCAACGTCGCATATCTCGATGAGATCCTGGATCTTACCGAGGCGTACCCGTGCACGCACTGGTTCCTGCCGATCGACCCGCGCATGCTGCGTCATGCGGACCGGTTGGCAGCTGATCCCCGGCTTGGGACGCTGACTGAACTCAAGACAGCCCGCCGCACGGCCGAGCGGGCCAAGCTGATCATGCTCGACGACGACGACATCCGGCTGGTTGAGCAGTTCTACAAGCGCCGCGGCTCTGAGCGCACGAACGACTTCGAAACCTTCCTCGGTATCTACCTCTCCGGGGTGAAGAAATTCCAGTCCGGCCCCTTCGAGTACCGCAGCGACCTCGCGGACGTCACCGTGAGCATGCCGTCGGTCGGCGGGCAGCGGTGTGCAGGCATCCGGCGGTACATGGAGATCAGCTTCACACCCGACGGCGGGTTCGTACCTATGATCCATTGCCCTGAACTGTGGGACATCCTAGACACTGATCGTGGCCCGTCACAGCCGTCCTTCCGGGCATTGATGGATTGGGAGTCCGAGATACGCCAGCGGTCCGGCTGCCGAACCTTCTGTGGTCGCACACAGTTCTTGGGCCTGAACGAATACGAAAACACGTTCCGCCAGGTCTCGGCTATTGCTTCCTGACCGGCCGCCCGATGCGCGCAGCCGCAGTGATCCTCACGGCGGGTACGGGAAGTCCGGTCAAACAAGGACATTGCGAGGCCGAGACTACGAAGCTGCCTGGCCCGATTCCCCTCCTCTCGGCGCGGACTAACGCGCCACCGGCGCTGGAGGCGGTCTGCACGAAGGTCGTTCTAGCGGCTCACGCCTCAGCGCAGTATCCCTATCGCGACTCGATGACCGGCAGCCCACGGTTGTGAATGGTCAACAGAAAGGTAGGGGTGAGTGTACGAGTTCGGGATGGCCGAAATCGAAGCCGCCGTTCGGGTGCTGACTGGTCGGCAATTGTTCCGCTACCTGCCCGACGCGCAGGAGGCGGATCGCTTCGAGGAGGCACTGGCCCAGGCGCTGGGTGTCCGGCACGCGGTAGTGACGTCCAGCGGGACCGCCGCCATGATCTGCGGGCTGGCCGCACTCGGCATCGGTCCAGGCGATGAGGTCATTGTCCCCGCTTACGGCTTTGTGGCTAGCGTGCTGGCCCCACTTGCCGTGGGCGCGGTTCCGGTGGTCTGCGATATCGATGAGAGCCTTACTATCGACCCCGTCGCCCTGGGCGCGAAGCTGACCCCGCGCACCCGTGCGGTGCTGCCGGTGCACATGCACGGCGCGGCGTCAGACATGGACGGGGTGATGGCTGTCGCCGCCCGGCGCGGGCTTGCCGTGCTGGAGGACGCGTGCCAGGCCCTCGGCGGTACCTACCGAGGCGCGCCTCTTGGCACCATCGGCGATGTTGGCGCGTTCAGCTTCAACCAGCACAAGATCATCACTGCTGGTGAGGGAGGCGCCCTCGTGACGAACCATAGCGAACTGTACGAGCGAGGCTTCATCGCACACGACGGTTCATGCTCCTTCAGCCGGCATCAGTTCGCCGAGCCGATATACGGCGGCCTAGCGTTCCGGATGAACGAGGTTTCAGCCGCCGTGCTCAACGTACAACTTGGCCGAATCGACGACATCCTCGCCGGGCTTCGGGCCGTTCGCGACCGAGTCGGCGCCACGCTGGCTGACGCGGCCCCGCTGCAGGCTATTCCAATGCACGACGCCGAGGGCTCGTGCGGCACGCACCTCGGATACACCTTCGATGACGGAGAGATTGCTGGCCGTTTCCGAGACGCCGTGGACGGTACAGAAATCGATGCGTTCCACGGCAACGCCTACGGACATTCCTTCGGGGAGTGGGAGCTCCTGCACGAAGGGCGCGGTGGCCATCATCCCCTACGGAACCCATTGCGCGACACCCAATGGCGCCAGCCGCGCGGCGCGTGCGCCAAGAGCGAGGACATCCTGCGGCGCACTGTCCTGGTGAGGTACGGCCTCCGAGTCAGCGACGCGGCACTGGAGCAGACGCATCAGCGGCTGGCGAAGGAGTTCAGATGAGTAGCGGCTGGCTGCGAGTTGGGCTGGTCGGCACCGGGCGGATAGTACAAGAGGCCCACCTCCCTGCCTACCAGGCGAACTATGACCTCATGCGGATAGTGGCGCTAGCAGATCCCAACCCGGCGAACGCTATGGCGGTCGGAGACCAGCTCGGTATCCCGCCCGCGGCCCGGTACCCCGACGCTGCGGCCCTGCTCGCTAATACTGAGCTGGACTTGGTAGTGGTGGCCAGCCCGCCAGCCGCACATTGCGACGCCATTCTCGCCGCGGCCGCTCGGGGTGTGGCTGTCATCTGCGAGAAGCCGGTGTGCCCCGACCTCGATACCCTGGCCGCGCTGCAGGCAGCGATCGGTGACGCATTCGTAGCCGTGATGCACAATTATCTTGTCAAGCCGGGCTGGCGACAGGTCTCAGACGTGTTGCAACAGAGGCGGATTGGGGCGCCCCGCCTGATCCGGTTCGAAGAACTTGCCGACGACTACTGGCGGCGGCCGGGCGAGTCGGCGGGATCGTGGCGAGAGGAGGCTGGGCAGGGCGGCCCGTTGAGCGACAACCTTTACCACGCGTTCTACCTCGCCGAATACCTGCTCGACAGCCCGCTGATCAGGGTAAAGGGCGAGCAGGCTGCGCTCGTCCATTCCTACCCGGGCGGCGATGCAGTGCTAGTAGTCGGTCGGCATGACAACGGTTCGCTGTTCCAAGGGACGGTTGCCTGGTGTCATCGTGGTCATCCGCGCGGCTCGATGGAACTGGTTGGGACCAAAGGCACGCTGCGGTACGACTACTGGTCGGAGCCCGAACGATTCATAATCGGCGCCAATGGTCGCACCGAAACGTTCGATGTAGCGAACTGGACCGAGTGCGACGAGACCGGGTATGCCGCGGCCTTCAGGATGGTCGCCGACCACCTGCGCAACGGCGACCCGCCGCCCCAAGGTCTCCCGGACGCGTACCGCATAATGTGGGCGATCCACCAGGTGAATACTGAGGCACAGGGGGCGAGACCGCATCCAATATGAGGAGCCATGTCCCAGGGTGAAGATCAGGTGTCCATCGCCAGCGACGCTATGAGCGTTCATACGACCATGCCCGAGGCGGATGTCGGTGTCGCTGTTGTGGCAGTGCGCGGTGGCGGCGAAGTCGATCTCGTTGTCGTGTGAGCCGGATCGAACGCGAGCAAGCGAGCAACTCCTTGATCGCCGCGAGCGGCAACTGCAACTGGCGCAGCATCACGACAAGGCGTACCTCGTCGAGCTGGGCTGTGTCGTAGTAGCGATAGCCAGACGCCTGATCGACGCGCGAAGGCACCAACACCCCGCGTTCGTCGTAGAGGCGGAGTGCCTTCAGTAAAAGGCGGGACCGTCGCGCGAACTCTCCGATGCTGATTTCCATGCTGACTCCCTCGTTGCCGGGCCGATCCGGCCCGACAAGTTGAGTGTGCGGGCTCCCCCAAGGTGAGGTCTCGAACGGTCCCGCGTGGTGATCGCTCTCGGGTCGGCCGCACCGCATGCATGCGTCGGGTGCGGGCCGGTCCGGGGCGACTTGGCCAGACCGGACGAATGGCTCGCATGCAGCAGCCGGGGAACCTGGTCCAGGGACAGCCCGAGCACTGGGCACCTGATGCAGGCTTCTCTGCACTAACAGTGCCCGGCAGGTGGCCTGGGCGAATTCCCTCGCGTCATCGACGGGTCACCCAGAGCACTAGGGCGAGGTCAAGGTGTGGGCGAGCCGCCTCGGGTCCGCAGATGGATCACTGATACCGATGGTGAGATAAACGTTATGCAACGGTTCTTTCACTCACCGGTTACCTACCCGCTATGCTTTCCACGCGGTACGGGGTTGACATCTTGGCGGGCGGGACGTGCTGCACAGCGAGGCAGGTGCGGATGAAGACCCTGAAATCATCCGATCCCAGGCAAGTCGGCGATATCCGGCTTTCGGGACGGCTCGGCCAGGGTGGGATGGGGACCGTCTACTTCGGCATCACGCCGGAGGGCGACCGGGTCGCGGTCAAGATGATCCGCGACGAGTTGACCGGCAAGTCCGGGGTCAGTGCGCGGTTCGACCGGGAGATCGACATCCTCGGCATGGTGCAGGGTCCCCGGGTGGCCGGCCTGGTAGCGGCCGCCGGGCCGGATGAGGTCCCGCAGTGGTTCGCCACCGAGTACGTCCAGGGCCTCACGCTCGCCGAGTACGTCCTGGAGAGGGGCATACTCGGACAAGGTCACGCCGCTGTGCTGGGAGTTCTCCTGGCAGAGGGGCTCGCCGAGATCCACGAGAACGACCTATTGCATCGGGATCTCAAGCCCGCCAACGTGATCCTGAGCAGCGACGGGCCGAGGGTGATCGATTTCGGCCTAGCCGCGTTCGCGGATCGCCCAGGAGATATCACCCAGACCTCGGACGCGATCGGCACGCCGGTCTGCATGGCGCCGGAACAGGCCGAGAACATCAGGAACCTCACCGCGAAAGCAGATGTGCACGCCCTCGGCGCCGTCCTAGTGTTCGCGACGACCGGCCACTACCCCTACGAGGGCCCGACGACGCCGGCTATCTGGCGTGCCCTCACTGATCCCGGGACCGAACCCAACCTGTCCGGCGTGCCAGAGGCCATAAAGCCGCTCATAAAGCGAATGCTGGCGCACGACCCGGGTGAGCGCCCATCGGTACAAGAAGCAGCGGACGAACTGAAGGCCGTGCCTGACACCCCGACGCTCTACGAGTTCATCAAACGCACCTACATAGAACGTGACACCGACCCCACCCCAAGGGCCGAAGAACCACCACAAGCACCCCGACTACGCATGCCGCGGCAGCCGCACGTCCCAAACGACCTCGTCCGCGAGGTAGCAGAGTACCTGCGCCACGACTACGCCAGGGGAGCCACGCTTTGAGCGACCAGACGCCGTTCCCTCCGGGAGCACGGATCGTCGTAAGAGAAACTGAGTGGCTGGTACGAAGCTGCACCGCCACCGAACGCGACGGGTACAAGATCCGTGCCACCGGCATCTCGGAGCTCATCCGCGACGAGGACGCCGTCTTCTTCACCGGACTAGAGGACCCCAAACCGGTACTACTCAAGCCGGAAGAAACGGTCCTCGTCCCCGACGACTCCGCGGAGTTCGCCAGAAGCCGCCTGTTCCTGGAAGCCACCCTAAGAAGGACCCCGCTTCCACAGTCCGAACAAGGCATCGCGCTCGCCGACCGTTTCCTGCTCGACCCCCTCACCTACCAGCAACGCCCTGTGGAGCTGGCGCTGAAAAACCTCCGCCCGAGGATCCTCATCGCCGACGTGGTCGGTCTCGGAAAGACCCTGGAGATCGGGCTCATCCTCGCCGAGATGATCCGCCGCGGTCGCGGTGAGCGGATCCTGGTGGTCACGCCGCAGCAGATCCTTGAGCAGTTCCAGCAGGAACTCTGGAACCGGTTCGCGATCCCACTGATCCGGCTGGACAGCCTCGGCATCCAGCGCATTCAGCAGGAGATACCCGCAGGGCGCAACCCGTTCACTCACTACAAGCGGATCATCATCTCAATCGACACCCTCAAGGGCGACGCGTACCGGCAGCACCTGGAGAACATGGAGTGGGACGCCGTCGTCATCGACGAGTCGCACAACCTCATGGGATCGGGGAACTTCCGCAACAAGCTAGCCAAGCGGCTCGCCCCGCGGACCCACGCCCTGCTGCTGGCCAGCGCCACCCCGCACAACGGGAACGCGGAATCCTTCGCCGAACTGGTCAACATGCTCGACCCCGCGGCCATCGCCGACAAGCACCACTACGAGCCAAAGGACGTCGAGCACCTCTATATACGGCGCACCAAGGTCAGTCCCGAGGTCACCAACGAGATCGCCGCCAAATGGGCGGAACGCGGCCCGTCAGTACCGATCCGCTGCCAGGCGACTCCACCAGAGGAACGCGTCTTCGAGGAACTCGCCGCGACCTGGCTAGCCAATACCGTAGGGAACAAGGACCGGCGCCTGTTCCAGTACACGCTGCTCAAGGCGTTCCTGTCCTCCCACAAGGCGCTCGCGCAGACGGTAAGAAACCGGCTCAAGAACTCCGACGACCCCGCCGAACGCGCCGCACTCGAACATCTGCAAGACCTCGCCAACCATATACACGACGACGACTCCGCCAAGCTCGACGCGCTGGTCACCAAGCTGCAGGACATCGGCGTCGGCCCCGGAAGCGACACTCGCGCGGTCGTCTTCTCTGAGAGCGTCCCCACCCTCACCTGGCTGCACGGGGTCCTGCCTGAGCGTCTGGGCCTCACCAGATCAGGCCAGGTCGACATGATGCACGGCGGCTTCTCCGACGACCAGCAGGAGAAGATCGTGGAGCGCTTCTCGCTCGCCGACGAGCCGGTCCGGGTCCTCGTGACCGGCGACGTGGCGTCCGAGGGTGTGAACATGCACCGGCAGTGCCACCACCTCATCCACTATGACCTGCCCTGGTCGCTGATCCGCATCGAGCAGCGCAACGGTCGGATCGACCGCTACGGCCAGGAGTACCAGCCGCAGTTCGCCGCATTGGTCCTCATCTCCCAGACGGATGGCGCCAAGGACGACACCACGGTCGCGGAGAAGCTGCTGGCCAAGGAGGAAGAGGCGCATCGGAGCCTCGGCACCGCTGAGGGCGTCACCCGCCTGTACAGCGCGCGGAAGGAAGAGGACCGCCTGGTGCAGGACCTGCTGGCCGGGAAGACCGTCGAGGAGTCCATCGAAGCCACCAGCAACGACGACGACTTCCTCGCCGACCTGATCGGCGGCGTCGGCTCCCAGCAAGCCCAGGAACCCAAACGAGCGAGGGACCCGAAGCTGTTCAAGGACACCGAGAGGTTCGCCAGGGAGGCGCTGCGCTTCGCCTGCCCCGACCTGCACGTCGACGACGACGGTGCGATGCTTGCCTTCGCCCCGCCTGAGGACCTCATTCAGCGCCTCAAGGCGCTCCCGCCGTCCTACCTGAAGCGGCACAACGTCGCCGAGCGGATGAAGGTGACGTTCGACCGGAACCTGGCGCAGCGCAAGCTCGACGAGGCGCGGAAGACCAAGACCCTCTGGCCAGACATCGCCTATCTCAGCGACCTGCACCCGATGATCGAGTGGCTCACCGACAAGGTGCTGCTGCGAGTGGCGAAACAGCAAGCCCCGGTCCTCATCGCGAACGTCGAAGAACCAGCCTTTCTCATCCAGGGCGTGTACTCGAACGCCCTAGGCCAGCCGACGGTGGTGGAGTGGATGGCCGTGACCGGCCTGCCCAACGCCCCGCAGATCAGCGACATGACCGAGACGCTCACCCACGCGGGCGTCGGCCCCGGCATGGTCAACACGCTGCAGTTCGGGGATATCGGCGTCCTGCAGGAACTGGTACCCGAAGCGGTGAAGGCAGCTCGCGCCTATCTGGAGAACGAACGCGCCTCCTACGATTCGCGAGTCGACGAACCGATCAACGCCTATCGGGAACGTGTCGCGACCTGGCAGCAGGCCAGCCTCATCGATATCCCAGTACCGACACGCACTCGCCGGGAACGCGAGGTCCGCGCCACGGCCACCGAGCTGAACGACATGATCACGAAGCTGCACACCGCGGGTGAGCCGCTGCTGCGCGTCCTCGCTGTCCTGGATGGTGGCCGATGAGCTACGACTCGATAACCAACCACCAGGACTACCTGTCCCCGTACTACCTAGCCGAAGTGCTGCCCCGCGAGCTGAAGTCGAAGGACGGCCTGCGCGCCCGCTGGGCCGAGCGCGACAAGACCGGGGAACCCACCCCGGTCAAGGGCCTGCGGCACCTGCGGCGCGAGTACTTCCGCGCCCGCCCGGCATTCGCCGAATTCGCTCAGCGGCTCGCCGACGGCGAGGAAATCCACGACGCTGACCGCCGTAGCCAGGATAAGAGCCTGAGAGAGCAAAACGACGGTGCGCTGATCGCTCTGGGTTACACCGCCGCCCCTCAGATGCTGGTTGTCGAGCGTTCCGGCGAGACGTTCGAGATCCCGGTCGCCCACGCCGAGCAGAACGTGGTCGCGATCCACTGCGGCTGGGCCGCCGACACCGACGCAGCGCTCGACCCGGAGCAGGCGGGCCAGCTGCTGGACCCGGTTGAGGTCAGCGGGCGGGAGACGATCGAGACCGGCAAGAAGCTGGCCCGCTGGCTGTTCGACGCCGACGAGCCGCCGCGCTACGTGCTGCTGCTGCACGGCGGGGTAGTCGTGCTCGCGGACCGGGCAGCGTGGGGCCAGGGCCGGTACCTCGCGGTCAGCCTGGACATCGCGATCGAGCGCGACCTGCAAGCGGAACTGGAGACGATCGCCGCGCTGTTCAGCGCGGACGCCCTGCAGCCACCCGCCGGGGGCGGCGACGAGCAGCTCGCCCAATGGGTGACGGGATCCCGCCAGCACTCCGTCGGGGTATCTAGCGAGCTGCGCGAGGGATTGCGCGAGTCGGTGCAGATTATCGCCAACGAGGTGCTCGCCCGGCTCCGCGAGCACGGCCTGCAACCCGGCGATGTGATGGAACAGGGTGAGCTCGCCAGGGAGCTGGGGCGGCAGTCGCTGCGTTACCTGTACCGGATCCTGTTCCTGCTGTACGCCGAGTCCCGCCCCGAGCTGGGCATCCTGCCCGCGGACGACGAGGACTACATAGCCGGATACAGCATGCAACGGCTCGGCGAGATCGCCAGCCACCGGCTGATCGGCGAGGAAGCGCGGATCGGGTTCCACCTGTATGAGTCGCTTGCGCTGCTGTTCCGCATGGTCAACTATGGACATAACGGACGCGGCCCGACGGAGGTCACGGGCCTCTCCGAGGGGGAGGGGTTGCGTTTCGAGTCGCTCAAGGCGGACCTTTTCGACCCAGATAGAACCAGATTGATCGGCAGCATCGCCGACCCTCGTTATGACGATGAAGAGGACAGTGGCGGTACGGCGCCGGGGCTGGACACCAGGCTGCGCGACCAGGCGCTGCATGCGGTGCTGCGCCTGTTGATGCTCGCCAAGGGAAGCGGAGCCAAGGGCAAGACCAAGCGGGGCGGCTTCATCTCCTACGCGCAGCTCGGCATCAACCAGCTCGGGGCGGCGTACGAGGGGCTGATGTCCTACACCGGATTCATCGCCGCCGAAGAGCTATACGAGGTCGCCAAGGGCGGCGACCCGAAAGACGGCTCGTGGATGGTCCCGGAGTCTCGTGCGGACAGCTACGCCGACGAGGTCTTCGTCATGGCGAAGGACGAGAACGGGTTCCCGACCGGCGAGCGCCGCCGCTATCTGCCGGGATCGTTCGTCTACCGGCTGGCGGGCCGGGACCGGCAGGTTAGCGCGTCGTACTACACGCCCCAATCGCTGACCAGCGTCACTGTGGAGCTGACCCTCAAGCAGCGGATCAAGGAGGAGGGCAGCCAGGTATCGGCCGCCGAAGTGCTGCGCTGGCGAGTCTGCGAGCCCGCGCTCGGCTCCGGCGCGTTCCTCGACGAGGCGATCGACCAGCTCGCCGCTTTGTACCTGAAGCTATGCGAGGAGGAAACCGGCGAACGCCTCGAACCGGACGAGCGTACGCTCGCGCTGCAGAAGGTCAAGGCCTACATCGCCCTGCACAACTGCTATGGCGTCGACCTGAACGAGACCGCCGTCGAGCTCGCCGAGGTGTCGATCTGGCTCAACGTCATGCACCGCGGCCTGCAGGCGCCCTGGTTCGGCCTGCACCTAGTGCGAGGCAACTCTCTGATCGGCGCAGGCCGCAGGCTCTACCCGCCGGAGAAACTGGCCAAGGGACAGTGGCTGAAGTCCGCACCTGAGGACGTGCCGTTCTCGGCGGGCGAGATCCCAGTCGGTTACATCCACCACTTCCTGCTCCCCGCCGAGGGCTGGGGCTGCGTCGCGGGGGAGAAGGAAGCGAGGGAACTCGCTCCCGAGGACACCAAACGCCTAGCCGACTGGCGCAAGGGATCCGGCGCTCCCCCCGTCGGGCAAGAAGGCGATCCAGCGACTCCAGTCGCTCGCTGGCCGCACCGAGTACCTGTGGTCTCTGGTAATCGAGCGCCTGCGCATCTCCGAACGCGAGATCAGCCGCGCCATCGACGTCTGGGGTGCCGAGGATCTCCCCAGGCCCCAGGAAGCCATCCCCCGCGACAAGGTGCTGGCGGACCTGAGGGCTCCGGGCACCCCGTTCTGGCGGCTCAAGACGGTCATGGACGCCTGGTGCGCCCTATGGTTCTGGCCGGCAGACTAAGGCCGCCCTGCTCGACGGCTCCGACGAGGTCTACGCCAGGGATCCGGTGGCCGTGCCGGTCACGCCCGAGCCAGAAACCGTCGACCCGACGTTCCCGGTCACCTACGTGAAGGCATCGCTGTTCGACGACGATGAGCCCGTGCAGCTCACGCTCGCCGACGGAGCCCCGCGCAAGACGGCACCACGGAAACCCAAGATCACCCGCCGCGCCCAGGTGCCATTGAAGGACCTCGAAGACTGGCTCGATTTCGCCGAATCCGTGCTCGGCCGCCAGGACATCCCCCAAGACTCCCTCGTCGGCGAGTTCCACAACCTCGCGGACATCACGAAGTACGAGGACCAGCTAGAGCCCTGGATGGGCATGGACTCCTTCCCCGAGCTAGCCACCCGCTTCCCCTGGCTAGCCACAGTCACCGAGATCGCCAAGCCGGCAGGGTTTCTTCCACTGGGAACTCCGCTTCGCCCAAGTTTTCGCCGAAGGCGGCTTCGACTTGCAGGTGGGTAACCCACCCTGGGTCCGGCCGCGTCGTGAGGAGGCACCAATCCTCGCGGAACTCGATCCATGGTTTGAACTCGCGTCCGACGTTTCAGCCGAGGAACGGCGTGACCGGAAAGATGCTATTCTCGCGCCAGGATCCGCCCGGCGGTTCTACCTTGACGAAATGACAGCGAGCGTTGGCATTGGGACGTTCCTAACGGACACGGCAACGTATCCATTGCTTCCAAGTACACAGCCGGACTTCTACCGAGGCTTCATGTGCCAAACGTGGACACATGCTGGTCCACGCGGCAGTATCGGTTTGCTGCATCCGGACACTCACTTGGAAGGGGTACGGGAAGGAAAACTGCGTGCTGTCGCGTACCAGCGACTGCGGATGCATGCGAGTTTCGTCAATGGCGGAAACTGGGCATTTCCTCCTCCGACAAGCCGAACTCTCGAATTCGGTATGCACATCTACGGGCCGGTGCATGATGTCCGCTTCCTGCACGCCAGCTCCTTGTATGGTGCGACGGTCTTCGCAGAGTCGCTTGGACACGATGGCTCGGGGGAGCTTCCGCGTGTCAAGTACCAGAGCCACTGGGATCTTCGTCCGCATCGGACACGTATTATCCAGGTAGACAGGGAGCGGCTCACACTTTGGCAAGCCATACTTGACAGATCAGATGAACCGTTGGATGAGACTCCATTGGTTCATGCCGTAACATCGGCCGAGCTGAACGCAATGGCCAAGCTAGCAGCGTATGAAATCCGGGTTCGCGGCCGTGCGCAGATCGCTCGTGGATATGACGAGACGAACTCAAAAAAGGCTGGCCTTATCCGAGAAGCTGTCAGCAGTCCTCGGGAGTGGTCGGAGGTGGTTCTTCAAGGTCCCCACCTTTTCGTCGCAACTCCCTTTGCGAAGAAGCCTCCCCGCATGGGTAGCCATGATGACCCACAGGATCTTACAATCCTCCCGGCCGATGCTGTCCCAGCAACAAAGTACCGCCGAGCGTGCGACCTTGATCGCTATCTTCAAGCCCAGGAGCGATGGCTGGACCATTCTGTCGCCGAACCTGTCCTGCGCCCGTACACTGAATTCCATCGTCTGGCTTGGCGTCGGCAGATCCCAGACAACGGGGAGCGCAGTCTGGTAGCGGCGCTGTTCCCTCCAGGACCTGCTCATGTCATCCTTATGCGTAGTCTGGCATTCCCGTCTTCTCTGGAAACGGCTCTGACGAGTGGGTTCTGGGCGTCGATTCCGGTTGAGTACCTGCTTCGTGTATCCGGCAGGGGTGACTTGACCAACGCCGACGCGAGGACGATGCCGACGGCCGTCGTGGATCATCCGCTGGCGGCGTCATTGCTCCTCCGCACCCTGCGGCTCAACTGTCTCACGGATGCGTACAGCTCTCTCTGGCGTGAGCTGTTCAACCCGATATGGCAAATGGAGACTTGGGTCGGCGACTGGCCGAACTTGGACCAGCTTGGGCAAATCAGCGCCGACTGGACTTGGGACACGCCGCTGCGGACGGAGTACGAGCGCCGTGCCGCGCTCGTTGAGATCGACGCACTGGTCGCGGTCTGGCTCGGGTGGGACACCGACGAGCTCCTCGCTGCCTATGAGTCACGCTTTAGAGACCGCGCGGATAGGCGCGATCTGCGGGGGTTTCGGCGTGTCCTGGGGCGGGTGCAGGCACAGGTTCCGTGATCATCGGAGTTTCCACGCTTCGTAGTCACTGGAGTCCCTGTGCCTGCCATACCATCATGGCTGCTGGAGCCCCTCTGGGACCAGTTCGCCGCGCTGCTTCCCGACCGCCCGCGCTATGCCCCCTCCCATCCGCTCGGCTGCCATCGGCCCCGGGTCTGCGATCGGATCGTCTTCGAAAAACTGATTCAGGTCCTGCGGTTCGGCTGCTCATATGAGTCGATAGCCGACTGCTCCTGCGGTGCCACCACGCTCCGCGAGCGCCGCAGCGAGTGGATCAGGGCCGGGATCTTCGCGGAGCTGAAGAAGATCGCCCGCGAGTCCTATGACCGGATCGTCGGCCTGGTCCTGGAGGAACTCGCGGTCGACGGCTGCGTCACCAAGGCGCCCGGCGGCGGGCAGTGCGCCGGCCCGAGCCCCGTTGACCGGCGGAAACTCGGCATGAAACGGTCCTTGCTGGTCGAGGGCCGCGGCATCCCGCTCGGCCGGGTCCTCGCGCCGGCGAACCGGCACGACTCCCCGCTGCTCGCACCCACGCTGGACAAACTCGATGACCTCGGGCCACTGCCTGATGACATCACCGTCCACCTCGACGCCGGCTACGACTCGCAGAAAACCCGCGACGAGCTGGAAACCCGCGGCCTGGAAGGCGAAATCGCGCACAAGGGCGCCAAGGCGCCCATCCAGGCCGGGCAGCGCTGGCACGTCGAGCGGACCAACGCCTGGCACAACAGCTTCAACCGGCTGCAGCGCTGCTACGAGCGCAATGTGGGCGATCGCGTTATTCCCCAGGGGTGTTGATCAGGTAATTCCCCAGGTCCTGGCTGTGTTCTTAGTCTACTTTCCGCTCGTGTTCCCGGTGGGGATGACACGCGCGGGTGCTTTGTTCGGGCGGTAGCTGGGCCCGTTCATGAAGGCCTGGTGGCTGTTGTTGATGAGCCGGTCCAGGAGTGACTCGGCGACGACGGGGTTGGGGAACAGCGGGTACCAGTCGGCGGGTGCCCGGTTGGACGTGAGGATCAGTGATTTCCCGGCGCGCTCGGTGATGAGCTCGTAGAGGTCGTCGGCCTGGGGTGCGGTGAGCTCGCGCATGCCGAAGTCGTCCAGGACCAGGACGGCGGGGCGGGTGAGCTCGGCGAGCCGCCGGTCCCAGGTGCGGTCGGCGCGGCCGCCGGCCAGGCTGGCCAGGACGCGGCTGGTCTTGGTGAACCGGGCCTCGGCTCCTGCCCGGATGGCGAGGTGGGCCAGGGCCTGGGCGATGTGGCTCTTGCCGACGCCCACGGGTCCGTAGAGGATGACGGACTCGCCTGCCGCGAGCCAGCGGAGGGCGGCGAGGTCGCGGATCTGGGCGGCGGGCAGCTTCGGGGATGCGGTGAAGTCGAAGCCCTCGAGGGTGGCCTCGGTCTCGAAGCGGGCGCGGCGGATCCGCCGGTGCAGGGACATGCTGTCGCGGCGGGAGATCTCGTCCTGGCAGAGGACCTGGAGGAAGTCCAGGTGGCCGAGTTCCCCAGCGCCGGCCTGGGCGAGGCGGGCGTCGAGGGTGGCGAGCATCCCCGACAGCTTCAGGGTCCGGAGCGCGGACGCGAGCGCGCTGCGGTCGGTCACGGTGGCGCTGGTCATGACGGTGCTCCGTTCGCGGTCACCGCGGTGACGGCGTCGTTGGGGATCGAGCCGGGCATGGGGATGACGTTCGCGAACGACGCCGGGCCGCGCAGGAACGCGGCGGCGCCGCCGTCCCCGGCTGCGGCGGGGAGCTGGTCCCGCTCGGCTCCGGCGGCGAGGATGCCCCGCACGGTCCGGTAGGACGGGTCCCCGGCCGCGATCGCCTTCGCGCAGGCCGCCTCGAGCCTGCCGGGATCGTGCCTGTCGGCCAGCCCGATGATGCCCTGCGCGGCGCGGAGCCGGTAGAGCGCGTTCTCGGCGAGGAGCTCGCCGGTGACCTGCTCGCAGGCCGGGCCGATCGCGGCGGCCTGCCTGCGGCACCATTGCGGGGTGCGCATGTGGAAGGCGATCTTCTCCGGCGGGTAGTCGCCGAAGTCGGTCTGCTTCCCTCTCACCTTGCGCGGGTGGGACTTCACCAGCTGGCCGCCGATGAAGAACTGCACCATCGTCGCGGTGATCCGGACGTCGGCGGTCTTGCCGATGTGCCGCCAGGGCACCGAGTAGAGCACCTTCTCGACCTGGGCGTGGATGTCCGGGCCGATCTTCGCCGTCGCCCACGTGGCCAGCACGAACGGCCCGGCCGGCAGCGGCCGCAGCGCGTCCCTCTCCACGGCCTCGAACACCGAGACCGGGGCGGCGCCCTCCAGCGGCCAGGCACGCCCGCTGCCCGGCCACCTCGGCTGACCAGCGCGCGGCCCCGGCCTGCATCTGCTCCAGCGAGGTGAACTCCCGGCCCCGCCAGAACGAGTCCCGGACATAGGGCATCGGCCGCTCGACCCGGGCCTTGTCGCGTGGCTTAAGGGCGCGGGCAGGGTCAACCAGGCAGCCGTAATGGGCGGCGAGCTCGGCATAGGACCGGTTGATCTTCGGGTCGTAAAGGTCGGGCTTGTCGACCCCGGTCTTCAGGTTGTCCGGCACGAGGCGGGCCGGGACGCCGCCGAAGAACCCGAACGCCTCGACATGGCACCCGGTCCAGGCGGCCTGGTCCATCTTCAGCACCGGGCGGACGAACATGTGCCGTGAGCAGGCCAGCACCATCACGAACGCCCAGACGGTGCGCAGCTTCCCGGTCGCCGGATCGAGCCAGCGGCCCAGCATCCCGTAATCGATCTGCGCCTGCTCCCCGGCCTCGGCCAGCCGCGGGCTCCAGACCGTCACCTGCGAACGGCGGGCCTCCTCCGCGATGTTCGCCGCCACGTAACGGCGCAAGCTCGCCACGCTCGCGGCCAGGCCGTGCTCGTCCCGCAGCCGCTGGTGGATCGTCGACATCCGCACCCCGGCCTTCACCTGGGCCACGATGTAGTCGTGGTGCTCGCCGATCGCGGGCCAGGTCACCTGCCGCAGCCGCGTGTCGGCCAGCTCAGGGAACCACTCCCGGACCAGCCCGGCCCACTCAGCCTCGCTCTTCGCCGGCCCGCCCGGCAACACGCCCGCGGCAACCGCCGGGGCGACGTACTTGCGGATCGTCTTACGGTCCACGCCCAGGCTCTGCGACATCTCGTTCAGCGACCTGCCCGCATGCCAGTGCACCAGTATCTCGGTCACGTCGATCACGTCGAACGTTCTCCTCGCCATCGGCCCCCCGTCCTCGACGGGAGGCAACCTTGCTCGATCTCGATGGCCAGGTCCACCCCGACACGCACGCCATCCCCATGGGGAATTACGTGATCAGGGTGGGGAATTACGTGATCGCTACGCCCTCAGAAGTGGGGAATTACAAGATCGCCGACACGCAACGAGGACGTCATCGACGCGTTCTTCGACCTCGCCGACGCCATCATCACCGTCCGCCGGCTGATCCGCGAGGCATGGACGCTGTACCGATGGGACACCCGGCCAGCGAATCGACCATAACCGAATCACCTATCCGCGCGGTCTCTTAACGTGCTCGCGGGGTACGAAGAAGACATGTACTTCGACGCCGCGGGTCGGAAGATCGCCAGTAACTGGAACACTTTCGGCCTCCGGCAGACCAAGGAGCACTGGAAGCAGTTCGAGCCTTACCTGGAAGATCCCGACAAGTACCCGGTGCCCGATGGGTATAGGCCACCGTTCTACAAGGCGGATCGGGTAAGGGAGTACCGGCTGGCACATGCGGTGTTCAACGATCGGTTGCGGCGAGCGAAGGCGGGGAGTGACATGCAGTGAAACCCACGCTAGCGGCCGAGGAACTGAGAAAGAACCTCACCCAGTACCTGTCGACCACGTTCGCGCTGGCGGACCTGCCCGTGCGGGACGCGCTGGACAAGTTCCTGAACCATCCGCAGAACGGAATCTTCCGGGGGCCGTACGTGCGGATCCGGACCCCCTTCCGGGAGGTGACAGGGGACTGGCGGCAGAACGTGGATTGGGCACCCGAGGAACCCACGCCATACCTGCACCAGATTCAAGCCTGGCGGCGGCTGTCCAGCCGGGACCACACGCCCGAGCCGACGCTGATCACGACCGGTACCGGGTCCGGCAAAACCGAGGCTTTCCTCTTCCCAGTGCTTGACCACTGCCGCCGGGCACGTTCTGGCGGGAACGTCGGGATCAAGGCCGTCCTGCTCTACCCGATGAACGCGCTCGCCACCGACCAGGCGGGCCGGGTTAATGACCTCCTCAAGCGGCCGGAACTCCAGGACGTCACCGCGGGCCTGTGCATCGGCGATTTGCCCGATACCACGTACCAGCACGTGATGACGGAGCGTTCGGACATCCGGCGGGAGCGGCCGGACATCCTCATCACGAACTACAAAATGCTGGACCTGCTGCTGCAGCGCGGCGAGGACCTGCCGCTGTGGCGGGACGCAGATATCGGCTACGTGGTCGTGGACGAGTTCCACACCTATGACGGTGCGCAGGGCACCGACGTGGCGATGCTGCTGCGGCGCCTTTCCGCGGCGACCGGGCACGCCGAGCCGGGCCGACCGCTCGGGAAGATCTGCCCGGTCGCGACCTCGGCGACGCTGGGTTCGGGGGGTGACGAGACCAAGATCCGGGAGGTCGCCGAGCAGGTTTTCGGTACCGAGTTCCCGGAGGGCTCGGTGATCACTGAGCAGCGGCTGACGGCCGAGGAGTTCCTCGACCCGGTCGATTACAGCCTTCCTCTGCCTGCGCCGCAGGAACTGTGGAGCATCGGGGACCCGCGAGTCGATGACCAGGCGATGGCCGCGATCACTAAGGCCGTCACCGGCCAGGAGACTCTCACCCCTGCCGAACTGGCGCTAATACTGCGTCGCCATCAACTCACGCACGCGCTGCTGGACATCCTCGGCGAGAGGCCGTCCACACCCGGCGAGATCCTCCAGGCGCTCCCTAGGCTCGCCTACAACTGGGGGGCAGCCTGGCAGCAGTCACCGGAACGCACGGCGGCGGCCCTAGCCCGCTTCGTGGCGCTTTTGTCGGTGGCACGCAACCCGGATAAACCGGATCTGCCGTTCCTGCACGTGGAGACCCACCTGTGGGTCCGACCGCTGAGCCGGGTGGTCCGCAGCGTAGGGATGAACCCCGCGTTCGGCTGGTACGGAGAGGCGGCGCCGGATGCCGACTCCACAACCAGCGGCGTGCCACGTGAGGCGCTCCCGGCCGTGTACTGCCGGCACTGCGGGCGCTCCGGGTGGGCCGTGTACTCTCCGGAGCGGGACCCGCACCTGATCAAGCCCGATCCGGCGAAGATCTACCGGGCGTCGGTGTCGGAGAAGCGGCTGGTCCGCTCGCTCATCAAGGCGACCGATCAGGAGATGGCGGCCTGCGCCGATGGCCAACCGGGCGCTGTCCAGGTGCATGTGCTCGACTCGGCCGGCGACCGGATCCACCCGCTGGACCCCGTCCGGGACCGTCAGAAGGACGGATGGCTGATCGACGGGGCCTTCGTGCTCGGCGACCTCCGCCACGAAAGGGAAGGCGTCTACTCGGCCGAACACGACCGCTGCCCGGCCTGCGGCATGGAAGAAGGAACACGGTTCCTCGGCGCTGGTCTGGCCAGCCTGGTCTCGGTCGCCATAACCGAACTGTTCACCGGTCGGCAGCTCGACAAACCCCAGCGCAAGACGCTGCTGTTCAACGACGCGGTGCAGGACGCCGCCCACCGGGCCGGGTTCGTAGCCAGCCGGTCCTACTCCTTCTCCCTGCGCACGCTCGTCGCCGCGGTCCTGGAACGCAACGGTGGCACGGCGAACCTCAGCGACCTGATCGCCGATGTCATCAGCGAGGCGAGCGCCCCCGAGTGGCTGCCTGCGGTTGTGCCGCCGGACCTGCACGGACGGCGAGACGTGGACCGGATGTTGGGCGGTGAGATCACCGGCACTAGGGAGACCTGGGAACTGGTCGCCGAACGGCTCGCGTTCCAGATGATCCTCGAATTCGGCCTGCGGTCTAGGCAGGGCCGTACCCTGGAACTCACCCGGACGGCCGCCGTTGAAGTCCCGCTCGCCGACCCGGACCGGATCGCCGCGCTTGCTCACGACGTGCAGATCACCGGTCAGGGAACGATCCTCGATGGCCGGATCACCCAGGATAGGTACCTGGTGCTGGTGCTCGGCATCCTGGACCGGCTCCGGATGGGCGGCGGCATCACGCACCACTGGCTCAACAACTGGCTCGGGAACGCGGGCACTAGGCGCTATACGGCGATCTGGGGGCGGCGGCCCGACGGCATGCCGGCATTCCCGCAGACCAGGCGCGGGGTGCAGGGCGTCTCTGCGCCGAAGTTCCTGCTGGCGCGGCGCAGGAATCGTTCCGAATTCGATGTGGCCGACACACCTCAAGGGTGGTATGCGAACTGGGCGGCCCGCTGCCTCGGCATCGGCGCGCAGCAGGCGGCCGCGTACCTGCCCCGGCTCCTGGATCTGCTGGCGGCCGAGGACGTGCTCGCGACGCGCACCGCCGAGGATGGCGCGACCCACGTGTACGGCCTACGGCCGGGGCACGTCCAGGTCCGGCTGCTGACCAAGGACCAGGCGGCCGAGGCCACCCTCGGGTGCGGCACCTGCCACTGGCAGCAGGTGGTCCACCCGGACCACCGGGCGGACTGGGAGCACCAGCCGTGTCCCCGCTACCGGTGCTCCGGCACGCTCCGCCTTGTACGGGACCGGGAGTACGAGAAGGACTACTACCGGTCGCTCTATTCCGACGCGGAGCCGTACACGGTCGTCACCGCCGAGCACACCGGCGCCATGACCCGCGGTCAGCGTGAACGGGTGGAGCGCGCGTTCCGCGAACCGGTGCGCTACAACGACCCGAACGTCCTGTCCTGCACCCCGACACTGGAACTCGGCATCGACATCGGCGACTTGTCCGCGGTCATCCTCGCCTCGGTGCCACGCGGCCCCGCAAGCTACGTGCAGCGGGCGGGCCGTGCCGGGCGGCGCACCGGGAACGCGTTCCTGGTCACCTTCGCCGGACGCAGGGAACGCGAGCAGTACTTCCTCGCCGAGCCGCGGGACATGATCGCCGGCGAGATCATCCCGCCCGGCTGCTACCTGTCCGCCATCGAGATCCTGCGCCGCCAGTACGTCGCGCATCTGGTCGGCCTGGCGGCACGCGGCCGGTTCGACGGCATCTTGCCGATGCCGCGGAAGGCGTCCGTGCTGTTCGGCGAGACGGGCTGGCTGAACCGCTTCACCGCGGCGGCCGTCAGCGAAGGCGACGATCTGGCGGAGGAGTTCCTCGCGCTGTTCCCGGCGCACCTGGACGAGGCCGCGCGGGAGGGCCTCCGGGAGTTCGCCACCTCGAAAATCAAAGACGCGGTCAACGCTGCGGAACAGACCTGGAATCGCCGTCTGGAAGACCTGCGTGACCGGATCCAGGCCATCGACGCGGCCATCGAGGCGCTGGTGCCCAGCGACCCGGTACAGCAAGAGCACCGGAAGGAACTGAACGCTGAACGCCGCGAGGTTCGCAAACGGATAGGCGAGATCGGGCGCACCGACGCGCACGGCGCCCTCACCGAGCTGGGCCTGCTGCCGAACTACTCGCTGATGGACGACGTCACCACGCTGGAGGCGACCCTCACCTGGCAGGACGAAGGCGACGACGGCAGCAAGACTTACCTCAGCGAGATCCGCGAGTACCCGCGTCCGGCGCGGCTCGCGCTGACCGAACTCGCGCCTGGGAACAGCTTCTACCTGCGCGGCTACCGGCATCGGGTCACTGGGCTCGACGTCGGGCCGAAGGCCCGTCCGGCCTACCAGCAGTGGCGGGTATGCCAGGAGTGCGGGTACGTCCGCGACACGCTCGCGGGCGACGACACCAGCTCCTGCCAGCGTTGCGGTAACGCCAGGATCGGTGACGCGAGCGCGCTCCACAACGTCCTGAGTCCAGTGCGGGTGACCTCCAGCGACCGGCGCGACGACGCACGCATCTCGGACGACAGCGACGACCGCGAACGCGAGTATTACGAGAAGGCATACGCAGTTGATGTCGATCCCACGCACATCCAGCCCGGCTCGTGGCGACACAAGAAGAAGACCTTTGGCGTGGACTTCGCCAGGCATGCGCTGGTCCGTACCTTCAACCTCGGCGTCTCCCGATCCGACCGTCCGGCCAACGACCTGTTCGCCGGGCAGGAAACACGGATCGGCAAGTTCTACACATGCGAGTCCTGCGGTGGCACCACTACCGAGCGTCCAGTCCCCGCGAACAACGCCGACCCGCTGATCAGCTTCGGCTTCGACACCCTCAGCCATCACCGCCGCTGGTGCCCGCAGCGCCGCACTCCCGACGGCGGCAAGCACGTCGAGCTGATCCTCGCGCATCAACTGGAGACCGAGGCGCTGCGGGTGCTGCTCCCGGTGGCGACCGCGCTGATCGATGAGCGGGTGGCGTCGTTCGCCGCCGCTTTGATGGCGGGCGTCGCGAAGAAGTACGGCGGTGACCCTGACCACCTGGCGATCATCACCGCGACCATGCCCGACCAGGAAACCGGACGCCGCAGACGGTTCCTCGTCCTGCACGACACGCTGCGCGGCGGCACCGGGTACCTGCACCGGCTCGCCGACAAGGACGAGTTCAGGGAGGTCCTCCAGGACGCGCACACCGTCGTCGCGGAATGCCGGTGCGCGGAAGAGGGCCGGCAGGCCTGCCACCGCTGCCTGCTCAGCCACATCGACGACGACAAATGGCCGCTGGTCTCCCGCGCCGAGGCGCTGTCCATGCTGGACGAACTGCTCGGCGACTGGGATACCACCCCGGTGGGCAGCACCGGGGACATCTCGCTCTGGGACCAGGTAGAAAGCGAGCTGGAGGCCAGGTTCTGGCAGGCGCTGCGTGACTGGGCGGCCTCAGAAACCGTCGTTTCGCTGTCAAGATCGGGAGCCGGTGACGGACGGTACACCGCCGACCTCCGCATTGGCGCGGCGGGTAGCGACGTCGTGCACTGGCAGGTCACCCTGCAGAACACGATCAAGGGCACCAGGCCCGACGCGGAGTTCACCCGGGCCGATGCGAGCGGGATGAAGGTCGCCGTCTACCTGGACGGATACCGGTGGCACGCAGCGCCGGACGTCAACCGCCTCGCCGAGGACGCCGACACACGGGCGCAGTTGCGGGCCGACGGGACGTTCGTGTTCCAGCTCGACTGGGCGAGCGTAACCGGCGGCGAGGACGTGCCCTGGCCGCCGTACCAGGGCAACGCGCAGCAGCAGGCGCGCACCGTCTACGGCAGGCTCGGCGGCGACCCTGCGGAACTGCCGGGCATGATCTGGTGCGACCCGCTCCAGACGCTGAAGGCGTTCCTCGCCGCCCCGGACCCGGGCCGCTGGGCGGGACGAGCCACGGCAGCGGCGGCCGGGCTCCTTCGCCAACCCGGCGCCGAGCTCACCGGCCTGGATGATGCCAATATGACAAAACGACTCGTGGCCGCGCTGCTGGGTCGCCCGCTGTCCCGAGAGCCTACTGGCCGGGTCTCCATGATCCGCGTCGCGGACGACAGCGGGCTGCCGGTCACTGTGATCGTCGATCAGCGGGTGAAGCCGGCTGGCGGGTGGACCGCGCTCGCGGTCATCGATGACCGGCTGCCGGTCATCGAGACCGACGAGGACGCGCACCGGCGCCGCTGGCGGGCCTGGCTGTACTGGGGGAACCTGCTCCAGTTCCTCGACTACGGCGCGGGCGACGGGGACCAGATCGCCTACACCAACCTGCAGGCCGGCGATCCGCACGCGCTGGCGTACGCGCTCAAGGTGGCGGGCTCAAGCGGGCTGCGTACCCACTACAGCCGGCACCGCCGCAGCGTCGTCGAGGAGACCCCGTGGGCCGCCGAGCTGGCTCCCGACGCGACACGGCCCCCTGTCAGTGTCGATGTGTCCTGGCCGATCGACCTTCTGGCTCAGGAAGTCGCGCCGCTCGCGCACGCCCTGCGCGACCGTGGGGTTCCCCCGCCCGCTCAGGATTGCATCGGTTTCGAGGTGGACGACCAGGGGTGGCAGGCTGAACTCGGCTGGAATCCGCCGAAGGTCGCCGTTCTCGCTGACGGGCCAGAGACCGCGGAATGCGCGGCGGCGTTCGCAGCGGCCGGGTGGGACGCGCGGCGTGCGGCGGAGTGGCCGGTAGAGGAACTGGCCAGGCGGGTTCTGGAGGTTTGCGGATGAGCGTACGGTTGCGACTGCTGGACAAGGCCGACAAGGACATCGCGAGGCTGGACCGTCCGGTCAAAGGCGCGGTCTGGGAGTTCATGTCGAAGTTCCGGCAGGATCCGTTCGCGCACGGGGCCCGGCTCAAACAGCTCAAGGGCGACTCCCGGCTGTACTCGGCGCGGGTCAACGATGACTACCGCGCCCTACTGCTGCACGTGCGGGACGAGGAGTACTTGATCGTCGGGGTCAAGCCACGAGGCGAGGTCTACGAGAACCTCGACCGGTACGCCTACCAGATCAACCAGGTCTCGGGCGGCATCGAGTTCGTCGACCTGCCATCCATCGTGGAGAGCGTCCGCGCTGTGCCCGAGCTGGCCGGTCCTCCCGCCTTGTTCGGGGTCTACCCGGACGACGAGCTCCTGGAACTCGGGGTCGCGAGGCCGCTGCTGCCGGTGATCCGCTCGATCACCACCGACGAGCAACTGCTGGAGTTCGCTGAGTGCGCGCCGCAGCTCACCGCCGACGTGTTGTTCGCCCTGCACGATGGCTTCAGCCCCGCGCAGGTGCTGGAACAGGTCACCATGCCCGTCCAGGCGCAGGGTCCTGTCGATACCGCCGACTTCTCGGCGGCGGCGGACCGGCCAGCCACCGTCGTCTCCAGCGACGACGACGCGCTGCGTGTTGTGCTCGCGGACGACTTCGCCCGCTGGCAGGTGTTCCTGCACCCGGTCCAGCGTGCCGTCGTCTCGCGATCCTACAACGGCCCGGCCAGGGTCAGCGGTGGTCCAGGCACCGGCAAGACGATCGTCGCCCTGCACCGGGTGAAGTGGCTCGCGTCCCGGCTGCCGCCAGGTCCCGGTAAGCCGATCCTGCTCACCACGTTCACCAAGAACCTGGCCACTGACCTGGAGCACCGGCTGGTGCTGCTCGACGGGCCGGAACTCCTGGAGCGCGTCGAGGTCGTCAACATCGACCGGCTCGCCGCGCAAGTCGTCGCGGAGGCACGGCACGGGACGCGACCGCACGCTATGGGTGACGACAAGGCCGTGGACCTGTGGCAGGAACTCCTGCTCGAACTCGGCGAAACCCGGTGGGACGCCGAGTTCCTGAACGATGAGTGGTCACAGGTGGTGCTCGGGCACGCGATCGAAACCCGGGAAGAGTACTTCCGGGCCCGCCGTGCCGGGCGCGGGCGGCAGCTCAACCGCGCGCAACGCGCGGAGATCTGGAAGCTTGTCGAGCAGTACACCAAGCGCCTGGAGGAACGGAACCTCTGGACGTTCCGGCGGGTCGCCGCCCAGGCGGCGCGCACTGAGGCCTCGCGGGCTCCCCGGTACAGCCACGCCGTGATTGACGAAGCGCAGGATCTGTCCGCGGCGCACTGGAAGATGCTGCGCGCAATGGTCGCTCCGGGGCCAAACGACCTGTTCATCGCCGCGGACACCCATCAGCGGGTCTACGACAACTACGTCTCACTGAGCAGCCTCGGGATCGAAATCCGCGGCCGCTCCACCAGGCTGACGCTTACCTACCGCAGCACACGCGAGATCCTCGCCGTCGCGGAGCGGCTCCTCGGAACCGCCCAGTGGGACGACCTCGACGGCGGAACTGACACGCTTGACGGCTACCGGTCGGTGCTGCGGGGACCCCGCCCCGAACTGCGCGCGTACTCCAGCTGGCCGTCCGAGCTGGATGGGATGCTCTGCCACCTGAAGGAATGGGGCGGCGACGTGTCGGTCGCGGTCGCCGTGCCCGAGCGCCGACAGCGCACCGAGGTCGAGGACTACCTGAACTCTGCAGGAGTGCGGGCAGCCGCCATCGGATCCGCCGGTGGTCACGACGCAGTCCACGTCGGGACCCTGCATGGGCTCAAGGGGCTTGAGTACCAGCGGATGATCCTCGTCGGCATCGCGGACTCCGCGATCCCAGGCGCGCGTGTCGAGGCGTTGCGAGATAGCGACCCCATGCGGTATCAGCGAGAGCTCCTGCGAGCGCGGTCACTGCTGTTCGTCGCCGCGACCCGCGCCCGAGACTCCTTGGTGATCTCCTGGCACGGGCAGCCGAGCAGGTTCCTCCCTCCCGCGCCATGACATGTCCTCAACGTGCCTGATCACGGCGATCGTGGTAGGCAGGACCTAGAAAGCCGCCAGGCCTGGCAGCAGCCCGGTCCAGAACAGCGGGCTGTTCGCGCGCGGTCATGGCCGGGCCTCCTCGCCGGGCGGATCGCCGAGCCGTTCTCGCTGCTCGGCATCGACCTGCGTCCATGACGGGGGCCGCGATCTACGACCGCCGGCCGGTCCTCGTCCGGCGGGAGAAGCGGGTACTCGCCGAGCACCCGTTCCTGCGCGCGGGTCCCGCGCGGCAGTGATCCGAGCGACTTTGACGAGGTAGCCTTCGCCTGGCGGGTCGTCGCCGGCCAGGTCGTCGATGTGTTCGTCGATTCTTTTAGCGATCACCTCGCCCAGAACGGCGAAGAACGCGCCGGGATCGCGGATCTGCTGGTAGACCTTCGGGAGGCAGCCTTCGCACTGTCGCCGCACCAGTTCGCCGTAGTAGTTCAGCGGCGGACCCTGCCCGCCGCTGGCCGCATCCGGTCCAGGCAGGTCTGTGTTCATGCTTCCTCACCTTCGCTGAGGTGGCCGTTGTCGGCCACCGTGGTCTCGGGACGAACTGGTGGATCTTGCGCCGGGACAGGCCGGACCTGGTGGCCATGGCCACTGGTTGAGCGGGTCTCCGGCCGCTGTCGGCTTTACGGTGCTTGTTCCTGGGCGTTGTCTCCGGGGTCTACTGGCCGTGTCCCGTTGAGGGCGCCGACCAGGGTGGCCACTCTCGGCCGGGGCACGCCGAAGGTGGCTGATAGCTGGCGCTGGGACATGGGTTCGCCGAGGCAGTCACGTGCGTGCAGGTAGGCCGCCACGATGGCGTCATCGGCCGACATAGCCACGTTGTGCGGACACTGGCCATCTGTGGTCACGTCGTGGCTCGCACCGTCGCCTCCGCGTGCCAGCCGGACGATGCCCATCAGGGTTTCCAGGGAGAGCACGAATGCCACTGGAGGCAGTGCGGCGACCAGGGCTCCGCCTGCGCTGATGTGCAGTCCGGCCACGATATTCATGCCCAGCGTGGAACCGATGCCGGTTACGAGCGACACCATGGCGAGTGGTGGTTTGCGCGCGCGGTGGCGGATCGCGTCGAGTATCGCCAGCGACGCCGTGACGATCATCAGGTCAGCCACGAACGGGATGAGGTACGCCACCACGCCCGCGCTGCCCGTCAAGTGGACGACGGTCAGCGCGTGCAGGTAGCTGACAATCCCGGTGATCACGGCCAGTGCGGCCAGCGACAGACCAGCCAGGAACCGGATGGAGCCATCGGTCACGCGAAACCCCTCCTCCAGCACAGAGTCGGCCGGCCGCGGCGCGGGATGCCTCGGACACTCCACGTCTCGATGCCTTTCACGGGCGTACCGCCTCTCCGTGACTCCTGGCGCGCGTGATCAATCCGGCGACGACCGCGCATACCTGCGGTTCCCATCCGGACAGCCACGCCAAGATCCGCAAGTCGTACGCGCCGAGTTCGACGCCGGCCCGCTCGCAGGCGGCGCGCAGCATCGCCAGGTTCGGCGGCTGCATGCGGCCCAGCCCAGGAGCAGCCTCGAACGTGGTGTAGACGGCGCGGACGGCGGGCGTGTCGAGCGCCTGCCGTTCGGTCTCGAACGGTCCCGCGTGGTGATCGCTCTGGGGTCGGCCACACCGCATGCATGCGTCGGGTGCGGGCCGGTCCGGGGCGACTTGGCCAGGCCGGACGAATGGCTCGCATGCGGACGGCTTCAAAGCGTGGCCGGTCGGGGTGTTGGCCCCGGGGTTGGTTATGGCCATGGCAGACCTCCATCCGGTTGGAGAGGGTTGGGTCCAGGCTCTTCGAACGGCGGCCTCCATCGCCGCAGCCGGGGCCGTTGTGGGCTCAGGCCTGGCTCGCCGTTCGTCGCTGGCGAGCGCCCGGCTTGGCGAACGCGAACCGGGCGGTCGGCACGCACGCACTGAGCACGCACGAGGCACGCACAAAAGGGCCGCGCAGTCCCGGTCAATCCCGGCACGGCGCGGCCCGTGAAGGCCTTTGTGACCTGCGTTCCGGCGCAATCGCGAACATGCCCGGATGAGCCCGGCACGCGGAGAGGAGCACTGCTAATGCGGTTTGGTGGTAACACCATCCGGGGTTCAAATCCCCGATCCTCCGCAGCTCACAAGCATCGTCCTGTGTCAACGGCCAAGTTGCGGTCCCCGCTGGTGGCCAGATAAAAGTCCCCACCCCTCGGGTTGATCAGGTCTTGTTCAGGATGGTTCCTCCTTTGGCCCGGGCTTCGCGCATGCGGTAGGAATCGCCGGCCGTTACCACGACGTTCGCGTGGTGCAGCAGCCGGTCCAGCAGGCTGACGGCGGTGGTGTGCTCGGGCAGGAACCGGCCCCAGGACTCGAAGGGCCAGTGGCTGGCGATGCCCAGGGCACGGCGTTCGTAGGCAGCCGCGACCACGCGGAACAGCAGCTGCGCGCCGGTGTCATCCAGCGGGGCGAACCCGACCTCGTCGATCAGGATGAGGTCGTTGCGGAGCAGGGTGTCAATGACCTTGCCGACGGAGTTGTCGGCCAGGCCGCGGTAGAGGGTCTCGGCGAGCTCGGCGGCGGCGAGATAGCGGACCTTGTATCCGGCCTGCACGGCGGCGACGCCGAGCGCGACCAGCAGGTGGCTCTTGCCGGTGCCGGCCGGGCCGACCAGGCACAGGTTCTCCGCGGCGGTGATCCATTCCAGCGAGGCCAGGTAGGCGAAGGTGGCCTGGGGGACCGAGGACACGCCCAGGTCGAACTCGTCCAGGGTCTTGGTCACCGGGAACGCGGCGGCTTTGAGCCTGGTCCGGGCGTTGGAGGCATCGCGGGCGCTGATCTCGGCCTCGACCAGGGTGCGCAGCAGTTCCTCCGGTGCCCACCGCTGCGTTTTCGCGGTGAGCAGGAGCTCGGGGGCGAGCCGCCGCATCGCGGCCAGTTTCAGCCGCCGCAGCCCCTCGGTCAGGTCGGGGGCCAGCGGCGGCGGGGCCGCGGTCATGACAGGCCGCCGACGGCGTAATCCGACAGCGGGCGGACCGGGACGACGGGCAGCGCCAGGACCAGCGCGTCCCCGGCGGGCCGGGGATCAGCTGTCCCGGGCCCGGCCGCCAGGATGGAGCGCACGTCGGCGGCGCGCCACCGGCTGAACGCGACCGCCCGGTCCAGCGCCGCGGCGAACGCGTCGTCGCCGTGGGCGGCGCGCAGCGTGTTCAGCTCGGCGAGCTCGGGTCCCAGCCGGGTGTGCCCGGCCGCGGCGGCGCCGGTTATGAACGCCTCCGCAGTCGGCCCGAGCGCGCAGAACGCCTTCTCCGCCGCGGTTTTCGGACGCACTGCCCGCCGCGGCGCGGGCCGGGGGCCGCCGTAGTGCTCATCGCGGACTGATGCCTCGCCCGGGGCGACCAGGACGTGCTCGGCGACGACCTGCCCGGTGCCGGTCATGATGACCAGCAGCCGCCCGTCATCGGTGCGCAGCTTGACAGTCTCGCCGATCAGCCGGACCGGCACCGAGTAGCGGGCCGAGGCGAACCGGACGCAGGACAGCCGGTCGACCTTGCGCGTCACCTGCCGCCCGATGCTGGCCCGCAGCGACGGCAGCGGCGCGAGCAGCTCCCGCTCGATCACCAGCCGCTCCGCAGGCACCGCGCAGATCTCGCTGTGGATCACGCCGTTAACCTCGGCGCACCACCCGGCGGCCTGCTCATTGGCGGCGGCAAGATCCCCGAACGGCGCCTGCGGCACCATCAGGTCGCTCTTGGCATACCCGACGAGATTCTCCACGATCCCCTTGCTCTGCGGGTCATTCGCCTCGCAGAAATCAGCGCGGAAACCGTAGTGCGCCGCGAACCGCAGGTACTCCGGCGCAGGCACCACCACGTTCGCGACCACGCCGCCCTTCAGGCAGCCCATCCGGTCGGCCAGCACCTTGCCCGGCACCCCGCCCAGCACCTCGAAGCACTCCGCCAGCATCGCCAGCGTCGTGGCCGTCCGCTCATCCGCGGCGAACCGCACGAACCGGAACCGGCACCAGGCTAGCACCGCGCAGAAGACATGCAGCCCGCCCTCACTGCCCCAGTCGATCACCAGGTACTCACCCGGCGACCACACCGCCGGACGCCGCCCGCGGTGATGATCCTCCCGCCATCCGGCCTTGGCCGCCGCGACCAGTCGCCGGAAATTCCGCGGCGACCCCGCATACCCCGCCGCCCGCGCCGCCGGCAGCAGCCGCTTCGCCGAGATCCGGGCCGACGTCCTGGCCACCCGCTCGGCGACCAGCGCCGCCACGGCGTCGTAATTATGCTCCCGCGGCGCCCGCACCGGCGCGCCGCCGCCGGCCTCATGCCGGGCGATCACCCGCCTGACGGTCTTCGGGGTCGTGCCGCAGATCGCGGCCGCCCCCCGGTAAGTACCTGCCTCACGGTAGGCCGAAATGACGTCCACCCGTTCCCTCGCAGACTTCAATAGAAGCTCCCTGGGCGGTGATGGTGACTGGCTGACACCGCCACCGTCGCCGCCCAGGCCTGGCAAACCAGGCAGACACGACGAACGAGGGATGGGGACTTTTAACTGGCCACCAGCGAGGACCTCGACTTGGCCATATACGGGGACTTTCTCATGGCCACGGAGTGCGCCGCGAGGCGCTGTTGATTCGAGTGGAGGTGAAAGACCTTCGCCGCTGGCCTGCCGCAGCAGGCTGGTGAAGCTGAGGGCAGCCTGATCCGGGTGGTGCCGGGGAGGGCGGGAGCAGCCCTGACAAAGCCGGGACGTCTCTAGTACTGCCAGATGGGGCGGGTCCGGCGAGCGTGGCGGAAAGGAGTACGCGAGGAACCGGCGTTATTACGTCCTTAAATCGTGAGACCGGCTCAAATCTGGCGGATACGGGCCGGGCGCGGCGCGTCCTGCTGTCTTCCGTGAACGGCGGGAACCCCGGGGAGGCATGGCTGCCGACCTGGGAGGCCATGCTGAATGCCTGCGGCGCAGGCATGGCGGGGCCGCTGGGACAGAGCCGGGCTCCTCCTCCGCCGAGCGAATCACAGTGAACGCGGGAACCACCCGGGCTGGTTCCCGGCAGCGGGCATCCAGCCCAGCTGGCCGGGATAGGCGCACCGACCGCTGAACGGGCCGGGTGGGACGGAGCCGCCGTAGTAGTCCGGGACCGGGAGAGCCGGTCACATGGCGAAGGGCGGCAGCGGTATCCGAGATAGGGAGGAACTGTAATGCCGCAAGACGCGCCGCCGAACGGCAGCGCTCGTGATGACGTCCCGGCTGGGCCGTGGTCGCGGGTAGCGGGGATGCAGGCCAAGCTTCACCGTTGGGCGGCGGCTGATCCTGGCCGCCGGTTTGATGACCTGTTCAACCTCGTGCATGACCCGGCGACGCTGATCGTGGCGTTCGCCCGGGTCGCGGGCAACCAGGGCGCGAACACTCCCGGCGTGGACGGCGTGACCGCCGCTTATGTCGAGGAGATCGTGGGCGTGCCCGGGTTCCTGGACGACCTGCGGGCCACCGTCAAGGACGGCTCGTTCCGGCCCCTTCCGGTGCGGGAACGCAAGATCCCCAAGCCAGGAGGGTCCGGGAAGCTCCGCAAGCTGGGCATCCCCAGCATCGCGGACCGGGTCGTGCAGGCCGCGCTGAAGCTGGTGCTGGAACCCATCTTCGAGGCGGACTTCGAGCCGTGCTCATACGGGTTCCGGCCAAAGCGGCGTGCCCAGGACGCGATCGCCGAGATCCACTACTACGGCTCCCGGGGTTACCGCTGGGTGCTGGATGCAGATATCGAGGCGGCGTTCGACAACCTGTCCCACTCCGCCCTGATGGACCGGGTGCGGGCCAGGGTGAAGGACAAGCGCGTCCTGGGGCTGGTGAAGGCGTTCCTCAAGGCCGGGGTGCTCACCGAGTCTGGCGGGCACCGCGACACCTTCACCGGCACGCCACAGGGCGGCATCTTGTCCCCGCTGATCTTCAACATAGCCATTGTCCTTTGACAAATGATCTTGCCCATTGACATTGAATCGTGCTCGTCCGGCGTGTCTTGCCACCGTAGTCTGCCCGGTTCGGGATCATCTCTTATGTGGTGTCCGTTTTGGCGGGAGCGGCCGGGCGGTTGGAGCCCGTTGGTTCCGGATTCGAGCTGGCGTTCATTGACGGTGGCGGTGCGGAGCGGCGGGCGCCGCTGGCTGCGTGCGCGGAGGTCCGGTTCGAGGACGGGATGGCGGTGCGCCGGTTCCGTTGGTCGAGGGGTCAGCGGCATCTGCCGGGGTTCTGGTGGTCGTCGACGACCGGTGCTCACGTGGGTTATGAGTCCTGGCTGGAGCGGGACCATGTCATGCTGCTCGATTTCGATCCGGAGACCGTCGCGATCGCGGCGCAGCCGTTCTGGCTGTCGTGGACTGATGCCCGGGGTAAGCGGCGGCGGCATGCGCCGGATCTGTTCGCCCGCAGGGCCGACGATACGGCGGTGGTTATCGACGTGCGGCCGGACGACCGTATCGAGCCGCGGGACGCGGAGGCGTTCGCAGCGACCGAGGCTGCGTGCCAGCTGGCCGGCTGGCGTTTCCGCCGGCTGGGCGCCCTTGATCCGGTGCTGACCGCGAACGTGACCTGGCTGTCCCGTTACCGGCATCCGCGTTTCGGTGCCGGAGATGTGGCCGCAAGATTGATCGACGTCTTCACCGGGCCGGTTCCGCTGATTCCCGGCGCGGCCGAGGCCGGCGATCCGATCGCGGTTCTCCCTGTGCTGTTCCACCTGCTGTGGCGGCATATCCTCACGGCGGACCTGGCGGCCCGGCTGACCGGCGGCAGCCTGGTCGGCCCTGGCTCGGGCGGTTCCCGGTGAGGGCGGTGCGGCGACCGGGTGAGCTCGGCATCGGCGACCGGGTCGAGTTCGCCGGCCGCGCCCGCACGGTGATCTCGGTCTCGGGCACGATGATCGGCCTGGCTGACCGTGACGGGCAGATTGTCGGCATCGCCATGGCGGAGTTGGTGTCCGCGGGCGGGTTCGCGCTGCTGGACACCCGGCCGCGGGTTCCGGTTCCCGAAGCGGCGCTGCTGAACGACCTGCCCGAGGAGACGGTCGCGCGGGCGTTGTGGTGGCAGCGGCATATCGTCGAGGTGCTGCGCGGGGTCCCGCCGGACGCTGAGCCGGGTACCCTTCCGCGGCCGGAATATGATCCGTCGGCGGTCTCGCTGACCCGCCGGGAGCAGGCCAAGGCCGGCGAGCTGACCGCGGCCGGGTTCCCGGTGACCGCCAGCGCCGTCAAGCAGCGGCGGCGCCGTTATCAGCAACGCGGGCTGCTCGGCATGGTCGACCACCGCGTCGGCAAGCGTCTTCCCCCGCATGGGCGGGCCGATCCCGCGGTGGCCGACGCGATGCGGCAGGCGATCACCGAGACGGCCGAGGATTCGACGCGGACCGCGGCATTCGTGCTCCGGCGGACCCGGCAGATCCTGGCGGCATCGGGTGAGCGGGCCCTGCCTGGGATGCCGTCTGAACGGACTCTCTACCGCCTGTTTGGCCGGCTGCAGGCGGGCAAGCACGCGACCGGATCGGCCAGGACCCGCCGCTCGCTTGCAGCCCGCCCGGACGGGCCGTTCGGCCGCCGGGAGGCGAACGCGCCCGGAGAGCTCATGGAGATCGACTCAACGCCGCTGGATGTGCTGGTCCGCTTGGGCGACGGCGTGGTCGGACGGGTCGAGCTCACCGCGCTGGTCGACGTCGCGACGCGGACGGTGACCGCCGCGGTGCTGCGGCCGACCACCAAGGCCCCCGACGCAAGCGTGCTGCTCGCGCGGACGGTCACCCCGGAGCCCATGCGGCCGGGCTGGCCGCAGGCCATGGCGATGGCGGAATCGGCGCTGCCGTTCCGGCGGCTGCTGGGTATCGACGAGCGTCTTCTGCACGCCGCCGCCCGCCCGGTTATCATCCCGTCCACAATCGTGGTCGACCACGGCAAGGTGTTCGTGTCGGCGTCGTTTATGGCCTCATGCGAGTTCCTCGGCATCAACGTGCAGCCGGCCCGCAAGGCGACCGGGACCGATAAACCGCACATCGAGCGAACCCTGGGTTCGGTAGCCTCGCTGTTTGCCCAGTACGTGGCCGGATATACGGGCCGCAGCCCCGAATATCGCGGGCGGCGCGCTGAGGACGCCGCGGTCTGGCCGTTGCCCGAGCTGCAGGACCTCCTCGATCAGTGGATCATCGCGTGCTGGCAGAACCGGCCGCATGACGGCCTGCGGGATCCGCTGCTGCCGGGCCGCGAGTTCACCCCGAACGAGAAATATGCCGCGCTGGTGGAGACCGCCGGGTACCTGCCGCTGGCGCTGTCCGCCGACGACCACGTTCGAGCTGCTTCCCGCGTGCTGGCGGGTCATCAACGCCTACGGGATAAAGCTGAGCCGGCGGGTTTATGACGGCCCCGAGCTCAACCGGTTCCGGTTGCAGCATTCCGGGGTGGCCGCCCGCGACGGCCAGTGGGAGGTCCACTACGACCCCTATGACGTGTCCCGGATCTGGGTCCGCGATCACTGGGACGGCGGCTGGATCACCGTGTTCTGGACTCAGCTGCACCGGGTCGCGGCCCCGTTCGGGGAACTGGCCTGGGACCACGCCCGCAAGCAGATGCCGCGCGCGAGTGAGGCTGAGCTCGCCGACGCCGTTGAGGACCTGCTCACCCGCGCCGGGCACGGCCCTGGCGGCCCGGACCGGCTGAGCACGCGGGACCGTCGCGTCGCCGCCCGGACCGCGGCCGTCCGCAGCAGCCTCGCTGACCCCGGGCCGCCGGGCATAGCCGAAGACCAGCACGAACCCGATGACGAGGACCGGGACCAGGCCGGGACGGGCACAGGGATCGTCCCGATGCCGATCTTCGACCCGTTCCGGGAAGCCGAGAAATGGTGGTGACCCCAGCCCGGGGCCGGATCGACCCGGCTGTCCAGCTGACCACACTGCCAGGATGGCGGCATTTCGTCGCCGAGCTCCCCTCGATCCCGGACCTGGTCACCCAGGCCGGGTGGCTCGCACTGGACAAGGACAAACGTGGCACCCACGACGAGGAACGCCTGGAACATCACTCGCGGCTAGTGGTGGTCCAGACACCGGCGATCGAGCGGATCGTGAAACGCGGCGGTGACCTGATCCGGATGAACCGCGCCGCCTTCTACGGGCGGTCCGGCCTGATGGTGTCCGGGGCCGCCCGGACCGGGAAGACTACCGCAATCACCCAGCTAGGGAAGACCGCCGAGGTGATGCACCGGCGCCGGTATCCCCGCGCCCGGGACGAGATCCCGGTCATCTACATCACGGTGCCGCCGGCCGCCACCGGGAAAATGATCGCGATGGAGCTCGCCCGGTTCCTCGGCCTGCCCGTCTCCCGGCGGGCGAACATCACCGATGTAATCGAGCCGGTCTGCGGGGTCTGCCTGGACGCCCGCGTCGCGCTGATCCTCGTCGACGAGCTGCACAACCTGGACATGGGCACCCGCGCAGGCGCCGAGGCGTCCGACACGCTGAAATACTTCTCCGAACGGCTGCCCGCCACCTTCGTTTACGCGGGCATCGGGCTGGACCGCGGAGCGCTGCTAGCCGGCCCCCGCGGCGACCAGGTTGCCGGACGGTTCACCCTGATCCCGACCAGCGCGTTCCCGCCCGGCCAAGAATGGGTCACGCTCGTCGCGGCGCTGGACAGCAGCCTGCGGCTCTACCGGCACCGCGGCGGAGAACTGGTCAAGCTCGCCGACTACCTGCACCGCCGGACCCGGGGCGTGATCGGCAGCCTGCTCTGGCTGGTCCGGGACGCCGCGAACCAGGCGATCATCGACGGGACCGAGAAGATCACCCGGAAAAGCCTCGAAACGATCGCCGTCGACATGACCGCGCAGACACCGGTCGCCAAAAGGCAGCCCCGCAAACCGTGACGAACATGCTGCCGCGCGAGCGGGCCGAGCTGCTGCTGGCCGAGCATGCCGCAGGCACGCCGATCCGGGTGATCGCGAAGACCTTCGGGCACAGTGCCGGCACAGTCAGCGACTACGTGCACGGGCGCAAGATCCCGGGGGAGCCAGCGCAGCGAGCCGACGAGTTCGAGGGATTCACGGCCTACTGCCGGCGGCGCCTGGCCGATGACCCGCATCTGCGGTCCGCCGCCCTGCTGGCCGAGGTGGCCGTTCTCGGCTTCCGCGGCAGCAGGAGGTCGTTCTACCGGGCACTGGAACGTCACGCAATCCGGCCGCACCCCTGCCCGGACTGCCATATCGCCAGGTTCAGCGGGTACGCCCCGGTCAACCCGGCCAAAGGCGCACGCCCGGCGCCGCCGCTGCCGTTTCCGCTCTCCCCGATCGCCGGGGAGACGCTGGCCTCGTTCCTTGGCCGGCTCAGCGCCGTCAACCATCTCCAGACCGGGATCCTCCTTGAGGTGCTGCCCGCCTGGTTCCGTGTCAAGATCCGATGGCACGACGACCGGTGGCAACCTGAGCAGCTGGCACCTTGGACCCGGGACGCGCTCGCGCACCTCGCCACGGTCAGCGGCGCGACCGCGCAAGCACTGACCAGCGCGCTGCCCGCGTTCGGTGCCGCAGCGGACCGGCCCTACCGGGCCGCCGACGCGTGCCAGCGCTGCACGCTGGCACGCCGGATCCCAGGCCCGATCCCGGTCCATCTGCCCGCGCACCACCGGATCTGCCTCCGGCACGGAATCTGGCTGCCTGGCCGCCGGGCTGCCGCAGCTCGACATCAGCCGGTGCCCGGACATCCTCAAGGCCGAGAAACGGGCGCGTCACGCCGCGCGCCAGTACTCACCCGAGCAGATGATCCTCGCCGAGACCCAGACACAACAAGCCATCGCCGGCCTGGCACCGCAGCCGAGCCGACTCCGGGACGGCGCGCAGCGCGCATGGCGGCGAAGAACCGAGACGATCATCGAGGCAAACCGTCGCGACGCCATCGAGGCGAACCCCCACGCGCTATTCCAGGCAGCCGGCCACCCCGAGGTGATCGCCGAGGCCATCAGCAGCCTTACGCACGCCCGGTAAAACCGTGATCCGGGCAATCTTCAATGACAAACGCCACCTCCCGGACGCCTCTCAACGGAAACCCGAGCCCCGGCTCAAACGCACTTGCCATTGAAGATTGCCCACGACCTGCCCAGAGCGCCGGATCGGGCAAGATCATCTGGCAGAGGACAGCCATGACGGCGCTTGATGAGCACCTGACCAGGCCGTGGAAGACCGGCGGGCAGATGTCGACCGCCAGCAGGCGCGCGGGCCGCCGCCGCCACGGACTGCCCAACTGGAGGATCGTCCGCTATGCGGACGACTTCGCCGTCCTGACCGACGGCACCGGGCAGGACGCGCAGGCGCTGCGCGAGCAGATCACCGGTGTGCTAGCCGCGCTGGGGCTCCGGTTCTCCGAAGCCAAGACCCGCGTGGTGCACATGAGTGAGGGATTCAGTTTCCTGGGGTTCCGCATCCAGTGGCGCCAAAAACAGGGAACAGCCAAGTGGTACGTCTACACCTTCATCGATGACCGGCCGCTCCGGTCCCTGAAGGCGAAGATCCGTGCCCTGACCCGCAGGACATCACAGCTTGACCCGGGCTACGTGCTGACCAGGCTCAACCAGGTCATGCACGGCTGGGCTAACTACTTCCGGCACGCGGTCGCCAAGAACGTCTTCGGCATGCTGGACAATCTCGCCTGGCGGCGGGTAGTCCGCATGCTGATGACACGGCACCACTGGAAGTGGAAAGACGTCCGCCTGCAGCTCACCACCCCTGACGGGCGGTGGCTGCCGATCACGGCGGGCCAGACCGAGTTGCGGCGGATAGCGGCGATCCCGGTCACCCGGTACCGCTACCGCGGCAACACGATCCCTAGCCCCTGGACTGCTGCAACAACCTGACGGCAGGAACCGTGGAGAGCCCGTTGCGTCGAAAGACGCACGGCGGGTTCGGCGAGAGGTCCGGGGAAACGGACCGGGAGCAATCCCGGCACCGCGCCCCGGGCCTACTCATCCAT
>CAWEFK010000026.1:0-116796 GCA_963808315.1 uncultured Actinomycetes bacterium | reverse complement strand
GCCGGTTCCTGGCCGGCCTGGCCAGGTGCGGACCCAGGCGGGACGGGCGCCGTCGCCTAGCGGGCCAGGTCCTCGACGAGCTCGTCGCGGGCTGGAGCCTGGCGCTTCATCGACGTCATGCCGGTGGTCGGGCGGCTGATCTTCCAGCGGGGGTTCGACCCGCAGATCGACTACGACGACACCCAGGTCGAACGGCTGCGCGCGGCCATGCAGCGCCAGCCGGGCATCCTGCTGTGGTCGCACCGCTCCAACCTGGACACGCTCGTGCTGGCCGCGGCCCTGCAGGAGAAGGGGCTGCCTCCGGCGCACCTGTTCGCCGGGATCAACATGGCGTTCGGCCCGATGGGCGCGATCATGCGGCGGGCCGGGGTGATCTTCATCCGGCGTTCGACCGCCGACGACCCGCTGTACAAGTACGTCCTGCGCGAATACGTCGGCTACGTGCTGGAAAAGCGGTTCAACCTGTCCTGGTCGATCGAGGGCACCCGCTCACGCACCGGCAAGATGCTTCCGCCGCGGCTCGGGCTGCTGTCCTACGCCGCCGACGCCTACCTGACCGGGCGCGTGGACGATCTGCTGCTGCTGCCGGTGTCGGTGACCTTCGACCAGCTGCACGAGATCGCCGAGTACGCCGAGTACGCCCGCGGTGCGCAGAAGAAGCCGGAAGGGTTCGGCTGGCTCTACGGCTTCATCAAGGCGCAGGGCGCCCACCGCTACGGCAAGATCTACGTGCGCTTCGGCGAACCGGTGCCGCTGAGCGACTTCCTCGGGCCGCCGGGTGCTGGGGCCGCGCTTGATTCCGACGCCCGGCGGCGGGCCTTGCAGAAGGTGGCGTTCGAGGTCGCCTGGCGGATCAACCAGGGCATGCCGGTCACGGCGACCGCGCTGATCAGCACCATCCTGCTGGCCATGCACGGCGCGGGGCTGACCTTCGACCAGATCAGGCTGGCGCTGGCCGACGCGCTTGACTACCTGGCCAGCCGGGCCATCCCGAGCACGGCGAGTGTCCCGGCGCTGGCCGCGGCCGAGCCGGTGCGCGCGACGCTGGACGCGCTGGTGGCGGGCGGGCTGGTCGAATGCGCCGCCGACGGCCGGGAGCCGGTCTGGCTGATCGGGCCCGACCACCAGCTGGCCGCCACCTTCTACCGGAACTCGCTGATCCACTTCATGCTCGACACGGCGCTGTGCGAGCTAGCCGTGCTCCGCTCCTGCTCTGACGGTGCCGACTCTGGCGGGGCGGGTCCGGGCGGGGCTGATACGGACGGGGCCGCCTCTGACGGGGCGGATCCGGTGGGGGCTGATACGGACGGAGCGGATCCGGTGGGGGCGTTCTGGACTGAGATCGGCTGGCTCCGCGACCTGCTGAAGTTCGAGTTCTACTTCAAGGACCGCGACGAGCACCGGCGCCAGGTGCGCGAGGAAATGGAGCGGCACGACCCGGCCTGGGAAGAACACCTGGCGGCCGGGCCGGCCGGGGCGGACGAGCTCCTGGGGCGGATGCGGCCGCTGGTGTCGCACCTGCTGGTGCGGCCGTTCGTCGAGGCGTACTGGCTGGTCGCCGACGTGCTGGCGCATGACGATGTGCTGGCGCATGACGATGTGCTGGCGCATGAAGGAGACGCGGCCGCGGACGCCGAATTGATCAGGCGGGCGCTCGGGCTCGGGCAGCAGTACGTGGCCCAGCGTCGGCTGCGCAGCTCGGAGTCGGTCTCCGTGCTGCTATTCCGGACGGCGCTCCAGCTGATGCGGAACCGGGGCCTGTTCGAGACCGGTGCCGATGTCCCGCGGCAGCGGGCCGTTTTCCTGGCCGAGCTGCGCGACCTGCTGCACCGGCTGGACCGGATCGAGGACCTGGCCATCCGGCGGTACACCCGCGACGCGGTCCGGGAAAGCCCGGTTGGCTTTCAGTGATCCAAGGTCGTTCGGCCGGCTCAGAGATGGGGGACGTGTCTAGCAGCGCACCGCTGCTGTGCGGTCCGGCCCGGCCGAAGCCGGCAGGCTCCGCGCTACCTCCCGCACGAAAAGCGGTTGCCGCCGTACAAAAGCGCCGAACCGGGGATCTCGTCCAGGTATTCTAATTATCGTGGATACTTGCCTACCCTAGAAGGGTAGTAACGATCCACGATCGCAGCAGAGCCTGGCCGGGACGAGACAGGTGGGGCGCGCGAGGTTATCGGGCCGGGCAGGTCGGGTAGCGGTGGGCTTCAGCCTCCGCTCCGCTTGACCGGACACCCGACAAGGGATTGACCTGCTGCGTAGTGCACAGCCAGTCGGACGTCTCCTGGCCAGCCCCAGCTCTCAGGTGATCTTGGCTACCTGCAAAGTCCACTCAGCGCTGCTGCGGCAGCAGGCAACGCTGCGCCCTGGCGCCGAGGCGGCCGCCCAGCCGACGACGCCGGCGGCGTCGACAGGCTACATGCCACGTGTGAACGGACCGGACCCGTCCGACAACTGATCATGGCTGGCCGTACCATGCGCTGATTCCCCCGGCTCGGACGTCGGGCTGGCGGCCAAGGAGCCATTTGAAAAAGGGGATGACCAGGGCTGGACGCTCTCCAGCCGTCTGCACGAGGACGGCTCGCACGTGCCATGATTTCAACTCGGCCAGCAGGGCAGATCGCAGGGCCGGTGTCAGCGTCGACCGATGCCCTGAGTAAAGCTCAATGAAAATCTGTCCGATAAGGGTCTGCCGATCCGACGGTGGCGTGCCGGCCGAACCGGGGGCCGGGATCACGAACCTGCCTCCCGGTGACTTGAACCGTAGGTCAGCGGCGACCTGCCACAGCATCGGGATAGGGTCCGCGGATGTCGGGAACGGGTAGGTGACCGCGACGCTGTGGTTAGGTATCGCCTCGGCTGCGCTGGATGAGAAGTACCGCGGTACCTGCGTGACGTGGGCCGTGTAGGGCCAGGCCGGTATCAACGGGACCAGGGCGAGGCACGCGAGGGCGCCGCACACGATGCCGGCGGCCAGCGCAGACCGTCGATCTCTGTCGTAGATGCGGTCGCGCACTGCCTCCAAGGTAAGGGCGAGAATCAGCGCCGCTCCGAGCATGACGTAAAGGGAGTAGCGCGCGGCGATCGTATTGTTCAGGAACGGGATACGGGTCAGCGCGGCTTCGGGCAGGGGGACGGCTTTCCATACGTAGCGCGCCACCGTAAGCCGCGAGCCGAGCGCCAGTATGAAGGCTGCGGCGGTGGTGATGGCAACCACTTTCATGATCGGGCGCCGATGGCAGGCAATCACACCAGCGGCAAGGACCACGAGCAGGGGAATTCCGAGATAGAGCCCATTCTCGCTGGTGTTGCCTGAGAACGTGTCCGCTAGCCGCAAGAATTCGGCAAAACGGAAATGCATCGACGAATCCGGAATAACTGGTGCCAGCAGGTTGCCGCGGTACAGACCCGTTTCCTGTACCGGACCTGATGTCCGATCGGGCCCGGCGGCCAGAAGCCAGAGCGGATAGGAAAGCAGGATAATCATCATGACCGAGGCACTCCCGACAGCGGAGGCTGTGAATCTCCACCGGTCACGGGCTGCGACCGGATTGACCGCGGCCGCGGCAAGGAGCCAGGTACCGCCGATGATGGCAGTTGATGCAAGGACTTCGCTGGAAATGAAGAATTGCGCGGTACACAACATCGCCAGCGCGGCACCCCATGCCAGGGGCCTCCGCTGCTGAGGTGACGTGATATGGCACAGGATAAGGAAGATCAGCGGCGGCAGCGGCACGAACACCAGATTCAGATGCCCGAGCCCTTGGGCGGTAAGATACGGCGAGAATCCGTATAGGAGACCCCCAGTGAACGCGGCTGGACACCATCGGACCCAGCGGCGGAGCAGCATGTAAGCGGACAGCGAAGAGAGCGGGAATGCGATGGTGAAAAAGAGCATAGTAGTTGTGAATGCCCCGGACGTTAGCGTCACGGGCATTCCTATGATTCCCAGCAATGGCGTGCTAAGATTGGTTACGCCGTTGACGCCGAATGGGTAATTTCCCCAGTCGGTAAGTAGAGGATTGTGAGCATGGATTAGGGAATAAGACACCCAGTCAAGGAACCATGCGTTAACCGCTACATCTCCGCCTTTCCCGGCGATACGAGTGCCGCCAGCAGCCCAGAAATCCCAGTAGGGAATGACAGAGAGACTAAAGTAAGCCAAGACGACAATAGCATTTTGCCGAACTCGCTGGCGCGTCGGCGGCTCCTGGAGCTGATTTGCCTGGGGCTGATTTGCCTGATTTGGCTTCGGCGTATTCCTCGCTCGCCTGGCTAGGAACACTGCCCTGGGCCTTTCAGGATAGTTCAGGCCTGGATGGCGGCGCCGCAGGCGACCAGGTCGGCCGCGTCGGGCAGGCCCCAGTCGGTGAGCGCCTCGGTGGTGTGCTGGCCGGGCGCGGGGGGCGGGTCGGACAGCTGCCCGGGGGTGCGGGAAAACCGGGGTGACGGGGCGGGCTGGGTCAGGCCGTCGGGGGCGACGTAGGTTTCCCGCGCGGTCAGGTGCGGGTCGGCGGCCGCCTCGTGCAGCGACAGCACGGGTTCCACGCACGCCTCGCTGCCGGCGAAGGCCGCCGCCCACTCGTCCCTGGTCCGGTCCTTGAACCGGGCCGCGAACCGCGCGCGGAGCTCCGGCCAGTGCGCCGGGTCCTCGCGGGCGGGCACGTCGGTCAGGCCCAGCCCGGCCAGCAGCGCGGCGTAGAACCTGGGCTCCAGGGCGCCGACGGCCAGCCACTTGCCATCCGCCGTCTCGTACACGTCGTACCAGGGCACGCCGCCGTCGAGCAGGTTCACCCCGCGCTCGTCGCGCCAGCTGCCCGAGGCCATCAGCATCCACGGCATCGCGAGCAGCGACGCCACCCCGTCCACGATGGCCGTGTCGACGACCTGGCCCTGCCCGGAGGTGGCCCGCTCGACCAGCGCCGCGCAGATGCCGTAGGCCAAGAGCATCCCGCCCCCGCCGAAGTCGCCGAGCAGGTTCGCCGGGAACTGCGGCGGGCCGTCCGCCCGGCCCAGCGCGTGCAGGGCCCCGGTCCTGGCCAGATAGCCGATGTCGTGTCCCACCGTCGGGGCCAGCGGTCCCCGCTGCCCCCACCCGGTCATCCGGGCGTAGACCAGCCGCGGATTGCGGGCCAGGCAGGCCTCCGGGCCCACCCCGATGCGTTCGGTCACGCCGGGCCGGAAACCCTCGAGCAGGACGTCGGCGCCATCGGCCAGCCGGAGCAGCGCGTCGACCGCGCGCGGGTGCTTCAGGTCGAGCACGGCGGACCGGCGGCCGCGGTTCATCAGCGCCAGCTCCGGCTGGGCTCCGGCCGGCCCGGGCCGGTCGATGCGCAGCACCGTCGCGCCTTGGTCGGCGAGCATCATGGCGCAGAACGGCCCGGGCCCGATGCCCGCGAGCTCGAGCACGCGCACCCCGGCCAGCGGCCCGCGGCGAGTTCGTTCCCCAGCGCTCATGTCCTGCCCCTGCCGTCGTCGCTCGTCCGTCTGTCGTCTCAGCGGCTGTCGTCTCTGGCAGCACGATATTGGATCGCCCGGCGGGGCCGGCAGGCGGCCGCGTTCAGAGGTCCAGGCGGTCCTGGTCCGCGCGCATCCCGGCCAGCAGGCGCTCGACGTCGTCGCGGGACAGCGACCGCCGCCATTCACCGAGGGTGCCGCGCACCACGAAGCCGCCCGGGGCCGGCTCGACGGAGGTCAGCAGCAGGCCGTCGGGCAGGTCGGGAACGGCCAGGGAGAAGGCCGGGGACGGCAGCGGCAGCCGCCACTCGCCGACCCGCAGGGCGCGCGGCCGGGCCAGGACGGACCGTCCCTCCGCCCCCGGCTGCACCTCCAGGCGTACCCACGGCGCCCCGACCAGGCCGATCTGCGGGACGTCGTCGAGCAGGACCAGCTCGAGCAGCCCGGAGGTGGCGGCCAGCCGCCGGGACGCGGCCGCGGCCGAGACGAACCCCTCGACCAGCACCGGCGCGGCCACCAGCGTCGGCGGCACGCCGGGTCGCAGGTGAACGTTCCTGGCCTGGACCTCCATTCGCTCCAGCTCCAGACCGCCCCACCGGACGTCGCGCGCGGTGACGCCGACCAATCCGTACTGGCCCACCATCCGGGCCAGGTCCACCCCCTGGATGGAGATGTCGTCCACCGTCAGGGTCAGGTCGCGCCCGGAGAACCTGAACGTCCGCTGCTTCCCGGTGAGCCAGGCCCGGGCGGCCTCCACGATCGCCGCGAACGGGTCCCTGGGCAGCGACTTCGGCAGCGACCTGGGCAGGCCCACCGACGCGCTCGCGGCCGAAGTCATGCTGAGAATGTCGGCCCAGTTCCGCTTCCACTCATCGGCCCAGGATCGGTCGAAAGGCCACCGGTCCCCCGCCATCAGCCGGGATCCCGCTCGTGGCCGGCCTGCTTCTGCCTGCTCAGCCCGCGGTAGGCCGCCGACGCGGGGATCTCCCCGGCCAGCACCCGGTACACCTCGGAGCAGACAGGCATCTCGACCCCGTAGCGCTCGGCCAGCTCGTGCACGGTGAAGGCGGTGCCGACGCCCTCGGCCACGGTCCTGGTGGCGCCGAGCACCTCCGTCAGCGCCCGGCCTGCGCCGAGCTGCTCGCCGAGCGTCCGGTTACGGCTCAGCGGGCTCATGCAGGTGGCCATGAGGTCACCCATCCCGGCCAGGCCGGAGAACGTCGCGGCCGTACCGCCCATGGCCACACCGAGCCTGGTCACCTCGGCCAGGCCACGGCAGACCACCGCCGCCCGGGTGTTGTCCCCCACGCCCAGCCCCTGGGCGATGCCGGTGGCGATCGCCACCACGTTCTTCAGCGCCCCGCCGAGCTCGCAGCCGATCACGTCGTCGTTGGTGTAGATGCGGAACAGGCCGCGCCGCAGGACGGCCTGCAGCGCCTGGGCCACGGCCAGGTCCTCGGTCGCGATCACGCTGGCCGCGGCCTGCCCGGCCATGATCTCCTTGGCCAGGTTGGGGCCGGTCAGCGCGGCGGCGGGGTGGCCGGGCAGTTCCTCGGCGATGAGCTGCGTCATGCGCAGCAGCGAACCGCGCTCGAAACCCTTGGCCAGGCTGACGACGGGGATCCACGGCCGCAGGTAGGGGCGGGCGTCGGCCAGGATGGCCCGGAATCCGTGCGTCGGCACGCCCACCACGAGCAGGTCGGTGTCGTGGACGGCCTTCTCCAGGTCCGCGGTGGCGCTCAGCGCGGGTGGCAGCGTGAAGCCGGGCAGGTAGCGCGAGTTGGCGTCGCGTTCGTAGATTTCCCTGGCCAGTTCGGGATCCCGGGCCCAGATGACGCAATCGTGCCGCCCGGCCAGCAAGGACGCCACCGTGGTCCCCCACGAGCCGGCCCCGAGCACCGCGATCCGCATGCTTTGAGGATAGGGCCGCCGGGCCGCCGCGACCATCCCGGCGAACCCGGGGCGCGAAGGCCGGACCGCGATGAACGGGGACTTGGGCGAGCACCAAAGTCCGTTCGGAGGAAAGATTGTGCTTTGTCTGCGGTTATGGGCGCGGCCGGTCAGGCGGCCCGGATGAGGGCGGGGGTCAGGGCGGACATGGCCGCGATCACCGGTTCCGGGCCCGGGCGGGCCGTGACGATCCGGACGATGGCCTCGTCAAGCCCGGTGCTGAGCCGGGCGAAGGCGGCCGGGGCGGCCGCGGCCGGGCCGTAGTAACCCACCGCGTGCAGTAGCTGGTCCGGGACGGTGTCCACCAGCTCGGTCATGGCCGTGCCCCGGCCACGGCGGGCTTCCAGGTCGCGGAGCACCTCGTCGAACCCCATCTGGGCGAACAGGCCACGGTAGCCGGCCTCGGCGGGGATGCCGGGCTGGCCCAGCGCGTAGCCGAGCACCTGCTGGCCGAGGGCCTGCCGCGCCGCGGCCACGTCGTCGTCGACGCAGACCCGGATGTACATGGTGAGCGGCACGGTGCCACGGTCGCGGCCGGCCCGGGCCTCACCTTCCCCGACGCGCGCCCGGCTGACGGCGATGTGCTCGGGCGTGGCCCAGTTGAGCAGCACGCCGTCGGCGGTCTCGCCCGCGAGCCTGAGCATCTGGGGGCCGAGCGCGGCCAGGTACACCGGCGCCGCCGGCAGGTCCGTCACCCCGAGCGACGCCGAACGGGGCCAGCCAGGCGTGCCCCCGCCGATGTCGGCCGGCCCGGCCGTGGCGGCGCGGCGGGCCGTGACGGTCTGCCCGGCTAGGAGCGCGCGGAGCTGGGTGACGTACGCGCGCATCACCGCGATCGGGCGGTTCGGCAGGCCGACCGAGGCCCAGAAGCCGGACCCGTAGCCGCCCGTGCCCACGCCGAGGACGAACCGGCCGGCCGACAGCTGCGCCAGCGTGGCCGCCTGCGCGGCCAGTCCCGGCGGGGTCCACATCCGTGCCGCCGGGACCACGGAGATACCCGTGCGCAGCGAGGTGTCCAGCGACCACGCCGCGCAGACGTGGAACGAGTCGGGCACGCCCCCGGCCGGCGTCCACAGGCTGTCGAAGCCGAGCGCCCCGGCTTCCCGCGCGGCCGCGCGCAGCTGGTCGAACGGCAGGCCGAGCCGGGCGTCCAGTCCCAGGCCGATCAGTGCCGGCCGCTGGGCGGGGCTCCGGGGGTTCCGGGAGTTCCGGGTTCCTGGGGTTTCCGGGGTTTCCGGGATGAGGGGCGCGGCGGACGGGACCGGTGCGGAAGATGATTCGGCAGGCATTGCATGAGGCTAGTACCTCAGGCGTGGCGGCCATGACGAAGGCCACCAGGGCGTGAGCCTGAGCTACGGGGTGAGGTGAAGGAGATCGAGGAGCTGCCTGGCCGCCGCCATCACCGCGCCCTGGTCCCATAGCCTCGGCTGGGGCCGGCCGTTGACCGTGATCGCGTCGCTGTCCCCGCAGCCGTCCGCCTCGACGACCACGCCGGGGGTGAAGACCAGCCGGTAAGTGGTCGGGGCGACCACGCATTTCATCGCGGCCACGTCCTGGTCCGGGGCCGCGGGCAGGCGGTTGAGCAGGGCGGTCAGCGGGCCGATGACCGCGGCCGAGGTGAACGTGCGGGTCACCGTGCGCGGCCGGAGGATGGTCTCGGTGGCGGTGACGGTCACCGACCGGAAGCCGGCCGCGGTCAGGTACTCGGCGGCGCTGCGCGGCGGGAACCAGCTCACGATGGCGTCGGCGCGGATCAGGGTGCCGTCCGCCACGGCCATGGCGACGGTGCTGAGTTCCGCCTCTTCCGAGCCGGTCTTCATGGCCCCGGTCTTCATGGCCGCGGGCCGGGAAGGCGCCGCGGGCCGGGACGACGCGGCGGTCCCGCAGCCCGCCAGCATCGCGGTCAACGCCAGCACCGCGATCCATCTATCGCGCATGGGCAGCTCCTTTTTGCGGCCCTTGGACGCGTGAGCGCGGCCAGCGGTTCCGGCTATGCGGGCAGAACGGAACGTCGTTCCTGCCGTCCGCCGAGTTCGTGACCGCCCGTCACTTCCGCTCCGGCATGACGTACGACCCGAACCCGGCGATCCGCGCAGCGTACCGGGCGGCGTCTGCCTGGCATTTCTTTATTTTTCAACATACGGCCGGAAACGTGCCCTAAAATCGGGACTACTAATGGGTGGGTCGCGATGAGCGCGCGGATGACTGACCGGCGAAATCGGGACCACCTTGACGGTGAGCACGCCGCACCGGGGTCTGGCCGGTACAGGCGGGCGGCATGAAACCGGGATAATCGAAGAGTTCGTGGGGGGAACCACGATGGCCTGTTCAAGGCGGCATCGGCCAGCGGCGCAACGACGTCCGGCCCATCCTGTCATTCGCCCGACCTCGCCCGGCCAGGCGCGGTCCGGCCGCGGTACGCCCGCTGTTGCTCGAGATACTCGGCTCTACCTGAGCTGACGTCTTACCCGAGCTGACCGTGGCCGGCGCCAGCTAGCGGTGAGGAATATCCGCTGCCCGGCCCGGTCTCGCTACCCGGTCGCCGGTAAGCGCCCGCGCATCCCGCGACCTCGAACTCGAACATTCATTGAGCAGAGCCGCCCCGGTGGCATGGAAAACGGATAAAAGGAGCATCTGATGGCATTGATCAAGGTCACGTCGGAAGACCTGGCAAATGCGTCGTCGCAGCTGAACAGCGGCTCGCAGGAGATCGACACTCAGCTCAACACCATGCACAGCCTGGTGCAGGAACTGGTCTCCAGTGACTGGCAGGGAGCGGCTTCCTCGTCCTTCGAGAACCTTTACCAGGAGTGGAACGTGTCGGCGGCTAATCTCCGCCAGGCGCTGGAAGGCATCTCCAAGCTGCTCGCCCAGGCGGCCAGCACCTATTCGGCGACGGAGCAGCAGATTCAGCAGTCGATGCACGGCTGACTTGCGACGGTGCCCGGCGCTGCGACGTTCGGCTTTTGCTGACCATGGAGCACAGATGAGTGAGGTCTACTTCACCGCGGATCCCGACGGCCTCGATGCACTCAGCCAACGGCTGTCCAGCCTCGAGGACGGCATGCACGGGCTCGCCGTGGCCGTCGATTCCTACCCGCCGTCGGATCTGAGCCCGGCCGGTGAGGTGTGGAGCGCGCTGACCACGTTCAGCCAGTCGTGGACCGAACGGCTGACGGTGATCGGCGGCAACGTCGGCGCGTTGCAGCGGCGCCTGACCGCCGCCAGCGCGCTGTACCGGAGCACCGATCGCAAGATCGGCGACGCGGCCCAGCAGGAGGCCGCGACGTTGCGGCCGGACGTGGTGGCCGAGTGACACAGCGGCTGGTGATCCTGGGGACCACGGTCACGTTGCCCGATCCGGCGAGCGCCACCGACCTGGCGGCCGGGTTCCGGGGGCAGGGCGGCCAGCTCGCCGAGCTCGAGACCACCTTGCAGTCGCTGACCAGGCCGGAAGCGTGGGGACAATGGACCGGTCAGGCCGCCGACGCGTTCGGCCAGTCCCTGGGCCAGCTACCCGCCGAGATCGGTGAGGTGCGCGACGCCTACGACGAGGTCGCGTCGGTCCTGCAGCGGTACGCCGCCGAGCTCGAGCCGGTGGTCAACGCCCTGACCTCCCTGTCCTTCCAGGCCGATGACGCCGAAGGCACGCTGGCGGCCGTCGGCACGGCCCGGTCCCAGGCCATCGCCAGCGGGCAGAACCCGGTCACCACCGGCTGGGACGCCAGGCTGGCGGACGCCAGCACGGCGGTCTCATCGCTGCGCGGCCAGCTGAACCGGCTGGTCGGCGAGCTGACCACGCTGGCCACCACCTGCGCGAGGCAGATCACCGCGGCCGACCTCACAAAGGTCAAGAAGAGCCTGTTCGGTTCGCTCGAAAGCGACTTCGTGAAGGACGTCGCGGATCCGCTCGGCCGCGCCGCCGAGACGGCAGGCCGGCTCGGCCTTCTCGCCGCCGGCGAAGAGCTCACGCTGGGGACGCTGGGCTCCTTCGATGTCATCGACGCGTTCCTTGTCCACCCCATCACCGACCTGTACCACGACGGGGACAGCCTCGTCCACGGCTTCACGGCCGTGAAGCTCGGCCAGGTGCTGGGGGACGTGGCGGGGGTCCTGGGCGTCCTGGCCTTCATCCCGGGCGTCGATGTGTTCGCCGTGCCGGCCCTCGTGGCGGTCAGCGCGGCCGCCGCCGGGGTGGACTGGTGGACCGTGATCGAGCACAAGAAGGGCGCGTCGGTCCTGAACGCGAGCCTGGCCACGGTGAGCCTGGCGACCGGCGGCGTCGGCTTCGTGGCGGGCCGGGCCGTCAATGCCGACGCGGGCCTGTTCCGGGCCGCCTACGACGCGGGCAAACTCAAAGAGCTCAAGACCCTGGCGAACGGTACCGACGCCCGGGTGTCGGGCGCAGCGCTGTGGAAGGCCGGGTTCGCGCGGTCCTTCACCAAGGCGGATGTCAAGGCCGCCGTGACCGACAGCCTGGAGGAGGCTCATAACCCGGTCAAGCAGCTCCTCGGCCTCGGCGACGACGGGCTCACCCACAGCCCGGCCGCGGTGCAGATCGGGCACATCGGGCAGTGGGCGGACCGGGGGGGCAGCGGGGTGGCCGTTTATCAGGACGCGCACAATCACCCGGAGGCCCAGGCCTCATGAGCACGCCGAGCACCGAGCAGGTCCCCGGCCTCGCCTTCGCGACGCCCGCCGACTGGTTTGCCCTCCGGGTGCCCAGCCAGTGCGCCGAGGCGGACGTCCTGACCGGGCAGATTCTCGCTGCCCGGCCCGAGCTGCCGCCCGACGCGGTGGCGCGGATGGCGCGGAGCCTGGTGACCGCGTGCGCCTCGCTGGACGTGCTGTGCGCCTACACGACCGCGCTTGAGGTCCCTGGCGGTCCGCTGCCCGCCACCGTGATCGCGAGCGTGCACCCGACGGGCGGCCTGGACGTCGAGCGGATCGCCGAGCGGATGTCGGGCGGCGGCAGGCCGGTTTGCTTCGACCTGCCCGCGGGCCGGACGGCCCGGATCGAGCGGCTGGCCGAGCAGCCGAGCCCGGGCCGCGATGACCGGATTGTCTCGCTGATCATCCAGTACGTCGCTCAGATCCCTGGTACAGAAGCCGCGGTCGTGCTCACCTTTTCCACCCCGGCCCTCGGGCTGGGACGCGAGCTGCAGCAGCTGTTCCACCAGATGGCCTGCACCCTCCGGTTCGATTCCCCGGATCATCGCCGATGACGCGGCTGGCGGTCACCTGGCACGCCGCCCGGCGGGTCAGCCAGCTTCTGGTGGCCGCGGATCCGCAGACCAGCCTGCGTGAGCTCTTCGGGACGACCGGGCCCCTGTTCGTCGACGGACGGCCGGTGTCCGGCGAGGCCACGCTGGCGACCGCGGCGGTTCGGGACGGCGCCGTCGTCGGCACCGTCCCCGTCGGGCGGCCGGTCCCGGTGGCGCCTCCCGGTTGCGTCGCGCTGCTCGTGGCGGCTGGCGCGGCGGCCGGGGCCAGCTGTCCGGTCCCGGCCGACGGCACCGTGGGCCGGTCGGCTCCGCTGGAGCTCGGGGACAGCGAGGTGTCGGGCCGTCACCTGCGGATACGGTCCGCGGGTGACCGGGTAACCGTGGCGGACGCCGGGTCCACCAACGGGACCGTGGTCGCGGGCGAGCGGCTACCGGGGGACCGCGGTGAGCGGGAGGTAGCACCGGGCGAGCTGATCTGGGCGGGCCGCACCGCGCTCACCGTGATCCGGGCGCCGGACCGGGACGCGGCCCTGACCGATACCCCGGACGGCCACCTGCGCTACAGCCGGTCACCACGGCTGTTCGAGCGTCCTCAGACGCCCCGCGTCGTGCTGCCCGATCCGCCCCCGGCGCCGCAGAAGTTCTCGTTCCCGGTGCTGACGTTGGTGCTGCCGGTCTTGGTCGGGGTACTGATGACCGTGCTGACCCGGCAGCTTGACTACCTGGCGTTCGTCGCGCTATCCCCGATCATGATGGTCGGCAACGCGCTGACCGAGCGACGCCGGGGCAAGCGCGGCTACCGGCAGCGGGTGGCCGACTTCGAGCAGCGCCATGAGCAGGCCCAGGCGGACCTCGCGGCGGCCCGCCAGGCCGAGCTCGACTACCGCCGCCACGTGCACCCAGATCCCGCGTCGCTGCTGCTCATCGCCACCGCGCCGAGCCGGCGCCTATGGGAGCGGCAGCCGGGCGACGACGACTTCCTGGCCCTGCGCCTCGGCACCGGCGTGGTCCGCTGGCGCACCGGGGACCAGGGGGGCGAGCTATCCCTGCGGGACGCCCCGGTCGCGCTGGCGCTGCCCGAGTGCGGGGCGGCCGGACTCATCGGCGCGCCTGCCAGCACGCGGGCCCTGGCCCGGGCCATGCTGCTGTCCGCCGCGGTACTGCACAGCCCTGCTGAGGTCACCGTCACCGTGCTGACCACGCCGGGCACCGAAGCCGACTGGGATTGGCTGCGCTGGCTGCCGCACGCCAGGCAGCCGGACTCACACCCTGGGCTGGTCCGGGTGGGGAACGACGCCGACAGCGTCAGGCAGCGGCTCGCCGAGCTCAACGCGATCCTGGAGAGCCGCAGGCCGGGGACGTACTCCGGGGCCCGGACATCCCGCCAGGAGACCACCGGTCTGGTCGTGCTTGACGGCTCCTACCAGCTGCGGATGTCCTTCGACCTGGGCGCGTTGCTGCGCGACGGGCCCTCCGCTGGCCTGTATTTCCTGTGCCTGGACCAGACCGCGGCTCAGCTGCCCACCGAGTGCCGCCGGGGCGTCGTCCAGCTGACCGACGACGACGGCTCGGTCGTCGCGACGCTGCTGGGCCCGGGTGAGGAGCTCGCGGGCATCGCGGCCGACGGCGTCTCGCCGGCCGTGGGCGAGACCGCCGCGCGGGCCATGGCGCCGGTCCTCGACGCCGGCGGCCGGACCGCCGCGGGCTCGCTGCCGTCCTCGGTGCGTTTTCTCGACGCCGCCGGCCTCGAGCCGCCCGGCCCGGTCCAGATCCAGGCTCGCTGGGCGGCGGGCGGCCGGACCACGGCGGCGCTCATCGGCGTGCGAGCGGACGGGCCGTTCATTGTGGACCTGGCCCAGGGCCCCCACCTGCTCGTGGCCGGCACCACCGGGTCGGGCAAGAGCGAACTGCTGCAGACCCTGGTCAGCTCGCTCGCGGTGGCCAACCGGCCGGATGCGATGAACTTCGTGCTGATCGATTACAAGGGCGGTGCCGCGTTCCGCGCGTTCCGGTCGCTGCCGCACACCGTCGGGATGCTCAGCGACCTGGACGAGTTTCTGGTCGAGCGGGCGCTGGTCTCACTCCGGGCCGAGCTGCAGCGGCGCAAGGCGATCTTGGACCGGGCCGACAAGACCAACATCCAGCGGTACTGGGACGCGCTGCCCGGCCGGCCGGGCGCCGACCCCCTGCCGCGCCTGGTGATCGTGGTCGATGAGTTCGCGGTCATGGCCGACACGCTGCCGGACCAGCTGGCGTCGCTGATCGACATCGGCAGGCAGGGCCGGTCCCTGGGTATCCATCTGGTGCTCGCCACGCAGCGGCCGGCGGGCGTGGTCACGGCCGACCTGCGCAGCAACATCAATCTGCGCATCGCGCTCCGGGTCGCATCGCCGGAGGATAGCCGGGACGTGATCGACACCGTGGACGCCGCCCGCATCCCGGCCGAGGGGAGCGCCGGGCGGGCGTACGCGTGGCTGGGCGATGGCCGCCCCCTGGCCTTCCAGTGCGCGCGGGTCGGCGGCCGGCGTCCCGGCGCCCGGCGGGCGCAGGCGCCGGTGGTGATCCCGTTGGGTTGGGCCGAACTGGGGCACGCACAACCGGGAGCCGAACAGGTCGAAGCGGGCCCGGGCCGCGCGGCCCAGGCCGGCGACCCTCTCGGCGACCCGGCCGGCGACCCTCCCGGCGGCGAGGTGACCGACCTGTCCGTGCTGGTCGACGCGATCAGGTCCGCGGCGGGTGACCGGGCTTCCGGCCAGCGGGCGCCGTGGTCGGCGCCGCTACCCGCCGTCGTGGCCGCGGCCGGGCTCGCGACCCGCGGGCGGACCGACCAGGACCCGCTGCGGCTGCGCTACGGGCTGCTCGACCGGCCACGCGAGCAGCGGCAGGTCCCGGCCGTCTTCGACATCGCCCACGGCGGTCACCTGCTGATCGCCGGAGCGCCCCAGTCGGGCCGCAGCACCGTGCTCCGGACCCTGGCCGGCGCCCTGGCAGCCCAGGTGAGTCCAGCCGAGGCGAACCTGTACGTGCTGGACGGCGGCGGCGCGCTGGCGGCGCTTTCCGCGCTCCCGCACTGCGGCGCGGTCGTGACGGCGGCCGAGCCCGACCGGGTGGAACGGCTGCTCGGCAGGCTCACCGCCGAGCTCGGCGCGCGGACCCGGATGCTGGCCGCGGGCGGGTTACGGCGACCTGGCGGAGTACCGTGCCGCCCAGCCGGACGGCAGCCGGCCGCCCTTCCTGCTGATTTTCGTGGACAGGTACGACGCCTTCCTGACCGCCCTGGAGCACATTGACGGCGGACGCCTGCTCGGCGAGGTACAGCGGCTGATCCGGGACGGGCTGGCCGGCGGGATCCAGGTGGTGGTCACCGGTGACCGTACGCTGCTGACCGGACGGCTCGGCGGCCTGGTGGAGCAGAAGCTTGTCCTGCGGATGGCCGACCGGACCGATTACGCCCTGGCCGGGCTGCACAGCCGGGCGATTCCCAGAGATATGCCGAACGGGCGTGGGTTCCAGCTCCCCGACGGGGACCTGCTGCAGGTGGCGTCGCTGTCGGCGCAGGGCCAGGGCGCGACGGAGAATCAGGCGCTGCGGGAACTGGCCCGCCGCGCCGTCGCTGGCCCGGTCCGCCCGTTCCGGGTGGACCCGCTGCCGCTGTCGATCTCGATGACGGAGGCGCTTGGCCTGCCCGGTCACGGCCCAGGACCGCTGGTCGGGGTGGGCGGCGACGAGCTCGGCCAGATCCGGGTCGATACCCCCGGCCTGCTGGTCATCGGACCGCCCGGCTCGGGCCGAAGCACGGCGCTGGCCGTCCAGGCGGCCTCACTGACCCGCGCCGGGACGCCGCTGGTGCTGATCACCCCGCGCCGTTCGGCCCTGGCCGACCGCCTGGAACCGGTCCTGCTCCACCTCACGGCCAGCGACGCGGACGCGGCGGCTCAGTTCACGGCCGCGATGGCCGGGACGAGCGGAGCGGCGATCGTCGTCGATGATGCCGAGATGCTGACCGACACGCCGCTCGGTACCGAGCTGACCGCGTGCTACCGCCGGATCAGGGACAGCGGCCACCGGCTGCTCGCCGCGGCCGCGGCGGACGGCTCATTCGGGTTGCGCGGGCTGGTTCCCGAGCTGGCGAAAACCAAGTGCGGGCTGGTCCTTTCGCCAGCCAGCACCACCGACGGCAGCGTCTTCGGCGCGCGGCTGCCCGCCTCCGTCTTCGCTCCCGGCATGACGCTGCGCGGGGCGTTGATTCACCACGGCCGGATCACCGCCGTCCAGGTTCCCGCCTGGCCGGACGGCCCAGCGGACGGGACCTGGCCGGACAGCGCAGCCGGGCAACGGCGGGAGCAGGGGGAGAGTATGACGAAGTCGCTAGGTAGCAGGTACGTCCTGGCATGAGGCCCTGGGCCGCGGCGCCATGGGCCAGGTGTTCGCCGGGAGCATCCGGCCACCGGCGAGCCGGTGGCCATCAAGATACTGAGACCTGAGCTGGTGTCCGACCCGGAGGTCGTGGCCCGGTTCGTGCAGGAACGCACGATCCTGACGTCGATCGATGACCCGTACGTGGTGCGAGTCGTCGACCTGGTCGTCGAGGGCGAGACGCTCGCGATCGTCATGGAGCTGGTCCACGGCCCGGACCTGCGCCGCCACCTGCTGGCCCGGCGCACGCTGCCGCCCGCGGAGGCGCTGCACCTGACCGGCCAGCTGCTGCGCGGCATGGCCGCCGTGCACGCGGCGGATATCGTCCACCGCGACATCAAGCCGGAGAACGTGCTTGTCGACACCTCGGGCGGCCAGACGCGGCTCAAGCTGACCGATTTCGGCGTGGCCCGGCTCTCCTATGGCGGCTCGCTGACCAAGCTGAGCGGCGTGATCGGCACGCCCGGAGTACATGGCACCGGAACTAGCGGAGCACAACCGCGGCGACGCCGGCGGCCGACGTCTACTCGGCGGGCATCGTGCTGTACGAGATGCTGTGCGGGCGCACGCCGTTCGCGGGCGGACACCCGCTCGCGGTGTTGCGGCGCCAGGCCGACCAGCCTCCGCCCGCCATCCCCGGCGTGCCCCCGAGCTCTGGGACCTGATCGCCTGGATGCTGGCCAAGGACCCGGCGTCCCGCCCCGCGTCGGCGGCGCAGGCCTATGCCGCGCTCGCAGCCGCTGGAGCGGCGCTCGCCGCCTGGCCGCCCTGGCTCCGTGGCAAGGACCCGCGGCGGAAGCGCCGGCCGGGGCCACGCCGCTCACGCCGGGCCCGGGCCGCAGGCCACGGTCCTGCGTCACCGCGACCGCGGCAGGTGCCCGCGCCAGGCGGCCCCGCCGGGCCCGGCGGCCGCCCTGGCGGGCCTGGCGGGCGGGCACGGCGGCAGGCGCGGACCAAAGACCTGGCGGCCCATGGGCACGCCTGGCCCCGGCGTCGCGGCGGGCCCGGGCGGTCGGCTGGCGGTCGCCCTGGTCGCCGTGCTCGGCCTGGCCACGACGGTCGCCATGGCCGCGACCCACCGGCTGACCCCGGTACGCCAGACGGCCGACGGACACCAGACCACACCGAAGCCCAGCATGTCCGCGGCTTCGGCCTCGGCTTCGGCCTCGGCTTTGGCCTCGCCGACGGTGACCGAGTCGCCGACGCCGAGCCCGACGGTCTCCACGCCGTCGCCCGGGCTGGAGTCGGCCGTCGCGCAGGCGCCGACCGGTCGGCGCCGCCCCCGCGCCGCAGCCTTCGGCAATCATCCAGACCGTGCCAGGCCCTACGGTGACGAGCGTGCAGTCCCCACCGGCCAGCGCGTCCTTCAGCAACGCCGAGCGGCAGCTGATCAGCTTGCTGAACGCGTCCGTCCTTGACAACTGCACGGCCGAGCCCCAAGAGGAGAACAGCATCGCCCTCGCCGCGCTCAACTGCTCGGCCACGGCCAGCGGGCCGACCAATCGCCCGCTGGTGGAGCTGCTGAACGCAGGGACGGCAGAAACCTGGTTCGAGAACGAGGCCAGCGGGGTTAGCAACGACAACGACTGCGTTGACGGCGAATACGACGGCAACTACACCCATGACAGCGTGGTCACCGGGCAGCTTGTCTGCAAGGTCGAGAGCAGCGGCCTGCTCCGGATGGCCTGGCTGATCGACGGCAATATCGGCGTGATCGCCGAAGGCTCAGACACAGGCCCTCCACACCTGGTTTGCGTCGTACGGCTGCCTTAGTGCCGAACGCGTGCTGAGCCCGATACCCCTGCCGGGACCGGACCGGGCCCCGGCTGCTGCTGCGGGTGCCGTGCGGTGAGGTCTCGTCGATCGTCGACGTGGCCCGCAGGTATCGGCGGGCGTTCCTACCGCGGTAGGAACCACCATGGTAGGATGGTGCCGTGAAAGTAGACAAGATGAGCGTGTCGCTCGACCCCGACCTCGGCGACGCCGTACGGTCTGCGGCTTCGCGAGCAGGCAAGCCATTGTCCTCATGGCTGGCCGAAGCGGCCGAGAGCAAGCTCCGCGCGGAAGCGCTCGCCGAGTTCCTGGCCGGTTGGGAGGCCGAGCACGGTGCGCTGACGGCGCAGGAGATCGGCCGGGCGGAACGGGAACTTGGCGTAGCGGCGGAGGACAGCGCCGCGTGAGTGCCCTAGTGCTGGACGCGGGGACGCTGGTAGCCGTCGACCGCGACGATCGCTCGATGATCGCCAGGCTGCGTGTGGCGCAGCAGCGCGGGCTGGAACTGCGCACCAACGCGATGGCGGTCGCCCAGGTCTGGCGGGACCGGCACGGGCGCCAGGCCAATCTGGCGCGGCTGCTCGGCGCGGTCGACGTCCGCGCCATCGATCATCAGATGGTCGCAAGGCCGGTGTGCTGCTCGGCCTGGCGGACGCTGCCGACCCGGTCGACGCCTGCGTCGTCCTGCTGGCCGAGCCGGGTGACCTGATCCTGACTAGTGATCCCGGCGACCTGACCCGTCTCGCCACGGTCGCCGCGAGCCGGGCCGCCATTATCAGGTGCTGACCACCGCCGCCCGCACGGGCTGCGCAAGTCACGTTCCGCCGCGTTCCTGGCACATGCCTAACCACATGAAGCGGCCGCGTCACGTTCAAGCCCGGTTCTGAGCCCAGGGTTAGCATGCCCGAGACCGGATCGGCTCTGCCTGCCTCATGATCATGGGCAGAAACGGGCGCATAGGCCGCGTCGGGGATTAAAGCGGTGGTTCGCGGTTATGGCGTGACGGGATATGCTGCGGCGGTTTCTCAGGATGCCGTGGCGGTGCTGGCGGCGAGGTTGGCGGTGGCGTAGCCGGCCGCGGGTGAGCGGGTACGCGGCCACGGCTTCCCGGGGGAGGAGCTGCTGGGACGATCACACCGTGCGGCAGCTGTGCCATCGCCTCCAGGGGCCGGGTCCGTGTCCGCCGGGATCGGCTGCGGCCCGGCGGCGTTCACGGTCAGCGCGCTGCGGGGATGGCGGCAGCGCGCTACGGGGATGGGGCGGCGTGAGGGCGCGGGCCGCCGCCCTGGTGGCGCGGCGGCTGGTCACCTGCGGAGCCGGCGGCTCCGGCGGCCAGCGGTAGCCGGGCCGGGAAGGACCAGATCGCCCGCCCGAGCGGGGCAGGGCGGTCTGGCGGTCGCTGCGGGGTGACGTCCCGCCCGGCACGTAGTCAGAGAATGCGGCAGCGTACCGCATAGAACCGGTACGCTGCCGCATTCACTGAAACTGCCGTCGCACGCGAGTGACGGGAAACGTGTGCTGTGACGTGAGGGACCGGTCAGCGCATCCCGGCGGAGCGGGCGGCCCGGTCCCCCGGCCCGGGCGGACCCGGCCAGGCCGCCGTGCGCGGCGGACCGGCAGCTGATGTTCTCCGTGTCGCGGGTGAGGAAGAACGCGCCCCGCGGGTTCGCGATCACGCCCGCCCGGGGCAGGCGAAAGGGACTGGCGGCCGGGGCGGGGGCGGCGCGGGGGCTGGGTGGCGCGGGGGGCGGGGCTGGGTGGCGCGGGGGGCGGGGGCTGGGTGGCGCGGGGGGCGGGGGCTGGGTGGCGCGGGTCAGGTGGCCGGTCCGGGCGGGCCCGCGCCGAGGTAGCGGAGCACCGCGAGCACCCGCCGGTGGCCGACGTCGCCCGGGTGCAGGCCTAGCTTGGCGAAGATCGAGTTGATGTGCTTGCTCACCGCGCTGTCGGTGATCACCAGGGCCGCGCCGATCTCCGCGTTGGAGCGGCCCTCCGCCATCATGGCCAGCACGTCACGTTCCCGCTCGCGTCAAGTCGTCCAGGGGGTCGCCGCCCCGGCGCACGAGCAGCTGGGCCACCACCTCCGGGTCCAGCGCGGTGCCGCCCGCCGCCACCCGGCGCAGCGCGTCGAGGAACTCGGCCACGTCGGCCACCCGGTCCTTCAGCAGATAGCCGACGCCGCGGGTGTTCGCCGACAGCAGGTCGGCGGCGTACCGCTCCTCCACGTACTGCGACAGCACCAGGATCGCGATGTCCGGCCACTGGCTGCGGATTACCAGCGCGGCGCGGATGCCCTCGTCGGTATGGCTCGGCGGCATCCGGACGTCGGCGATCACCACGTCGGGCTGTTCGCGCTCCACCGCGGCCAGCAGCCCGGCGGCGTCACCCGCGGTAGCCGCGACCTCGAACCCGGCGCTTTCCAGCAGCTTGGTCAGGCCGGCCAGCAGCAGCACCGAATCCTCGGCGATCACCACCCGGGGGCCCGGCCCGGGCCCGGGCCGTCCCCGGGTCGCGTTGTCACGGGTCCCACGCTATGGCACCGGCGGCCGGGGCAGGTGCCGCTTCACGGCGGCTCCGTCACTCGGCGCGCAGCGCGGTGGCCGGGCGGGCCCGGGCCGCCCAGCTCGCCGGCAGCAGCGCCCCGGCGGCCGCGATGGCGAGCGCGGCCAGGGACAGCAGCGCGAGCCGGGAGGCGGGAACACCTGGGTGAAGCTGGCCGGGATGCCGGTGTGCGCGGTACCGGCCATGGCGCGAACGGTGGCCGCGTTCAGCGCGACCGCGGCGGGCGCCGCGATCACCGCGGCGATGACGGCGGGACCGGCGATCCAGCACACCACCATGGTGAGCAGCTGGCCGGGCCGCATGCCGAGCGCCTTGAAGATCCCGAGGTCGTGCACCCGGTCCCGGGTGGTCATCAGCACGGTGTTGAGCACGCCGAGGCCGGCGGCCACCGCGACCATGAGGGCCAGCAGGCCGATCAGCGCGCTGGCGATCTGGTAGAACTGGCCGCCTTCCGGGCCGGTGGCCCCCCACGGGCTGCTCGAGCCCAGCCGGGCGTTGACCGCCTGGATGTACGCGGTGGCGCTGGTGCCCGGCCGCAGGCCCACGTAGTACTCGCTGCAGGTTCGCGGCGGTGGCCACGCCGGGCAGCGTCTGCGCGCTGCCGAAGAGCTGGGGCTGCCTGGACGGCTGGAACACCTCCCCGGCGATCCGCACGGTGACCGGGTGCGTGCCGATCGTCACCGTCGCGGTGTCGCCGACGGCCAGACCGCTCTGGGTCAGGAACGCGGTGTTGACGTCCACCTCGCCCGGCGCGTCGTACCAGTGCCCGGCGATGATGCCGTAACCGATCCAGGAGGCGTCGCCGCCGAACGCCTGGGCGTTGACGTTCTGCGCGATGCCAGGCACCTTGACCTCGCTCCCGTACACCGCCACGTCGTGCCGCGTGCCCGGCTGGGCGCGCAGCGCGGCGGTCACCGCCGCGTCCTGGGCCGCGTCGGGCCACTGCTGCGGACCCGCCCCGACTGGCCGAACTGCTGGATCTGCACCGGCACCGTGGCGGACAGGGTCTGGCTGGCGGCGGCCCGGCTCAGCGAGGAGTGCAGCCCGAACGCGAAGATCACCGCGGTGGCGCCGAACGCGATCGCGGCCAGCGACACCAGGGTGCGGGCGGGCCGGGCGAACGGCGCCGCCAGGCCCAGGCCGACCGGGCGCGGCAGGCGCAGCCGGGCGGCGAGCCGGTGCGCGACGTACCCGCGGCCGGCCGCGGGGGCGCGCCCGGCCGCGATCGCCTGCCGCGGCGGACAGCCGGCCGGCGCGCAGCGCGGGCCCGAGCGCGGCCAGCGCCGTCAGCGCGATCATCCCGGCCGGGGCGGCACCGAGGCCCACCACGGCACCTGCTGGCTGCCCACCCCGTAGGCACGCGGACGACTGGCGCAGCACCGGGACCGCGAGCAGATTGCCCGCCACCACCCCGGCCAGGCAGCCGGCCAGGCCGGCCAGCCGACCCGGCTCAGGTACACCACCACGACCTGGGCCGGGGTCAGGCCGAGGCTCTTCAGCACGCCGATCCGGTGGTACCCGGCGACGACCGCGCCGCTGACCACGTTGCCGACGATGAGCACCGCCATCACCAGGCCGATCAGCGCGAACGCGACCACGAACGGCTCCATGATGGCCCCGTTGCCGGTCGCCGCGTCCTGCGCGGCGAGCCAGGAGCCCGCGCCGGTCACCGTGCCAGGCGGCAGCGCCCTGGTGACCTCGGCCACGTCGGCGCGGACCTGGGCGTAGCTGCCCGCGCTGGTGAACCGGTACAGCATCTGCGCGCTGGCCGGCGTGCCGGGTGCCCGCAGCCGGGTGATCTCGGCGGGGGTGACCCAGCCGTCGGCGGTGTTGGTGATCGAGTTGGCAAAACCGACGACGGTCAGGGCAGGAGCTCCCGGTACCCCTGTGACCGGGAGCGTGCTGCCGACCTGCGGGCCGCCGCCCTGACCCGGGGCCTGGCGGCCGTCCAGCACCACCTGACCGGGGCCGTCCGGCCAGTGCCCGGCGGTCAGCACCACGTCGTCCACCGGGCCGCCTGGCGAGGCGCGCCCGGCCAGCGCGAGCTCCCCGAACGGCTGGCCGCCGAACTGCGTCTGCACCGTGGCCTGCCCGAACGGCCCGGCCGCCGCGGTCACGCCGGGGAGCTTGGCGGTGGCGGCCAGCTTCGCCGCGGCTGGCGCGCGCCGCGTTCACGGTGACGGTCACGTCCGCGCCGCGCTGGGCGCCGAACGCGTGGTGGAACGGCGCGTTGCTGGCCGCCAGCAGCGCGAAGCCGAGCGTGGCCGAGGCGGTGGAGACCAGCAGCACCATGCCGATCACGACCGCCTGCACCTTGTGTCCGAGCATGCCGCCGGTGGCGGTCCTGACCGCGTCCGAGCCAGCTCATGACCGGCCCCCGGCCCGCGCGGCATCGCCAGCGCGCGCGGCCAGCTGGCCGTCGACGAGGCGGATCGTGCGGGCGGCGTACCGGTCGGCCAGCGCCGGGTCGTGGGTGACCAGCACCAGCGTCTGGCCGCCCGCGTTGAGCTGGCGCAGCAGCGCGCCGATCTCCAGCCCGGTGGCGGTGTCCAGCGCCCCGGTCGGCTCGTCGGCCAGCAGCAGCTCCGGATCGTTCACCAGCGCCCGCGCGATCGCCACCCGTTGCCGCTCACCGCCCGACAGCCGCGCCGGGTAGGCGTTCTTGTGCTTATCGATGCCCATCCGGGCCAGCAGCTCGCCGGCCCGGCCCGCGCCTGCTTCCGCGAGGCGCCCGCCAGCTGGGCGGGCAGCAGCACGTTGTCCTCCACGGTCAGGTCGTCCAGCAGGTTGAAGAACTGGAAGACGATCCCGACGTGCCGGGCCCGGAACCTGGCCAGCGCGCTCTCACCGAGCTTGTCGATCCGCTGCCCCGCCACGGTGACCGAGCCGGAGGTGGGGCGGTCAAGCCCGGCGATGAGGTTGAGCAGCGTGGACTTCCCGCTCCCCGAGGGGCCCATGACGGCCGCCACCTCCCCGGCGGCCACGCTCAGGCTGATGTCCGTCAGCGCCGGCAGGGCGCCTGCCTGGTAGGTCTTGGTCACGTCGGAGAGCCGGATCACGTCGTCACCGGCGACGGGCACGCTGTACTGTCTCATGGGGTCAGCATGGCGCACGTCCGGGCGGCCGGGCGCACTGGGGCGGGGCCCCGAATCGGGGGTGAGGCTAGCACCACCCCCGGACGTGAACCCAGCGGGATGGGCAGGCCCGGCCGGCCCGCGTAGCGTGAGGGTCATGAGCACCCCCGTCCTGTCCCGCGGCGCGCCGGCCCGGCGGCATCGCCCCGTCCCGTGGTCGCCGCGGGTCTGGAGCCAGGCCCTGTTTCTGGCCGGAGCCATTCCGGCGCAGCTGCTCGCGCTGGCCGTGCTGTTCCCGTGGTGCGTTGTCCTCCTGGCAAACCGGCACGGGAGGAGGGACGAGGTCTTGCGGCTGGTGCTGCTCCTGCTGCTCCTGCTGATCGTGTTCCTCGCGGTGCCCCTGTTCACCGAGGTCCAGCGGCACCGGCTCCGCGCCACCGCCCGGATACTGATACCGCCGCAGCCGGTTATCCCTGGTCGGCTGAGCGTGCCGGGAATTGTCGCCGCGGCCCGGACCCGGGCCACCTGGCGTCAGCTCGGCTACCATCTGCTCGCCGGGCCGGCCCTGGCCCTGGGCGCGATCACCGTCATCGCGATGTGGCTGGCGGGTGTCCTTTACACCCTGGTGTACCTCTACGCCTGGGCGCTGCCCGTGGGGTCCCTGCTCAGGCGCGGCCAGTCGGAGCAGCTACCCGGGCACCTGCCGCCGTTCTCCTATATCCCGATGGACGTCTACCTGACCGGCTGCGGGATCGCCCTGCTGGCGGCCGCGCCCTGGCTCACGGCCGCGGTCGGGGCGCTGGACGCCAGGGCCGCCCAGGCGCTGCTCGGCGCGAGCCGCGCCGAAGAGCTGGAATACCGGGTCCAGCGGCTGGCCCAGACCCGGGCCGGCGTGGTCGACGCCGCCGACGCCGAACGGCGGCGGCTGGAGCGTGACCTGCACGACGGCACCCAGCAGCGGCTGGTCTCGCTGGCCATGCGGCTCGGCATGGCCCGCGCCGAACACCCCGACGCGGCGCAGGCGCACCAGGTCATCGCCGAGGCGCACGAGGAGGCCAAGGCCGCCCTGCTCGAACTCCGCCACCTGGTCCGCGGCCTGCACCCGGCGGTGCTCGAGGACCGCGGTCTCGACGCGGCGTTGTCCGGCGTGGTGGCGCGGACTGCCGATCCCGGTCCGGCTGACCGTGGACGTGCCCCGCCGGCCGCCGCCGACGATCGAGGCGGTCGCCTACTTCGTGGTCTCCGAAGGTCTTACCAACATCACCAAGCACGCCCAGGCGAGCCAGGCGGAGGTGTTCGTGCAACGAGCCAACGACCGGCTGCACATCATCGTCAGCGACGACGGGGTGGGTGGCGCCGACCCGGCCGGCGGCACCGGCCTGGCCGGCCTGGCCAAGCGGGCCGCATCGGTGGACGGAACCTTCGAGATCGTCAGCCCGTCCGGCGGGCCGACCCTGCTCACGGTGGACCTGCCATGCGCGCGGTAGGGGCCCGCGGGCGCTGGATCTGGGCCGTGTCCGGCGTGGTCACCACGGCCTTCCTGGTCGTCCCTGGTATCCACCTGATCACCTCGGGCGGGCAGAACGAGAACGCGGAGCCGCAGGCCACCGTGACCCGGACGGTGACGGTGTCGCAGCCGGTCACCAGCTTGACCGTGCAAAGTTACGGTGGCCAGGTTCAGGTCACGGCCGACCCAGGCCGCCGTGTCAAGATCACCGAGATCATCACGTACGGCACGCAGACCGGCGACCTGTCCGCGGTGCCGCAGAAGGCGTCCGCCAGTCCCCTCGGCGCTCCGCCCGCGGGCCGGCCGCCGCGGGCCCCGCCGCAGCCGCCGCCGACCCCGCCGACCCCGCCGACCCCGCCGACGCTGCGCCCGCGGTGGTGCTGTCGGTGTCCGGTGGTCACCTGAGCCTGGCCGACCCCGCGTGTGCCAGCTCCGACTGCAGCGTCAACTTCGCGGTGTCCGCCCCGCCTGGGGTCACCGCCACCGTGGTCACCGACGGCGGGCCGGTGACCGTGTCCGGGATCGCCGGGACGAACGTGGACTCCGGAGGCGGTCCGGTGACCGTGTCCGGGATCGCCGGGGCAAACGTGGACTCCGGAGGCGGTCCGGTGACCGCCACGGCCATCGACGGCCCGCTTACCGTCAGCACGGAGGGCGGATCGGTGGGGCTGGACGGGCTGACCGGCCCGCTGCGCGCCGACACCGGCGGCGGTCCGCTGAACGCCAGCCACATCGCCGCGGCGGCCGTCACCGTCAGCACCGACAGCGGCAGCGCGTCGATGGCCTTCGCCGCGGCCCCGGACGCGGTGACGGTGAGCACGGGCGGGGGTCCCGCGCAGCTGACCGTGCCCGGCGGCCCCTACGCGCTGGCCGCCGACAGCAACGACGGCCCGCAGTCGGTCGGGATCGTCACCGACCCCGCCGCCCGGCGCTCGATCACGATCATCACCGACGGCGGGTCGCTGGGGATCGCACCGTCCCGCAGCTAGCCCGCAGCCGCTGTTCTCGGGGTCGGCGCACCTGGCCGGCAATATCGCGATCGCCGAGAAGGGGCACGCCCCGCCGACCGGGACCGCGGCTACCTCCGGTCCCGCCGCGAGGCGGGCGGACGCGGGCCGGCCGCGCCTTCCGGGGCGAAGAGCCGGTAGGCGCGGCCGGTGGACCGGACGGGTGCGCGGTTACAGGGTGAAGAGCTTCCCGCCCAGCGATACCCAGCCCGACCAGCCGTTGTTCGGCGCGGTCTGCCAGATGTGCCACAGCGCGTCGTCCGTACCCCGGGCGAACGCCTGGAGGCTGCCGTTGGCGTCGTTGCTGACCGTCGGCGAGCTGGTGATCACGCCGCCCAGCGACGCCCAGCCCGACCACGGGCCGGCACTCGGCGCGGTCTGCCAGATGTGCCACAGCGCGTTATCCGTCCCGCGAGCGAACACCTCCAGGCGGCCATCGGCGTCGTGTCCGGCCCCGGGGTCGCTGGTGATCAGGCCGCCCAGCGAGGACCAGCCCGACCAGCCGCCGCCCGGCGCGGTCTGCCAGGTGTGCCACAAGGCGCTGTCCGTGCCGCGGACGAAGGCCTCCAGGCGGCCGTCGGCGTTCCGCTGGATGCTGACGTTGCTTGTGATCACGCCGCCCAGCGAGGACCAGCCCGACCAGCCGTTGTTCGGCGCGGTCTGCCAGATGTGCCACAGCGCGTTGTCCGTACCCCGGGCGAACACCTCCAGGCGGCCGTCGGGGTCGTTGACGACCTTCGGCTCGCTGGTGATCACGCCGCCCAGCGACGCCCAGCCCGACCACGGGCCGGCACTCGGCGCGGTCTGCCAGATGTGCCACAGGGCGTCGTCGGTCCCCCGGACGAACACCTCCAGGCGGCCGTCGGCGTCGTTGCCGACGGCGGGCCTGCTGGTGATCACGCCGCCCAGCGACGCCCAGCCCGACCAGCCGTTGTTCGGCGCGGTCTGCCAGATGTGCCACAGCGCGTTGTCCGTACCCCGGGCGAACACCTCCAGGCGGCCGTCGGCGTTGCGCGCGACCGTCGGCTCGCTGGTGATCACGCCGCCCAGCGACGCCCAGCCCGACCAGCCGCCGTTCGGCGTGGTCTCCCAGATGTGCCACAGGCCGTTGTCTGTGCCGACCGCGAAGGCCTCAAGCCGGCCGTCCGCGTTCTGCTGGACGCCGCAGAGCTCGAGGTTGGCCAGCGCCCCGGAGTAGAAGATGTCCACCTCGCCGTAGCTGGCCGAGTTGCTTTCCACCAGGCCGTGCTGCCCGGTATCGGTGACGCGGTCCACCGGCGTCCAGATGACCGCCGGCGCGGCCGCGCCGGTACGGATGTTGATCTCGGTGAACTCGGTCAGCGGCGTGTCCGGGTAGTTCCCGGCGGCATTGATGCCGTAGGCCTCGAGGGTCTCGTTGCACCACATGAGCTCGGCGATGTTCTGCACCGGCAGCTCGGTGCCGTTGATGCCCTGGAACTGCGACGTGTAGCTGAACGCGCTGCCGTTCTGCCCGGTCTGGGTCATCACCCCGATGAGGGTGTCGCCCTGGTTCACCCGCACGAGGTTGGTGTGGAACGCCTGCCCACCGGAGGTGACGTACCAGCTGGCCACCGACCAGTAGGCGCCGCCGCCGGCCGCCGAGACTCCCCACTGCAGCACCGGCTGCAGGATACCGAAATTGGCACCGTAGTTCTGGATGCCGTTGAACAGGAAGACCACCTCGCCCGGGTCCTGGACGGCGGGAGGTGGCGGCACCTGCCACATCGTCTTGAAGGACGACACCGGCGTGCCTGTTCCGTTGTTCCAGTAGAAGTACGTGATCCAGCCGCTGCCGAGCGCCGGTACGGTTCCCGGCGCCGTCGGAGTGGCCGCGATTTCCTCGATCACCTTTGTCGTCTGGACGTTCGTCAGGCGGATCACGTCGGTCGTGACGTTAACCGCGACCCCTGCGTCCACCGGGTGGACCAGCGACTTATGCCGATATCCTCCTGGCGTGAGCACGAACTCATCTGGCGGGTTCTGATTGGCTTGATTCATGGCTGTCATTACAAGGCCCCCTTGCTCGGTAACGTACACGGCTTGACCAGGGCCGACCGCGGTGACCAGCCGTCGCGCACGCGGTCCACCCGGCGTGACGACGACCTGTTCCCTATCATCCGCAGCCGGGCCGTCGGAGCCAGAAGGGCGGCCAGGCATACCGCGGGACGATGTATCACTTCCCACGTCAGCACCCCTCGTCATGTCACGACCAGACCTCGCTGGTCCTCCATCGGTTCCGCGACAGAACCCAGACTCCGTCAGGTTGGGTCCCCCCTCACCTGACGGAGCCCGAGACGGCTCGGCTGATACACCGAACGTAAAATCCGCTCGAAGCGCCTGCCCGATTCTTGTGACCGTCCCCGTTCCCCCGGCGTGGGAGCTTAGTAGTTTTCTAGCTCGTCCGCGCGGCGCCACGCGGCGATCATCCGGCGTTCCGCCCGGCGCCCCGTGCGGCGGGCCCGGTGCAGCGCCCTCAGCCGGCGGGTGCAGTGCAACTGCTCCGCCAGTGCGATATTGTCTCGCGCTCGCTCGTTCGCGAGCTGGGCCATGATGACATGCATGTTGAACACTCCATCGTGCGCATTGTGACTCGGCCGGCCGCGCGACTTCCTGTCGGCCGCGCGGCCGCATCTGATGGTCGTACCTGAGCTAAGCGGCCACCTCGGTCTTGCGAGGGCGCCCCCGTGGGCGCTTACGCGGCATGATCGCGCCGCGCATCAGCAGCTCGCCGCCCCAGACACCCCAGGGCTCCCTGCGCTCGAGCGCACCGGTCAGGCAGGCCGACCTGGCCCTGCACCCCCGGCACATCGCCTTCGCCGTCTCCACGTCCTCGGGAGACTCGGCGAAGAAAAGCTCAGGGTCTTCCGCGCACGGAAGATCGAGCCCGACCGGGAGCGTGGTCGCCGACCCGGCCACCACGAAGGAGCTGACCTGGTCGAATACCTGCCTTACCGCTGGCTCCTGCCCTGCCGTCACAGGTCCGGACGCCACACACCCCGTTGCGTCCGTCCCGCCGACGGTGGCATCGCGCCACTGCATCGGTGCCATCCCCTCTCACTTGCCGGTCCTAGTTGTCGTCGTGACGATTTCTCGTCCGTGCGGTGGGACCTAGGCCTTTAAATGGCTAAGACCGCGGACCCTGTGTGCGGGTCCGCGGCCTCAAGGGGAACTCGGCCGGTCTTGGCTTAGACCGGTTTCCTCTTCGGAGGCTCTGGCGGCGGACCCGATGCGCCCTCACCCGTGGCGTAGGCGCGAGTCGTGTAGTTGTGGATATTCAGCTGGCCAAGCGGTGTCGCGACGAGGCCCGGCAGCGCCGGAGCAGCCGCGAAAGCGACCTGGCCCCGGACCGGCGGAACGGCGTGCACGACGACAGCGCACGGCCCGGTGCCACGCATGGCAACGGGCGCAGTGATCCCCGGGAAGCCGGCCGCACGCGGGCGAGAAGCACCCAGGCGCGAAGCCCACGTCAGCTCGGACTGAGCGGATGCTTTGATACTTGTCACGTCGGGCACCTCCCTCCGGAGTGTTCGACAGCTAGCCCTCGGACATGCGAGAAGCCTAAGTGCTGCCGCCTAGGCGGGGCAACACTTTTTTGACCTGGGATTTTGTGATCATGAAAGGAAATCATGACGGGGATCGTGGCGCGTCAGTGCGGATCAGTCCCTCCTGCATCACCGAGACCACCAGATCCCCGGCCGCGGTGAACACCTGGCCGCGGGCCAGCCCCCTGGCTCCGGAGGCGACCGGCGATTCCTGCGCGTACAGCAGCCACCGGTCGGCCCGGAACGGCCGGTGGAACCACATGGCGTGATCCAGGCTGGCCCCCGAGGTGCGCCCGTCGGCCCAGGACATGCCGTGCGCGGTCAGCGCCGAGTCGAGCAGCGTCATGTCCGAGGCGTAGGTCATCAGGCAGACGTGCAGCAGCGGGTCATCGGGGAGTTCGCCGTCCACCCGCAGCCAGACCAGGTTCTCATGGGTGCGCAGCGCCGGGTCCTGCGCCGCCTCGATGGACAGCGGGCCCACCGACCGCAGGTCGATGGGATGGTCATACAGCCGGGCGTGCGCCTCCCCGACCACCCGGCGCAGCCGTTCTGAGGTCCGCTCGACCGCCTCGGGCGCGGGCGCCTGCGGCATGGGTACGGCGTGCTCCACCCCTCGTTCGGCCTGATGGAATGAGGCGGAGAGGGTAAAGATGATCTTGCCGTGCTGGATGGCGGTCACCCGGCGGGTGGTGAAGGACCGGCCGTCCCTGACCCGGTCGACGGTGTACACGATCGGCACCGCCGGGTCGCCGGGCCGGATGAAATACGCCTGCAGGGAGTGCACCGGACGGTCCGCGGGCACGGTCCGCCCGGCCGCGACCAGCGCCTGGCCGGCCACCTGACCGCCGAACACCCGCTGCACCCGCTCGGCGGGACTGCGGCCGCGGAAGATGTTCAGCTCGATCTGTTCCAGGTCGAGCAGGTCGAGGAGCCGGTCGAGGGCGGGCGAGCGCGGGGTGGATTCTGTCACCGGCGCAGTATCTCGCATCCGGGCCAGCCGCACGTCAGCGCGGGCGGACGTCAGCGCAGGCGGACGTCGTCCAGGAAGCGGGACCTGGGCCGGGCCGGCGGGTTCCCCGGCGCGCGGGCCGGGGACCAGGACAGGTACAGGTGCTCGCGGGCCCTGGTCACCGCCACGTAGAGCAGCCGCCTTTCCTCCTCGATCGCGTCAGGCGTCCGGGCGTGCACGATGGGCATCAGCCCCTCGACCAGGCTGGGCAGCAGCACCGCGTCCCACTCAAGTCCCTTGGCCGCGTGCATCGACGCGAGCGTCACGCCGTCGATGGCCGGCGCCTGCCCCAGCTCGGCGCGCTCGGTCAGCTCGGCGGAGAAGTCGCTCAGCGTCGCGGCCGGCCGCCGCGCGTGCAGGTCGTCGGCGAGCTGGGCGATAGCCGCGAGCGACTCCCAGCGCTCGCGCGCCGCCGCGCCCCCGCCCGGTCGCGGGGTCGAGCCCGAGGTCAGCCCGATGCCGGCCAGCACGTGCCGGACCGAAGCCGTCAGCGGGTCGCCCGGCTCGCCGCGCCCGACCCCGGCCGCCTCGCCCCGGGCGGCGCCGCGCAACAACACCAGCGCCTGGCGCACCACCGGCCGCTCGTAGAACCGCTCGGCACCCCGCACCACGTACGGCACCCCGGCCTGCGCCAGGGCCAGCTCGAACCGCTCGGTGTCGGCATTGACCCGGACCAGCACCGCGATCTGGCTGACCGGCACGCCCATCGCGGTCAGCGCCTGGATCTGAACCGTCACCGCGGCGGCCTCATCGGTGTCGTCCCGGTACTGGGTGAGCACCGGGCTCGGCCCGGGCGGCCGCTGCGCGATCAGCGCCGCACCCGACCGGACCAGCTGGTTGGCCACGGCCACCACCTGCGGCGTGGACCGGTAGTCACGCAGCAGGCGGACCACGGTCGCGCCGGGGAACTCGGCCGCGAACCCGGTCAGGTACGACGGCGTGGCCCCGGTGAAGGAGTAGATCACCTGGTTCGGGTCGCCGACCACGCACAGCTCGTCGCGCTCCCCCAGCCAGGCGTCGAGCAGCAGTTTCTGCAGCGGGTTCACGTCCTGGTACTCGTCCACCACGAAGTACCTGAACGTATCGCGCACCTCGTCGGCCGCGACCCGGTCCTGCGCCAGGATGGCGGCGGTCAGCTCGAGCACGGACTCGAAGTCGATCAGCTGCCGGTCCCGCCTCAGCTGCTCGTAGGCGGCGTAGACCGCGGCCAGGTTCGCGGCCCCCGCCGCGGGCGACCGGCCCGCCGCCGCCGCGGCCGCCACGTAGCCGCCCGGCCGGACCTGGGTCACCTTGGCCCACTCGATCTCGCTGGCCGCGTCGGCCAGGCCCGCGCCCCGGCCCGAGCCGCCCTCCAGCCGGACGTGCGCCAGCTTGGCCGCCTCGCGCACCAGGGCGGCCTTGGCGTCGATCAGCTGAGGCGGGCGGCCGCCGATCACCCGCGGCCAGAAGTACCTGAGCTGGCGCAGCGCGGCCGCGTGGAAGGTGGACGCGCGCACCAGCCCGGTGCCGAGACCACCCACGCCGCCGGTGCCGAGACCGCCCCCGCCGCCGGCACCGAGACCGGACCGCCCCGCCGCCGGAGTCGCGGCTTCCGGGCCGGCCCCGGCCAGCCCCAGCTGCCTGAGCCGGCCCCGCAGCTCCCCCGCCGCCCGGACGGTGAAGGTCAGCGCGAGCACGTGCGCCGGGTCGATCAGGCCGGCCGCCGCCGCATACGCGATCCGGTAGGTGATCGCCCGGGTCTTGCCCGTGCCCGCGCCCGCCAGCACGCACACCGGCCCGCGGGTCGCCAGGGCCACCTCGCGCTGCTCCGGGTCGAGCCCGGCCAGCAGCGCGTCCGAGGTCCCGAGCACCGCGTCCGTCACCCGCCTCATCCTGCCGCATCGCGGCCGCCGGGAAGGCCAGGGTGCTCACCGGTGTTACAGCAACCACCACATATCACCAACCTGAAGGAGGCGGCCCGGGTGTCCGGTCAGCTGACGATGTACACCACGACCTGGTGCGGTTTCTGCCGGAACCTGAAGAACCAGCTGGGCCGGGCAGGCATCGAGATCACCGAGGTCGACATCGAGCGCGACCCGGCCGCGGCCGAGTTCGTCATGTCGGTCAACGGCGGCAACCAGACCGTGCCCACGGTGGTGTTCCCGGACGGCACCGCGCTGGTCAACCCCTCCGCGGCGCAGGTCAAGGCGCAGCTGGCCGCCAGCACCGGGTGATAGGTGGCATCGAGGGGGATACCACGGCTCGTTCGGCGGAAATTTTCCGAACGGCACGGGGTGCGGCCGGGCCCCGGCCTCGCCCGGGGGAAGCGGGGTCCGGCCGCCTGGTGCTTAGTAGCTGTTCTTCCAGGTAGAGATGAAGGAATTGCCGTTGTGCAGGCTGCCGACGGTCGCGATGTCGTAGGTGTCGGTGGCGTCGATGCAGGTGAGCGCGTACGGGCTGGGGCCCCCGGAGATGGTGACGGTCTTGCCGTGCGCCACGGCCGTGGCCGCCGCGAACGCCACCTTGGAGAACTGGGCCTCGGGCACGATGCCGATGGAGTAAGCGGGCCGCTCGGCGATCCACTCGGCGCTGGTGTCCAGGCAGGTGCTGACCGCGCAGCTCGCCGTCTGGCTGAAGCTGTTCGCGGTGTTCGTGGCGTCGGTCAGGGCGAGCGTGTAATTCGCGCCGCTCCTGGACACCGAGGCACTGATCACGTCACCGGCCGCGACGGTGTCTCCCACCTCAATCGTCCCGGCGGGGTACATCTCGTACCAGGAGTAATAGAACGCCTGGTCCTCGAAGCACTGGGAGACCGTGCCGTCTTGCTCCACGGTGCTGTTCGTGAGGCCGTCCAGGCCGACCCAGTCGGAGGTGATCCTGTCCTCCTTCGTGCACGTCACCGCGGGTACCGTCCAGGCGCCGCTCACCTGGGTGAACGCACCCGTCTTGGTGGACGAGTCCGCATAGCCGGCCCAGTTGTAGCTGCTGTCATCGGTGATGTTGGCGCCGGCGTGAACGCTGGGCCTGCCCTGCGGGAACAGCGCCACATCGGGCCCCCGCAGGTCGTTGACCAGGGCAGCCCGCGCCTTGGCGATGAAGGCCGCGGTCAGGTGCGCGGTGACCGCGTGCTCGCGCGGCGCGGCGGTCGACCCGCCCGCAGTCGACCCGCCCGCAGTGACCGACAGCGCCACGGTGCCACCCAGCACGACGGCCGAGCCGCCCACGAGCAAAGTTCGGAATAGTCGCATATATAAAACTCCTCCCATGAATCACCGGGTCCCCATCGGCCCCAGGTGCATTATGGCCAGGACGTTAACACCTTTCTGAGACGTCCGCGCAGCCTTCGCGAACGGCAAGTTGCTATTCCTATAATTGTGTCGGCTAAACGCTTCGAATAGGCTGGAAGGGACAAAGCGCCCGGACCCGGAATAATCAAGAAGAAGGTGTCTCACTGGTCAATCCGACCACACACTGGCCGAGTCATTTTCGCCGCCCTGGCGACTTTGCCGCAGGTGACGAGCCTATCCCGGACGTGAGGCAGGAGAATAAGCCGCGCCAGGCACGCGGCCGGCTTAGGTACGTCCTTACCGTGGCCGCGGCAATGAAGAACGGCACAGCTAAAACGACCTTCTAATGTCGTGACGGGCCCGGGCAGCCGACTAGAGCGGACTCAGCGGGAGGATCTCGGCACCGTAGTGCAAATCCTCCCCGGAAATTTCGTAGCGGGCAGAAACGGAAATAGTCCGTAGCTGCGGACAGGCGGGGATGGCTCCGCCGCGGAAATCACGCTGGACGGGATGCGAACGCGACGGGAAAGCGGCGGGAAAGGTACTCGATGTGCCATAGCACCCCTTCTAAGGGTTGCGACGCCACATCGAGTACCTTGCGTGAGTCCCCGGGCGGGGGCGCGGGGGCGGGTGCGGGTGGTGAGGCGTCAGGGACCGTCCCGGGTTAGATGGCACCTGCCGTGCACCGGATCCACCGCTGGGCCACCGCCGGGCCGGATGCCGCCTGGCCCGAGTTGATCTTCGTGGCTGGCGGGGCCTGCCGTGCCGTTCTGACCGGCAGGGCCCCATCCCTCGTCCAAGACGTGAGATGGGGCCCTGCCGTTTGATGTCTAGTAGCTGGTCTTCCGGTAAGTGCCTAGTAGCTGTTCTTCCAGTAAGAGGTGAAGGAGTTGCCGCCGCTCAGGCCGCCGGTGGTCACCAGGTCGTAGGTTTGGGTCGCGTCGATGCAGGTGATCGCGTCCGGGCTGGGGCCGTTGGAGATGGTGTGGGTCATGCCACCCGCCACGTCCGAACCGGCCGTGAAGGCCACCTTGGAGAACTGGGCCTCGGGCACGGTGCCGATGGAGTACGAGGGTCGCTCGGCGATCCACTCCGCGCTGGTGTCCAGGCAGGTGGTGACCGCGCAGCTCGCCGCCTCGCTGAAGCTGTTCGCGGTGTTGGTGGAGTCGGTCAGGGCGAGCGTGTAGTTCGCGCCGCTGCGGGATACCGAGGCACTGATCTTGTCACCGGCGGCGACGGTGTCTCCCACCTCGATCGTTCCGGCCGGGTACATCTCGTACCAGGAGTAGTAGATCGCCTGATCCTCGAAGCACTGGGAGACCGTGCCGTCCTGCTCCACGGTGCCGCTCGTGAGGCCGTCCAGGCCCACCCAGTCGGAGGTGATCCTGTCCTCCTTCGTGCAGGTGACCGCGGGTACCGTCCAGGCGCCGCTCACCTTAGTGAACTCGCCGGTCGTCGCGGACGAGTCCGCATAGCCGGCCCAGTTGTAGCTGCCGATATCGGTGACGGCGGAGCTTGCGTGCGCGCTTGGCTTGCCTTGCGGGAACAGCGCCACATCGGGGGTGCGCAGGTCACTGACGAGGGCGGCCCGCGCCTGACTGAGGAAGGCCGCGGTCAAGTGGGCATTTACCGCGTGCTCGCGCGGCGCGGCGGTCGGCGCGGCCGCGGTGACCGATAGCGCCAGGCTGCCGCCCAGTGCGACGGCTGCGCCGCCCACGAGCAAGGATCGAAATAGTCGCATATATAAAATCCCTCCCAGGAATACCGGGACGCCCCACCGCCCCCCGGTGTATATGGGCTGGACGTTAACACCTTCTGGGACTCAGTGCATCATTACATGGCAAATTATTACTTATTCGGTAACGCCGACCCGGCGCTTCTTAATAACCCGGCGAGGCGACATGTCCGATATGCACGATTAGGAATGATTTGCCGCGATGGTTAGCCGAGCTGCTGCAGGATCTGGGCCGCGATGTCCGGGCGGGAGGCGTTGCAGGTCGGGCACCGCGGGCCCTGCCCGGGGACGTTCAGCCAGTAACCAACGACGACGGGCCGGGTGGCCTGGATGGCCGAGGTCAAGTACCGGGCATCCACCGCCGCGCCCGGCGGGTTGGTGGACAACCCGGCCAGCACGGTAATGCCCGGACGGGCCGCGTCGGCTTGCGCGGCCGCGGCCTTGACGAAGGCCGCGTAGGTGGCCGTATCCCGCTCCAGGCTCTGGGCCTGGAGTTCGACGATGTCCGCCACCTTGGCCAGCTGGCCCGCTAGCTGGAGAGCGATGAACGTCTGCCACCGCGATCCATGGCCCGGCGCCAGGACGGTGGTCAGGTCGAGCGCCGGAGTGACGACGAGCCGGAGGCCGTGCGCGTGCGCCACGGCCGCTGCCCTGGTCGCGGCCGCCACCGGGTCACGCTGCTCGGCCAGCGGCGTAAAGGACCAGGCCTCGGGGTCATAAAGAACTCCGTAGGTCCCGGCCGGGAGCTGACCGCCGACGACGGCCTGCTCGAGTGCGGCCACGGAGGCAAAGGTAACGACCGGTTCGGCCGCAAACCCCGGCAAGGGTTGCTGCCCGGGCTGCAAGATCTCGTAGACGCGCGAGGCCTGCAACGTGACCCTGGCCGCTGGGTCCGCTATGAGCTGAGACAGCACGGCGCGGGTCAGCAGCCAGGCGGGAGCGGCTTGCGCATTCGGCGGCCGTGGCAGGCTCGCCGTCGGTGAGGGATGGCTGGTGGGTGGCCCGGCCGAGCATGCCGCCAGCAGCCAGGCCGCCGCGACCGCGGCGGCGACCACGAGCCCCGCGGTGCGGAACCACCCGCTCCGCGGGCGCTGATCCAGGCCATCATTCATGCTTGCGACTGTATCTAGGAAAGCGGCGGTCTTTCGTCAGCGGCTGAGTTCAATGCTCGCCGCCATTCCGTCCAGCGGCGGGTCAGGGACGCTGTCGGTGATGCTGATTGTCGCCTGGTATACGGGACCCGCGGCCGAGGCGGCTGGGGTGGGCAGGACTTCCTGTATCTGCCCGTGCACGCCCTTGATCTCCTCCGCGGGCACGCTGACCGTGACGGCCTGTCCCGGCTTGATGCTGTGCACCATGCTTTCCGGGATGAGGGCCACGACCTCCCAGCTGGACGAAACACGCAAAGCTATTACCGGCAACGACGAGTCGTTCGTCGAGGAATGGCTGATGGACTGCGGGCCTTCGGGCAGGAGCGAGAAGGCCGGCTGCTGCTCCCCCCCTACCTGCTCAGAGGAACCGGTGTAATCCCGGATGCCCGAGGACGTGACGGCCTCGCCGGACTGCCCGTTGGCGGCGACGATGACCCCGGCCGCCGGAGCCACGATTTCCGTGGCGGCCATCCGCATGCGGTCGGTGGCCAGCTGGGCCTGGTCCATGGCCATCTGCGCGTCTTCCGAGGCAATCTCCGCGTTGTCCTCGGGGACGAGCAAGGGATTGACGGCTTCTTCGCTCTTGAGCACGGCGATCTTAGCCCGCACGGCGCTGATAGCCGCGTTGTCCGCGGTGAGCAACGCGCCGACGTTCGGCGCGTACTCGACGGCGAGCACCTGCCCCTTGTGGACCTGCTGGTTCGGCTGCACCTTCACGGTGCTGATGACCCCGGGATTCTGAAAATCGAGCGTCACGATCCCGCTGCTTGTGACGGTGCCGGTCAGCATCCGTCGGTCATTGCTTATGACCCGCGGCACGTACCAGGCCACGGTGGCGACACAGACCCCGGCGATCAGAAGGCCGCCGACCACCTGTGTCCAGCTCCATTTCCGGCCGATCTTGTACCGCCAGCCGATCCGGTGCCGCCGGCCGGCCGCGGGCAACGGCTCGGCCACGGGCCACGGCTCGGGCTGAGGGAACATCTCGACTCTTGGCCGCAGACCGGTCAGGTCCATCGTGGGATCGTCCAGCTCCAGCTGAGGCGAGCCGGACGCCCGCCGGCCTTCCATACGCCGGACCAGGCCGGGTCGCTCCGCCTCCGAGTCCCCTGCCGAGCCTGCTGCCTCCCGGAACGCCACCTGATCGGTACGCCCGTACCGCTGGACCTTCAGATCCACTCCCACCCCTAAGAACGACGGCCGCCGCGTTTGCCTGGACGGTCCTCTCCGGACCACCTGAACGAAGTGCTCCCTGCGCCACCGCTGCCATAACCAGTTATCCAGGGCCGGTGGCAGCACTGAGCAGGCCTCAGCATATTGACTTTTAGATCGGTAAGTCACCAAAAGGTATAAACATCCGAGAAGGGCGATGTGGGCGGGATGATTGTATACCGCCACGCATGGACTAATAGCCGGTTATAGTACACTCTGGCGGCACTGGCTGAGCCACGCTTTCGCGTCAGGCAGGCGGCAAGTCACGGCGAACTGGGAATGGGGCTCCTTTAGTCCGGCGGCGTCGTCCCTGTGGCCATAATTCACCTTTTCCTACCAAGAAAGAGGGTAATGGACGGGCGACTTCTAGCGGCGACCGTCGGCATATTCATGGTCTTGGTGGTGGTATGTCTGCTGCCCGCGGCCGCAGACAGCCGGGAGGACGGTGGTGACGGCCGGACCCGGGTGGTGATCCCGCGTCACGTCAAGACACCGGCGGCCCGGCCCCGCACGTGGCTGTTCCTCGCCGTCACCGCGGTGCTCGGGCTGGTGTTCCTCGGCTGGCAGCGGCCATCGGCGCCCGGCGCCTACGACGACCTGGTCCGCGCCCTGGCCACCGCGATCACCAGGAATCCGGCCTCGGCCAACGGATACGTCTCCCGGCTGCGCCCGGCCACGGAGTTCCTGGCGGTGGCCTACATCATCGGGATATCCGCCGTCGCCCGGGCCAGCCTGGCCCGCCGCCTGGCCATGCTGTCCCACGTGCTGCTCTACCTCGCGATATCGGTGCTGCTCCAGGCCCTGATGATCACGGTGGGGATGGCGACCGGCTGGCTGATCGCCCCGTTCGGGATCGAGGCGACGCTGGCCAACCTGCTCGTCGGCGGGTTCGTCGTCATGCGACTGACATTCACCACCTTCGTGCTGCCCAGGGCGACGACCGTCCGCAAGAACCGGCCCCGCTGGATCTTGGACAACGTGCTGGCCTGGTGCGCGCTGATCGCCGTGGTGGCCCTGGTGGTGGTCTGCTATGCCTTCCTGGCCGAGCCGGGCAACCTCTCCTCGGTGTGGCAGGTGTTCGTCCCGCTGTACGCGCTGAGCATCCTGTTCGTGCTGCTGTTCACGCCGTTGTGGCTGCTGTGGTGGACCAGCAGGCGGCTGCCTGAGCCGGATCAGGACCGGCCGGCCGTCGACGTGATCATCCCGGCCTACAACGAGGAAGACAACCTGGCCAGGCTGCTGAGCTCCATCGACGTCGCGACGGCCCGGTACGGCGGGCCGGTCCACGTCGTCGTGTCTGACGACGGCTCGACGGACGGCACCGCGCAGATCGCACACGACGGTATTGCCGCCTTCGAACACGCGACCGGTCAGGTGCTCAGTGCACCCAACGGCGGTCAGGCAGCCGCGCTGAACCGCGGAATCGCGATCACCCAGGCCGAGATAATCGTCCGCATCGACGCGGACTGCGTCATGGGCCCGGACACGCTGCTCTACTCCGTGCCGTGGTTCCGCGATCCGCGCATCGGCACCGTCGGCGCGATGGAGGAGCCGCGGACCGACACCGTGACCTGGTTCCACCGGCTCCGCGTCCTGGAGTGCCTGTTCCAGTTCAGGTTCGCCCGCCTCGGCCAGAGCCTGGTCGACGGCATCGTGGTCATCCCCGGCACGTTCACCGCCTTCCGCCGGACCCCCACCACCGTCTTCGGCGGGTTCCCCGTCGGCATGAACGGCGAGGACGCCGACCTGACCATGCAGATCGGACGGCTGGGCTACCGGGTCGTGGTGGACCCGCGCATCCGCTCCTATGAGGACGTGCCGCGCAGCGCCGGCGAGTTCGTCGAGCAGCGGACCCGGTGGGCCCGGGCCGGCTTCCACGTCTACGCCCGGCACTGCCCGCTGCGTATCGGCTCGGCCGGGCCGCGGGTGTGGCTGTGGACGGTGCGCCGCGGTTTCTCCTGGTTCTCGCTGCAAGCGGGCATGGTGGCCCCGATCTTCATGATCGAGCTCGTGCTGACCCAGCCCAGCTACCGGCAGAACGTCGCCACCTTCGCCTTGCTCTACGTGGCCGGCGGCGCGGTTCCGCTCGTCATCAGCCTGCCGCTCGCGATCAAGTACCGGTACTGGCGCAGCCTGCCCTGGCTGCCGACCTGGTTCGTCTATGCCTTCCTCAGGCGGCTGGCCACGCTCGAAGCCGTTATTTCACTTCCCACCCGCCCATTTCCTGCATTGGGTATACAACATGCGCCGACGACCCTTCAGGAACCCCGGCCGGCTGACGTCGGCCCAGAAATACCTGTGTCAGCCTCCGTCACCAGGTCAAAATGACGGCCGTGTCGAATACCGGTCGGCGGCCGCGCCGACGAAACCAATCCTGGCGAACCTATTGCGGGGGCAGATGACAAGTTTACCCGGCAGGCCGCGGAAGCTTCAGCAGGCGGTAGGCCTGATTATGTCGCCGACGAGTTACCTACTAACCCGCCGGTTTATTGTCATGCCCGCAGTCTGCACTCAAGTCCATTCCTACCCAACCGCAGAAAATTACCGACTTGGGTTCCAGATCAGGTTTTTTCGCTTTGCCCTGGCTTTCTGAGACTTCTCTGCTTTAATGGCACCGGGGGGAGATCGGCATCGTGTCGCGCATGTGAGAAGTGCGTCCGGTACCTGGCTAGTACCTGCCGCCTGATCGCCTCTCATCGAAGCAAAAGATGAGAATGGAGCTTCCAAGACATGCGCATTCTGGTTCTTGGCGGAGATGGATTCTGCGGGTGGCCTACCTCGCTGTACCTGTCGGATCGCGGCCATGACGTCACGATCGTGGACAACCTGAGCCGCCGGAAGATCGACATCGAGCTCGAGGTCGAGTCGCTGACCCCGATCCGGCCGGTCGGGGAGCGGCTGCGGGCGTGGCACGAGGTCACCGGCCGCCAGATCGGGTACGTCAACCTGGACATCGCCACCGAGTACGACGCCCTGGCGGACGTCCTGGCCACCACCCGCCCGGACGCCATCGTGCACTTCGCCGAGCAGCGCGCCGCGCCGTACTCGATGCGCACCCCGGCGACCAAGCGGTACACCGTCGATAACAACATCCGCGCCACCCACAACCTGCTCGCCGCCCTGGTCCAGACCGGCACCGACGCGGCCCTGGCGCACCTGGGCACCATGGGGGTCTACGGCTACGGCTGGTCCGGCAGCGCCCCGATCCCCGAGGGCTACCTGACCGTGAAGGTGAGGACCCCGGACGGGGAGATCGAGCGGGAGATCCTGCACCCGGCCAACCCCGGATCGGTCTACCACATGACCAAGACCCTGGACCAGCTGCTATTCGCGTTCTACGCCAAGAACGACGGGCTGCGGATCACCGACCTGCACCAGGGCATCGTGTGGGGCACCCAGACCGGGCAGACCGCCCGGGACATCCGGCTGGTCAACCGGTTCGACTACGACGGCGACTACGGCACCGTGCTGAACCGGTTCCTCATGCAGGCCGCCATCGGCCACCCGCTGACCGTGCACGGCAGCGGCGGCCAGACCCGCGCCTTCATCCACATCCGCGACACCGTCCGCTGCATCGAGCTCGCGCTGGAAAACCCCCCGCAGCCCGGCCAGCGGCCCCGGGTACTCAACCAGATCACCGAGACCTACCAGGTACGCGACCTGGCCAAGCTGGTCGCCGACGTCATGGCCGCGGACATCGCCTACCTGCCCAACCCGCGGCAGGAAGCCGACGAGAACGAGCTGATCGTCTGCAACGACCAGTTCCTCGCCCTCGGCCTGCAACCCACCATGCTCTCAGACGGCTTGCTGGAAGAAGGCACCGAGATCGCCCGCCGCTACCGCGACCGCGCCGACCCCAGCAAGATCATCGCCCGGTCCGTCTGGCGCCAGGGCATGCAAACCGCCGAGGACCTGATCACCTCACGGTGAGGGTCTGCGCAGGAAGCTGAGCGACCGCGAAAACCGGCTTCCCCGCGCGCTGGGAACTCAGGTTCAGCCTCATGACCATGATCGGCTCAATCGCCGTCATATTCGCGAAGGAAAGCAATATGAACCACGTACTCAAGGCCGCGCCAGGCCGGATCGCCCTGATGAGCGCGGCCGCTGGCGCCTTGGTGATCGGTCTTCTCGCCAGCACAGGCACCGCCGGCGCGGCCCCGCAGGCGGGTTCCGCGATACGCGATAACCAGGTCGCCGCGACCCAAGCTACCGAGCCGCGTCCGATACCGAACGACAGCTATAGTGACTGGCCCATGTTCCGCGGTGATCCCGGGCATTCCGGGGTCTCGCCGGAAAATGCGATCGGCACCGCCACCGCGGGTTCCCTGACCGCCGGCTGGACCGCCACGCTCGGTACCACCAGCTACGACTCACCCGTGGTGGCGACCAGCGCCGCCCTGGGTGAGGCCGTCGTGTACGACGGCGCGAACAGCCATCTCTACGCCTATTCCGCCGTGGCCGGGACGCCGATCTGGAACTTCAAGACAGGTAAGGGCGGCGGGGCGATCGATTCCTCGCCCGTCGTCTACGGCGGTGTCGTCTACTTCGCGTCCAGCGTGGGCACGATATACGCGGTCAATGCCGATACCGGCACGCTGCTGTGCTCGTACTCCACCGGGGGGCTTATCCAGGCCGCGCCGGTGGTCGTCCCCGCTCCGGACGGCTCGGGACCGGTGCTTTATGTGGGTACCGACCCGCCGGCCGGCGCGGGCAACGAGTACGCCATCTACGCCGCCGGAAACACCCACGGTGCATGCAGCCTGGACTGGCAGTTCAGCTCGTGGCAGGTCGCCGACTCGGGAAGCTGGTCACCGCCCGCTTACGGCACCGACGCGAACGGCAACCCGGTGCTGGTGTTCGGCAGCGTCGGCCCGGACGACTCTGTGTACGCGCTTAACGCCAGCACGGGCGCCCTGGACTGGCGCTATCAGACCGGTACCAAGACCTATTTCGACGTGGGCGCCGCGCCGACGATTTCCGCGCCCGGGCAGAACGGCTTCGCCGACGGCGTGGTCTACGTCACCGGCAAGGACAAGATCGTTTACGCCATCGATCTCACCACCGGGAAGCTGATCTGGAGCTACAAGCTGCTGAAGGGTACCGACGGTGACGTATCGAGCACCGCCCTGGACGGCGACACGATTTACCTCGGGTCCGACGACGGGGTGTGGGCGCTGAACGCCACGACCGGCAAACTGGTCTGGCACGTCCTGGCTGGGTTCACCTTCTACGCCTCGCCCGTGATCACCGGCCCCGCCGGCCAGCAGGTCCTGGTCATCGGCAACAACGAGGGGCGGCTGTACGCGCTCAGCCTCACCGACGGCTCCACGGTCTGGACCGACCGGCCCGCAACCGCGGGCTTCTGGGCTTCAGCCGCCATCTCCCAGGGCGGTTTCTATGACATCGACCTCGACGGCGTGCTGCGCAGCTACTTCCCGTGATGGCAGTCCACCGGCACAGATGACCTTCGCCGGGTAAATCACCATAGCTACACGTAATGCGATGCAAATGCTGTAAGTCCCTTTCCAGCTCGGTACCGGAAAGGGAGAGGGGTGGGAAATGAGATATGTATACGGCCGCGTGGAGAGGCTTGAGGGACCACACGTCGGGCTGATCCGGTCACGGCCGGATCCGGCCGCCTCCTGGGGGGACCCGCGCCGATGACCACACCAGAGGAACCGCATCCGATGGAACGCATCGTGCTGCGAGCCGCGGACGAGTTGGCCGACGCGTCCCCGGCTGACATCCTGCGCTGGGCCGTGGAGACGTTCGGTGACCGTGTCTGCGTGACGTCGTCGATGACGGACGCGGTGATCGTGCACATGGCCGCGGCCATCCGGCCCGGGATCGACGTGATCTTTCTCGATACCGGTTACCACTTCGCCGAGACGATCGGTACCAGGGACGCGGTGGCGGCGGTCTACCCGGTCAACCTGGTCACGGTCACGCCTTCGCGGACGGCGGCCGAGCAGGATGCCGAGCTCGGTCCCCGGCTGTACGAACGCAATCCCGACCTGTGCTGCTACCTGCGCAAGGTAGAACCGCTGGAACGTGTCCTGCGTGGCTACGACGCGTGGATCACCGGGGTGCGACGGGATGAGACCGTGCAGCGGCGCGAGGCCCGCCCGGTGGAGTGGGACGCCCGGCGGGAAATGGTGAAGGTCAACGCGATCGTCTCGTGGCAGCAGAAGCAGGTCGACGACTACATCGCCGAGCACAGCATCCTGGTCAACCCCTTGGTGTACGACGGCTACCCGTCGATCGGCTGCTCGACGTGCACCCGCCGGGTCGGGCTGGGCGAGGACCCGCGCAGCGGCCGCTGGGCCGGCACCGGCAAAGCCGAGTGCGGCATACACCAACCGTGCTAGCCGGCTGTCTCCGGCCGCCCGGCTGTCTCGGGCCGCCCGGCTGTCTCGGGCCGCCCGTGGGAGCCCGGCTGTCTCGGGCCGCGTGGGATGCTACGGCGGAGGCCATCACCGTAATGCAGTAAATACTGCATTACGGTGATGCTGACCGGGTCCCCGGCGCGTCTAGCCGGGCGGGAGCGAGCGCCCGGTCGGCCGGTGCCGCGGCGCGTGTTTCGGCTGGTACTCGGGGGGCGGCTGACTGCGATGTCGGGGACTTGCTACCGAATCGCCTTAGACGCTGCGATAATGCCTAGATGACAGGGCTGAGCCTTGCCCTGGCCAACCTGAAGCCGGGCACCGGTAAGACTACCTCCGCGGTCTGGTTGGCGCATGTTTTCGCTCAGGCCGGGAACAGCGTGCTGCTGGTGGACGCGGACCCGTCCGGCAGCGCGCTTGAGTGGTCCGATCTGGCCGCCATGGACCCGCGGCTGGCGTCGCCGCAGGCCGCCTTCCCGTTCCGGATCGTGGCCCTGCCGTCCCGCGAACTGCACCGTCGCCTGCCGGAGATCGCCGAGGCCGAGGACGTGGTGATCATCGACACGCCGCAGATCGAGGACCACGCCAGCATCGCCCGGTCGGCGCTGCGGTACGTCGACGAGATCGTGGTCCCGTGCGCGCCGAGCCCGATCGAGATCAACCGCACCTCGCCGGTGCGGGACGAGATCGCCGAGATCCAGGCGGTTCGCGAGGTGCCGGTGCGGTCGTCCGTGCTGCTGAACCGCTGCATCGCCCGCGCGCACTCCACCAACGACGCCCGGGAGGCGCTTGAGGGGCTGGGCTACGACGTGCTCGGGACCGCGGTGCCGCGGCTGGAGGTCTACGCCCAGAGCTTCGGCCTGCCGATCAGGCAGGCGGGCTGCGGGGTGTGGCGTCAGGTGGCCCGCGACCTCGTCGACCGGTGCGCGCCGCTGACCAAGGTGCGGTCATGACCACACAGCGTGAACAGCGGAAGGCGCAGATGGCGGCGGCGGCGGCCAGACGCGCGGTTCCCGACGCCAAGCCGGCGGGCCAGACCGCGATCAGGTCCAAGCCGGTACGGATCACCCTGGACCTGAGTCCGGAAATGTACCGGCAGCTGACCCACTGGGCAGATTCGGCGGCGGCGACGATGGGCGTACCGCGGGTCTCGCTGGCGGACGCGATCCGGGCGATGATCCGGGTCAGCGCCGAGGATGCCGGACCCGTCATCGACCGCTTGCGCCGCGACCGCGACCTCTAGGCGAATGCCCCACCAAGCCTCTGTGCCGAATCGGGCCCGGCGGTGGATCCGGTGCACGGGGAGGTGCCTGGTAAACCTGGGCGCGATCCCTGACGTCTCATTCGCTGCACCCGCCCCGGCGGCCCCGCCGGGGACGGCACGCAAGGTACTCGATGTGCCATCGGTACCCTTAGAAGGGGTGCTATGGCACATCGAGTACCTTCTCCCGCCGCGTTCCCGTGCCCGCCCAGCGTGATTTCCGCGGTGAAAATGGGATTTGACGGCAATGGCGGTGGCTTATTTGGCGGTCAGGGTGCTGCCTGCATGTTCGCAGCTGACGGCGGACCAAGGTCCGCTGCCGGAAGTGAAGGTGTATCCGCGCTGGTCAGACCGGCACGGCAGACGACGACACCAGCCACGAAGATCAACTTAGGGCTGAGTGGCTTGCCGCTGGGCGTAACCGCGACCTCTCGGCGTAACGGAATGGCGCGGGTCCGGCCATAACCAGCACCGCGGCATCCGGAGGCAATTGCGTGATCCGGCGGAATTGCGTGGCGGCGGAATTGCGCAGAGAATAGCCAGGCCTCCACCCTGGTCTTCATAACGGACAAACTGCCTATTTCGGGAAACCGTTAAATATCATAGACCGGCGGAATTTCCCAGGCAGAATTCTCTGACTAATGAGATATATACCGACTTCCGCGTATGCGGCAGCATCACTTCCGGTCACATCCGGAGAGGGGAGCCCCACATGTCCGTCGAGTCACCCGATGACGTCACCACGCCCGAGGAGCATCAGCAGAGCCTGAGCACCGCGGCGGCCAAAAACCTGGCCACCACGACCAAGACCGTTCCGCAGATGTAGGGCATCAGCTCCCGGTGGCTGCTCCGGCTGCTGCCGTGGGTACAGGTTTCCGGCGGCACGTACCGGGTGAACCGGCGTCTGACCTATGCGGTCGGCGGCGGCCGGGTGGCGTTCGCGCAGACCGCCGACGAGGCCTCGGTGGCGGCCCCAGCCTGCGGGAGATCCCGCTGTTCGCGGGGCTGGACGACGACGCGGCCCTCGGCGCGGTCGCGGCCGCGTTCACCCAGGAGCAGGTGAGCGCGGGCACCACCATCGGCGAGCAGGGCCAGGCCGCCGACCGGCTCTACCTCGTCGTGCACGGCCGGGTGATCAGGCAGGGCACGGGGCACTTCGGCCAGGACACGCACCTGGGCGTGGTCAGCGACGGCGGCTACTTCGGTGCTGACGCGCTGACCGCGGAGGACGCCAGCTGGGACTACTCCGCCATCGCGGGGACCGACTGTACGCTGCTCGTGCTGTCACGCGAGCAGTTCGGCGGCGTGACCGGGCAATCACCGGCCCTGGGCGCGGCGGCCGGCGCGTACGCCGACGCGAAGAGCCGGCCGCAGAACGCCCGCGGCGAGGCCGACATCGCGATCGCCTCGGGCCACAGCGGCGAGCCGGCCCTGCCGAGCACGTTCGCCGACTACGAGCTCGCGCCGCGCGAATACGAGCTCAGCGTGGCCCAGTCCGTGCTCCGGGTCCACTCCCGGGTGGCCGACCTGTTCAACCAGCCGATGAACCAGGTCCAGCAGCAACTGCGGCTGACCATCGAGGCCCTGCGCGAGCGGCAGGAGCACGAGATGATCAACAACGCGACTACGGGCTGCTGCACAACGCCGAGTACGCGCAGCGCATCCAGACCCACTCCGGGCCGCCCACCCCGGACGACCTGGACGAGTTGCTGTCCCGGCGCCGCAGCACCCGGTACATCTTCGCGCATCCGCGCGCGATCGCGGCGTTCGGCCGCGAGTGCAACCGCCGCGGGCTGTACCCGGCCAGCGTCGACGTGGCGGGGAGCATGATCCCGGCCTGGCGCGGGGTGCCGATCTTCCCGTGCAACAAGATCCCGGTCACCGGCGACCGCACGTCCGCCATCATCGCCATGCGGACCGGGGAAGAGGACCAGGGCGTGGTCGGCCTGCACCAGGTCGGAATCCCGGACGAGTTCGAGCCCGGCCTGAACGTCCGGTTCATGGGCATCAACGACCAGGCGATCATGTCCTACCTGGTCAGCTGCTATTTCTCCGCCGCCGTCCTGGTCCCGGATGCGCTCGGGGTACTGGAGAACGTCGAGGTCTCCGGTCCGTTCAGCTAACTGCGGGAGGCCGGCAATGTCCGCACCAGCGCAGGACCAGCCCTTCGAGCTGCCCGACTTCTACCTGGCCTATCCGGCCCGGCTGAACCCGCACCTGGTCCGCGCCCGCGAGCACAGCCGGGGCTGGGCCGCGGACATGGGTTTCCTCGAACCGCAGCAGGGCCGTCACATCTGGGACGCGGCCGAGCTCGAGCGGCACGACTACGGGCTGCTGTGTGCCTACACCCACCCGGACTGCGACGGCGCCGAGCTCGACCTGATCACCGACTGGTACGTGTGGGTGTTCTACTTCGACGACCACTTCCTGGAGTTGTACAACGCACCAGGGACACCGAAGGCGCCCGTGCGCACCTGCTGAACCTGCGCCGGTTCATGCCGGTGGACGCCCCGGCGGCCTGCCGGAGGCGTCCGACCCGGTGGCGCGGGGGCTGGCCGACCTGTGGCTGCGCACCATCCCCGCGATGTCGCTCGCCTGGCGGCACCGGTTCGCCGACCGGACCAGGAACCTGCTCGAGGAATCGCTGTGGGAGCTGGCTAACATCAGCGCGAACCGGATCGCCAACCCGATCGAGTACATCGACAAGCGCCGCAAGGTCGGCGGCGCCCCCTGGTCGGCCAACCTGGTCGAGCACGCGGCCGGCGCGGAGGTGCCCGAGGCGATCGCCGCCACCCGGCCGCTGCGGGTGCTGGCCGACACCTTCTCCGACGCCGTGCACCTGCGCAACGACATCTTCTCCTACCAGCGGGAAACCCAGGTCGAAGGGGAAGTCAACAACGGAGTGCTGGTCTTCGAGCGGTTCTTCGGCCTGACCACCCAGCAGGCCGCCGATGCCGTCAACGATCTGATTACCTCGCGCCTGCAGCAGTTCGAGCACACCGCAGTCACCGAGCTGCCGATGCTGTTCGCCGATCGCGGTGTCACCCCGGCCGGGCAGGCGGCCGTGCTGGCGTACGTCAAGGGCCTGCAGGACTGGCAGTCCGGCGGACACGAGTGGCACCTGCGCTCCAGCCGGTACATGAACGGCGCGGCCGAGCCCGAGGCCAGCCCGGTGGCGTTCCTAGCCGGGCCGACCGGGCTGGGGACCGCCCGGCTGCGGGTCCGGTCACCCGGCGCGCTTGGCCTGACCCGGGTGACCCGCTTCACCCACGTGCCATACCAACCGGTCGAACCGGCCCCGCAGCCGGAGTTCTACATGCCGTACCAGGTCCGGCTGAACCCGCACCTGGAGGCGGCCCGGGAGAACCTGGTCCGCTGGAACCGGGAGATGGGGATCCTGGACCATCCGCCCGGGACCCCGCGGCAGGCCGCGTGGACCGAGCCGGACCTGCGGGCCTTCGACTTCGCCCTGTGCGCGGCCGGGCTCGTCCCGGACGCGGACGCGGCCGGGCTCGACCTGGTCTCGGCCTGGCTGTCGTGGGGAACCTACGGCGACGACTACTACCCGGCGGTCTTCGGCGCCGCGCGGAACCTATCCGCGGCCCGGGAGCAGAACCGACGGCTGGCCGCGCTCATGCCGGTCAGCGGGGAGGTGGCCGCCGGAGGCGGGCCGGGGGTGGCCGCCGGAGGCGCGCCGGGGGGAGGCGCGGGGGGTGCAGGACTGGATGGCGGCCATCCTGCACTGGCACGCCCAGTGCGAACGCTACACCGAGCGCGGGCTGGCGCAGCGCTACGGCTCCGCCGGGCCAGGCGGGTTCGCGGACCTGGCTGGCTTCACCGCGACCGGGACCACGCCCGGCGGCCTCACCGGGCTCGGTACCTCGGCGGCCCGTATCGCCCGGTAAACAGGCTCGCCGATCAGCAGGCCGGCGATCGGCGGTGGCCGGCGATCAGCGGTGGCCGCTGGGTCAGGTGCCGCGGGAGGCGCGGCCGCGGGCGCGGCCGCGTTCCTTGCCGTCCAGGATGGTCTTGCGCAGGCGGACGGCCGCGGCGGTGACCTCCACGCACTCGTCGTCGGCACAGAACTCCAGGGCCTGCTCCAGGCTGAGCAGCCGCGGCGGCACGAGCCGCTCGAGCTCTTCCCCGGTGGACTGGCGCACGTTGGTGACCTTGCGCTCACGGCAGATGTTGACGTCCATGTCGTCGGTCCTTGAGTTCTCCCCGACGATCATGCCCTCGTACACTCCGGTGCCGGGGGTGACGAACAGCGACCCGCGTTCCTGCAGGTTGAACATCGCGTACGCGGCCGCGGGGCCGGACGCGGTCGGCCACCAGCGAACCGTTGGCCCGGCCGCGCATGGCGCCGGCCCACGGCTCGTAGTTCTCGAAGACGTGGTGCGCGATCCCGGTGCCGCGGGTCTCGGTGAGGAACTGGGTGCGGAAGCCGATCAGGCCGCGGGCGGGCACGATGAACTCGAGCCTGACCCAGCCGGTGCCGTGGTTGGTCATCGACTCCATCCGGCCGCGCCGCACCGAGATCAGCGAGGTGGCCGTGCCCAGGTACTCCTCGGGCACGTCCACCGAGAGCCGCTCGACCGGCTCGAAGACCTTCCCGTCCACCTCCCGGGTGACGGCGGACGGCCGTCCCACGGTCAGCTCGTAGCCCTCCCGGCGCATCGTCTCCACCAGGATGGCCAGCGCCAGCTCGCCCCGGCCGCGGACTTCCCAGGTATCGGGCCGTTCGGTCGGAAGAACGTCGAGAGAGACGTTGCCGACCAGCTCGCGGTTCAGCCGGTCGCGGACCAGCCGGGCGGTGACCTTGGACCCCGCGGCCTGCCCGGCCAGCGGCGCGGTGTTCACGCCGATCGTCATCGAGATGGCAGGCTCGTCCACCGTGATCAGCGGCAGCGGCCGCGGATCGTCGAGGTCGGCCAGCGTCTCGCCGATCATGATGTCCGGGATGCCGGCGATCGCCACGATGTCTCCCGGCCCGGCCGTGTCGGCCTGCACCCGCTCAAGCGCCTCGGTCAGGTACATCTCGGTGATCTTGACCTTCTGCACCGATCCGTCCCGGCGGCACCAGGCGACCTGCTGGCCGCGGTGGATCGTGCCGTTGCGGACCCGGCATAGCGCGATCCGGCCCAGGTAGGACGAGGCGTCCAGGTTGGTCACGTGGGCCTGCAGCGGCGCGCCGACCTCGAACGCCGGAGCCGGGACGGTGGCCTTGATCGTGGCGAACAGCGGCTCCAGGTCCGGCGAATCCGGCATCTCGCCGTCGGCGGGCCTCCTCAGCGAGGCCCGTCCGGCTCGCGCCGCGGCGTACACGATCGGGAACTCGATCTGCTCCTCGCTCGCGTCCAGGTCGATGAACAGCTCGTAGCAGGCGTCCACCACCTCGGCGATCCGCGCGTCCGGCCGGTCCACCTTGTTGACCACCAGGATCACCGGCAGCCCGGCCTCCAGCGTCTTGCGGAGCACGAACCTGGTCTGCGGCAGCGGCCCCTCGCTCGCGTCCACGAGCAGCAGCACGCCGTCGACCATGGACAGCCCGCGCTCCACCTCGCCGCCGAAGTCCGCGTGGCCGGGCGTGTCCACGATGTTGATGGTCTGGCCGCCGTGGCTCACCGCGGTGTTCTTGGCCAGGATCGTGATGCCCTTCTCCCGTTCCAGGTCACCGGAGTCCATCACCCGCTCGTTCACGTGCGCATTCGCCCGGAACGCCCCTGACTGCCACAGCATCGCGTCCACCAGGGTGGTCTTGCCGTGGTCCACGTGCGCGACGATGGCGACATTGCGCAGGTCATCCCGGGTGGCAATGACGTCCTGGGCACTAGTGGTCTGATGCTGTACGGGCATGCGTGATTTCTCGTTCGTTCGGTGTCCGGGAGCTGCCACCCGACCGGGTGGGCCCTCACAGTCTAGTGAATAGGTAAACGCCGGGGCCCGAACGGGCATTCCGGACCGGCCGCGCGGGGGGCGGCATGGACTGAAACCGGTACCCGCGGCGATCCCCGCACCGGCCTGCGGTAGCTTCTCAGGGTGGGTGAAGCGGCGTGGGGTTATGCGGTCGCCACGGTCGGGCGGGACGGCGATCCGCTCAGTTTCTGGTTTCCCGCTCCTAGCCTGGGGGCGCCTGCCGCCGCCGATGGCACCGAACGGTCCCTTCCGGCCGAGCAGGAGGACCCGGTGCGCGCGGTACGGATCCGCCGCCAGTTGTGCGTGGCCCCTGACCTGGACCTACCGCCCGCTGATAGCGCCGATGCCTACCTCCGGCTGCACCTGCTTTCGCACCGCCTGGTGCGCCCTAACTCCATGAACCTGGACGGGATCTTCGGGGTCCTGCCCAACGTGTGCTGGACCTCCCTGGGGCCGGTCGCCGTGAGCGAGGCCGGCGCCGCCCGGCAGCGGGCGCTCGCCCGCGGCGTCCCGCTCGAGGTCCGGTCCCTGGATAAGTTCCCGCCGATGCTGGACTACGTGGTGCCAAGCGGCGTGCGCGTGGCGGACGCCGCCCGGGTCCGCCTGGGCGCCTACCTGGCGGAGGGGACCACGGTCATGCACGAGGGCTTCGTCAACTTCAACGCCGGCACGCTCGGACCCTCGATGGTGGAGGGCCGCATCAGCCAGGGCGTGGTCGTCGGCGCCGGGACCGACATCGGCGGCGGGGCCTCCATCATGGGCACCTTGTCCGGCGGCGGCACCGAGGTCATCTCGGTCGGACGGCGGTGCCTGCTGGGTGCGAACTCCGGACTTGGCATCTCGCTGGCCGATGACTGCATCATCGAAGCCGGCCTGTACCTGACCGCCGGGACGATCGTCACGCTCCCCGGCGGGCAGCAGGCCAAGGCACGCGACCTGAGCGGGCAGGCTGGACTGCTATTCCGCCGTAACAGTGTCACCGGGTCCGTCGAGGCCCTCACCCGGCCGGGCACCTGGAGCGGCCTCAGCACCGACCTCCATGCCGGCCAGTAGCACCGGCGGTAGTGTCAGGCCGCGACATCCTGTGGTACGGCGCCAAGATGATCCCGATCCGGCGCCGCCAGTCCGTTCCCAGGGAAGAAGTTCTGGCCATCTTCGCGACTGCTCCAGCGATTGACGTTCAGGAGCTGCACGCCGACCTGGATGCGGTGGTGCGACAGGATGTCCACGATCCCTACCAGGGAACCGGCCTGTGACCGAACACGAGACCGGTGTGCTTGACACCAGTATCATCGCGGCCCTGAAGCTGTATGACCCGGCGGAACTGCCTGAGAACTTCCTGATTACCGCGATCACTCTGGGAGAGCTGTCCTATGGGCCTCATGCCACCGACGATCCGCTGAAACGAGCCGGGCGGGTGGCGGTGCTGCAGCATGTTGAGGCTACCTTCGAGCCGCTCCCCTACGATCACGAGGCGGCCAGGCTCTACGGGCAGATCTGCGCGGCGGTCCGTGCCGCGGGGCGCCAGCCACGCGAGCGCGCCTCGGATCTCATGATCGCCGCAACCGCGGCCAGCAACGCGTTGCCGCTGTATACCGCCAATCCCGGCGACTTCCACGGCGCGGAGGCATTCGTCGAGCTGGTCGGAGTGCACGGGCGGCCCACATAAAGGCTGGTCGCATAGCCGCCCGTCCGGGGGAACGCGGGCCAGCCCCGCACGATCCGCTCACTGCGTCGGCTCGCGGGACACCACGCGTCATCACCGCCCCATCCGCGTTCCCGGATCACGTCCGTTCCGGCCAGATGCGGACTTTTCGTGGAAGATTCGGGCTTGGTGGGGACCTTTGTGGATCATAGTACCCAAAAGTCTTCACGAAGCCTGAATTCGCCACGATCTTTGTTTGATTTATGCGGGGCGACGCCAAGCCCCGGTCCTGCGCTGCCTCGCCCGCCTCCGGATCCACCGCCGTGCCCGGATCCATCACGGAAACCGGCGGCCGGGCCGGGAATAGCCCCAGGTGTGGCGAGTGGGTCGGATGGGACGCTAGGGGCCGGGGGCCGGGCGGGCCGGAACGAGGGCCGGGGTCGGGGACGGGCCCGGGACGGGGCCGGGAACGAGGGCGGGGCCGGTCAGAAGGCTTGATGGCCGGGGGGTGTGGCGTCCTCGCCCAGGGCGACCGGCCGGGCCTGGAGGTCGGGGTGGCGCGGGAACTTGGCCACGAGCTCGGCCGGGCCGCCGAGGCAGGTCCAGTCGTCGTCCCACAACGTGGAAGCCAGCCAGGAGCGATCGGCCGGGAACATCAGGTTGGGCAGGACACCCCGCCAGAACGACCCGAGGTCGGACTGCCGCCAGCTCGCGGCCTGCTGCGGGCCCGCCTCGACCAGCACGTAATGCCATCCCGCGTACAGCGTCACCATCGGGGCTCCGGGAAAGACGATGTCATCGGCACCGGTGTCGAGGTAGCCGAGCCACCACGGCTGGCCGGCCGAGTGCTCGGTCAGCAGCGCGAGCACGGCCCGGTCGTGCCTGGCCCGGCCGTCACCGTCGTCCGGCAGCACGACGGTGGCGTAGGCCTCGAAGATCGGGGGGATGGCCGCGGTGATGGTCCGGCTTATCGACGTGCCCTCGGTGATCCATGCGGCCTCAGCGGCTGTCCCGATACGCCAGGTCTGGCCGTCCTTTTCCGCGCTGAGCATGCCATCAGCCTAGACAGCCGGTCAGGAAGCACCGCCCAGCCGGTAGCTGACGCCGGCGGCGGTGCGGACCGGGTCCAGGCGGACGGTGCGGCCCTGGCGCCAGGACAACGTGGCGGCCTGGGCTAGGTCGAACGCGGCCAGGGCGTCGTGGCCGGTGACCCGGGGCGGTACGCCGTCGGCCACGCTGCGGGCGAAGCCCTCGAGCTCCTCGACGTAGGCCAGCGGGTAGCGCTGCTCGAAGTCGCGGACCAGGTCGTGCGACGCCCGGCCCGGCGTGCGCCATTCGTAGTGCCGGTACTGCGGGTTGTCGATGCGGACGGTGGCCCGGCGGCCCATCACCTCGGTCGAGCACTCGTAGCCGTAGCCGGCCGCGCGGCTGTCGTCGATCACGCCGAGCGCGCCGTTCTCGAAGCGGAGCACCACCACGGCGGTGTCGATGTCGCCGAGCTCGACGAAGCCGGGATCGGACAGCGCCGTCCCGTACGCGCTCACCTCCACCACCTCGCCGACCATCCAACGGGCCACGTCCAGGTCGTGGATGGTGACGTCGGTGAAAAAACCGCCGGAGTGGGCCAGGAAGGCCGGCTGGGCGGGGTCATGTCCCGCAGTGAGGTGCGGAACAGGTAGACGTCACCCAGCTCGCCGGCCCGGATCCGGGCCGTGGCCGCGGCCCAGTCCGGGTCGAACCGGCGGTGGAAGCCCACCTGGAAGATCACGCCCGCCCGGCCCACCAGGTCGATGACCTCGACCGTGGCCTGCCGGTCCAGCGAGATCGGTTTCTCGCAGAAGACGTGCTGGCCGGCCTGGGCGGCCCGGACGCTCAGCTCGGCGTGCGCCGCGGTCGGCGCGGCGATCGCCACGGCGTCGACGCGCCGGTCGGCCAGGATGTCGTCGTAAACGGCCGTCCACGGGACACCGAACCGCTCGCCCACCCGGCGGGCCACGCCGGGATCGCGGTCGAAGACGCGGGCGAGCTCGGCCGACGGGCAGCGGCCGGCCAGGTTGGCGGCGTGGATCCGGCCCATCCGGCCTAGACCCGCCAGGGCGATCCGCACCCGGCCGGTCACGCGAGCCCCGGACCTAAGATCATGTGATCCGGACTTCCTCGATCCGGACCGGGCGGTGCTCGCGCAGCGACAACGTGCAGGCCTCGGCCACCCAGCCGGTCTCGACCGCGTCGAGCACCGTGCACGGTGAGGCGCGCCGGCCGGCCACCACCTCGGTGAACGCCGTCAGTTCGGTCCGGAACGCCTCGGCCAGCCGGTCCATGAAGAACGTGAAGGGCTTGCCGTCCGGGAACGAGACGCCCGGCTCGGCCGACCGCAGCGGGAGCCCAGGTCCCAGCCCGGCCGCCAGGCTGTCCCTGGTCCCGTGCACCTCCAGCCGCACGTCGTGGCCGCGGGCGTTGTACCTGGTGTTGGAGACGACGGCGAGCGCGCCGCCGTCCAGGGTCAGCACGGCCGAGGCGGTGTGCACGTCGCCGAGCTCGCCGAACCATTCCGCGCCTTGGTTGGTGCCCGCGGCGTACACCTCGGTCACCTCCTGTCCGGTCACCCACCGGACCGCATCATAGTCATGCACGGCGCAGTCACGGAAGATCCCGCCGGACCCGGCCAGGTAGGCGCGTGGCGGCGGGGCGGGATCGAGTGTGGTGGACCGGACCGTAAGGACCGTACCGAGCTCGCCGTCGGCTACCGCGGCGCGGGCGGCGGCGAAGGCGGGGTCGTACCGGCGCGGGTATCCGATCTGGACCGGCACGCCCGTGTCGGTGACCAGGCGGGCGAGCCGGACCGCCTGGCCCGCGTCGCGCGAAACCGGCTTCTCGCAGAAGGTGGGCAGGCCCGCGGCCACGCACAACTCGATGAGCTCGGTGTGGAAGTCGGTGGGTGCGGCGATGACCATCCCGTCGACCCCGGCGGCGAGCACCGCCTCGGGGCTGGCGGCGACCCGCGCGCCGAACCGCCCGGCGGCCTGTTCGGCCAGTGCTGGCACCGGGTCGCTGATGACAAGGTCCTCGACGGCGGGCAGGCCAGCCAGCGTCTCGGCGTGAAACGCGCCGATCCGGCCGAGGCCGAGCAGTCCGATCCGCATCAGTCCATTCCTCCGATTACGTTCTGGTCCCAGTCGATGACCGAGCCGGTGACCACGCCGGAACGCTCCGACAGCAGGAACACGACGAAGTCCGCGATCTCCGCTACCTGGCCGAGTTTGCCCATCGGCAGCGTGGCGGCGGCCTTCTCCCGCCAGTCGTCGCCCGCGCCGTGGAAGCGGCGCTGGGTGGCGTCCTCGCCGTCGGTGTCGGTCCAGCCGATATTCAGGGCGTTGATGCGGATCCGGTCCCAGCGGTGCGCGTGCGCTGCGTTGCGGGTCAGCCCGGCCAGCCCGGCCTTGGTCGTGACGTAGGGGGCCAGGTAGGGCTGGCCGGCGTGCGCCGATGTGGAGCTGATGTTGACGATGGTGCCGGGGGCCTGGCGCGCGACCAGGTCGGCCACCACGGCCTGCATGAGGAAGAACGGTGCCCTGAGGTTCACCGCGACGTGGGCGTCGAACAGTTCCGGGGTGGTGTCGAGCAGCGTGCCCCGGCTCGTCAGCCCGGCCGCGTTGACCAGGCAGTCCACCCGGCCGAACGCCGCGATCACCGCCGCCACGCAGGCTCGCGCCTGGGCCACGTCGGCCACGTCGGCCTGCACGAACAGTGCCTTAGTCCCGTCGGCGGTAAGCCCGGCGGCCAGCGCTTCGCCCGGCTCACGGCGCCGGCCGCTGACCGCGACGGCCGCGCCCGCCCGGGCCGCGGCCCGGGCGATGCCCGCACCCAGGCCCGCCGTGCCCCCGCTGACCAGGACCACCTGGTCCGCCAGCAGGCCGGGTGGCCGGCTCGACTCGAATTCGCTCACGAAGGCCTCCGGGTCTGGCGCCGGGTGCTCCAGACGCCGAGTTGGATTTCCAGTTGCTGCCGTGACCAGCCTTCCGCCACGGCTCGGCCGAGGATGTCCGCCTGGGTGGGCGGCGCGAGCCCGTCGATGGGCTGATCCAGGTCCAGGTTGGTGGGGAACGAGTAGCCTTCCGCGCACGCCGCGATCACGTTCCCGATCGCGGCCTGCGACGCCCCGTCAGCGGCCATTGCCTGAAGGACCGGGGCCACGGCGGCCGACATCGCGGCGCGGTCGACGACCTCCATGGCCCGGCCGAACGCCGAGGACACCTGCAGCAGGTTGGCCATCCGCCTGACGTCGGCGGACAGGTAGCCCGGCCCGGCATCGGAGGTCATTCTGCTTGCTCCTCAAGCGGCCAGCAGCTCGCGCAGGTAGGTGGCGCTTTGCCTGACGTCGGCGACCGGGCCTTCGCCGTGGGGCTCCTCGGTGAGGATGGTGTCCTGCTCCAGGACGTACCAGCCGCCGTAGTCCCGGCCGCGCAGGTGGCTGACGATGGCGGCGAAGTCCACGTCGCCGCGGCCAAGCGGCCGGTACATGCCGCGCCTGATCCCCTCGGTGTAGGTCAGCCGGCCCGACCGGACCTGGGCCGCGATCTGGTCGGCGACGTCCTTGAAGTGAGTGTGCGCGATGCGGTCCGGGGCCTGCCTGGCCAGTTCGGCCGGGTCGGTGCCGCCGATCAGCAGGTGCCCGGTGTCCAGGCACAGCGAGATGGCCGAGCCTGCCAGCACCCGCTGCACTTCGTGGCCGCGCTCGACCATGGTGCCGACGTGCGGGTGCAGGACGGCGCGGACGCCGCGCTCGGCGGCCACGGCGGTGAGCCGGTCGAGGTTGGCCAGCAACGCCTGCCAGCCGGCCTCGTCGAGGTCGGGCCGGGTGTCGTAGCCGTCGCGGCCGGTGGCGGCGGACAGCACGAGGACGCCGGCCCGGGCGGCGTCGTAGCTGTCGAGCAGCCGGGTGATCCCGGGCACCGGGTCGTGGCCGGGCGCGTGCAGGACGACGGGGGTGAAGCCGCCGACCGCGGCCAGGTGCCGGGAGGCCAGCAGGGCCGCCAGCGCGGCGGGGTCGGCGGGGAGGAACCCGTCCGGGCCGAACTCGGTGGCGGCCAGCCCGACCTGGGTCATCTCGTCCAGGACGCGTTCGGGCGCGAGCTGGTAGCCCCAACTGGGGACCTCGCACACGCCCCAGGAGATGGGCGCTCCTGCGATCTTGTTAGCGGAGCTGGTCATGGCTGGTCTCCTTCGTGCGGTTGGTGCGCCAGGCGGGGTTCGCCACGGCCTGTGGCTCCCGGCCGGCCAGCACGTCCAGGACGCCGCGGGCGGCGGCGGTAAAGGTCGCGGCGGTGGCGCGCAGGCTCAGCCCCATCAGGTGCGGGGTGAGGACGACGCCCGGGTGGTCATACAGCGGGTGGGGGCGGGGCGGCTCGGGGTCGAAGACGTCGAGGCCGACCCCGGACAGCCGCCCGGTGGACAGGGCCCGCCACACGGCGTCGGTGTCGATGAGGCCGCCACGGCCGCAGTTGACCAGCACGGCACCGGGCCTGACCCGCGCCAGGAAGGCGTCGTCGACCAGGTGACGGGTCTGGCCGGTCAGCGGCAGGTGCAAGGTAATGACATCGCTGCGCTCGGCGAGGTCCGACAGGTCGGTGCAGCGCACGTCGGCAGGCGGCTCGCTGACCGGGTCGTAGGCCAGGATCCGCATCCCGAACGCCGCGCCGAGCTGGGCCGTCCGCTGGCCGATGCGGCCGTAGCCGACCACGCCGAGGGCGGCGCCCCCGAGGTCACCGACTTCGACCTCCGTGCGCTGAGCCCAGCGGCCCTCACGCACCAGCGCGGTGAGGGTGCCGAACCGCTTGACCAGGTGCAGGGCCATGCCGATCGCGCCCTCGGCCACGGCGGCCGCGGGGGACGAACCGGCAGTGCCCGTCGAACACCCCGGCCACCAGCGCTGGGTCGACCGACCCGAGCGCCACCACGACCGGCAGGCTCTGTTCATTCCCGGTGGCCATCAGGCCGGCCCGAACGTGGCGTCGGGAACCGGGGTCACCTTGTGCCAGACGCCGTCCAGGGCCGACGCCGCGGTGGCCGCGATGACCTCGGCGTCGGCCAGCGCGTCGGCGATGGTGGAGTTGCGCCGGTCTCCGCCGCTGACCGCGACCAGGAATTTCTTGGCCTCGATGACCTTGAGGTCGTCGTAGCTCATGCTGTTGCCCGGTCCCGGCTGGAACCGGGCGTAGTCGCCGAGGCGGGCGTTGCCCAGCACGGTGGTGTACCCGGGATTGGCCGCGCCCCGGCCCAGGCAGAGCTGGAACTCGTTCATCCGCTCGAAGTTCCAGACCGCGGAACCGCCGGTGCCGTAGATCTCGAAGCCGAGCCCGCACTGCGGGCCCACGCTGACCCGGGACGCCTCCAGGGTGCCCACCGCCCCGGCCGCGTGCGAGCCGGCCGCGAACCGGACCAGGGCCGCGACGTAGTCGTCGTTCTCCACCTCCCCCAGCTCGCCGTCCTCGATCACGGCGAAGTGGGTGGCCGACCCCATCGGCAACACGGGCCGCTGGGTGTACACGGTGGACAGCAGCGAGCTGACCTCGGTGATCGGCGCCACGACGTACTGCATCAGGTCGACGACGTGGCTGAGGAGATCTCCGAGCGCGCCGCTGCCGGCCTGGTCGCGGCGAAACCGCCAGGACAGGGCGCCGTTGGGCTCGGCGGCGTAGCTGTTGAAGAAGGCCGCGCGCACGTTGGTGATCCGGCCGAGCTCGCCCGCCGCGATCAGCTCGCGGACCCGTTCCACCGCCGGGACATGCCGGTAGTTGTAGCCGATGGACGTCACGAGGCCGGCGGCCTGGGCCGCCGCGGCGACCTCGGCGGTGTCGCTGACGTCCCGGCCGACCGGCTTCTCGATCCAGAACGGCTTGCCCGCCCGGGCCGCGGCCACGCCGATCTCGCGGTGCAGCATGTTAGGGGCGCAGATGGACACCACGTCGACCTCGGGGTCGGCGAGCACGTCGCGGTAGTCGGTCCCGGCCTCGGCGTAGCCGAGAACCTCTCGGGCGTAATCGGCGCGGTCGGCAGCGGTGTCGGCCGCGTGCACGAACCGCGGCCGGATCTTCAGTTCGGGGTACACCAGCGGGATGGCCTGGTAGGCGCGGCTGTGCAGCTTACCCATCCAGCCCACGCTGATCAGGCCGATGCCGGGCTGGGCGTATCCGTCGTCGGTGGTCTTCATAGCGGGATCTTCATGGCGGGGGTCCTGTCCTGTCACAGAGGCTTGGCTGAGGTGCGAGCGCGGCCGAGCTCGGCGCTGACCGCGGTCGCGAGCAGCGTGGTGTCCGAGCCGATGGCCACGAAGGACCAGCCCTGCTCGAGCCGCCGGGCGGCGGCGGCGCCGTCGGCGACGAGCAGGCCGCACGCCTTTCCGTGCCGGCGGCAGGCCTCGAGCACGTGCCCGATGGCCTCGACGAAGGCCGGGGCGCTGAGGTCGCCGGGGACGCCGAGGTCGTGGCTGAGGTCGCGAGGGCCGACGAACAGCACGTCCACCCCGTCCAGTCCGGCTATCTGGTCGGCGTCGCCGACCGCGGTGGCCGACTCGACCTGGACCACGCCGAGCACCTCGGCGTTGGCCCGGTCCAGAGCGCCCGGGTCCAGGCCGAACCGGCAGGCCCGGTTGTAGGTGGCCACGCCCCGGTCACCGGCCGGGGGGTAGCGCAGGTGCCGGACCGCGTCGGCGACCTCGGCCACGGTGTCGAGGCGGGGCAGCATGATGCCCGCGGCGCCGCTGTCCAGGACCCAGCCCATCCGGATCCGGGCCGCGGACTCCACCCGCACCACGGTGGGCACCCCGTAGCTTCCGGCGGCGGGCACCACATCGCGGATCTGCTCCTCGCCCCCGGCCCCGTGCTCGAGATCGAGCAGCACCCAGTCAACCCCGGCCGCGGCGCAGACCTCGGCGGCCAGCGGCGACGCGGAGCCGACGAAGATGCCCAGGGTGGGGATACCCGATCGGACCGCGGCGGCCAGGGCACCACGGTCCAGGGGACCAGCGTGCGGGGCCACAGCCGTGCTCATCCGAACCACCGCTGGCTCTTGACGTCGGTCTCGTACTCCGCCCGCAGCGCGGCGGTGGTCTCGGTGGCCGACACCTGCGCCGGGGCGACATCCCACCACACCCCGGCCCCCGGCAGGTCGGCGTGCGGGATGACCGGCACCACGATCACCACCGGGCCCGGGTGGCCGCGCGTGTCGGCCAGCGCATCCCGCAGCTCGGCCGCGGTGATCGCGCGGCGGGCGAGCGCACCGAGGCCGGCCGCGACCTGGACCAGGTCGAGGCGGAGATAGTCGCCCTCCAGCCGTGATGCCTTACCCGCGTCCTGGTCCGCCAGCCGCAGCGGCTCGGGCCGGTAGCGGGACTCGTTGCCGAACTCCCGGCCGCTGCGCAGCAGCTGTAGCCGGTGAATGACCTGGTAGCCGTGGTTGTCCGGGACGACGAGGGTGATCGCCAGGCCCTCTTGGGCCGCGGTGACCAGCTCGGTCGGCGCCAGCAGGAACGTCCCGTCGCCGAGGAAGGACACGATCCGCGTATCCGGCTGGGCGTCGGCCAGCCGCACGCCGATCGCGGCCGGGATCTCATAACCCATGCACGAGAAGCCGAACTCCAGGTGGCAGCGCCGGCCCTCGGTGGCGTCCCACACCTTGAGCAGGTCGCCGGGTGGCCCTCCGGCCGCGGCGATCACCACGTCGCCGGCCCGCGCCTGCTCCTGCAGGACCCCGATGACCTGACCCTGGGTGAGGACCGCGTCGGTGGTGGTGACCACGTCCGGGCCGGCCTGCGCCGGGTCGAAGGGCCGGTCCGGGTCGAGCGCGGCGGCGCGGGCCGTGGCCCATTCGGCGGTCAGCTGCTCCGCGCGGGCCTGCCAGGGCGCGGGGGCACGGATGCCGGCGCGGGCCGCGCCCTCGGCCAGCGCGGCCAGCGCCAGCCGGGCGTCGGCGATGATGCCGGTGGCACCGAGCCGGTCGGCGTCGCGCGGGCTGACGTTGACGCTCGCGAACCGCACTTCGGGGTGGGCGAACAGCGACTGGGACGCGGTGGCGAAGTCGGTCAGCCGCGCTCCGACCGTCAGCACCAGATCGGCCTCGCGGGCCAGCGCGTTGGCCGCGGGGGTGCCCTCAAGCCCGATGCCGCCGATCTGCCACCAGGCCCGCTGCTGCACGGCGCCCTTGCCGGCGAAGGTCTCGAGCACCGGCAGGCCGGCCGTCCCGGCCAGCCGCTCGAGCTCGGCGGTGGCGCCGGAGTAGATGACGCCGCCGCCCGCGATGATCAGCGGCCGCTGCGCGGCGGCCAGCAGGTCGAGCACCGCGGCCACCTCGGCGGGGTCGGGTTGCGGACGGCGGATAACCCAGGTCCGTTCGGTGAAAAATCCGGCGGGCCAGTCGTAGGCGTGGGACTGGATGTCCTGCGGCAGCGAGATCACGACGGCGCCGGCCTCGACCGGGTCGGTGAGCACCCGCATGGCCGCGGGCAGCGCGGTGAGCAGCTGCTCGGGCCGGGTGATGCGGTCGAAGAAGCGGCAGACCGGGCGGAACGCGTCGTTGACGGTCGCGTCGGCCTCCAGCGGGTGCTGCAACTGCTGCAGGACCGGGCCCTGGTGCCTGGTCGCATAGGTGTCCCCCGGCAGCAGCAGCACCGGCAGCCGGTTGACGGTGGCCAGCGCGGCACCGGTCACCATGTTCAGCGCGCCCGGGCCGATCGAGGAGGTGACGGCCAAGGTGGCGTGCCGGTGACTGTGCTTGGCGAACGCGGTGGAGAGGTGGACCAGAGCCTGCTCGTTGCGGCCCTGGATGAACGGCATCACGTCGCTGAGCTGGTCGAGCGCCTGACCGAGCCCGGCCACGTTACCGTGCCCGAAGATGCCCAGGGTGGCGGGAATCAGCCGGCGGCGCTGGCCGTCCGCCACCGAGTACTGCCGGGACAGGTAGGTCACGACGGCTTGGGCGACGGTCAGCCGCACGGTCTGCTGGGTCATCGTCGATCCTTCCTTCACCAGGGTCGGCCGTGCAGGATGACGGTCTTGGTGTCGGTCATCTCGGCCACCGCCGAGCGGGGGCCTTCCTTGCCGATGCCGCTCTCCTTCTGGCCGCCGTAGGGCATGAGGTCGGCCCGCCACAGCGGGGTCCAGTTGATGTGCACGGTGCCGGCGTCGATCTCCCTGATGGCCCGCACCGCGCCGGCCACGTCCGAGGTGAAGATGCCGGCGCCCAGGCCGTAGGGAGTGCCGTTGGCCTGGGCGATGGCGCTTTGGAAGTCCTCGGCCGAGCTGACCGCCACGGCCGGGCCGAACAGCTCGTCCTGGCTGAAATCAGACCGCGGGTCGACGCCGGCCAGCACGGCCGGGGACACGATCGTGCCGTCGCGCTCGCCGCCGGTCAGCAGCTTGGCGCCCTCGGTCACGGCCTGGCGGATGGATTGCTCGACCCGCTCGGCTTCGGCGGCGGTGATCAGCGTGCCCATGGTGGTCTGCTCGGATCTGGGGTCACCGGTGCGGATGGCCTCCACCTTGGGCACCAGCGCGTCGAGGAAATCCGCGCCTATGGCCGGGTGCGTGATGACCCGCTGCACCGAGATGCAGACCTGGCCCGCGTTGACGTACCCGCCGACCGCGACCGCGGCGGCGGCGAGCTCGATGTCGGCGTCGGGCAGCACCACGACCGGGCAGGAGGAGCCGAGCTCCAGGGACAGCTTCTTGATCCCGGCCACCTGCGTGATGTGCCGCCCGATCGCCGTCGACCCTGTGAAGGACACCTTACCCACTCGCGGGTCGCTGACCAGGGCGTCGCCCAGGCCCTGCCCATTCCCGGCGCCCGGCGCCAGCTTGTGCATGACCAGCAGGGCCGGGTAGTTGAACGGCGTGATGGCCACCACGATGCCCACCGGCTGGTGGATGGTGAATCCGATCTTGTCCAGGCCGGTGCCGCGGTTGGCGTCAAGCGGCAGCGAGTCGCCGTACAGCTGGGTGCCCTCGAAGGTGGCCAGCCGGATCAGGTCACCCGAGCGGCCGGCCTCGCCCCGGGCCTCGGCGATGGCCTTCCCGGCCTCGGCGCTGATGATCTGGGCCGTCTGCTCGGCACGCTCGTCGGCCAGGTCGGCGGCGCGCATCAAGATCCGCATCCGCTCGAAGGCCGGCGTGCGCCGCCAGATCGCCGCGCCGGACTCGGCGCGGTCAAGCGCGGCGCGTACGTCGCCGGTGTCGGCGACCGGCACCGTCCCGATGACCGCCCCGTCGAACGGCGAGGTCACCTCCTCGGCCCGGCCGCTCCCGGCCGGCTGCCACCTGCCGCCGATCAGCATCTCCATCTGTGTGCACCAGCCCGTCAGAGTGTCGGACGGCCATCCGTCCGTACCGGTTCGACGCCTTTGACACTGCATGACCAAATTCGTCAAGTCAACGGCAGGCAAGCCATCAAAAAACCATCATTTTGAGGGAGGTTTTTGGTTAAGCTCTCTTTGTGTTTGTGGGAATGTGAGCCCGCTTTGACCGATGGTCGCAGGGGCGTGCATGATATCGTTGAGGAATCAGAGACCCGTCAGAAAGGCAGCATGTCCCATCCTTTCCCGATCCGGGAGATAGCACGTCAGGCCGGAGTCAGCGAGGCCACGGTGGACCGGGTCCTCAACCACCGCGGCGGCGTGCGTCCGAGCACCGTCAACGACATCAGGCAGGCCATCGCCGATCTGGACCGGCAGGCCAGCCAGCTGCGGCTCAACGGCCGGGTCTTCATGATCGACATCGTGATGCAGACGCCCGCCCGGTTCTCGGCCGCGGTCCAGACGGCGCTCGAGCACGAGCTTCCGTCGCTGCGGCCCGCGGTCGTCCGGTCCCGGTTCGACTTCAGGGAGAAGGGCCACCCGCGCGAGATCGCCAGCGTGCTCGACACGATCGCCCGGCGGGGCTCGCGCGGGGTCATCCTCAAGGCGCCGGAGGCACCCGAGGTCAACACCGCGGTGCGGCGGCTGGCCGAAGCCGGCATTCCGGTCGTCACGCTGGTCACCGACCTGCCGTTCAGCAAGCGGGTGGCCTACGTCGGGATGGACAACCGGTCGGCCGGGGCCGCGGCGGCATATCTCATCAACCAGTGGCTGGGCGAGTCTTCTGGCCGGGACAGCCGCGTCCTCGTCGCGTTGAGCCGCACCGTCTTCCGTGGCGAGGAGGAACGCGAGATCGGCTTCAGGTCCACGATCCGCGAGCGGTGGCCGCACCGCGCCCTCGCCGAGATCACCGACAGCGACGGCCTGGACACCTCGGTCTATCAGCTGACGCTCGGCGTCCTGGACCGCCACCCCGACATCGAGGCCGTCTACTCGATCGGCGGCGGAAACCGGGCCATCGTCGAGGCCTTCGACGCCCGGCACCGTCCCTGCCGGGCGTTCATCGCGCACGACCTGGACGCGGATAACAGGGAACTGCTCGAGGCGGGCCGCCTGTCCGCGGTGCTCTATCACGACCTGCGCCGGGACATGCACCGCGCCTGCCAGATCATCATGCAGGCCCACGGCGCCCTGGACGGCACGATCGCCTCGGCGCCCGCTCCCATCCAGATCATCACGCCCTTCAACATCCCGCCGGAAACTGCGGCGTAGGCATCACGCGGGCGCCCCGCCGTACTTGGCCAGGTACTGCCGGATCTGGCTGAGATTGTGGACCGACGACTCGCGGGCCCGGTCCTCCCAGGCGAACACGCACACGGTCGCGATCCCGTCGAAGTCCACCTCGGCCAGGGTGCGGAAAAAGACGTCCCAGTCCACCTCGCCCTGGCCGATGTCCAGGTGCTGGTGCACCCGCGCGGTCGAGCCCGGCGGGTTCACGATGTAGCGCAGGCCGGACGAGGCGCGGTGATCGAAGGAGTCGGCGATGTGCACGTGGGTCAGCAGCGGCCCGGCGTACCTCATGATCCCTTCGATGTCGCCGCCCTGGTGGAAGGTGTGCGGCGCGCAGTACAGGAACGACACCCAGTCCGCATCGATGCCGCGGACCAGGTCGACGCCGGCCCGGCCGTCCTCGATGAAGTCGTCCGGGTGCGGTTCGAGCACCAGCCGGATGCACTCGCGCTCGAAGACGGGTGCCAGGTCCTCCAGCGAGCGCCAGAACTGGGCCTCGCTGGCCGCCGCCGCCTCGGGGCGGCCGTTGAACTCGGAGTTCATCACGTTCACGCCGAGGTCCGCGGTGATGGCGATGGCCCGTTTCCAGTAGCGGACCGCGGCTTGGCGTTCGGCCTCATCCGGGCCGGACCACCGGTACAGCGGCAGCACCGAGGAGACTTCCACGCCCGCCGCGGTCAGGGCCTTCTTGAACGCCGTGATCTGGGCCCGGTTCGCCCGCGGGTGGGTGAAGAACGGCAGGAAATCCTCGCGCGGGGAGAGCTCGATGCGGGAGTAGCCGAGGTCGGCGACGAGCCCGGGGAGGTCCGTCAGCGGGACGGTGCGGAACATGTAGGGGTCCAGGGCGATCTTCATTTCTCTGGCCTCACTGCGTCTTGGCGTAAAAGTCGGGGCGTTCCGGCAGCGGCACCCCGGTGCGCTGGCCGGTGCGCAGGGCTCGCAGCGCGCTGTCGGTGACCGCCGCGGCGGCGTAGCCGTCCCAGGAGCTCGGGCCGGTGAACGTCCCGGCGGCGACCGCGTTCAGCCAGTCCTGCAACTCCGCGTCGTAGGCGCGGCTGAACCGTTCCCGCCAGTCCGCCGGCACTCTGTCGGGCTGGGCGGGGCCGGGGGGGTTCTGGTTTCGCCCGGCGGGGCTGGCCGGGACGGCCGGGACGGCCGTGCGGCGGCCGCCGGCGCTGATCGTGATTCCTCCGGCGTCGGCCAGGGCCACGGTCCCGCTCTCACCGACGACCTCGCCGCGGACGTCGTAGCCGTAGCCGGCGTTGACGAACACCTCGTCGTCGACCAGGACGCCGCTGGCCAGCTCGAACACGATGATCAGCGGGTCCTGCACGCCCTCGGCGGCCTGGCTCGTCCGTCGCGGCGTCAGCGTGCTCACCGCCACGATCTCCGCACCGAACAGCCAGCGGACCAGGTCCATCTCGTGCACGGCCGAGTCACTGACGATCATCTCGGTGGTGAAGCCGTACGGCGGCACCGACGGGTTGCGGTGCGCGCAGTGCATCAGCACCGGGGCGCCGATGCGGCCGTCGTCCAGCGCCGCCTTCATGGCCAGGTAACTCGCGTCGTACCGGCGCATGAAGCCGACCTGGACACACCGGCGGCCCGACGCCCGCTCGGCGTCGATGATCCGCAGGCAGGCGTCGCTGGCCGGGGCGAGCGGTTTCTCGCAGAACACCGGCTTGCCGGCCTCGATCGCCGCGATGACCTGCTCCTCGTGTGCGGCCCCCCAGGACGCGACCAGGACCGCGTCCACGTCGCCTGCGGTGATGAGAGCGGCGGCGCTCGGGTACACGTCCGCGCCGGGCAGGGCCGCGGCCACCTGCTCGGCGCGGGCCTGATCGACGTCATTGACCGCGACGACGGTCCCGCCGGTGAGGACTCCGGTGATCCGGCGGATGTGATCCTGCCCGATCATGCCGGCGCCGATCACGCCAACCCGGACGGTCATGACGAGCCTCCTCGCTCTCGGGGCCGCTCTCCGGGCTGCTCTCCGGGTTGCTCTCCGGATTGCTCTTCGCCGCCGATGCCGACGCTGCGCAGGTAGCGGTACGTGCGCTGGGCAATCGGCTTGGGCTGGTCGAAGGCCACGGGATACATGTCCTGCTCGACCACCACGAACAGGTCCCGGTCGAGCTGGGTGAGGGCCTTGGCCACCTCCTCGACGACCGGTTCGCCGCGGGGCGGCTCGCAGCTGGCGCCCATGGCCACGGCCTGCCCGAAGGCCAGGCCGTCCCGGTCGGCGACCGCGACGATGTCCGGGTCCATCTGCTTGATGTGCACGTAGCCGATGCGTTCGGGGTAGCGGGCGATGATGGCCACGTTGTCGGCGTGCCGGTAGGCCAGGTGACCGGTGTCCAGGCAGAGCCAGACGTAGCGGGGATCGGTCTGGTCCAGGAACCGCTCGGTCTGCTCCTGGGTCTCCACGTGGCTGTCCGCGTGCGGGTGGAACTGCAGCGCCAGGCCGTATTCCTCCGCCACGATCCGGCCAAGCTCGTTCGTGGCGTTGATCATGGTCCGCCACTCGTGGTCGTCGAGCTTCGCGGGCTCGAGGTAGGCGCCGGTCTTGTCGTCGCGGTAACCGGGCACCGGCACGAAGATCACGTGCTGGCCGCCCGCCGCGGCCGTCAGCGCGGACACCTGGCGGGTGATCGCGACGATGTCCGGCCAGTCGCCTGGCCGGTGCAGCCCGCTGTATCCGTGCACGGTGCCGCCGGCCACCTTGAGCCCGCGCCGGGCGAGCTCATCGGCGAGCTGATGCTGATCCTTCGGAAGATAACCGTAGGGACCGAGCTCCAGCCAGTCGTAGCCCACCTCGGCGACCTCGTCGAGGAACCGGGACCACGGGGTCTGCAGCGGGTCATCGGCGAACCACACGCCCCAGGAGTCGGGGCAGGTACCCAGCCGGAGACGCGCGGTGCTGCGCGCCTCCGGCGTATTCGTCGGGCCGTTCGCGGTCATGCGAAGGGAATCCTTCCCGGGATCACGGTTTTCAGGTGGAGATGCCGGCGCTGCCGGCGCTGTCTGCGCTGCTGGCGCTGCCGGCGCTGCTGGCGCTGCTGGCGCTGCTTGCGCTCGGCTGCTGGCTGATGCCCAGGTCGACGGCCTCTTCCTCTATCTCGTGCGCGATTGCCGCGGCGGCCTCGCCGCCGACACCCTCGAGCTCGTGGCTGAGCTGCTCGAGCTCGGCTCCTCCGGCCATCAGGCCGGTGAGCTCGTCCCTGGTGATCTGGCTCTTCTCGTAGTAGCCGAGGCTCCGGCCGCGGTTGAGCAGCAGGAACCGGTCGCCGACCGGGTAGGCGTGGTGCGGGTTGTGGGTGATGAAGACGACCCCGAGACCCCGCTCCCGGGCCTGGATGATGTACTTCAGCACGACCCCGGACTGCTTGACGCCGAGCGCGGCCGTCGGCTCGTCCAGGATCAGCACCTTGGCCCCGAAGTGGACGGCCCGCGAGATCGCCACGCACTGCCGCTCGCCGCCGGACAGCGTCCCGATCGCCTGGTCGACATCGCGCAGGTCGATGCCCATGGCGAGCAGCTCTTCCTTGCAGGTTCTCCGCATGAACGGGATGTTCATGAAGGGACCCCTGCGGACCTCGTTGCCCAGGAAGAAGTTCCGCCAGACCGGCATCAGCGGGACCACGGCCAGGTCCTGGTAGACGGTGGCGATGCCACGTTCCAGCGCCTCGCGCGGGGAACTGAAGTGCACCGGCTCGCCGTCGACCTCGTAGCTGCCCGAGGACGGCTGGTGCAGGCCGGCGATGATCTTGATCAGGGTGGACTTCCCGGCGCCGTTGTCACCCAGCACGCAGGTGACCTCGCCCGCCCCGACCTCCATCGTGATCTCGGATAGCGCGATCACCGCGCCGTAGCGTTTCCCGGCGTTGGTCAGCCGGACCAACGGCGGCGCACCATGGTGGCGGCCGCCGGCGCCGTTGCCTGGTTCCCCGGTGCCGATTTCATCGGCCGGGGGGGTGTCCGGGGCATGGTGCTTGCCGGACGGGGTGTCTTGGGGAGTGGTCATACCGCTGCCTCCGCGCGACGCTGGATAAAGGTGTTCAGCAAGATGGTGCCAAGCAGCAAGATGCCGACGAAGAACTGGAACCAGTCCGGGTTCCACCCGGCGTAGACGATGCCCTGGTTGACCATGCCGAAGATCAGCGCGCCGACGCCGGCGCCGATAGCGGACCCGCGCCCGCCGGTGAGCAGGCAGCCGCCGACGACCGCGCAGATGATGTAGACGAACTCGTTGCCGATGCCCTGGCCGGCCTGGATGGTGTTGAACAGGAACAGGGTGTGCATGCCGGTGAACCAGGCCATCAGGCCCACGGTCATGAACAGGCCGATCTTCACCCTGGCCACCGGCACCCCGACCGCCCGGGCGGCGACCGGGGAGCCGCCGACGGAGAAGAACCAGTTGCCGACGCGGGTCCGCAGCAAGATCCCCGTCGCGATCAGGCAGAAGACGATCCAGTAGAGCACCGAGGTCCGGATGTTCACGCCGCCGACGGTGAAGCTGCCGGCGAACACCACCCGCGCGGAGCCGAAGCCCTGCAACGTGGAGATGTCGGGGCTGGCCACCTGGTTGGTGATGGTCTGGGTCAGGGCGATGTTCAGCCCCTGGAGCATGAAGAAGGTCCCCAGCGTGACCAGGAACGACGGGATGCCGGTCTTGACCACGATCCAGCCGTTCAGGAACCCGATGAACAGCATCACGCCCAGCGCGACCAGCACACCGACCCACGCGTTGGTGGTGAACTCGTAGCTGAACAGCGAGGCGGTCAGGGACGCGCTGGTGACGGCGACGCCGGCCGACAGGTCGAACTCGCCGCCGATCATCAGCAGCGCGACGGGGGTGGCCATCAGGCCGTAGGTCGAGGTGACGTACAGGACGCTGGCGAACGAGTCCGCGTACCGGAACGGCTTGGCGATGATGAAGAAGAAGATGTAGATGATGATGGCGCCTGCCAGTGCGCCCGCCTCGGGCCGGGCCAGGAAACGGGCCAGGCCCGACTTCCGCCCGACCCGCTCATCGCGGGTCGGTGGCGGGGTGACAGGAGCTTCCGCTGTCGCAGTCATGAGAACCTCTCCTTGCTAGCGGGTGCCGCGCTGCGCATACACCGCGATCTGGGCGACATTGGTGCTGTCGATGAAGGACGGGCCGGTGTACACGGCGTCGCCGCCACCGATCACGTCGCCGTTGGTCAGGTAGAGCCACAGCGAGTCGACCGACTCATAGCCCTGCAGGAACGGCTGCTGGTCCACGGCCCACTGCACCGCCCCCGACTTGATCTTGGCGATCTCCGCGGCGTTGGTGTCGAAGGTGTACAGCTTGGTGGTGCTGTGCGCGGCGGCGATGGCCTGGATGGCGACGAGCGCGACCGGCGCGCCGAGGGTGATGACCGCGTCGACGGTCTTGTCCCTGGTCAGCTCGGCCGTCATGGAGGACAGCATGGCTGAGCTGTCGGTGCCGTCCACGTAGAGCTTGGTCATCGTGCCCTCGGAGCCCAGGCCCTGCTGGACGCCCGTGCAGCGGGCTTCGAGCTGGGTCTGCCCCTGCGCCTGCAGGACGCACAGCACGTGCTTGGCGCCCGCCGCGGCGAGCCGCTTACCCGCCGCGATGCCCGCGACGGTCTCGTCCTGCCCGAAGTACCCCATCGCGCCGCAGGCCTGCCAGTTGGCCTCGCCCGCGTTGAACATGACGATCGGGATGCCGGCCGCCTTGGCCTTGGCCACCTCGGGGCAGATGGCCGCCGGGTCGGGGTCGGTGACCGCGATGCCGTTGACCTTGCTGTTGATCGCGTCCTGGATCAGCTGAGCCTGCTGGGTCGGGTCATCGTTGTTGGAGTATTTGAGGGTGATGTTGTCCTTACCGGCCGCGGAGGTCGCGCCCGCCCGGATGATGTCCCAGAAGGTGTCGCCCGGCTGGGCGTGGGTGATCATCGCGATGGTGTAGTTCGGCGTGCTGGCGTGACCGGCCGCCACCGCGGCGTTCGCGGCGGCTTCCGCGGCCTTCTTCCCCCCGGTGGCGCTGCAGGCGGCCAGGACGAGCGGAAGGATCATGAATAGAGCGATGCCGATGGCCCGCTTTGACGATCTGGACATCTTCTATACCTCCGAGTGAGGATGATCTGGCTGGTGAGAGGCGGAGACCGGCCTGGTCCGGTCAGGTGGCGGTGGGGAACTGCAGCTGCGCACGGTGCTGGGTCTGGTCTGCGCTGTCCGGCCAGCGGCTGGTGATCGCTTTCGCGCGGGTGTAGAAACGGATGCCTTCGGCGCCGTGCACGTGGGTGTCGCCGAACAGCGAGTCCTTCCACCCGCCGAAGGAATAGAAGGCCATCGGTACCGGGATCGGGACGTTGATGCCGATCATCCCGACCTGGACATTGCGCTGGAAATCCCGGGCCGCGCGGCCGCTCGAGGTGAAGAGCGCGGTGCCGTTGCCGTACGGATTGGCGTTGACGATGTCCAGCGCCTCGCGATAAGTGGCGGCCCGGACCACCACCAGGACCGGGCCGAAGATCTCGTCGCGGTAGATGTCCATGTCGGTGGTGACGTGGTCGAACAGGGTCGGGCCGACGAAGAACCCGTGCTCGTGATCCTTGACGGTCAGCCCGCGGCCGTCGGTCACCACGGTGGCGCCGGCCTGCTCGCCGCGGTCGACGTAGCCGGCGATGCGGTCCCTGGCCTCGGCCGTGATCACCGGGCCCATCTCCGAGGCCTGGTCGCGGCCCGGGCCGACCCGGACCTGGCCGGCCTTCTCCTTGAGCCTGGCCACCAGGGCGTCGCCCGCGTCGCCCACCGCGACGACCGCGGAGATGGCCATGCAACGCTGGCCGGCCGACCCGTATCCGGCCGCGGTGATCTGGTTCGCGGCGAACTCGATGTCCGCGTCCGGCAGCACGACGGCGTGGTTCTTCGCCCCGCCGAGGGCCTGCACCCGCTTGCCCGCCGCCGAGGCCCGCTGGTGCACGTAGCGGGCGATGGGCGTGGAGCCGACGAAGGAGACGGCCGCGACGTCCGGGTGGTCCAGGATCGCGTCGACGGCTACCTTGTCGCCGTGGACGACGTTGAAGACGCCGTCCGGCAGGCCCGCCTCGGCGTACAGCCGGGCCATCGCGACCGATAGCGACGGATCCCGCTCGCTCGGCTTGAGGACAAAGGTGTTCCCGGCGGCGATCGCGACCGGGTGCATCCACATCGGCACCATGGCCGGGAAGTTGAACGGCGTGATCCCGGCGCAGACGCCGAGCGGCTGGCGGAAGGAGTAGGCGTCCACGTCGGTGGAGACCTGCTCGGAGTACTCGCCCTTGAGCAGGGTCGGGATCCCGGCGGCGAACTCCACCACCTCCAGGCCGCGGATGACCTCGCCGCGGGCGTCGGAGGTAACCTTGCCGTGCTCGTCCGCGATGATCTCGGACAGTTCATCGAGGTGCCGCTCGATCAGGTCGCGCAGGGCGAACATGACGCGGGCCCGGCGGACCAGCGACATGTCGCGCCACTCGGTAAACGCCTTGGCCGCCGCGGCCACGGCGGCGTCGACGTCGGTCGGCTCGGCCAGCGCCACCTGGGCCTGCTGCGTTCCGGTGGCGGGGTTCCACACCGGGCCGAACCGGGTCGACGCCCCGGTCGTCTCCGAGCCGGCAATCCAGTGCTGGATAGTACGCATCCGTAATTTCGCCTTTCGGGTCACAGGTACGGCCGGCCGTCGCGTTCGGTGTACGGGTGAGCCAGGAAGTGGACCGGAGCCTGGGCCACGACGAGGCGCACGGTCATCTCTCCTCCGCTCGTGCGGACGTCATCGGCAGCCGGGGGTCGATGGCCTGGCCGTCCCAGCTGCCGCGGATCCAGGCGTGCGCCGGGTCGTCGCAGAAGCGCCAGGCGCGGGTCGCGGCCGGGCCGGCCATCACGTTGAGGTAGTACAGGTCGTAGCCGGGGGCGGCGATCGAAGGGCCGTGCCAGCCGTGCGGGACGAGCACCACGTCGCCGGACCGCACCTGCGCCAGCACGTCGATGGGCCGGTCCGCGGTGCCGTAAACCCGCTGGTAGGCCAGCCCCTGGGTCTCGAAGTAGTAGATCTCCTCGAGCTCGGTCTCCTGCTCGGCCCGGGTCTCGTCGTGCTTGTGCGGCGGGTAGGAGGACCAGTTACCGCCCGGCGTGAGCACCTCGACCGCGATGAGCTTGTCGCACTCGAACGCCTGGGGCGCGCAGAAATTGTTGACCTGCCGGCTGGCCTGGCCCGCGCCGCGCAGTTCGACCGGGACGTCCTCGGCGGGCCCGTAGCGGGCGGGCAGCCGCCGGGTGCAGCGGGCCGACGGCAGGGCGAAGGTGCCGCCGTTCTCGGTGGACACGGTGACCGTGGCCTCGCGCGGGACGTAGCAGAAGTCGCTGACCCGGTCGAAGACGCTTCGCCGGCCGTGCAGCTCGAACGTCTCGCCGTCGCAGCTCACCGTGGCCGCGCCGGCCAGCGGCAGGACGAGCAGTTCGTCCTGGTCGCTGTCCCAGGTGTGGGTGCCGCCGGGCGGCAGCTCCAGCACGCGCAGGCCGCAGTAGGTCCAGCCGGCCTGTTCTGGCGTCAGGTCGCAGCCGGAAGGCGCCGTGGCTGGTGGCACCGGCCGGGCAGATACAGCTTGTCGTCCATCGCGTGACCCCCTTAGGCCCGCATCAGGCCGACGGCGGCGTCGACCGCGCCGGCCACGTCGTCGTCGGGCGGGAACAGCAGCGTCCGGCCGACGACGAGCCCGCGCACGGACGGGAGCTGCAGGGCCTTACGCCACTGGGCGAAGACGGCGTCCTGGTCGGCGCTCGACCTCGCCGCCGAGCAGCAGGGCCGGCAGCGTGGAGGCGGCCAGCACCCGCTCCAGGTCCGGCACGACCGGCACCTTGAGCCAGGTGTAGGCCGAGGTGTTGCCCAGACCCGAGGCGACCGCGATGGACCGGGTCACCGCCTCGGGCGACAGGTCGTTACGGACCCGCCCGTCCACCCGGTGGGAGATGAACGGCTCGACCATGGCCATCAGCCCGTGCGCGGCCAGTTCGCTGACCGCCCGGGCGCACGATTCCATGGTCCGGGCGGTGGCCGGATCGTCCGGGTCGATGCGGAAGAGCATCTTGCCGCCGTCGAAGCCCATCCGGGCGATCGCGGCCGCGTCGTAGGAGGTGAACCGGTCGTCGATCTCGAAGACCGTGCCGGCCAGGCCGCCGCGGTTCATCGAGCCGATCACGACCTTGTCCGCCAGGACCCCGAGCAGCAGCAGGTCCTCGATGATGTCCGCGGTACCGAGCACGCCGTCCACCCCGGGCCGGGACAGGGCCAGCGACAGCCGGTCGAGCAGGTCCGCCCGGTCGGCCAGCGCCATCGGCCGGTCCCCCGCCCGCAGCGCGCCGCGGGCCGCGTGGTCGGCGGCGATGATGAAGAGCTGACCGCTGTCTCCGAGCAGCGCCGGACGGCGCGGGCGCCGCGCGGCCGCCGCCGCGATGGCCTCGGGTGCCGGTACGCACGTCGAGGATGGCCTTCAGCTGGTCATGCACGGATGCCCTCCCGGTCTGGTGAGGTGCCCTCTGGCGGGACGGACTCTGGCGGGACGGCCTCTTGCCGGACGGAAGCCATCAGCTCGGTGACCTCGGCCGCCGTAGGCATGGCGTCCGAGCAGGCCAGCCGGGACGCCACCAGGGCCCCGGCGGCGTTGGCGAAGCGCATCAGGGGTTCGATGTCCCAGCCCGCCAGCAGTCCGTGGCACAGGGCCCCGCCGAACGCGTCGCCCGCGCCGAGACCGTTCAGGACGGTGACCGGCAGCGGCGGTACGGTACTGGCCTGGCCGTCTTGGCCGGCCAGCACGCCGTTCGGGCCCTGCTTGACGATCGCGAGGCGGACGCCGAACTCGTGCAGCGCCCGGGCCGCGGCCAGCGGCTCCCGCTCACCGACCGCGGTGTCGCACTCGTCGAGGTTGCCGACCGCGACGCTCACGTAGGGCAGCGCCTGCTGGATCCAGTACCTGGCCTCCTCCCGCGAGGGCCAGAACTGGGCCCGGTAGTCCAGGTCGAGGACCGTGATCTGAGGTCCGGCCTCCTGTCCGGCGCCTTGGCCTGCCTCCGGGCCGGCCTCTGGTCGGCCCGGGCCTGCAGGGCGGCCAGGGTCGCGGCGCGGCTGGGCTCGGCGCACAGGCCGGTCCCGGTCACCCAGAACACGCCCGCCGCGCGGATAGCGTCCAGGTTCAGCTCGACGGGGTTAATCTCCAGGTCCGGCGCCTTCGGCCAGCGGTAAAAGTAGAGCGGGAAGTCATCGGGCGGAAAGATTTCGCAGAACGTCACGGGCGTCGGCAGCCACGGAACCGGCGTGACGTAGCGGTCGTCGACGCCGTACCCGCGCAGCGCCGTGTGCACGAACCGGCCGAACGGGTCCTCACCGGTACGGGTGATGATCGCGGTACGCCGCTGATACCTGGCGGCGGCCACGGCGACGTTCGTGGCGCTGCCGCCGAGGTACTTGGCGAAGGTCTGGACGTCCTCGAGCGGGATACCCGCCTGCTGCGGGTAGAGGTCGACACCGCTCCGGCCCATGGTGAGCACCTCGAAGGCGGTCACGGCTGCCCCCTGGACGTGGTCGGGAAACGCGGTCTGTAACACATTTTTTACGCTCGCGTTTCGAGCTGGTCAATAGTATGTCTGGACATATTTACGTAAAGATATTTAGACAACAGGTAGACCCGCCGTCAAAGCTCCTACTGGCCTGGTGGATAATGAGAGCGCCGCCAGCACGCCGCCGCGAAAGAGAGACCGTGGACCGAGCCGCCCTGCCCATCCCGGTGGACCGGAACAGTCCGGTGCCCCTCTACTTCCAGGTGGCCCAGCACCTGGAGCGCATGATCGAATCCGGCGATCTGGCGGCGGGCACCCGGCTCGAAAACGAGATCGACCTGGCCGACCGGCTCAGCCTCTCCCGGCCGACCATGCGACGGGCTATCGGGTACCTCGTGGACCGCGGGCTGCTGGTCCGCAAACGCGGCGTCGGGACCCAGGTCGTGCAGGCCAAAGTGCGCCGTCAGATCGAGCTGACCAGCCTTTATGATGACCTGGACAAGTCCGGGCGGGCCCCCGGCACGCGGGTGCTCAGCTTCGCGGTAGAGCCCGTTCCCGACACGGTCGCGCGTGAGCTCGGCCTCCCCGAGGGCACCCTCGTCTACGTCTTCGAACGGCTGCGTTACGCCGAGGGTGAGCCGCTCGCGCTGATGCACAACTACGTCCCGGTCAGCCTGCTCACGCTGTCCGCCGATGATCTCGAGGTGCACGGCCTGTACAACCTGTTCCGCGCGAACGGCATCAACCTGAGGATCGCCAAACAGGCGATCGGCGCGCGGGCCAGCACCGCCGCGCAGGCCCGTGCGCTCGGCGAAACCAGGGGCGCACCCGTGCTGACCATGGTGCGCGCGGCCTACGACGACCAGGACCGCGCGGTGGAGTACGGCAGCCACTTCTACCGCGCCTCGAGATACAGCTTCGACCTCACCCTGACCGCCTGGTGAGCTTCCCTGGCGGCTCTGGCGGCTCTGGCGTTTCAGGCGGCCGGAATCCCGGCCGCCGCCGCGGCGGCCGTCAGGTGGCTGGCCGCCAGCCGCAGGCCCTCGACCTGGCCGAACTCGGCGTCCTCGTGCTCGATGTTGACGGCGATGCCGGGGTCGACCGCGGCCAGGGCCCGCAGAAACCTGACCCAGAATTCCTCGTCGTGGCCGCGTCCCACGGCGACGAACTGCCAGGAGGCGTCCGCGGGCCACTGGTTCAGCGTGTTACGACCGCCGATGTTGACCGGGTTCTGCGCGGCCGGGACCCGCCCGAAGCGGTCATCGAGCACGCCGTAGACGCGGCAGTTCTGCTCGTTGATGCGAGTGTCCTTCGCGGCCGCGTGATAGACCAGGTCACCCAGGTGCTCGATCGCCGCCACCGGGTCGATGCCCTGCCAGAACAGATGGCTGGGATCCAGCTCGGCCCCCACGTGCGTGGCGTTGATCTCGGTGGCCAGCCGCTCCATCGTGCCCGGGTTGAAGACCACGTTGTGCGGGTGCATCTCGATGCACACCTTCACGCCGGCGTCGCGCGCCCGCGCCTCGATGTCCGTCCAGAACGGGATGACCACGTCGTGCCACTGGTAGTCCAGGGTGTCCAGGAACTGACTGTCCCAGGGGTTGACGACCCACGACGCGGCCCGGCCGCCCGGGTGCGCGGCCGGCAGCCCGGACATGGCCACGATGCGCCCGACCCCGAGCAGGCTGGCGAGCGTGATCGCCTGACGCAGGTCCTCGGCGTGCCTGGGGCCTACCTCGGGGTCCGGATTGAGCGGATTGCCGTTGACGTTCAAGCCGGTCAGCGTGATCCCGGCCTGCTCGAACAGGCCCAGGTACTCCTGCCGCGCCGCGGCGCCCGACAGCAGCTTCGCGATCGGCAGGTGCGGGGCCGGGACGAACCCGCCGGCGTTGATCTCGGCGCCGGTCAGGCCCATGTCGCCCAGGATCTCGAGCGTCTCGGGCAGGGGCCGGTCGTGCAGGCACGCGGTGTAGGCGCCTAGCTTCATGGTCGTTCCTCTGTTTCCTTCTGGGCCGGGGTGTGTGATGGGTCAGGGTCCGACCGGGACCGGCTGGCCGGTGCCGCGCGCAGCCGCGGTGACCGCCTCCAAGACGCGCAGGTTGTGCACGCCATCGGCCAGCCGGGGACAGCGGGGCAGCCCGGTCAGCCCGGCGATCTCGTCCAGGAAGGCGCGGGCCTGGAAGGTGAAGAATTCGTTCTGGCCATGACCGACGCTGGGGAAGTCCATCGGGAGGCCGCCGCTGATGTAGGGATGGGCCGGCCCGATGAGCACCTGGCGGTAGCCGTTCACGGCGCCGGCCGGAGTCCCGTCGGCGATCGTGAACTCGGACGCCCGGGACAGGTCGAACGCGGCCGCGCCGTGCCGGCAGAACACCTCGAAGCCGAGCGCGTTGGCCAGCCCGTAGGCGACGCGGGAGACCGAGAACGTGCCGGTCGCGCCGCCCGCGAAGGTAGCGGTAAAGGTGGCGATATCCTCGTTTCCGACCGGTTCCCTGACCTCGCTGACCGGCACGCCCGCGGCGTGTCCGACCGCGACGCCCAACGCGACCGGACGGTCGGGGGTCACGGTCGACAAGACCGTGCCGCGGACGCTGGCGACCGGGCCGCACAGGAACTCACCGACGTCGACGAGGTGGCTGCCGATGTCCGCGAGAGCCCCCGATCCGGGCCCGCCCCGGTAGCGCCAGCTCATCGGCGCGTCAGCGTCGAATCCGTAGTCACACCAGTAGTGCCCGTGGAAATGGACGGCCGGCCCGAGGACACCCTCGGTGATCTGCTGGCGGATCGCGTTGATGGCCGGCGACCGGCGGAAGGTGAAGCCGACCGCCGCCACCCGGTCCGACCTCGCGGCCCGGTCCGCCATGGCCTGCCCGTCGGCCACGCAGGGAGCCAGCGGCTTTTCGCACAGCACGTGCCTGCCCGCGTCCAGCAGCGCCTCGACGATCTCGCGGTGCAGGTCGTTCGACACCACGACGCTGACCGCGTCGATGTCGGCGGCCTCGGCTATCGCTTCCCAGCGGGTCTCGGCGCGCTCATAACCGTACCGGCGCGCGGTAGCGACGGCGAACGGCTCATGCGCGTCGGCGATGGCCACCAGCCGGACCTCTGGCAGGTCGCCGGAGAACACGGCCGGAGCGGACCGGTAGCCGCTGGCGTGCGCGCGGCCGGCCATCCCGGCTCCGATCACGGCCACCCCGATCGACGATGTGCGCATCGCTTGCCCTTCCTCTTCAGCCTGCCTTGGCCCGCCTCGGCGTTCTGCCGGACTGCCTCGGGCCGCCTCGGCCTGCGGTCTGGTTCACCCTTTTAAAGCGCTTTAATCTATACAATGGTTATTAGCTGAGCCCGGCGGATGTGTCAAGGGCGCGACGATGCGGGGGCAGTGTGGCTGGTCCAGATTCCGAACCGGGCGAGGGCTTGCGGGCGGCAGGTCCCCGCCCGCGGCTGGCCGACGTCGCCGCCCGAGCCGGAGTGTCCTCCGGGCTGGTATCACTGGTGCTCAGGAACCAGCCGGGCCCCAGCGAACCAACCAGGGCCAGGGTCCTTCAGGTCGCACAGCAGCTGGGCTACCGGGCCGACCGGACGGCCAGCTTGCTGGCCAGGCGGCGCAGCCGTCACCTGGGCGTGCTGATGGATGTCCGCAACACGTTCCACGCCGACCTGGTCGCGGAACTCGACGCGGCCGCCACCAAGGCCGGTTACGACCTGCTGCTGAGCACCGTGACGCCCAGCCGTGACACGAGCCGGGCCGTCGACGTGCTGCTCGACTTCCGCTGTGAGGCGCTCATCCTGCTCGGCCCCGATGATCCCGCCGGGCGGCTCACTGCTCTGGGCCGGCAGCTTCCGGTCGTGGTGATCGGGCGCCGGGTCCCGGTGGCGGCCGTGGACGGGGCGCAGGCCGTGGACGTGGTGCGGGCCGCCGATGACCAGGGGGTCGCCGAGGCGGTCGACCACCTCGCGAATCTGGGCCACCGGGACATCACGTTCATCGACGGAGGCCGGGGAACCATCGCCTCCGACCGGCGCCGGGGTTACCGGCAGGCCATGCGCCGGCATGGTCTGTCCGGCCAGACACGGGTCATCCCCGGCGACCACACCGAGGAGGCCGGCATCCGCGCCGCGGCCACGTTGCTGGCCGGCCCAGCCGGCCCACCGCGGTGATCGCGTCCAACGACCGCTGCGCCGTCGGGCTCATCGACGCCCTGCTCCGGCTCGGCTTGAAGGTTCCCGATGCCCTTTCCGTGGTGGGATACGACGACAGCATGCTGGCGCGCCTGGCCCACGTGGATCTGACCACGGTCAGCCAGGATGCCCGCCAGCAGGCGGAGCAGGCGGTTGCGCTGGTGGCCGAGCGGCTGGAGGGCGGCCGGACCGCGGCGCGTGAGATCGTCCTTACCCCGACCCTCGTCGTGCGCGGCACCACGGCTCCTCCCCGGGCTAACGCTGAGGGGGTTAACGCTGCGGGGTTAGCTCAGCGGCAGCCACGGATCGGACAGCACGATCGTGCCGTCACCGCCGATGAGCGCGAGCTCGTCACGGCGCGGAAGGTTCAGTCCCACGTCGACCGCCTCCACCATCAGGGCGCCGATGCTCGGCTCCCCGCGTCGGCATCCCGCGAACACCACCCGTCTCGCCTGACACACCCGTGCCGGGCACTTCCGCTCTGCAGCGACACCGATGGTCCATCGCGGTTGCCCAAGCAACACCGATGGTCCTTCGAGGTGGGTCAGGTTCGGGGTTATCCCCCCGCGAAGCCGCGAGAAGCGGGCCGAACGTTACCTTGGCACGCCCGGGGAGACGAGTGCCCCGGGACACGGGTCGTTGAGGGCGTGCACGTCGCAGCCGATCACGCAGATCGGGCCGGGTGTCCAGCGCTGGCCGGGGCGGCCGCAGCCTGCGCGCACGCACGCTGGCGAGGGGCAGGCGGTGTTTCCGGAAACATCGTCCCGTGGCTGAGAACGTGCCTGGGACGTTCGGCGGAAATGTCCCTAGCGGGGTCGGCCTGCACCATAGCTGCGGAGACCATCATTGCGGCCAGCTTCGCCGACGTGACTACCAAGAGCGTCGCTGACCTGGGCTTAGGCGGCTTAGGTGGGCCGGGAGGGACTTAGGCCGGCCGGGACGCGGAAGATAGGGCATCCGTCCGATGCCGGGGGCCGGGCCTTACGGCGAATGTAGAGGGTGTGGGGAGCCGGACGAGGTTCCCCCAGGGCCCGAGGAGGGACCATGCATCCCGAGATTCTCCGTGAACTGTCCTCACAGCGCGGCGCTGAGATGCGGAACCGGGCGCACCGGATCCTGCTGGCCCGGACGGCCAGCAAGATTCTGCGGGCCAGGCGGCGCGGGCTGAGCGAGGCGGACGAGTTCGGTAGTATGCCCATGCCCGCCGTTCCCGACTTTGCGGACGGATCGTTCCTGGTCACGTCGACCTCAGCAGCGAGCGCGGCGGGGGTGGCCGGAGCGGCGGACAGCCGGCCGAGCCCGGTGCCCGCCGCCCGGCGCGCGGCCTGAGGCGATCATGAGCACGGCCGTCAGGGCCGGTGAGCTGACCGGAATGTCGGACCCGCGTGGCATGCTAACCGTAGAGATGAGCGTGCGACCCGCCAGTCCCGTCCTCGTGGTGCGGGAGGAGCCAGCCTCGGCGAGCCGTATCCGCTCGCGCAGGCGTGCCTGGACGCGGCGCAGACCGCGCTGGCTCTGGGCGACCGCGACGGCGCGGCCCGGCGACTGGAACGCGCCGACCCGCTGGCGGCCCGGCTGGGCGCGGAATCGCTCAGCGAGCAGATCGCGGTCCTGGCCCGCCGGGCCAGGACCCGGCTCCCCCGCGCGGACGGCGACCCGGGATCACGGGGAGACCCGGGGGTCCCGGGCTCTGCACCCGGTCAGGTCCGCGGCCTGACCGGGCGCGAGCTGGAGGTCCTGCGGCTGGTCGCGGCCGGGCGCAGCAACCGGTAGATCGCCGCCGCGCTGTTCATCTCCCCGAAGACGGCCAGCGTGCACGTGTCCAACATCCTCGGCAAGCTCGACGTGACCAGCCGGGGAGAGGCGGCGGCTCAGGCCTACCACCTGCATATCGTCGATCCAGCCGACCAAGAAGACCCCTGGTGACCGCCAGCCCGGGGTGACCGCCAGCCCGGGGTGACCGCGTACCCGGGCTCAGCCGGTGCCGTTGGCGGCCTGGATCTCGTGCACGGCCACGTTGTGGTTCCAGATGGCCGGGTTCAGGGCGGCGCCGGGGACCGGGGTGCACTGGGCCGGCGGCGGGGTGAACACCTCCTCGGGGACCCAGCAGGTCCGCCACCGCACCTCGGCGGTGATCCGCCAGGTGCCCGGCTGATGGAAGGTCACCCCGCAGTCGGCCGTGCCGTTCGCGCCGACGCGGGCTACCTGGTCCGGGTGCAGGGCCAGCTCCGTCGAGCCCAGGTAACCGCAGGCCTGGCGGTACAGCGTGGCGGTGGTGTCGCTGGTGCTGAGCTGCAGCGGTTCCGCGATGACCCAGACGGTGGCGGCGGCGCCCTGCACCGCGGCGTAGTCCGTCACGTAGGGAACTCCGCCCGGCCCGATCTCAGGCTGCGGGTTGAACGTCACCCGGACGAACGTGGGCAGGTTGGAGTACGTGGGTCCGTTCTTCGGGCTGAGCACCATCGCGCCTGCCTTCGGGATCCGCAGCGTGCCGGTGGCCAGCTGGGCCAGCGCTACCGGGGCCAGGGTGCCGCCCGGCAGCGGCTCGGCCGGGAGGGCGAAGAACCAGCGCGGCTCGCCGGCGCACACCGCCTGCTGGGCCGGGCTCTGGCCCGGCTGGTCCGGCCGGTAATACCACTGCCCCGGCTGGGTCGAGTGCGCGGCGATCATCGCCGCGGCCTGGGTGTAGGAGGCGTACTGGCCGTTCGGAGCGTTCTGCGCGGGCGGGGTGCCGTGGTAGGAGCTGACCAGGTACTGGCTGCCGGTCTGCGCGTTGCCCTCGGGAACCCAGCGGCACGGCGGCGGCTGGATCGGGATCGGGGTGCCGCTCCCCGCCGAGTAACCGGACCCGCCGAAATGGGTCTGGCTCATCAGCCACAGGTAGCACTGGCTGCCCGGCGGGCAGCTGACCGGCGGCGGCCCGTCGTAGGCGTGGGCCGGACCCGCGAGCAGGACAGGCAGCAGCACGGCCAGCCCGGCGACGGCGCAAGACCAGGCGCGGATTCTGGAGGCTCTGACCTTCTGGGCACGCTTCACGGCTTGCACTCCTTAGCCTGCGGGTAATAAATAGGCTGGTAGTTCGCGACAACCTGCCAGAAGCCGCCCGCCTTGGGGGCCAGCTCGTCGGTGTAGCGGTAGTAATCGGTGTCGGATGGTGACTGGCCCGGCAGCACCGCGCCGGTGGCCAGGTCGGTGTTCACGGCCTGCGCGGTGTCGACGCAGCCGGACACATCCACATTCGTCCGCCCGTCGGGGGCGCTTCTCACCGTGAGGTCGAAGAAGCTGATCGTGCCCTTGAACGACTGGGTGGTCACCTGCTGAGCCGACAGGGCGCTCTGCAGCGTGGGGGCCATCGCCGAGCTGACGTAGCTGGCCCAGTCGCCGGACTGCCCGCCGGTGTATTCCGCGTACAGGTACGCCAGCTCGTAGTCCTTGTCGGTCAGCACGGCCTGCGCCAGGTGAGCGTTCTTGGGCAGCCAGCCGGTCATCACGACGTGCGCATTGGAGCCGAACGGCGGCATGTCCACCCCCGCGGGCCCGGACGGCTGCGCCAGCGGGGTGGCGGCGGCCGCGGAATCCGGGCCGCCCGGGTTGAACACGGGCGGCTTCGACCCGCCGCAGCCCGCCGCCAGGCCGCCACCGCGGCGAGCAGCCCGGCGCAGGCCAGCCGCCGGGACCTGGTGAGCGGGCCAGGCATCATGCCGCCGACGTCCGCCAGGACGGGAGGAGCTCGTCGATGAGCGCCTCGGTTTCCGGTGCCATCCGCGGCATCACCTCATCCAGCGCCACCCGGGCGGAGATCTCGCCCACCACCGAGCGGAGCACATACTCCTGCCTGGTCGCGGCGGCGGCCGTCAGCAGGTCGCGCCAGAGCAGCTCGTCGTTGAAGGCGAGCCGGAGCCCGGCCCGCGCCGCCTCCATCGCCGCGTGCGCCTCCCCCGCCGCCAGCCGCAGCGCGGCCAGCCGGTGGGCGGCGTCGGCGACCGCGGCGGTGACCTCGTACTCCACGTCATCGGCGGCCAGCCAGGCGTACCGTGAGGAGTCCCGCCCGTCCAGGAACTGCCCGCGGACCAGGGCCAGGGCCCGCTCCAGGTACTCTGCCTCGGCGCTGGTGCCGGAGGCCGCGGCCGCCTGGCTGGCCCGCGCGAACAAGGCGCGGAACACCTGCCAGTCGACCCGCACGCCTGGCCCCAGGCGGAGCCGGCCGGACGGGTCGGTGAGCAGGTTCGGCTGCCCGGTCCCGTCGGTGCCGAGCCAGCCGTGCACCCGGGCCAGCGCGGCGTCCCGCACCTCGGCCGGGACCCCGCGCGGCCACAGCGCCCCGGTCAGCACGTTGGTGTGCACGCCGTCCGGGTGCACGGCCAGGTACACCACGAGCTCGGTGGCCAGGGCGAGCCGGTCCGGCTCCAGCGGCCCCGGGGCCTGGACGCCGGTCTGGCCGAGCAAGCCGATCTCCACCGGCATCACCGAACCGGGAACGAGCTGGGCGTCGGGTGCCGCTCCCGGCGCCAGCGCCGCAAGCGGAAGGTCCACCCCGGCCGCCGCGGCGTGGAACAGCTTGACCATCGCCGCGTACTGATCCGGCGGCAGCAACTGCGCCTCGAGGTCGAAGCCGAGCACGCCCGCCTTCAGCCTGCCCTCGGCGGACAGGTCCCAGGTCCAGGTGGCGCCGCGCACGTCACCCGCGATCACGTACCCCGCCGCCATCCGGTACCGGCTCCTGGCCAGCGCGAGCAGCCGTTCGGCCTGGGCCTGCGTCGGCGGCACCCCCATGATCAGGTAGTGCGGCGCCCACGCCTGCTCATCCGCCGTGCGGGACCGGCCGGTCAGCACCGATTCCAGCCCGGCCGCGGCGAGCGCGTCCCTGACCTGAGCCGCGTGGATCTCCAGCTCGGGCAGGGCCTCATCCAGGGTGCGGACCACCCTGACCCGTTCGGGCGCCAGGTCGGTCAGGCCGTCGCCAAAGCCGACCAGGGTGACCTGCATCCGGTCCGACCACCGGTTGGTCACCAGCTCGACGGCGAGCGCGGACAGCGCCGCCTGCACCACCGGGCGCGGGCCGCGCACCGCGATCAGACCGTGCGCCACCTCTAGGTCCACCATGATCCGGCCGGTGGAGTTGGTACCGAGGGAGATCAGGCCCGGGTACGGCGCCAGCGTGCCGCCATCCGCCAGGGGCAGGCCCAACCCCGCGGACCCCGCGGACCCCGCGGACCCCGCGGACCCCGCGGACCCCGCGGACCCGGCAGGCCCGGCCCGGCGTGAGCCGGGCGCCTCGGCTACCTCGAGCCCGCTGGCGGCCGCGCGCGGCAGCCGCCATACCTGGCCACCGTCGGCGGCCAGCCAGGGCCGCGGCGGGTCCGGGTCGGGCGGCGCGATCCACAGGTCCAGGTTTTCCTGGCCGAGGTGAGCCGCGAAAACGGTCGGCGGCGTCCTGTCCTGGGCCGCGAGCTGCGAGGACAAGTAGCGAAGCCCGGTGTCGAGCATCCGCACGGCCGGGTCGTCCGCCCCGAGCCGCAGCGCCTTCTCGGCCAGCGCCGCATCCGGATCCGGGCCCGCGATCCGGCACCCGAAGGCCCGCCGCCACAGCTGCTCCCGCCGGCGGCGGCCGAGCGCGACCAGCACCCCGGCCGCCAGCAGCGAGGCCGAGGAAAGCTCGTACGGCCAGGCCGCGGCTCCAGGTGCGGCCGATGACGGCGCGGCGAAAATTCCATTGTCCCGAACGGACCCGCCTGACAGCTCGGTGCCAGGTGTCACGACACCGGCCGAGGCGCTGACGGCGCCGGAAGCACCGCCCGTGCTCCCCCAGCCCGCATCCACGACGCGGCCCGCCGAGGGGTGCGAGTCCAGGCCGAGCTCACTGGCCAGCTTGGGCGTGACCGGCTCGATGCCGGGGCCGTGGGCGTCCTTCGGCATCAGCAGCATCCAGCCCGGACGGATCAGGCTGGCGATCGTCAGCTTGGTGCCGTCCGGCTGGATCCGGTCCTTGTTCAGCTCGAAGACTTCCCGGTAGCGGCGGCCGTCCCCGAGGTGGTTCTGCGCGATTTCCCACAGCGACTCGTGGAAACGGCCGACGGGCGGCTTGACCATGTACGCCTTCTCGGCGTTCGGCGCGCTGTGCGCGGGCGCGGTCTGGGTGGCCAGCTCGGGGCCCGGGATGACCTGAGCCGATATCGACGGCGCCGGACGCGGCGCGCTGGCGTTATGGACCGCGGGCGCGAGCGCGGCGGCCGCGGTGAACAGCAGCAGCGCCGCGGTCACCAGGCGGTGCGCGGCCGACTGGGTCGGCCCGGCCAGCGGGACCCGGGACGGCACCCCGACGTTGCTGATGGCCGCCTTGATCTCCACCAGCACGCACCAGACCAGCTGGATCCAGGCCAGCCAGATGACCACGGACAGGATCCGCAGGATCGAGCTGATGTCGAGCTGGCTGGTCAGAGCCGACATGCCCGGCAGGGCGTGCGGTAGCGGCAGGCCGATGACCGTGATCAGCGCGATCGGCACCCCGATGGTCAGCGCGGTCAACGCCACCACGGCGGCCACCCCCGCCAGGACGTCGCCCGGCGTCCGGTGCCTGATCGTGACCGGGCGCCTGAGCCCGGGAATCGGCGGCGCCATCAGCAGGCCACCTGGGCGTCAGCGCTGCCGCAGGCCAGGTAGGCCGTCTCGGCGACGTGGAAATTGAAATCGCCGAACGCCCCGGCCGAGATAGCCGGGGTCACGGTCACCCAGACCGTGACGGTGACGTCCGGCGTCCCGGCCGGGTCGGTACCCGGGAGGCAAGTGAACTGGGTCACGTCGGTGCCCGCTCCCTTCGCGTAGGTGGACAGGAGACTGGCGGCCGGACCGGCCTGGTCGCAGGCGCCTGCGGCGACCGCGACCTGGCCGTTCCTGAGCGCGGCCGGCGAGATGTCGTCGGCCGCGGCCCGCGCGGCCTGCTCGGCGATGTCCGCGGCCTGGGACTTGGCGATCATCACCTGGCCGCCGTCGACCAGCAGGGTGAGCATGATCATGGTGATGAAGGCGAACATCACCACCCACAGGGAGATGGAGCCCCGGTCGAGGTCGAGGTCGAGGTCGAGGTCCGGCCGGATTCTGGCGCGCATCACTGCCGCCCCGTGAACGGGTCGAGCGGGGCCACGGCCGATGCGGTGAACGTGTGGCTGGAGCGCAAGCCGAGGGCCCGGAAGACGCCAAGCTGGGCCACGCAGGTCACGGTGACCTGGACGACATCGGCGACGGCGAAGTTGTTTTCCGACCTCGGCAGCGGGACGCCGTCCCGGTACGGCACGGGCCTGACCGGCGGGACGGTGCCGACGTTGCCGGCGCACACGTCACCCAGGTCGGCGTCGGCCGCCTGCTGCGCGTCGGTGGTCGCGGCGGACAGGGTGCGGGCCAGCGATGCCGCCCGGACCGAGTCGCGGGCGGCCGCGCTCACCGCGCTGTTCAGGTTCAGCCACTCCCCGCCCGCGCTCAGCAGGAGGATCAGCACCATCAGCGCGGGCGCCGCGATGACCAGTTCCACGGCCATCGAACCGCGGTCACGCCTGGCCCGGCGCGCGAAGGACGGCTGGCGCTTCATCCGCACGCCATCCCCTGGCTCACGTCGGTGCGGAAGCACTCGATGGGACCGGTGACCGCGACGTGGATCGGCAGCGAGATCACGGCGTTCAGCGATCCGTTCAGCTCCACCGTGACCGTGTCGGGCTGCTGGCCCGGATGGGCCGTCGCGGTGACCCCGGAGAGCACACCGGTGTCCAGCCCCTGGTAGTAACTTTGCGCGGCGTTCTTCGCCAGGATCCGCCAGCCCTGCTGATCGGTGAAGGCGTTTTCTCTGGCCACCAGGTCACCTTGCTGGGCCGCGGCGAGCGCGGCGTGCCTGGCTTCGAACCAGAGCCCGTACTCGACCAGGAGCATGCTGGCGAAGATGATGACAAAGCCGAAGATGGCCAGCTCGATCGCGCTCGAGCCGCGGTCCCCGTCGCGGTCTGGGGCCAGGGCAGCCCGCAGCCCGCGACGGAGGCCGCGCACCGCGCGTCTCCGGCCGGACTGTTCGGGTGATCCCATGGCTGGTGCGCTACCTCACTGGTCAAAGGGCTAATTGCCGTTGGGGATGGTGTGCTGGTTGATCGTGGTCGCCTGGCTCTTGGCGTAGTTGTAGATGATGGTGACGACGAACACGGCCAGCAGGACGAGCACCGCGGTGATGATGGCAAGCTCGATCGCCGAGGCGCCGCGGTCGCGCTCCCCCACGGCCGTCCGCAGCCGGGCGGCGTGCCGGCCGAGGAAGGCCCGCGCGACGTCGGTCCCCTGGCCGGCGGCCAGCGTGAACAGGTTCATGACAGCTCCTCTTCTTCAGGCGTGCAGCAGTAGCTGGATGGCCGGGTACATGAGAAAAACCAGGAACGCGGCCGCCAGCACCATCTGCGCCACCAGCATCGACTGCGACCGTTCTCCGGCCTGTCCCTCGAGGTCGGCGAGCTCACGACGACGCAGGCTGGCCGCCCGGGCGGTGAGCGATTCTCTGACCTTGGCGCCGTCCTCGGCCACCAGGCTGAGCGCGGCAGACAGGTCCTTCAGCTCGCTGATCTGCACCTCGGTACCGAGAACGCCGAGAGCTTGCCAGGGCGTTTGGCCGGTGATCCTGGCGTTGGCCAGCGCGTCCCTGATCCGCCAGAAGGCCCAGCCCTCGCCGATCTCGCTGGCCGCCATCAAGGCCTCGGGCACACCGCGGCCGCCGGACAGGTTCATCGCGACCAGGTCGAGGAACGCCCCGATGGCGTGCCGGAAATCCCGCCGCCGCTTGTCCACCTGCTGCTTGAGCTCGAGGTCGGGCAGCAGGAAGAATCCGGCGGCGAAGATAAGCGCGACCCAGACCGGGATGATGATCGAGACGTGCAGGCCGGCGATCCCGAGTCCGGTCAGCGCGATCAGCGGGAGCAGCAGCCCGAGCAGGCCGAGCATGACCTTGGTCGCGAGGTAGTTCTCGAAGGACTTGCCGACCAGGGCGAGGTTGGCCCGCAGGGACCGGAATTCCCACCCCTGCTCGGCGCAGAACCTGGCCAGGGCGGCACCCAGCCGCTTGCTGAACGCGCCCTCCTGGCGGTCGCCCGGGTAGGTCACCGCCCGCAGCGCGGCCTGCCGGCCGGCGTCGAAGGCGGCCACCCGTCGCGCCAGTCCGACCCGCCGCGGGATAAGCGCGAAGATCAGCAGGAACAAGGCCGCGCCGGTCAGGCCCCCGACGATGAGCGCGGGCGTCATGTGGTCGCCTCCGGCTCGCTCATGCGGCACCTCCGCGCCAGGCGGCTACGGCCTCGGGCTCGGCGGCGGGCATGGCGCCGCTCGCGCCGGCCGTGCCGAGGAGCCGTTGCGGGGTCTCGAAGGTGGCCAGGCGGCGCAGCCAGAGGATGCCGGCCGCGTAGATCGCCGCGATGATCGCCAGCACGAGCTGCCCGAACGGACCGTCGTAAGGGGCCAGGAACGGGTGGTCCACCACGGCCAGCACGATCGCCAGGCCGACCGAGACGATGATGACGATCTGCACGCTGCGCCGGGTCGACCGGCGGTCGGCGGTGACCTTCCGGCGCATGTCCAGTTCCTCGCGGACCGAGGCGGCCAGCGCGCCGAGCAGCGCGCGCAGGCCCGGGCCGCGCAGCCGGGAGTTGATGATCAGCGCCGCGATGATCATGTCGGCGCTCGGGTCGTCGAGGTCGTCGGCGAACCGGCGCAGCGCCATGTGCATGGGCACCCGCGTGTGCAGCCGGTCCACCAGCTTGACCAGCGGTTCGCGAATGGAGGCGTCCGCGATCCTGATCGAGGCGGGGATGGCCTGCTCCAGCCCGACCGCCCCGGCGATCGTGTCCCGCAGCGACTCCGTCCAGGTCGCCAGGCTTTCCAGCCGGGCGACGGTCCTGCGCTCGGCGGCCGCCCCGCCGAGCGAGCGCCAGGCGTAGACGAGCAACGCCACAGCCGCTCCGGCTACCACCCAGCCGGTGACCACAAGGACTGCGATCCCGGCGATCACCGCGATCGCCCCACGGACGCTGAACAGCTCTCTGACCTGCCGCTCGAGCCGGCCGGGACCGCTGCTCTTGGGCTTGACCGGCAGCCCGCGCAGCGCCACGACCAGCAGGAAGACACCGCCGCCGATCGCCGCCCCGATCAGGACCGCGAGCAGGGGAAGCGCGCCCGAGGTGCTCATCGCCAGCCTCCCGGGTCATAGCCGTAGGCGGCCAGTTCCTCGGCGCAGGACACCGGTGCGTGCGGTACCGCACGGCCGTCCCGGCTCGGCGCGAACACCTCGCTGGACAGCACCCGGCCATCCACGCCGGTCACCTCCCGCACGCTGGACACGAAGCGCCGCATCGTGCCGCCCTGGATGTACTCGTTCCGCTTCTCCTGGAACACCACGAAGTCGATGGCGCCCGCGATCAGCATGTGGGTGGCGTCTACCGGCAGCCGTTCGGCCGCCTGGATGGCGTAAGTGGAGATGCGGTTGAACACCTCGAGCGAGGAATTCGAGTGGATGGTGGACAGCGAGCCGTCGTTGCCCTGGGTCATCGCGTTCAGCATGGTGACGATCTCGTCGCCGAGCACCTCGCCCACGATGACCCGGCTCGGGTTCATCCGCAGTGACCGGCGGACAAGCTCGGCCATCGAGATCTCGCCGTGCCCCTCGCTGTTGGCCAGCCGCTCCTCGAACGCGACCACGTTGGGGTGCAGTTCGGGAAAGTGGTCCAGGCCGAGCTCGAGCGAGCGCTCGACCGTGATCAGCCGCTCTTCGGCCGGAATCTGGTTGGCCAGCGCGCGCAGCAGCGTCGTCTTGCCCGCGTTGGTCGCCCCGGCGATCATGATGTTCTTCCTGGCGAGCACCGCGGCGGCCAGGAACGAGGCCAGGTCGGGGGTGAGCGTGCCGTTGCCGACCAGGTCGGCCAGGAAGACCTTGCCCATCCGGGAACGCCGGATGGAGATGGCCGGCCGCAGCGTCACGTCCATCACGGCGGACAGCCGGGACCCGTCGGGCAGCCGCAGGTCAAGCTGCGGGTTGGCGGTGTCGAACGGACGGCTGGACAGGCCGGAATAGGCGGCGAGCACCTGGATCAGCTCGACCAGTTCCTCGTCGCTTTCCGCCACCGGCTCGCCGATCACCTCGCTGCCGTCGGCGTACCCGATGAACACCCGGTCGCAGCCGTTGATGTCGATGTTCTCGATGTTCTGGTCTTCCAGCAGCGGCTGAAGCCGGCCGACGCCGAACAGGGCCGCGTGGATCGCCTCGGCGAGGTCGGTTTCCTCCTGGGCGTTCAGCGGCGGGCGGCCCACGAGAATCTCACTCCGGGCGTGCTCCTCGAGCACCTGGGAGATGATCGCCCGGGCGAACTGCCGTTCGTCTTCGCCCGTCATCGGCGGCATCGCGGCCGCGGCATCCAGCCGCCGCTGCTCGGCCAGCCGGTCGCCCACCTCACCGCGCAGCCGCTTCACCAGGGTGTGGTCCACCTGGCCTCACCCCCCGCCCGGACGGCTTTGATCCACCGCGCCGGGCGGGCCCGGCGGCCGGCGCCACCCGGCGCTTTCCCAGGCCGGGTCGCCGGAGTCCGGCGGTTCGGCTGGATCAAGGTAGCCCAGGTCCGGCGCGGGAGGGTCAGCATCGGCGGCCGGCAGCGGGGGCATCGGGGGCATCGGGGTCCGGACGTACCCCGAATCCGGGGCGGCGCGTAGTCCGGGAGCGTCGGGAGTCGGGCGGCCGTACGGGTCGGCGGCTGAGCATGCCGCGCCCGGGGCGGGCTCACGTCCTGCGCCGGTCCGGTCGGCACGGGCGCGCCGACGTAGGCGGCCTGGACCGAGTCGGCCTGGTGCTTACCGGAACGACCTCCCAAGACCCGGCTGAACGTGGCGCGGTGCCCGCGCGCGGGAGCCGGGGCGGCCTCCGGGGACGGCCCGGCGGGACCGGGTCGCGAGGCGGCGGCAGGCAGGCCAGGCGGCGAGGAGGCAGTCAGGCCAGGCGATGAACCCGCCTGCGAGTCCGCCGGCTCACCGGAGGCGGCCAGACCGGAGGCAGGACCGGGGTAAGTGCTGCTGAAGGCCGCCGGGCTGGGACCGAAGGTCGGCGTGGGGGTGGGGGTGGGACCAAGGGTCGGGCTGGGGCCTGGGGTCGAGGTGGGGCCGAGGGGCGGGGTGGGGCCGAGGGGCGGGGTGGAGCTGAGAGTGGGGGTGGGACCGAGGGTGGGAGTTGGGGTTGGGGTTGGGGCGGGAGTGGCGATAGGGGCCAGGCTGGACAGTAGGTGCTGGGCCACTTCACGGGCCGTCTTGATCAGCAGAGTACGGTCCAGGTTTCCGCCCCACTCGCCGCTCAGCAGGTCGGCGCCCTTGCTGTCGTGAGCGATTCCGCCGACCACGGTGGCCGGCGCGTGGGCGCGGCCGAGGACCTGCTGCACCTCGCCGATCTCGGCCCGGAACTTCTTGTGGTCGGCGATCACCACGACGCCGACGCCGAAACCTCGCCGGCCCCGGCTCTGCGCCGCTGCCGCGAAGGCGGCCGCCCGGTCGCGCAGCCTGATCACGTCGGCCACGTGCACCTTGGTCACGAGCACCACCGTGGTGGCCTCCGCCAGGAGGTCATACATCGGCCCGTCGGCGCCGAGCCGCCCGCAGTCGGCGATCACGTCGGCCTGCGGCAGGGAGGCGAGCACCTTGCCGATCGGGCCCCAGAGCAGGCTCAGCCCGGCGCCCTGCTCCGCGTTGGTCACCCCGGCCAGCACGTCGAGGCCGCCGTGCAGCTTCTGCACGTGCTCCCAGACCTGCTGCGGCTGCATCCCGCGCCGGGCCACCACGGCCAGGCTGAGCACGCCGCGACGCGGATCGAGGTGTCCACCGCCCGCCGCGGGAAAGCGGTAGACCAGATCCCCTCCGGCCGGGTCGCACTCGGCCAGCAGGACCGGTCGCGGCCACACCGCCGCGAGCGCCAGGGCCGTGGTGGTGACACCCGGCGCTCCCTTGTCGGAGGCAATGGCGATCAGCGCCATGATCACCCAGCCCCGGCGCTGGGCAGCAGGGTGAGGGCAACGTCGCCCGCCGATGCGTAGCAGGCCAGGGTGCCGGCGTCCGACGACGCCACCGCGAGCGTCACCCCGGCGGTGTCCCCGGTCTCCGAGGCGGCGCCGGTGAGGCTGGCCACCGTTCCGGTCGCGATGGGCACGGCCACGGCGCTGGCGCCGGCGCTGGTCGCGCATCCGCTGCCGCTACCGACAGGAAAGGCCTCGACCGTGTCCCCGATGATCAGGTTGCCAGGGACCTGGCCGGCCTTCAGCGAAAGCCCCACCTCGACCTTGCCCACGGCCAGATTGTTCGACGACGACGTCATGGCCGGCGTCAGCAGGGTTCCGGCCGGTATCGCGGTCGCGGCGTACACGCCCGCCACCCGTCCGGCGTACTGCCACGCCACGTAGTCCAGGCCGGTATCCGAGGAGATCTCGACCTCTCGGAGAGCGGACGCGGGAATCTGCTGGCCCTGCCCCACCTGCTGGACGATCTCGACCGCGCCGACCCGGTGCCCGGCGTTGATCACCAGCACCCCCGCGGCGACCGCGCCCAGGGCGACGAGCAGCACGGCCAGGGCGGCCAGGGCCGGCTTGCGCTCGCGCGGCGTGCTCGGCATCCGCCGGCCGCCCGGAGCAGTCGGCTCCGTCCACGACGTGGATTGATCGGCTATCGCCCCACGCGATAGCGTGCCCCGCTCGCTCGCCATAAGATCGCGGCCTCCATGGTCTACAGACTCAGATCACGTATGCAGCCGCGTGCCTAAGTTCGCTGCTATGTCGCCGCCGCCCGCTGGAGCATGAAGATATCGTGATTCGCCCCGGTCTCGGCCCCTATCTAACAAATCCGTAAGCACATGTGACGCGTGATTGCTCCTTGGCAACCGTGAGTAATTGACACAACAGCAGGCTAATCCGGTCACGTGTACCAATACCCGGCACTATCGCCTCGTTTTACCTGCGACGCTTCTAAGCTGGGCGGAACGGCCACGGGCGGGCCGACCGAGGAGGGACGATCATGCGGCTGGCGCTGACGGTAGTGTCCCCCGCCACGCGCAACTGGGCGGATGTGGTGATTGACGCCGACCCGGAAACGCCGGTGGCGGAGGTCGCGGCCCAGCTCGAGCGGATGACCTCCGGCCCTGGTTCACCGCAGGGGCCGGGTGGCCTGGCTGCTCCAGGCACGCCGGGCGGCCTGGCCGCTCCAGGCACCGAGCCTGGCGGGCGGGTGCTGCGGTTTCCCGGGCCCAGGTCACGGGGATCCCTGGCCACCGCGACGTCAGCCCCGGCCGGAGTCGCCACCGGGTCCTGGCAGGCGCCCGCCATTCCGCTGTACCTGGATTTCCGGCAGGTCGCACCGCACCTCACGCTGGCCAGTTCGCCGATCAGGAACGGATCGGTGGTCAGCCTGGGCGACCCGTCGGGGTGCCTGCGTCCCGAGCCGACCGGCCTGGTGGAAATCCGCGTGGCCGGCGGGCCGCCGGGGGGGTGCATCGGATCAGCCTGGGTGAAGCCGATATCGGCAGCGGCGAGGCGGCCGCCATCAAGGTCGGCGACCGGTCGGTACCGCCGCTGGCCCTGCGCGTCAGCGTGGCCCCGGACGGCAGCTGCCTGGTCTCGCCGCACCCGGGCGTCCAGGCCACTCTGGACCGCGAGCCGCTGGTCCCGTCGGCTCCGTGGCGGCCCGGCCAGCTCGTCGCGATCGGCGACACGCTGCTCGGCATAGCGCCCTACGAACGTCCGGACGCGGCCCTGCATCCGGGCGAGGACGGGGCGGGCATCGACTTCAACCGGCCGCCCCGGCTGCTGCCCCCGGCCCGCCCGACCAGGTTCGCGCTGCCGAGTCCGCCGGGCAAGCAGGACCGCCGGCCGATGCCGATCCTGATGGCCATCGTGCCCGTCTGCCTCGGCGTCGGCCTGTGGTACCTGACCAAACAGGTCTACATGCTGGCCATGTGCGCGATGAGCCCGGTCATGGTGGTGGGCAACTTCTTCTCCGACCGCAAGCACGGGCGTAAGACCAGCGCGCAGCGGATGGCCGAGTACGAGGAGCGCAAGGCCCGGATCGAACAGGACGCGAGGCTGGCCCTGGAGGCCGAGCGCAGGCAGAAGCGGGAGGACTGCCCGGACCCCGCCACCATCTTGTCCATCGCCTCCGGCCCGCGCCGACGGCTGTGGGAACGCCGCCGCACCGACCCCGACTACCTGCTGCTGCGCGTGGGTTCCGCGGACATGCCCTCGGCGGTCGAGCTGACCGACCCCACTCAGGACGAGCATCGCAGGCTGGTGGTCTGGGAGATCCCGGACGCGCCGGTGACGATCCCGCTGGCCCAGCGCGGGGTCCTCGGCGTGGCCGGCCCGGCCGGCGCGCCCCGCGCCATCGGGCGCTGGCTGGTGGCGCAGGCGGCCGCCCTGCACAGCCCGAACGACCTGCAGATCTACATCCTCACCGATGGCAGCACGGAATCCGGCTGGGAGTGGGCCCGCTGGCTGCCGCACCTGCGCCCGGGCCTGGGGGGCGACCCGCCGCCGAACTGCGTCGCGCTGATCGGCAACGACGCGGAGACCGTGGCGGGGCGGCTGGCCGAGCTGCTGGCCCTGATCACCAGCCGGAACAAGACCCGCCGCGAGGGCCACGGGGACCAGGGCGCCTTCTTTCCGAGCGTGCTTGTCGTCTTCGACGGGTCGCGCAGGCTGCGGTCGCTGCCCGGCGCGATCCAGGTGCTGCGGGAGGGGCCGCAGGCCGGGGTGTTCGCGATCTGCCTGGACGGCGACGAGCGGCTGCTGCCGGCCGAATGCCAGGCCGTCACCGTGGTCGAACCGGACGGGCTGCGGGTGCAGCAGATGAGCGGAGCCACCTACCGCGGCGTCCGTCCGGACCACGTGAGCCCGGGCTGGTGCGCACTGCTGGCCCGGCGGATGGCCCCGTTGCGCGACGCCAGCGACGACGAGGAGATCTCCACGCTGCCCGAGGTGAGCAGGCTGCTCGACGTGCTGCAGCTGGAACCCCCAGGCCCGGACCTCATCAGGGCGCGCTGGCTGGCGGGCGGCCAGTCCACCGTCGCGACCCTGGGCGAATCCTACGACGGGCCGTTCGCGATCGACCTTCGGCGGGACGGACCGCACGGGCTGGTGGCCGGGACCACCGGCGCGGGCAAGTCGGAACTGCTGCAGACGTTCGTCGCGTCCCTCGCGGTGGCGAACCGGCCGGACGCCATGACGTTCGTCCTGATCGACTACAAGGGCGGCAGCGCGTTCAAGGACTGTGCCCGGCTGCCGCACACCGTCGGGATGGTCAGCGACCTGGACGGGCACCTGACCGAACGGGCCCTGGCCTCACTGTCCGCGGAGCTGAAACGGCGCGAGGAGATCCTGCTGCACGCCGGGGCGAAGGACATCGAGGATTACGGCGACGCCCGGCGCGGCGACCAGTCCCTGCCGCCGCTGCCGCGGCTGGTGCTGATCATCGACGAGTTCGCCTCGCTGGTGGCGGAGCTGCCCGACTTCGTGACCGGCCTGGTGGGCATCGCCCAGCGCGGGCGTTCGCTCGGCGTGCACCTGATCTTGGCGACCCAGCGCCCGGCCGGCGTCGTCAGCGCGGACATCAGGGCCAACACCAACCTGCGCATCGCGTTGCGGGTCACCGACGGCAGCGAATCGACCGACGTCATCGACGTGCCCGACGCGGCGTGGATCTCCAAGTCCACCCCCGGACGGTGCTACGTGCGGTCCGGTGCCGCCACCCCGGTGGGCGTGCAGACGGCGCGGATCGGCGGCAGGCGCCCCGGTCCCGCCGGACCGGCCCGGGACCCGCTCTTGCTCATCCCGGTGCCCTGGTACTCCGTCGGCCGGCCGCTGCCCGAGGTCAGGCAGGCCCTCATCGCCGACGACGGCAACATCGCCACCGACCTGTCGGTCCTGGTCGACGCGATCTGCGCCGCCGCGCGACGGATGGACTGCGACCGGCAGCAGAGCCCGTGGCTGCCGCCGCTGCCCGACCTGATCACCCTGGACGAGGTGCCCGCCGCCCCCTCGGTCCGGGACGTGGCCCCGATCCCGTTCGGCATCACCGATGTCCCGGCCCGGCAGGCGCGGGAAGCCATGACGCTGGACCTGGCGCACGGCGGGCACGTGGTGGTGGCGGGCGCCGCCCGCACCGGCCGGTCCACGCTGCTGCGCACCATCGCCGGCTCGATCGCCACCCGGGAATCCGCGGCCGACGTGCACATCTACGCCATCGACGCCGGCACGGGCGCGCTGCTGCCGCTGACCGCGCTGCCGCACTGCGGCGCGGTCGTCACCCGCGACCAGACCGACCGGATCGAACGGCTGATCGGCAAGCTGCGCGCCGAGGTCACGCGGCGCCAGCAACTGCTCGCCGCCGACGGGTTCGCCGGGGTGGCCGAGCAGCGGGCGCACGCCAGCGCTCCGGCCCAGCGGCTGCCCTGGATCGTGCTGCTCGTCGACTGGTGGGAAGGCTACTTCGCCGCGTTCGAGAAGTACGACTACGGACGGCTGATCGATACCCTGCTCCAGCTGATACGGGAAGGCGCGGCCGTCGGCATGCGGGTCGTGGTGACCACCGACCGGCTGGCGATGCTCGGGCAAACCGGCACCGTCTTCGAAAAGCGGCTGCTGCTGCGGCTGAACGAACCAAGCGATGCGGGGCAGGCCCACATCCGCGAGCGTTCGCTGCCCACCCATCAGCCGCCGGGACGGATCATGATGGAGGGCGTTCCCGATCCGCTCGAGGTCCAGGTCGCGCTGCTGGACGCGGATCCGTCGGGCCCCGCCCAGGTGGCGGCGCTGCGGCGGCTCGGCGAACAGTCGCTGGCCCGGTACGGGGCGCCCCGTGGGGCCTCGCGGCCGCTGCGGGTCGACACGCTCCCGGCGCGGATCACGCTCGACGAGGCCCGCCGGCTCGTCCCCGGAGTCCCCGGCTTCGTCCCGCCGTCGCCGCTGTGGGCGCTGCTCGGGGCGGGCGGGGACGAGCTGATGCCGCAGGGCCTGGACGTCCGGGACGAAGGCCCGGGGCTCACCATCGCCGGGCCACCCCGGTCCGGTCGGTCAAGCACGCTGGTCACGATGGCGACCTCACTGCTCGATGCGGGCACGCCGGTGCTGGCGCTTACCCCCCGGCGGTCGCCGCTGCGATCGCTGCAGGGCCGAGAAGGCGTCATCGGCGTGCTGGACGCCGAGGCGACGCCGGAGGCGGTGACCGCGGCGGTGGCCGGCCTTGACCAGTTCGTGGTGCTGGTCGACGACGCGGAGCTGCTTTTCAACGGCCCGCTGTCCGCTCCCCTGGAAAAGATCCTGGCCAGCGGGCGGGACGGTGAGCACGGGCTGATCATTGCGGGTGCCACCGGGGATCTGACCCGCGCCTACTCCGGGTTCATCAAGGAAGCCCTGAAGTCGCGCTGCGGCGCGCTGACCGCGGTCGACTCGCCCAGCGATGGCGACCTGTTCGGTGTCAGGCTGCCGCGTAACGCGGGGCCCGGCCCGCTCGGCCGCGGCCTGCTGGTGCGCCCGGGCACGGCCACGCCGCTTCAGCTCGCACTGGCGGACTAGCTCGCGCTGGCGGACCTGCTCGGGCTGGCGGACCTGCTCGCACTGGCGGACCAGGGCTCAGCAGCCAAGCATTCGGCCGGTTACCCGGCGGGCAAGGTCACCCCCGAGGAAGGTGTCAACATCCCGCGAACACCAACCGCCTCGCCTGGCACACCCGTGCCAGGCGCTTCCGCGCTAGAACGACACCGATGGTCCATCGCGGTTGTCCAAGCAACACCTATGGTCCTTCGATGTGGGTCAGGTCCCGGGTTCTGGGCCCGGCGAGTGGCCCGGGCGAGCGATGTGGGTCAGGGTCCGGGTTCTGCCCGGCGAGCAGGGTCAGAACGAGCAGGGTCAGAAGCGGGGCGAACGCTAGCTGACACGGCACTGTTGACAGGGCGCTAGCTCGCGTTCGCGGACCAGCCGGCCGGTGCCTACGAGCCCCGCTGCCGCCGCGCCGGCCGCCCCCGCGTCGGACGGCAGGACGACAGCGCGGGCTGCGGTGATGGACCCCGGACATGGCAAGACGTGGCCACCCGGGCCACGTCTTGTGCCTGTTGAGGAAGGTCAGGCGCCTGCGACTTGCTCGACACCCTGGACAAGCTTGTTGGTGTCGGTGCGGTACTGCGTGTGCAGGTTGGTGTGATCCGACTTGATCTTGTTGGTCAGGTCCTCGCACTGGCCGTTCAGGTTCTGGAAGTGCGCGCCGCTGGTGACCTCGTTGAAACCCTGGGCCGTGGTGCGGTAGTTGTCGTGCGCGTCCATGACGGCCTGGTGTGCCGACTCGAGCTTGCTCATCTGACCCTGGACGCCGGCCGGGTCGTAACCGATGTAACTAGGCATAGGAGAAAACCCTCCGTGGCTCTCATGGGGGCCGTGCTCACGTGCGCTGACATCGGCCCCAGCAGAATTGGTCCGCACCATACTGGCGCACATCATCCGCAGAAGATGGGATATCGCACAACTTCGCGGTGATCTAGTACCCTTAATAACTATTCGTGACTATGTGCCCCACTCGTCCCGGCCGCCGAAAGGGAGTATCGTCGGCCCGTCCATCTCAGGCGAACCGCACAAACAGGAGGCGGTGCATGCTCGACATCGTCGGGGAGGCGGTTCAGGCGGCCTCCGCGGACATGGCCACGGTGCAGGCCGCGGCCGACGCGATCAACGGCGCCATCGGGCGGGTCAAGCCGCTGCTCAGCGGCCAGACCTGGACCGGGCCCGCCGCTACGGCCTGGGAAGGGGACTGGAACAACTGCTACAGTGCCGTGCTGAGCTGCCTGAACGCACTGCCCGGGGCCGAGGCAAGCGTCATCGCCGGCGTGCAGCGCCAGGCCGAGCAGCTCGTCTCCCGGATGCACCAGACCGTCCGGGCCAGCTAGCCGCCGGACCGGACACGATCGGGCAACAGCCTCAGGCGTCCCGGCCATCACCCGGGGCCACAGGGTTAAACTAACCGGGTCTTGCCCCGAACCGGATCACGCCGGGAGCCGTCACGGTAGATGTAGACCGGACGCGACCACTACGACAGCGCGATGAGAACGGGAGCCGTATGAGCGGCAGCGACGAGGTAGGAGTCGACCCCGGACGGGTCAGTCAGGCGGCCGGCGCGCTGGAGAACCTGCGGGACGTGCTGGCGGCTAACGTGCCGACCATCGTGAACCTGATGAACGAGTACTGGAGCAGCGGGGCCGGCTCGCCGATCAGCCTGGCCTCGCTGCATCAAGCCCAGAGCCGTTCGGTAGATGACGCCACGCAGATGCGGACCAGGGCACAGCTCGCCGAGGCTTGGCTGGCGCAGAGCGTCAACCTGACCGGCAACGGCTCCATGGTGAACATCCCCTGGTCCGGTCCGGCTCTGGACAGCGCCGACAGCAGCGTCGAGGCCAGCCAGCTGGCCACCGCCCTGGCCGAGGCGAAGACCAACCCCGCGGCGGCCCGGACGGCGATCAGCGCCATCGAGCAGGAGATCCGCGAGCACGTCGCCGACGGCACCCAGGGCACCCCCTGGCTGCAGGATTTCTACAATCAGGCGGCGCCGTCGGTGGCCAACCTGGCGACCACCCTGCACGGCCTGGCCAACGGAGACCCCCGGCTGAACTTCGAGGACCGGTTCAACGTGCTGACCCAGCAGGATCAGCAGATCCTGTCGGCCTTCGGGCAGGGGCTGGCCGTGGCGGACAAGGCCGGGCTGTCGCCGGAGGCGGTCAACGCCATCGCCAACGCCCCCGACGCCTGGTCCGCGGCCATGCTGGTCAAGTTCGGGCCGCCCGGATCGCTGTGGGCCACCGGAGAGCCGGCCACGCCGCAGAACCCCGACGGGCTGAGCCTGCTCGCGCAGCTGACCAACCACGTGTATGAGCAGGAGCAGAGCGGCACGCTGCGCATCCCGATCGGCTCCGGCGGCCGTTACGAGATGGGCGACCAGGACAAGCTCGCGAACGTGCTGTCGCAGTACGACCCGCTGCAGGTCATGATGCAGGCCGACGCGCAGAACAAGAACGCCGCCTGGCAGGTGATGGGGGGCAAAGACGGCAACGCGCTGGCCCAGATGCTGCTCAACTCGGTACACGGCGACCTGCCGAACATCGACGGCCGGTTCCTGCAGGGCCCGATGGGCGACAACGGCCAGTACGCCCCTTACTTCATCATGTACCCGCCGGGCAAGTCGGTGCCCGAGAACGACTCCTGGGGCCAGATCCTGATCAACACCCCGGACCAGAACGTGGTCGGGTCCTTCCTCGACGCGGCCACCTCGGCGCCGCGCGGGAGCGGCCCTGACGCCAAGTACGCGGCCCAGGCGGCGCTCAACATCATCCTGAACACCCCGCCGCCGCTGACCTCACCGATCGACGGGAGCTACGCCGGGCAGTCCCCGCCGGTCCAGCTGGCCCTCCTGCACCTGGCCCAGCGCTACCAGCTCGACCTGGCCGAATCGACCACGTACGACGGCAGCGGCACCATTCTGCACTTCGACAACCAGCCGGGAAACCCGTACGTCATCAAGGTCCCAGGGGTCCAGCAGGGCACCACGGACGACCCGGCAGGCACCACGCCGCTGTCGATGTTCCTGCGGGAGATCCTGGCCGATCCGGCCACCGCCGGCGTCCTGACGGCCTCGGTCAAGACGGGACTGGGCCGGTACTACGCGATCGGCCAGACCGCTGGCTTCCCGCCGGGCGGCCCGTCCGCGCCCGACCAGGACATGGCGGCGCTGCTCGGCCGGATCAACACCGAGTCGGGCAACATCAAGTTCAACGCGGCACAGCAGCAAGACGAGCAGAACGCGGAGACGAACTCCCTGATCGACTTCGCCAAGGACGCCGTGACCTGGGTTCCCGTGGTCGGCGACTACGCGGACAAGGCCGTGTCGGTGGCGAACCTGTTCGGCGCCATCCCGGAGCTCAGCACCGACAACGCGGCGCTTACCCAGCAGGTGAACGAGCATGACTTCGCGGTCGAAGAGACGAAGATCAACGTGCCGATGGTCCAGGCGCTCATCTCCGCCCACGCGGTCCCGGCCAGCGCCCTGCAGAACCAGCCCTGGCTGCGCAACGGGCAGATCGACCTGTCCGGCAACAACGCGGCCGCGTTCAGCACCTGGTACGACCAGTACAAGGGCGACCTGCACAACCTGGCCAGCAAGGAAGACCAGTACCAGGGCATCATGACTCTGCAACAGCAGCTGACCGAGGACAAAGCGGGTGGCGGAGGCTCTTGATGCCCCGTGCCATACCCGCTCTGCTGGCGGCAAGCCTCGCGTGCCTGCTGGCCGGCTGCAGCGGCGGGTCATCGGGATCGCAGCCATCCGGCGTGGCCACGTCGGCTACGTCTTCGGCCCCGGCTACGTCTTCGGCCCCGGCCGGGTCTTCGGCCCCGGCTACGTCCGCGGCTGGGTTTTCCGGTCGCTACGTCGATGGGCCCGCGCTGCTCGTGCAGTGCGGTCTTAGCCACGGCACGATCAAACCGCCGGCCGGCCAGCCGTGGTATAGCGACGGGAAGATCCTGCCGCTGTCGGGCAGCGGCTCCGGCAGCCACGACGCCGCGTTCAGCTCCTGGTGGGACGCGAACAACCAGATCACGATCGGCGGCATGACGTTGTCCGGCTGGCGCGAGTGGGCGGCCACCAACGACAAGCTGCCCGCGGCGGTCTGCGGCTCCTCGGTCTCGGCGTCCGCGCTCCAGGCCCAGCTGTACCCGGGGCTGCCGAACCCCTGGCCGAGCTGAGGTCGGCCATCCGTTTCGCCTGTTTAGCCCGTTTTGCTGGGCGTATTAGCTACCATTTGTCCCCCGGCCAGGTACGTTATCCTGCTGCCGTAGAACTGCCGGGACGGACGGCCGCCGGGTCTGAGTAGGGGGCTGAGGCATGACGAGCGCCGAGCGCCCGGACCAGGGGCAGGGCCCGGACCAAGGGCAGGGCCCGGACCAAGGGCGGGGCTCGGACCCGGACCCGGTGGAGCTGGCTTTCCCCGGTGACGGCGAGATGGCGCAGCGGATGCGCGGGTATCCGTGGCCGGGTTCTCCGCTCGGCCATCCGCGGGATTGGCCGGCCAGCCTGCGCACCGCCTGCCGCATCTGCCTGACCTCGCGGTTCCCGATGATCGTGTGGTGGGGCGAGGCACTGCGGTTTTTCTACAACGACGCGTACCTGCCGTTGCTCGGGAACAAGCACCCGGCGCTCGTTCGGCCTGGTGAGCAGGTATGGAGCGAGATCTGGGACACCATCGGCCCGATGCTCGACTCCGTCATGCGCAGCGGCCGGGCCACCTGGTCCGAGGACCTGCTGCTGCCGATGAACCGGCACGGTTACTGGGAGGAGACGTACTGGACCTACTCCTACAGCCCGCTGCACGATGACGACGGCGCGGTGCGCGGCGTGTTCACCGCGGTCCAGGACACCACCGAGCAGGTGGTCGGCCGGCGCAGGCTCGCCGTGCTGCAGGACCTGGGCGCCCAGGCGGGGCACGCTCGCAGCGTCGCCGAGGCGTGCGAGCTGGTCGTGCAGGCCCTGGGCCGGGGCCAGGAGGTCGTGCCGTTCGCGGCTCTCTACCTGCGTGGCCCGGACGGCACGGACGCCGTTCTGGCGGCCAGCAGCCCGCCGGGTATCGTTCTGCCCTCGCAGCCGGAGCTCCCCTCGCAGCCGGAGGGTCCAGGCGGCTGGCCGGTGGACGAGGTGATACGCGATGGCCGCCCGGTCACGCTCAACGACGTGATCGCGCGATTCGGGAAGCTGCCCGCCGGCGGATGGCAGACTGCCCCCTCGCAGGCGATGGTGCTGCCGCTGCGGGCAGAAAGCGGCCAGCCGACTGGCGCGATCGTCCTGGCCGCGAGCGCCGGGCGCGCCCTGGACGAGGCGTACGAATCGTTCCTCGGCCTGGTCGCCCAGCAGACCGCGGCGCTGGTCAACGGCGCGGTGGCCTACCAGGCCCAGCTGCGCCGGGCGGAAGAGCTCGCCGAGCTCGACCGGGCCAAGACGACGTTCTTTTCCAACGTCAGCCATGAGTTCCGCACCCCGCTCACCCTGATCATGGGCCCGCTGGATGAACTGCGGGTCCGGCTGGGCCCGGGGGACGAGGACGCGACCACCGAGCTCGACGTCATCCAGCGCAACGGCCTGCGGCTTGGCAAGCTGGTCAATACCCTCCTCGACTTCTCCAGGATCGAGGCCGGCCGGATGCAGGCGAGCTTCGAGCCGGTCGACCTGGGGGCTTTCACCGCCGAACTGGCCAGCGTCTTCCAGTCGGCCATCGAGCGGGCCGGGATGGCCTATGAGGTGAACTGCCCGGCGCTGAGCACACCGGTCTACATCGACCGCGAGATGTGGGAGAAGGTGGTCTTCAACCTGCTGAGCAACGCGCTGAAATTCACCTTCCACGGCTCGGTCAGCGTTTCCCTCCGGGAAGTGGACGGGCAGGCGGTGCTGCGCGTCACCGATACGGGCGTCGGGATCGCCGAGGCGGAGCTACCCCGCTTGTTCGATCGCTTTCACCGGATCGAGAACACGCCGGCCCGGTCCAACGAAGGCAGCGGCATCGGGCTTGCCCTGGTCCGTGAGCTGGTCGGGCTGCACGGAGGCACGATCACCGCCGAGAGCACGGAGAAGTCGGGCACCACCTTCACCGTCCGTCTCCGGTTCGGCCGGGGACATCTACCGGACGAGAACGTGGTCGCCGCCGGAGCGCCGCGCGCCGTGCTCGCGGCCGCCAACCCATACCTGCAGGAGGCCATGCGCTGGCTGCCGTCTGGTGAGGTCGCGGACGAGGCGGTGGCCGCCCCGGTGGCCGGTACCGCGCGCCTCGACGCGGAGGGCAAGCCCGCCCCGGCCCGGGTGCTTGTCGCCGACGACAACGCCGACATGCGCGAGTACCTGCACCGGCTGTTGCGGTCCGGCTACGACGTCACCACCGTCACGGACGGACAGGCCGCGCTTGAGGCGGCCAGGTCCGGCCCGCCGGACATCGTGATCAGCGATGTGATGATGCCTCGTCTGAGCGGCCTCCAGCTCGTCGCCGCGTTGCGGGCCGACCTGCGCACCGCGGATGTGCCCGTGCTGCTACTGTCCGCCCGGGCCGGGCAGGAAGCGGCGATCGAAGGCCTGGAAGCCGGCGCGGACGACTATCTCGTCAAGCCCTTCTCGGCCGCCGAGCTGCTGGCCCGCGTCCGGGCCAATGTGGAACTCGCGCGCCTGCGCAGCCACCACGCTCGATGGCGCGGCCCTGCTCGACTCGCTGCATGAGGCCTTCTTCCTCGTCGACGAGACCGGCGCCACGGTCGAGGTCAACGCCGCCTTCACGGACATCCTGGGGTTCGGGCTCGACGGCCTGCCCTACCCGCCGACGCCGCCCTGGTGGCCGGACGAAAGGGCTGATCCGGAGGGACACGCCCTGGTCCGGGAAGCCTCCAGGCAGCTGATGGCGGACAGCAAGGGAAGCTTTACCATTCCATTCGTCCGTCGCGACGGACGGCGAATCTGGGCGGCGGGCAGCTTCAACGAGCTCAGCGACCCCGAGCAGGGGCGGCGAATGGTCGTGGGAACGTTCCGCGACATTACGGCGGAGCACTACGCGGTGCAGCGGGAGGCCGCGCTGGCCGCGATGGGGCTGGTGCTTTCCCGCTCCGGGAGCGCCGTCCAGGTGCTGCAAGAGGCGCTGGAGGAGTTGCGCAGGCTCTGGCGGGCCCGGGCCGTCATCGCCGCCACCTGGACGGGGGTCAACCAGCCGACGGTGGCGACCACGGGCTCGGCCCGCAGCTGGGAGGACCTGCCCGAAGAGCTCCGCGGCGCGCTGGCCGCCCTGCGGGAACAGCCGCTGCTGACTCCGACGGCCGACGGGACGGCAGGCGCCGGGACCTCAAGCGACGGGACCTCAAGCGACGGGACGGCAGGTGTCGGCATCAGGTTGGAGGATCCGGCGGGCACGCTGGCGATCTGGCTCGAGCTCGACTCCAGCCATGTCTTCACCGCCGAGGACCGGACTCTGCTCAGCTTGGTCTGCGGCTATCTCGGCCAGGCGCTGCACCGCGCTCACCAGGCAGATCAGCAACGCGAGACGGCGGTGGCGCTGCAGCGTGCGATCCTGGGGCCGGCCCGCCTGCCCGTGGGGTTCGCGGTTCGCTACGAACCCGCCACGCGCCCGCTTGAGGTCGGCGGCGACTGGTACGACATCGTCGAGCTACCCGACGGGCGGATCGGCATCGTGGTCGGCGATTGCGTCGGGCACGACCTCGGCGCGGCCACGGTCATGGGCCAGCTGCGCAGCGCGTGCCGGGCGCTTCTGCTGCAAGATGCGAGTGCCAGCCAGACACTGGCGGCCATGGACAGGTTCGCCTCCTTCGTGCCCGGCGGGGAATGCGCCACCGTTTTCTGCGGCATTCTCGATCCCGGCACCGGCCAGCTCACCTACGCGAGTGCCGCTCACCCGCCCGGCATTGTCGTCCATCCCCGACGGCCACGTGGTCCTGCTCGACGGCGCGCGTTCGCTCCCGCTGGCCATCCGTCAGGACGCCGAGCGTGCGGAGGCCAGGTACGTCCTGCCGCCGCGGGCGACGCTGATGCTCTACACCGACGGCCTGGTAGAGCGCCGCGGGCGGCCCATCACCGACGGCATGGCCGCAGCCGGAGCAGCGGTGCGTGACGGCAGCGGGGCCATGCTGGAAGACCTGGCCGCGCAGGTGGTGACGCGGCTGGCCCCCGCCGGGGGTTACGAGGACGACGTCGCCCTCGTCCTCTACCACCAGCCCGGTCCCCTGGACATTGTCTTCAGCGCGGAATCGGGCCAGCTTGCCCCGGTCCGGGCCCAGCTGCGCAGCTGGCTGGACAGCTGCGACATCAGCCCGCGGACGATCACCGATGCCCCCTGCGGGCGGTCTCGACGGCTGATCAGCTGCGCCTGACGATCACCGACACCGGCCGCTGGAAGACCGTGCGGCCGGGCGCGGGCGGGCACCGCGGGCGCGGCATCGCCCTGATGCGGGCCCTCATGCAGCAGGTCACCATCGAGCCCGGCCCGGCCGGCACCACCGTCGAGATGTACGTGAGGATTACACCATGACCACCCGGCTCAAGCTTTCTACCCAGCGTGGGACCGATGGCACGCCCGTCGTGACCGCGGTCGGCGAGATCGACATGAGCAACGCCGCCAGCTTCCGCGAGGCCCTCTCAGCGAGGCTGCCACTGACGGCGGCCGCTTCGTCGTCGACCTCACCGCGGTGCAATACCTGGACAGTGCCGGCCTGAACGCCCTGTTCATGCACCTGTCCCGAATTCAGCTCATCGCCAGCCCCCTGCTGGCTCCCGTGCTGACCATCTCCGGTCTCTCCGACGTCACCTCCGTGCGCGAGCCTTAGCAGCGCCGGGTTGCCCGTAGATCCGAACCTCTCCCATGCGCCGGATCCACCGCCAAATGTCGAGGACCGTGTTGCTGGTCCTAAGAAGCGTAAGGCTGCGCCCAAGCCCGGAGGGCGGTGACCGCCGACGGGGCGACGACCTGGTCGTTCTCCGTGACGCCGGGCAGGTGCAGGGTGTGGTTCACGCCAGCCAGCACCCGCAGACCCGGCCCGCTGGTCCCGGCCAGCGCGCTGACCAGGGGCTCGATCGTGCTGAGCGGGACGTTGGTGTCCTGGGTGCCGTCCGTGACCAAGATCCGCGTGCCTCTCGGCAGCCGGGCCGCCACCGTGGGCGGGTAGACCGCGTCGTCACTGCGTACGTAGCGGGCGTTCGCGGGGGTCAGCAACTCGGGAGCGAGGAACTGCACCACGTCCGACGACAGACCGCCGGTGGTCACGGGCTCCCCAGCCCGGAATTCGGTGATGGCCCGCTGGACCCCCGCGGCGTTGCTCCGGGCCGCGGCTGCGGTCAGCAGGCCCTGGCTGACGAAAGAGTCGATCTGCTCGTCAGTCTGCAACCCGATCAGGGTCAGCAGGCGCGCGTCCTGCGGCTCGATCAAGGCGAGCCCGGCCGGGTGCGGCGACACCGACCCGGCGACCAGCAGCGCGTACATCCCGCCTTCGCTGTGCCCGACCACCAGCATCCGTCCTGTGTCGGTCTCCGGCTCACCGCGAAGCAGGTCGTAGGCCGCGTCGGCCTGGCGGATGAAGTCGGACAGGGTGATCGAGCCCGGATCGGAGCCGAACGTCCCGCCCCCGGTCCGGCCGGCGAAGTACTTATCGAACCGCAGGCTCATGATGCCCAGCTGGGCCAGGTCACCCGCGATCAGCTGCATGATGTGCGGGGACAGCCCAGCGGCGGCGTCATCCCCGTTACGGTCGGTCGGTCCGCTGCCGGCCAGCAGCAGCGCGGCGGCCAGCCGCCGACCGGCCCGGTGCGCGGGCACCTCGAGCGTCCCGTACGTGGTGGTCCCATCGACGACGAACGAGACGCTGCGGCTGACCGCCGCGACCTGCGTCGAGGACCTGGAACCGGATGCCGTGCCCGTTCCCGGGTGGCTCACCGCGCTGCATGCCGCCAGGACCGCACCGAACAAGGCGGCCGCGATCGCGCGATACACCCTCCGGCGGGCGATGCGCATGCCCTTCCCTTCTGCTCGTGGCCTGTAGTGTACGATCCCGGCGACCAGGACTCAGAGATACACAACCGGTGCCGTAGCAGGCACCGTTCGCCTCACGTCCAGCCGAAGTAAAACCCGAGCCCGCCCCCATGATGGTGCTCGGACACCACGATGGGCCGTTTGGTGTGGCTGGGAGCGGAAGCCTGGCAGCACGGTCGTGCCGACGGGGCGGGTGGGGTTCAGGAGACGGCCAGCCAGCCGCCGCCGGTCCGTCCGTTCTCGCGGCGGGTAACCGAGCCCGCTGGCCGTAGGCCCTCCCCACCCGGGGCCGGTTGCCCGAGGAACCTAACGTGGACGATAGATATTCGATCATAGATTCGATACAATTGTCGAATACTTAAACAGGGCACATTTCCCGAACGAAGGGTGGCTCGTGCCCACGGTACCGTCCCCGCGAGACGGCCAGGCGCCGGAGCGCTCCACGCCGCCGCCCGAGCGCGAGGACGGGCCCGCCCCGGTCTCCGGTCCGGTCCTGTCCCCGGAGCCTGGCGGGGGCCGGCCCCGAAGGCGGATCATGCATGCGAGAGCCGCCGATCGGTGCGGCGACTTGGCCGAGGCGACCGTGGCTGCGGTAGACGCAAAGTTGGCGATCTGCGCGCTGGAGTCGCTGCTCCGAGCGTTCGCTCATGCATGTACGCCTGCGAGCGGATGAACCGCGGCACTCCAGCACAGCGATCTTGAATGTTGTACGGTGAAAAACTTTGCTTATTCTGGAGGTTGAGTTGGCTAAGTACCCGCAGGAAATCACGCAGCGCTTCCATGGCACCCCCGAGCAGATGGCTGACGCCTTGGTAGGGAAGCCCCCAGCGAAGTGGCAGTCCATCGTCATCGAGGATTACGACCCGGCTTGGGTGGACCGATTCGCCGCGGCCAGCTCGTTGCTCAACGAGATTCTGGACGGCCTGATCATCAGTATCGAACACGTCGGATCGACATCGGTGCCGGGCTTGGCGGCCAAGCCCATCATCGACATCGATCTCCTTATCGAGGACACGGCGCAGGAGTCCCGCTACATCCCCGCCCTGGAAAGGCGCGGGTACCGGCTCGTTCTTCGAGAACCGTGGTGGCACGGGCACCGGCTGCTCGTCAGCCCTGCGGAGGACGTCAATCTTCACGTCTGGCCGCAGATTGCGCCTGAACCAATACGGCACAGGCTCTTCCGCGACTGGCTGCGCTCGCATCCAGAAGACCGGGACCTGTACGCCATGACCAAGCGGCGCCTCGCGCGGGACACCGCGCATCAACCTGGCGACTACAGCCTGGCGAAGAACGACGTCATCGACGACATTTATGCGCGCATCTTCGCAACAAGCGGCGAAATGGGTCAGGACTGGGTCGGCTAGCCGCATTGCCAGGTGAACGATGTGCTGGTTACCTCGCCGCGGGCGAGTCCCTCGTACCGCGATAGCCAGTACAGGGCTCCGCAGTCGCCCACATCATTCCGGCGCGGTCGTCGGTGTCGATCTGGGCGAGCAGTGTCCAGCGTGCCTGCTCGGCCGCTATCCGGGGGTCGCGCGAGTCCGGGTTGCCCAGCTCGGCGGCCGCAACTTCCCATTCCACCGGACCCTGGACCGGGTCCGCGTAGCCGCCTACCCGGTGCCGGGGACCAGTGATCCGGCCGGCGAGAGTCTGGTCGAATGCGACGTCTGTCAACACCGTTTGAAAATTGACCCCCTGCCAACGGGTGAAAGTTGACCCCTGGGCTGGGCGGGTGGGTTACTTTGCGTGGTCTCTGGTTGGGTTAGTCGTAGGGCCACCGGCTGTCGGCGATTGGGGAGCCGGGGTTGTAGCGGTGCTCGGCCTGCTCGGGGCTGGTGGCGAGGGCGGTGGCGATGTCGTGCCAGGTGGCGCCGTTCTCGCGGGCGTCGTGGGCGAGCTGGGGGATCATCCTTTCGGCCTGGTCGATGAGGCTGGCGATCAGGGTCATGGTGGCGATCGGGTCGCCGAGCCATTTGCCGCGGCGTTCGGCGAGCTGGTAGAGGACGTCGTCGATGAGGTCGTAGGTGTCGTCGCCGCTGCGGGGCGGCTCGGGGGTGAGGGGCTCGATGGTCACTGGGCGTCCTTGGGGGTGGTGGCGGGGCGGGGGATGCGGCCGAGGTCGCGGTCCTTGAGGCGGTAGCTGTCTCCTTTGAGGCTGAAGATGTCAGCGTGATGGACGAGGCGGTCGATCATGGCGGCGGCGACGGTGTCGTCGCCGAAGATGTCTCCCCAGGAGCTGAAGGGCTTGTTGCTGGTGACGATGACGCTTGCGGTCTCGTAGCGGGCGGAGATGAGCTGGAAGAAGAGGCTGGCGGCCTCGGGCTCGAAGGGGATGTAGCCGATCTCGTCGATTATGAGCAGGGGGTAGCGGCCCAGGCGGGTGATTTCCTGCTGGATGCGGCCGGCGCGGTGGGCTGTGGTGAGGCGGTCGGTCCAGGTGGCGGCGGTGGCGAACAGGACGCGGTGCCCGGCCTGGCAGGCCCTGATGCCGAGGCCGGTGGCGAGCATGGTCTTGCCCGTGCCGGGCGGCCCGAGCAGCACGACGTTGGTTCTCGCGGTGATGAAGTCGAGTGTCGCCAGGTGCAGGATATGGTCGCGTTTCACCGACCGCTGGTGATCGAAGTCGAAGTCCTCGATGGTCTTGCGGGCGGGGAACCCGGCGGCCCGGACGCGGTTCTCCGCGCCGTGGGCGCCGCGGGTGGCGACCTCGGCTTCCAGGCAGGCGGCGAGGTATTCCTGGTGGGTCCAGCCGGCCTCGCGGGCGGCGGCGGCGAGCCGCTCGGCGGAGTCGCGGAGGGCGGGGGCCTTCAGGGCGCGGGCGAGGTAGGCGATCTGGCTGGCGGTGTCGCTGGTCATGGCTGCTTCTCCGTGATCGCGCGGGTGCGGGTCCTGGCGGGCTGCGCCGGGACGGCGGTGAGCTTGTCGGTGAGGGCGCGGCGCTCGGCGCGCTCGGCGTCCAGCGCGGCCTCGGCGCGCTCTGCCCGGGCGATCGCCGCGTCGGCGAGAGACCGGGCGGCGCCGGCCTGCGCCTGGCAGGCGGCCCGGACGGCCGCGAGCTCGCGGGCGGCCTGCTCGCGGGCGGCGGCGAGGGTTTCCTCGCCTGCCCGGCGGGTCCTGTCCAGTTCGGCGGCGGCCCGCTCGGCGTCCTGCCGGGCTGCGCCGATCGCGGTGTCGCGCTCGCCGGCTGCCTGCGCGGCCTCGCGCCCGGCTGCCTCGGCGCGGGCAAGCGCGGCCTCCAGTCGCGCGGCCGTGGCGGCGGACTGCCGTTCCAGCTCGCGGGCCTGTTCTCCGGCTGCCTGCGCGCGTGCGGCTGCCTCGTCCCGGGCGGCGCCGGCCGCGTCGGCGGCTTCCCACGCCGCTGCCGCGGACTCGGCGGACTCGGCTGCCTGCGCCGATGCGGTGGCCGCGTGCGCCTCAGCGCGGCGCCGGGCGGCCTCGGCCTCGGCCAGCACGACGGCGACCCGTCCCGGATCGGCCGCGGCGACCTGCGCCGAAGCGGCGGAAGCGAGCCGGGACGCCTCGGCGAGCAGCTGCGCCAGCCTGCCCAGCGATGCCTGCGGGCCGTCCGCCGCCGGCGGCGCCGGCACGGCCGCCTGGCCGCGCAACGCGTTGAAGTGCCGGATGCGGCACTCGTCGCTGCAGAACTGCCGCGACCTGCCCCGCTCGCCGGGCGGCAGCGGCCTGCCGCACCCCGCCCGCTTGCAGCATCCGCCTTCACCCGCGGGAACGCCCGTGCCCGCGGGCATCACGGCCGTCGTCGTGGTCATGAGAGAGCCTTCCTGCATTTCGTTTCGCTTCATTTCGCTTCATTTCGTGTCGTGTCGGCGGCCCCGCGCGGTCACGCGCCGGCCAGGGAAGGGAAGGGAAGGGAACGGGGGTCAGGCGACCTCGCCGCCGCCGAGCAGGGCGTCGTAGCGGGACAGGTCCCGCTGCTCGACCTCCACGGCGGCCGGCGGCGCGGCGAGCTTCTCCCGCAGCCGGGCGGCGCGCATCACGTCGGCCGCGGCCTTGTGCGCCGGGTCGGTGAGGGTCTGGTGCGCGACCCACGACCGGTCATGGCAGGCCACCAGGTGGCCCTCGCAGGTCACCGTGACCTGGTCCAGGTCCGCGCGGACGTCGACCATCCGGCCGATCACCGCCGGGTCCACCGAATAATCGCACGTGTCGAGGCGCACGTAATGGTCGCGGGGCAGCCGGATGCGGTTATGCCAGCCCAGCGACGATTCCGCGATCGGCGGCAGCGGCGCCATCGCGGCCCGGTCGGCATCGATCCGGTCGGCCGGCGCGCACCCCAGCACCCGCTTGGGGCGGCCGTTGGCCAGCAGCATCCACTCGCCCATCTGGGCGTTGAAGTCCGCCGGCGAGGCGAACGACCGGCCCGGCAGGAACGACCGCTCCAGGTAGTCGTTGTTCCGCTCGACGATCCCCTTGTGCTCGGGCTCCCGCCGCGGCAGCACCACCACCTCGCAGCCCAGCAACCCCCGGAACTCCGCGAACTGCCGCGACAGCGCCGGCGGCCGGCCGAACCCGCGGAACTTCCCGACCCCGCCCTCGTTATCCCACACCAGCTGCCCCGGCACCCCGCCAAGCTGCTGCAGCAGCCGCCACGTCCCCAGCACCAGGTCCTCCGCATGCCGGGACGGGATCATCAGCCCGAGCATCCACCGCGAGTACCCCGACGCCATCACCAGCACCGGCGGCACCTCATCGCCCGCGGCGACCTTCCCGTGCCCCAGCGGGATCTGCGCCGGCGGGAACCAGAAATCGTCCTGCACCAGCCCGCCCGGCTCATACGCCGTCCGGCCCGCCGGATCCTGCGGCAGGTACAGCGGCCGCAGCTCCCCGACCCGCCCCCGCAGCACCGTGATCGACCGCTCCCAGCCGATCCGCTCCGCGACCACCGTCGCCGGCATCGTCGGGCACAGCGCCAGCTGCTCCCGGATCGCCGGCTCGGCCTCATCAACGATCGAGCCCTTCGGCGCACGCTGATACCGCGGCACCTCATCAGAGCGCAACGCGCTCCTGACCGTGTTCCTCGAGACCCCGAGCTTCCTCACGATCGCCTTGATCGGCAGCCCCTCAGACCTGTGCAGGCGCCGGATCTCTGCCCACTCATCCAAAGTAATCACTGACCCCTTCTGCCACGCCCGGTGACCGCAGGGGTCAACTTTCAGACGTTGCTAAAGGGTCAGTTTTCAGGCGTTACCGACAACGTCGTTGACCGGGTGGCGCAAGAACGCGCGGAGGTCCTCGCTGGGAGCCTTGAAGGCTGCCTGCAGGTCAGGATGCTCCAGTCCCGGTGCCGTCACTATGGCTTCGGCGGTCAGCTCCACCTGGTCGTAGGGTTTGATGCCGTCCGGGCACGACCGGGGCAGCGCGACCGCGGCGACGAACGACAGCGGGCCATGGGCCGTCCCACCACGGCCACTGCGCGGACTTAGGCAGCAGGGGAGCGCCCCCAGCATCCCGGCCACCCGGTCACCAGGCGCTGCATGGCGCAGGCCGGCGGCGGGCCGCAGCAGCCGCATCCACCGAGCAGCCATATCCGCCGGCAGATGCTGGCGATCGATCTCAGCGACTAGTTCGCGATCGGACATGGCCCCGATTATCCGCCAGGCACCTGACCGGCCCAGATCGGGACAGGCGGCACGGACGCCCAGGTCATGACCTCGGTACCCGGGCACTGTCCCAAGCAAGCCTGCGGCCAGCCCCGGCTGACAAAGCCGGAGAACCTGGACCATCATCCAGGGCGCCGCCTCGGATCTTGCAAGCGTCGGCTTGCCGATAGACGCTCGGGCGCTGATACGGCTGTGACCATGTGCAGGGCCGTCAGGCACGGCATGCGCGCTGGAACCGCCGTTCCGCGTGGGCGAGGCAGCGCGGGGTGCCGCCGCCATGGTGGTCCAGATCTGGTCGATCTGCGCTGCGGGAAGCGCACGCACACGCTCCTGTCTCCTGGTCCGCTGCTTGACCGGCAGGCAGCTGGGGCCGGGACCGGGGTGCGCGCTTAAGCTCAGTCCGTGGCGGAATTGAGCGCGCTGGAGCAGCACTGCGTCGCGCCTTTCTACCGAAAGATGATGGGGCTGAACGCACCTGAGGAATGACGGCCTGCTCAGCGCTGTGCGCGAAGTGGCGCGCGAGACGACCGACGGCGAAGTCGCCGAGCTTCTCGCCTTGCCCTGGCGTCCGCGTGTCATGGGTGCCTGGCTCGCGTCGGGCCGGGCCCGTCGCATAAAGGCTGCGCTGCTGGAGAGCCTGGAAACCTCCCAGGGGACGCTCACGGCGCCCCCGCTGGCGACCGTCGCCCTGCACGGCCTGGGGAAAGAGGCCGTGCCCGCGCTCAAGACCTACCTACTGCTGGATCTAGAGCATCACTGGGGTTCGGCCTCGTTTATCGCCGCTGTACTCGAACGACTAGCCGCCGCGCCGTCTGGCGTCGCCACCGACGACCGGGACCGTGCCAACGTGGACCGCATGCTGATCGTCGCGCAATGCCTGGCCGAGGTATAGCCCAGAGATCCCACAGAGGGTCGTCAGCCGAAAGCGGCGCTGGTCGGCTGTTCCGCCCATTGCGGAGAACCGTCCCAGCTGATCATGATCAACATCCAGGTCTCGCCATCACCGAGCCGCACTAATCGGCGATCCGCGCTGTTATCCCAGGTCATGGGTGTATCT
>CAWEFK010000025.1:0-78709 GCA_963808315.1 uncultured Actinomycetes bacterium | reverse complement strand
GTGTTGTCGTCTTCGCTCGTGACGTAGATGGTATTCGTCGTCGCATCCACGGCGACGCCTTCGGGCCGAACCCCACCGCGACGGTGGCCGTCACCGTGTCCGTCTGCCCGCTGATCACCGACACGTCGCTGGTTTGCCCGCTGGAGACGTAGACCGTGTTGGTCGCCGGGTCCACCGCGATGCCGCCGGGGTCGGCCCCGACCGGGATGGTGGCCGTCACCGTGCCGGTACGGCCGTTGATCACCGACACTGTGCCGCTGAAACACTGATGTTATCCCCGACATAGATCATGTCGGTCGCTGGGGTCCGTCGCGATCGAGACCGGGTAAGCCCCCACGGGATCGTGTCGGTCACGGTGTTCGTCAGCCCGCTGATCACCGACACCGTCGCGCTCTCGTAGTTGGCCGCATACACCGTGTTGGTGTCCGGGTCAGCGGCAATCGCGAAGGGATTGCTGCCCACCGGGACCGTGGCGATCACGGTGTTGGTCAGCCCGCTGATCACCGACACCGTGCTGCTTTGACTGTTCGCGACATAAATGGCGTTGGTCCGCTGGTCGGTGGCCACGCCGACGGGCGAGTCGCCTACGGGGATAGTGGCCGTGACCCCGATCGCCGCGGGCGCCGCCTGAGTCGCGGGGGCGGCGGTGGCGGCTGGGCCCGCCGCCGCCGTGACGGCGAGCCCGGCCGCAGCGGCCATGATCACCGTTACCGTGCGCTTGATGAGTTTCATGCGGCCTTCTCTCTCGATGGCTGTACGCGTCAAATAACGGTGGCCCGGCCGGCGTCAGCGGTGGATGAGGGAACCCATCGTCGGTAGGGCAAGAATCTCATTTGCCATGTGGTTTGCATAGCCAGCGCTCCGTGGCCGGCGGAGCTGCCGGACGCCCGCATCCGCGCCGTGCCGACCGGGGCCTGCCCCGCACACCGCCCGTCCGCGACGACATCAGCGCCAACAATCGACGTAGCGGGCGGAGACCAGGTGCCGCGCATGGGCCCCCCGGCATCACCCGGTCCGACCTGCTCAGCCTGCTGTGTCCTGGTCAGGGCGCTGACCACGGGGGGCAGCTGGCCTGCGTGGGGCCGGTGACCCGGGCTCGTCTGGTTGCCGGTGCGGCCGGTGCTGGGCGGCGATCGGCAGCGGGTCGGCCGCGGGCGACAGGTGTCGCGGTTCAACCGCGGGCCCGGTTGAGGTGAGGTTGATCCTCTCCTGACCTCGCTGCTCCAGCCAGGCCAGGTCCTCGGGCGGAACGAGGCAGGCCACAGGCTTGGAGTGCCTGGTCAAAACGATGCGCTCGTGTCCGTACGCCACCCGGTTGACCAGCTCCGCCAGTTCGTCCCTGGCCTGCGTCACCGGTATTTCTTGGGTCATGGCTTGGAGATTACGTACGTCTCGTACGTTCAGCAAAAAGTACGTAATGTAGAATCTGTACGTAACCTACAGGGAAGCGCTGGCCGTCATCAGTGCCACCGCCGCGAAGCCAGACAGAGAGCCGACCCGCCGTGCCCCCATCCACCACGAACTGGCCCTCGCTCCGGGAGCCTCTGTCGGGCCGCAACTTCCGGCTGCTGGCGGCGTGCAACGTCATCTCGGTCACCGGGTCCGCGGTCTCCTTCGTGGCGATCCCGTTCGCCGTCCTCAAGATCGGCGGCTCGGCCAGCGACGTGGGATATGTGGCCACCGCCAAGCTCGTTCCGCTGATCGCCTTCTTGCTGCTCGGCGGCGTGGTGGCGGACCGACTGCCCCGGCACAAGGTGATGGCAGCGGCGAACGTCCTCCAGGCACTCGCGCAGGGTGCTTCGGCGATGCTGGTCCTGACCGGCCACGCCAGGATCTGGCCGCTGGTGGTCCTGGCCGCGGCGGGCGGCGTCGGCGCGGGGTTCTACTATCCCGCCGCTGCGGGCCTGCTGCCCCAGGCGGTGCCACCGGAACAGCGCGCGCGGGCGAACGCGCTGGATCAAACGGGCCAAGGTGCCGCCTCGATCGCCGGCGCGGCCGCCGGCGGCCTGCTGATCGGACTGGCCGGCCCGGGCTGGGGCCTGGCCATCGACGCCGCGACGTTCGCGATTGCCGCAGCGCTGCGGACCGGCATGCGCTTCCCGGCCGTGCCGCCGGCGCAGGCCTCCAGCATGATCGGTGAGCTGCGCGAAGGCTGGCAGGAATTCACCGCCCGGCGCTGGCTCTGGGCCATCGTCTTGCTGTTCATGTTCCTTGTCGCCATCTCCGCCGGGACGATCAACGTGCTCGGGCCGTTGGTCGCTGACGCTCGCCTGGGCGGTGCCCGCAGCTGGGGTTACATCGTCGCCGCCTACTCCGCCGGGGCGATCGCCGGGGGCCTGGTCATGTTCAGGTTCCGCCCCCGGCGGATGCTGCTCGCCGCGATCCTGTCCGTGCCCGCATTCGCCGCGGTGCTGTTCGCTTTGGCCGTGCCGCTCGCAGTCCCGCTGGACATAGCGGCTTCCTTCTTCGCTGGCGCCTGCCTGGAAGTGTTCGGCGTCAGCTGGACTACCGTCCTGCAGCAGGAGATACCGCCAGAAAAGCTCTCCCGCATCTCGTCCTATGACTCGCTCGGCAACTGCGCGCTGGCTCCCGTCGGCATAGCGATCGCCGGGCCGCTGGCGGCTGCCTTCGGCACATCGGCTGTGCTGACCGCAGGCGGAGCCCTCGTGATTCTCCTCCCGCTCCTCGTCCTCCTCCTGCCAGAGGTAAGAAACCTCCGACGCCGGCCGCCCGCCATCGCGAGCGCAATCCCGCGCTGCCGACAAAAGTCGGGTTAGGGCACCGGCGGCAAATCCCAGACCATCGATATTGTGTGTCATCGAATCCCTCCCGATGGGGTTAATGGCACACAACAGCGTCGGAAGATGCCGCTTAGGGGAGGGAAATATCTGGTGGTGCTGGAGAGACTGGACGCTTGGGTGTTCGGTGGCCGGGTTCATGGGGGAGCGGCATTGGCGCGGTCACCTGAGACCGCCGGCGTATACCGGGTAGCGCACTGGCCCGACGGTCCGCATGGCCTGGTCGCCAGCTCGTAGTGGTCATCTTCGGGGAAGGTGAACAAATGATCTTCGAACCATTCCAGCGTAGTGCTGCTAATCCGCAGGAGCATTGATAAGTCACTGGCTGTCCCCGGCCCGGCCCGAATCCACCGCATCACCTGGCCGGCTTCGCCGGGCCGTCAGCATCGTGACGTCATGGTCACGCATGGACGGCCAGCCGGGCGCGCTCTTCCTGCTCGGCTAGCACCGCGTCGAGCCTGGCCTGCAAGTCGCCGGCCGCCGTCGGCAACGGATCGTCCGCGCCGGTGACCGCGAGCGCGTTTTCCAGCTGCTGGCGGTACCTGCGCAGCTCGAAAGTGGCCAGGGCATACAGCGGATGCGGGGGCGGCTCGATGGCATCGGGGGCAGTGGGTGGCATGACGGCAGTTCCTCACCTCGGGAATTGATATGGCCAGCATTTCCCGGCCGGACTACGGTGGGAATACGAAAAGCCGCCCCCTGGCCCGACATCCAGGCCAGCTTCTTGGACAGTGTTGGACAAAACCATGAAACAATCCGCCGCCGAAAGCCCGCTGCGGGTATTCGGCGCGATGCTCGCCTATTACCGGACCCGGGCCGGCCTGACGCCCGAACAGCTTGGCGCGCGAGTGTTCGTGTCCGGGTCGCAGATCCGCAAGGTCGAAGCCGGGACCCGGACCCCCACCGAAGACCTGGCCAAGGCGTGCGAGAGCATCGGGGAGCTCGGCTGCAACGGAGCCCTGACCGAGCTGTACGAGATCCTGGGCGAGAAGCTGAAGCGCCGGGCCTATCCCGGCTGGTTCGCCGCCTGGCCCGACCAGGAGGCCCAGGCGCGCCGGCTCCGGTCCTTCGAGCTGGTCGTCGTGCCCGGATTGCTGCAGACGCCGGCCTACGCCCGCGCGGTGCTGTCCACCCGCGTCGGCGCGACCCTGGATGAGATCGACGAGACGGTCGCCGCCCGGCTCGCGCGGCAGCAGATCCTGGAGCGAGACCAGCCGCCCGAGCTGTGGGCGATCCTCGACGAGGGTGCGCTGCGCCGCCCGGTCGGGAGCCCCGGCGTGATGCGGGGCCAGGTCACCCAGCTGGCGGGCATGGCCCGCCGACCGCACGTCGTCATCCAGGTCATACCGCTCGCCGCCGGCGCACATCAAGGTCTAAACGGGGGCGCCTTCGTGATCGCGGACTTCGACGATGCCGCTACCATCGCATACCAGGACACGGCCGTGTCCGGCCAGATCATCGAAGATGCGTCCGAAGCCGACGCGCTCGCCCACACGTGGGACACCTTGAGGCTAGAGGCCCTGCCGCGGGCCGCGTCGCTGAGCCTGATTGAGGAAACGGCAAGACAATGGACATGAACCTCCAGTGGCGCAAGGCCACCTACAGCTCAGCAACGGGGGCAACTGCATCGAGGTCGCGGCCGCCGACCGCACCGTCGCCGTCCGCGATTCCAAGGACCCGGACGGACCCCGGCTCACCTTCGCCGCGCCCGCCTGGCAGGCGTTCGGGGCCAAGCTCAAGACCGAGCGTCCTTAGCCTCGCCCACCGCACCAGCCCACCAGCCCCCGCCACGGGCCGTTCCGTGCCGGGCGGTGCGGGACGGCGCACCGGACCGTGACGTGGGGAACTGTCAAGGTGATCCGTCGAGTCCCCTTCGCAGGAGCACTGAACTTCCGGGACATCGGTGGTTACCCGGCGGGTAAGGCAGGCCAGACACGCTGGGGCGCGGTCTACCGATCTGACTCGCTCCACTTCCTCACCCCCGAAGACCTGCCGGCCTTCGACGCGCTGGGCATCAAGATGATCTACGACCTGCGCCGGACCGATGAACGGGCACGGTTCCCCGGACCACGGGAATGCGTCCACCTCGAACTCCCGAGCCGAAGTGCGCTGGACGAAGCCTGGTCCGCGGCGCTGAAGACCCGTCTGGACGGGGAGCAGTGGCTGATCGCCGACTACGTCGGGATGCTCGACCAGGCGGCCGCGGTGTTCGGGGACCTCTTCTCGCGACTGGCCGATCCGGGGCGACTTCCCGCGGTGATCCACTGTCTGGGCGGCAAGGACCGTACCGGGATGACGATCGCCCTCCTCCTGACGGCCCTGGGCGTCGAGCGGGAGATCGTGCTCGATGACTACCAGCTCACCAACGACTGCCGTGGGGTAGCTCACGTGCCCGAAGTCATCGAGTTGTTCGCCGGACACGGCATAGCCAGGGAAGCGGCTGAGGGGATGCTGAGCGCGCCCAGGCACGCCATGGCCAAAGCGCTAGAGACACTCAACGAAAGCTACGCCGGCGCCGAGAGTTACCTGCTCGGTCCCGGCGGTATGAGTCCGGCGACGCTGAACGTCCTCAAGACGGCTCTTCTCACCTAAAGTCCTCAAACTCGGCGTCCCTATCGTGCCGCCCAGGGGAACTCCAGCTCCAGCCAGCCAAGCGGCCTTGACCTGCGTGAGGACCTGGTCAGGGGACGGTTTTGCGGTAGACCTGGCGGGAGCCGCCCTCCGGGCCGGGTGCAGCCGCCTCGGCGGGGACGAAGCCGATCCGTTCGTAGAAGATACGGCCTCCCGCTTGCCGTCGCGCCGGGATGGTCGGTACCGAAGGTCACCACCTCCACCGTGCCCGGGCCGGTGACGAAGCGGCGCATCGCGTCGGCCATCAGGGCACGGCCGACGCCCTTCCCGCGCACCTGCTCGGAGACGACGAGCCAGCGCACATGGTAAGCCGGAGGCCTCGCGGTGAAGAGCAGGCCGCCGAGCAGCCCGGTCCCGTCACCGGAGACGGCGGCCAGGGCGGTGCCCTGGCGGATTTTCCTGGCCAGCACCGACCGGACCCAGGCTCATCGGCCATGGGGCCGAACCAGTGCTCTACCTGTGCCGCGAGCCCGATGAAGCCGGGCGCGTCTTCCTCGCGGGCCAGTCTGACGATCATCACGGCCATTGTGGCCGGGCGCGGGCAACCGCGGATGCCGGCCGGGTAACGATCAGGGCACCCGGCCCGGCACGTGCCGACGTGCGGGCAGCGCGGTGAGGTCACCGCAGATCAGCGATCGCGGCGCCCCGGGGCGCGAGCGGCGAGCTGGGTGATGGCCGCGGGGGCGATGTCCAGGCCGGTGAGGTCCAGGCCGCCGGCGACCAGGGGCAGATAGTTGCGGCCGTTGCCGCAGCCGACGTACAGGCCGCGGGTCACCCCGGCCCGGCGGGCGGCGCCGAGGATGTCCTGGATGAAGGCCACCGGTGGTTCGTCCTGGTAGCGGCCGGCCCGGTATTCGGCGTCCCACGCGGCAGCAGGCCCGCGGTCGGCGGTCACCTGCAGTCCCTGGCAGTCACCGCGGTGCCGGATGAACCCGGGCCGCCGGTTTGTCGGCCCGGGCGAGCACCTCGATCAGCGTGGAGTTGCGGCTCAGCGCCGCCCGGAGATGTGCCACCTGCTCATCGATCGGAAGCTGCCCGGCTCGCATGCAAACTTTCTACCAGCCCGGCCGGATCAACATCGGCGTGAGCAGGCCCGGCCCAGGGTCCGCCCGCCGGACAAACCCCCAATCCAGACTCTCGCCCAGGGATTCGAATTATCGTGGATACTTGCTTGCCCTATGAGGGTAGTACCGATCCACGATCGCAGCAGGGCCCCGGGGCGGAGGGGGGAGGGGGAGGGGGGAGGGGCAGACGGGGTGGGTGGGGCAGGCGGGTCGGGGCTGCTTAGCCCTCGGTCCGCTGGGCTGAGCACGCCGGACAAGCGATTGACCTGTTGCATGGTGCGCAACCAGGCAGACACCTCGCGGGCGAGCCTGACGATCATCACGGTCACCCCTGGCTGGACTACGGCGCGGTCTGCGATGGGGAATAAGATCCCTGCTGATAGTCTTGCAACCGAGGCGGCGATCTTCGCCGCCGCTCCCGCGGGCGAGCTGCCCGTCGGTCGCTGCAAACAGTGCGGTTACTAGCCGTTCACCGTTGTCGTTGGACATCTGTTGAGCATGCGACCTCCGAACCATTGATGGAGTTTCCTGCATGCCCCACAGTTCCAGGCGTCCGCGCGTGCCCTCTGACCGTTATGGCCGAGGCGCCGAACGCACCCCCCAGCGACGCGGGAGCAGCCCGACCAGGCGCCCCCGGATCGCTGCGGCCCCCCGTCCCCAGCGCGTCGCTCCGCAATCCGAGCTTGACCGGGCCCTCGACGCCGCCGCCGCGGCCCCGCAGCCGACGCCGGCCTCCTTCGCCGAGCTCGGCCTGGACGCCCGGCTGGTCAGCGCGCTGACCGCCCAGGACATTCACGTGCCGTTCGCCATCCAGTCCCGGGCGCTGCCCGACGCGCTGGCCGGCCGGGACGTGCTCGGCCGCGCCCAGACCGGGTCGGGCAAGACGCTGGCCTTCGGTCTGCCGTTGCTGACCAGGCTGATGGCCACCGCAGGCCAGCGGCGTGACAAGGCACCGCGAGGCCTGGTCCTGGTCCCGACCAGGGAACTGGCGCAGCAGGTGGCCGAGGTGCTCGCCCCGCTCGGCCGTCGCATCAACGTGAGCATCGCCACGGTCTACGGTGGCGTGTCGATCGGCAAGCAGATCACCCGCGTGCGCGACGCCGACGTGGTGGTGGCCACACCCGGCCGGCTCATCGACCTGATGGAACGCCACGCCTGCACGCTCTCCGACATCCAGATCACCGTGCTCGACGAGGCCGACCACATGGCCGACCTGGGCTTCATGCCCGCCGTCACCCGCATCCTCGACGCCACCCCGGCCGGCGGCCAGCGGATGTTCTTCTCCGCCACGCTGGACCGCGGCGTCGGCCAGCTGGTGACCTCCTACGTCCGCGATCCCGCGCTGCACGCGGTGACCACCGCGTCCGACGCCGGGCCCGCCGAGCACCGGGTCCTGGTGCTGTCCGCGGCGGACAAGGTGCCGGTCGCGGCGGAGATCGCCGCCCGGCCGGGACGGACGTTGTTCTTCGTCCGCACCAAGCACGGCGCGGACCGGCTGGCCAAGCAGCTGTCCAGGGCCGGCGTCGAAGCGGGAGCCATCCACGGCGATCGCAACCAGAATCAGCGGCAGCGGGCGCTTGACGCGTTCACCGCCGGGCATCCCCGCGTCCTGGTCGCCACCGACGTCGCGGCCCGCGGCATCCACGTCGACGACGTCGACCTGGTGGTCCAGTTCGACCCGCCCAACGACCACAAGGACTACTTGCACCGATCGGGCCGAACGGCACGGGCCGGGGCCACTGGCATGGTCATCGCGCTCGTGGAGCGCGGTCAGGTACGGGAACTCCAGCGGCTGCACGACGCGGCGGGCGTGACGGCGGCCAGCGACGAGGTCGCGACCGGACATCACGTGGTCCGGGAGATCGCGACGTCGGGTACCCCGGTGCCACCGCCACCGCCCGTGCGCCAGTTCCCGGCGTCAGGCCAGCTGGCCGGGTCGCGCCGCTCCGGGAGCAGCCGCCGCCCGGCCCGCCCGGCGTCCGGGTCCCGTGAGGGTTTCGGCCGCGGCACGTCCGGGTCCCGTGAGGGTTTCGCCCGCGGCACGTCGGGGACCCACGAGGGCTACGCCCGCGGCGCCACCCAGCCGGGTCGTCGCCCGCAGAGCGCTCACCGGCCGCAGAACGGTAGCGGGTCCGAGAGCGCCGGCCAGAAAACGCCAAGCGGTCGGCCTGAGCTACCGCTGAGCCGGGACGCACTTTCTGCGGTTCTTACGCTGGCCCGGCCGTCATGACGACGGCCGGGTCAGCTTTTTCAACGTCATCGGTGCGGGGCGGGAACACTTTCCGGGATAAGTTAGTTGTCATGTAGCAACTAATTCCCTGCCCGCTACGGAGGAACGCTCGTGCCGTCCGCATCACCCCGGCCCCGTCACGCGGAGACGACTCACAGCCACGGCTACAAGTGGATCGCGCTGTCCAACACCACGCTGGGCATGCTGATGGCGACCGTCAACGCCTCGATCATGCTGATCGCGCTGCCCGACATCTTCCGCGGCATCGGCGTCAACCCGCTGGCTCCGGGCAACACCACGCTGCTGCTCTGGCTGATCATGGGCTACCTGGTGGTCACCGCGGTCCTGGTCGTCAGCTTCGGGCGGCTGGGCGACATGTTCGGCCGGGTCCGGATGTTCAACCTCGGGTTCGCGCTGTTCGCCCTGTTCTCCGTCATGCTGTCGGTGACCTGGCTGCACGGCACGGACGCCGCCTGGTACCTGATCGGGATGCGGATCTTGCAAGGGGTCGGCGGCGCCATGCTGATGGCCAACTCCAGCGCGATCCTCACCGACGCCTTTCCCTCCAACGAACGCGGCCTGGCGCTCGGCCTGAACCAGGTCGCCGGCATCGCGGGGTCGTTCATCGGCCTGGTGCTCGGCGGAGTACTCGGCCCGCTCAACTGGCGGTTTGTGTTCCTGGTCTCGGTTCCGTTCGGGATCATCGGCACGGTCTGGTCCTACCTCAAGCTGCAGGAGCGGGGCATTCGCCAGCCCGCCAAGCTTGACTGGTGGGGCAACGTGACCTTCGCCGTGGGCCTGATCGCGGTGCTGGTGGGGATCACCTATGGCATCCAGCCCTACGGCGGCCACACGATGGGCTGGACCAGCCCGTTCGTGATCACCCTGATCGCCGGCGGCCTGGCCGTGCTCACCCTGTTCTGCGTCATCGAGACTCGGGTGGCCGAGCCGATGTTCCGGCTTGACCTGTTCAAGATCCGCCCCTTCACCGCCGGGAACCTGGCCAGCCTGCTGGCCGGGCTGGGCCGCGGCGGCATGATGTTCATCCTGATCATCTGGCTGCAGGGCATCTACCTGCCCATCCACGGCTACAGCTTCGAGCGGACCCCGCTGTGGGCCGGCATCGCCATGCTCCCGCTGACCGTTGGCTTCCTGATCGCCGGGCCGATCTCCGGCTACCTCTCGGACCGGTTCGGGGCCCGCCCGTTCTCCACCGGCGGGATGATCGTCGCCGCGGCCTCGTTCGGCCTGCTCGAGGTGCTGCCGGTGAACTTCGTCTACTGGCAGTTCGCCGGCATCCTGCTGCTCAACGGGATCGGCATGGGCCTGTTCGCCTCACCCAACCGGGCGGCGATCATGAACAGCCTGCCACCCGAGCGGCGCGGCGTCGGCGCGGGCATGAGCGCCACCTTCCAGAACTCGGCCATGGTGCTGTCCATCGGCATCTTCTTCACGCTGATCATCCTGGGCCTGGCCTCGTCGCTGCCCGCCACCCTCAGCCACGGACTGGTGGCCCAGGGCGTGCCGGCCGCCGACGCGGCCAAGCTGGCCGCGCTGCCGCCGGTCTCGATCATGTTCGCCGCGCTGCTCGGCTATAACCCGATCAGCACGCTGCTCGGACCCGCGCTGAGCAAGCTGCCCCCGAGCCACGCCGCGTACCTGACCGGTCACAGCTTCTTCCCGGCCCTGATCTCGGCGCCGTTCCAGCACGGTCTGGATGTCGCGTTCGACTTCGCCATCGCCGCCTGCCTGGTCGCGGCCGTCGCGTCGCTGCTGCGCGGCCGCCGGTACGTGCACGACGAGCACGGTCAGGCCCGCGACAGCCTGGCCGTGGACTCAGGCCGCGACGACCTGGAAGGTGGCGAGGGCGGGATCCGCCGCGTAGGCGATCCGGCCCCCGTCGGCCGCCACCTCGCGTAGCGCCGCCAGCGCCTGCGCCGTGATGAGCTCGCCCGGGGCCAGCACCGGCACCCCGGGCGGGTAAGGGGCCACCAGCTCCGCGCTGATCCGGCCGACGGCGGCGCTCGCGGCGACGGTCTCGGTCCGGGCGAAGAAGGCCTCCCGGGGGGCCAGCACGGTCTGCGGCTCGACCGTCCACGCGGCGGTGGCGGCCGGGCGGCGTGGCCGGCCGCGATGCCGCTCGATGGCGGCGATCAGCTCCTCGGTGAACGCCGTGATCCGCTTCTCGTCGTCGGCCATCGTCACGATCGGCACGACCGTGTCGCGGTCACCCATCTCCACCGGCATCCCGGCCGCGATCAGGTCGGCCTCGACCAGGCCGCCATGGGCCCCGGTCCCGGCCAGCAGCACGACGAGCTTGGCCGGATCCATGCCCGGCCCGTCAAGCACGTCGACCCCGGGCACCTCGCGCAGCCGGCCGCGGGCCGCGGCCACGCCCTCAAGCAGCCGCCCGCACAGCCGCGTCCCGTCCCGGGCCAGCAGGGCCCGGGCGGCGTCGATGCTCGCCATGATCGACCCGGCCGGGCTGGTGGTGTGGGTGGCGTCGAACGCCCGGTCCAACCGCGCCGCGTCCAGCCGTTCGGTGCGGGCCAGCACCAGCGCGCCCTGCGTGTAGGCGGGCAGCGTCTTGTGTGCGCTTGTGACCATCGCGTCGGCACCCGCGGCGATCGCGTGCCGCGGCAAGTCCGGATGAAAGCCCAGGTAGGCAGCCCAGGCCGCATCGACGATCAGCGGCACGCCCGCTTCGTGCGCGGCCTGGGCGTGCCCGGCCAGGTCGCCGGTGGTGCCCACGTAGGACGGGTCGCCCAGGATCACGCCGCAGGCACCCGGATGCGCGGCCAGCGCGTCCCGGACGGTCTGCACCGCGACCGCGGCGGGCAGCCCGGAGCGCGGATCGATGTCCGGCCGCACCCACACCGGCCGCAGCCCCGCCATCACCAGGCCGAGCAGCAGCGACCGGTGCAGCGTCCTGGTGATGATCACCTCTTGGCCGGGCTGGCCGATGGCCAGGCAGAACGCCTGGTTACCGTGGGTCGACCCGGCCACAGAGAACCGGCACCAGTCGGCGCCCCACAGCGCGGCCGCGCGAGCCTGGGCGTCGTCGAGCAGGTGATCAGCGTGCTTGATCGCGTCCAGGCCGCCGTACAGCGGCGCATCCCCCGCCACCACCGAGCCGACCAGGTCGCCGCGCTGCTTGTGACCGGGCGTGGTCATCGGGATCAGCTCCCCGGCGGCGGCCCGCCGCATCCAGTCCAGCCAGGCGGCCAGCAACGGGGCGTCCGCCGCCAGGCCGAGCGGATCCCGCGGATCCCCGGGATTGCTGGGTTCACGCGGATCTTGCGGGGGCACGGCACTGGTGATCATCTGTCTAGTGTGGTGGACAAGGGTCCTCACGCGAGAGGGGGGAGGCAGGGCAGGCACCGGGGGCCGTTCGGGAGAATAAAGGAGCTAACCGGTGCGGGCTGAAGAAGATGATCCCGACGCCCACCGCGACGATGGCGGCACCCAGCCAGTCGTAGTTGTCCGGCCGGTGCCCGTCGAGCGCCCAGCCCCAGAGCAGGCTCATGATCACGAACACCCCGCCGTAAGCGGCGTAGATGCGGCCGAAGTCGGCGGAGGACTGGAACGTCGGGATGACGCCGTAGACCACCAGGATGACCGCACCCGCCACGCCGACCGGCCAGGAGGCCCCCTCGCGCAGCCACCGCCAGATCAGGTAGCCGCCGCCGATCTCGGCCAGCCCGGCGGCGGCGAACAGGCCGACGCTCCTGAGGACGTTCATGTCCTGACCCTAACGGCCGGGCCTGCGCCGATATCCGGCTCCGGCCGTCGTCGCGGGACTGTAATCGTGCCGGGCGAATAATTTGCCCTAGGTTAGGAACTCCAGGTCCCATGAGCGGCTTCAAGAACTTCATCATGCGCGGAAACCTGGTGCAGCTCGCCGTCGCGGTGGTGATCGGCACCCAGTTCAGCAACCTCGTCCAGCAATTCGTCAAGTCGTTCGTCAACCCGCTGCTTTCACTGGTCGGCGGCACGGGCAACTTCGGGAACCTCGCGTTCAAGGTCGTCGGCCGGGGGCACAAGACGGCGATCTTCACCTACGGCACGTTCCTGGAACAGGTCGTGACGTTCCTGATCTCGGCGCTGGTCGTCTACTACGTGCTGGTGATGCCGGTCGGCCGCCTCCTCCAGCTGCTTGACCGGAACAAGGCCGCGACCAGCCGGGATTGCCCCGAGTGCACGATGAGCATCCCGATCGCCGCGCAGCGCTGTCCCGAGTGCACCGCGCAGATCGTGCCGGGTACTCAGCAGCCGAGGCCGATCACCTGACCGGCCACAGGGCCTTCCCCGCGCCGCACCCTGGGCCCGCGCCGGGCCAGGGCGACGGTGCCCTGGCGCGGCAGCGGTTGGTTAACGCGCCTGCGACTTGCCCTCGTGCAGCTCGGCCGCGCTGGCTTGCGCGCCGGGATGGCCGGCTTGCGCGGCGGCCTGACGTTCGGATTCCGCGTTGATCTCGGCCCCGAGCAGGATGGCAATTCCGGTCAGGTAGAGCCAGAAGATCAAGATGATCACCCCGGCGAACGCCCCGTAGGTCTTGCTGTACCCGCTCGAGCCAAACTTGGCCACATAGAAGGAGAAGCCGAGCGAGGCCACCAGGAAGATGACCGTGCCCACCACGCCGCCCGGACTGACCCACTGCCAGCGGGGCGTCTCCCGGTTCGGCCCGTAGAAGTAGTACACCGAGAACAGGATGGTGACCAGGATGACGGTTAGCACCCAGCGCACCACCGTCCAGATAATCGTGAACGCGAGGCCGTGGAGGCCGACGTGGCCCGCGAGCCCGTGACCGATCGGCTCACCGAACACGATGAGGGCCGAGGCAAGACCGCCGATCACCGCTGTGGCGAACATGAGCGGGAATGCGTACAGCCGCTTGCCCAGCATCTTGCGGTCGACAGGGACCTCGTAGGCGATGTCGAGCCCGGTCTCCAGCGCCGCCATGCCGCCCGAGGCGCTCCACAGCGCGATGACCACACCGATGATCAGCGTGGTGGTCGCGCCGCCTGACGAACGGCTGGTGGCCGAGGTGATGGCCCCGTTGAAAATCGACGCGGCGGAAGGCGGGAGCGAGGAGTCCAGGCCGTGGACCAGGTCCTGCACCGTGTGTGGGCTGATATGCAGCAGGCTCGTCAGCCCGATCAGGGCGATGAGGGCCGGGAACAGCGCCAGAAACCAGTGGTAGGCCAGGCTGCCCGCGGTCATGCTGCACCGGTCCCGGGTGAACTTCTTCCCGGTGCGCTTGAGGGTGTTCATCCAGCCCGTCCCGCCCAGCTCGAGCGGCGTCTCCGGACCGCCTTCTACCTGACTCTGCGGCGGTATCGTCTCCTGGTTCAGGCTGGGATCCCGACCCTGGTCCCGGTCCTGCGGGGTCTCGAGGCCGGCCTCCTCGTCGCCATCTGCGGACCGGCCGCGCTTACGATTCAGCAAGCTCATTTCCTGCGCCACCGCCAGATGGCCACCGAGCCGGCCAGCACGATTCCCGCCGCCACCGCGAGGGGCCAGCGGCGCCGCACGACCTCGCTTTGCCGTACCCGTCCCGACAACTCGCTCGCCGCGGCCGGCGCCTTGGACTTCACATCGGTCGCGGTGCCCTGGGCCTTGGCCTTCACGTCGGTCGCGGTGCCCTGGCCGGCCTTCCGTCGGCGCCGTGCCCTGGGCCTTGGCCTTCACGTCGGCGGCCGTGCCCTGCGCCTTGGCCTTCACGTCCGCCGCGGTGCCCTGCGCCTTGGCCTTCACGTCCGCGGCCTTAGCCTGGACGTTCGCCTTGACGTCGGCGGCCTTGTCCTGGACCCTGGCCTTCACGTCGGCCTTGGCCGCCAGTTCCTCCACGGTCTGGCCCAGCCGCTCGCGCGTCCGCTCGATCTCCGCCTGGATTTCCGGCGCGGTTTCTGGTGCGCTTTCTGGTGTGCTCATCGGTGTGTGCTCTCCTTGATTTCCTCGACATCGGCCTTGACGCTGGCGACAGCTTCTTTCGGGACGGGAGGCGTGGCCTTGCTCAGGCGCTGCTTGCCGATCAGCGCCGCGCACCCGGCGGCCGCCAGCAGAGCCACTCCGACGATGAGCGCAGCGAGCCAAGCCGCCACAACACCGCTGATCGCGATGATCGCGCACGCTAGCAGGCAGCCCACGCCGTAGATAGCCACCACGCCGCTGGCCCCGAACATCCCGGCGCCGAGCGCCGCCTGCTTGCCCTTGCTCGTCATCTCCAGCTGGGCCAGCTTGAGCTCGTCCCGGATGAGCACCGACACTTGCTCGGTCATCATCTTAACGAGCTCCCCAGTCGAGTGCTCCTGGTCGCGGGGCAGATGAGCCGCGCTTGAACGTTCCATGTAGACCGCCTCTTCATCCGGCTGCAATCCTGGTCATCCGGCTAAGACCGCTGCGCTACCCACAGAGCGGCCGGTCTAACGCGAGCAGGCGATGAGATGGGTCTCGGATCTGCCGCAATTGCCGAGAATCTGGCCATTTTGCCCGCTCAGCGGACCTGTACCATTCCGGGCGGAGAAGTCATAATTGACACGTAGTCCTTACGTGGAGGTTGCGCCTCTTGGCAAGCAAGGCCCACCGCGTCGCGAAGGGCCTCGTCGGGGGTTGCGCGATCGTTCTCGGGATGGCCGTCTCTGGGTGTGCCGCGCCGCAGTACACCTACGTGGTGAACTCCAGTCAAGGCGCCTACTTCAAGGTTCCCTACGGCTGGCACAAGATCAGCGATACCTCACTTGCCGCCGAGCTGAAGGCGGTAAGCAGCGGCTCAGGCGCTGGTTGGATGGCCGCGTACGAGGCGGGCGGCAAGCCCACGGCGGATGACTACCTCGCATTCGACAACTCGCAGCCCTTCGTGTTCTCCGAAACCGGCACGCTCAGCTCGACGGAGAGCAACGCGCTGTCGTATGACTCGCTGCGGGACTTCTTCCTGCCGGTCACCTCGACCGCGAGGACCAATGCCGCCTCCGAGAATTTCCCGCTCACCGGCTTCGAGCAGCTCCGGGATCAGGTGCTTACCCTCCCCCAGGGGGTGCACGGGGTCCGGGAGACCTTCGACTACACCGACTCAGGCGTCGCCGACACCTTCGACGTGGTCGCGCTCACCAACGCTGACCAGACCGAGGTCTACCTCCTGGCGCTGCACTGCACGACCAGCTGTTACAGCGCCGACCGGACCACAATCGACGACGTGATGTCCTCGTTTACCGTCAGGAGCCCGTCATGAGCAAGGCTCGAGCCGTCACCGCCGACGAAGGCCTCCCGCCACCCGGCGAGACAAGGCGGCCGGACGCCGAACGGCTGACCCGTAAGCCCCTCGGGTTCTGGGACCGGATCAAGTTCGAGATCCTGCTGGTCCTGCTGTGGTTCGTCCTGGTCTGGTCCTTGATGGCGAACGATCCCATTATCGGGTTCTCGGACGCGATACGGACCGAGGTCCGGGCGGCCTGGTGGGTGTTCCTGCTGATCGGCCTGGAACTGCTCCGCCAGGTCCACTTCGTCATCAGCGAGCACTCGCGCGGCTATCACCACTTCTGGGCCTCGACGGTGTTCGGCGGCGTGGAGCGGTCCAGCCAGCGCAGGCTGTCCGACTGGACCCGGTTCCGGCTCCGGCGGCTGGCCCTGTGGGTGTTCTGGATCGTCGTGTTCGCGTTCGTCGTCAGCAGGTTCGTGCACACCTCGCCGATCCTCGCGCTGATCCGCGCGCCCGGGCTGATCTGGCACGCCCTGCCGTTCGTGCTCCAGATGCTCGTTTACGTCGTGATCATCATCGCGCAGTTCGCCGCGCTGTTCTGGTTCATGTCGCGCGGCGGCGTAGACGTCTACTACCCCGAGGACATCAAGACCAGGTTCACCGACGTCTGGGGCCAGGATCACGTGCTCGAGCGGGTCAAGGAGAACATCCTCTTCCTCGAGCACCCCGAGCTGGTCGAGGAACGGGGCGGCTACGTGCCGGGCGGCCTGCTGCTGTGGGGTCCGCCGGGCACGGGCAAGACGCTGATGGCCGAGGCGGTGGCCGGCGAGACCGGCAAGCCGTACGTGTTCGTCGATCCCGGCGCCTTCATCAACATGTTCATGGGCGTGGGCATCCTCAAGGTCAAGGCGCTCTTCCGCAAACTGCGGCGGCTCGCGCTCCGCTACGGCGGCGTGATCGTCTTTTTCGACGAGGCCGACTCGCTGGGCAACCGCGGCATGATGACTCAGGGTGCCCCCGGCGGCGGCCAGCAGGGCATGGGCGGGGGCGCGTTCGCCCGGACGGGCTGCCACGGATTCTCCTACCTGTCGCGGGACACCCAATGGCAGCTAGCCTCCCGTGCGTTGGAATCGGCGGTCGCCGACGAGCCGGACACCCGGCGCAGCCGGCAGATGATCGGCGGGATGATGAACGGGGGCGGCGGCGGCGGGATGGGGACGCTGCAGGCGCTGCTGACCGAGTTATCCGGGCTGAAGAAGCCGCGCGGCATCGTCAACCGCCACGTCCGGCGGCTCTTCGGCATGCGGCCCAAGCCGCCGCCCAAGTACCGGATCCTGGTCATGATGGCCACCAACATGCCGACGGCGCTGGACGAGGCGCTGCTGCGTCCCGGCCGCATCGACCGCATCTACAAGGTCGGCTACCCGTCCAAGGCGGGGCGGATCCGCACCTACCAAGGGTACTTCTCCAAGGTGCGGCACGAGCTGACGCCCGAGAACATGGACAAGCTCGCCACCATCACGCCCTACGCCACCGGCGCCACCATCAAGGACCTGGTCAACGAGTCGCTCATCACCGCGATCAGGAACGGGCGCGACGTCATCACCTGGCCGGATGTGATCAAGGCCAAGCAGCTCAAGGAACTCGGGCCGCCGGAAGACGTGGAGTACATCGAGCGTGAGCGGCACGCCGTCGCGGTCCACGAGGCCTGCCACGCGCTGGTCGCCTTCCGCACCCGCCAGCACATGGAGATCGACATCGCGACGATCGAGAAGGGCAGCGACTATCTCGGGATGGTGGCGAGCATCCCGCCCGAGGACCAGTTCACCCGGTGGCGCAGCGAGTACGAGACCGACATCCTGGTGTCGCTGGCGTCCCTGGCCGGGGAGCGGATGTTCTTCGACAAGGACAGCTCCTCCGGCGTGTCCGGCGACCTGGAGTCCGCGACCACGGTCGCGTCGTTCATGGAAGGCTTCTGGGGCATGGGCACCACGGTGTCTTCGTACTCCACGGCCAAGCGCCTGGAGGTCGGCTCGCCCGGCGGCGGCCGCGGCGGCACCACGAAGAAGGGCCAGGACCCCGAGGCCGCGGTGCGGCACGCGCTCGCGGACCGGATCGAGGACCAGCTGACGCGGCTCCTGGACCGGGTCGAGGAGATTCTCCAGGAGAACCGGCACCATGTCCTGGCCCTCGCGCACGCCCTGGAGACGCACAAGACGCTGAGCGGTGAGGACGTCGTGGCCGTACTCGAGCACCGGCGCGGACCGCTGGTAGACGGCACGCCGTACGCGGACGAGAGCTTCCTCGCCGAGCTGAGCGAATACCACCAGTCCGCGGCGCAGGCGCACCGTAACCACAGCCTCGAGCAGCTGGCCTTGCCGGCGCCCGTGCCACCCGCCTCGCCGTGGACAACCGGAGTGATCGTGGCCGATGCCGATCCGACCGGAATGAACGGGCACAACGGCTCCGACCCGTCATGACGATGCGCCCCGGCCTGCGCGCCCGGCAGGCGGTCAACCTGGCCAACTTCTCCACGCCGGCCGGCCTGGCCGTGGCCGTCCTCGGCGGCGCCCGGCCGGCTCGCAGCGTGGATGGGCTGTTCACCGCGCACCGGCTACCGGCTGCCGGTGCCGCCCGCCCCGGCGTTCTGTCTCGGCAACGTGATCATCACCAGGGCTGATGACATCGCGGCCGGGTCGCGGCTGTTCCGGCACGAGGCCAGGCACGCCACCCAGTACGCCTGGTCCGGCGGGGTGGTGATGGTGCCGCTCTACCTGGTGGCGGCGGGCGTGTCCTGGGTGCTCACCGGTGACTTCGGCGCACGTAACGTCTTCGAGCGGCTGGCCGGGCTGGCCGACGGCGGCTACACCGACAAGCCGCTGAGGCCGGGTATCCGGCGGATCAGCGGCTCAAGCCGGCCAGCAGTCGCTCCTGGGCGGACCCTTCGCGGGCCGGCTTCAGCCGCACGTGGCGGATCGAACGCCAGCCCTTCCCGGTGAGCAGGAACTCCCCGTCGGCGGGCAGCGCGGCGATCCCGTTCATGATGGCCTGAGCGTTGCCGGGGTGCCGTTCGCGCGCCGAGCGGGCGTTGACGATGTCGGTGACCTCTCCGCTGTCCGGGTCTATCCCGGCGAGGTAGTGCGTGCCGGCGACGTTGGCCCAGATCGTGCCCCCGGACCAGGCGAGATCGTTGAGCCCGAGCACCCGGCGGCCGCCGCAGCGGACATGGACGACGGCTTGCGGCTCGAGGGTCCCCGGGTCCCGCCGCACCAGCTCGCTGCTGCCGTCGCTGGTCACCAGGTAGCGTTCGGCCTGGGCGGGCTGTTCGGCCTGGGCGCCCCGGGAGGCCTGGGGGGGCTGGGGGGCTGGTTCGGCGGCACAGATGCCCCAGCCATCGCGGTTGAAGGGAATCCGGTCCGTCAGCTCGAGGGTCCTGGTGTCCCAGCGCAGCGCGACCCGTTCCCGCCAGGTCAGCTGCCAGATGGTTTCGCCGTCACCGCTGCCGTCACCACTGCCGTCACCGCGGCTGCCGCCGGCCCGGCAGATACCCTCACCGAAGAACTCGGCGGGCAGGAAGGCGCGCTGCCCGCCCTGGCCGGGGGCGAGCCGGTAGCGGGCCAGCGCCGACGACCCGTAACCTCCGGTGGATTCCCACACCGTCTCGCCGTCCGTAATCAGGCCTTGGGTGAACCCCCGGCCGGGATGCGCGATACGCCGGATCACCTCGGTCCGCCAGGTTCTCAGCTGTCACCGCCCTCGTCCGGGCGCTGGCCCTTCCTGGGCTAGTCGCCGCATCCGCGAACGGCAAAGTTATAGCAGCCGTAGCCGACGTTGCGCAGGTGCACGAGCTCGACTCCAGGCCGGCCAAGCAGTTCGGTGATGACGGCCTGCGCCTGCCGCCCGTCCGCGGCGAGTATCCCGTCGGCGATCCGGCCATGTCCGTCATAGGCCCGGACGACCTGCTGGCGGTGGGCGAGCCCGGGCGGATAGTCGCGCGGCGTCAGGTAGCCGTCGCAGCGTTCTGCGTGCACGAAGACCGGTCCGCGCTCGGCGTAGGCACCCGCCGTGCCCGGTGGCGTGTAGGCGATCAGCAGCACCCGCTCACCGGGCTCCGTCTCGCGCAGGCAGCACCGCAGCGGGGAGCCGCCGTCCGGGTCGACCTGAACTTCGAGCGGGTTGCCGGCCTCGTCCCGCCCGGCCGCCCTGAGCGCGTCAAGCTCGTCGGCCGCCATGGCCTGGTAGAAGAGCCCGCCCGTCCCGGCCACCCCATGAACCTCTGTTGCTTGCGTCATGCCTCCAGCATGCCGCCCGCCTGACCCGATCTCTGGCGGAAATCGGACATCGCGATGTCCAGCGCCATCAGCGCGGCTGAGCCGGATCAGCGGTGAAATACTCGCCTGATGCATCCAGACGATGAACGCGAGCGGCTGCGGCAGACGTTCAACCAGGCCGCCGACCGCTACGACCGGGCCCGGCCGGATTATCCGGACGCGCTCTTCGACGACCTGGTGGAACTGGCCGGGCTAGTGCCGGGTGATCACCTGCTCGAGGTGGGCTGCGCTACCGGCAAGGCCACCCGCCCGCTGGCCCGCCGCGGATTCCGGATCACCTGCGTCGAACTCGGCGCCGAACTCGCCGCGGCCGCCCGCGCGAACCTGGCCGGATTGGGAGTCGAGGTGGTCCAGGGTTCGTTCGAGGGGTGGCAGCCGGATGCGCCGGCCAGCCTGGTGTACGCGGCCACGGCCTGGCACTGGATCGATCCTGCCGTCCGGTACCAGCGGGCCTGGCAAGCGCTGCGACCCGGCGGCCACCTGGCCATCTGGGGAGCGGGACACGTGTTCCCGGACGGCGGAGATCCGTTCTTCGCCGAGCTCCAGGACGTCTACGACGAGATCGGTGACGCGCAGCCGGCCGGTGCGATCAGGCCGCGGCCGGGGGAACAAGGCGACGACCGGGCCGACATCGAAGCCAGTGGGCTGTTCGAGGTCACCAGCGTGCGCTACTACGACTGGGAGCGGGTCTACAGCGCGGATGAGTACATCGAGTTGCTGAGCACCTTCTCCGGCCAGCTGGCCATGGCCGACTGGAAACGACAGCGGCTATACACCGAGATCAGGCGGCGGCTGGCGCTGCGCCCGGAGCATTCGGTGCGGCGGCACTGGGGAGCGGTGCTGCAGGTGGCGCGCCGCCGGGACTAGCGACGGGCCGGTTAGCGGGCGCGCTGGATCTGGGCAAGGAATTCCGGGTTGGAGCCGGTGTCCCTGGTCTTGTCGAGGAGGAGCTCGAGGGCCTGCTGGGTATCGAGGCCGCTCAGAGCGCGGCGCAGCTTGCCGACGGCCTCGTATTCGGCGGGGAGCATCAGCAGCTCGTCATGCCGGGTGCCGGACGGCATCGCGTCGATGGCCGGGAAGAATCGCCTCTCGGCCAGCTCACGCCGGAGCCTGAGCTCCATGTTGCCGGTGCCCTTGAACTCCTCGAACAGGACGTCGTCCATCCGGGAGCCGGTGTCGACCAGCGCGGTGGACAAGATCGTGAGCGACCCGCCGCCCTCCACGTTGCGCGCGGCGCCGAGGAACTGGCGGGTCGGCGTCAGGGCGCAGGCGGCCACGCCGCCGGCCAGTGTCCGGCTGTTCGCGGGGGCCGCCAGGTTGTAGGCCCGGCCGAGCCGGGTGATGGAATCGAGCAGCACCACCACGTCGTGGCCCAGTTCCACCAGGCGCTTGGCGCGCTCGATGGCCATCTCCGCGACCCTGATGTGGTCGGCGGCCGACTGGTCGAAGGTGGAGTAGACGACCTGGCCACGGACCGTCCGGCGCAGGTCGGTGACCTCTTCCGGCCGCTCTCCGACCAGTACCATCATCAGCTCGACCTCGGGGTGGCTGTTGGCGATCGCGGCCGCGATGGTCTGCAGGATCATCGTCTTGCCGGCCTTGGGCGGGGAGACGATGAGGCCGCGCTGGCCCTTGCCGATGGGCGCCACCAGATCGATGATGCGCGCCGTCGCGCAGGAGCTGCCGTCCTCCAGGCGCAGCCGCTCCTGCGGGTACAGCGGGGTCAGGTCGGCGAAGTGCGGCCGGTTCCGCGCCTGATCGGGCGGCATTCCGTTGATGGTGTCCACCCGGATCAGCGGGCGGAACTTGCCGCCCCGCTTGTCGGGCCGGGCGGCCCCCGTGGCCGCCCCCTCGAGCTGGTCGCCCTTCCTGAGTCCGTACTGCCGGAGCTGCCCGGCGGAGATGATGACATCGTCCGGGCCGCACCGGTAGCCGGAGGTGCGCACGAAGGCGCTTCCGTCGCCGATATCGACGATGCCGGACACCGGGACGCCCAGGGGTGATTCTTCCGCCCGGGTCCGGGCGGGGAGTTCTTGTAGTGTTGCATTCATGAAAGATTTCCTTTCGGAATATGGGCCGCCACGCTGAATATTGGCGCGCTGAATGAAGCGCGGGCGCGGCGGCGAGGTAAAAGCTTGTACGCGGCGCACGATTCCGGCTCGTTCGGGAAAATTTAGGTTCCCAGCCTGGGCGGATGAGCAAGCTAAAACGAGCTTTCACCGCTGGGGAAAGGAAACTCGACGTCAGTTTTTAGGAACCGACGGAGCGAATGTCGTGACCGCTGGCCGCTGAGGGGCCTTCGCAGGTCCGGGTCCCGGTATTTCGGAACCCGATTAATGCGACTGTACGCGAAAACAGCGGCGGCGGCTAGTTCATTCCCGGGGCGGGTTGACCGATTCGCGGCGGCGGCGCTGCGGCACGATGGTGTACTTCGGATCGCGGGCCGAGGCCATTCCCGCCGCGAAGATCCCGTACCTGGTCATGGCCGACGCGACCAGCAGTGACCCGCCGGCCAGGGCGGAAACGGCGCGGCTGCGGCCGCCGAGCACGGCGCCCGCCAGCGCGCCCGCGGTCAGGAACTCGGCCAGGCGCAGGATCGCGCCCGTGGTCCCGGTCTCGTACGGTTCGGCGAGGCTCTGCCCGGCGGATCCGGCCAGGCGGCTGATGAGCCGCTGTTTGGCGATCAGTTCCACCGTCGCACCGAGGATGGCCAGGTCACGGGCGGGCTGAGCGTCCCGGGGGCGGAGCGCAAGCAGGCCAAGGCCACCCGCCGCGCTGGCGGCGGAGCCCGCGAACACGTACGGCATCTCGCGGTAACCCTCGTGCCAGGCCGGCACCGCCGTGTCGCAGATCAGGGCGGCGGTGTAGGTCGCGATGCCCGGCCCGAGCAGGCCCGCGCCGAGCGTGGCGGCCAGCCCGGCCTTCGGCAGTTTTCCTGTCACCTCGCAGACGGCGGCGGCCCCCGCCACCGGGCCGTAGGCGGCCAGCAGCCAGGAGCCGACGCTCATCGGCGAACTCGGCTTGAAGACCCGGAGCATGTTCGCGAACCGCTTGGGCAGGCCGAGGTCGTTGACGAGGGCGACGGCCGACAGGCTGATCGCGCCGAGCGCCCCGGCCTTCGCCACCCGGGCCAGCTCACGGTAGCCGGATAGCTGAGCCCCGGCGGCCAGCACCGACGACGCGCCGGCCAGGCCGCCCAGGAACAGGTACGCGGGCACATCCGGGACCTTCCACACCGGGGCCTTGATGACCGGGCGGCCGTAGTAGGAGGTGAATTCCGCCTCGGGCACCATGGGCCGCTCGCCCCGGCGGCGGCGTCCGGAATGCCTCCCGTTAGCCTCCCGGCGGACGGGCACGTCGGTGGCCCCGCCCCCGGCCGGCGTCACCCGCGCGGGCCGGCTCACCTGCGCCCGCTCACTTGCGCCCCGTACACTTGCGGCCCGCTCACTTGCGCCGGCCCAGGCCCAGCGCCACCGCGGTGACGGCGAGCCCGCCCGCGGCGATGGCGACGTGCCGCCACATACCGGGCAGATCGCGGGTGGTCACGACCGGATCGGGCGGCAGCCCGTAGACCTCGGGCTGGTCCAGCAGCAGGAAGAATGCTCCGCCGCCGCCGATGCCGTCGGCCGGGTCCTCGAGGTAGAGCTGGGCCTTGTCCTGCCCGGCCTGGTGCAGGGCCTCGACCCGCAGCCGGGCCCGGTCGCGGAGCTCGTCGAGCGGACCGAACTGGATGGACTTGGTCGGGCAGGCCTTGGCGCAGGCCGGCTCCATCCCGGCCCCCAGCCGGTCGTAGCACAGCGTGCACTTGTGCGCGCCGCCGTCCTCCTCCCGCCGGGCAATCACGCCGAACGGGCAGGCCGGAATGCAGTAGCCGCAGCCGTTGCAGACATCGTCCTGGACCACCACCGTGCCGAACTCGGTCCGGAACAGCGCCCCGGTCGGGCAGACGTCCAGGCAGGCTGACTCGGTGCAGTGCTTGCACACGTCGCTCGACATCAGCCAGCGCATGGCCTCCGCGCCATCCGCGCCCGTGCTCTCCACCCCGGCGCTGTCTGCGCTCAGGCCGCCCAGCACGCCGCCGAACTCACCCGAGGGGAGCCCGGGCTGCTCGATGAAGGCCACGTGCCGCCAGGTCGAGGCGCCCAGGCCCACCGTGTTGTCGTACGACATCCCGGACAGGCTTATCCCGTCCTCGGGCACGGTGTTCCATTCCTTGCAGGCCACCTCGCAGGCCTTGCAGCCGATGCAGATCGAGGTGTCAGTGAAGAAGCCCACCCGCGGCGGATGGGCCAGGTGCCCGGCCCGAGCGGCGGGGTCGGCGGGATCGGCTTTGTCTGCGGTTGCGGGGGTTATAGCATCCATAACCGCAGACAAATCGAAGAAGGCGCCGCTCATCAGACCTCTCTCCCGGTGTCGTCGGTGATGCCGGCCCGCTGCGCGTACTCCCGCACCAGCTCCCGCAGCGCGGGCCCGCGCGGGCGCCGGCCGGGCCGGATGTCGCAGGCCAGCGCCTTGACCTCCTGGATGTGCACGTTCGGGTCCAGGGAGAGGTGAGCCAGGTCGTTGGCCGAGTCACCGGTGGACAGGCCGTTGGCGCCCCAGTGGTACGGCAGCCCGATCTGGTGCAGCCGGCGGCCCTGCACCTCGATCGGCCGGATCCGCTCGGTGACCAGGACCCGGGCCTCGATCGCGCTGCGCGCGGTGATGATCGTGGCCCAGCCCGCGTGCTCAAGCTTCCGCTCGGCCGCGAGCTCGGGTGATACCTCGCAGAAGAACTCGGGCTGCAGCTCCGCCAGGAAGGGCAGCGTGCGGGACATGCCGCCCGCGGTGTGGTGCTCGGTCAGCCGGTAGGTGGTGGCGACGTAGGGGAACACCTCCGCGCCCGGCGCGCTGCCGGACGGCTGGAGCGGGTTCTGCCGGTGCCTGATGATCTCCCGGACCGGGTTGCGCTGCTGGCCGTAGAGCGGGTTGTCGAACGGGGATTCCTGCGGCTCGTAGTGCGCGGGCAGCGGGCCGTCCAGCACGCCCGCCGGGGCGAACAGCCAGCCCTTGCCGTCCGCCTGCAAGATGAACGGGTCGATGCCGGAGATCGCGTCCACGCCGGTGGCGCCCTCGGGCGGCCGGTAGGACGGCGGCAGGCCGGCGACGAAGTCGGCCACGTCGTGCCCGGTCCATTTACCCGCGTCCTCGTCCCACCAGACCAGCGCCTTGCGTTCGCTCCACGGCTTACCCTGCGGGTCGGCCGAGGCGCGGTTGTACAGGATCCGCCGGTTCAGCGGCCACGCCCAGCCCCATTCCGGCGCCACCCAGCTCTGCTCGGCGCCTGGCTTGCGCCGGGCAGCCTGGTTCACCCCGTCGGCGCGCACGCCGCAGTAGATCCAGCAGCCGCACGCGGTGGACCCGTCGGCCTTGAGCTGCACGTAGGACGACAGCGGCTTGCGGTCGGCGTCCCAGCCGTTGACCTCCGCGAGCACCGCCTCCGCCGACGGCTCATCCAGCGGCCCCTCCACCGGGTAGTCCCAGGTCAGATCCAGCACGGGCCGGTCCATCTCGGCGTCGTGCCCGGCGGACGGCGACGCGGCCAGCTTCGCCCGGATGCGGCGGCCGAGGTGATAGGTGAACCACAGGTCGCTGCGGACGTCCCCGGCCGGCTCGACCGCCTGGTGGTGCCACTGCAGCATCCGCTGGGTGTTGGTGAACGAGCCGTTTTTCTCGGTGTGGGCGGCGGCGGGAAGGAAGAACACCTCGGTGCCGATGTCTTCCGTCCGCATTTCCCCGGTCTCGATCTCCGGGCCGTTCTGCCAGAAGGTGGCGCTCTCGATCATGGCCAGGTCCCGGACCACCAGCCAGTCCAGGTTGGCCAGGCCCATCCGCTGCATCCGGCCGTTGGCCGAGCCGACGGCGGGATTTTCCCCCATCAGGAAGTAGCCCTTGCAGGTGCCCGCCAGCTGGGCGGCCACGGTCTCGTAGGTGCCGTGGGCGCCGGTCAGCCGGGGCAGGTAGCCGTAGCAGAAGTCGTTGTCCGCCGTGGCCGCGTCGCCCCACCAGGCCTTCAGCAGGCTGACCATGTACGTGCTCATGTTCGCCCAGAAGCCCTTGTCCATGCTCTCGGCGTCGATGTACGTGGCCAGGTCCTCGTTGCCGTGCACATGCGGCATGGGCAGGTAGCCGGGCAGCAGGTCGAACAGGGTGGGGATGTCGGTGGAGCCCTGGATCGAGGCGTGCCCGCGCAGCGCCAGGATGCCGCCGCCGGGCCGCCCGATGTTGCCGAGCAGCAGCTGCAAGATGGCGGCGGTGCGGATGTACTGCACGCCCACGGTGTGCTGGGTCCAGCCCACGCTGTACACGAACGCGGTGGTCCGGTCCGGGCCTGAGTTCTCGGTCAGCGCCTCACAGACCTGGCCGAACGTCTCCGGTGGCACGCCGCAGACCTGCTGGACCAGCTCCGGGGTGTACCGGGCGAAGTGCCGCTTCAGCACCTGGAACACGCACCGGGGATGCTGGAGCGTCTCGTCGGTGTCGGGGTCGGGGTGCGCCGCCGCTCCGCCCGCGCCGTGCGCCTCGCCGCGCGCCGCCTCGCGCACCTGCCGGGCAGTCCCGGTCGGCCTGCGCGGGGCGGTCCCGCCAGCCCGCGGCCGCGGACATGTCGTCACCCTGATAACGCCAGGCCTCGGGGTCGTAGGTGCGGTGCTCGCGGTCCAGGCCGGAGAACACGCCGTCCAGGTCCTCGGTGTCGGCGAAGTCCTCGGTCAGGATCGTCGGCGCGTTGGTGTAGTTGACCACGTAATCGCGGAAGTACTTCTCGCCGCTCAGCACGTAGTTGATGATCGCGCCGAGGAACACGATGTCGGCTCCGGCCCGGATCGGCACGTACAGGTCCGCCACGGCGCTGGTCCGGGTGAACCGCGGGTCGACGTGGATCACCTTCGCACCGCGCGCCTTGGCCTCCATCACCCACTGGAACCCCACCGGGTGACACTCGGCCATGTTCGAGCCCTCGATCAGGATGCAGTCGGCGTTGACCAGGTCCTGCTGGAATCCGGTCGCGCCGCCACGGCCGAAGCTAGTCCCCAGACCGGGGACGGTTGAGGAGTGTCAAATCCGGGCCTGGTTCTCGATCTGGATCGCGCCCAGCGCCGTGAACAGCTTCTTGATCAGGTAGTTCTCTTCGTTGTCCAGCGTCGCGCCGCCGAGGCTGGCGAACCCGAGCGTGCGGCGGGTCCGGTTCCCGTCCACATCCCACTGCCAGCCGTGCCGCCGCGCGGCCAGCACCCGGTCGGCGATCATGTCCATGGCGGTGTCGAGGTCGAGCGATTCCCATTTTTTACCAAACGGACGCCGGTACAGCACCTGATACTGCGCGCGCGCCGCCCGTGGTGAGCTGCATGCTGGCCGAACCCTTGGGGCACAGCCGGCCGCGGCTCACCGGCGAATCCGGGTCACCCTCGATCTGGACGACCTTGGCGTTCTTGACGTAGACGTTCTGCCCGCAGCCGACCGCGCAGTAGGGGCAGACCGACTTGACCACCGAGTCGGCCGTGGCCGTCCGGGCCGTGCGGTCGTGGCTGCTCTTGGCGGCGGCGCCGAGGCCGCGCCGGTCGGCGCCGGTCAGCTGCCGGTAGACCGGCCAGGACCCGATCCAGGTAGGTTCACCCATGCGGTCGCTCACCTCCGGCGTCACCACGATCAGCCTTCGTGGCCAGTATGACCTACGCTACGATTTTTGCCGGACGTGGGGGGGACGGAGGATCGACAGCCGATGGCAGCACGCGCCCAGGGTATCGACGTGTCGAATTACGGCGGGGATTTCGACTGGGCCGGCACGTCGGGCTTGTCGTTCGGCATCTGCCGGGCTAGTCAGGGCCTCGGCGGCAGCGGGACGAATTCCCCGGATCCCTACCTGCCCTGGAACTGGCCCCGGATCAAGGCCAAGGGACTCGCCCGCGGCGCCTACCACTTCCTGGACCCCAGCCTGTCCGGCTCGGCGCAGGCGAGGTACTTCGTGACCACCCTCAGTGCGGTCGGGCTGGAAACGACCGACATGCTCTGGTGCGACAACGAGACCGCGGGCGCTTCCGCGGCCGGCGTGGCGGCCTGCGCCCGCGACTTCATGACCACGCTGACGTCCCTGCGGCCGCACAATCCGTGCGGCGTGTATTCGTACAACGACTTCATCACCTCAGGCAACTGCGCGGGGCTCGGGTCCTACCCGCTGTGGCTGGCCATCTACCAGTCGGCGACGCCGACCGCGCCGTCGCCGTGGAGCTCCTGGAAGTTCTGGCAGTCCGGCGGGGCCAGCAACCATGACGACGACGTGTTCAACGGCACCGCCGCGGAGCTGACCGCGTGGATCAGCTCATTCCAGCCGAACGTGGAGGAAGAAGTGCAGTCAGGTCAGCTCAACAACGGCGCCGGTGCCGTCACGGTCATCGCGGTGCCGCGGGGCAGTGCCACCAACATCGCCTTCGGCTGCGATAACGGAATCCAGGGACTTGCGCCCGCCGTCCTACGGGTCGCGGTCTTCGACACGGAGTGGCACGTCACGGCCAGCGTCACGGTGGACTCCACCAAGGGCCAGGCCCAGGTCCGGTTCCCCGAGCCGGCGGGCACCGAGATGATCTCGGTGGTGCGGCAGGACGCCGGCCAGGTCATCGTCGGATACGAGGTCTCCTAGCCGGCCGCGGGCGTCGGGCCCCGAGCCTCAGGCCCCGGCGTCAGGCCTTGGTGAAGACCAGGAGGAACTCGAGCAGGCCGTTGTCCTGCGTGGTGACGAAGCCGCCCAGGCTCGGGTTCTGGATGTCGTAGTCGGAAAAGAGCACCGGGATGTGCCCGGCCACCTCGATCTGCGCGGCCCCGTCCTTGGTGCCGCGCTCGGCGGTCAGGGTGAACGTCACCGCGCGGGTGGCGCCGTGCAGCGTCAGCTTCCCGTGGGCGGTGTAGCTCTTGATCACGCCGGCCGCGGGCAGCGGCGCCAGGTCGATCGGGGTAGTCAGCGTGAAGGTCCCGGTGGGGTACTTGTTGACGTCCATGATCCGGCCGTCGAACTGCGCGTCCCGCTGGCTCTTGTCGCTGTGCACGGTGTCCATCGCGACGCTGAAGGTGGCGGCCGTGGCGGTGGTGCCCGAGATGGTGAGGTGCCCGGTGACCGACGTGCTCCGGCCGACGGCGGTGGTGTTCTGCCCGACCAGTACCTCGTTGACGCGATAGCCGACCACCGAGCCGGATCCGGCGGTCCACCCGCCGGCCAGCGAGCCGCTGGCCGCGGTGCTGGCCGTCGCCGTGCCGGCGGGCGCCGTGCGGCGGCGCCGGCCCGCGGAGGCCGCGGCGGAGGACGCGGCGGCCGAACCGCTGGCCGTCGGCAGCGACAACGCGGCCGGCGTGCTGCCGTTGAAAAAGTGGATATAAAGGAAAGGGCCGCCCACCGCGATGACTATCACCACGATGATGCCGGCGATGAGCCAGCGCAGCCAGTGACGTCGCATGCCAGTAGCTTGCACCTGGAGCTTCTCAATAGGCTCTCAATCATGATCGTGATCGTGGCCGGCGTGTCGGGCAGCGGCAAGACGACGGTGGGAGCCATGCTCGCCGGGCGGCTGGGCTGGCCGTTCGCCGACGCGGATGACTTCCATCCGGCCGCGAACGTCGAGAAGATGCGGGCCGGGATCCCGCTCACCGACGACGATCGCTGGCCCTGGCTCCGGGCCATCGGAGCCTGGATGGACGAGCACGTCGGCCCGGCACTCCTCGGCCGTCATCACCTGCTCGGCGCTCAAGCGCTCCTACCGGGAGCTGCTGCTCGACGGCCGCCCGCAGGCCCGGATGGTCTTCCTGGCCGCCGATCGCGACGTGCTGGCCCGGCGGCTCGCCGCCCGGCACGGGCACTTCTTCCCCTCCCAGCTGCTCGGCACCCAGTTCGACGCCCTCGAGCCGCCCGGAGCCGACGAGCGCGTGGTCAGCATCGTGCCGGCGGACGATCCAGCCGCCACGGTCGCGTCGATCCTCGCGGTACTGTGTCCTACAGAGAGCAGGCCCGGTGCCTGCGACGTGGCGGGCGGTGCGCATGAAGCTGAAACTGGACCTGCATGACATTTACAACCGGGGACAGGACATCGACCGGGCGTTGCAGGCGATCATCGCCGAGGCGGAGGCGAAGAAGGCCCCGCTGGTCGAGATTATCCCCGGCAAGGGTTCCGGGCAGCTCAAGAAGCACGTGCTGAAGTTCCTTGAGCAGAAAGAGATCAAGGCGAAGTACCACCGGGTGGAGAAGGACTCGAAGAACTTCGGCCGCCTGTTCATACATTTCCGCTGGTAGGCCCGGTACAGACCGGCTCGCGTAACCGTCCGGCCGTTTCCGGCCGCCCCCCGCTTACCCTGACGCCCGCGTCGGCCAGCGACCGGTGACGCGCCGCATTTCGGTAAAAATTCGGGGCAAACTCTGACCAGGCATCGCTATTACTCAAGAATGGCAGCCGTCAGCAGTACTCCGACCGAGACAAAAGGAGGCGCGTCATGCGATTCGATCTCTTGGCTCGCCGGATTGCGGCCCCGGCGCTTGGCGTGGCCCTCGCGGTGACGGTGGCCGCCTGCAGCAGCAGTTCCAGCCCGTCCGCGACGAGTTCGGGATCGGCCTCGCCGACCGCCTCGTCCGCCCCGGTCGGCTCCCCGGTGCCGGCCGCTCGAGCACGAGCACGGGCAGCCCGGGCAACAGCGCTTCGATCACGGCGATCATCACGAACTGGGAGACGTTCTTCGACGGCAAGACCTCGGCCGCGAAGAAGGTCTCGCTGTTGCAGAACGGGTCCACGTACGCCACCGCCATTGACGCCCTGGCCGGGTCGAGCCTGGCCACCTCGGCGGGAGCGAAGGTCACCGCGGTGGTGGTGAACAGCGCCACGTCGGCCACCGTGAGCTACTCCATCACGCTGAGCGGGGCGACGGCGCTACCCGGCCAGACCGGCACGGCGGTCTACCAGAGCGGAGTCTGGAAGGTCGGTGACGTCAGCTTCTGCGACCTGCTCAAGCTGGAGAACGGCGGCAAGGCGCCCGCCGTGTGCAGCGGCTGAGTCAGGGCCGCTGCGGTGGCCAGCCAGGCCGAGGCCGTCCCCGGTGACCGGTCCGGCGTCGTACCGCGAGGCGGTCAGGCGCTGGCGCTCGCGACGCTGTGCACGCTGCTGTTCCTGACGTTCCTGGACAACACCGTGGTCAGCGTCGCGCTGGGTGACCTGCAGATCAGCCTCAAGGCGAACGTCACCGACCTGCAGTGGGTGGTCGGCGCGTACGCGCTCACCTTCGCCAGCATCATGCTGGCCTGCGGGATGATCGGAGACGAACTCGGCCGCAAGAAGGTCATGCTGGCCGGGGTGGGCGTCTTCTGCGCCGGCTCGGTGCTGTGCGCACTCGCCCCGAATGTTCAGGTGCTCATCGCCGGCCGCGCGGTGATGGGCCTGGGCGCGGCCGCCAGCGAGCCGGGCACGCTGTCGATGCTGCGGCAGCTGTACCCGGACGCCAGGGCCAGGAGCCGGGCGGTCGGAATCTGGGCCGCGACGTCCGCCTTCGCGCTCGCCGCGGGCCCGGTGATCGGCGGCCTGATCGTCGGCGCCTGGAACTGGCGCGGCATCTTCTGGTTCAACCTGGTGTTCGGGCTGGCCGCCTTGATCGTGGCGGCGATCATCTTGCCGGAGAGCGCCAACGCCGAGGCGGCCCGGGTAGATATCGGTGGCACGCTGCTCGGCGCGGGCGCGCTCGCCACCCTGGTGTTCGCGATCATCAACGCGGAGTCGACCGGCTTCGGCGCGGCCGAGGTGATCGTCTTGCTGTGTGCCAGCGCGGTGTTGTTCACGGCGTTCGGCTGGTGGGAGCACCGGGCCCCGTACCCGCTGCTTGACCTGCGCTACCTGCGTAAGCCGGAATTCACCACCCCCATCGTGACCGCATTTTGCACCTACTTCGCCACCTTCGCCGTCTTCTTCTTCACCGCGCTCTACCTGGTCGAGGTGGTGGGCGCGTCCGGCTACCGGCTGGCCGTGGTCTTCGCGCCGATGACGGTCCTGATGATCGTGTCCTCGTTGCTGGCCGGACGCTGGACGGCCCTGGTCGGCCCGCGCTGGTCGATCACGGCCGGCTGCCTGCTGTTCGCGGCCGGCCTGTTCCTCGCGAGCGGCTACCTGGCTCCGCACCCGGACTACGGGCCGCTGGTCGTGGCGCTCGGGCTGGCCGGGATCGGCATCGGCACCACCGTGGTCCCCATTACCACCTCGGTGCTCTCCGCGGTCCCGCCGCAGCGTTCGGGTATGGCGGCATCCGCGACCAACACCAGCCGGGAAATCGGGGCGGTCACCGGCGTGGCCATCCTCGGCTCGCTCGTCAACTCCCAGCTCCGGTCCAGCCTGGCCGGGCAGATGAATCATCTCGGCATCCCGGCCGCCTTCCAGACGCTCGTCGCCAACGCCCTGGAGACCGGCCAGATCCCGAAGAACACCGGCCAGTACTCGGGCTACGGCCAGCTCGTGCAGGAGGTCATCGGCGCCGCTTACACCGCCTTCCACCACGGGCTGCACGCCGCGCTCTACCTGTCGGCCGGGCTCGCGGCGGCCGCCGGGCTGCTCGCTCTCATCACTCTGCGCTCACATCCAGTTGACGCAGGGTCTTGACTTTTCGCCGCAACTGAGGGATCCAGGTATAGGACGGCAAAGACGCACGGCCAACCCTCGACAGCACGCGAGCGAAGAGAGTCTGACCATGGTCTGTTACGCCCGGCCCGCGAGTAGGTTCGCGGTCCTCCTGGTAGGCGTGTTGCTCGTGTTCGGCCGGCCGCTCAGTCATTTTCTCGACACGGCGGCCTTCCTCGTCGTGGCCACGGCGGCCACCGGAGCCGCGGCCATCGCCGCGGCGATGATGTTCGCCGCGGTCATGTCGACCCGGCGCCGCCGGGCGGCGAGCGGCGGCTGCGTGAACTGCCAGTTCCGCTGCCAGCACGCCATGACCGGACCGTCACGGCGCCCCTGGCTGGTAGCCCGCGCGGACCGCGCCGCTCACATGAGTCGCGCGGACCGCACCGGTCGCGCGGGTCACGCGGGTCACGCCGACCACGCGGGTCACGCGAGTCACGCGAGTCACGCCGACCACGCGGTACCCGGACCGGGCCGGCCTGGCCCGCGCCACCCTCCGGGCGGCCGGGACCTGTGCTGCTGCCAGTGCCGTCCGTGCCATCCGCCGGCCTCGCCGGAGCCGCCGGAGTCGCCGGCCTCGCCCCGCACTGGCCCGACCGCCCCATCCACCGCGCCCCCGCCGCCAGCGCGGCGCGCTGGCTCGGCTCGCGCACCCTAACGTCGCTGCGCCCTAGCGCCAGGCGCGCCGCCCGGTGGGTGCCGGAGCGTGCTACTTAGCTGCCGCTTGGCAATCGTCTACCCTGAGGATGTAACGTTGACGTCGGGGTTAGATCTGACTTCGCTGCGGCATCACGAGGGAGCGCGCATGGCGGTTGACAACGTCCGGCCGGGTCAAGATCCGGGCACCGCGGGACGAGGCAAGAACTATAAGTGGATCGCCCTGTCCAACACCACGCTCGGCATCTTGATGGTGACGATCAACCAGTCCATCTTGCTGATCTCGTTGCCGGCGCTGTTCCGGGGCATCAAGCTGAACCCGCTAGTCCCCTCCAACACCTCCTACTTCCTGTGGATCTTCATGGGGTTCATCCTGGTCACCGCGGTGCTGGTGGTCAGCCTCGGACGGGTTGGCGATATCTACGGCCGGGTTCGCATGTACAACCTCGGCTTCGCCGTATTTACCATCTTCTCCATCTTGCTCTCGGTGACGTGGCTCACCGGGCCGGCCGGGGCCTTGTGGATCATCATCATGCGGGTCTTCCAGGGCATCGGCGGGGCGTTCCTGTTCGCCAACTCCACCGCCATCTTGACCGACGCCTTCCCCCAGGACGAACGGGGCAAGGCGATGGGGATCAACGGCATCGCCGCGGTGGGCGGCTCGTTCCTCGGCCTGATCCTGGGCGGCGTGCTGGCTCCGATCGAGTGGCGGCTTGTGTTCCTGGTCTCGGTGCCGTTCGGCCTGTTCGGTACGGTCTGGGCCTACTTCAAGCTGGTCGACAACGGGATCCGGATCCCGGCCAAGGTCGACTGGCTGGGCAACGTCTTGTTCGCGGTCGGGCTGATCGCGGTGCTCACCGGGATCGTGTACTCGCTGCTCCCCTACGGCGGGCACCCCACCGGGTGGACCAACCCCTACGTGCTGACCGCCATCTTCGGCGGGATCGTGGTTCTCATCCTCTTCGGCTGGGTGGAGACCAAGGTGCCCGCGCCGATGTTCCGGCTCGACCTGTTCAAAATCCGCGCGTTCACGGCCGGCAACATCGCCGGCCTGCTGGGTGCGCTGGGCCGGGGCGGCATGCAGTTCATGCTGATCATCTGGCTGCAGGGCATCTGGCTGCCGCAGCACGGTTACAGCTTCGAACGGACCCCGCTGTGGGCCGGCATCTACATGGTCCCGCTGACCATCGGGTTCCTGCTGCTCGGCCCGCTTTCCGGGATCTTGTCCGACCGCTACGGGGCCAGGCTCTTCGCCACGGCCGGCCTGATCGTTTCCGGAGCCGCGTTCCTGCTGCTCGAGCTGCTGCCGATCAACTTCAGCTACATCTGGTTCGCCCTGCTGATCTTCATGTTCGCGGTCGGCATGGGGCTGTTCTTCTCCCCCAACCAGGCGTCGGTCATGAACAGCCTGCCGCCGGAGCAGCGGGGCGCGGGCGCGGGAATGCTCAACACGTTCCAGAACTCGGCCACGGTGCTGTCGATGGGCCTGTTCTTCACCATCGTCACCCTGGGGCTGGCCTCCCGGCTGCCCACCCACCTGTACAAGGGGCTGGTCGCGGCCGGGGTCAATCCCAGCGCCGCCCACCTGGTGGCCAACGAGCCGCCGATCGGCAGCCTGTTCTCGGCCTTCCTGGGAGAAAACCCGATCCAGGAACTGCTCGGCCCCACCGGCGCGCTCAGCAAGTTGTCACCCAGCCAGGCCGCCTACATCACCGGCCGGTCGTTCTTCCCCAAGCTCATCGAGCAGCCGTTCGCGGCCGGCCTGCACCTGGCGTTCACGTTCGCCGCCATCGCGACGGCCATCGCCGTGGCGGCCTCCGCGGTCCGCGGCCGCCGCTACATGCACTCACCGGCCCTGGCCAGCGAGCCGGTGGCCGAGGAACTCGCCGAAGGTGCCGCGCAGGCGGCCGGGCTGGTCGGCCTGGACGAGACGGCCGCGCTGCCGGGCGGCAACGGAAACGGTAACGGCGCCGCTCGGGCGCACGGGAACGGCGTGCACGCCTCGACGGGCTCCGGAGCGGACACCGAGCTCGGCACGTCACCCGAGAACGCCTGATCCCGATGGAAACGACGCCCGGTACGGGTACCGCGGATCCGGCTACGGCCGGGCCCGATCCGCAGGACGGAGCCGAGCCCGGCCCGTTGCTCGGCATCGGGGCCGCCGCGGCCAGGGCCGGCGTCTCGGAGCGGGCCCTGCGGTACTACCAGCAGATCGGGCTCATCACCCCGTGCGCCTGCACCCCGGCCGGCACACGCCGCTATTCCGAGGACGACCTGGCCCGGGTGGCCCGCATCCGTCAGCTGCAGGTGCTGCTCGGCTTCAACCTCGACGAGATCGCGGTCGTGCTGCGCAGCGAAGACCGGATGGCCCAGCTCAAGCGCAGCTACCACCACGAGCACACCAGCGACGCCGAACGGCGAGAACTGGTCCGCGAGAGCCTGCGGCTGCAGCTTGAGCTGCGCGAGACCGTGCAGGCCAAGCGGGTCGCCATCGAGGGGTTCCTGGCCGACCTGGACGCCCGCATCGCCCGCGCCAGTGACCTGCTCGGCCAGATGACCGCCCCGGCCAGCTGAGCGGCTCACAGATACCGCAGGACCCTGGCCGGGGACTCGACGCAGTCGGCGACGAACCGCAGGAAACCGCCCGCGGCCTGGCCGTCGCACACCCGGTGATCGAAGGTGAGCGTGAGCTGGGTCAGCGCTCTGGCCACCACCTGGCCGTTGACGATCCAGGGCCGCTCGATGATCCGGCCGATGCCCAGGATCGCCACCTCAGGATGGTTGATGATGGCCGCCGAGCCGTCGACGCCGAACACGCCGTAGTTGTTGATCGTGAATGTGCCGCCGGTGAGCTCGGCCGGCCGCAGGATGCCCTGCCTGGCGCGCAGCGTGCTGTCGGCCAGCGCCACGGAAAGCTGCTCCAGGGTGCGGGCCTGAGCGTCCGCTACCACCGGCACCAGCAGGCCCCGGTCGGTCTGCGCGGCGAAACCCAGGTGCACGGCCGGGCCGGTCACGATGACCTCGTCCTCGACCTTCGCGTTCAGCTCCGGATGACGGCGCAGCCCCAGGATCGCGAACCGGGCCAGCAGCGCCAGCAGGCTGATCTTGGGCTCCGCAGCCCCGGCGTTCAAGCTCGCGCGCAGGCTGAGCAGGTCGGTGGCGTCCGCGTCGACCCAGACCGTCGCCTCGGGGATCTCCCGGCGGGACCGGCTGAGCTTGTCGGCCGTGACCTTGCGGATGCCCCGGAGCGGAGTCCGCGTCACCTGCTCGGCTCCGGCCGCCGGCTCCCCGGCGGGCGCCGCTGGCCGGAACCCGAGGTCCCCGTGGGTCCTGATCGCGTCCTCGACGTCCCGCCTGGTGACCAGGCCATCACGACCCGAACCGCGGATCGAGGCGAGGTCGAGGCCGGCGTTGCGGGCGAGTCGCCTGACGATCGGGGAAACGACGGGGACGCGGCCGTTGGAGCAGGCCGCCGACCCGGCGGGCGGCGCAGACGATCCGAGCGGCGCAGGCGACCCAGCGAACGGCGCAGATGATCCGGCGAGCGGACCCGGCGGCTCGCGGCGAGCTGGCCGCCGCCGGGGCCGCGGCGTCGGCGTGCCGTAGCCGATCAGCACGTTCCCGCTCTCGCCGTCGGCGCCGGACCCGGACCCGGCGCCGGACCCGGACGGATCATCGCTGACCGTGATGAGCGTGTCGCCCACCGCCAAGAGGTCACCCGGTCCGGCGTGCAGCTCCGCCACCCGGCCGGCGAACGGGACCGGGATGCCCACGACCGCCTTCGCCGTCTCGACCTCGACCACCTCCTGGTCGACCGCGACGAGGTCTCCGACCCGCACATGCCAGGCGACGATCTCGGCCTCGGTCAGACCCTCGCCCAGGTCCGGCAGCACGAAGGCGGGCATCTACCTGGCCGCCTCAGCCAGGGAGGCGGTTTCCGCCCACTGCAGCCTGTCGATCGCGGCGAGGATGCGGTCGACGTTCGGCAGGTGGTATTCCTCCAGGCTGGGCGGCGGGTAGGGAATGTCAAAGCCCGCGACCCGCAGGACCGGGGCCTCGAGGTAGTGGAAGCACTGCTCGGACAGGCGCGCCGCGACCTCCGCCCCGTAGCCACAGAAGCGGTTCGCCTCGTGGACGACGATGGCCCGGCCGGTGCGCTTGACCGATGCGGTGACCGTCTCGTCGTCGAAGGGGGCCAGGCTCCGCAGGTCGATGACCTCGACGCTGCGATCGGCGGCCTCGGCCGCCTCCAGGGCGGTGGCCAGCGCGCCGCCGTAGGCGATCAGGGTGACATCGGAGCCTGGGCGTCGCACCACGGCGCGGTCCATGGGGACGTCACGCTGCGCCGAGACGGTCTCTTTGGACCAGTACCGGCGCTTGGGCTCCAGGAAGATCACCGGATCCGGGCTTTTGATGGCCTGGCGCAGCAGGACGTAGGCGTCGGCCGGTGTCCCGGGGGTGACCACCCGTAGTCCCGCGGTGTGGGTGTAGTAGGCCTCGGATGAGTCGCAGTGATGTTCCACTCCGCCGATGCCGCCGCCGTAGGGGATCCGGATGACGATGGGCAGCCCGATCCGGCCCCTGGTCCGGTTGCGGAGCTTGGCCAGGTGGCTGGTGATCTGCTCGAACGCAGGATAGGCGAAGGCGTCGAATTGCATCTCCACCACCGGACGCAGGCCGTTCATCGCCATCCCGATCGCGGTGCCGACGATGCCGGATTCGGCCAGCGGCGTATCGAACACCCGGGTCGATCCGAACGCGTCCGCCAGTCCGCTGGTGACCCGGAACACCCCGCCGAGCGTCGCCACGTCCTCGCCGAAGACGAGCACCGTGTCATCCTCGCTCAGGGCATCGGAAAGCGCCTGGTTCAGCGCGCCTGCCATCGTCACGGACTGGCCGACGGCCAGCGTCCGGTCCTGCTCAGCGGTCGTCGTCATCCCGTGTTCCTGCTTCCTGGAGTTCAGCCAGCTCGGCGGCCAGCTCGCGCTGCTGGCGGCGCAGCTCCGGCGTCTGCTCGGCGTAGACGTACCGGAAAAGGTCGGCTGGATCGGCACGGGTGCCGGTGTTCATGCGCTGCCGCAACGCGGCCGCGCCCGCCTCCGCCTGGGTCTCAAGGGCCGCGATGGCGGACTCGTCAAGCAGGCCGCGCTGGCTGAGGTACTCCCGGAGTCGCGTGACCGGGTCGCGCCCACGCCAGCTGTCGACCTCATCCTGGGAACGGTAGCGGGTCGCGTCGTCGGCATTGGTGTGAGGTTCCATGCGGTAGGTGAGCGCCTCGATGAGAGCCGGCCCGGCACCGGCCGCGGCTGATGCCACCGCCCGCCGGACCACGGCGTAAACCGCGGCGGCGTCATTCCCGTCCACCAGCGTCCCGGGAATTCCGTAACCGATGCCCTTGTGGGCCAGGGAGGGAGCGGCCGTCTGCTTGGACAGCGGGACGCTGATCGCGTATCCGTTGTTCTGGACGAGAAACACCACCGGCGCCTTCCACACGGCCGCGAAATTCAGGGCCGCGTGCGTGTCACCCTCGCTCGTGGCCCCGTCGCCCAGCATGACCACGGCGACCATATCCTCGCCCTTGATCGCGGCCGCGCGGGCCATCCCGACGGCGTGCAGGGTATTGGTGGCCAACGGGGTGCACTGGGGCGCGACTCGCTCCCGGTAGGGGTCATAGCCGCTGTGCCAGTCCCCGCGCAGCAGGGTCAGCACCTGGACCGGGTCTACGCCCCGGGCGGCCATCGCCATGGAATCGCGGTAGGTCGGGAAGAGCCAGTCCTGCGGGCGCAGGGCGGCCACCGCGCCGATCTGGCACGCTTCCTGCCCGCGCGCCGAGGGGTAGACCGCGAGCCGCCCCTGCTTGGTCAGGGCGGTCGCCTGGGTGTCAAACCGGCGCCCCAGGACCATCTTTCCGTACATGGCCAGGAGAACCTGGTCCGCAGGCATAGCCAGGTCGTCGCGGGGGACGGCCCGGCCGGCGGCGTCCAGCAAGGTGACGGGCGCCGGTCCAGGCAGAAGCCGCTCAGACGTCATCGGGCTGGTCACTCACGCGCTCCTCGGCTTTAGTACAACTGGTACCGATCATGCGCTGTGTATCGCTATATATCTATCTTGGTGAGAAAATCAAAGACAGACGCACACTATAGGTTAGAGTATTGGACAAATGGACCCCACTGATCACCTCGGAACGCCGCCTGCTGGACAGGTGGCAACCCTGGATCAGACCGATTACCGGCTGCTGGAGGAACTCAGGCAGGACGGCCGGCTGTCCATGCGGGCCCTGGCCGAGCGCGTTCATATTTCCCGGGCCGGCTGCTACGCGCGGGTCGAGCGGCTACGCCGGGAAGGAGTGATAACCGGCTTCACCGCGGTGATCGACCCGCGCCGCATCGGGCCGTCCCTGTCGGCTCACATCTACCTGCGGATCAGGCAGCACTCGTGGAAAGACGTACGCCATGAACTGGCCCGCATCGCGGAGATCGAGCACGGCCAGCTGGTAACCGGAGAAAATGACATCGTGCTCTTCGTCCGCACCCATGACGCAGAAAGCCTGCGTGCTCTGGTGCTGGACCGGCTGCAGACGATGGACGGGGTCCTGTCGACCCACACCGTACTCGTCTTCGACGAGCTCTGAACCGGCGCCTGACCTCGTCAGCGGCCCGGCCACGCCGCCCGCAGAGGCGCAGGAACAAATGACACAGCCGGAGAAACGAGGGGTCGCATACCCCTCCATTTTCAATCTATAGCGCACCGGGGGGCTTGCGGCAAGACCCGGGTGGTGCGGCAGAATCGCTGGCCGAGGCCAGAACCCGGGGGAACGGGACTCGCGACATGCGCGTCCCGCGGCCGGCGTATGGGTACGCCTCAGATCGGAGCCGATGACGTGAAGCCCCTGACGACCAGCGCGTTTGACCTACCTGACCGCCTCTCCCCGAAGGCCGACCCGGCGCTGATCGCCGGCGACGAGCAGCACTTCGCGGCCATTGCCGAGAGCCTCGAGCAGTCGATTGCCGACCTGACCGACCGTCTTGACGCCGAGCGCATGGCGCCCGGCGGGATAGGCCAGGTGGCGATGGACCGGGACATGGAGGTCCACCGGCTGACCGCTCGCCTGCGCACCCTGCGCCGCTTCGGTTTGGACCTGTGCCTCGGGCACATGGTCAGCGCGGACAACCCCGAGCCCGGGTACGTCGGACGGCTAGGCCTCACCGACAGCGCGGGCCGCGCGGCTGCTGATCGACTGGCGTTCTCCCGCGGCGGAGCCGTTCTTCGGCGCGACCCACGCCAACCCGATGGGCCTGGCCAGCCGCCGCAGGTATCGCTGGACCCGCGGCCGGGTCAGCGATTACTGGGACGAGGTGTTCACCTCGGACGGGTTTGAAGGGCACGCCGCGCTCGACGACCAGTCCGCCTTCATCGCCAGCCTGGGCAGCAACCGGTCGGCCCGGATGCGAGACGTGCTCGGCACCATCCAGGCCGACCAGGACGCCATCATCCGCGCCGGATCTCGCGGCGCTCTGGTCGTCGACGGCGGTCCGGGCACGGGTAAGACCGTCGTCGCTTTGCATCGCGCCGCCTATCTTCTCTACTCCGAACCTCGCCTCGGTCACCGCCGGGGCGGCGTGCTGTTCGTCGGTCCGCACCAGCCCTACCTGGCCTATGTCTCCGACGTACTGCCCAGCCTCGGCGAGGAGGGCGTGCAGATCTGCACCCTGCGGGACCTCGTCGCCGAGGGAGCCGCAGCGGCGATGGAGACTGACCCGGAGGTGGCCCGGCTGAAGTCGTCCGCGGACATGGTGAAGGCGATCGAGGCGGCGGTCAGGTTCTACGAGCAGCCGCCCACCAAGGCGATGACCGTCGAGACCCACTGGACCGACGTCTGGCTGAGCGCCAACGACTGGGCCGAGGCGTTCGAGGCAGCAGAACCCGGTACTCCGCACAACGAGGCGCGCTATCAGATCTGGGAGGAACTGCTCACGATCTTGATGGACTCCCGCGACGGCGACGGCGACGTCTCGGCTGAGGACTTCCGCAAGTCGCTGCTGCAGAACCAGGACCTACGCACGACCTTCAACCGGGCGTGGCCGCTGCTCGAAGCGGCTGACCTCGTCTGCGACCTGTGGTCCGTACCCGCCTACCTGCGGCTGTGCGCCCCCTGGCTCAGCCCCGATGAAGTTCAGGCGCTGCAGCGCCCGGACGCCCAGGCCTGGACGGTGTCCGACCTGCCGCTCCTGGACGCGGCACGCCAGCGGCTCGGCGACCCGGAGGCGTCCCTGCGCAGGCGCGGGCATAACGCGGCCGTCGCCGCCGAACGCGAGCAGATGGCCAAGGTCATCGACAACCTGATCGAGGCCGGAGACGACGAATACGGCGGCGGCCTGGTGTCGATGCTGCGCGGCGAGGACTTCCATGACGTCCTGGTCAACGAGGCCGCGCTGCCGGGCACCGACCCGGATCTGCTGGCCGGCCCGTTCGCGCACATCGTCGTGGACGAGGCGCAGGAACTGACCGACGCGCAGTGGCAGATGCTGCTGCTCCGCTGCCCGTCCCGGAGCTTCACCATCGTCGGGGACCGCGCCCAGGCCAGGCACGGGTTCACCGAGTCCTGGCCGGAACGGCTCGAGCGGGTCGGGTTGGACCGGGTCAACCTGGCCACCCTGAGCATCAACTACCGGACGCCGGAACCGGTCATGGCGGAAGCCGAGCCGGTCATCCGGGCCGTGCTCCCCGACGCCAACGTGCCGATCTCCATCCGCAGCAGCGACATCCCCGTCCTGCACGGATCTGTTTCGGAGCTTGGCCCGGTCCTCGACCGCTGGCTCGCCGCGCATCCGAACGGGATCGCCTGCGTCATCGGCGATCCCCTGCTCCTGGAAAACACGACCCTAGCGACGTCCCGTGTCCGGTTGCTGACCCCTGAGCTGTCGAAGGGGCTCGAGTTCGACCTGGTCGTCCTCGTCGATCCAGAGGCGTTCGGCCAGGGTATCGAAGGGGCGGTCGACCGCTATGTCGCGATGACCCGGACGACCCAGCAGCTCGTCATCCTGACGAACTGCTGATCCCATGCCGCTCAGCCATGCCCGGCCACAGAAATTTCCTGTGTGTCATTGACCCCCTCCCAACGGGGTTGATGACACACGACAACAACCTCCGCCATCTTGCTGCTGGTTCGGCTGGCAGGTTGGCGACTCGGGACTCGTTCGCAGGACAGTCCGGCGCTTGCTGCGGGGGATTTTCTCCTCCGGCAGCAGCTCTGGCCATCCGCGGAAAGACCACCCTAGCTTGCCCGACTCAGCGCGCGGGTTCGGCTCCCTCCGGGCCGCGTCGGGCCGTGACGAGGGTCGCGACCGTGCTGGCGCGAATCGGCCGCCCGAGTCGCTCGTAGACGGCGGCGTATTCACGCTCGAGGGCTTGGCGCTGGTCCGGTGAGAGGCGGGCGTAAAACGACATCGTGCGGACCAGCGCATTGAGCTGGTCAGGAGTGTGCTCGAGAAGCTTGGGCATGACTGCCACCTGGACATCACCGAACAAACGGCCGGCATAATCTTGCCCTAGGTCGTAGCTGCCGAGCCACGCCCATACCTCCGAGACGTTGCCATGGCGTTCCTCCACCCCGGCGAGGGTGGTGTCCAGATCCCGGTAGGCCGGCCAGTGAGCGGCAATGTCCGGGGCGACCTTTCTCATGGCACCGAGTACTGCTTCCTGATCGTGCTGGCTCCGCGCCTCCTCGAGTCCGAAGTACTGCACGAGGGCGAGCGTGCCCCCGGGAACAAGCACGTCAGCCGTCTTCCGCCAGCTGACCTCAGGGTCAATCCAGTGGAACGCGGACGCACAGAACACGGCCAGAAAACGTTCGCGGGGAAGCGCCGCGTCCTCAAACCGAGCGTTCACAAATTCCACTTCTCCCGCACCTGCCAGGTTCTGCCTGGCCAGTGCCATGAGGCTCTGGCCGGGTTCGAGTGCTGTGACGTGCAGGCCCCGAGCGAGAAGGCCGCGCGTCAGCTGGCCGCTTCCGCACCCGACCTCGAGCACATGATCACCACGGCCGATCCCCGCGACCTGACAAGCTTGGTCGACGAGTTCGTCCGGATAAGCCGGACGGCGGCGATCGTACTCAGCCGCGATCTCGTCGAAAACCGTGCCGTAACGACGCGCCGCAGATCCTGATCGCCCGGTCATTCACTGGCCCCGTTCTTGCTCGCTACTGTGACCACATCATGGTTACGGTACCGACCTGGCCAACGGGCGGTACCACTGACGAAGCTGGCCGATGATGGAACACCGATGAGCGCAGTCCAGATCACCGAGCCGATGCTGGCTGCTTGGCTGAGGAAGCACTGGAACCTCGCCGGCGTCCGCATCGCGGTCCACAACGGTGGCATGGGTTCGGCAACGTGGTTCGTCAGTCGCGGCCCTGACCGGTGGGTGGCCAAGGTCGTTTCACCGGCCGCGGGTAGCTCGTTTACCGGCGGCCTGGGTATTGCCCGGTCACTGGAAGCCGGGGGTATCCCAGCGGGCGCCCCGGTGCCCGCAGCTAACGGTCAGCTCGCGGTCAACGTGGGTGAGGGGTGGCTGGCCCTGCTGACGTGGGTGCCCGGCCACCCGCTCACCGGTGACGATCCGGCGGAGCGGGAACTGATCGGAAGGACCCTGGCCCGAGTGCATAGCGCTCTGGCTGGCCACACCACCGATGGGGCGCAGCGGTTCCACTGGGTCGATCCGGACGCAGGCCATCTATCGTTGCGGCCTTGGCTGCGGCCCGCGATCAGCGCGGCCCTGGAGGCGCTTGACGCCGCCGATCCCGCCAGCATGTCGTGCGGTCTGCTGCACGCCGATCCCGCGCCCGGCGCGTTCCGGCTCGACCCGGATACCGGCCAGTGCGGGGTCATCGACTGGAGTTACTACGTGTCCGGGCCGTGGCTCTACGATCTGGCCTCGGCCGTCATGTACGTCGGCGGCCCGGACCATGCCCGGGAACTGATCCAGGCTTACCTGCGTGAGGGCGTCCTGGATCATGCCGAGGTCCGCGACGCGCTGGCGCCGATGCTGCGATTCCGGTGGGCGGTGCAGGCGAATTACTTTGCCTGGCGAATCGCCGAGAACGACCTGACCGGCATCAACGGGCCGGGCGATAACGAGCGTGGGCTAGAAGACGCCCGTCGTTCCCTGGGTTTCTGACCCGCAGCCGTCAGCCGCTTCAGAGCCCGAACACTTCCGTCACCCGCTCGGTCAGGTCAGCTTCGCTCAGCGTGGCGCTGACCTCGATGGTGGGCAGTTCGAGGTGTTTCGTTTCCTCGCGGAGCAGCCCGGTGAACAGCTGGTCACGTGCGAGCAGGTTGCGCAGGGCTTTCTCGGGCTGGCTGGTCCGGCCGGCTAGGTGCCACAGCGAACTCCGGCTGGCGAACGCGGCCCGGCGGAACTCGGGCGTCGGCAAAAGCCAAACGGCATGACCAGGGGTGGCCAGCAGAGGTTTCACCAGGCGCGGCAGCAACCGGAAACCCTCCGCGATCACACCGGGTTCCGCGGGGAGGCGCAGCAGGTCCTCGATGATCAGGCCGAACAATTCTCCTTGGAACCAGTGAAAGCTCTCCAGCATGGCCTCGGGAGATCGGTTCACCCACCGCTCATCCATGTCCATCGCCTTAAAGCCGCTCAGCAAGGGGGCATCTTGCGGCCTGGAGCGGCTGTCATGGTCCGACATCACGTCGTCGGTGGCGTAGACACGCAGGTCGTGCCGGGCTGCCACCCGGCGGGCGATGGTTGACTTGCCCGCGCCGCTCCCGCCGCCGACCCAGTAGACATGCCCGAGCCGGGCACGAACCGCGGTGGCAGCGGCAGTCTCTCCGTGTCGTTCGGGTCGCATCCTTATACCTATATCGTCCCCTAGCGGGGGCGTTCGGCACGTTCAAGGCTGTCCCGGTTGGGAAGGCAGTGTGACTGTGGCGAAAATGTTCTTGCGACGCCCGATGACGGTTCGCCGAGCAGTCATCTTCGGTGCCATGTTCATCCTCATGGGCGTGGTCGAGATCTTGCTTTCCGTCGTTTGGGGAGGCAGCGGCGCCGACGCCGTGATCGGCGTACTTTGGCTGGTGGTAGGCGCGATGTGGTTCACCGGAGCACTGGAGCAGCGCCGCCGTCAGCGACCGGGCGCTTCGACGGACTGAAGAACGCCCTGGTCCTCGTCACCGCCCCCGGACGCTCTCTCGTGCCGCTGGTTACTGTCAGAGGCTATGAGTTTGCCTGCGCAGGACCCGCCAGCAGATGATCTACCGGTGACTTTTGCCGGTAAGCCCACTCTCACCGGCCAGCTGGTGAGCCTCCGCCCGTTCGCCGGGGAAGACCTCGCGGCCATGCGCGAGATCCTGGTTGACCCCGAGGTTCTCCGGCTCACCGGCAGCGTCCACGACAAGAACTCCGTTCCGCAGACCCCGGAAGAGATGGAGAAGTGGTATGCCACCCGCAACGACCAGCCGGACCGGCTCGACCTCGCGATCGTCGACAGCGCCAGCGGCCGGTGCGTGGGCGAGGCGGTGCTGAACAAATGGGATCCAGGCAACCAGAGCTGCAGCTTCCGCGTCGCCATCGGCCCGGCGGGCCAGGGACGCGGGCTGGGCACCGAGGCCACCCGGCTGATCGTCGGGTACGGCTTCGAGCAGCTGGGCCTGCACCGGATCTCCCTGGGGGTGTACTCGTTCAACCCGCGTGCCCGCCGCGCCTATCAGAAGGCCGGCTTCCGTGCCGAGGGTGTGCTCCGCGAGTCGTTCCGGTACGGCGACGAGTGGATCGACGAGACCATAATGTCGATCCTTGCCGATGAGTGGGCCGCGCACCGCGGCCACCCGGAAGGCTCCGTCCATCAGTAGCCATCCAGGACCGCGACTTCTCCCGGATTCCGCACCGCCCAGAACGGCCACGTGCCGACACCTCGGCCGAAGCGCTGCCCGGCGTCCTGGCACTGTGCCCTCCTGGCATCCGGGTAGCCGCCTGGCACAAGGGCGAGCGCGTCACCCGCAGCAGGTATCCCCTGAATGCCTGGGAGCCGGTCATTACCACGGCGGCCGCGAGCTGGACAACGGGAGCCGCTTGCCGTGGCCGCGACCTGGAAATGCCGCCTCGTGCGGCCCCGGCATCGATGGCTGCTGGTCCGGCAGCACTGCGGCGACCGGGAAGTTGCCGCGAATGCCAGATTTAGGCCCGCTATTTAGCTACTTTTCATTATCCGGCGAGGACAATCCTGTGGATGCGTTCGCAGCGCGCGATGACGGAGTATGACATATGAGACGACGCGTCACGGCTGTCGCTGTCGCGACCGGGGTGATCGCGCTGAGCCCTGCACTGCTAATGGGTGCGAGTGCGTTGGCAGCCGGGACCCAGGCGGGCGCCGGGACAACCGCGTCCGCCGCCTCGGCCAGCTGGCATGCCGCCGAGGAGGTCCCCGGCACCGCGGTGCTGAACGCGGGCGGCGAAGCCTCGACGCAGTCGGTGTCGTGTGCCTCAGCCGGCAACTGCAGCGCCGGGGGGTACTACCTGGACGCCACAGGCAGCCAGCAGGCGTTCGTCGTCAACGAGACGAACGGCACCTGGGGAACCGCGAAAGAGGTCCCGGGCACCGCGGCGCTGGACACCGGCGGCGAAGCCTCGACGCAGTCGGTGTCGTGTGTCTCAGCCGGCAACTGTAGCGCCGGGGGGTACTACCAGAGCATTTCTGGTCAGCAGGCGTTCGTCGTCAACGAGACGAACGGCACCTGGAGTAGCGCGCAGGAAGTTCCCGGCACCGCCGCGCTGAACACGGGCGGGCGCGCCCAGGTCAACTCTGTGTCCTGTGCCACGGCTGGTACCTGCAACGCCGGCGGGTTCTACATCAACAGTTCGGGTACGCAGGCCTTTGTGGCGAGCGAGAAGAACGGCACCTGGGGAACCGCTGAGCAGGTCCCCGGCTCCGCCGCGCTGAACGTCGATGAGGATGCCGCGATCAACTCGGTGTCGTGCGGCTCGGCTGGCGACTGCAGCGCCGGAGGGTACTACACCGACGGATCCGGGCACCGGCAGGCGCTCTTCGTCAACGAGAGAGATGACACCTGGGGCACTGCGAAGGAAGTCCCGGGCACTGCGGCGCTGAACGCGGGCGGGGACGCCCAGATCAACTCGCTATCCTGCGCCTCAGCCGGTAACTGCGGCGCCGGGGGATCTTACCAGCCCAAGAATACCGCCCCGCAGCCGTTTGTCGTCACTGAGAGTGACGCCGCCTGGGGCAGCGCGGTGAAGGTCACTGGTATCGCGGCCCTCAGCGGAGGCAACGACAGCCAGGTCACCTCGGTGTCCTGCGCCACGGCGGGTAGCTGCAGCGCCGGCGGCATCTACACCGACACCAACGGCGGGCAGCAGGTGTTCGTGGTCGGCGAGACGAACGGCACCTGGGGCAGCGCGGAGGAGGTGCCCGGCACCGCGGCGCTGAACACGGGCACGAACGCCAACCTCAACTCGGTGTCCTGCGTGTCGGCGGGCAACTGCACCGTCGGCGGGAACTATCAGAGCAAGTCGTCGGGCGGGCAGGCACTCGTCGTGACCGAGACCAATGGCACTTGGGGCAACGCCAGGGAGGTCCCGGGCACTGCGGCCCTGAACAAGGGCGGGTTCGCCATGCTCAACTCGGTGTCGTGCGCCACGGCCGGGAACTGTGGCGCCGGAGGGTCTTACGTGGACAGCTCCGGACTGGTGCAGGCGTTCGTCGCTAGCAAGTCCTAGCGGCGAGGGAACCGCGACCCATCCTCGCGGCGCGGAGTACCGGCGGACCTTGGCCCAGGAGGCCCAGGCCCGGGCGAAGGCTTCCGCGACCATGTCCTCGGCCTGCGCGGCGTCACCGGCACCGGCGATTATCGCGCGCAGGCACGCATCCCTGCTGGTGGCGTAGAACTCTGCGAACTCCTGTTGTTCCTGGCTCACGCTTCTTAAATGCAGTAGCCCCCGATCCACTTACCCAGCCGCTGGCCTGGATTAGGCACGCCGCTGTCAAGCGTCCTTGTGCGGCCAAAATGCGGCCAGGGTAGCTGGGCGACGACGCCAGCTCGATCGCCGCTTGACAGTCAACTCCGCCTTGACGTCGGGTTTGGTTAGCAGGGTGGAGGGTAAGCGATAACAGGAGTGTCATCCCTGAGAGCATGCTCGATGGGAGGGACAAAAATGGCTCTTAATCCGCCATGGCCCAGACCCGACACGGAAACATGCGTCCGTTGCGATCATGCGTCTAAGTTTCACCGTCCGTCCTGCCATCGTCGGCTGACTTGACAGCACTTGTGGAGGCACTGCTCCTGCGAGGGCTACGTCCCGCCGGGAACGCCGGATTCACGACCTGCCACACCGCCGCGTCGCTCATGATCCAGGCGGCCTACCCGCCCAAGATGCTCCAGGAGATCATGGGCCATGCCAGCATCACGACCACGCTGGACCTGTACGGGCACCTGTACCCCGGCGAGATGGACCGCTACGCCGACCTTCTTGACCAAGGCAGCGACGAACGATGACGCGGCCAAAATGCGGCCAGATGACGACACGGACGAGGATGGCGAGCAGTGACTAGCGCGTCTACCTGCGATTTCGGTTGCGCGCTCGGAGGGACTCGAACCCCCAACCTTCTGATCCGTAGTCTCACACCGGCTGTCCGGCTGGTTCTGTGCCGTCCGGGAAATGCGCTCCAGTCCTGGTCGCAAGCCTGCATTAGTCCGGCGAGTGGGTTCCAGTCCAGTCCGGTCTGCACGGTCCGTGCACCTGATGTGCACTCCTGCCTAGAGCTGCGGCCACGCTTTCGGGACGCTGCACTCCACCACGGTGGGCCTACGAAGAGACCCGCGCCACGTTTCCTGATAGGTTCCCTGACATCATCAGCGCCCGGGCCAGGGGGCCCCGGGCGGTCACGGAACACGGGGAGCGTGCCCATGGATGACATCGTCAAGCAGGTCGCCGGTCCGGTCGGCGCCGAGCCGCGCGCAGACGCGGCCGTAGGCGTCCCACAGCTGGACCGGGCCGAGCTGGACCGGGCCGCACTGCGGACCGCCGCGAAAATAACCGAGGGGGCCGCACGCGTTTCGTCGTTGGCCGCCGACCCGGACCGGCCGCAGCACGAAATGGACCAGGCTATCGCCGACCTTCACCGCGCCGTCGCGTACATGGCCGCCCTCAGCCGCCGGTACTGCGACCTCGGGCTGTAGCCGGAGTGTTCCGCGTGTTCCGCAGAATCGGGAACGTGGGTCACGCCGTCTTTTTCCCTGGGCGCTTGGCGTACAAATCCGGCGCGGCCATGACCACGCTGGTGGACGGTTACTGACCTGCCCGGAAAGGCTCGCAGTCGGCACACCACGGCGTCACGGCTACCGGGGCAGGCGTCCCGCTGCGGTGGTCCTCGGCCGGGTGATCCGGGTTGAGCCGGTGTTCCGGGTGGACCTGCGAGGTCATGTGGGAGTGCCACACGACGGCCCCGGCTTCGTGGATGACATCGCCGGTCGCCTGGTTCGTCACGGGCCCGGTGGTCACGCAGTCGATGACGAGGCAGCCCTGGTGACCGTCCGGGCATTCCGGCTGGATCCTCTGGATAAACAATTTAGGAGCCCTTCATGAGTACCTGGGTGTAGAAGTCTGAGATCAGGGACGCCGGGGCAGCCGGGAGAGGATGCGGTCCGATGATGAACGTCTGGCTGCCGGCGTCCTCGGGGACCAGCGCGACTTGCACGGGGTACTGGGTCAGGTCGACACCGGGCGGCCCGTACACCGGCAGGAACATGTACTGGCTGCTGGTCTCCGGGATATACATCAAGGTCTCCCTAGCTCGGGGCGACGGTCGCGTATTGGCCGTGCGGGACGTTGGCTGACCGTCAGCTGCGCGGCGGCCCGGTGGCTATCTTTTGCGGCCAGGCTCAGTGCCTCGCGGGCAAGGCACTCCCTCGCGGCGCCGGGCTCTTCCTCGGCCGCCAGCTGGCCAGCGACCACCGCCTCGACCAGGCTGCGTATCGTCATTCGCAACCACCCCCGGGGCGCGCCGTTCAGCAGCGCGGCGAAGCCGAGCTCATCACCGTCGTGCGCGGCGGCGAGCAGGCCGATCAGAATCCGCTGGTCGTCGGATGCCCACGTCATTAGGTGCCAGCCATGGTCAGGGCGCAGCCCGCCAGGCCCTCGCGGATGGCCGCCCGCCGCTGGGGGTGCACCTCGCCGAGTGCAGCGCCGACAGCGATCGCGAGCCCGCCGACAGCAACGATCAGGGTGTCCCGGTCGGCATCGGCAAGCAGCTGCGGCAGGTCGCTGTCGCGGCCGTCGATCGCGGCGAGTATCACCGCGACAGCCACGCGGCGAGCTTCAGCTTCCTGGGCGTGGCCCGTCACCAGGACCCCCTCAGGATCGAGGTGCCGGTCACGCCGTTCATCGCGGCGGCCATCCCGGCGGCGTTCTTACCGGGCTGCGCCCGCAACGTGCTGTTCGCCTGGTCGAGCTGGTCGACCATCCGTGCGAGGTACACGACCGCCTGGTCGCCGCCCTGGCCGCCGAAGATCGGGGGGGCACCGTCGAACCGGCCGGCCATGCCGGGGACCGAACGAGACTGGAAACCGAGCCCGAAACCGCTGAGCGGCCCCGGGTAGCCACGCCAGCTACCCCCGTCACCAGCGCCCTGGCCAGGCCCGGCGGTCGCCGCCATCCACTGGCCGAAGTTGGTCCAGTCAGGTGGCGCGTCACTGCTGCTGCTCGAATCGGCGCTACTGGTGTCATCGGCACTACTACTGCTGGCGGAGGCGGCCTTAGCGGCGGCCTTGGTTGCCTTTTCGAGCGCGGTTTTCAGCTTGTCAGTGGTGTCTTTCAGTTCGGTCATCGACTTCTTAAGGGTCTCGATGACCTTCTCGGTTTGCTTAACCCCGTTAGTCCCGCTCTCCTGCTCTTTCCGCAGCTTCTCCAGGGATTGGATCTCCGCTTCCTGCTCCTTACGGAGGGCTTCTGACCCCTTATGGCTAGCCGCGTATTCCTTGGCCCGCTCGGCGATCAGCTTCTGGATCTGGGATTCTTCTTTGGCCCGTTCCTTCTCAAGCGACTTCTCGTGCGCGTCCAGCCCGGCCAGGCCCGTAGTGCCTGACGCTTTCTCGGTCGCGGCCTTGGCCAGCGCCGAATTGATCTCACCCACCGACCCCTTGACCGCTGATTTGATCGCGGGTAGCGACGCGGTGATACCAGCGGCGATCTTCTTGCCGATCGACAAACCCGAATAGTACGGGTCGCCGGCGCCGGACAGCGGGCCTTGCTTCGCGGGGGAGAACGGGAGGAACGACTTGATCGTCGACACGACGTTCCCGATGGCATGACCTATAGAACCGATCATGGAGGTGATCCCGCCGATCAGCCCCTTGATGATGGAGACGCCCGCGTTCCACAGCAAATGGCCGACGTCGCCGAGGGCCGCGAGGATCATGCCGGGAATCGTGCGGACGTAGCCGATCAGGTCTTCCGCGCCGGATTTCACCCCGCCGATCATCGCGTTCCACCAGGCCACCGCCGCCTGCTCGATCGCGGACCACGCGGCGGACAGGAATTCCTTGATCGCGTTCCACACCTGCGTGACGGTGTTCTGCATGTCGGTCCACGCTTTGGACCAGTGCCCGGTCACCAGGTCGAGGGCGACGGTGAAAATACCGACGATCAAATCCCAGGCGATCTTGATAACGGACTCGACTCCGGCGACCCCGATCTTCACAACTCCGGCGATGACCGCCCATGCGGCTTTCACGGCACCTGAGATCACATCCCACACGGCCCGGACGACCGCGGACAGTGCACCCCAGCCGATCCGCCATATCGTGGAGACGATCTCCATCTCGACCTTGAAAACGTCGGCAAGCGCTTGAAGGCCACCCTTTGCCAAGGCGGCGATCGGTCCCCACTCGTACCTGAAAATGGCTGAGATGGTGGACCAGACAGCGTGCCAGACCTCCTCCAGTTCTTTCCCGTGAGATTTCCACCAGCCGTCAAATCCGCCGGTTATGGCGTTCTTGATCGAGTCGAATACGTGGATGACGATCTCAACCAGCTTGTACAGGGCGTACCCGGCTGCGATCACGGGGGCGAACGGGGCGAGCAGGATGACGGCGAGCAGCTTCCAGTGACCCTTGATCCAGTTCCACACGTCTTTAGCGGCGGTCTCGACTGCGCGGAACGCGCCCTCGACGATCTTGCGGAAGGTCGAGCTGCGCTCCCACAGCACCGCGATCCCGGCCGCCAGGGCAGCGACAGCGACGATGGTTAGGCCGACCGGGCCGAGCATGGCCGCGATGCCCTCTTCGGCGTCGAGCAGGGCCGTGATGCCCTCCCAGACCTTCATCAGCTTGACGATCCCTGCGATGGCGACCGCCGCGGCGACCAGGCCGGCCAGGAACGCCCCGCCGAACGGGTTCCTCAGCACCCCCCCGAGGATCCCCCCGATTTTGAGGATGCCAGGGATGACGTCGGCGGCGAGGTAGCGAACGAGCTTGATGAACGGCGGGAGCAGCGCCAGGCCCATACGGACACCGATCGTCTCCACGGAGGACCGGAGGATGTCTAGCTGCGCCTGGACGGTCTGCCGCTGCGCAGCGACCGCCGCGCCGTACCCCCCCATCGACTTGGTGATCTGTTCCTGCTTCTTCTGCAGGACGCTGAGGTTGTTGACCAGCGTCATGATCGCGGAGGACGACTGGCCGCCGCCGAACGCGCGGGACAGCACCTGCGCCTGCTGCACCGCCGACAAGCCGCTGTCGTCCAGGTGTTTCTTCAGCAGGGCGACCGCGCCGACGAGACCCGCAGGACTGCGCATCTCCTGGGCAAGCGCCGTGCTGGACAAGCCGATGCCCGCGAGCTGCTTAGCCGCCTTCTGGGACGGGGCGCCGAGCAGCGAGATGCGTCATCCGGAGCCGGTTCGCGGCGACCTCAGCGGGGATGCTTTCGTCTGTCATCAGGGCGATCGCTGATCCGACGCCGGTCAGGGACACCCCGAACGTCCTGGCGGCCGGGAGGATGCCGGTCCCATCGCGTTGACGAAATCCTGCATTTTCATGTTGCCGGCGCCGATGATCGCGTTGACCGTCGCGGCGGCCTGCCCGAAACTCTGCGCGCCTTTGATCCCGGACCGCCACGCCCCTGCGATGGCGTTGGTGGTCTCTTCCAGGTTCGCGCCGCCGACCGCGGCGAGGTCCGACGCGACCTTGAGGGCTTTCATCGCGTCGACGTTGTCCAGGCCGACGGACTTCAGATGGTAGAGCGCTTCAGCGAGCTGCTGCGGACCCTGCTCGGTCGACGGCGCGAGCTTCAGCACCGCCGTGGACAGCTGCGCGACCTGCGCTTTACTGGCCCCAGCCTGCGTCTGGATCTTCGTCATCATCGTCTGGAAGTCGATCCCAGACTTCAGCGACGCAGCCCCGATCGCGGCGATGGCGAGCGCGCCGATCATCGCGGCTTTGAACGCCTTGTTGAACCCGGAGGAGTACCGTTCCCCGGCCCTCTCCCCGGCCCCTTCGGCGTCGGCTGTGCCGGCGCCTTCCTCGATGCCTTTCGAGGTGTCCGCGGCGACCTGGGAGCTATCTACGCGGAGCTAAAAGGCGCACAAAAGCTTGCGCGAGCGCAGCTCCTAGCGCCATGTCATCACCGCCTCAGGGGCGCCTGGGCGCCAATTCTTGCCGGTGACGGCGAAAGGGGATGGCTGGCCCGGCGCAGGCCAAGGGCGGGACAGGTGTCGGCCGTCCGCAGTAAGGACCCCTCGACCAGCGCCAGGGCCAGCCACGATCAGGAGCACGGCTTGATCCGCGGCCACCCGAGCTGGTTCTTCTCGTGGAGCAGGCGCTTGATGTCGTCCGGGTGTGCATCCGCTGGCACCAAGTCCCCACCGCGCAAGTCAATTAGCCGCCAGGAGGTCTTGGCTGACTCCGCGCTGGCTGCCGGGTCGTCAGAGGCTTGCGGGACCCGGAGACTCACGCGCCGGTCGTGCACTCGGTACCGTCGCGTCCCGGCTTCCCCTCGGCCGTGCTGACCTGTAGGCCCGCTGGCCGAAACCGCGACTGGCGGCGCTGCGGCGCTGACCTTGCCGAACATCCGGTCATACACCTGGTCGTCGCCCAGTGCCGCGATGGCGTTCTTTGCGGCGACTTCCCGGGCGTCCGCCGCCCGCTGGCCCTCCTCGGGCGTTCCGTACATCGCCCGATACTCGGGACCGTCTTCCGCTGACTCTGACGAAGGCGAGCCGAACAGCCGCGTGTAGTCGTCGCCCCCGGGGGACGCCGCAGCGGCCACCTTGCCCGCCCCAGGGATGACCAGCGGCGCCAGGTGATCGAGGATGGCGATGTCGTGGCCTGCGGCGGCGCGGGCCGCCCAGAACGCGCCCCCTTCGGGCATAACCGCGCCGCGGGCGATCGCACCCGCGATCCGCTGCTGATCACGGGCAGGCAGCCCGCGGCTGGCATTCGGCCCGGCCGCCGGGGCCGGGACACTCGGCGACACCGGGCCGTGGGTCGCGATCGGTGCCCCGAAGTTGAAGCTGCCGTCGGCGCCGGTCGTCACCGGCACCATGTAGTAGCTGCCGGACAGACCGTCGATGACGACCACTTCCAGGGGATTCAGCGAAACGCTGGAGACCAGCATCGCGCCCGGCACTGCCTGGTACGCGGAACGCACCGCGTCCATGATGACCTGCGCTGTTTGCAGGGTCTGCAGGGTCTGCCCGTCAGCTCGAACGAACCGGTCACGCGGCACGGCGCGCCTCCCACTTCTGCAGGTCGCCGGGGTCGATCTGCCACTCGCCCGTGATCCTGCTCTTTGTCGCTGTGAGGAGGCCGCTTGCGATGGCCGCCCGGATGGCCTGGCCGCTTACTCCGACGGCTCGTGCCGCTTCTGAGGATCGCAGGAACACCGGACGGCTGGCCGTCTGGCTTGCGGCCGAACCTTTGACGTGGGCTTTCACGGCGGCTGCTACTTGCGGGCCAGCGGCCCCCAGCAGCGACGGCAGCTTCACCGCGGCATACGGCACGCCGGTCGCGAGTTCAGCAGCAGCCTGGCGGACCCCCTCATCGGGCCCCTGACCGTTACGTTTCTCCCTTTCGTGGAGGTAGGAGTTCAGGAGGAGGGCCATCCGCACAGCGCTGGGCTCAGACAGCAGCACCTCGCTAGCGCGTTCGCGGCGGAACTCGGGGTCGTTGAGGTCACCGGCGACGCGGGTGACAGTTCGGGACACGGGAACCCTCCAGGGACCGCACGCGGGACGTGCGGCTCATGCCGGGTGGGCGTCACCGGCGTGTACCTGGGTTGCGGGCCGGGCGACCCGCGCAGCCCCGTAGGGAGTTCCCGATCCTCCACGTTCTGTAGAACAGTGCTCTGCACTGCGTAAAAGCATAATTGTCGGCGGCGACTAAGCCGGGCTACGCCACCAGGCCGCCGACATCACGTCCGGCGCTGTGGGCGCCGCGCCGGGCGGCCGGAGGCCCCCCCTCAGCCGCCCGGCGCGGACCAAGCGCGGCGGCGGAGTACTGAGGGCGGGACGCCGTCGCGCTGGCTTCCTAGACTCCCTGCCCGGGCGACGGGCCGCCAGCTACGGCGTCGATGAGGGAGTCGAGCCTGTCCAGGAGAGCCTTCAGCGTATGACGCGTGGTCACGGTCTCGCCGTTGTCCTCGGGGATGCGGGCCTGCCAAGTGCCGAACTCACCCTCGCCGATGATCACTTCCGGGTACGTTGCGCGGAACTCCCGCAGCCGCAGCACCTGATCGGGTTCGTCCGGCACCAGTCGGAACGCGGGACACACCGGGCGCACGTGGCTACCTGTCATCACCGCCCCCATCCAGGACAGTGGTGGTGATGCTGGTCTCTTCGCGGGCCCGGCGCCTATCCACCGCGAACAGCGCCGCGCGGAGCACCACGCCGTAGTCCCGGTGGAACTGGTGGCCTAGAGTCCCGACCAGTTCCTCGTCGGTACCCGCCGGGTTCTGGCGGCGCCAGTCCGCAACGGCGACGCGGGCCCGGTCCAGGTCCCCGGGCTTGTCGTCGCGGAACCTCACCGGCCACCACCTGGTGGCGCTGCACAGCCAAAACTGGATTTTGCCGCCCGCTTCATGACGGACGCCTCCCTCACCATCGCGTACCAACGTGGTGAAGTCAGTCCACAAGACACGGATGGTTGTGCGATAGTGACAAGGAGGAGCATGTCAGGGAGCACCTGGAGCACGCGCTCCCTGGGCAACGGCGACGCGAAGGTACGCGCGATGCCCGGATTAGCGGCGCGATGCTGCGCGAATGGCGCAGGTCGCGCGGATGGGACGTGCCGGAAGTGGCACGGCAGCTCCGTCGTGCTGCCCGCGAAGCCGGCGTCACGGTCGCCGCCCCGGCCGGTCTGAGCCCGGATGATCTACGCGTGGGAACGCGGCGACCACGACCTGTCCGAGCGGTACGAGCTGCTCTACCGCGCGCCGGCCTCGGGACCGGAGGCGCGCCACCGAGCTGGCCGCCCGCGGCACCGCCGCGGAATGCACGGGACGCTGGCCCGGTCGCGCCTGGACACGCTGTCGGCCGGCGCAGCTTGATGAGCTGATCCACCTGCTGGACGACCAGTGGCACGTCCTGGTCCGGACAGACAACCTCCTCGGGCCGCGGCACGCCCTCCGGGGCGTCCGTGACCAGCTCGTCGTGGTCGAGGCTCTCCTGCGCACCGTGCGGCCGCCGGCCCGGCACCAGGTCTTGCAGCTCGCTGCGCGGTACGCCGAGTCAGCCGCGTGGCTGCACGAGGACTCCGGCGACCTGACCGGATCCCGCTACTGGACAGGCCGGTCGATGGAATGGGCGCTGGAAGCGGGTGACCGGCTGATGATGTCGTGGGTGCTGTACCGCCGCGGTGAGCACGCCGCCGCCGACGGCGACGCCGCCGCGGTCGCGGGCCTGGCCGCCGCCGCACGCCGGGAAGGCAGGGACCTGCCGGGCCCGATGCTAGCGGCCATCCTCCAGCAGGAAGCGCACGCCCACGCGCTCGACGGCGCTGAAGCCGCATGCCTGACCGCACTGGACCAGGCATTCGAACGCGCCGCGTCCCCCGACGACCCCGGCGATGCCTCCGGCGGCCACGGCTCGTTCTGCACCCCCGCCTACGTGGAGATGCAGCGCGGCCGGTGCTGGCTCCAGCTCGGCCGCCCGGCGAAGGCCAGGGCCGCACTCGACAGCGCGGTCCGGGCTCTCCCGCCCGTCTACCGGCGCGACCGCGGGGTCGCGCTCAGCGCCCTTGCCACCGCACTCGCCGCCCTCGGTGAGCCCGGCGAAGCGGCTACGGTAGCCGTGCAGGCCCTCGACGTCGCCCGCGATGCCGGGTCGGAGAGAATCGTCAGCATGGTGATACCGGTCGCGACCGCGCTCGCCTCGCTACCGCGTCATCGACGCCGTCGCGGGCTCCATGAGGTCCTCGCCGAGACCCGCGGCGCCTGATGGCCTCTTCCTGCCGAGGTTGCCGCGATGCGGCGCGCCATCGCCCTGTCCGCTGCCGGGCTCGGCACGACGAGCCCGAACCCGCCGGTCGGCTGTGTCCTGCTCGATTCTGCCGGCCGGATCGTCGGCGAGGGATACCACGAGCGCAAAGGCGAAGCGCACGCCGAAGCCCTGGCCCTGGCCGCGGCCGGTCCGCACGCAGCGGGCGCGACCGCCGTAGTCACCCTGGAGCCGTGCAACCACGAGGGTCGCACGCCGCCGTGCCGCCAGACCCTGATCGATGCCGGGGTCAGCCGCGTCGTGGTCGCCGTCATTGACCCGACTTCACGCGGCGAGGGTGGTATCGCGGAGTTGCGCCGCGCAGGAGTGGACGTGGAAACAGGGGTACTGGAGGCGAAGCGCGGATCGTGCTCGGGGGCTGGCTGGCCGCCCTCGCGATGCACCGGCCCGTCATCACGTGGCCGTACGTACTCACCGGCGGCGGGGTCGAGGCGCTGCCTGCGGACACGAGTGAGGCGCGCGGGCTGCGGCTGAACGCAGACGCGGTCCTAGGCGTGGACGGCAGCGCACGCGAGGCCATCCCGGGCAGCCATGGCGGCGGCATCCTCATGCTCGGCCAGCTGCCGCCCGGCACGGCCGCGACCGAGGCCGCGCGGGCCCTGTACGACGGCGGTGTCCGCCGGCTACTGCTGGACGGCGGCCACGAGGCGGCCCAGGCGTTCCTCGACCGTGGCCTCGTTGACCGAGTGGTGGTCTTCATGCCGCACAGGAGCACGTCGGGGCGGTCATCTGGCCGCCTGCCGTGGCCCCTGCTGCCGCCTGGGTTCGTGATCACGAGCACGGCCAGGACCGAGAGCTTTGTCCGTGTCGAGGGGCAGCCGGAGACGCTACGATAGCCGTGCGCGTACCAAGCGTGCGATGCCCCGCCAGGTCCTCGACCGGCGGGGCATCGTCTTGTTCCTACTGGCGCGGGCGCTAACCGTGCCACCAGTCGCGGTGATGACACCTGCCGCAATTGGGGCACATCTCCACATCGGCGAAAGGTGCCTCGTCACACGAGCCCTGGATGAGCTCCACCTCGCAGTGCTGGCATTCGGACCTCTCCAGGTCGTAGTCGTGGACCGGCGGCGCCGGGCGCCGCGCCCCGCCGAGCTGCCCGCTAATCTCGGCAAGCATGCGCTGGTGCCATCCCTTACTGCGGGCGGCGATGGGATGCCGGGCCTTCCAGCGGTGTTCGGCGGCCGACCAGCTTTCCCAGGTGACGGTGGTAGTCATGGGTACTCCTCACGGACATGGGCATGAGAATGCCCCGGGACAGGATGGGCATGAGAATGCCCGGGACAGGATTTGCGGGGGGCGCGAATCGGCCCGAAGGAGTCGCAGATACCAAGCCTCTGCGCTGGCGTTACCGTGTAAGGCTAGCAGGTTGCGTCGACGCGCATACGATGCCCCGCCGGGTAAACCGGCGGGGCATCGTCTTGCCAAGGGGCTTAGCTGCTGGTGCAGTATCCTGCGGCCTTGGCCGCAGCGAGGTCTTCTTCACGCTGCCGTGCTCGCGATGCCGACGCCCGACAGTCCGTGTCTCACGGGTGTCGCCGCCGCAGCGATGGCGGGCGACCCGCCGGACGGATCCGGGCCGCGTCATCATCGGGTGCGGGTCCTAGGGCTCGTCGACGACCTTGAGTTTCCAGGAGCATTCGGAGTTGACCGCCAGGTAGTGCGTTCCGCTGTCGTTGTACGCCCACGTCGACGCGCTCTTGCTCGCCGCCAGGTCGTTGACCGACACGCCGCTGAAGTCGGATCCGCCGTCCTCGTCGACCTGGAAATTACCGGATCCGCCGAACGCCGAGCAGTTGAAGCTGTACACCAGCTTCCACGTGGCGGTGACCGTGAACTTCGCCGTGTTCTGGATACCGGATCCGGTGAAGGTCGCTACGGTCCGCGCCGCGACCGCCCTGGCGCTGTGCGTCGCCTGCACCGCGGCGGGACTGGCCGGGGCCGAGCTGCTTGCCGCGGGCGGCGTACTGCCTTTATTTCCGGCCACGCTGGCGATGACCACAATGAGCACGACCAGGGCCCCGATACCCGCGAATACGTTTCGGACCGTGTGCCGCTTCCGCCGCGGCGGCGGGCCGCCTGGGCCCGGGTAGGACGGACCGAGGTAAGGCCGGCCAGGCCGGCGGCCCGTACTGCTGGTAGGGCGGCTGGCCCTGCTGCGGATAAGGCTGCTGGCCTTGCGGCCATGGCTGGCCTTGCGGCCATGGCTGGCCTTGCGGGTACTCGGGTCTATGGGGGCCCTGATCGTGTGACATGGAATCCCTCTCCGGTCGTGGCCACGCTGGCGCGAGGCCCTCAGAAGACGCGGAGAGTACACCCATGGTTGCCCTGGGTAAGAACATCGTTACTCTGCGGTTATAGGCTCGCCGTACTTTACGCCGCCACTCCTCGTCCCCCGGGTGGGATGGCCAGGTGCGGCACTGGTCCAGGTAGTCCTTGCTGTCGAGCCGCTGCCCGTAGTGGTGAAGGAAGGATGGCCCGCCGCCCAGCGCCGGCGGGCCGCGGGCGCTGCATGAGGCACGCCGTCAGCTTGCGGCCTAGTGGCCGATGAACGGATTCCGCCCGTCGGCGCAGCGCTCCCTGACTAGCTTGTCCCAAGCCTCCTCGCTGAGCGGGCAGTCGATCAGATCCCAGAACTCAGGAGCCTTCAGGCAGCACTGGCGCGCCATGAGACCGATGAGGTTACCCCGGATTTCCCTGTCATCATGGGACATACGGGTGACGAGCGTGGTGACGCCGTCGACTTTCTTCCGCAGCATGGTGTGATGGTTCTCGTCCGGAGCCATTCCCTTTTCGAGCAGGGCAGCCTTCACCACACGAGCCTTTGCCGATCTCGGCACGCTATCGTCCAGTCGTTGTCAGGGGAGGTCGAAGTAGCTCCGCAGGATTTCCAGCTGACGCTGCAGGGGCGGGGCAAGGGCATCTTCGTTGGCCAGCACATCGAGGTGATCCTGGAGCGCGGCCTGGAAGTCCCGGATGGCTGTATCCAGGTCGTCGCCGGCGCCGAACACTCCGGTCGCGGGATCTTCCACGGCCACATCTTCAGCGCTCTCGTAGATGCGGACATTCAAGGCCTGGCGCAATCCCGGGAACACGATCAGGCTAGACATTCCACGCGGGCGGCGGGGCGCTTCTTCGGTGGTGACGCTTGTCCAGATCTGCAGATCGAGTTGGCGGGCCGATTGCGGGCCGCTAATGACAGGAACATCAGCCTGCGCCGTGCCGCCAAGGGTTGCCGTCTGGAAGGTCAGAACCGTCATGGCTGCGGACTTCCAGCTTCTACACGCTGAAGCAAGTCCTGGACCGCCCCTGCGAACTCTGCGGCCTTCTTGATGGGAATGATAAAACGGGCGACTGGCCGGACGCTCACGCGCTCAAGCGCAGCAGCAGCCGCCTGCTGCTCTTCTGGCGTTCCGAAGAGCACCGGCGGCGACAGGTAGCCGACTGTGAGAACGACATCCGATGGAGTGTCTCCGGGCTCGATTGGTGAGATCTGCATCAGGAACTGGTTAGCGGCTAGCACAGGCATGTGCTCGACGTCCTCCCAGACAGCTTGCACATGCACCATAGCTGGGATCTGCTGCTCGGTCACATGCCTAGTGTCACACAGTCTTTACGCTGGTCAATCCTCCGAGCCCGCCAGAGGTCGAAGCATGAGGTCCAAGCGTTACGGGTGGGTCACTGGTCTTCGCAGGCTGAGCAATCATCCGCAACTCGCTTTCGATCACCTTGACTTCCAGATCGTCCGTCCGCTCATCGCCGCCGCGCCCGGGTCGTTCCGCTCCTGCCACCGCGCCAGGGCCTCGGCAGACAGCCGCGCGTACCTGGCAAGGCTGGACAGCCTGACGCGCGAGACCTAGCCATGCTTGATCAGCACCACGGTTAGCGCGATCCCGACGATGACCAGCAGCGCCATTACCGCCGTACCCCACGCCCCCCAGATCCGTCCCTTCCTGCTCTCGGCGATCTGGGTCAGGGTGGTGTCCTTCAGCCGGCGCTGCATTTCCATCTCGTAGTACGGATGCGACATGCTCGTCCGAGCCTCGGCTGCGGCGATCAGTTCGTCATCGGTCAGGCCGCGCAGGTGGTTGACCATCGCGGCGTCGTTCCGGCGTGCAGCCTCGGCCGCCGCTGCGACCTTCTGCGCTTCGGCGCGCTGTGCGTTGGACCACCACTCCCTGATGCTGAACACGGGCCAATTGTGGCCTACTCGTTGGCCGTCCGGGTCCGCGACTTGCCGAGCGCGACCAGGTCGGGCCCGGTGACGTTCCTAATCTCCTACGCGCCGGGTCGTGCTGTTCCTGCCACCTGGCCAACGCTTCGGCCGATGGCCGCGCGTACCTTGCCAGCGACGTGACCGATGTGTGCCCGGACTTCGCCATCAGCATGGGCGTGCTGGCCCCGTTCTCGGCGTCGTGGGTCAGCGCGCTGTGCCGCAGCTGGTGCAGGGTCGCGCCGCCGGACGCTGCCTTGAACAGGTCCTCGGCCTGCCGGTAGGACAGCCGCGCCCGGCCGCTCACCTGGTCGATGTCGCCCGGCGGCAGCTCCACGCGGGCCCGGCGGTCTGTCAGGAACACCGGACCGGTCTTGCGGCCTTTCAGCAGCCGCGGCAGCAGCCTGGCGGTTCCGGTCTGCCACACGATCACGTCGATCGCGCCGCCCTTCCGGCGCACCTTCACCCGCCGGTTCGGCAGGTCCAGGTCCTCGACGTCCAGGCGCAGCACTTCAGCTGACCTCGCCGCGGTTTCGTACAGCAGGCGCCATAGGGTTCGCTCGCGGATCGCGATGTCATCGCGGGTGAGCAGCCGCTCGACGTCTGCCCGGGACAGGGCACGAGACCGGTCCGGGGCTTTCCGCCGGCGGCGCAGCAGCCGTGCCGGGTCCTCCTGGACCCATCCTTGGTCAGCCCAGTACCGGGCGGCCGAGCGGAGCGCGTCGAGCGCGGTGTTCCACCGCGATGGCGACCGATCGCCCCACCGGGATGCGAACCAGGCGGCGACGGGCCGCGGCCTGAGCGCGGCGGCGTCAGTGTCCGCGCCGAACTCCTCAAGCAGCGCGCGGAGCACGCCGGAGTACACGCGGCGGGTCCCGGCGCTTTCCGGGCCGGCCAGCGTGGCGAGGTAGGCGTCCGAGGCGTCGCTGATGGTGGCCGACTCGCCGCGGGCCAGCGCGGTGACGGTGCCCATGATGGTGCCCTCCCGTTCCCTATCGCAGAAATTCACCCTGAGTCGGGGTCGTCCCGGCCCGGTTCCGTCCCTGGTCACTGATCGTGTTACCGCAGAAAATGCCTACCTTTCTGCGGTACCCGTCGCCGGTGGCCTTGGCCGACGGGCGCCGGCCAAGGCCCCCCGTCGCCTACAGCCGGTGCCCGACCCTGAACCCGCCGGGCAGCCGGACGCTGGCGTACGGCCCGCGCACCGAGGACCAGTAGAAATTCGGCCGCAGCCCGTGAGCCTTGGCGTAGCGGTGGTGGGTGTGGCCGGATCCCAGGTGGAAAGCCAGGTAGACGATGCCGGCGATGACGGCGATGGTGATCATGAAGGGTTCCTCTCGATGGCGCTGCGGATGATCTCGGCCCGCTGGGTCGCGGGCACGCCGTAGAAGTTCAGGTTGATGACCGATGGCCCGATGGCCCGATGGCCGGCCGGGTCCACCGCCGGAGGCACGTCCCGCTCGATCAGATAGGGCCGCTCGACCGCGGCCACCGCCTCCCGGCGTTCCTGCCTGCGGATCAGCCAGACGACGGCAGCGACGGCCAGGGTGCCGCACGCGGCCGTGACGGCGAGCAACTCCCACGCGTGAGACGCGATCCACTCGACAGCCAGGATGGCCACCACGACGGCCCCGCCGCCGTACAGCACCACCGCGCCGTCACCGTCACCGCAGCCGGGGCAATGCAGGCCCGGACATTTGCTCATCAGTCAGCCTCCCGTCGCTCGACGTGCTCACGGACGGCCTCGACGGCCAGGCCGATGAGGTTGTGCACGAACCGGGCACCGGGCCGGAACTGCCGCCCGGTCGCGCCGCACTTCCCGCAGGCCGAACGGGCGGCGCGCATCCGCTTCTTGCGGCTGCCCCATCCGTTGCACCTGCGGCAGTCCTTCTTGGGCTTGACGGCGCAGAGCACGGCATAGCCGAGCAGCAGCCCGAGCACGACCAGAACGCGTTCCATCACCATGACCAGCACGGGTCACCACCTATCCGTTGTGAGGTCCTGGGCACGACGCCAGGCCAGCGGCGAACCCCGACTCGTAGCCGGCACCAAGGCCGGCCGCTTCCCCTTCGTGCCAGCCGGTCCTGTACGCCACGCACAGCGGGCGCTTGCACTGGTCGTCGCGGCAGGACTCGAAAGGGTGCTGCTCGGCCTGCCGCTTCTTGCGGGCCTTCTCCCGCTCGCGGGCCTTCTCCAGCTTCGCGGCCTTGGACTTGCGGGCCTTGAAGTCCGAGCGCGGCGCGCAGACGTGCGTGAGCGGGTTGCCGACGGCCTTCTTGCACGACGGGCACTTGCCGAAGCTGATCGACGGCTTGACCGTGGCCGACCGCTTGCTGTTGGACACGCACACATGCCGGATGCCTTCGCGTGGCTTCCCGCACCGCCCGCAGGTGATGGCTAGCCGCGGTCTGTTCCGCAACATCGGTCCCTCTCATCCCCGGCCCCCCGGGGGTACTGCGAGCGCCGATCCGGCCGGAACGCCGGTTCTGCGGAACATCGCAGGTCAGCGCGGTCATGCCCGCGTTCCGGGTGTTCCGGCAAACCGGGAAACCGCAGGTCAGCGAGTGTTCCGCTAGCGGAACACAGTGTCCCGGCACGGCTAGACATCGGGACCGCCTATCAGCGGGATGATGGCGGCCCGCTCAAACCCGGCCAGCGGCACCCCGCCGGGCTCGCGGACCTTCTTGGAGTTCGACCCCGAGGTTGCGGAGCTGGCTCGCCACGGCGTCGGCCGTGATGTCCGCGTAGGCGGCCGGGATGGACTCGGCGAGCCGCGCGGCGATCGTGGTCAGGTACAGCCGGGCATCGTCGCGGAATACGAGCAGCACGTCCTCGGCGATCGACCGCACCTCGACGTCGGCGTCTTCGCCGAGCGCGTACCCGGTCAGCCGGCCGGCCGCCTCGCGCATGGTGCGGGCGCGGGCGACGATGACCTTGGATGCGGGCATGTCGAACCCGTAGCCGCGGACGATGGCCGGGCTGAGTCCCTCGCCCGCGAAGTAGAACACGCCCTTGTCGTCGCGGCTGAACATGGTAGCCCTGATGCCGTTCTTGTACATCGACGTGCCGAGCACCATGTCGTTCTCGACCTGGCCCATCACCTTGAGGCACATCCGCAGCACGGCGTTCGCGCTGATGCCCGTTGGGATCGACTGCGCGTCCGGCCGCTGGGTAGCGAGCATCAGCATGATGCCGAGCGCGGGCCCGCGCTTAACCAGGTCGGTGCTGATGGCGATGAGTTCCTTGCCGTATTCCGGGTGCTCGAATCCGATCTGGCACTCGTCGACCGCCACGGCGATCGGATGCAGGCCGAGTTTCGGGTCGCTGGCCAGCTCGGGCGTGACCTTGTTCTCCGGGCAGCGGTCTCATCCATGTTGCGGATTACCTTCGTGCGGCGGCGCAGCTCGGTGCGCAGGGCGCGGATGTCGGCGACCATGTAGTCGATGTCTTCGGGCTCGTCACCGGCCCGGTATCGGTGCGCGACCTGCGGCGATGGGCTTGAGGTCACCTGTTCCCTTGAAGTCGTAGGCGTGGATCTCTACCCGCAGGTCAAGGGCGCAGATCAGCAGCAGCAGGCGCAGCAGGAACGTCTTGCCCATGCGGGGGATCGCGCCGATGATGACCGACGCGAACATGAGCGTGACGGTATGGTCCGGGCCCGCGGGTCGGTGCCGAACACCCGCGGCGCGAACACGTCGGCCGTGCCGCGCCGCCAGCGGCCACGCGGGCTGATCCGCCTTGTCATGTCCTCGTCGCCGACGTACAGCGCGAGGGCGCCAGGATGGCGCTTGTGGATCGTCTCCGGCCACACCGTGCCGAGCTGGCGCCGCAGTCCGCTGGCGAGTTTCTCGCGCTTCTCTGACACCTCGCCAGCGGTCACGCCGAACGGCAGGTCGAGCCGGGCCAGCCAGCCCTGCCCGTCGCGCTGGATCGGGTCGATGAGCACGATGGCGTTCGCCCGGTCCTTGCCGAGTGCCTGGTTGATGCCCGCGATGCGCAGTCCTTCCAAGGCGCGCACGACCACCTCGAACGACAGCGTCTCGTACGCCACGGGCACGCTGGCCGAGGTGAGTATCGGCTTGTCATCGGGCCGGCCGAACCACGCGAGCGTGGGCAGCACGCCCAGGGCGGCGGCCACCCATGCCCACCACGGCGCGAACGCGAGCCCGCAGCCGATGAGCAGGGCAACGGCGACCTCTGGACGCCGAGCACGGAGCCGCGGAACGCCCGCCGCTTGATGGCGTGCTTGTGGAGCGACTCCCACGTGCGCGGGTCGTTGTCGCGGACGGCCTGCGAGCGGAGGTAGGTCTGCTCGGTTACCCACCACCAGTTGAGCTCTATCCAGCCGAGCTTGAGCAGCCCAAGCGCGGCCCACCTGACCGTGTTCGCTGCCCGGCTCGGCAGCCTGACGAGGTGGTAGAGGGAATGGTGCCGGGCGCGCTTGGCGTGCCATCCGTAGTGCTTGCGGGCAGCTGCCACCGTGCGGAGGTGCTCGGGCAGGATCGGGCGAAGCTCAGCGACCTCGCCGAACTTGGCCTTGCGCGGGGCGGGCGGCGGCGCGGCGCCGGGGAACAGGACGACCGTCCCCTCGATCGCATTGTCAGGTTCGACCGCGATCTCGGCGGCAGAGTCCGGCTCGTCGACGGGGTGGTCATCAAACGGCTGCTCGGCCATGATGGATTCGCTCCTTCGGGAGTAGAAACCCGGGCCGGGTGCTTACTTTGGTCGGTGGCCCCGGCCCGGGGACTTATTCGGTTCTCTTACGGCGCGTGGCCGTTGGCGCTAGCGGTCGCCCGGCCTCCCGTCGAGGTGAGGAACGCGACCGTACGGGCCTCCCGTACGGCTTTCTCGCACCACGACCGCTGGTAGCCAGTCGCGGCCATTAGCCCCGGGTAGTCCGGCTGCCATTTCTCGCCCCACGCGATCGCGTTGCGGATCTGCTCGGCCAGGTCAGCGACGATAGCCTCACGCGCGGGCGGCGGCGCCTGGCCTTCGTCGTCCTCCTGGCCGCTGGCGCCCTCACCGTCCGTACGGCCCGTACGGAGCGCCCCGCCGCTGCCTCGCTTGACGATCGCCACCATGCCCGCGGCCGCCATGATGAACGAGTACGCGGGCCAGCCCCAGATGATCGCGCCCTCGATGCCGAACTGAGCGCCGTAGGTGACGTTCGCGGCGAGCGTGGCCAGGATGCCCGACCACACCAGCGCCCACCCGAGCCAGAACCGGCTGTCCCGGCCGTCGTCCTCGTGCAGCAGCATCAGCTCCCCAACGAGGATGAGCATGTCGACCGACAGCGGCAGCAGCCGCGCGGCCGTGCCCGTACCGCCGTGGACACGGCCGAGGTCATAGATGTGGGAGTACGACACGATCGCGGCGATCGCAGCGACACCGGACGCCAGCAGCCACATGGAACCGCGCCGCAGCCTCTCGCCGTTCACCAGGCCACCATCCGCGGCCGCACACCATGCCAGCCGTCGCGGGCCATTGACCGGACGATGGCCAGCAGCAGCACAGCCAGCGCGAGCACCACAGCGACGGCGACGAGGCCGATCACGGGCACCGAGACGGACTGGCCGAGCACCACGGCGTTGAGCCGCGCGTACGCCGACACGATGACGACGACGACCACGGCAAGCGGGGCGGTCACCGGGGATCACCTGCTATCCGGCGGATGGTCCTGACGTGAGGGAGCTTGAGAAACCCGACCGCGAGCGCGTCGAGCGCGTCCAAGGTTGCCATCGCGGGGTCGCTGGGCATCGCCGCCTCGATCTTGGCGCGCGTCTCGTCGTCGACCGCGAACGTGCCGGTCTCACGGAACCGCTCGACCATCTCGCGGTAAGCGGCGAAGCCCGCATCGACGGCGTCGAGCGCGCCAGTGAACGCATCGCACGCGACGCGGACCTGGCCGGGGGTGAAGTCGGGGATCGACGCGGTGCTCACGGGGCACCATCCTCTCCGGGCACGGCGGGGGCGTGCAGGTAGCAGGTCCTGCTTGTCTGGCACTGGCAGTCGTCTGCGTCCCACTCGTCATCATCGGGGCGCCGCGGCCTGCGCAGGTACACCAGGCCGGCCACGACGGAGACGGCCGCGGCGGCGTAGATGCCCAGGCCGCCGAGCGGGGCGCGCCGGTCGAGTGCCGGTGAGATGGCGAGCGCCGCCAGGATGACGGCGGACACCGCTATGCAGGTGCGGGTAAGAATGCGCCGCGCGCCGGTACTCACCGGGCCCCCTCGGCGACGGCCACGGAAACCACCGCGGCGACGCGGCGGCCGCGGCTGGTCACGAAGGTGACCTGGCCGCGCATCCCGGCCGCGTTGATCACGTCGGCCAGGGCGCCCCGCAGCTCGCGGACGCTCATTTCCTCAGCTGGTGCAGCGCCGCGGCTCGCCGGGTCACCGCCGAGCGCGCCGAGGAGAGAGCCGAGGTGCTGCGCCAGGCGCAGCGCCCAGCTCGCGTAATCGGGCTCCGGGCCGCCGACCTGGTAATCGGTCAGCGCCGCATGGAAGTCGGCATGAACGGCCGCGGCCGCTCTGCGCTGGGCGCCCAGCTCCGGGCCGCCAGGGTTCGGTACGGTACTCATCGGGTCCATCTCCTGTGTACGCAGGGGGTTGCGATCAAGTCCCCGCCGCGATGCTCCAACATCGCGGTGGGGGCGCTTCAGTTATCCGGGCGGGCCGTCCATGGCTTTGGGGGGCGGTTGCGCTTCCAGCTCGGCAACGCGCGCCTCGATGCCCTCGATGGCGATGGCGACCATTGACACCTCCAGCTCGAAGGCCACGCGGCGAAGGCGCCGGTGCAGCTCTTTCGGTAGCCGGAAGGTAACCGCCTGTTCATCAGCCATGCCACTGACGATAGCACGGTTGCACGGTTGCACAAGTCCTAGGCAGCGGGTGGACTACGACTCTCGGGTTACCGGCAAGGCGGGTGGCCGGACAGGCCGGAGCCTGACGGGTCCTAGCCCGGCGCGCGCCGGGCCGGCAGTTCAGTGCCCTGGCCGTGGTGCTCGCGGCCAGGGCACTCTGCCAGGCGGCTGGCGGTTCAGGATCTGAGGTTCATCCGGGCCGCCGCGATCGCTCGCGTGACCAGCCATTTCTCCACATCACCGCGACGGTATCGGTTTTCTTTTCCGAGCCGGTGCCGCCGTGGACCTCGTCCGGTCGTGTTCCACGAGTGGAGCGCCTCCTTCGCGACGCCGAGCCAGATACATAGCTCGTCGGCATTTGACCATTCCTTCAGCCCGTCGCCGGGCTGGGCCAGTCGCTCGATGACCGCGAGCAGGCCGTGGATCCGGTTCACGGCAGCATGGAATGCCGCTTGGTACATGGCGTCGACGTCGCCGGGGCAGCCGAGCAGCTCGGCAACAGCGGCCGGTCCTCCGGCCGCGGCCGCGGTCAGTTTGCGGGCGTGTTCGGCAGCGAGCTGACCGGCGGTCCGCGCGGTGGCGGTCCCGAGGCCAGGCTGACGTCGTCGGGGTATACGCAGCCGCATGGCTTGCTGGGCGGCTCGGCGGAACGCGGCGGCCAGGTCGTCGGCTCCTCCCTGTTGCATGATGCCGGCGATACAGCCAGCGGCCCGGACCGGGCTCACGAGCAGCTTTACGGGTTTCCCGTCGTAGACGAACTTCACGCCGACCAGGCGCTGACCATCTTGCACTTCACAGTCGAAGTCGACGTCGGTACCGTCGGGCAGGTTGACGCGGAAGGGCCCGGTCTTGACCCTCCCGGCAGTCGGGAGTTCGGTCGTGGTGACGGGAGAGGGCATCCCAGTCTCCTTTTCTCTACGAATTCAAGAAAGCGTTTCTACGCTACTCGGAATTCCCCTAGGAGAGATCCCGAAAGCGCCGGGTATGTCACCTTATCGCAGGTCATAAAGGTCGCGTCGCCATTTCTCCCACAACTCCACGTCGCCATTCTTGCCGTCGTTGATTACGGCCAGTTCGAGCCTTCTGTCGCTATCTGGTGGACATAACCGGGGGTCCGTCCCGGAACGCGGCGCCTACGTCAGAGGAGTCACCCCGGGGTGTGGACCAAGACGAGCTCTCACATGCGCGGCCTGCCAGCCGGGCGGGGTTTCACAGCATTACCGGCAGACGCCCGGCGCCGCGTCCATCTCTGGGATCTCTACGCCGTACCGCTCGCTCAGGAAGGCCGCGGCGAGACGTCGGTGGCACTGCTCAGGCCCGGTGACCTGCTTTTCCCAGCACAGCAGGCACAGCGCGCCGTTCTCCGGCTCGATCGCGCTGAGCTTGGCGTCGATGTCGTCGGCGAACTGGGCCACCTGCGCGAGGTAGCGCTCGTCGAAGTCGGGAGCGTCCCAGTAGGCGCGGCGCGGCGCCAGCTCGGCCACGTAGATGTAGTGGGCGCGGTCGGTGTACCTGGGGTCCGGCAGCTTGATACGCGGCACGCCGAGCGAGATCCGCACCGCCGTCCCGTACCTGCGGCGGTAGGCCGTCCAGCTGCACGTCACCAGCCGGGGCAGGTTCGGGGCGGTCACTGGTCGGCTCCGGTGGTGCCGACGGCCTTGGCCGCTCCCAGCATCGCGTCCACTCGGGCGTCGGTGGCGTCGTCGGAGGTACGGATCTCGGACACCAGCCGGGCGCGCATCGTGTGCAGCTCGCGGAGCATGCCGTCGATAGCATCCATGGCGGTGTTCGCGGCCCGGCGCACCTCCGGCTGCGGCTTGCTGTCGTCGCGGTCTTCCCACTGGCCGAGACCGATGGCGAGGACTCCCATCGGGTCCTCCAGTCGGGCGTACACGTCGTAAGGCGGGTCAGGCGCGGTGCGATCGGTAGAGTACATCTTGATCCTTTCCTCTTCCGGGGGTTGGGTCTGGGTGGTGGCCGGGACTGCCAAGTGGCCGGCCATCACCCGCACGTTCGGATCTCGGCCAAACCCTTGAGCACGTCGGCCAGTAGTCCGGCCTGCTCCGGGCTGAGGGCCAGGTTGGTGGCGCCGTCGTCGTCATCGACGACGAGGCGAATGACCAGCTGGCCGTCCCGCTGCTCGACGCCGAGGTCGACGTACGCGCCGCTCAGCTCCAGGTTGACCGGCGTGCCGTATGTGATGTCCGTTGTCATAGCCATTCCGCGCTCCTTTTGGGTCTGCCCGCCCTTGTGGCTGGCATTGATTTCATATTCACATTCTATTAGACAGCCATTCATTGAGCCATTGTTTAGCAGAATTAAAATTGCCATCGCCGCAGCTCATCGGGCCGGTTTGACCGTGACGGCCTTCTTTACACCGTCAGATGTCGCGCCAGAGCACCCGGGTCTCGCCCAGCTCGGCCGCAGCGCGCGCGAGGATGTCCGCGGGCACATGCCCGGCGGCCTGGTCGAGACTGTCGTAGTCGTTCAGGCTGGCCGGCCAGCGCTCGTTGCGGTGCGCGGTGTAGACGGCGATCCGGCCGCGCTTCGTCAGGGCAACGCCCCAGTACGCGCCGGCGTCGTAGCCTTCCTCGGCGGTGCGGGTTTCATCGCGGCTCGGCTCGACGAGCCAGTAGCCCGTGAAGCCCTGCGTCAGGATTGGGTCGCCGACTTCGATGGTGATCTCCTGCATGCTGCCTCCCTGGGCGACTGCTCGGGCCTTCACGACCTCAGAGCGCAGGGCGTGCTGGCAGATGGCCGAGATAGGCAGCTCCAGCTCGCGGACCGCCGTTGCGAGGTCGTCGGGGACGGAGATGTTCATGCGCATGAGGAGCCTTCCGGAGAGTGTGTAACTCTTACACACTCGACATTACACAACCGTTGTGTAATGTGCAAGCCGAATTCGGGAACACTCATCCGGGCTGATTCTCCCCGGACTCGATCGCGTCGATGCGGCGCAGGTTCCGGACGATCACCGGCCCCGACTGCGCCAGCTGTACCGGCGTCAGATTCCACAGCACCTTGAATTCGGTCAGCATCCCCTCGATCGCCAGCCGGAACAGGTCTCCGGTGCGTTCGTCGATCGCGACGCGCCGCTCCTCGATCCCGAGGCGGGCCATCTCTGCCGCGATCGCCGTCCTCCGTGCGATCGCGTCGGTGTACGCCACCCACAGCGCGTGGCGCCGCTCCTCGTGCGTCACCTCGATCTGCGGGTTGCCGGGCATACCGCCGGGCTCCTGCTGAATCCTGGTCCGGCGCCTCGCCAGCCGCCACGTCAGCTCCCCTTCAGGGATCTGGGCCACCCGGTCGGCCAGGTAAAGGACCTCGCCGTTCGCGCGGGCTAGACCGTCCTGGAGCGCCTGGGCGGCCGTGGTCTCGACCGGCAGCGCTAGCCGGTTCGCGGCGTCGAGCGCGAGCCGTTCCGTCGCTGCGGCCCGGACCTGCGGCGCCCGGCCGCCATGCGCGCCGCACACGGTCGTTCCCCGCATCGCCCACGCCTCGCACGGCTGCCCGTCGGTGCGGTGCCCGGTGCAGCGCTTCGCCTGTCGCTTCCTGGCCATCAGCGTTCCGGCTCGGGTCGGGGACAGTCCCATGGGTTCGGCGTCTGGGGACAGTCCGATGGGTCCGGCTCCGTCGCCTGCTGCTCGATAATGCGGGCGGCGTGCTCCCACTGGCTGACTGGCTTGGCGTGGGTGAGGGTGGCGGCCTCGGCCATGGTGGTGAGGGCACCGGCGACGATCACGCCGCGGTGGGCCTCGGGGGTGCCGACGATGCCCAGCAGGACGGTGGCTACCTGGGCGTGCCAGTGGATCATCTGGCGGGCCACGTCGAGCAGGCGGCGGGGGTTGTCGTGGGCGATCTCGTCGAGCGCGATCGCGTAGTCGTCGGCCTGGGCCAGCAGTGCGTGGAGCTGAGTGCGGTGGTCGTCGGCGGGGTCGGGCATCGTGTTCTCCTTCATGGTTGGGTTGGCCGCATCGGCGGGCAGCTGGCGGCCGGGCTGGGCCGGCCCGCTGGCCGGGTGACGGCGCATCGCTGCCGCACGCTCGGCCTGGACGCGGCGGGCCCGTCGTGTCCACTCGTTGTCGCTGCTCACCAGGTCCACCACGGGGTGCTACGCGGGTCTTGGTCGTCGTCTTCGACCACAGCGGCGGCCGGGGTAGCGGCCTGGTCGGCTTCGTCGGCCACGGGCGGTCGGGGTCGCGTCTCGGTCGGCGTGGTCACGGTCTGGTCGGCTGGCGGCTCGGCAGCCACGCGGCACAGGGCGCAGCGGCCGATGATCTCGCCGTGGTCGCAGCGCTCGGCGGCCAGCAGTTCGGCGGCCGGCGTCGGCGTCGGATAGTGGCGGGCGCGGCGGACGGTCATGATGACGTCTCCTGTTCTCGGCGGCAGAGCGGACACAGGACGGTCCCGGCTGGGTCGGTCTGGTCGCCGCCGGGGTGTCCGTGGTGGCACCCCGGCTGCTTGGCTGCCCAGGCGCGGAACTTGGCGATGTCGGCCTTTACGGGCTTCGACGTAGATGTGCTGCGTCGGCCGGCTGGGCGCGCCTTCGGCACCTCTGCCGAGTTGGCCGGTTGAGGTTGCGAGCTGACCTGTAGAGCCAGTGAGCTGTCCGGTTGAGGTTCCGAGTTGGCCGGTTGAGGTTCGCTCTGGCCGAGCAACTGCCAGCCGGACGGGGCGGTCGTGTCGTCGCCGAGACGGTGACCGCGGCTAGTCCGCTCCAGCAGGCCGGACGTCGTAGCCCAGCCGATCGCGCGCCTGACTGTGCGCTCGCTGACACCCGCGGCCGACGCCAGCTCCAGTAGGGACACGGAGCCCTTGCCGGTCTCCGAGTCGAGCTGGTCGGCCAGGGCGACGAGCACGTCGAGCTGGCGCCGTTGGCGGCCCTGCGGTCGGTCGGGGCGTTCGTGAAGCTGCCGCAGCCATGCATCCCGCGTCACGCGACGCGCTCCGGCTTGAGGTGATCGGCGTAATCCACAGGAACCGGTTTCTTGCGCGCCCCCGGCCCCTCTCCTTCCACACCGGCCGTAGCAGGAGATGTATTTGCGTGGGTGGAGAGGTCTCTGCGGAGGTTCCCTACAGAGGTAGGCAGACTCCCTGTCCGGTGTGGTCCCGACTCACAGTCGGGTGTCAGCGACACAGAGTCGGGTGCAGACTCTGCGTCGGGTGTCAGCGAGGCGTCCGGATGCTGCGTTCCGGGACGGTTTTCCACAGGCATGTGAGCAGGGGTCATCTGTCGGCGGCCCGGTTAGGTGCCGACTCTGCGTCTGCACCGGACTGTGTGTCTGCACCAGACCCTGTGTCGGGCGGGTAGTCCCATTTCAGAGTCAGGAGCGGGATGCGGCTGAAGGCGTCCTCCGGCATGGTGAGCCGGTAGACGTCAGCATCGCCCTGGCAGGCTCCCTTGTGATAGCGCCACACCAGGCCCTTGTCCCGCATCCAGATGAACGCCCGCTCGACTGACTTGGTGGAGCAACCGCAGATCTTGGCCAGGATGACGTTGCCGGGGCGGATCTCGGCGCCGTCTCCCCAGCCTGCAAATCGGGTGGCGGCGGCGTAGCCGACGGCTTTAGTGGGCGTCGAGGTGATCACTCGATCCCAGATCGGCAGCCACTCGTTAGGCGTCAGGACCGTGAGACCGAGGTCCTCGGGCGGCTCGGGTGGTGACTTGCGAGTCACGACTCAACGTCCCGGCGGCTGGCCGGTGACTGTTCTACACTGGACATGCGGGCGTCCTAGGATGGGATTGGTCGTGAGTTTTTAGCGGGCCGCCTCGGGCAAGGGGCGGCCCGCTTCATTTCCCTTCCAGCAGGTCGACCAGGCTCGCGGTGATCACCCGCCACCGGCCGCCGACCCGTATCGCGCGTCCAGGGAAGTCGCCACGGCGGAGAGTTTCGTAGACGGTTGACCGGCTGACGCCGAGCGCAAGAGCCGCCTGATCCGGATCGCATGTTGCTGGCCAACTCCGGATTTCCGGCAGGGTCGGCGCTCCGGCTAGGGCGCTCATGATCCAGCCTGGCCGCCGCCGTCAGGATGCGCAGCCAGCCAGCTCGCATCGCAGATCCCCTGGAAGCGCCGGGCTGAGATGCCCAGGCCGCGGCTGAGGCGCACGATAGTTTCAGGGCGTGCCCGGTTGTGGCCGCTGACGATCCTGCTGACAGTAGACGGGTCGACGCCGCCAAGTACGGCTACGGCGTCGAGCGTCAGGCCGCGCTCCATCAACAGCTCACGCAGTGTTTTAACGGTGCTCTGCATTCGGCAATCCTTTCTTGCCAACGGCTAGTTTTTCTTGCCTCTAGCATCAGGACTGTACTCCTAGCGCAAGTCCCGTGCAAGCTCATACCTTGCGCATCGCAAGAAAATCATGCATGCTGAGCAGATGCCGGAACCTGTCCCCTACCGTGACCTAGTCGCACGGAACGTAGCGGCGGAGCGAGAGCGGCGCAGTCTCAGTCAGGCAGATCTAGCTGCCCGCATGTCCGACCTCGGTTTCCGGTGGGTACGGCAGACCGTTACCGAGGCCGAGCGGCCAGGAGGCCGGAAGGTCACCGTCGAGGAACTCATCGGGCTGAGCGTCGCACTCAACGTGCCGGTCGACGTGCTGATACTCCCGCCGCCCGGTACCCCGCCAGTGGCGACACTGCCAGGCGGACGGCTGATCGTATTCCGCGGCACGGCCCGGCCGCCGGCTGACCTCGACGTGCTCCGCAAGCTGGGCGACGTCGAGTTCGCGGCCACCCCGGACGCTGCCGACGCCACGACGCGCACGCAGACCCGGCGCGTGGTGAACCTAGGCGATGGGAGCCGGACTCGCGTGGAGCTGGCTGAGGAGGGCTCGGATGCCGAAGATCCAGTCTTATACCTTGCCCGACGGGAGCCGCCGGTACTGGTTCCGGGTGGACACCGGCCGCGGACCGGACGGCAAGCGGATCCAGGAGCGCCAGACGTTCGAGCGGAAGGGCGACGCGACGGCCGAACTCGCGCGGATCGTCAGCGGGCGGCGGCAGGGCACTTACGTCCGGCCGAGCAAAGAGACGGTCGACGAGCTGATCGCTGACTACCTGCGGTCTGCGACGTTCGAGAAGGAGGCGGCGACCGCCCGCTCATACACCGACGCGCTGCGCTGCGCCCGGGACCAGCTCGGGCATCGCAAGCAGCAGGAGGTTACTCGACGCGACGTGGAAGACCTGCGCGACTTCATGCTGCGCGAGGGCCGCAAGATTGGCGGGAAGGCGGGCACCGGGCTCGGGCCGCGCAGCGTCATCCTCGCTCTGGGCAGGCTGCAAGCCGCGTTCGCGATGGCCGTGGCGGACGGGCGGCTCGTCCGGAACCCGGTCGAGCACGTGAAGCGGCCCCAGTTGGCGAGTTCCGAGCGGCAGACCTGGACACGGGACGAGGTACACGCGTTCCTGGCCGAGGCGGCCAGCGACCGGCTGCATGCGGCGTGGCGGCTGTCGCTGTACGGGCTGCGCCGCGGTGAGGTCACCGGCCTCCGCTGGGATGGCTACGACCGCAGGGCCAAGACTCTGACGGTGACGCGGAACCGGGTCCTGGTGGCCGGGGAGATCATCGAGAAGACGCCGAAGAGCCGCAACTCGGTCCGGGTCCTGCCGCTCGATGACACGGTGGTGGGCGCGCTCGACGAGCTGCGCAAGCGGCAGATGGCCGAGGGCGCGGCCGCGGCGCCTGGCTACGAGGCGTCCGGGTACGTGGTCACCGACGAGCTGGGCCGGCCGGTGCACCCGGAGTGGTACTCCGATGAGTTCCACCGGGTGGCGAAGCGGGCCGGTGTCCGGCGGATCCGGCTGCACGAGTCCAGGCATACGGCGCTGTCGCTGATGGAGAAGGCAGGCGTCCCGGTGTCGATTATCGCTGCATGGGCCGGGCACTACTCCGGGGCTTTCACCATGAGCCAGTACGTGCACGCCAACCCCGACGACCTCGCCGCCGGGCGTGACGCCCTGGCCGCGATCTACGAGACCGGCAGGCCGTCATGAGGCCGGGTGTGCATCTTTGTGCAGTTGATCTTGCTGCCGCCGCGTCCGATGGACCAAGCCGCTAGGCTCCGGTGCAGGTCAGGTGTGGCGCGCTCGGAGGGACTCGAACCCCCAACCTTCTGATCCGTAGTCAGATGCTCTATCCGTTGAGCTACGAGCGCGGGTCTTGAGTTGTCCTACCTGCAGTTTCGCAGGTAGCTGCTGCGAGAGCACATAAGCACAGCGTGGATAGAGCGTCTGATTCGTCGCCCATCACAGTCGTGCCTACCCATCAAGGGTAGGGCATGGCGGGCGCGGTCGCACCGGTGACCGGGGAGGAACCCATGTCATCCGAGGCCAGCTCATCCGTGACCAGCATGCGCGAAGCGCGACGTAACCGGGCGCGCCGCGCCGCCGCTAAGTCCGGACCTGCGCTCAGTACGTTCATCGCCTCATGGCAGCTGGCACTCGACGCCGCGGCCAAGAGTTCTCGTACCGTCCGCTCGTATACCGACTCCGTCCGGGCGTTCTGCCGGTTCCTCGCGGACCAGGACATGCCCGCTTCGGTCGAAGACGTCGACGCCTCGCACATCCGCGCGTTCCTGCTCGCCGAGGAACAGCGCACGTCGGCCGCGTCCGCGGCGGTCCACTTCCGTAACATCCGGGTGTTCTTCGGCTGGTTCGCCAGCGAGGGCGAGCGCGAGAACCCGAACCCCATGGACCGCGTGCAAGCCCCGAAGGTCACCAAGAAGGCGAAGTCGTTCTTCATCGAGGAGGAGCTGACACGGCTCCTGAAGACGTGCTCGGGCGCGACGTTCGTGGATCGTCGCGACACCGCGATCATGCGCGTCTTCATCGACACGGGGCTGCGGGTGTCCGGCCTGGCCGGGCTGCGGTACGACCCGGACGACGAGTCCGCGAACGACGTCTTCCTGGCCCAGCGGCGGCTCCGTATCCGCCTGAAGGGCGGAGACGAGACCTGGGTGCCGATCGGCAAGAAGTCGGCTGCGGCGCTGGGCAAGTACATACGAGCGCGGGCACGGCACTCACAAACATCGTCGCCCTGGCTCTGGCTCGGCGTCCAGGGGCACAACACGGCGCGCATGACGGACTCCGGTATCCGCGACATGGTGGGGCGCCGGGGAGCGCAGGCGGGAATTCAGAACGTCCACCCGCACAGGTTCCGCCGGTCGTTCGCGGACAGCTGGCTCGCGGCGGGCGGGTCCACCGACGATCTCATGCACATCACGGGCTGGAAGACCTACGACATGGTCCGCGAGTACACCGAGCAACGCGGCATCGCCTGGGCGCACAACGCTCACGCCCGCCTCAGCCCAGGTGACCGTATCTAACGCAACGAGTGCCCGGACCGAGTTCAATGAAAGCTCACGTGTCGTGAGCGCTAAAGTCCTCGTTGTCGCATACGGTCCACAATGACCGGACGATCAAGGCTGCGGCTCAACTCGGCGTTGCCCTCGTCCGGGACGAAGAGGCCGGGAGTTCAAATCCGGCCACCCGACAGGGGACGGCAGGTCACAAGGTGTCTAGTGGCCTGCCGGGCGACAGCGGACCCTGC